>NZ_CAXUPK020000005.1:0-469965 GCF_964252865.1 Devosia sp. LjRoot3
ACTACGTCTTCAACGGCGCTGCCGAGGCGCTGACCGGCAACAATGCATTGGTGGCTGAGACAGGCGAGACCATCCGGATTTATTTCGGCGTCGGTGGGCCGAACAAGGACTCTAGCTTCCATGTCATCGGAGAGATATTCGATCGCGTGTATCAGCTGGGCTCGTTCGTTACCCCGCCGATGCTGGATGTGGGCACTATCTCCGTGCCGCCCGGCAGTGCCGCCGTGGTTGATATGACGCTGGAGGTGCCCGGGGAGTTCATCCTGGTGGATCACGCTCTGTCGCGGGCCGAACGGGGACTTCTCGGCAAGTTGGTCGTCACGGGCAAAGAGCAACGGGATATTTTCGATGTGCCTGACCTTGGTTTGAATGAACCCCACACGGACAAGGAGCCACATTGATGAATGGAAGCCACGTCCAAGACGCAACCGCTGGTCAGTGAAGGAATAAGGACATGAAGATTTTCACCCGCAGATCGACCCTGTGTCTGGGTGCAGCCGCCGTGGGGCTTACGATCGTCCCTGCTTTCAGCTTCGAGAGCGGCCCGGAGGTGATGGTCTGGAACGATCCTTATTGTGGCTGCTGCAGTGGGTGGATGGCCCACCTGCGGGCAAACGGATTTTCAGTTCAGTCTGCTGATGTCGAAGACATGGAAACGCTGAAGAGCGAAAGAGGCATTCCTCCAGAACTCCGATCCTGCCACACCGCCCAAGTTCAAGGTTATGTTGTTGAAGGCCACGTGCCTGCTGCCGCCATAAACCGGCTGCTGGAAAAGAAGCCTGCGAACGTCTCGGGCCTTGCAGTCGCTGGCATGCCACTCGGTTCACCAGGAATGAGCGCACCCGAAGGATATCCACCCGACCGTTACGACGTGATTGCCTTCAGGGGCAAGGAACAGTTCCTGTTCATGCGTTTTGAGGGTGACCAGCAACTCTAAGGTGCAATGGCTTGCTGAGAAGGGGCGCTACAGCGCCCCTTCTGCTTTCTATCTTCAGTTCGCCGCTTCGGCTGCGGCGTGCTCCTCAAGCCAGGACATCATTTCGGCGATCTCCTGCTCCTGGGAGTCGATGATCTTCTGAGCCATTGCCCTGGCGTCTTCGTTGTCGCCATGGTCCAGCTCAGCCTTGGCCATGTTCACTGCGCTCTGGTGATGGGGGATCATGCCGCAGATGAACGCTACGTCGACGTCCTCGGCCATCATGCCCATCATCATTTGCCGGTTCATCTCATCCATGCCCTCCATGAGGGCCATGTGAGCTTCATCCATCTGTTCTGGTTTCATGGACATTTCTTCCATGGGATGGTCGCCGCCCGTCATGCAGATATCGGGAAGCTGCATCTGGCCGGGCGCCATGCCTGCCATGTCATGTCCTTGGTGTTCCTGAGCGAGAAGGTTTCCTGTCGAAGCTGCAAGCAGGAGACCGGCTACAGCAGTTGATTTGAAGAAGTTCATTTTGTTCATTCCTGAAAATGTTTTCCGAAAGGGATCGATCGGGTCAGGAATGCCTTGGAGGTCGATCAAGGCGCTCAATGGGCCAATTCACATCGACATGCGTGGCCAGCGGGTGGTGCGGAGATCGGTTCCAGTCTGGAGGGGTGGTAGCAGCAGGACCAGGCAGCGCAGCCAGGCATAAACCCATTCCGCAACATTCGGGCAAGGTGTGATGCTGTTGCTCGCAAGCCAAAGCTCCGCAGTCGTTATCGTGATGAACCTGGTCTTGGTGCTGATGGTGAGCAACAGAAAACTGGCTTGCCATTGCGCTGTGGTGCAGTGTCATGCTCGACACTACAGCCAGCATGACGGCGATAATCAGCCGCATGCGCCACCTGCCGCAATGGTCCAATCTGTATAACCTCATGGGCATCCTAATCTGCAAATCTCCGGTGGGTTCCCCGTGTAATTCACGCAAGGATCAGCGAGCACGTTCATCAAACTAGCCAATGCTGGCGCTGCGGAGGCGTAACGAGTTGGCGATCACGCTGACCGAGGACAGCGCCATGGCCGCCGCAGCGATCGCTGGTGATAGGGTAATGCCGAAAAACGGATAGAGGAGGCCTGCTGCAACCGGCACCCCGGCTGCGTTGTAGATAAACGCGAAGAACAGGTTCTGGCGGATGTTGCCCATCGTTGCATGCGACAGGCGGCGGGCACGGACAATCCCCATCAGGTCCCCATTGAGCAAGGTCACCCCGGCACTTTCCATGGCAACATCGGTTCCGGTTCCCATGGCAATGCCGAAATCGGCAGCAGCTAACGCGGGTGCGTCATTGACACCGTCACCAGCCATGGCCACCACCTTGCCTTGGGATCGGAGACGTTCGACCACTTCGCTCTTGCGTTCTGGCAACACGTCGGCCTCCACTTCAGTGATCCCGAGGCGCTGGGCAACGGCATTTGCGGTCACAGCATTGTCGCCGGTCATCATGACGACGCGGATGTTCTCCGACCTCAGCGCCGATAGTGCATCGGCTGTCGTTTGGCGGATCGGATCAGCGATACCGATGCCCCCGGCAACCTCTCCGTCGATTGCCACCAGCACGACCGTGGCGCCCTCAGATCGGACATTGTCAGCCCTTCCCTTCCAGTCGTCTATCGAAACGCCCTCGGAAGCGAGGTACTTGGCGCTGCCGATCAGCACCCGCTTTCCGTCTACCATGCCCGTCAACCCTTTCCCCACAGGAGAGTCCACGTCTGACGGGTTAGACAGTTCAATGGCCCGTTCCTGGGCGGTAGCCACGATGGCGACACCAAGCGGATGCTCGCTTGCGCGTTCAAGGCTGGCCGCCACACGAAGCAGGGTATGCTCATCGAAACTTTCGGCTGGAAGAAGGTGGGTCACTTTGGGCTTACCTTCGGTCAGGGTGCCGGTCTTGTCCACGACCAGCGTGTCGACCTTTTCCAGACGTTCCAGAGCTTCCGCATTCTTGACCAACAGCCCGGATTGGGCACCCTTACCCACACCCACCATGATAGACATGGGTGTAGCCAGACCGAGGGCACAAGGGCAGGCGATGATCAGCACCGACACGGCGGCAACAAGCGCGTGGGCGAAGCGAGGTTCGGGCCCCCAGATCATCCATGCGCCGAATGCCACGAACGCGATGCCGATCACCAGGGGAACAAACCAACCGGAGACTTGATCCGCCAGGCGCTGGATAGGCGCCCTTGATCGCTGTGCGGTGGCCACCATTTGCACGATACGAGCCAACATGGTGTCGCGGCCAACGCCAGTCGCCTCCATGACCAGACCCCCAGACTGGTTGATTGTTCCGGCAACCAGCTTGGCTCCTTCCATCTTGGTAACCGGCATGGACTCGCCCGTCACCATGGACTCGTCCACTGCACTACGACCTTCCAGGACCTTGCCATCGACCGGCACCTGTTCGCCCGGGCGCACCCGCAGCCAGTCACCTACACCCACCGCATCGACCTCCACCTCTTCGTCGGAGCCATCCGCTCTAATACGGCGGGCAGTTTTTGGCGCCAAGTTGAGCAGAGCCTTGATCGCACCCGAGGTCTTCTCCCTGGCCCGCAGTTCCAGCACCTGACCGAGGAGAGCCAACGCCGTAATCACAGCGGCGGCCTCGAAATAGACAGGAACGGCGCCGTCCATTTCACGCATGTTGCCCGGGAATATCCCGGGAAGGAATGTTGCCACGACCGAATAGATCCAGGCGACGCCGATCCCCATGGCGATCAGCGTGAACATGTTGAGGCTGCGGTTTCGGATCGATCCCCAGCCACGTTCGAAGAACGGCCACCCTGCCCAGAGGACAACCGGTGTTGCCAGCACCAGCTGTATCCAGTTGAGCGTTTGCCCAGACACCCAATGGTGCAGGTCGATCACATGCGCCGTCATCTCCAGGACGAACACCGGTAGCGCCAAGGCCGAGCCCACCCAGAACCGTCGCGTCATGTCCTGCAGCTCCGGGCTGGGCCCAGTCTCTGCTGTGGGTAGTTCCGGCTCAAGGGCCATTCCGCAGATTGGGCAAGAGCCGGGTTCGTTCCGCCTTATCTCTGGATGCATCGGGCAAGTCCAGATCGTGCCGGGCGGCGCCGTTTTGGTCGGGGCGTTCACTTCCCCCAGATACTTGGTCGGCTCGGCCGTGAACTTGCTTCGGCAATTTTCGGAGCAGAAATAGTAGCTGGTTCCTTCGTAGGCCGCCTTGTGCTGTGCGGTCAGCGGATTGACCGTCATTCCACACACGGGATCTCTTGCCGCCTGTCCGTCGTCAGATGCTTTGGCGCAGATGGGTGTCGCGACTAGTGGAGAGATCGGCTCTCGGTCGTGTTGATGTTAAGCGGCGATGCCGGCGTGCAGCAAGCGCCGATGTTGGATGGTTTCGCGCTTGATCCTTTCCCGGTGTTTGATGATGGCTTCAGCTCTGCCGAAGTAGGCGTCGGCGGGTGTCACATTGTCGAGGCTCTCGTGGTAACGCCGATGATTGTAGTGCTCGACGAAGGCCTCGATCTGATTTTCGAGATCACCGGGCAGGAAGTAGTTTTCGAGCAGGATGCGGTTCTTGAGCGTCTGATGCCAGCGTTCGATCTTGCCCTGTGTCTGGGGATGCATTGGGGCGCCACGCACATGGTCCATGCCATTGGCCTGGATGTAATCGACAAGATCCTGTGCGATGTAGCTGGGGCCATTATCGCTGAGCAGGCGCGGCCGGTGCTGCACATGGGCCTGATCACAACCTGATGCGGCCAGCGCCATATCCAGCGTGTCGGTGACGTCCTGTGCCCGCATGGTTGAGCACAGTTTCCAGGCGAGGATGTAGCGGGAGTAATCGTCCAGGACCGTGGACAGATACATCCAGCCCCAGCCGATGATCTTGAAGTAAGTAAAATCGGTCTGCCACATCTGGTTGGGACGGCTGGTCTTGGTGTGGAACGCGTTGGCCGCCTTGATCACCACATAGGCGGGGCTTGTGATCAGGTCATGGGCCTTGAGGAGCCGGTAAACGCTGGCTTCCGAGATGAAATAGCCTTTTTCGTCAGTGAAGCGCACCGCCAGTTCCCGCGGGCTCAGCTCGGAATGCTCCAAGGCCATTTCGATGACCTGGTCGTGGATATCGGCTGGAATACGGTTCCAGACCCGTCTGGGTGCCGAGGATCGATCCTCCAGCGCCTCGGCACCGCCATTGAGGTAGCGATCATACCAGCGATAGAAGGTCCGGCGCGGAATGCCCAGCCGATCCAGTGTCTGCTTGGTTGGCAGGTGCGATTGCTCAACCAGCCGGATGATCTCGAGTTTTTCGGAAGCGGGATACCTCATTCCTGGTCTTCCCCATCCCCCAGCATGCTTTTTTTGAGCAGGCGGTTTTCCAGGGTCAGATCGGCCACGCATTCCTTGAGCGCGCTGGCCTCCCGGCGCAGGTCCCGAACCTCATCTGTTGTGGCGGCTCGCGCTGTATCACCGGCCAGCCGACGCTTGCCCGCCTCCATGAACTCCTTGGACCAGGTGTAATAAAGGCTCTGCGCAATGCCCTCGCGCCGGCACAGTTCGGCTATGCTGTCCTCACCGCGCAGGCCATCCAAGACAATCCGGATTTTGTCCTCGGCGGAAAAGTGCCGCCGTGTTGCCCGGCGGATATCCTTGACCACCTGCTCGGCAGGTTTCTTCGTCTTCGTGGTTTTCGTCGTCATTCTGGGTCTTTCGTCCTGCAGACGAGACCAGAACTCTCCTTATCGATCAAACCCAATTCTGTGCCACGGGCGCTGAAGCCGGACATGCTGATCTCGATCACTGCTGCAGACCATGATGTCGATCTCTACGGCGAGGTCGCAGCCGTGGTCGATGCAGCAATCGCAGCCGAGATTGTTAACGGTGCCGCATAAGCCTCCTGGCTGCCGGCTATTTGCTGACCATTGACCGGACGCTAGCTGGCGCAGATGCACGGCCCATCGCCTATTCTGATCGCGTTGCCCATTATCGCTGGCCAGGTTGGCTATCGAGTTGCAAAGGGCCTTGCAAGCACCTAGTCCGTTGATCTCACGCAAAATATAATATACCCCCCTACACTATGTCACATACAATACAACATAAGCCTAAGCTGCTCGCCCGCGTTCGCCGCTTGAAAGGCCAGATCGACGCCATCGAGCGTGCCCTTGATGACGAACTGGGCTGCACCGAGGTGTTACAGCTCGTTGCATCCGTACGGGGCGCCATGAATGGCCTAACCGCCGAGCTGATGGCCGATCACATTCGCCATCACGTGCTAGAGCCTGAAACGGACACCGAGCGGCGCCGCGGCGGCGAAGAGCTGATCGAGATCCTGGGGACCTATCTCAAATGATTGATATCAATCGCTTCGCCACCCCCCATGACCATGTTTTTCTAGGCGACAACCATAGGCGCAACGAGAGCCGCACTTGGCTTGTGATCATCATCACCGCCGCCATGATGGTGATAGAAATTACGGCCGGCTCGATTTTCGGTTCGATGGCCCTTGTGGCTGATGGGTGGCATATGTCCACCCATGCTGCCGCGATGTTGATCACCGCGCTTGCTTACCTTTTTGCCCGGAGGAACGCCCGAAACCCTCACTTCACATTCGGTACGGGTAAACTCGGCGACCTCGCAGGGTTTGCCAGTGCCGTGGTGCTGGCGCTGATCGCTCTACTGATTGGTTGGGAGAGCCTGCTTCGCTTCTACAATCCGGTGGCGATAAACTTCTCGCAAGCGATTATCGTCGCCGTCATCGGCCTCGGCGTAAACCTACTTTGTGCTTGGCTGCTCCGCGATGATCACTCCCATCATCATCACGGGGGCGAGCATGACCACCACCACGGCCATGCGCACAGCCACGGTTCGGGCACGGATAACAACCTCCGTGCGGCATATCTGCATGTGCTCGCGGACGCGTTGACTTCAGTCCTAGCCATCGTAGCGCTTGTGCTCGGAAGCCTCTACGGGTGGAACTGGATGGATCCGGCTATTGGAATCGTCGGAGGTCTTGTTATTGCGCGCTGGTCTTGGGGGCTGATCAAGGATGCGGGCGGTGTTCTGCTGGACTACGTGCCTGCCGGTGAAGATCTCCCTGATGAAATCCGCGAGGCCATCGAGACAGATGGCGACGAGATCACTGATCTGCATATCTGGCGGCTCGGGCCTGGACATCACGGCGCCATAATTGCGCTGCGCTCCACCAATCCTCAGGCAGCAGATGTCTACAAGGTGAAGCTTGCGGGGATCCATGACCTTTCCCATGTCACCATAGAGGTTCAGGCAGCACAGGGTTGAGCCTGTCGTGCGGACAGAAATTCGTCGCCTTCGGCTTTTTCGGGCTTGACCTTGCCACTGTGGAAAGGCGCAGCCTAAGTTAAAGCAGGAGGTCGAAAATGGCAGTCGACAACGGTCACGATCATCACCATCCCCACGCCCGCGAGACCGCGCAACACAACGCGGATAATCCGTCGCCCACATCGACGACGGCGGTAAAAGACCCCGTCTGTGGAATGACGGTCGATCCGGCGACCGCGAAACACAAAGCCACGTACCACGGCGCCACATACTACTTCTGTTCGGATGGGTGCCGGTCAAAGTTCATGGGGGATCCCGTCAAATATGTCGTCACCGACGCCACGCCCAAGGCCGAGGCGCCCGCGGGAGCCATCTGGACCTGTCCGATGCATCCGCAAATCCGACAGAGCCAACCCGGGGCATGTCCAATTTGCGGCATGGCTCTCGAGCCCGAACTTCCAACCGAGGAAACCGGCCCCAGTCCCGAGCTTAGGGACATGACCCTGCGCTTCTGGGTTGGCAGTGCCCTCGCCATCCCGGTGTTCGTCCTTGAGATGGCCGCGCATTTGGTTGATCTCCATCACTGGATTTCGCCGCAAGCACTTAATTGGATCCAACTCGCATTGGCCACGCCCGCCGTGCTTTGGGCTGGCTGGCCATTCTTCGAACGCGGCTTCGCCTCGCTCAGGAACCGCAGTCTGAATATGTTCACCCTCATTGCCATGGGTATCGGCGTCGCCTGGATCTATTCGGTGGTGGCAACGCTATTGCCTGGGACGTTCCCCGAAAGCATGCGGACGATGGAGGGGGCAGTACCGGTCTATTTTGAGGCGGCTGCCGTCATCACGGCTCTGGCCCTTCTCGGCCAGGTCCTCGAACTGCGGGCCCGCGAGAAGACCTCGGGTGCAATCAAGGCTCTGCTCGGCCTCGCTCCCAAAAGGGCTCGAAGGATACGCGAAGACGGGTCGGACGAAGAGGTGGACGTTGATCAAGTCGTGGTCGGCGATCGACTACGGGTGCGTCCAGGCGAGAAAGTTCCCGTCGATGGCGGTGTCATCGAGGGGCGCAGCGCAGTCGACGAGTCAATGGTTACGGGCGAGTCTATGCCGGTAACGAAAACACAGGGCTCCAAACTCGTTGCCGGCACCATCAATCAATCGGGCGCTCTCGTCATGGAAGCGACGGGAATTGGCCGTGATACCATGCTGGCGCGTATCGTTCAGATGGTGGCAGCGGCCCAACGTTCGCGCGCGCCAATCCAGCGTCTGGCCGACCAGGTTTCCGGATGGTTTGTGCCGGTCGTCATCGTGATCGCCATTCTGGCTTTTGCGGCCTGGATGATCTGGGGGCCCGAGCCGACATTCGCGCATGCTCTGGTCGCCGCGGTGTCAGTTCTTATTATCGCGTGTCCGTGTGCTCTGGGCCTTGCGACCCCCATGTCGATCATGGTCGGTGTGGGGAAGGGGGCCCAACTCGGCCTTCTGGTCAAAAATGCCGAAGCTCTCGAAAGACTCGAGAAAATCGACACGATCGTGGTGGACAAGACCGGCACCTTGACCGAAGGCAAGCCCAAGTTGACGCACATTCTCGCCGCTGATGGGCATGACGAGGATTATGTACTGGTTGTCGCGGCAAGTCTGGAACGCGCGAGCGAGCATCCGTTAGGCGTGGCGATCGTCGCCGAAGCCGAAAGCCGAAAGCTAAGGCTTACAGAACCGACCGAGGTGAACTCGCCAGTCGGCAAAGGCCTCACTGGTCTCGTCGAAGGAAAGAAAGTCTTCATCGGCAGCGCCAAATACCTGGAAGCCGAAGGCATTCCCAATGCGGACTGGAAGGAACGAGCCGATCGGGTTCGCAACGATGGAGCAACGGTAGTCCTCGTGGCCGTCGACGGGAAAGTCGCGGGTGCTTTGGGCATCGCAGATCCGATCCGGCCGACCACACCGGAGGCACTTGCGAATTTGCGATCCGAAGGCATCCGCGTCGTCATGATGACCGGCGATAATGCGGTAACCGCAGCGGCAGTCGCCAAAAAACTTGGTATCGGGGACGTCGAGGCAGACGTCCTACCAGAACGCAAGAGCGAGGTGGTCGAACGTCTGCGGCGCGAAGGCAAGGTCGTCGCCATGGCCGGTGACGGGGTCAACGATGCTCCCGCCCTCGCTGCGGCCGACGTCGGGATTGCCATGGGGACCGGCACCGATGTCGCCATGGAAAGCGCCGGCGTGACACTGCTCAACGGCGATCTGATGGGAATTGCGCGAGCCCGTCGCCTCTCCCGTGCGACGATGGGCAACATCCGGCAGAACCTGTTCCTCGCCTTCGTCTACAATGCCGCCGGAATTCCCGTGGCCGCCGGAGTACTCTACCCCTTCTTCGGGCTGACTTTGTCTCCGGCTATCGCGGCCGCGGCAATGGCGCTGTCGTCGGTCAGCGTGATCGGGAACTCGCTCCGCCTGCGGTCGGCCCGCATTGAGTAGTCAAAGCCGCGGGGTTTGGACCTGAAGCCGTCGAAAGCCTTGCTTGGGCTGCGTGAGCGCCGAACGAGGTTCTCGTGCAGCCTGGGTGATCCAGTGTGGATGACGTGAATGACCCACTTCGCGAGCGGAGCCGAGACGGTCGCTGGAATACGGTATAGATGGCTTTAACGCCTGCCACGTAAAGATCACATTCTCAGGCTCGAAAGGGTGGTCAAAAGAGATTCGCGTCGTGAAGCTGATCTGCAACCTCCTCAACATGCTGGCAGTGGTGATGGTCCTGTTGCTCGGGACCGTCGCAGCTCATGCCGGCAGTGGCGAGCATCAGCACACCGCATCCGTCGAGACGGGCATCGGCCATACGGCGGACGAAAGCGCCGTGATCAAGGATCATCATCAGGGCGGAGCCGCGATGCACTGCGGCGCGCCTATTCTTGGCCCCGAAACGCCCTCTTTCGACTGCACGATCCACGTAGCAACAGTCGCTTATCCGCTCGTAGTTGTCGGAAATCTGCAAGACTTCGATTTCAAGGATTTGAGGCCTCCGCGTCGCTGAGCCGTATCGCCGGCCGCCTTCGGGCAAACAGCAACCTGGAAACCACATTCATGAAATCCAATACCATTTACCTCGGGCCATTGGCCTGCGGGGTCCTGCTCGCCGGCGCCATGGTGGCCTCCGGTCACAATGGCGCAACCGGCATCATCGGCGAACGGATGATGGGGATGATGATGCTCAGCGAGCAGATCAAGGCCCTTGCGCCCGTCGCCGAGGCGCCGACCTCCTCGGATGCCGAAACCGTCATCGCCGCCGCCGAAATGATCGCGATGCATGCCGGGCCCGCAATGACGGAGCTTTTTCCCGAGGGCAGTGTCGGAGCCCCCTCGGAAGCCCGGCCGGAAATCTGGGAGCGATGGCAGGAATTCTCCGCGTATGCGGACCAGCTTGGCGTACTGGGCGAGGAACTTGGCCTTGCGGGCGAGATACTTTTTGCACCCGCGCCGGAAGCGAAGGAAGCCCCGGTCCCGGCGCCGGCAAAGCCGGTCCCCACGGAATGGGAGCGGATGGACTTCGCCTGGCTCATGGGCCTATCGCCGAACAGAGCGATCGATGTCGATATGACAACGACCGCCTCGGTTGGCGCCGAGTCCGTCGAAAATCTCGGACCCACTTCTCGTCCGTTAGGCGCGATCTACAACGACATCGCAGCCACCTGCTCGTCCTGTCACGCCTCATTCCGGCGGTGAAAACATGAGTAGAGTTCCCAAAATCCTGCTCGCCTTGCTTCTGGCGGCGAGCGTTGGCGTTCTCGTTCTGCAGTTCTGGCCCCTTCCGGGACCCGAAATGGTCGTGCAAGGGCAGGGGGATGCCAAAAGGGGCGCCTACCTTGCACGCCTATCCGGGTGCATAACCTGCCACACTGCCTCGGGGGCTGCCCCGCTTTCCGGGGGCGCTCCCTTGGTTTCCAGGTTTGGGTCGTTCTACCCGCCCAACATCACGCCGGACCCCGAGCAGGGTATCGGATCGTGGTCATACGAGCAGTTTGTCCGAGCGGTTCGCCAGGGCATTTCGCCCAAAGGCGAGCCGTACTACCCAGCCTTTCCCTATGAGTTCTACGCTACCCTCACAGACCAGGATATGGCCGACTTATGGGCGTCCATCCAGGCAGTTCCGCCTGCCGCCATACCCTCAACCGTTCACCAGGTGCCGTTTCCTTTCAACATTCGCGGCGGCGTCAAAATCTGGCGAACGTTCTTCGAAAAGCCCGTCACCTACGTGGCCAACATCACGCGATCGGCGGCGTGGAACCGGGGAAGATATCTCGTGTGGGGGCCTGCGCACTGTGCCGCATGCCATGTTCCGCGAAATGCCTTGGGCGGGTTGCCAGGAAATCAAGACCTGGCCGGGGACCCTTCAATGCAGGATGGTCAGTCTTCGCCTCCATTGACTGCGCAAGCGCTGACAGCGAGGGGATACACGAAGGAAGCCTTGGTTCAGGCCTTACGGACCGGCATCACGCCCGACGGCGATGCCTTTGGCGGTTCGATGGCCGAGGTCGTCCACGGCGGCACGAAATTTCTCCTCCGCCAACATCTCGACGATATGGCGACCTACCTTTTGGATCTTGACGACAACTGATGCTGTTGTCGAAGAGTATGGAGGAACCGCGACGCAGATGACGAGTTTCCTTTTCATGGCACAGAAATCGACACTTGCCGCCTTCCGCGTTCACACCCGGCTGATCCTGGCCATCATGGTCGCGGTTTTGGTCAGCATGACGTTTCATCACGGGGCCATGGCCTCCGTGACGATGACGCATGGGCATGTAGAGAACCACCACCAGTCTGGCCAGCCCTGCGAGGTTGGCTGCCAACCGTCTTCTCATTCTATGCCAGTCTGCTGCGCCATGGGGCTCTGTGTATCCGGTATTACAGGCGCCCCGATGAATTCGCTTTTTCCGAAGGCGACAACCGATCAAGTGGGACTGCTGACATCGTTCGTCTCGAGGTGGGTCGCCCATCGCATTGATCGCCCGCCAAAGGAAATGGTTCGAGCCTGAATAAACCCAACTCGAATTAGGATGAGACCAATGAATTTCCTCAAGACTTCTCTCGCTCTGACCGCCTTCGTCACACTCTCGACCGGAGCTGCGTTTGCTCAGGACGCCATGGCAGGCCACAACATGGCTGCTCCGGCGGGTGCCGCTGTCGAACTTCCCGAGATCTGTAAGTCCGCTGTCAACATGGCTGGCGACATGTCTATGAGCATGGACCACAAGATGGACCAGGCGCATATGGATCTGATGGCCGGCATGGATGAGACCAATAAGGCCATGATGAATTCGATGATGGTCGAAGACATCGACGTGGCCTTCGTGTGCTCGATGATCCCGCATCACCAGGGTGCCATCAATATGGCGAAGGCCGAACTCGCTCATGGCGATAATCAGTGGGCGAAAGACATGGCACAGAAGGTCATAGATGCCCAAGAAAAAGAGATCGCCGAAATGATCGCCTGGCTCGAAGGCGAAGGCGCCAACGAGTAAGCTTTCGGGCTTTCAGGGGGCGGGCGAATGCCCGCCCTAAATCAATCAAGCATCGCTAAACCTTTCCGAATTAAAGTTCGGTGCCGGAGGATATGATGCTGAACGACATCAAGACCGAACTGACTGTGCTGCTCGACATCAGCCGGGACGCTCTTCACATCCATCTCGGCATAGCGATCTATCTCGCCGCCATTGTCCTCGTCAGGCGCGGACCGACCAGTCTGATCCCTTGGTTTGTTCTTCTAGGCTTCGAACTCGTCAATGAGGTTCTCGACACCTTCCACGGCGATCACCTGTCTCTCGATATCGCCGGTTCGTTGCGCGACATCGCCAATACGATGCTCTGGCCCACCATTGCGCTGATCGTAGCGCGCGTTGTCCTGAACCGCCGACAGCGCGGGCAAGCAACCGTGTCAACGACTGAATTGACGCCGGCCGAGTGACAACTCGCTCAATCGTTGAAGACCGGTGCCGTTGTCAGTCGGAATCGGCCGCGGACCTGCGCGATTGGATGTCGCGTTCGCGTTCCGGCCAGGTACTCTTGATGTACTCGAGAACCGCCTCGATCTCCGCATCGGTCATGCTGTCCCGAAACGAAGGCATATCAGTCTCGTAACCGGGCGCGATAACACTGAGACCATCTCTGATTATCCCCAGCAGCTGCTTGTCCGAGTGATGCCAGGTATGTCCCGTGGCATCATGGGGTGGGGCGGGCAACCTGCCGCTGGGAAGCCTACGCATCCAGTCGGGTTGCCCCTGGAGTTCGGCACCGTGGCAGTCGGCGCACCGTTCGAGGTAGAGATCTCGCCCGAAGTGCTCCTGAGCGCGTGCGCTATTGGCGATCGACCCGGCGATCATCAGAAGCGCTATGGTGCGAAGGGTGACCAAGATTTTCCACCATCCGTGCTGGCAATTACCTCACTTTCGGTATCGACCGCCATTACCCTTCCGGCATCGTCGGGGTCAAAGCCGATATGCAGCAGGACGCGATTGGTGACGTCGGCAACTGTAACGAGGTTGTCGTCTTCGAGCCGCTGGAGGCCTTGGCCCGCAACGAAAACGAAGAGCGTTCCGTCCGGTGAGATCTCGACCGCAGATGCCGGATTTCCCTCTGCTGCGAGCAATTGCCAATTGCGCCCGAAATCGAAGCTTTCGAAAAGGCCCTTCATAGTGCCGGCATAGAGGTGCCCGGCATCACCGGAAGAGGCCGCAATATCGATCAGTTCATCAGGTCCCGGCCCGGATACTTCCCAGGTACGGCCGGCGTCCCTACTGACCTGAATTCCTCCGAATGAGCCGTAGACCGTGTTTTCGTCGGCCGGGCTGACGGTCATCGCATGGAAATCGACCGGCCCACCGGCGCCATCGGAGAGCCGGCTCCAGTCGGCACCGGGTCCTGTAGACCCGACTACACCGATATTGCCGCCGCTGCTGGGGTGGCCGCTTGCAAAGAGCTGCCCATCACGACTTGCGGTGAACCCCATGAAGTCGTCGTCGCTCTGGGAAATCATGGTCGCGACGCCAGCTGGATCAACCGAAAAGAGGCCGTGGTGCGTAGCGAGCAGAACGTTATCGCTTCCGGCGGGCACGACGACGCCATGGATGTGGGTCAGATCGCCCAATGCGATTGGCGGCCTGTGGCTGGAAGCGCTGACTGGAGTGACCATCAGGAAAGGGAGCAGGCCGAGAGTGAGATTTTTCATTTTTGATCCCGAAGCGCAAAGCGAACGGCAGGCCAAAGCCTGCCGCACCGCTTATTTCTGCAGTTCACCCGTGTAGCCCGCTTCGCTGATGGCTGCGGCAAAGGCTTCGGCGGGCTTACTGCTCGCGATCTCGACCTTGTGCGTCGCCACGTCGATCTTGACCTGCGCAGCGGCATCGACGCCTTTGACTGCTTTTTCGACGGTCGAAGCACAATGGCCGCAGGTCATGTCGTTCACCTGGAAATTATACATTGAAGTCTCCTTTGGGATTTGACTGGTTGAAGATGGGGCTTTCAACGGTGGTAAGGTCAAGGGGCCTCTTGGCCCCTAAGCACGAACTCGGTCGGGCGCGACATCGGTAACGCCGAAGCGCGGTTTGCGCGTCTTCGGACCGTCAGGCTCAGCATGGGCGAACCCTTCGAGGATCGGGCAGTCCGGGCGATCGTCGCCATGGCAGTGCGCCGCCAGGTTCCGAAGCGTATCGCTCATGGCCTGAATTGCCCTGGCTTTCTCGTCGAGAAGGCGAACGTGATCGAGCGCGATGGCCTTGACGTCTGCGCTGGCGCGCGACCGGTCTCGCCAAAGCGCGAGGAGGTCACCCATCTGTTCAATGGAAAAGCCCAGGTCCCGAGCCCGGCTGATGAAGCGGAGCGCATGGATATCGTTTTCCGAATAGACCCTATAGCCGGACTCGGTCCTCACCGGCGCCGTGATGAGACCGATAGACTCGTAGTAGCGGATCATCTTGCTCGAAACCCCGCTTGCTTTGGATGCTTGACCGATGTTCATGATGCGGACCCCTTGAGTTCGAGTGTGTTCGCTAAGGTGATCTGGCGACCCGGTTCCCGTGGCTGAACCGGCGCCGCGAACCGGCGTAGGCGCAGGGCATTTCCGAGCACGAAGACGCTGCTTAATGCCATCGCTCCGGCTGCCAGGATCGGAGAGAGCAGCATTCCGTTGATCGGGAAGAGAACGCCGGCGGCTACCGGGATCAGGATCACGTTGTAAGCGAAGGCCCAGAACAGGTTCTGCTTGATGTTTCCGATCGTGGCGCGAGAGATCGCTATGGCGTTGACGATACCTATAAGATCGCCCGACATGAGTACGACGTCGGCGCTCTCGATCGCGATATCGGTGCCGGTGCCCACCGCAAGGCCGACATCCGCCTCAGCCAGGGCAGGTGCGTCATTGATACCGTCACCGACGAAAGCGACTTTGCGATCGTCACGCTTGAGGCCTTTGATCGCCTTGACTTTGCCATCGGGCAACACTTCGGCAACCACTTCGTCGATGCCGAGGGCGGCGGCGACAGCATTGGCGGTCCGCGCATTGTCGCCCGTAATCATGGCCACGCGCAGACCGAGGTCATGTAGAGCCTTGACGGTAGCGGCTGACGTCTCCTTGACGGGATCAGACACTGCGATGATGGCGGCAAGGCGTCCATCGACCGCTGCATAAAGCGGACTTTTGCCGCCGTCGCCCAGTTGCTTCGCGGCTGTTGCGAAAGCGCCAACGTCGATACCCGCCTTGGTCAGTGCCCGGTCGGCGCCGACGAGGACCGAATGACCCTCTACAATTCCAGACACGCCGAAACCTGGCTCTGCCTCGAACTCGGAAACAACCGCGTCGACCAGACCTCGATCGCGAGCGGCATTTACGATAGCCTCGCCGATGGGATGTTCGGACTTGGCTTCAAGGCTTGCGACCAGTCGCAAGACGTCCGCCTCGTTGAACTCGTCTGTTGTGACCAAGTCCGTCAGTTCCGGCTTTCCCTTTGTCAGGGTTCCGGTTTTGTCGAACGCCACGACGTCAGCCGATCGCAGCGTCTGCAACGCCTCTCCCTTGCGGAAGAGAATACCCATTTCCGCAGCCCGGCCAGTACCGACCATGATCGAGGTCGGCGTTGCAAGCCCCATGGCGCAGGGGCACGCGATAATGAGAACCGCGACAGCATTCACGAGGGCGAAACTGAGGGCAGGTGAGGGGCCCCAGACAAGCCAGACAGCGAAGGTCAGAAGTGCGGCGGCTATGACCGCGGGGACGAACCAGGCAGTCACCTTATCGACCAGCGCCTGGATGGGCAGCTTCGAGCCCTGAGCAGCTTCCACCATGCGGATGATTTGCGAAAGCACCGTGTCTGCACCCACCTTGGTGGCGGTAAACCTGATGGACCCGTTCTTGTTGATGGTGCCGCCAACCACCTCTGAACCGGCCGCCTTACGCACCGGTATCGGTTCTCCGGTGATCATGGATTCGTCGATATAGGTCTCGCCTTCCATGACGATGCCGTCGACCGGCACGCGTTCACCCGGCCGAATGTCGAGCACGTCACCTGCAGCTACACTCTCGAGAGCAAGTTCGAGGACAACACCGTCGCGGACCACACGAGCCGATTTGGGTTGCAGTCCAACGAGGCGCTTAATCGCCTGGCTGGTGCGTCCCTTGGCTTGCGCTTCGAGAAAGCGGCCGAGAAGGATCAACGTGACGATAACGGCGGCGGCTTCATAGTAGACATTTGCCGTACCGCTAGGCAGCAGCCCGGGTGCGAACGTGGCTACGAGCGAATACGACCAGGCTGCAGCCGTGCCCAGAACGACAAGCGAGTTCATGTCGGGTGCCAGACGCCAGAGTGCGGGAATGCCCTTGCGATAGAAACGCAAGCCTGGTCCGAAGAGTACCCCCGTGGCCAACGCGAACTGGATATAGAGGCTGTTCGCGTGCCCCAAATCCATCATGATCCAATCATGGATCGCCGGGATGAAATGCGAGCCCATTTCCATGACGAAGAGCGGGACCGTCAGCGTTGCCGCTATGGCAAGGGCATTACGCAGGTGACGGACCTCCGCATCGCGACGGTCTTCGGCCCCCTCAGCGTCGGCTGCGACGTCGGTCCGCACGACGGCGTACCCCGCTTTGTCGACAGCAGCCTCAAGGGACTTTCGTGACACCGTCGCTGCCGGCAAGGTGATTGTCGCTTTTTCGGTCGCGAGGTTGACCGAAGCATCGATAACACCAGGCACCTTGCGTAAGGCCTTTTCCACACGCGAAACACAGGACGCACAGGTCATTCCTTCGATGCCGAGCTCGACGGTTTCGGTGCGCGTTTCGTACCCTGCCTTCTTGATGGCCTGGATCACACTGGCGAGGTCAGCCTCACCGGCAAATTTGACGGTCGCTTTTTCGGTCGCCAGATTGACGTTGGCGGCTTCGACTGTGGGGAGGGCACGTATGGCCTTTTCGACGCGTCCAACACACGAGGCGCAAGTCATGCCTTCGATGGGCAGATCGATGCCTGCCGATGTTGCGGGCAACGTGATTGGTTCAGCTGTTGCAGACATGGGGACAGTCCTATTCTTGACTGTCGATGTATGTAGTCCTTCCAACGATGGGAAGGTCAAGAGCAAATGTCGCAGTTCACAATTGCCTCAAGGCGCTCTCTTCCCCTTCCGCCATCCATATGGCGTTAGCCCTTTTGGCTTGAACACGGAAAGCACGAGGCACAGCAATAAAAATGCAAGCCCGCCAACCGAATGGAGGACGAGGGACTGCCCTAACGCCACCTTTGCGGCCAGGTCCATATCGGTCGATGGAATCTCGGTAAGTGTGGATATTCCAGGAAGTTGCAGCAGTAGCACCCCGAGCACGATCGCGGTCGTGACCAGCTTCACGATCACCCAGTAGTGCCTGAAGATGCCCCATGGGCTAACGAGCGCCTGTACGAGACCGATCGCCAGCGACGCAATCGCGAGCGGAACGATAGCCAGGCGGGCGATGACATCGGCAGCACCGTAAACGGTAGGGCTGTCAAAAAGGCCGACCACTGCAAGAAGAAGAAAGCTGGATACGGCGCCAATCAGGCCCACCGACGTTGCTACATGGAACACCAGCACCGTCTTGCGCAACGAGAGCATGTGACGCTCAGCCCTGTTCGGTGGTGAAGTGGCGCCCTGGGCCGTGATTGCCGCCGCCAAAAGTAGCGAGCAGACCTGCGGCCAGCAATAGCGTCACCAGAAGAACTGCCAGCCACTTCACCCAGGCCGGCATTGCCGGGGGTCGATCCTCTTTCATTTTCCTGTTCGATCCGAATTTCGTGAAAGCTAGGGATGGCCAGATAGGATTACCCGGGTCACCGGCGACTTCTGGATAGGATAGCGTGCCGAAAATTCTCCAAGTCAACGGCGCAAATGCCAGTAGAAACCGGGCTGTGACAATTGGGCACTGGCGAATCATTACCGATCAGGTATTTTCCGTCCCCATGCGCCCGTTTGCACGCTCCATCGTTGCCGTTATTGCGCTCGTTGCGTTTCTCGCGACGAACATCGGCATTGCCATGGCGAGTGTTGGCCCCGTAACCGGACCGGAAGCGGCTGCATGCATCGCCATCGCAGACATGCACACCGAGCACCCTTCGGGATCGAGACTGCATGATGGTGGGTGCGCCACGTCGCCCGAAAAAGGGCCATTCGATCACCATGACGCCGGCGCCGGCTCGCCGTGCTGTGCATTGAACTGCCATGCGGCCCTCTCGGTCGCGTTCCCCGATGCCCTCGTCGCTGTCGTCATCGGCAAGGCGGCGTTTTCCGGACTGAAGCCTGAGCGGCACCAGTCTTTGGGCGTGGCATTGGAACGTCCCCCTCGCACCATTCACGGCTGATCGAAACGCTTTCTCGCTGATGGCTCCGGCTCTGCATTCGCACGCCGGCTGAAGTCAGGAGATTGTGTGCCTTCGATCGCTTCGGCGGCCCTTTGCGCCTGCTGAAGCCTGTCACATGTCGCCCTCTCTCGAGGGTGGCCGACTTGCCTTGATCCAGAGGATCACCATGAAATTTTTCGCTCTGGTGGCAGCAGCCGCCAGCCTGTCCGCGTGTTCGGCGATGCCGGTACAGCGAGCGGGCTTCAGTCCTGCTGACCCCAACGCCCCAGTACCGTATCTCCGTTATATTCCGGTGACGGCCGGCACGCGCCACTTCGTCCCCGTCGAGCCAAAGCCTTGGATAGAAAGCAACCAGGCGGTCGGCCCGCAGGCGGGTGCGCAATGACGACGCTCGTTGCTCAAGCTGTCGCGACCAAACTGTCGGTCACGGGAATCGTTCGGATTTTTCTGGCGGGCGCATCAGTTCTTGTCCTCGCCGGTTGCGCGACGTTTTCCCCTGATGGCGGAATGACGGAGGTTTCCACCCGCGTGGGGCAGGAACTTGGTCAGACAGCGGCCAAGATCGTTACTGCCGCTGACGAGATTTCCGCCATGGCTCAGGTCGAGGCCTTGCTTGCCAAGCCCTTGACCGCGGACAGCGCCGTTCAGATTGCCTTGCTCAAAAACAGGGGCCTACAGGCTGAATACAATGCCTTAGGCATTTCCGAGGCGGATTATGTCGAAGCCAGCCTTCCGATCAACCCGAGCTTCTCGATTGGCAAGCTGATCGGCAGCGGCGAGTTCGAAATCGAACGGCGTCTTGTCGGCAGCATCCTCTCCCTGTTTACGCTGCCGGCTCGGAAGGCCGCTGCAGAAGCCGAATTCAAGGCCGCAAGCTTCCGAGCCGTCGATGCCACGTTCCGCCTGACTGCCGAAACCCGGCGGGCCTACTATAACGCCGTTGCCTCCCGCCAACTGGTGGCGCTGCTCGAAAAGGGTCAAAGCACGGCGGAGGCGGCAGCCGACCTTACTATCAAACTTGGCGAAACCGGCGCCGCCACCAAGCTCGAGCAGGCGCGCGCCGGTGCCTTCTACGCGGAAGTCTCCGCCGAACTGGCGGAAGCCAAAATGGAAGCGGGCATCGATCGCGAAACCCTGACCCGGTTGCTCGGGCTATGGGGCACCGAACTAAACTTCAAGCTACCCGGCCAGCTGCCTCAACTCCCCGACACGGTGCCCAGTTCGGAACGCCTCGAGGCCGACGCGATCACGCGCCGTGTGGACTTGATGGTTGCTCGCCTGGAGCTTGAGGCCATGGAGAAATCCCTCGGTCTGACGAACGCCACGCGGTACGTCACCGCCCTCGACCTCGCGGGCATGGCAAATACCACGGTCGAAACCACCGAAGAAGGCACGTCCACCAAAGATACGTTCGGTTTTGAGATCGAGATGGAAATCCCCATCTTCGATCTGGGCGGGACAGGTGTGCGGCGGTCCACCGAACAGTACATGCAGGCGGTAAACCTCCTAGCGGCTAAGGCCATCGACATCCGCTCGGAAGTTCGGTCCGCATATATCGCCTATCGATCGACCTACGATATCTCGTGGCAGTACCGAAACCGCATTCTGCCCCTGCGCGCCACGATCGATGAGCAGGCAATGCTCGAATATAGCGGCATGATCACAGACGTTTTTGATCTGCTCACCACGGCCAGCGAAAGCATCGACAGCAATGTCGCCGCCATCGAGGCCAAACGCGACTTCTTCCTCGCCGCCGTCGACTTCCAGGCTGCCCTCATCGGTGGCTCTGAAGACGCAGGCAATTCCGAAGAAGAACGCTGATCATGGAAAGCCCACAATCATGACCTTCTCCCGTCGCTCATTCCTGGGCGCATCCGGGGCGGCTTTGCTCGGCGCAGGATTTGTATCCGGCCGCACCCAGGCCGCCTCCATTCCTGAAGCTGCGACCATGACGGAAGCCGTCATGCAGCCCCCGCTCGTTCCCACCAGCGGACCCGATTACAATCCCGTCGTCACCCTAAACGGCTGGACCCTTCCACCCCGTATCAAAGGCAACTGGAAGGAATACCACCTCGTGGCCGAGCCCGTCGTTCGGGAGATCGCACCGGGCATGGTTGCGCATCTCTGGGGCTACAACGGTCAATCGCCCGGGCCAACGATCGAAGCGGTCGAGGGCGACTTTGTCCGCATTTTCGTCACCAACAAACTGCCCGAGCACACAACCATCCATTGGCATGGCCAATTGCTGCCCAGCGGCATGGATGGGGTAGGGGGCCTCACGCAACCACATATTCCCCCCGGTAAAACCTTTGTCTACGAGTTCCAGCTGCGCAAGAGCGGGACCTTCATGTACCACCCGCACGCCGACGAGATGGTCCAGATGGCCATGGGCATGATGGGCTTTTTCGTCGTCCATCCGAGGGATCCAGCATTCCGTCGGGTCGACCGCGATTTCGTGTTCCTGCTCAATGCTTACGACATCGAGCCTGGCGCTTACCTGCCCAAGGTCAATACCATGACCGACTTCAACCTCTGGACATGGAACAGCCGGGCCTTTCCCGGCATCGACCCGCTTGTGGTCGCAAAAGGGGACAAGGTCCGCATCAGGTTCGGTAACCTGACGATGACCAATCATCCGATCCACATGCATGGCTACGACTTCAAAGTGTCCTGCACCGATGGAGGGTGGGTACCGGAAGAAGCCGCCTGGCCCGAAGTCACGATCGATTGCGCCGTCGGACAGATGCGTGCCTTCGACTTCGTCGCCGACGAGCCGGGAGACTGGGCCATCCATTGCCATAAATCCCACCACACCATGAACGCCATGGGCCACGACGTTCGAACCTGGATCGGCGCCGATCGCGATGTGCTCACTGAAAAGATCCAGGCACTCGTGCCCGATTACATGTCCATGGGCGCTTCCGGCATGGCCGAGATGGGCGAGATGGAAATGATGATCCCCGACAACACGCTGCCGATGATGACTGGCTGGGCCCAGTTCGGCGCCGTGGAAATGGGCGGGATGTTTTCCGTCGTGAAGGTGCGCGAGGGCATCGCCACCCACGACTACTCAGATCCAGGTTGGTTCGAGCACCCGGCCGGGACCGTCTCCTACGAATGGACAGGCGAATCCCAGGCGATCGAGCGAGCGGCCTCACCGCAGTTCGATGCATCGACAACGACAGAAGTCCAGGTGGTCAAACCTGGCGCTGACCACACCAACCACTAAGCACAGAGATGCACATGAAAAAATACCTCATACTTGCCGTCATGGCGCTGCTGGCCGCCGGAAATCCGGCCCTGGCCGATTCTGGTCACGATCACGGCGAGGCCCTGGTCTACGGTGAGCCCGGCGACCCGTCGAAGCCTGCCAGGATGGTTCTGATCGCCATGCGCGAAACGAACGAAGGCATGGCCTTTGTTCCCAACCAGATCAAGATCAAGGCCGGCGAGCAGGTCAAGTTCGTTATCCGCAACACTGGCGAGCTCGATCACGAACTGGTCTTTGCCGATCTCGAATCCAATCTCAAGCACGGCATCGAGATGGCCAAGAACCCCGACATGGAACACGACGACGCCAATGCTGCGCGCGTCGCTCCAAAGAAGGTTGGCGAGATCGTCTGGAAATTCACCACTGCCGGCGAGTTCGACTTCTCCTGCCTCATTCCCGGACATCGCGAGTCCGGCATGTTCGGCACCATCATCGTCCAATAATCGTAGAACCAGGAGCTAATCCATGCGTAAACTCATCCTCGCCGCCTTCATCGCCCTTCTTCCCGCCTCCGCCATGGCAGCCACGGTCCCGGTCCAGGGGGAAGTGAAGAAGATCAACGAAGCTCAGGGAAAGATCACCCTCAAGCACGAAGCGATTACCAACCTTGGGATGGATGGCATGACCATGGTGTTCACCATGGCCGACCCTGCTCAGCTCAAGTCCTTTGCGCCAGGTGACCGGGTCGTATTCGAGGCCGACCGCGTCAATGGCAAGATCACTGTGGTCAAGATCGAACCCGCAAACTGATTTTGAAGGAGGCCGGGCGACCGGCCTCCGCCCATTGCGACGGCGGAGTTTGGCAGACTGTTCCGAGTTCTTGACCAGCCTATGGCGCGGAGCTCGCACTAAATGACGTTTGGTATAGGCGCGACCTTGACCTTACCACTGTTGCAACCCTTACCCTCGGAACACAGGTTAACCTTATCGCCCCCGAGACGGACAGGCATTTGCGGTCGAGAGAAGCCTTTGCTGTGAGCGAACATATGGCATTCCCGTCAATCGCTTTCGAAGGCCACGCCAGTTTCGAAGAGGCAAGGTGGCGAACACGCAGCTCCCAAGAGCTTCTCGTTCTCCTTGTGTCTGGGTTAGCCCACGCGTTAGCGATTGGAGCTGCCCTTCAGTTCCTGTCGACACGGCCTCTGGTACCAGCTCGATTTCGCGTCGTGGAAGTCGAACTGGTAAGCGAAGCTGATGTCGTCGAGACACCGCCAAGTCCACAAACGCAGGATGTCGAACCGGTGGCGCCGGAACTGTATCCCGCGGAGATTTCGTCCGATCTGATGAGCCCTGCGACCGGCGCCCCGGCGGTGATCGCGCCGCAATTGTCAGATGTTCCGGAAGATAAAGCTGACGAGGCTTCGAACGACGGTTTCGTTGAAGCGGAGGAGCTGTTCACAGCCCGCATTCTTAAAGAGAATGGCAGCGAGGAGGTTCGCAAGACACTGCCGCTTCTGGCTCCCGAAGAACGGGTCACCCAGCTCTGCAACATAGAGGCTTTGGAGCAGGTTCGCATGGACCGATCGGGCCCGGAACCAGATTCGCTTGATCCATCCTCGTTTGGTCCAACGACTTTTGCGGAAGGGCAGCTCGAAGCAACAGGTGGCGCCATCCGCATCGCACGGGAGTGGTATCACATTGAGTTCGAGTGTGTGCCAGGCGAAGATCTCGAGAGCATTCAACACTTTCGGTATCGGCTCGGCGAGGAGATACCGCGTGAGCTCTGGGAGGAGCACAATCTCATCCCTGAGGACTTTGACGACGACTAACATAAATGCGTTCTGGATGCTGCGCACCCCTCAAGGCTGCGTCGGCAAAAAAGGAGATGACTATGAGCGACCACGCCCAACACTCCGGCTCGGACCACCATGCCCCGGGTCATGGACAGCACGATCATGGAGGCCACGGCCGCCCCTACCTGATGTTCTGGATCAATATGATTCTGGGGCTGATCGTGATGTACGTTGTCATGTTCTCAATGATCGACGGTTGGCACGATTTCAGGAACAACCTCAACATGTTCTATATGGCGGTTACGATGTGGGCCCCAATGGGCATCTTCATGCTCGCCACGATGCCGGGCATGTTTTCGAACAAGCGCATGAACCTCGCGCTCTACGCAGCCTTCTTGCTGCTGACGTTGCTGTCTTTCTGGGCGACGCGCGCCCAAGGCTTCATCGACGACCGCCAGTTCATCGATTCCATGATCCCGCACCACTCTGGCGCCATCCTGATGTGCCGTGAGGCAGATATCTCAGACCAGGAACTGCTTCAGCTTTGCGGCGAGATCATCGAGGCCCAGCGCCAGGAGATCGAGCAGATGCAGGCCATCCGGGACCGTCTCTGATCGTCATGAAGATGCAACAGGAAACCGGTGACGCCGGAGTTACCGGTACTTCCCATTGTCGCCGGATTTCCGGATAAGTATGGGTGCGGTGGGGCATCGATCCCGACGGAAGAGAATGTTGATCCTCAGGTTCGTTCGAGGGCTTTTGCCCATCCTGTTCGCGACAGTCGTTCTTGCTCTTTCCTCGCCGCAGGTGAGCGCAGCAGGTATTTCGACATCCGCGAACGTCACCGCGATCGACCTTCACCACGACCACCAGGAAGATTGTGCCAAAGAACCCTTGCACGCCATAGGCTGCTGTTCCTTCGCACTTGCCCTGCCGGCGATTGCCTTTGTCCAGCTTTCCTCCTCCGGTTCGGCGTCGATCCACGGCATCCAACGCGGATTGCAGGCTCCGCCTACGCCTCTTCAGAACAAGCTGTTCCGGCCACCTCGGATAGGTTGACCTTGTCGCCGAGCCTGCCTTGCAGAGGTCGTGAGACCTGGTTCGTGCAGCACGTCGGCGGAAAACCCAACCGCGAATGATTGCTACGGAAAAGACCATGAAAAGAAGAGATTTCTTGAGGCTGCTGCCGATAGGTGCGGCTGCCACACTGCCGTTCGTTCAAAGGGCGCAGGCCCAGTCCCTTTGGGACATGATGAACCAGAGCCGTACCTTGAGCGATGCGGAGCGCGAAGCCAACAGCGCCGCAGCGATCCAGGCCATCGACACGGTGGAGCCGATCCTCTCCTACGACACCGCGAATAATCTCCAGCTCGCCATTTCCCAGTACGAACCTTTCGTCATCGCGGGCGGTTGGGAGCAGGTGCCCCAGGAAACCTACGGGGTCAGAATGGGGGTCAATCGCGACGGCGTCGTTCAACTCAAGCGCCGGTTGCTTTCGTCGGTCGACATGCCGATGGTCGATCGGGTTGACGATACCTTCGATGCGCCCACCGACGCCGCCTTGCGGCGGTTCCAGGCCCGCCACGGCCTCCAGGTCAGCGGGGAAGTAGATGAAGCCACCTGGTACGCTCTGAACGTGCCGGCAGAGACCCGGCTGCATCAGCTGCGCCTCAATTTGTTGCGCGTCCAGGCGATGGCGCCGGCTCTGGCCGACCGTTACGTCGTCGTCAACATCCCCGCCGCCTTCATCGAAACTGTCGAAGGCGGCATGGTGCAACGGCGGCACACCGCAGTCGTGGGCCGTATCGACCGCCAGACCCCGATCCTCAAAAGTCGCATACACCAGATCAATTTCAACCCGTTCTGGAACGTGCCTGTCTCGATCATTCGCCGGGATCTGATCAAGTATATGAACGAGAACCCGAATTATCTGACCGAGCAGAAAATCCGCATCTATGACGGCAGCGGTCGGGAACTGCAGCCGACGGACATCAATTGGCAGACCGAGGAAGCGGTCAACTACAATTTCCGCCAGGATCCGGGACCGCAGAATTCCATGGGCAACGTCAAGATCAACTTCCATAATCCCCACGCAGTGTACCTGCATGATACCCCGACCAAGGGGTTGTTCGGTGAGAATGCGCGCTTCTATTCCTCCGGTTGTGTCCGGGTGGACCAGGTGCAGGATTTCGTGGGTTGGGTTCTGCGCGACAACGGCGATTGGAGTCCGGCCGAGGTGGGGAACGTCTTTTCAACCGGCGAACGCAAGGACGTTGATGTCGCCAATCCGGTCGAGTTGCACACGACCTACATATCCGCCTGGGCGAACCGCCAGGGCGTCGTCAGCTTCCGAGACGATGTCTACGAGTTCGATATGGCGGGCAAGGTCAACTTCGAAGGCTGATAGAGACCGTACGAGGCGGGCTGAGGGACTGGCGGTTCGCCCTTGCCCTCGGTCTTTCCCCCAACCGGTTTGCGAACAAATGGCACAATGACGTCGCTTTAAGCGTGTATCAACCCAGGTCCGGCATTGGTGTGCGTATGACCCGATCGACTTTGAATAAGCTATCGATCTTATTTTTGCTGGTGGCCGCTTTTCTGGCGTCACCAGTGCTGGCTGTGTCCGTGCATTCGTCTGCAGCGGCGGCGATGGCTGAAGCTGAGGACCATGACGGCCATGCCCATGGTGGCGAGATATTAGATCTCCATGACGCGATCGATCACGTCCATAATGTGCCGTCGCTAGCTTCTCCGGCCACGCTTGCCGAGGTTCCCGGATTTCTGGACGCGTCTTTGGGGTTGTCCCAGCTGTATTCGGACGATCTTGAACAACTCGAGGCGGGCATGGGCCTTTACGATGCATTCTACCGATGGTGTCGCGACGCAACGGGTGAAACGAATAACTGGCCCGGCAAGGGAGCGCGGGCATGAACGCGCCCACCACACCGATCGATGCGCCGGCCTTCCCGAGCTTTGCTGAAATGACTGCCGTCTTTGCGCGCGTGGGATGCCTTTCCTTTGGGGGACCGGCCGGCCAAATCGCGCTCATGCACAAGGAGTTCGTTGAGGACAGGCGCTGGATTTCCGAAGAACGCTTCCTCCACGCCCTCAATTATTGCACGCTGTTGCCGGGCCCCGAGGCACAGCAGCTGGCAACCTATATTGGTTGGCTGCTCTATGGCACGAGGGGCGGGATTGTCGCTGGAACACTCTTCATCGTTCCCGGCTTTATCGTCATATTGGCCCTCTCACTCGCCTATGCCTCGTTTCAACAGACCGATCTGCTCACCAACATTTTCTACGGGATCAAGGCCGCCGTTCTGGCCATCGTTGTCGAAGCGGTCCTGCGTGTTAGTCGGCGGGCCCTGCGTAATGGGGTGATGGTGGCGCTCGCCGCAATCGCCTTCATCGCTCTATTCTTTTTTGCGGTGCCATTTCCGATCGTTGTGCTCGCGGCAGGGCTATTCGGATATTTCGGCGCAAGGCAACGTCCGGAGCTGTTTGTCGGTGGCGGCCATGGCGGAAAGGCAAAGGCCGGATATGGACCGGCCGTGATCGACAATTTGGTCACCCCTGCCGACCCGAGCTGGCGCAATGCGCTGAAAGTGCTTCTCAGCTGGGGAGCGATCTGGCTTCTGCCATTTCTGATCGTTGGGGTTACCGCCGGATGGCAATCGACGTTTGCCGCGTCCTACGCGTTTTTCTCGCAGATGGCGGTCGTCACCTTTGGCGGAGCCTATGCGGTTCTGGCTTACGTTGCCCAGGAAGCGGTACAGACATTTGGCTGGTTGGCCCCCGGCGAAATGATCGATGGCCTGGCTCTTGCCGAGACGACGCCCGGGCCGCTGGTTCTGGTCCTGAGCTTTGTCGGCTTTCTGGCATCGTACCGTGATCCGATGGGGCTCAATCCCGCCGTCGCCGGGGTGATTGGGGCGACACTCACCACCTGGGCTACCTTTGCGCCATGTTTCCTCTGGATCTTCCTCGGTGCCCCTTACATTGAGAGGTTGCGGTCGAACCAGGCACTTTCAGGCGCTCTTGCCGCCATCACTGCCGCTGTTGTTGGCGTCATTCTCAACCTTGCCATCTGGTTTGGCCTTCATGTCGTTTTCCAGGAGGTCGATGCCGTCGATTTCGGGCCCCTGCATATGTCGCTGCCGGACCCATTGACCATCGACTGGATCGCCCTCGGCCTTTGCGTCCTCGCCGCAATTCTGACGTTTCGGACCAAGCTTGGGATGGTCCCGGTTCTTGCAATCATGGGTGTGCTCGGCCTCGCTGTGGGGGTTGCGACTTAGGCACCCTTCCGCAACGCCAAGTGAATGGGTAGAATTGCGCCGATCGGTTTAGGCGCAATTCAATCTGCCCGGCTTATCCTCCCCCACAGGATCGATATGGGGCCTCAAGCGATGCGTAAGTTTACCGAGCTATCGACTGCATTGGCGGTCCTGATGCTGCTGTCTGGCCCAGCGTTGGCGGTGCCAACGGCAGCGCCTGAGGGCCAGAGCGAGGGCAATGCCGAAGTTGCGATTGGTTCTCCCACTCTCAACGACGCAGCACCGGTCCTGCTTGACGGTTCATCGACCATCGATCTTTCCGCGCCGGTCGTCGGCCCACCAGAAGGCAGCGCAACGAACTCGATCGTCGGTGCTGCAGCGCTGTCACCTGATCGTTGTGCAATTCCCGTGGAACTGCCGGCCGAAGGCGAAGCGGCTGCCACGCCCAGGGTGGCCGTCGAGGGCGCTGAACGCGAGTGTGAAGAGCTCGTCGACGCGGTTCCCATGATGCTCACGCCAGCGGGCGTGGTGCCGATTGCGGGCGCGAGCGGCGTCGGGACCACCGACGAGGAATTGCTGCTGCGTCTCGGCGAGAGGCGCGAAGGTCTTGAGTCAGAAGAGGCAAAGCTTGATCAGCAGGCGCTTTTGCTCGACGCAGCAGCCAAGCGCATTGAGGAGCGCACCGCCGAGCTCACCGCGCTTGAGCAGAGCATCAACGCATTGGTGGAGACACGAGACCAGCAAAGCCAGGAAGAGATTGCCGAAATGGTCTCGCTCTACCAGAATATGAAACCTCAGGACGCGGCCTTGGTTATGTCGGGGCTGCCCGACGAGGTGCTGCTGCGGATCGCATCGAATATGTCGCCGCGGAAAATGTCGCCGATCATGGCGGCGATGAATACGACGCGGGCTCAGGCGTTGACAGTATTGATGATCGAGAACGGCCAGGAGGCGCAACCCTAGGCAGCGTCCGCTTGATTGCGCTCCTGCAAAATCAGTGCTGGGGCTCAGTCCCGCCCAAATGATGGTGCCTAATTTGGTGGTTGCTTCCTTGAAGCTGGACCGGCTTCCGGTACCTTCCTCCATAGTGCAGGCCACCCGGCCGTAACAATGAAGCTGATCGCTACATGCTCGCCTGGCTAGTATCCCTTCAGGCTTCGATCCAGAGTTCCGTCTCCGAGCATATTCTGGCGTTTTCGGCATCGGGCGATTGGGCAGGCCTCTTGTCGGTCATGCCCTTTGCCGTGTTGTTCGGCTTCGCTCATGCGATGACGCCTGGTCACAACAAGCTGGTTCTTGCGACCTATATTGTTGGTGAGCGCTCGCGGATGTGGCCAAGCCTCTCTACGTCCGCCTTACTGAGTGCAGTGCATATCGGTAGCGCCGTGGTCATCGCGCTATTCGCCAATTGGCTGGTCTCTCGCAACATTACCCAGGCCGGCCGCGCCCCCTTGCTCGAGGACATCAGCCGCTGGTTTCTGGTCGCGATCGCAGCCTGGATGATCTGGAGAGCCGCGAGCCCGCGAGCGCACTCCCACCTGCGAGGTGGATTATTTGGGTTTGCTGCAGGGCTGGTGCCGTGCCCGCTAACGCTCTTCATCATGGTCCTCGCAATCACGCAGGGGGTGCCGGTGGCTGGCGCAATGTTCGCTGTTTCCATGTTGATTGGGGTAGGCTGCGTTCTTGCCGGCGTCGCAATTCTTGCCACGCTCGCAGCCGCCCAATTGGCGGCACAGGTTGCGCGGTTTCCCAATCTTCCTCGGATGATCGAAGGAGTGGCGGGCCTATTTCTTCTCCTTGTGGCCACAAGCCAGCTTGTGGGCTGAGCCTGCAAGATGGCGCAGCGACAGAGATATCAAAAGGGCAACCTGAGGGGCTCCTTTTCTCACCTGCCAACAAAAAGCGGACTGACAGGAAACCACCCCTTTCCCGCCAGGATCATCTCTTCACAACGTGCCTGATCCGCTCCGTGAGCACCTGATCGACCTCGAAATATCCCTTCCACGCATCAGGCCCTTGCGCTCGCTCAGCCGCGGCGAAGACGTCGAAGGCATTGGCGCGATCGATCTCAGCCAGCTCGTTCCATGTGATGGGCACTGCCACGGTCCCGCCTGCGCGAGCTCGCGTCGACCACGGGCAGACAGCCGTCGATCCCTGACCGTTGCGGAGATAGTCCAAGAACATGCGACCCTTGCGCCTGGCCTTGCTCATATTGGCGACGAAGCGGTGCGGATCGGTTTTCGCGAGCAGCTCCGCGAAGTCCTGGCAGAATTCCTTGACCTCATGCCAGTCGGCCAGAGGCACCAGAGGCACCACCACGTGGATGCCTTTGCCGCCGGAAAGAAGCGGCCATGACTGCAGACCGACGGCACCAAGGATATCCCTGATGTCCGTTGCTGCTTGCTTCACGTCGCCGAAGCCCAGGCCCTCGTCGGGATCGATATCGAAAACCATGCGCTCGGGAAGGTCCGGCTCATGACGGTCCGATCCCCAGACGTGAAATTCGAGCGTGTTCATCTGCACGCCGCCGACGAGCCCCGCGAGATCCTCGATCCACAAAATGCGGGCCTCCGTGCCCTTCATCTTCGTAAGCTTACCCGACTTCAGCGTCTTCGGCATGCCCGCTAGAGCGTGCTTCTGAAAGAACGTGTTCTCCAGGTCGTTGTTGGTGCCGCGAACCAGCGAGAGCGGCCTGTCCTTGAGGTGGGGGAGCATCTTGTCGGCGACCGCGGCGTAGTAGGCGACGAGATGCGCCTTCGTGATCTTAGTCCCGGGGTACATGACCTTCTCGGGGTTCGACAGCTTCACGCCCAGCGCCTGCGCGATCTCGATGCCGACGACAGGATCGAGGCCCGAGGCCGTGTCGTCTGCCGGCACCTCCAGTGCGACTTGCGACGCCTTCTTGTCCTCTCTCAGACCTTGGAACGATGCGTGACGCAGCGATCCATCTGGCGTGATCTCGGCATATGCGACTTCGGCGACGAGTTCGGGCTTCACCCAGAACGCCTTTCGAGCAATGTCCCGGGGCACCGAAGCGAAGGCGGGCTTGGCCAGCCGCCGCTTCTCAAGCTGCGCCATGATCTTGTCCTTCATCGCCTCGCTGAAGCCTGTGCCGACCCGACCGCGATATGTGAACTGACCTTTTTCGTAAGTGCCCACGATCAAGCTGGCCATGCCGCGGCCATTGTCACTGGGGCGCCAGCCGCCGATGACAAACTCCTGCCGCTTGGTGCACTTGATCTTGAGCCAGCTCTTGGTCCGATCGTCGACGTAGCGAGCATGGGCGCGTTTGGCGATCATGCCTTCGTGGCCGCCTGCAGCCATGGCGTCGAAGAAGGCGTTGCCGCCGTCGATGACATGGTGGCTGTATTGCAGGCTATCGTCGGCGTCGCGCTCGCCGATCAGCTCCTCGAGGATTGCCTTGCGCTCGATCAGCGGTTTTTTCGTGAGGTCTTCGCCATCCTTCTCGAAGATGTCGAAGGCGTAGAATTTCAGCGGAATGCCAGCAGCGATCCCAGTCTTGAGCATCGAGAAGTTCGTGCGACCGGCCTTGTCGACAGCAACGATCTCGCCGTCGATCAGCACCGCGCCCTTCGTCAGGGTCTTGAGCGGCGATAGGATGACCTTGAACTTCTCGGTCCAGTCATGCCCGTTGCGTGTGTAGACCCGGACCTCAGAGCCCGTGATGGCGATCTGGGCGCGATAGCCGTCGTACTTCATCTCGAACAACCACCCGTCGCCGGTTGGAATGGTCTCCGACAATGTGCAGAGCTGGAACGGACGGAAGTCGGGGAGGGGGTGTGTAGGGGTAGATTCTGAGTCCCTGCGGGGTGACCGCTTTTTGCGGAGTGCGGCCTCTACGGCCGGCATGCGGAACTCGGATACATCGGCGGATTCAATCGCCAGCCGACGAATCAGTTCCGATTCGAAAACAAGAGTCTTTTCAGCGCCTTACCAGCACGCGCAACCGCACGGCCCGGTCACCGTTGAAGGATAGCTGATTCAATCCTTTAGGAGGACGATATGCCCAACAACAAGCAGGATCGCGCAAAGGTCGCAGGCGGTCAGGACCATGAAGTTGATTACGCGGCGAAGAAATCCGGGGCAACCAAGGACGAGGTCAAGAAGGCCGTGAAATCCGAAGGCAACAGCCGCGAAGCGGTCGAGAAGAAGCTGAAGGACTAAACGCCATGGCTGCGATCGACCTCGCTCGACGGCGAATCCTCGTCGTCGAGGATGAACCCATTCTTGCCTTCGACATCGTTGATCAAATCGAGGAGCACAACGGCATCGTGCTGGGTCCGGTTGTCACTCTTGAAAAGGGGTTCGATGCGTTGCGCGAGATGAAGCCGGACGCGGCGATCGTCAACATCAACCTCGGTCGACAGCTGGTTTACCCACTCGCGGACCAGATGGTCGCGTAGGAGTTGCCTTTCATCTTCGCGAGCAGCGAGTAACGAGCAGCGATTCCGCACCGCTTCAACGAAGTGCCGCTGCACTCAAAGCCGATCAACATGATCGAGGCAGCTGCGGCGCTAATGGGGATCTCACGAACCGCAAACTAGCTCGCGGGCGACGCGCACCAGCTCGGTGCCTTGTGCAGGCTTTGGAACCCACGCCCCATGCGCGAAAGGTGTGTTTTCATGCATGTTTGGATGGTCGCCGGAATGCACGATGAAGGGAATCTCTGAGCCGATCAGCTTTTCCACGACGGCATCGGATGGACCATCCCTGAGCATGATGTCGACGACCACGACATCAGGGGTGTGGCCGTCCAGCCAAGCGAGAGCGTCAGCGCAGGTCATCACCGGCACAACAGCGAAGCCGGCATCGGCCAGTGTCGCTTCCAGATCCATCGATATGAGTGGCTCGTCTTCGAGCAACAGGGCAGTCCGTTTAATCGTGGCCATCGCAACGGTTCATACAGATGCGCATAGGTAACTTTGTGACGGAACCAGTCAATTGTCGGATCATTAAAAAGCCGAGACCGATGCGCGTCAACCGGACACGGTGGCATAGGGAACGGGGATGGTTTTTCCGGTTTCCCGCCCCGGCCAACGAAACGGCAGCCGAGCCCTTATCCCGCCCGCCTCGGTCTCATTCCTCCAGCAACCGTGGCGGCATTAACCGCCAAAACCGGTAGACGAGGGATGAGAGCTCCCCTCAGTAATGTCGATAGAGCGACCGATAGCGGGGATGCGTCCAAGCCAATATCGGGCCGGCGATCCGTTGGGCTAATCGCGCATAGATCTTGCCGTTTCTGAGATTGACGAGTTGGGATGGCGCAGAAGTGGACTGAATGCTTGTCAGGCTGATAGCCCAATCCAGTGGTTGACCATCTGTTATCGATCTCGACATTTCCGCTTGAGCTTCGGAGGGCTTGGAGCGTCACCCGTTCCTTCTGGAAATCCGTGGTTGGAAAGCGGATGATAGTGCACTGGGAGGATACGGCATGGATTTGAACTTGAGTGATAAGGTCGCTGTCATCACCGGCGGCACAGTGGGCATTGGATTAGCCATAGCTGAAGGTCTTGCTGCAGAGGGCGCGAACCTGGTGCTTGTCGGTCGTAACAGTGAACGCGGTAGTGACGAGGCGGCGAGGGTGGCTGACAAATTTGGCGTCGTTGTCATCGCAATCGCAGCCGATGTCGCCACGGCCGAGGGCTGCGATGCGGTCGTCGCGGGGACTTTGAAGGCTTTTGGAGCCGCCGATCTCCTCATCAACAATGCCGGCACGGGCTCGAATGAGACTATCGCGGAGGCTGATGACGCCAAGTGGCAGTATTATTGGGATCTGCATGTCATGGCTGCCGTGCGGCTGGCACGCGGACTGGTTCCGGGCATGAAGAAGCGCGGTGGGGGAGTCATCTTAAACAATGCGTCGATCTGCGCGGTCCAGCCGCTTTGGTACGAGCCGATTTATAATACCACCAAGGCTGCGCTGATGATGTTTTCCAAGACCCTCGCCAACGAGGTAGTCGCGGACAACATCAGGGTAAACACAATAAATCCCGGGCTGGTTTTGACACCCGACTGGATTAAGACAGCCAGGCAAATCGCCGGAGATGATGGCTGGGAAGGCTATTTGCAGAACGTCGCCAATGAGGCAGGCGGCATGAAGAGGTTCGCAACACCAGAGGAATTGGCAAATTTCTTTGTCTTCATGTGCTCAGACAAATCCAGCTACTCCACCGGTTCAACATATTTCGTCGACGGGGGTTGGCTCAAAACGGTGTAGGGCCCAGACGCAGTGTTTCGGCCTCTGTGAAAGCGGGAGCAGAAATTGCGGGGCCGGTCGCATTTCTGCCGTTGCTGCAATGGGACAGCGCTGAGCCAGACATGAAGTCCGAATGAGGGAGACAGCGGCCATGAGAGTATCCAACGTTCCGCCAAGGGCCGTGACTGCAATCACGCGTCTTTCTCAATTCAAAGCGGCGGGGTGTGTCCTCGTAAGCCATTGCAGCGTCAGTCTGGCTCATAAACACGAAATCGACTACGACGCGGCTATCCTTGCCCATGGTGATGTTGAAGTAGATTACAGCTTCAAAACCGAACAGAGGTGCCCAGAGTGTAACGCACCAGGAGGAGGCATCACCATTTTGCCCACGCCAGCACCTAAGTAGTGCGGCGGTGCAGTAGGCAGATAGCCACGCCACGCGCCCGCTTCGCGGTGGTCGGGCTTGAGCGCAACCACGTCGAACTCACGAACATTGGCTACTCAATCGGCGATAGGGACTTCATTCCGCCCTATTCACCGCCGGGTCGCTTCGAAGGCATACGATTGGTAACCGCGGCGATGAGAAGAAAAATCGAGGCTGCGATGATGCCCGACATGGCCAGACCAGGACTGAATGTCTGCGTGCCAAGCGGCGTGATAATGGTGCCCGCGATCGTCGCGATTGCCAGACCGGTCAGAAATTGCCCAATGATGGGCTTGTGGTGCTTTTGCATGGTGTTCCTCCATGCCCAACATAGCCCCGCGTGACAAAGCGGGGATTTCGTGGATAAGTTGCCATTATTGGATGGAGGGCGGCATCCACGATGAAAGGTTATGTCGATACTCTGAGCGAAGGGCTTATCGACCGGTACAAGCTCTATCTCGAAACTTTCATGGTCGACCTTTGGAGCTCACCCGGAGTGATCGAATTCCGGGTTGGGTTTTCGCTTCGCAAAGAGCACAAATTGCGCGGCTTTACGCTCAAGGTCGGCGCCGCGGAGGCAGTAACAGCGCGAGAGCGGCGAGCCATCATCGATGCGCTCTTCCTCGAGATCGAGGATCATCTCGACGAGGCAATTGCAATGAATTTGGTCGAGCTGAACTGACGTGAACGTTTATCCGCAGCACATTCACGCAAACTGATCGATGTCCCGCTCCATGGTCCCGACATCTCTGGAGAGTAAGATTGTTGCGCCGCTCATTCTTCATCCTCTTAACCCCGCGCCCATCCGACGCCTTCTCTGATTCAAGAGGGGCAGGGCGGGCAGGCTGACGCTCCCGTGCGTTGAGTCGAACTCGCTCGACGGGCCTCACGGCCGGGTCCGGCAGCAGAGACTATAGCTCGAAACCTGTCCCTAATGCCTCCACGACCCTGATAACGTTTCCAGGGCGACCGCTGCGTTATTCGACCGGCCATTTGGGCGACGTTATGCACCGGTTATCCACCAGTTAGATGCCGACCTGGAATGGCCTTGACCTCTCACGCATTCGAGTGAGAACAAATAGGGAACCACCACTAACTTGAGTCAGCTGTATTTTGCCGATGCAACAGTCCATCAGATATGCCGAACTGCTCGCGGCCACCAATTTTTCGTTTCTTCGTGGAGCCTCTCACCCGTTCGAAATGGTAGGTCAGGCTGCTGGCTTAGGCCTATCAGGGATCGGCATTTGCGATAGGAACAGCCTCTCTGGAGTCGTTCGAGCCTTCGCTGCGGCCCGAGACTTGGCGGATAAAAACCCAGGCTTTCGCCTAGTCGTGGGCTCGCGCATCGCCTTTTCTGATGGAACTCCGGATATCGCCGTCTACCCAACAAATCGCGAGGCTTACGGCAGGTTAAGCGCGATGTTGACCCTAGGAAATCGTCGAACAGAAAAGGGTAACTGCGAGCTGACCAGAGAGGATCTCCTCGCCCATTCCGCCGGCCAACTGATGATCGTCGTCCCGCGAGAAAATCAGATCGAGGAGGACGGAGGCATTGCTGGCTGGCTCCAGGAAGCAGCTCCTGGCCGCGTTTGGTTGGCTGCCTGCTACCGATATGATGGTCGAGATACTGCCAGGCTCAATCATCTTGCTCGAACGGCTCGGACAGCGGGCGTCAACCTGCTTGCGTCTATGGATCCTCTGTACCATGTGCCAAATCGGAGAGAGGTGCAGGATGTGCTGACCTGCATCCGCGAGCATGTTACCATCGAAACTGCTGGTTTTCGTCTGGCACCGAATGCCGAGAGGTACATTCAACCGCCTTTTGAGATGTTTGGTCTCTTCAGGTCTCATCCCACCGCAATTGCTGAGACCAACCGCTTCCTTTCGCTGATTTCCTTCAGTCTGGATCAACTCAGATACATTTATCCGGAGGAGACAGTCGGCAATGGTGAGACCGCACAGCAAACGCTTGAGCGGTTAAGTTATGAAGGGGCGCGATCACGCTACCCTGACGGTGTTCCAGCCAAGGTCGAAAAGGGGCTATCCCACGAGCTGGGCTTGATCGGGCAGATGGGTTACGCACCCTATTTTCTTACGGTGCAGGACATTGTCCGTTTCGCTCGGCAGGAACGTGGAATTCTTTGTCAGGGCAGGGGATCGGCAGCCAATTCAGCAGTTTGCTTCTGCCTCGGCATCACCGAGGTCGATCCGATGTTGGTCGACCTTCTCTTCGAGCGCTTCGTCTCCACCGAACGGGATGAGCCCCCTGATATCGACGTCGACTTTGAGCACGAGCGGCGCGAAGAGGTGATGCAATACATTTATCAGAAATATGGGCGCCATCGCGCCGGCCTGACAGCCAATGTCATAACCTACCGGGCAAAAGGAGCGATCCGTGATGTTGGGAAGGTGTTTGGGCTGAGCGACGATACGATCGGCATGATCAGCAAGCTGAACTGGGGTTGGGGCAGCATCGATATCCCCGAAGAGCGGATGCGACAGATTGGTATCGACCCTGAAGACCCCACCATCGCGATCGTGATGAAGATTGCTGGCGATCTATATGGCTTTCCACGCCATCTCGGCCAGCACGCGGGCGGCTTTGTGATCACCCGCGACCGTCTCGACCATCTTGTGCCTATCTCGAACGCCGCGATGGAAGATAGGACAGTAATCGAATGGAATAAGGACGACCTCGACGAGCTTGGCATTCTCAAAGTCGACGTCTTGGCGCTTGGCATGCTCAGCTGCATCCGGCGCGCCTTCCAACTTATTCGACAACACTATGGGCAGAGCCTGACGCTAGCGACGGTGCCTCAAGAGGATCCTCGGGTCTATCGGATGACCCATCGTGCTGACACGATTGGCGTGTTCCAGATCGAGAGCCGGGCGCAAATGTCAATGCTGCCGAGGCTCAAGCCCGCTGAGTTCTACGACCTCGTCATCGAGGTCGCGATCGTCCGTCCTGGGCCAATCCAGGGCGACATGGTGCACCCATACTTGAAGCGTAGGCAGGGGCTTGAGCCAACCGTATATCCGTCCCCCGAGCTAGAACACGTGCTCAAGAAGACATACGGCGTTCCTCTGTTTCAAGAACAGGCAATGAAGATCGCTATTGTTGCTGGCGGCTTCACACCTGGAGAAGCCGATAAGCTCAGGCGTGCCATGGCCACCTTCAAACGCACAGGTGGCGTCGGCATTTTCAAAGACAAATTCATAAATGGCATGCTTGAGCGGGGCTACCAGAAGGAGTTTGCCGAATCCTGTTTCCGTCAGATCGAAGGATTCGGGAGCTATGGTTTTCCGGAGTCCCATGCCGCCAGCTTTGCCCTCCTGGTCTATGTGTCCTGCTGGCTCAAATGCCACTACCCAGATGTATTCGCCGCATCGCTCTTGAACTCGCAACCGATGGGATTCTACGCCCCCGCCCAAATTGTCAGCGACGCCCAAGCTCACGGCGTGGACATCCGACCGGTCGATATCAATCTCTCAGACCTTGAGGTCGTCATGGAGCAGACCAATCAAACCGGGCTGACACTGGCCCCCCGCCATGCCGAAATGTTGGACGATATTTGGGGTAACATGGCAGTTCGGCTCGGATTTAATCTCGTCGGCGGCCTTCGGAAAGACCATGCCAATTTGATCATTGCTCGGCGACGCGGTGGCTACGACAGCATCCGGGATCTCTGGCTGCGAACAGGTCTATCGCCAAATGTTCTGATCGCCTTGGCAGAAGCTGATGCATTTCAGTCTCTGGGACTATCGCGCAGGGATGCTGCGTGGACGATCCGCGGGTTGATTGGCAATCACGGTGCGGAAACGCTCCCACTCTTCGCTGCGGCCGGCCCACCCGCGTCGATGAGGGACGAAGAGGGCCACTTACCGCCAATGCTTTTGGGTGAAGAAGTCATCCACGATTATCGATCGCTGTCGATCTCACTGAAAGCTCATCCGATGAGCTTCCTGCGTGAAAATCTGTCGTCACGCCGAGTTGTCGTTGCGGACGATTTGAGAACTGCGGAACCGGGTCGACGCGTCAATGTCGCGGGGCTTGTACTGGTGAGGCAACGGCCAGGAACCGCAAGCGGAGTAATTTTTGCCACCCTCGAAGACGAGACCGGTGTCGTAAACATTATCGTTTGGCCAAAAGTCTTTGAGGCGAACCGTCGTGTGGTTCTTGGCGCCCGAGTCCTCGGGGTCCAGGGGAAGCTGCAACGCGAAGGTATCGTCATACATGTCATCGCCGAGAAATTTGTCGACCTTACAGCGAACATGGCTGCCATCGCTGGCGGAGTTTCGATCGGCGACCGCACCATTGCCAGAGCCGACGAGGGCAAGACCGGAGGTCCAAAGGGGCGCAACCGAGAACAGGAACAATATCAAGCTGCCGTCGCAAAGCGGCTGCTCGACGCTTTGCCGGCCGGTAGGAATTTTCACTGATGCAAATGCGGCCAATCCGGACGCTGCGGGATTTCGAGGACACACACCGCGCCATCCATGCCTATTGCTCACATTATTGGGTCTGCAGCCACGATGCTCAGCTGGCACTCGATCTGCTTGCTTTACATCTTGGCTGGGGCTTTGATTTCTACCATGGGCGCGACTACCTGGCCGGTCGACTAAGGTGCTCGATTTGTGGTTGGCGCCACCCAACCTTTGCACTTGGGCACGCGGGCAAACGCCCTGAGTTCTCGGGCACACATGGTTCTGGAACAGTGCCTGTTCCACCCGATGAGCTCATCACCCTTCAGAGAACGCGAGCGGCCCACATCGCTGGCGAGATGCCCTGGATCGGCAAACGCAAGGGTGGACGGAAGTTCGGACGATGAATGCTGACAAGCCTTGTCGAAGTGTTGAGCCAAACCGGGGTCATGAGGACTGATCGATGACCGTCAAAAAAATCATTCACGTAGACATGGATGCCTTCTATGCCTCCGTTGAGCAACGCGATAATCCCGAACTTCGGGGTAAGCCGGTCGCGGTGGGGTTCGGCGCGAAACGCGGCGTCGTGGCTGCGGCCAGCTATGAGGCGCGAGCATTCGGCGTCTACTCCGCGATGCCTTCGGTGACCGCTCTCCGAAAATGCTCAAGCCTTATTTTTGTGCCGCCCAGATTTGACGTCTATCGTGCGGTGTCGGCTCAAATCCGAGAAATTTTTGCTGAGCACACAGATCTGATCGAGCCGCTCTCGTTGGACGAGGCCTATTTGGACGTCACCCAAAACAAGCAGGGCATCCCTGTCGCGACCGACATCGCCAACGCGATCCGGGCTAAGATCAAAGAGGGGACTGGACTCAACTCGTCAGCCGGCATCAGCTACAACAAATTTCTCGCAAAAATGGCCAGTGGCTACCGGAAGCCCAACAACTACTTCGTCATTCCACCAAGTAGGGGCCAAAGTTTCGTCGCGACGCTGCCCATTCAAAAATTTCACGGCGTTGGCCCGGCGACCGCGGCCAAAATGCACGCCCATGGCATCGAGACGGGAGCCGATCTGGCCTCCTTAACCATAGAGCAGTTGGCCGATCGCTTCGGCACGTCAGCGGAATATTGGTTTAAGCTTAGCCGTGGCATTGATGACCGCGAGGTCAAGCCCAACCGCGAACGCAAGTCTGTTGGGGCCGAAGATACCTTTATCGAGGATATTTCCGACATCGAGAATGCCGCAACTTTAACGCAGCCTCTAATCGAGAAAGTGTGGTCAGCCACTGATAAACGTGGCCTTCGCGCCAGGACGGTCACGTTGAAAGTCAAATTCAGCGACTTTGAGCAGATCACTCGATCACGTAGCCAGCAGACGCTAATCCGGTCGATCGGCGACCTGAGGGCGCTTGTGCAAGAACTCCTGACAAGACAGTTCCCGTCAGAAAAGCCCGTGCGTTTGCTGGGTGTCACGCTCTCCAACTTCGTAGGCCTGAACGAAGCGGATGGCGCCCAGATCGAATTGACGCTTTAGTCGGCTACCACATCTCTTGGTGGATCTTCCTTTTTGCCCACTGACACGATTTTGAGGACACCATCGGGTAGGGGGCGTTGCAGATCAATGGCCTCCTCCTTTGGCGCGGTCAGCCATGTCTCTACTTCGGCTGGCGTCGTGAGAATGACGGGCATGGCTTTCATGTGAATCGACCCCACGACATCATTTGGTGCACAGGTGAGAAAGCCGAAGAGGTCCAGATTTTTCTCCAGACCATTTTTGATTTTCCGGACACCCTCCCAGTCCGAAATCCAGATTCCCGCGAAGAATGCCAGAGGCCGCGTCTCGTCAAGAGCGAACCATGTGTCGCCGTTCTTCTTCCCCGCCTCGTCCGCAGTGTTGTCGAACTCGCTGAACGATGTGAATGGCACCACGCAGCGATTTTCCACGCCGAGCCAGCGGTTCCAATGGGGATTCCAACGGCCTGTCTCCGAGCGGATGTTCCTCACATTGGTGGTCCCGCTATCAGGCTCCATTTTCAGCAGCTTGTCGAAGTCGACATCTTGGCCCTTGGCACGAAGTTTGTCGGCCCGTTTTGCTGCTGAGTCATAGAGCGCCTTGGCACTGGACGGCAGCCCCCAACGCACCTTGGCCAGTTCTCGTCCTGACGAAGTGTTCCGCACAATCGGCGCCGGATAGTCCGGAAAGATTCCGGTCTGGGGTTCCAGATTTCCTACCCCATCCGCAATCCGGGTCACGTCTTGTACGAAATCCAGGATCGCTTGGCGGTTCGAGGTATGGCTGTAAAGATTGCACATGTCGTCGGCGGTACTCGTTGCCCCAACAAACTCGTGCGGTGTGAGTAAGAGGTCAAGTCGGAGTTCGCCGTAATCTCGGACGGGATAGCATTCAAGCATGATCCTCGTCGTGGACAAGTCATTGAACCAAATCGCAAGGAAGTTGCCCGTAAGAAGGTTTGTGGCCGGAGAGGTGGGATGCACCGAAACGTTTTCAAACCCTATGCAACGCTTGGTGAGCTTCTGGTGCTTGCGAAAGTGGGAGCATTCCATGCGTCTGCGGACAAAAAGGTGACAACCGACGCATTGCTGAAAGATCTGAAGGCGTCAAAGGACAGTGTTGCTACAGCCTTCCGTATTCTTGACGAAGCTTTTGGCGATGTTGAGGTCAAGGACACCGCCGGACGAGGAACTCGCCAGCCGACTCTTCGCGGGCGGAACATAGGTGGGTCAGCAGTCCTTGCCGATTTGCTCATCAAAATAGCTCAAGATCCGCAGACCGATCAAAATGCTTTGCTAGTAACGCTGGTGGATACGATCAATTACGTCCGCAAAAACTATGAGTCTGGTGCTTTTTTGAGCACTCCCAAAAAGGAATTCTGAGCAACTGGTTGTCCCAAAAGCGGCGACGTACTATCGGGCTTTCTCACATCTGCAAGACGACTAAATTTGTCCAGCCGGCAAAGGTAAGTTGGCAAAGGGGCCTAAATCGCCACCTCAATGATGGGAGCAGTCAATTCCCAGCCCCCTCGGTTATCCTGGGTGGCAATTCCAGTCCTCCTGGAGCGTCATCTTGAGGCAGGAGGGAAAAACCTCTGCATCAGCCTATTCGGTAACCTAATTACCCCCTACGTCAGTCAACCTGGTCGGAAATTGCCATCTCCAAATGGCGACGTGAACTTCAGGTGTGGCGAGCCGAGAATCGCCGCTGTCGACCGATGCAGCCGCCAATTGACAGCTGCGTTGAGCAATTGAGATGGCAATTGGCAGTTCCTGCATGAATGGCGTAGTTCTCAATGTGTGTGGTGGCATTCACTCCTGACACTCTGTACCGGGCAATTGCCGCTTCCTTCGGCCATCCTGGATGGCGATTGCAAGCTCGAATACGAAGGAATGCTCGCAGAACCTGGCGATTCGGGATAAGTGCGGGATCGCTTCCATTGCTGAACAGGGCTGGCAATTGACACCTAGACAGCCAACTCTAGTTGGCAATTAACACCTCATCGCTGTTGTGCTCATTCAACTCAAAGCATCGATCCAAGGTAATGCTAAGAGCGGTCTCTTCTGCAACGGCTCCTCGGGGCAGGGCGGATTAGGTTCTGATCAGGTTATCGGGAATCTTCAGGCACGTTGGAAGGCGTGATGCGGAAGTCTATGGGTGTGTAAATTGGAGGGCTACGCTTTCGAACAAGCTGGTCGACAACGAACGGCAGTCGCAGAACCTATCGCTGTACCTTCAACCCGCTTGCTCTATGGCCTCTGGTGCTCAATATTGGCCTTCGACTGGTACCCGATGTAACACGGGTTGCGAGGACTAGTCGCGAAATGTGTGCGGGGGCGCATTTGCCATTCTATATTCGACAATCGGTTTCAGCTGGCCCGTTCCGCTTTAACTTCTCCAACTCCGGGGTCGGTGTATCGGTCGGCGTTAAAGGTCTTCGGATCGGAACCGGGCCACGCGGCCATTACATACATGCAGGACGTGGAGGGCTTTACTACCGGGCAACGCTAGGACGAGCCGGCCAGGACCGGCGCTCGTCAACTCCCTCAAGCGTGGCTGTGTCGCCAAGTCCGACGATTGGCAACGACGACGTCGTCATGATCGAAGTCGACTCCGGCGATGTCATGCACATGCGCGATGAGTCCTTCTCGGAACTGCTCGACGAGATCAACGCCAAAACTCGTCAGCTACGTATGTCCATGGCCCTGTTCTGGGTCGCGTCTGCGGTCGGCGTCATCGGTATGCTGGCTATGGGTGGGCCCGGTCTCATCCTCTGGGCGGCCATCGCCCTCGTGGCGGTGATGGTTGGCAGATGGTTGGATTCCTATCGCAGGACGACCGTTCTCTACTATGAGCTGGATGGCGATGCAGAGTTTGCATACAGGAGCCTTGCGGAGGGTTTCGATGCCTTGAGCGGTTGTGCTGGCAAATGGCACATCGAAGCCGGCGGTGCCGTACAGAGCCTGACGACGTGGAAGCGCAACGCTGGCGCATCTCATCTCGTACGCAGAAAGGCAACAACGCTCGCTTACAAGCTTCCCAGCGTCATCAAGAGCAATCTGACCCCTCCTTCGATACAGGTGGGCAGGCAGATACTTTTTTTCATGCCAGATATCGTGCTGGTGCTGGACGGCAGTCGGGTAGGGGCGGTGAATTACGCCGACTTGAACTTGAGGTGGCAGGACTCCCGATTCATCGAGTCCGAGGCCGTGCCCCGCGATGCCAGCATAGTCGGTCAAACTTGGCAGCATCCGAATAAGAGCGGCGGACCAGATCGACGCTTCAAAAATAACCGACAGATACCGATCTGCCTCTACGAGACCATGCATTTGACGAGCAGCAGCGGTCTGAACGAATTGGTCGAGTTTTCGAGGACCGGCGTGGTGGCTGGCTTTGAGCAAGGACGTCGAATGCTATCGGCTTTGCCAAGGCAACGCTTGGCGCAGGCAATTCCTGCCCCCGCGAACGATGTCGCAGCGAGGCCGATTTTAGAGGTGGCCGAGAGGCGGTCCCCACGAGTCGGCAAGGTGTTGGCTGTGGTCGGCGTCGTCGCCTGCGCTACGCTCCTTGCCAATGTCTTGCGACCCGGCACCACCAGTTCAACCGCGCTCCCGCTGCCCGTCGTCGCAGCATCATCCAGTGCTCCCCCCGCGGTAGAAACCGCCCCTGTTCTGAACGGAGAACCTTCGCCTGCCGTTTCACTTCCGATCGAGGCAGCGGTCGATATCGATCCCGCCGGAATGGATCTCCCGACCGACCCGGTGCCCGATCCATCCTTGCTGCGTTATACGACGACCGACGTGAACCTCCGGTCTGGACCCAGCACCCAGTTCGCTGTGATTATGGTGGTGCCTGAGGAGACACAGGTCCTGCTCGTGGACCCTGGCGGAAGTTGGAGTCGAGTTCGCATTGACGCAGACACGGACGGTTGGATGGCAAACTCCACGTTCGAGGCGCGCTGAATCGAGAGGATTTACCCTTGTTTCGTCCTGATATGACGAAGGAACAGCTCATTGGAATCATTCAGGGAATGTCCGAGGACGACATTGGCAGGTTCCTTTACTGCCAAGAAATGGCGGGCGCTTACCTTGCCGTCGGACAGTTCGAGGAAATGCTCATCAGCGCCATGCAAATGTGCGACCGCTTAAAGGTGCACAACAGGCTCGGCGAAGACGCCGATCGCTGGGAGCTGTTCCTCGCAAAGCGGGAATTGCTCCAGGGCTCGACGCTCGGTTCCCTCATCAAGATACTCGACAAGCATGGAATCGTGCAGAGCGACATCAGTTACCTGAGGTGGATAAAGGCTAAGCGCGACCACTTCGTGCACCGATGGTTCCATGACGGCGCGTGGCCTGGCGATCTGGACGGCGAAGATTGTCGGCTGATGAGCAGGCGACTTCTAGCGACCCAGATCTGGCTTTCGCGGGCGGAGCGCCGAATCTGGTTCATCTTCGAGCGGGCGGGGCTGTTGACCCTTGATCGGATTAAGGACGGGACGCTGCTCGCCATGAATTCAGGTCTCGAGGATATTTTTGGCAAAGTCCGCTGGGACAAGGAAGATGTCTCGGACTGAGGCAAGAAACGCTTGCGGAGGCCGCCCATTGGCAGCATGGCGGGAGAGGATAAAGCATGATGCCCAACGAGCACGCCAATCCGGAAGGGGCTTTGCAGCTCTTGGTTATGGTGGAGGATTTGGTTGTCCCTGTCGTCGCCGAGGAGAAGCCGAAGCGAAAGGTGCAGCGTCGGGCCGGCAATACCCTGGACAAATGGGAGGTCGGGGTCGTCAAGGCCATGATCGCGCGGGGAGGTAGTTTTACCAACGATCAGGACATCCTGGCCTATTTCACTCGCCCAAGCAGAACGGTGAACCATCGCCTGATTGGCGAGATCCGCAACGCCATCAAGCACAAGGACGTCAAGGCCGCGGACGAGGCCGAGTTGGATGCCTTCATCGCCGCCTGGCCGGACGTCGACCACGATACGGGTCTCAGCCGTCGTGGCGACGAGCTGCTGATCAAAGCACGCGAATCCATGATTGCAGCGGTCCACGTCTTCAATTCAGCGGGCCTGACGTTTCGCGCTGAACTGTTCATCGTGACCGCAGTCATCGCCTGGACCTATCTGCTCCATGCCTGGTTCAAGCGGGACGGCGTCGACTATCGCTATGCCGGCGAGACGACGAAGGAAGGCGCCGAAAAATATTGGGAGCTCGGCCATTGCCTGAAGCAGGGCAACTGTCCTGCGAAAGGCGCAGTGGCCAAGAACCTCGAATTCCTCCTGACCATTCGGCACGAGATTGAGCATCGCTCGACGAACCGCATCGATGACGCCCTCGGCGCAAAGCTGCAGGCCTGCGCCATCAACTTCAACGACGTGATGAAGCAGGAATTCGGTGCCCAGTACGGCTTGGAGAAGCGGCTCCCAATTGCGCTGCAGTTCGTTAATTTCGGCGCTGATCAGCGATCGGTCCTCAAGAAGGCGTCCGGACTGCCAACACATATCGCCACCTGCATCGATGCCTTTGAGGCGACGTTGACCCAGGAGCAAATGGACGACCCCGCGTACCGAATGAAAATCGCCTTCGTTCCCATCGCAGCGAAGCGGCCTGGTGCAGCGGATTCTGCCATCGAATTCGTCAAGGCGGGCAGTGCCGATGCCGAACAGGTTGGTCGCATAGTGTTCAAGGAAGTGAACCAGAAGCGCTATCCTCCGAGCGAGATCGTCGCCAAGGTGAGAGCGGCCGGTTTCCCGAAATTCAGGATGCAGGACCATACCGAACTCTGGCAGAGCATCGACGCCAAAGATGGCGGTAACGAAGGCTTTGGTGGCGCAGGAGACTACAAGGGCAGCTGGGTCTGGTACGATAAGTGGCTGGAAAGGGTCACCGCCTTCTGTGATGGCGAGGGCGATCGATTCCGTTGATCAGTTCAGCTGCGGCTCTTCCCCCGCGGGTCAGGTGTCCGTTGTACGGACGCCTGGGCATTTTCGCTTCCGTTGATCTTCAAAGGGGAGCTAGTACGGCACAGCCTCTGCAATAGGTACCGCCGGAGAGTTATCCCTTAGGAACAATCAAGTCGTAGCGAGCCAGGGCTGCACCTCGCAGAATGGCTTCGTTGCCGGCCCGCATTTCCAACCTTCGATATTGTTGACCCCGCGGGTCCTTCGAGCTGTAGAGCATAAACCTGTGGTCATCCTCTTTGAGTATGAGGCAACTGCCATACGCTTCATCTTCCCACCTTCTCACGATCGGCCGATCTGGAATCGCGTTGCTCATGCTGGAAAATGATTGCGGCGCCCATCGGGTGAGGGGGCAGTCATTCCGCATCCAGTGAAAAGCTTGCATTACGTCGAGAGCATTGACCCGGTCGGCCGCCGCAAGTAGGAAATCGTTCGCGCGGCCGGGCGGAAAAATCAGCTCTACGTCGATACCCATCTCAACCAAGGCAACGATGAGCGGCCGGAAATCCAAATCACCGATCACAAAAGTGCATGACGTAAAAAGGCCTCTGCTGGCCATTGAAAGTGCGTCCACGGCGAGTTGGACGTCGACCATCTTCTGTTGAAGTCCCTGACGCCGCCGGGAGACAGCGTCGCCGGTCCGCACGTGAAAGCCGCTTTGACGCTCTATGTGCTTGAGATACTCGAGCTTCGGTTCAACCCGAGCGCGATAGTCCGTGTCACTTTCCTCTGACAACTGAAGTGGAACCGCATCGTAGTAGTAGGCCTTGCGATGGTCGCCCTTCAGCTTTTCCCAATCAACGTCGATCGTCCTACCTTCGAAGAACTCCGCCGCGATATCCCGCATCGTCGATTGCAAGTTGTTGCCGTCGATAAAGATATAGCTCCGTGACTGGTCGATACGCACGATGGCAACGCTCCCTTGAAGACCACACAGAGCGTAGCTCGATTCTACGGGCCGTCATTCAGGGCTTGCAAGACCGTTGCGCCGGCTGACTCAATATTGAAGTTTATGAGTGAACCAGGAATGCGCACGGACCGAATGCCTAGGTCGCGAAGCGAGGCAACGATGGCTTCGTCCTTAAGACGCTGCTTTCGACGCAAATGATGGGCACCGTCGCAAAATACCGCCAACCGTTGGTCCTCAAAGAAGAGATCGGCCTCGGTTACCAATCCTGGAGCATGCCGTATCTCAAGGTCTTTCCAGAGGTGGTACCAGGATGGGTAAACCGAGCCGTCATCCATTATCAGCATCTGTATCGACGGGTGGTAACCGTGGAGTGCCAGATACTGGATCAAGAACAGCTCAATGGGGCTTTCTGCACCCCAAATTCGCCGTGCCTCCACGCGTCGGAATGGCTGGGCATCAGGTCCGACCGCTTGCGATTGTATTTGGCGGTCAGCTTCTGGTTGGGCATCCCAACGCCAAGGCTCAGGATGTCATCCGGATCATGGTCTGTGGCTAGATGATATCTGCCTACGATCAGGCCAACTTCATCCAAGTGACCGTTGTCGACGCTGCTCACGACACTAGTGGGACCATACATTGCCCAGTCGCCTGAGAAGGGATTGTACCCAATATAAGCTGTGTCGCGGCTACCCTGATTGTCGGCCACGTGCGCCACGAAATCTATATTGGAGATATCCACATGCCCCCGTTTGGACGCCGGGATCAGTGAAAGCGCAAATGGCGTGACGACCGAAACATCGTCGCGTTTCTCAACGAAGATCGTGCTCGCAACGATCGAGATCATCTGGAACTCCGTGCCGCGATCTCGATAGAACTGCTGTTCGACTTCAGGCACCTGGCCCCAAACGCGTTCACTCGATATCGATGCCAGCTCTCCAGTGATTGGCTGAGGTCCGATCAGATCCTCGATCGAGGCCCGGACCAACTCCGGTACGGGCGACCAGTCCAGCAAATAGGGCAGTGGGGGTCTCTCGTAGCGTGGATCAGTGACCAGTGAAGCCGGGCGGTCTTGTATCAAAGCTTGCGTCTCGTTGTCTTATTCAGCTGCCGTCTCATCGCCGGAAGCGACAGTAGTTGGCCCCGACATAGAATGCAGCATAATGCCCCATTGGCCAGGCATTCTCGGAAAGTCGTTCGGGCCTTTGCGTTGTCGCCTGTTCCAGGCCTGTCGTCGTTCTTCCTCGAAGCTCGGCATTTCGAGATGGATCTGAATGCTTGACTCGGCAATGTCGCGCAGAACCCTGGTTGAATGAAAATCGGCGAACTCAGCGTGTCTGCCACCGACGTCTTTCCAAGTGTTGCTAATCGGGCCAGGCTCGCGCAAAAGCTCGTGTCCTGTAAGCAGCAGAACAGCGTTCCGAGGCCCTCCATCAGGGGCAAGTTTTCGGCTCCACCTGACAAGCTTCTTGAGTAATCCCTTCTCTCCATCGCTGAACTCGTTTTTGAGAACTGAGACAGTGAGGAGCGCGCCTGGGAAGTTGAGTGCCAACTCTTTGAGCTTCTCAATATCCTTTGGCTTGATGAGGTCCCCCTGTCCGAAGGATTTTGCCTCCCCGATTATGAGCGTTGGAGCATCCTGTCTGCCGAATCGGTCTGGCTCATGAAAGGCAATGTAGTCAGCCTCGTATTTTTTGCCGCCGCGTTCCATTTCCACGGCAGTGATGAAGTTGATCGAACGAAAGTTGGAATCCAGTTCGCTGAGGGATTGCAGGGCAAGGACGGCCCCATAGGCGCCTTTTGCGTAGTCTGAAACGGAGAAAGGACCCGAAACACGATAGGTCCAAGCACGCTCTACCGACCTCGCTCCCTGAGGAAACTCGTATGGCTTAAGACACCGTCGGCAGGTCAGCTGATAACTCAAGCGATCAACGGTGTCCCAGTTGCGGTGCATGCAATTGGTGCATTGGGTTTCCAAGCCAAGGGTTAGAATGTTCGCCTTTGTCAGATGCTCGATTGTCCAGTTATTGTACGACCTCTTGTTACGAGCGTTGAGGACCTCAACCCACGTTTTTGCATCGCGCGACCGCGGATCAAACTGTTCAAAGGTTTCTTCGGACCCGTTCTGGCGGCGGCGTATACCACCCGCCATGTCATTCATGAGATTCAGAGTTTTGGCATCCGCAATAAGGCGCGTTCCCCACAGTCCACCCAACTGATCGACAATCTGCCGCGCAATGTGGCCTGGCTCTGAGAGTCGAGGAGTCATTCCCGATCTTTCGAGAAATCCCAGGATCGCCTGCTGTTGGGTCTGGAACTGAATGAGTTCGTTGACGCCGCTGTACCGGTGACTGAAGCTCCAGCCTTCAGATCCGATCAATATGTCATCTGCGCCAAAAGCCAACCGAGGTTGGCTCCTATCGAACGTATTGAACGGGTAGATCGTCGCGAGATCTGCGGCACCGTAGTTGGCAACCTTCACGCTGTTCACCCAGCGGATCTGTGCGGAGCCGTATGAGGAAGCAAACGACGGCTTCAGAACATCATAACGAGCGGTTTTGGAGTCAGTTTCCCGTACATCCAACGTGATCCGCTTCTCTTCAACATCCAGGATGATACGCGTTGGCGGGTTCATCATACCGCCCCCAGGCTTATCCCATATTCGGTCGCGGTAGTTTTTTACGGAGAGAGTGCCGAACTGATCTTTTGAACTCGGGAGGCCTGGTTGCAGCAGATCGAGGGCTTTTTGGCATGCTTGATTACTGACGCTACGAGAAAACTCGAGCGTGGCATTTCGCATGATCCCGTTAGGATTGCCCTGGAGCGGACGGTACTCTTCGGTAATGATCTGCTGCATATCAGCAACAAGCTCTGGCAACCAAGACAGCGGAACGGGGACTATCGGTGCCGGCTGACTCCGCAAGTTCCATAGATCAATAAGATCGACCGTCTGACCTGGGTCGAAAACAAAGATTTTTACGTCGTCTTCCCAAGTCCGCTGAGGTCTGATCGTGTGCGAGGTAACGGATAAAGGTGTGGCGACCTTATTGAACATAACGTGCCGCCAGGCTTCTGGTGAGCAAGGAAGCGCTTCAGGCTCGTAAACTTCTTGAAATTGCTCTGAAAAGTAGCTCGCGGTGGGGAGATCGGGATAAACGCCAAACAGCGCCTCCGCCAAACCTGAGCTCGGTGCAGATGCAACTGTCATTGCGGAACCGGCATGGCGCCGGTGAAATCGCTGTTCGGTCCGATAAGCGTCCCTGAAGCAATCAATTACGGAAAGGCCTACATGCAATTCCGCCCAATCTTTGTGTGGCTGTGGAGCCAGCACTTCATCAAGAGCAAATACCCGCCCGCCAAAGGGGGTGTCCTTCAAAGCGGCCAGTCCAGCTTTCTCGAGTAAGCCGGGCTGTGCCTCAACGAAAGCATCGGGCTCAAAGAACTCGACGTATCCCTTTGTGATTTCGAACCCGGAGATGTCACCGGGGAAGTCCGAAGCCCATGCCTTTGGTGGCTTTCGAAAGACGGGAATGATCGGGTTATATTTGCCACCCCACATGCAGGCAGAAAGCCTCATGAACTTGATGATCGAAGTTCGATCTCCCGGGGTGACCAGCAAAGCCACTCGAGCAGGACGCAGTCTGACAACGGCTGTTAATTCGGCCATGCAATATCCACCTGAAGCCACGCGCTAATAATTTAGCGGCAACTGGAGCACGTTGTCATGCTGTGGCCGGCAAACTAGGTGTTCCCGTCACGGCTGGCATTTTTGAGAGCGTAAAAGTCAGACTCGGAATGCCAACGGGCGTATGTTGGGAATAGGCGGCCCAGACTCGGGATGTCACCGGACTCCTACACCAAAATCCGCTCCAAATCCAAAAATCCCCCTTGCGCGGAACCGTACCGTACGGTACGCCTGCGGACGGAAATTGCCGAAAGCGTTCGGCTATGGCTGTGCGGGGAACGACCAGTGCCTTTGCCCATCAAGATCAGCGAAGAGACCTTCACGCCTCGCCAGCAGGCGGTGCTGACGGCTGCGCTCGATCTCTTGGTCGAGAATGGCGACGGACTGACCATGACGGCCGTGGCGCGGCGCGCTTCGTGCTCCAAGGAAACACTCTACAAGTGGTTCGGCGATCGCGATGGTCTCCTTACCGCGACCGTGCAGTGGCAGGCCGCAAAAGTGCGCATGCCGCATGTGGACCGCAGCCATCTCAGCGCGAAAGTGCTGCGCGAAAGCCTTGAGCAGTTTGCGCGGGACTTACTCACCACCATTATCGGTGAAGTGTCGATCACGCTGAACCGTACCGCCATTACCCATGCTGCCCAGGAAAAGGACAGCCTTGGGAACATCGTGCTCGAAAACGGGCCGATGGCGATCCGGCGGCGGCTAAAACCCATTCTGGAGGCGGCGCGCGATGCGCGGCTCCTGCGCTTCAATTCGAGCGAAGACGCTTATCGTATCTTTTTCGGCCTTGTTGTTCGCGATGTGCAGATCCGTCTGCTGCTCGGCGACAAGAGCCTGACTCAATCCAATGTCGAAGCCAATATCGAAGCCGATGTTAAGGCCGCGACGGATCAATTCCTGGCCCTCCACGGGGCCAAGGCCAATACCTAAAATTCGCTACTGAGGGGAGATTCCCATGCGCGTCTATTACGATCGTGATGCCGATATCAACATCATCAAGTCCCGCAAGGTTGCCATCATCGGCTACGGCTCGCAGGGCCACGCGCATGTGCTGAACCTGCGCGATTCCGGCGTGACCAATGTCGCCGTTGGCCTGCGTCCGGGCTCGCCGTCGGCCAAGAAGGCCGAGAGCGAAGGCCTGAAGGTCATGTCGGTTGCCGAGGCTTCCGCCTGGGCCGACGTCATCATGCTGCTGACACCCGACGAACTGCAGGCCGATATCTACAAGAAGGACATCGAGCCCAATATTCGTGACGGCGCCGCGCTCGCGTTTGCCCACGGCCTCAACGTGCACTTCAACCTGATCGAACCCAAGTCCACCGTCGACGTGATCATGATCGCGCCGAAGGGCCCGGGCCACACCGTTCGCGGCGAATACCAGAAGGGTGGCGGCGTGCCGTGCCTGATCGCCGTGCACCACGACGCTTCGGGCAATGCCCATGACATCGCTCTCGCCTACGCATCGGGCGTTGGCGGCGGCCGTTCGGGCGTCATCGAAACCAACTTCCGTGAAGAGTGCGAAACCGACCTCTTCGGCGAACAGGCCGTGCTTTGCGGCGGTCTCGTCGAACTGATCCGCGCCGGCTTCGAAACGCTGGTGGAAGCCGGCTACGCTCCGGAAATGGCTTACTTCGAGTGCTTGCACGAAGTGAAGCTGATCGTCGACCTGATCTACCAGGGCGGCATCGCCAACATGAACTACTCGATCTCGAACACGGCCGAGTGGGGTGAATATGTCACCGGTCCGCGCATCATCACCTCGGAAACCAAGGCCGAGATGAAGCGCGTTCTGCACGACATCCAGTCGGGCAAGTTCACTTCGGAATGGATGCAGGAGATCAAGGCCGGCGGCTCGCGCTTCAAGGCTACCCGTCGCCTCGCCGACGAGCACCAGATCGAAGCTGTCGGTCACAAGCTGCGCGACATGATGCCCTGGATCAAGGCCGGCGCGCTGGTCGACAAGGCGAAGAACTAATCGCCATAATTGGCAATTAGAGACGGGGGCTTCGGCCCCCGTTTTCTTTTCCACGCAGAGCAGGTCTTCATGAGCATCAGCGTCCTTCCCATCAATGGCGTCGATATCCGTTTCGTGCCGGGAGCTTGGCCAATGCCGGATGACCTGCGCGCGTCGGTGTCGGGGCGATGGGCGGCGATGCTGGAAGCCAATCCGCATATTTGGGATGGCCGGATTTTGGGCGTGTCGCCGCCGATCATGGGCGATGACGGCATCTTGCGCTCCGAAGCGCGGGAGGATGCGTTTTCGGCCTTTCTGACCTGGCGCGAGGTTGGATTTCCGGAGATGGGGATTCGCAATCTCTTTGGCTCGGCCCTGATCGTGTCAGCCGACGGTTTTCTTGTTCTCGGTGTGATGGGCGAGGACACCGCCAATGCGGGGCGAATCTATCCGCCGGGTGGTTCGCTGGAGCCGCGGGACGTGCTGGAAGATGGGCGGGTCGATGTCGCCCGTTCGACGGAAATCGAGCTCGAAGAAGAAACGGGGCTTAAGGTCGCCGATGCGCGCCTTGGCAATTTGATTGCCGTGCTCGATGGTCCGCGCGTTTCGGTTGGTAGGGCTTTTCACTTCGATGCTACGGCGGAGGAGTTGTTGACCGAGATTCGGGGCACTCTCGACAAGCAAGAGCACCGCGAGCTCGCCGATGTCGTGGCGATCCGACGCGCTTCCGATGCGGCGGGCAGGGGACAGGTGATGCCTATACGGCGGAGCTGCTAGACGTTTGGCAGGACGGCAAGATTTCGCTTTAGAACAGTATCGCCAATGCAGTAGAACCAAGCCGGTCCGTTGGAGGGGTGACGCATGGTTTTGCCGGATTTTCCGCTAGAGGGTGGTTGCCAGTGCGGCAGTGCGCGGTATCGCCTCAAGGCTTTGCCGCTTTCGGTTTACAATTGCCACTGCAAGGACTGCCAGCGCTTTTCAGGCGCAGGATGGTCGATGTCGATGATCGTCAAAAACGACGATTTCGAACTGCTACAGGGCGAAATCGCCCGTTATGATCGCAAGGCCGAGAGCGGCAATGTCATCCGCATGAATTTTTGCGCCCATTGCCACGGCTGGCTGTGGAACGATCCGCCGGCCGGCACCATCAAGGTGGTGCGCGCTGGTACGTTGGACGACATCGATTGGGCTGCGCCAGTGGGAAATATCTGGACAGACAGCAAGGCGGCCTGGGCGCATATTGACCCCGCGCAGGTCAATTTTCCAAAGGGCGCCGCTGACCGTACGCCGCTTTTCGAGGCCTGGACCCGTTCGCATCAGGATTGAGTGACATGACCACCGAAGACGATATCGCCCTGGTGAAGCGCCAGGAGCTGGAACTGGTTCTGCCGGCGCTGGATGAGGCCGTGGCTTTTGAAATCGGCTCGGCCATTCGCGCCCGTGCTCTCGAGGAGGGTCTTTCCCTCGTGGTCGACATTCGCACCTGGGATCGGCAGCTGTTCTTTTCGGCAACGCCAGGGACGAGTGCGGACAACGCCGAATGGGTGCGCCGCAAGATCAACTCGGTGCGCCGTTTTCAGCGGGCGAGTTACCGGCTGGTGCTGGAGCGGGGCGAGGTGCCGTTCTCGCCGCAATCGGGTGCCGATGTGGCAGATTATGTGATCGCCGGCGGCGGCTTTCCGCTGCGTGTGCCGGGGGCGGGGATCATTGGCTCGCTGACCATTTCCGGGTTGCCCGGCCGAAAGGATCATGGCGTGGCCGTGGATGCGCTTTGTGATCATCTCGGGCGCAGCCGCGCAGACTACGCACTGTCTGAGGCCTGAAACATGAAGCTCGATTATCTGTTGCTCGACGTGTTTACGCGCGAGCGCCTGCAGGGCAACCAGCTTGCCGTGGTGCTCAAGGCGGACGGCCTTCTGGACAACGAGATGCAGGCCATTGCGCGCGAGTTCAACCTTAGCGAGACGGTGTTTCTGACCAAGCCGCAAAGCGAGCGCAATTCGGCTGGGGTGCGTATCTTCACGCCGCATCAGGAACTGCCCTTTGCAGGTCACCCGACTGTTGGCGCGGCTGTGGTGTTGGGATTGCAGAACGATCGCAGCGCCGTGCGCATGGAAGAAAAGATTGGTCTTGTGACCGCGCTTTTCGAAAAGGCCGACAAGCATTCGGGCGAAGCCCGCTTTGCGCTGCCGCGCCTGCCGACCAAGGTGGCTGACCTGACCGACAAGCTGGGCATTGCCCAGGCGCTGGGCATCGAGGTCGAGGAGATCGGCTGTGATGTTTATGCCCCCGCGGTCTATACGGCCGGGGTGACGTTTCATCTCATTCCGGTTCGCGATGCCGGTGTATTGAAGCGCGCGAAGCCGAACATGGCTATGTTCGAGGATGTCTTCTTCCACGATCACAACTCGGCCTATGTCTTCACTTTGACGCCGGAAGAGGCGGAAAACGATATTGCCGCCCGCATGTTCGGCATGGGCGTGGGCGAAGATCCGGGCACGGGCTCGGCCGCTGCGGCGCTGATCGGGCTGCTTTCCGACAAGGCCGACTTCGGCACCGGGCAGGCTGATTTTTCGCTGCGGCAGGGCAAGGAAATGGGGCGGCTTTGCCGAATCTCCCTGCAACTGCGTCGCGAGGGCGATGTGCTGACGCATGGCGCGATCGGCGGGCATGCGGTGATTGTTGGCGAAGGTGTGCTGGACCTCGGGTAAGGGACCGGCATCGGCCGGTGTGACTTCGTTGACCAAAGCGCCGCAGACGTCGATAAAATCATATCAATCCTGCGTTGCGGGCTTGCACGGAGCGGCGAATTCGATCATGCTGCTGTCAAATTAGAGAGTTTTCTCCATGCAGCGCCGCCGCGCCAAAGCCATAGCAATCGCACAGACTCAGGAGCGCAACCGCGCCTTGATGATTGCTGCTGGTTTGCTGCTGCTTCCGGCCGCGCTTCTTCTCCTTCTTATCAGCCCCTGATCACCGGCAGCTCGGATTAACGAGCGGGTCGTCAGGGGATATCGCCATAAACCGAACATCGAAATATGTCCGGTCCAGCGAGCCATTGCCTCGGGGCCGATAGGAAAGTGCCTGAAATGACCTCTACTGCTTCCAACAGCAACAAAGAACGCGTCTTCATTTTCGACACAACGCTGCGTGACGGCGAGCAATCGCCTGGCGCGACGATGACGCTGGAAGAAAAACTGCAGGTTGCCGACGCGCTCGATGAAATGGGCGTCGATATCATCGAAGCCGGTTTCCCGATTGCTTCCAATGGTGACTTTGAAGCCGTCGTTGCTGTCGCCAAGCAGGTGAAGAACGCGACTGTCGCCGGTCTGGCCCGCGCCATCACAGCCGATATCGACCGGGCAGGCGAGGCCGTTCGCCACGCGCGCAAGGGGCGTATCCATACCTTCGTTTCGACCTCGCCGATCCATCTGGCCCACCAGATGAAGAAGACCGAAGACGAGGTGATCGAGATCATCGCCCGCACCGTCGCCCAGGCGCGTAATCTGGTTGATGACGTTGAATGGTCCGCCATGGACGCGACCCGCACGCCGCTCGAATTTTTGAAGCGCTGCGTCGATACAGCCATCAAGGCCGGTGCGACGACCATCAACCTGCCCGATACGGTCGGGTATGCGGTGCCGGAAGAACATTTCCGCATGTTCAAGACCATCATCGAAAGCGTGCCGAACGCCGATAAGGCGATTTTCTCGGTGCACTGCCACGATGATCTGGGCATGGCTGTCGCCAATTCGCTTGCCGGTGTGGCTGGCGGCGCCCGGCAGATCGAATGCACGATCAATGGTCTGGGCGAGCGCGCCGGTAATGCGGCACTGGAAGAAGTGGTGATGGCGCTGCGCACCCGCGGCGATGCCATGCCGTTCTTTACCGAGATCGAGACCACGCAGCTCTCGCGCGCCAGCCGTATTGTTTCGGCGGCTTCGAATTTCCCGGTGCAGTACAACAAGGCCATCGTGGGCAAGAACGCCTTCGCGCATGAAAGCGGCATCCATCAGGATGGCATGCTGAAGAATGCCGAGACCTACGAAATCATGACCCCGGCCAGCGTCGGCATCAAGGAAACCACCTTGGTGATGGGCAAGCATTCGGGCCGCGCCGCCTTCAAGGACAAGTTGAAGGAACTGGGCTATGAGGTTGGCGACAATGCCTTCCAGGAAGCCTTCCAGCGCTTCAAGGACCTGGCCGACCGCAAGAAACATGTCTACGACGCCGATATCATCGCGCTGGTCGATGACGAAGTCGGCTCGGTCGGCGACCGGATCAAGCTCGTCGACATGGAAGTCGTCAGCAAGACCGGCGGCGTGCACAAGTGCGCCATGACCCTGTCGGTCGATGGTGTCGAGACGGCCGTCACATATGAGGGCACGGGCTCGGTGGATGCGATCTTCAACGCCATCAAGCAGGCCGTCGGCCAGGACCCGCATCTGGTGCTCTACGCCATCGACGGTGTGACCGGCGGTACCGATGCGCAGGCCTCGGCCCATGTGCGTCTCGAAATGAACGGCCGGATTGCCTCGGGCAACGCTGCCGAGCCTGATACGCTGGTGGCCTCGGCCCGCGCCTATCTCAATGCGCTCAACCGCGTCATGATCGAACGTGGCGCATCCGCGCAGGGTGCACTGGCCGGCTAAACTCGCCGTCCCGCTTGCAAGTTCTATGCTGTCCGGTTCTTCTGGGCAGCGAGGCCATGTTGGGGGGCTTGTGATGGGCTATGTGCTTGTGAAAGTCAGCGAGCCGGCGGATTGGGCGGATTTTCACGCCATTCGCCGGGTCGAGCTGTTCGAAGCGAGGGGCCGCTTCGGGATTTACAATGACAACCACCCGCACGACTACGCGGACTTTGCTCATCCCTTTCTGCTGAAGCGGAATGGGCAGGCGCTGGGCACTGTGCGGCTTGATCTCTTTGGGGGCGGCCGGGCAGCCGTACGCCTTGTGGCGATCACTGCTGCGGAGCAGAAGCTCGGACACGGGCGTGTGATGGAGGCGCTGGTGACCGAAGAGGCGCGGGCGCTGGGCGTGCATACGCTGCTCGTCAACGCCGTAGTGGATGCGTTGGGCTTTTACGAGAAGACTGGGTGGGAACCGTTCGAATGGGACCCCAGTGAGCTCGAGAACAGCCCGCTGTCTTGCATCCAAATGAGGAAGCTGCTCTAGCCTGTCTCTGACTACCGCGCGAGGGCAGTATGTGGAGCAAAGCGGAATTTCGAGGCGCGGTCCTCGCCCTTGGCGGCGTGCTTGCCGTCATTCTGGTCATCACATCGGTTACGCCTGGCTTGCCCGGCGAACTCTTGTTGCAGACCCTGCGGTTTCATCTCGTGGGGCTAGGGCTGGTGCTCGCCTTCTTCATGGTGCTGTTTGGCGCGAAATGGCGGGCGCTGCTCTTCATGGGCGTTCTCGCCGTCGCCTTTGCTCATGGCGCCTATTACGTCTGGGAATTCAACAAGCGGCGCGCGGAGCCGGTGGGTGCGCTGCAGGCTGAAATGACCTTCCTCAACTACAATGTGTTGAGCGGCAATCGGACGCCCAGCCAGGTGGTTGATTTCATCGTCGCGACGGCTCCGGATGTGGCGCTGATCATGGAGACGCCGGGCGTCGTCGAATATATCCCGCAGATCGAGGCGGCCTTGCCCTATCGGCTGGGCTGCGAGCGGGTGGCGACCTGCGATATTTCGCTGTTCTCGCGCTACCCCATCGAGAATGGGAAAGTGCTGGAAATTCCGCCATTCCGGCGCTCGCGGCTGGTGGTGGCGCCGATGACGATCGAGGGCGTCGATCTCACCGTGGTCGGCATTCACCTCTCAAAACCCTATTTTGACGAGGCTTCGCTGCAGGAGCTTGGCTATCTGCGCTATACGCTGGCTCAGATCGAGGGGCCGGTTGTGCTCGCGGGCGACTTCAATTCGGCCCTGTGGGCGGCGCCGATCGCCTGGCTGGGGAGGGCGCAGAACCTTGTTCCCGGCCCGACTTATCCCGCGACCTGGCCGGTGGAACTGGGGCCACTCGGCGTGCCCATCGACAACATCTTTACACGCGGCGATGCGCGGATTCTCGATGTATCGGCGGGCGCCGACAGCTATGGATCGAACCATCGCTATCTCCTGGCGCGGATCGGGTTTTACGCCGCTCCCTGAGCCGCCTTGATGGCCTTGGGCAGGGATTCGGCGAGGAGGGCCATATCGGCCTCCGGTCCGACGCTGATGCGGATGTGCTTGTCGAGACCCGGCGTCCCGGGCTTGCGGATGAAGACACCGAGCAGGGCCAGTTCTTCGAGAATTTTCGTCGCATAGGCGCCATCGCGGCCGCAATCGACGGCGACGAAATTGGTGGCCGAGGGCAGGGCGACGAGACCGTTATCCCTGGCGATGCCCGCAATACGCTCCCGGGCAGCTGCGATGTTGGCCTTGGCCTGTTGTAGATAGTCCTGATCGGCGAGCGCGGCCATGGCAGCGGCCTGGGCGAGGCGATTCACGCCAAAATGATTCCGCACGCGGTTGAAGGCGCCGATGATCTTTTTGGGACCCATGGCATAGCCAACGCGGATGCCGGCCAGCCCATAGGCCTTGGAGAAGCTCCTGAGACGCAGGAGATTGCCCTTGCTCGTGTCGATGGCGGGCAGGGCGTCGTCGGGCGCCAGTTCCCCATAGGCCTCGTCGAGCATGATGAGGGTTTCTTCGGGCACGGCGGCGATGAATTTTTCGATATCGGCTGCCGGCCAGTAGGAGCCCATGGGGTTGTCCGGGTTGGCGACATAGACGATGCGCGGCTTTAGCCGCTGGGCGGCCTCGGCAAGGGCGCCGAGGTCCTCGTGTGCGCCCTTGTAGGGCACGAATTCGAGGCGGCCGCCAAAGCCGACAACGTGATAGTTGAGCGTGGGATAGGCGCCGAGGGAGGTCAGCAGCACATCGCCCGGGGCCATGAACAGGCGGACAATCAGGCCCATCAGGCCGTCGACGCCTTCGCCTATGGTGACTTCATCGGGCGCGATGCCATGGAAGTGGGCGAGCGCAACGCGGAGATCGTAATTTTCGGGGTCGGGATATTTCCAGATGCCCTCGGCAGCCTCGCGAATGGCGGCGAGAACCTTGGGGCTGGGGCCGAATCCCGATTCGTTGGCGCCGATTCGAGCCCGAATCTTGACCCCGGTCTTGCGCTCGATGGCCTCCGGGCCGACAAAAGGTACAGTTTCCGGCAGCTTTTCGGCGATTTCCGTGAGTTCGGGCAGAGGCAATTGCAGGCTCCGACATGAGGTCCGGTTCCGTTCTAGCGCATCTGTGTGGCCGTGCCACGGAAGATCGGGACCGCGACGGGGAAGTTCTTAACAGCCAGATTAGGTGTTCAAAACCGGCAGAGGCCCTTGGGCCGGGGCTCTCAGGAGCGCGTTCGGGACCGCTGGCATTTGAACTAAATCGCAACCAAGTCAGCAAGTACCCGACAACTATGCGCGTTCACCCTTGGTCATGCGCCGATTCCAGCGGCGGTCTCAACTCAGCCCGTTTGAAAGGAGCAAAAAGTGAACCCCACCTATTTGCTTGCTCGTGACCATCTGCAGCGCGCTGCAGTTATCCTGCAAGGCGCCGACCAGCAATCTCGCCAACTGCGCCACATCATCGAGCGGACAATCGGCCTGATGGACGATTTCCGGCCCGAAGCGCCGGAACCGCGCGACAACGTCTTTGAACTGAACGCCTATCGTCATCTGCGGTCGTAAAAGCCTGCTCTTCCGGCCGGGCGGGCCGGAATAGAGCACGATCTGTTGCGGCGCTGAGGCGCGCCGCAAGAGGGCGGGGCCAGAAGGATCCCAAAAGTTTATCCACATATTGTGACGCAACGGGGTAGACAGCCGAAAAGTCAGTTGATAGAGAGGCGCCACTTTGGTGCCGGTCTCTAGAGACGGGCGCATAGCTCAGATGGTAGAGCAGCTGACTCTTAATCAGCGGGTCCAAGGTTCGAGCCCTTGTGCGCCCACCAAAGTCTTCCTTGTTTACAAGGATCTACGAGAGGCGACCTTCGGGTCGCCTTTGTCGTTTCTGGTCCCGGGATGGGACGGGGATAGTCGGCGAAACGGGGTAGACAGCCGAAAATTCGGTTGGTAGATAGGCGCCACTTTGGTGCCGGTCTTCAGAGACGGGCGCATAGCTCAGATGGTAGAGCAGCTGACTCTTAATCAGCGGGTCCAAGGTTCGAGCCCTTGTGCGCCCACCAAAGTCTAAATGCTACAATGCCTTAAAACAGGGCGCCGCTGACCAAGCGGCGCCTGTTTTGCTTTCAGGCCATGGTATCCAAGCCCGATCGCCGGATTGCGCCATAAAAAAGCCCCGCATCTGCGGGGCTTCGTCGTTCAACCTGCGGCGCTTACTGACGACCGGCGGTGTGCTGGCCGCACCAATCATCATTCTTGACCGTCGGCCACACAGCAGCGGGCTTTTCCGAAGCGGAGGAGGGCACCGGCGGGTGAGCGCGGCACACGCCTGCGGCTGCGCTGGCCTTGTCTTCAAAGAAAACACAGGAGGTGCAGGTGTTGGCGGCGGAAGTGGTCATTGGTGCTCCGTAAACTCGACTGTGGCGTTCATGAAATCTAGTGATCTCAACCTGTTAGCGAACATAGATTAGAATGAATCCAGACTGCAAGCGCTTTTCTTAGATTCATTCTAAAGTTTGGCGAGCGGCGCGCCTTTGATGGAAAAAAGCGCAAAGGGTGGAACCAACCAGTGGGCGGCACGTTGTTGAAGCGTCGATAAGAGATGGAAACAGATCAACGTCGACAAAAAAAGGCCCTGGCAGCGCAAGCTACCAGGGCTTTTTGTTGCGCTTTGCTGACATGCGCGATCAAAATCGGGCCGAGGGCACAACTATCCCAATTGTTTACGTAGCCGGCGCTTTCTTCCTTCCATCAGGCATCGTATAGCCGCAGAAGATTTTACTGATTGGAAAGCGCCTTCTTCATGTTCGGCATCGATCCGAGTTTCTTCAGCTCGCTGCTTCAGGTCATCCTCATCGACCTGGTGCTGGCGGGAGACAATGCTGTCGTCATCGGCCTCGCCGCTGCCGGACTTCCCGCGGATTTGCGCCGCAAGGCGATCCTGGTGGGTATCGCTGCGGCGACGGTGCTGCGTATCGGCTTTGCTCTGATCACGACCCAGTTGCTGTCGCTCGGCGGCGGCCTGCTCATCGCCGGCGGCATCCTGCTGCTGTGGGTGTGCTGGAAGATGTATCGCGAGCTGACCGTTTCCGACGAGGAAGAGGACGAAGCAACCGAGGCGCTGGCCGGGCATGATCTCAATGCCGATGGCACCATCGCCGGCAAGGCGCCGCGCAAGACGCTGCGCCAGGCGGTTACCCAGATCATCATCGCCGACGTTTCCATGTCGCTCGACAACGTGCTGGCCGTGGCCGGCGCGGCCCAGCATCACTTTGAAGCGCTGATCTTCGGCCTGGCGCTGTCGGTTGTGATGATGGGTGTTGCCGCGACTTTCATCGCTCGCCTGCTGCACCGCTTCCGCTGGATTGCCTGGATCGGTCTCGTCATCATCCTCTTCGTTGCCATCCGCATGGTGCTCGAGGGTGCCGGGGCGTTCTTCACCATTCCGGAAATTCCGCTGCTCTATACCCCGCACGCACCGGCCGCTGCCGCCGCGGCGCACTAACGACTTGCCGGAAGCGCTCGGACGCTTCTGACCGTGCCCTAAATGTGTCTCCCGAAAGCCGAACGCGCTTTCGGGAGATATTTTTTTAGCTCAGGATACGGGCTTTCTGCGCGGCGAATTCTTCTTCCGTCAGAATGCCGGCTGCCTTCAGCTCCGCCAATTTTTCCAATTGAGCCATCGCGTCGATGGACAGACCGGCTGGCGCGGCTTGCGCCTGATCCCCGGGAGCGGGCGAGGCTGGGGCTGCACCCGCTCTCCTGCCGGCGACAGCGCCGGATACGGCCGTTGCGGTGCCCGCTATGACGGCGGTTCTGGCCACGGTCTTGGCTGTTCGTCCGAGCAATCCCGGACCACTTCTTCTGCCCACCATAGTTCTAATCCTCCATTGGTTAGGATCGACAAGAAACTGGATGTCCAATGGCCGTCGAGCATATGCCGACTGGGCGGAGAAACTAGTGTGCTGATCGCGTAAAAGTGGATGCGATCCCTCATCAGGAAATGGAGCAAAGACGGAGCGAAACCGCCTGGCAATTGCACGAGGCATTCTTGGCCAAGACTTGAGCTTTCGCTAACCAATCCCTGAAATTGGAGGCATTTGTACTCAAGCAATAGGGATTTGCTCATTTCGAGCCACTAGCCTCCCCGCTGACGACAATCTGCGGGGATTTTCATGTCCTATATCGCCGGGGAGATGATGGAGCCAATGCGCGCGGCGAATGCTGCTGCGGGCACGCATGGCATTGTGCTCGCCGCGCGGCAGGTTTCGGGCGCCGAATGGGACAGCCTCATTGGCGGCTTCGACGAGGTCTGCCAGGAGCAGATGCATGCCTTTGCCTCCACCCGTTGGCCGGGCGTGGGGCAGGAGCCCGTAGTTTTTCAGCGTGGTGGCGCCATTGTTGGTGGTGCGCTGGTCATGATCCAGCCCTTGCCCCTGCGGTTGGGCAAGATGGCCGTGGTGAAATGGGCGCCAATGCTCGCTTCGGCGAACACGCCGGATGCCGAGACGCTACGCGCAGCCATGGTGGAATGCCTCGTCAAGGACTATGCCGAAAAGCGCGGCATGATGCTGTCGGTGCTGCTGCATGCTTCGCCTGGCGAGATCAACAAGGGCTATCTGGCCCTGCGTGAACGCGGCTTCAGGCGTGGGTCGACGCTGCTTTTCCCCAATCGCTACCTGGTGAACCTGCGTCTTTCCGACGACGAATTGCGCAAGAGCTTTCATCAGACCTGGCGCCGCCAGCTCAACAAGGCGGAAAAATCGGGGCTGGAATTCGAGCGGGTCGAGGCGGGCGAAATCCATGCCTTCAAGACGCTTTATGCGTCGATGACCGAGCGCAAGCAGTTTCCCGACCATTCGGCCTATGAAACGCTTGATGCACTGATGGCGCTGGATGAACCTTTGCGGCCCGAGCTGTTCTTCGTGCAGCACGAGGGCGAAACGGTTGCGGGGGCTCTGGTCTTCAAGGCCGGCGAGCGCGCCGTCTATCTCTATGGCGCGACCAATGACAAGGCTCTGCCGCTGCGGGCGGGCTATTTCCTCCACTGGCACGCGATCCGCTGGCTGCGCGACCATACGCGTGCGCAATGGTATGACCTTGGCGGCACCGATGGGTTTCACGGGCTGCACCAGTTCAAGACCGGCATGGTGGGCACGGCGGGCGTTATCCGCCCTGTGCCGCCGGTGCTGAATTATGCCACCTCGCCCTGGGCGGGCTTTGTCGGCAATGCGGCCTTTGCGGCACGCGATGTGATCCAGCATACGCGGCGACGGATCGACTGGCTGATGAGCAGCAAGGCGCGACCGGACCAGGCGCCGCATGTCTGGGACGCGTATCTCGAATGAGCCTCGCCCGGAAACTAGCCTCGCAATCGTCCATCATCTTCGCCGCCCGTATTTTCGGGGCCGGCTTCATTTTCGTCGCTCAGGCACTGATTGCGCGGCTTTGGGGCGCGAATCTGCTGGGCGAGTTCTTGCTGGTGGTCGCCAGCGTCAATCTCGTCTCGGTGGTGATGCCCCTCGGCTATCACACGGTCGGTACCTATTTTGCGGCTGAATACCGGGCGCGGGGAAACCGCCGGCAATTGCTGGCCTTTCTGACGCGATCCTATGGATTTGTGGCGCTGACCTTTGCCGGGTTGGTTATCGTCGGACCGATGCTGCTTGAGGCGAGCGGACAGGGGCAGGGCGCCGTGGCGCTGCATTTCGTGCCGTTCGCGCTGCTGACGCTGGGTACGGCCGTCGTCTACGTAAACAGCGCCACGCTGGTCGGGCTGAAGCGGCCGTTTGCCGGGTTCTTTGCCGATACGCTGCTGCGGCCGATGATTGTGCTGGCCTCGTTTCTCGTGGCGCTGGGTGTGGGCATCCCCGAGGCTGGGTTTACGCAGATGCTCTGGTGCATCGGCGTCGGCTATGTGGTCGTGTCGCTGGTGCAGTTCGGCTTTGTGGTGACGAGCCTGCCCAAGATTCCGTTGGGCGAGGAAGACATACCGGCCGAAACCCGGCGCTGGTGGCGCTTTGCGCTGCCCTGGGTGGTCATCAGCCTCGCTACGGATTTCTTCTTCGACATCGATCTCCTGCTGCTCAGCCACCTGCTGGGCCGCGAGGAGCTGGCGATCTTCGGCGTTTGCACACGCATCTTCTCGCTCGTATCCTTCGGTGTGGCGGCGGTCTATGCCGTGACCATGCCCGACATGTTCGAGAGCGAGGCCAAGGCTGATCGCGAGGAGTTCAACCGCAAGGTGGGTGAGGCCAATGTGGTGGCGAGCGGGGTGGCGCTGCTGCTGTTCTGCGTGGCGCTGATTGGCGCGCCGATTGCGCTAATGCTCTTTGGGCCCGAATTTACTGCCGGGGCCGTACCGCTGGCGATTCTGTGCCTGTCGCTGGTGGTGCGCTCGGCCATGGGGCCGGCGTCCATCGTGCTGTCGATCCACGACCGGCCCTGGGCCAGCCTGCCGGCCATTGCGCTGGGGATTTTTGCCCTGTTCGTCGGCAATTTGCTGCTTGTGCCGAGCTTCGGCCTTGTGGGCGCGTCGCTGGCGGCCATTTTTGCCATCAGCATCTGGTCTGTCGCGTTATGGCTGACGGCGCTGCACACGGCGCATGTGGATGTGTCGATCTTGCAGTGGTTCCGCTCGCGGCGCCGGCTGGCAGCAGCAGAGTAGGGGCGCTCAGGCCCCTACGAGACCTTTCAGACGATTCTTCAGGCGTCCGAGGCGGCCGATATTGACGCCGCTGTCATAGCCTTCTTCTTCCTTGGTGTAGAACTTTTCGATCAGCAGATAATCCTGCCCGAAGATGTGCTGCTCGAGGAGAACCGTTTCCTTGTAGCCGTAGCGCTTGAGCAGCATGCGGGCGACCTCGTTGTCCGGTCGGACAAAGGTGAAGGCCTTGTGGAAGCGCTTCTTGTCCCAGTGCTCGTCAAAAGCCCGCATGCCGAACATGCCGAGCTTGGTCTGGCGGTGCGAGGGGAAAACCCAGCTCCAGTAGCGGAACACTGCGCCGCATTCCGGCCCCGAGACCATGGCGCCGCCTGGCACGCCATCGGCGCACATGACCATGATGTGCCAGGGATCGATGGCCAGGAGGTTGTGGAGAAAGGTCTTGTTCAGGCGCCCCATTTCGTGGGCCTTGAAGCGGTCGCTGTAGTGCGGCGAGGTCGCGATCACATCCATGAGCTCGGCATGGATCAGCGGCACATCCTCGGGCTTGGCGGCACGGATGGTCATTTCGGCCATGGCTCTGCTCCCTTGCGCAAATCTGCGCCATTTAGTCTAGCGCGAGGCCGTTAATGGAGCGTGGCCTTCCACTTCAGTCGTATCGTCAAGGGCTTGCGGCGGATAGATCGGGTCACTAGAACGTTTCTCGGGAGAGACCAGGGAGGATGACAATGAGCGAAGAGCTCTTGTTCCAGCCAAGTGCGGCCGCGATCGCACATACCCAGACGACGGGCGAGCAATATGCTGCGCAATATGAGCGTTCAGTCACGGATCCGAATGGATTCTGGGCCGAACAGGCCAAGCGCCTCGATTGGGTGACCTTTCCCAAGACCATCAAGAACACGACGTTCGAATATCCGAACGTGTCGATCAAATGGTTCGAGGACGGGGTTCTGAACGTTGCCGCCAATTGCATCGACCGGCATCTGGCCGAGCGCGGCGACGATATCGCGATCATCTGGGAGCCGGATAATCCGGCCGATGAAGCGGAATATATCAGCTATCGCAAGCTGCACGAGAAAGTGTGCCGCTGCGCCAATGTGCTGAAGTCGCTGGGCGTCAAGAAGGGCGACCGCGTCACCATCTACCTGCCGATGATTCCGCAGGCCGCCTATGCCATGCTGGCTTGTGCCCGCATCGGCGCGGTGCATTCGGTGGTTTTCGGCGGCTTTTCGCCGGACGCGCTGGCCGGCCGCATCAATGACTGCGATTCCGAAGTTGTCATCACGGCCGATGAAGGCCGCCGTGGCGGCAAGGCTGTGCCGCTCAAGGCCAATGTCGACAAGGCGCTGCAGGATTGCCCCGGCGTCCGCAAGGTGCTCGTCGTCCACAATACCGGTGCCGATGTGCCGATGAAGGGTTCGCGCGACGTGTGGTGGCACGAGGCTGCCGCCGGCGTCGAGCCGTTCCACGAGCCCGAGCCGATGAATGCGGAAGATCCGCTGTTCATCCTTTATACCTCCGGTTCGACCGGCAAGCCCAAGGGCGTGCTCCACACCCAGGGCGGCTATCTCACCTATGCGTCGCTGACGCACGAAAAGACTTTTGACTACAAGCGTGGCGAAGTTTTCTGGTGCACGGCCGACGTCGGTTGGGTCACCGGCCACAGCTATATCGTCTATGGGCCGCTGGCCAATGGCGCGACGACGCTGATGTTCGAGGGCATTCCCTCCTGGCCCGATGCCAGCCGCTTCTGGCAGGTGGTCGAGCGCCACAAGGTCAATATCTTCCACACCGCACCCACGGCCATTCGTGCGCTGATGGGCGCCGGTTCGGATTTTGTCGACAAGTTCGAAATGCCGAGCCTGCGTCTTCTGGGCACGGTGGGCGAGCCGATCAATCCGGAAGCCTGGCTCTGGTACTCCAAGCATGTGGGCAAGGATCGTTGCGGCATCGTCGACTGCTGGTGGCAGACGGAAACCGGCGGGCACATGATCGCCCCGTTCCCGGGCGCTTTCCCGGTCAAGCCGGGTTCAGCGACGAAGCCGTTCTTCGGTGTGCAGCCTGTGGTGCTTTCGCCGGAGGGCATATTGCAGGAGCAGACCAAGGCCGAGGGCGTCTTGGCCATTGCCGATAGCTGGCCGGGCCAGATGCGCTCGATCTTTGGCGATCACCAGCGCTTCATCGATACCTATTTCACCCAGTACAAGGGCTATTATTTCACCGGCGATGGCTGCCGGCGCGATAGCGATGGCTACTACTGGATCACCGGCCGCGTCGACGACGTGCTCAATGTTTCCGGCCACCGGTTGGGTACGGCGGAAGTCGAAAGCGCGCTCGTGGCGCATCCCAAGGTCAGCGAAGCGGCCGTGGTCGGCTATCCGCACGACATCAAGGGGCAGGGCATCTATTGCTATGTGACCCTGATGGCCGGAGAGAGTAGCTCCGATGAATTGCGGGCCGAGCTCAAGAGCTGGGTGCGCAAGGAAATCGGGCCGATCGCAACGCCGGACCTGATCCAGTGGGCGCCTGGCCTGCCCAAGACCCGCTCGGGCAAGATCATGCGCCGCATTCTGCGCAAGGTCGCCGAGAACGACTTTGGGTCGCTGGGCGATACGTCGACGCTCGCCGATCCGGCTGTCGTCGATGACCTGATTGCTAACCGGCAGAACCGCCCGGCTGGCTGAATTCTCTCGGATTTGCCCCTACACACGATGCCCTCGGGTCTGCCCGGGGGCTTTTTCTTTCACCGCGTCATTCCCGCGAAAGCGGGAATCTCCACCTGCGCGCTGCAAACAGAGATTCCCGCTTTCGCGGGAATGACACCGCGGGTGGGGTGGTGGCTCCGATATCTCAGTCATTGTCTCGCCCGCTTTTCGTGGCCACTCTGCGCGACAGATTCGCCCGCCGGAGTCCCGTTTTGCGCCTGATACTCGCCACTGCCTTCGCATGCCTAGCTATTGCTATGCCCGCCCAAGCCGCCACGCTTGAGGAAATGGCGGGGCAGATGATCGTCATCGGCTTTGAGGGCGACAGCGCGGGCGATGCGAGCGTCAAGGCGCTGAGTGATGAGTTGGCGACCGGCCGGCTTGGTGGCGTCATGTATCTCAAGAAGAATGTGGCAAGCCTTGAAGCGGTCGCGGCGATGAATGCGGAATTCCGTGCGGCCTCCCCCGATTTGCCGCCCTTCATCACCATCGATCAAGAAGGTGGCGCGGTCGAGCGGCTGACCAAAGATGTCGGCTTTGCCGAAATCCCCAATGCCGCAACGATCGCGGCCCGCGACACGCCGGAAGAGGCCGAGGCGATCTATGCCGACATGGCCAAGGGCATTGCGGCCCAAGGCTTTACGGTCAACTTCGGGCCGGTGGCCGATCTCAATACCAATCCCAATAATCAGGTGATCGCCAAGTTCGGCCGTGCCTTTGGCGCCAACCCGGCGACCGTCATCGACTACGATCGCGCCTTCATCGAGGGCCATCACAAGGCAGGCCTCGCGACCGCGCTGAAGCATTTTCCGGGGCATGGTTCTTCGACGGCGGATAGCCATGAGGGCTTTGTCGACATCACCAAGACCTGGTCGGAAGACGAACTAAAGCCCTATCAGGAGCTGATTTCCGAGGGCGTCGTTGACATGGTGATGGTCGGCCATCTCTATCATGCGGACTATGCCGACAGCGACGGGGAGACGCCATCCTCGCTCTCGGCGCGCTGGATCGACGGTGTGTTGCGCACTGATCTCGGCTTCGATGGCGTGGTGATCAGCGACGATCTCGAAATGGGCGCCATCCGCGATCATTTCACGCTCGAAGAGACTGTCATTGAGGGCGTGAAGGCGGGGATGGATATCCTTCTCTTTTCGAACACTGCCTATCAGCGGCCGACGCTGTCGCGCGAGGTTCTGGACATCCTCGTCAAGCAGGCGGAAGCCGATCCCGCCTTCGCCGCGCGGATCGAGCAGAGCTACAACCGTATCGTTGCCCTGAAGCAGCGCCTCGAATAGCCCGGCGACTTCGGAGCAGTCACCGGGCTTTCCACCTCTTTCTGACGAAGCCGGTTTCCTCCGTCGCGCTCCGAAGATAAAGTGCCGCAGTAACTTGGAGGCCGGGCAATGACGGATGACCGCGAGGTGCGGCGCGTAAGGGCGTTGTTCCTGTCCGACGTGCATCTGGGCATGAAGCCGACCCGGGTGAAGCAGCTCATCGAGTTTTTGCGCCTGCACGACGCCGAGACCATTTATCTGGTCGGCGACATTCTTGACGGCTGGCGGCTGGCCAAGGCCTGGCACTGGCCCGAGGAATACAATGTCCTCGCGCAAATCCTGCTCGACAAGGCCACAGCCGGAACGCGCGTCGTCTATCTGCCGGGCAATCACGACGAATTCCTGCGCGAATATCTCGGCACCTATTTCGGTGAGATCGAACTGGTGGACCGCACGATCCACACTTCGGCGACCGGTCGCACTTACCTGGTTATCCATGGCGACCAGTTCGACGTGGTGGTGATGAACGCCAAATGGCTCGCCCATGTAGGGGATTGGGCCTATAACTTCGCGCTTCGCGTGAACATCGCCATCAATTGGGTACGGCGCCGTCTGGGGCTGCAATACTGGTCTCTCAGCGCCTGGGCCAAGCAGAAGGTGAAGAATGCCGTTTCGGTGATCGGACGCTTCGAAGAGGCGCTGGTGCACGAGGCCAAGGAGTCTGGTGTCCACGGCGTCATCTGCGGGCATATCCACTTTGCCGACATGCACGACCGGCTCGGCATCCACTACATCAATACCGGCGACTGGGTCGAAAGCTGCACTGCGGTCGCCGAGAATCACGATGGCGAGTTCGAACTCATCAAGTGGACCGAGATGGTGGTGGGTGAGCCGCGCCGGGCGAAAATCCGTCGCACGGTAACGGAATAGGCTGTCGCCGCTCCGTCGCAATATCGTCATGGCAACGCAAATTGGCGGGAGCAGGCTGATCCGGCCTGAACCCAGCCACGCGGTGCCGCCATGGCCAATACCGTTTCATCTCCTTCAGCCCGTCGCATCGTCATTGTCACCGATGCCTGGCGCCCACAGATCAATGGCGTCGTCCGCACGCTCGAAAGCGTCGGCAAGGTGCTGCGCGAATGGGGGCATAGCGTCGACTATCTGACACCGGAAGCCTTCTGGACGGTGCCGGTGCCGACCTATCCCGAAATCAGGCTATCGCTGGCCTCGCGCCGCGCCGTGTTCCGGCGTCTTGCCCATGCGCGGGCGCATCACATCCACATTGCGACCGAAGGCCCGCTTGGGCTACTGGCTCGGCAATATTGCATCGAGCGCGGTAAGGGCTTTTCGACGAGCTTTCATACGCGCTTTCCGGAATATGTTTCGGCCCGCCTGCCGGTACCGCAGGACTGGAGCTATGGCTATCTGCGCTGGTTCCACGAACCAGCCGGCAACACGCTGGTGCCGACGCCCTCGTTGCGTGACGATCTCGCGTCGCGCGATTTCAGGCACCTACGCATCTGGGGGCGCGGCGTGGACATGGAGCGCTTCCAGCCCGGAAAATCGGATGTTTTTGCCCATCTTCCGGGGCCGCATCTGCTCTATGTAGGGCGCGTGGCGGCGGAGAAGAATATCGAGGCGTTCCTCGCGCTCGATGTGCCTGGGACGAAGATCGTCGTGGGTGACGGCCCCGATCGTCTGCGGCTCGAAAAACTGCATCCGGATGTGGTGTTTTGCGGCTACCGGCACGGCGAGGCGCTGGTGGAGGCCTATCAGGGCGCCGACGTTTTTGTTTTCCCGAGCCGCACCGATACCTTTGGCAATGTGATGACCGAGGCGCTGGCTTGTGGCACGCCTGTCGCCGCCTATCCGGTGACCGGCCCCAAGGACATTCTCACCGACGGGCGGGCAGGAGCGCTACACGCGGACCTTTCCGTGGCGGTGCGCCGGGCGATGATGCTCGACCGGCGCGATGCCAGCGCCCACGCACAGAACTTCACCTGGGCCGCCAGCGCGCGGCAGTTTCTTGATGGCCTCGTGCCCGCGACGGTGCGCCTGCCGCAACTGGCCGAGGCGATCTAGTACCCGAAAGTACGCCCGGCCAGATCAACTTTTTACTCCGGCTTTAGAACGTTGCAGTTCGCAGCCATTTGGGCCTTGCATTGTCTCACGCTGCAAGGCACCAAGGGGAGCGGGGCGCTGATTTGCGCCCGGAGTCTTTTCCATGTCTTCCGTTCTGTCGCGCTTCGACACCCCCGAGGCGCGTGCATCGCTTTATCAATTCACGGTCTATCTTCCGGGCGCAGTGGCGTCGGTTTTTCTCGGCATCTGGTTGAGCCTGCATGGCATACCGGCCGATCAGATCGGGCTGATCAATGCGCTGCCCATGCTGGGCCTGCTGCTCCTAAACATGATCATCGGTCGTATCGCCGACCGCGCGGACGACTGGCGCACCGCGATCATCGCCATTTCTCTGGTTTCGGCCGTGGCGCCGTTGGGGCTGTATTTCATTTCGGAATTCTGGGGCATCCTGCTGGTGTGGGCCCTGGTGGCCATGTCCAATGGTCTCGTACCACCCATCATCGATGCGGCGACCGTGCGCATGACCAAGCGCAACGGCACCGATTTCGGCGCCGTGCGGGCCTGGGCGACCATCGGCTATGTCGTGGGCGCGGCGGGCATCGGCGGACTTCTTACGGTGGTTGGACCGGGCTCGTTTGTGACGCTTTACGTCGCCATGACCGTGCTGCGTGCCGTCATCGGCTTTCTCCTGCCGCGCTTCCGGGCGCCTGTGCAGGAGGCGACGCTCGCCAATGTGCAGCAGGGCACGCCGATGCAGCGGGTAAAGCTGCGGGATTCATTGAAGCCGTGGTTCGTGCTGCCGCTTGTTGCCTTTTCCTTGGTCAATGCCAGCAATGCGGTGATGGGCAGCTTCGGCGCCTTGCTCTGGCATCAGCAGGGGATTCCCGACCATTTCCTGGGACCACTGCTGGGCATAGCCGCTGTGGGTGAGGCTGCCCTGATGTTTGCCTGGCGCCGGTTTGGCGGGCGGGTCACTGCGCGCAACATGATCCTTGTCGCGTGCATGGCGGGGCTTTTCCGCTTCACCGTCCTGGCCTTTTCGCCGCCAGTGGAAGCACTGTTTTTCCTGCAATTGCTGCACGCGTTCAGCTTTGGCATGGGCTATTTCGGCGTCGTCCACTTCATCGCCAACTGGACGCATGAATCCAACGCCGCCGAGGCGCAGGGTTTTGCCAATATGCTCAACCAGGGCGCGGCCATGATCATGCTGGTCACGTTTGGCTGGCTCGTCGAGTGGTTCGGTTCATCGGCCTTCTTCGCGTCGACCGTGACCTGCTCCATCGGCATAGCATGCGTTCTTATCTCGCTGCGGATGCGTCCGCCAAAGGATGCAACGCGGCCCGTCGTATCGTGATTTGAGGAAGGGCAGCGATCTGCTCTTCCCTACTTTTCTTCCTTGGATTGCCTGAATGAGCCAGAGCCCCGCCGGCCGCTTTACGCCCGAAATGCGTACCTCCGCGTTTTACGCCAGCTTCTTCACCGGCAGCGGCGCGGCCGTGATGTTCCTGCCGATCTGGCTCTCCGAAAAGGGCATTACGCCCGAGCAGATCGGCATCATCAACGCCTTGCCGATTTTTGTGATCCTGCTGTTTAACCTCGTGATCGGCCGCGTGGCGGATCGGGCCAAGGACTGGCGGCAGGTCATCGTCATTGGTGCGCTGATCGGCGGGATCGTTCCGATCGGGCTGTTCTTCGTCAACGAGTTCTGGGGCATCCTGCTGTTCTGGACACTGGCTGCCTTGCCCGGCGGCGCGGTCGGGCCGGTGCTTGATGCGGCCACCATGCGTTTGGCGCGGCGTATCGGGTCCGACTACGGCAGGATGCGTGCCTGGGGCACGGTCGGCTATATGCTGTTCAACGGGCTGACGGGCTATCTGGTCGTCTGGTTCGGCGCCGGCGTCTTCGTGCCGCTCTTTGTCGGCATGGCGATCGTCCGCGCGCTGGTGTCGCTGCAATTGCCGGCATTTCGCGCGCCCGCCGAGCAGAAGACGATCTCGGCGGTGACGGAAGCGCCGGCGGCAAAGCGGCTGCGCGATGTTGCAAAGCCCTGGTTCATCCTGCCGCTCTTCGGCTTTTGCATGATCTTTGCCACGCATATCGTGCTCAACGCGTTCGGATCGCTGATCTGGAAGGAACAGGGCATTCCCGAAAACATCATCGGTCCGCTGATCGCCCTGGGTTCAGCTTCCGAGGCCGCGATGATGTTTTTGTGGAAGCGCTTCGGCGGGAAGCTTTCGGCACGCTCGGTGATGCTGATCTCGGGCGGTGCGGCGGCGCTGCGCTGGTGCGTGATGGGCCTCGAGCCCGGCATCGCTGTCCTGATCGTGCTGCAACTGAGCCACGGCATCACCTTTGCCATTGGCTATATGGGCTGCGTGCATTTCATCGCCAACTGGACCGACGAAAGCATCGCGGCCGAAACGCAGAGCCTGTTTGTGGTTGGGCAGCAATTGCTGACCGTCCTGTCCGTCATTGGTTTCGGCTGGATCGTGCAGGGCTATGGGGCACACGCATTCTTTGCGGCTTCCGCAATGGCGCTGGTCGGCGGGTTCTGCATCTGGCTATCGCTGCAGATGAGGCCGGCGAAGGCGAAGTAGGGGCGGGGCGGACTCGTTCCCCAACAACCTCTCCAAGATACTCCCTCCGTCGTCATCGCCGGGCTTGTCCCGGCGATCCATCTCGCCTCCGCATGGACCACCGGGACAAGCCCGGTGGTGACGAATGTGGAGGGTGCGCGAACCAGACCTCTACTGTCGAGGTCCGAGTGGGTGGAAAGCGGTACCAACCGGATTTCCCCCACAGACAAAAAGCCCCGGATCGCTCCGGGGCTTTTTCATTTCATGTTGTGTGCCTTTAGCTCAGGCGGCCGCTGGCGTGGGCGAGGGTCGTGTAGACCTTGCCGCGATCGGAGAGCAGGTATTCGCGGGTTTCGGCAGCGGGGCGCGGGCCGGCGGCGGCGCGCTTAAGAAGCTGTTCGAAATCGCCCATATAGGCCTGGGCGGTGCGAGCGAATTCCGGATCGCGCTGCAGGCGCTTGCGGACTTCGTCATAGGTGCCCTGGCCGGTCAGCGAATAGATGCGGCGCGAGAAGACGTTCGATTCGCCGGCCTGATAACGGGCCCAGGCGTCGGCCAAGGCGTTGTCGTCGATGGCGTTGGCGATTTCCTCGGTCAGCGTGGAAAGGCCCTGCGTGGGCTGGCCGGCCTGGCTGGCCGACGCATTGCGCAGCACATCGCGCAGCCAACCGCCTTCACCGGCTTCGGCTTCCTGACGCTGCGGCGCGGGAGCGGCCTGACGAGCGACCGGAGCAGGCTGGGGCTGCTGGACCGGAGCCGGGGCAGGTTGCTGGGCCTGGACGACCGGACGGGCAGGGGCGCGTGCCGGTTCAGCCGGGCGAACCGTGGTGCGGATCGGATCGACCAGAGTCTGCGCAGCAGGTTCAGGGCGATAGGCTTCCGGCTGCGGTTCCGGCTGACGCGGCGGCTGGTAGGGAGCCGGTTCGGGCTGGCGCGGAGCCGAGACGCGCGGCTGGTTGCCACGGCGATCGGTGAGGTCGTGCGTTGCCGGCTGGCCGCGCACGATGGCGTTGAGTTCGCTGAGGGCTTCGATCTGTTCGGCAACGACGCGGCGCATGGCGGCGGCGCTGGCGCGGGTTTCCTCGGGCAGCTCGTTGACGCCACGGGCGAGTTCGGCGCGCGTAGATTCAAGCTCGTGACCAACTTCGCGGGCCGTTTCGCGCATGGCGCGAGCGGTCTCGGCAAAGCGCTGGGTCGCTTCCTCGATGGCCTGCTGCATTTCGCCGGCGAGGCGACGCTGGGCTTCCTGCAGGGCGGCATTGGTGCGGCGGCTTTCGCCGTCGGCCGTTTCGCGGAAATCGCCCAGACGGGTGGAGACTTCTTCCGTCGTCTGGTCGAGCGTCTGGCGGAAGGTCGAGGTCGACTGGTCGATGGCCTGGCGCAGCTGGCTGGTATTGGCAGCAATGGTGTTGCGCACCGAGCTGGTGGTGTCGGTGATCGTGTCGGCCAGCGAGCTCGTGGTCGAGGTCAGGACATCGGTCACGCTGCCAGCGGTCGAGGCGAGCAGGTCGCTGACGCGGGTGGCATTGTCCTCGAGGTTGGCATTGACCTGATCGGCCTGGGCGGCGAGGGCCGCACGCACCGAAGACGAGGTCTGGCTGAGAGCCGCAGCGGCAGCCTCGGCAGCGCGCTGGACGGCGTTGTCGACCTGGGAGGTGCGCTCGTTGAGCGTGGTGGTGAAGCGCTCATTGGTGACATAGAGCGCGTCGTTGACGCTGGTCGTCGCGTTGTTGAGCGCTTCGGCAACCGTGTTGCTGGTCGAAGACAGCGCTTCGTCCATGGCACGGCGGGCGGCGATCATGCGGCGTTCGGTATCGTTGACCGTATCGGCGATCGACTGGGCGAACATGCGCATGCGGCCGTCGATATCGTCGGCGCGGGTGGTGAAGCTGGCGGCCAGCGCATCCATGGCGCCACGACGCTCTTCGAGCGAGTCCAGCGCATTGGAGCTGGTCGCCTCGAGGGCGCGCGAGGCCTGGGACATGCTGACGACTTCGACGTCGAGCTTGCCGAGGATTTCGGCGAACTCGCCAACCATGGCGCCGATGGTGTGCTGGAGCGCACCGACGTGGCGGCTGACCATCTGGCCGGCCTCTTCGGTCTGGCCCATGGCGTCGCGCATGGTGCCGGCATAGCTGGCGGTCTGCTGGGCAATCGAGGTTTCGAGCGTCGCCAGGTTGGTGGTCGAGGCGTCGAGAACGCGCTGCAGCAGCAGGTTGGAGTCGTTGAGCTTGTTGAGCGCGGCGCTGACGTCGGTGAGGATCCGGCTCGAGGAGACGGACATGATTTCCTCGGCGTCACGCGCATTGCCGGCGAGGGCTTCGCGCAGCAGGTTGCCGTGGCTGCGCAGGGCCGATTGCAGCTCGTCCGACTTCTGGTCGACGAGAGCGGCAAACTGCGAGGTGTGGCCTTCCACCGACTGGTTGATCTCGCTGAGGCGCTGTTCGATCGAGTCGACGGTCTGGACCGCCTTGACCGAAACGATCTGGTCGATCGAGCCGGCGGCGATACGGATCTGGTCGAGCGCGGTGCGGACGGCGGAGTCCATGCGATCGGCAGTCGCGGCCACGTCGGAAGAGATCGCGTGGGTGGCGGCGGTGATGCGCGTCGAGATGGTTTCCTCGATCCGGTCGGCGCCGGCTTCGAGATCGGCCATGGACTGGGTGATCGAGGTATTGATCGAGGCGTTGAGCGCTGCGAGGCGTTCAGCCGTGATGTCGGCGCGGGCCGTGATGGCTTCGGGCAGGCTGCCGAGACGCTTGTCGACGAGGTCGACCATGGAATTGCGGGCGGCTTCGACGCCGGTTTCCACGATCTGCGTTGCCTTGCGCACGTTCTCGTCGAAGCTGGCGCTGGCCGCGTCGATGCGCGAGGTGACGCCAGTCTGGGCTTCATCGACACGCGACAGGGCCGAGTTGAGCTTCTCGGTCATCGCCATGCCGATTTCGGCAACCTTGCCGGCAACCGTCGCCGACATATCGCCGAGGCGGCCAGCCATGGTTTCGGAAACCGTGCGCAACGAGGCGTCGATGGATTCGCGCGCCGCGGCGCTGTGCTGGTCGAGCGTCTGGGCCAGTTCGGCCGTGTGCAGGCCGACGGTTTCACCCATGGAACTGGTCTGGGTCGACAGCATGTCAGACAGCGCTTCGGTGCGGGCGGCGAGGGCGTTCGACAGCTGGCTGGTGCGGGTGCCGACGGTGGCCGCCAGTTCCTGCGTGCGGGTGTCGAGCGCTTCGGTGAGCTCGCTGGTGCGGCGATCGAAGGAGGCGTTGAGCTCGCTGGTGCGCGTATCGAGGGCACCGGCCATGGCGGCCGTGCGTGCTTCGAGGGCGCCAGTCATGGCCGCGGTGCGGGCATCGAGATCGCCGACAAAGCGACCTGCACGTTCCTCGATGGCGGCAGCGAACTGGGTCTGCTTTTCGTCGAGGGTCGACGCGAGCGTCTGGGTGCGTTCTTCGAGCTGGCCGGAGAGGGCGCCCGTGCGGCTTTCGATTTCGAGCGACAGCGTGTTGGTACGTTCGGAAAGCGTATCGGCGAGGCGCTGGGTGCGGCCGGCAATGGCCTGGTCGAAGGCCTGGGTGCTGGTCGTGAGCGTCTGGCCCAGTTCCTGCGAGCGAACGCGAATGGCTTCGCTGAGTTCGGTGCTGCGGCCCGCAAGCGTCTGCTCGATGGCTTCGGCGCCGGATGCGATGGCATGGCTGATTTCGCCGACGCGGCCTTCGAGGTTGAGGTCGATGGTCTGTGCGTAGGAGTCGAGACGGTTCGCCAGTTCGTGCGAACGGTTGTTCAGCACGTCATCGATGCGACCGGCGCGGCTGTCGAGATCGGCGGCAATGGTCTGCGCATAGGTGTCGAGGCGGCTCGACAACTGCTCGGAACGGCTGTCCAGGTCGGCATTGAGCGTCTGGGCATAGGTATCAAGACGACCTGCCAGCTGCGACGAGCGGTTGCTGAGCACTTCGTCGATACGGCCGGTGCGGCTGTCGAGATCGACATTGAGCGTTTCGGCATAGGCGTCGAGACGGCTCGCGAGCTGCTCGGAACGGCCGGACAGCACGCTGTCGATGCGGCCAGTCTGGTTGTCGAGGGTTTCGGTGAGCGTTTCGGCATAGGTGTCGAGGCGCTCGGAGATTTCGCGCGTGCGGTTGGAGAGGCTCTCGGTGATGGCGGCGGCCTTGGCGCCGATCACTTCGTTCATCTCGCGGGTGCGATCGCTGACGATATCGTTGAAGCGGCCAGACTCTTCGTTGAGCGCCATTTCAAGCACATTGGCGCGGGTCGCAAAGCTCGTGCCGTGCTGGTCGAGGCGGGAGAGCAGGCTGTCGCCCTTGTCGCCGATGACATTGTCGAGCGCGGAGAGGCGCTGGTCGAGCAGACCGGTGATTTCGCCCAGGCGCGCATCGAACTGGCCGAGCGAATCCTGGCCGGCGGTCGACACGGTGATGCGGGCGCGCTCGGCGGTGTCGTCGAGGGCGCCGTTGATTTCGATGAGGGCCGACTGCAGGCGGCTTTCCAACGAATTGAGCTGGATCGAAACGGATTCGTCGAGCTGGCGCGACAGGGTGCCGAGCATGGATTCTGCATCGCGGGCGCGGCCGGACACGTCTTCACCAATGCGGGTGCCGAGATATTCGAGCGCCTTGGTGACGATATCGCCGCGTTCGCCGAGCTGGTCGACGATCTTGCTGCCGCTGATGGCGAGCAGATTGGCCAGGGCGTCGGTCTTGTCCTCAATGGACGTCGTCAGCATGACGGTCTGGCTATCGAGCGTGTTGCCGATGGAGCCGGCGCGGCTGTCGAGCGCTTCGGTGAGGGTGTCGATGTGACGTTCGATGGCAGCGGTAAAGGCCGCAGTGCGGCTGTCGAAATTGCTGGTGACGCGGGCGGTGCTGTCTTCGACGACGCCGGCCGTGCGATCGGCCGTGCTCGTGAGTGCAGCGAGGAAATCGGTGGTGCGATTGTCCATCAGCTGCGCAAAATTCTCAGAGCGTTCGGAGAAAGCAGCATTGAGGGCTTCGCCACCGCTTTCGAGGGCGCGCGAAAGATTGCCGCCGCTTTCGGTGATGGTGCCGGCAATGCGCTGGCTGATCATGTCGAGATCGAAGACGAGGCCGGTATGGCTCTCGGTGATCGCCTCGCGCACGCGTTCGGTATTGGTGAGGACGCTTTCGCGCTGGCTGGCTAATTCGGCGATCAGCGCACGCATGCGCGATTCATTATCCGAATAGGTGCGTTCGAGCGCGGTGACCTCATTGTGGATCATCACTTCGAGTTCGCCGGCGCGGGAGAGGGCGCGTTCGAGACCGTCGCCCAGCGCGTTGACCTCGCGGCGCACGGCCTGGCCCACCGACGCAACCTTGTCGGAGGCAGTGACTTCCGGTTCAGCAAGGCGAATGGCGGCCTGGGTGATCGAGGACGCGGCATTGCGCAGGTCCTGCGCGCGGCGGATCAGCGTCGCGACGGCAAAGAAGCCAAGGACGGGCAGGGCGATGATCGCCACGATGGCGATGAATTCGATGCTGCCGGCAAACTGGGCGAAATTGGCCATTTCCGGGCCATAGCGCAGCACGGCGGCGGTGCCGGCGACAGCAACCCATAGAATAGAGAGTACAGTAGCCAGCCAGGTCGGAGTGGCGGACGAGCGGTTCTGCAGACCATAAAGCAGGCGCGCTGCGGAAGCGCGGTCGTCATTGGCTACAGCGCCAGCCTGTTGCGCGATCTTGTCGGCGGCACGCAGACGTTCGGAACGCGGCTGAGCCGGTTCGGGCTTCTTTTCGACCTTTGGACGGCTAGTGGGATCGAGGCTGAACACCGATTCCTTGAGCGCGTCTTCTACTGCCGAAAACGCCAGTGCTGCCGGATCGTTCTGGGTGTTCTGATTGTTGGCCATACTCTCTACAACTCTCGCGTCCGCACTCTAGCGACAAAGCGGGCTTCTGGAAGAGATTAGTCCCGACCCCTTTAGGGGACCGTGGTCAAATCGGAACAATTCGATGCAAATGCATCGCCGTTCCAGAACCCTCCGCCGCCGCACGCTGGCTCACCGTTCACTATTACATTCAATTTGATGCAATCCGAACAATTTCCTAGCGAAAGGTTAATTTTCGCGTGGAAACGGCGCTCATGAAACCGCAAACAAAGGCAAAGTTGGGGCTTAATTGCCTGTTCATGAGGTCGCACTAGGCTTGTACCCAAGCGAATTGTTCCCTTGCCCATGCGAGCGAACGTGTACGGAGTATTCGTCATGGCCCCCGGCGGCACCGCTATCAAAGCGGAACCCCATTCCGATATCCGAACCCGGACCATGCGGCCGGTCGACCTGGTGCACCTCGCCAAGCAGTGCCTCGGCGACGAAGCACTGGAACTCGAAGTGCTGCGGCTCTTCGATACGACCATCAGGGACTACTACGGCCGGCTGAAAATGGCGGCCAGTTTCGACGACCTGACCCTGGTGCTGCACTCGATCAAGGGCGCAGCCGGTGGTGTCGGCGCCTGGGCCGTTGCAGACCTTGCCAAGGCCATGGAACACGAAATCCGCAGCGGCCGCCCGCTGACGCCGGAACGCATCGACGACCTCGGCCTCGTGGTCGAAGACGTGCGTAACTTCATCGGCCGCATGGTGGCGAACGAGGCGGTTTAGCGGCAGCTGTCTGGATCGATCGGCTTTGACTCTGCAACGCGCGGTTTGACCGCGCGGTTGTCAGATTCTATAGAGCGCCCCATATGAAGTCGGTCCTCGCGGCGCCAATGCGTCGGCGACACAGCATTCAGCAGTTTCCATGTCCCTGTCTTCCGCCGCCGAGGTTACTCCTCGGGCTCATCTTGAACCGTTCCGTACCCGCCGTACCTTTGCGATCATTTCGCACCCGGACGCCGGTAAGACGACGCTGACCGAGCGGTTGCTTTCGGCGGCTGGTGCTATCCAGCAGGCCGGCGCTGTGCGCGGCAAGGCTGGGCAGCGGTCGACGCGGTCTGACTGGATGGAAATGGAGCAGCAGCGCGGCATTTCCATTTCGTCCTCTGTGATGACCTTCGAGTTCGATGGGCTCACCATGAACCTGCTCGATACGCCGGGCCACTCGGACTTTTCCGAAGATACTTATCGCACGCTGACGGCCGTAGACGCCGCCATCATGGTAATCGACGCCGCCAAGGGTATCGAAAGCCAGACGCTGAAACTGTTCGAGGTTTGTCGTCTGCGTGATATTCCGATCATCACCTTCATCAACAAGGTGGACCGTGAGGGTCTCGCGCCGCTCGACCTGATCGATGAAATTCAGGGCAAGCTGGCGCTAGACCTGACGCCGGTGCTTTGGCCGATCGGGCAGGGCGTGGATTTCAAGGGGTATATCGACCTCCTCGAAAAGCGCGTGGTGACGCCGCAGGGCAAGACGCTGGCCGAGTTTGATGCCATCGATGATCTGCTCGAAGTGGACAGCCTTGTTGAAGAGCCGGTCTTCATGACGGCGCTTGAAACGCTGGAACTGGCGCGGGCCATGTTGCCGGAGTTCGACCTCAAGGTTTTCCATGAGGGCCATATGAGCCCGGTTCTGTTTGGGTCTGCGCTAAAGGGCATCGGCGTGGCTGAACTGCTTCGCACGCTGGGCGACTGGGGCCCGGAGCCGCGGCCGCAGCCGGCGCTGCCGGCGCCGATTTCGCCCGATGAAAGGAAGGTCTCGGGTTTCGTGTTCAAGGTGCAGGCGAATATGGACGCCAATCACCGCGACCGTATCGCCTTTGTCCGCCTCTGCTCGGGCACTTTTACACGCGGCATGCGCCTCAAGAATGTGCGCTCGGGCAAGGATATGGCCGTGGCCAATCCGATGTTCTTCTTCGGCAATAATCGCGAGCTGGCGGAAGAGGCCGTGGCCGGCGACATTGTTGGCATTCCGAACCACGGCACGCTGTCGGTGGGCGATACGCTGACCGAGGGCGCGACGATCAATGTCACCGGCATTCCGAATTTTGCGCCGGAAATCATCCGCCGCGTGCGGTTGACCGACGCGATGAAGACCAAGCAGATGTCCAAGGCGCTTTCGGATCTCGCCGAGGAAGGCGTTACGCAGGTGTTCCGCCGCATGGTGGGTGCCGACTGGATCGTCGGTGTCGTAGGCCAGTTGCAGCTTGAAGTTCTGGCGAGCCGTGTTGCCAAGGAATATGGTGTACCGATCACCTTCGAGCCGATGGGTTTTGAGGTGGCGCGCTGGGTCGAGAGCGACGATCCCGATGAGCTGAAGCGCTTTATCACCGCGCAGAAGACCAATATGGCCGAAGACCGCGCGGATGCGCCGGTCTTCCTGGCGCAGAACGCGTGGTGGGCTGATCGGGCCAAGCAGGATTGGCCGAAGATCAAGTTTCTTACCACCAAGGAACGGCATTGAGCGCGCCCGATCGCATAGAGGAGTTTGTCCTCGCGCTGCAGACCGGCTTTGTCGACGGGTCAATCACCAAGCTCAAGCTCGGCGGCTATCATGGCGCCGAGGCGGACCTGAAGAGCGTCGAAGCTCGCAAGGTCGCGATCAAGGCCGGCGAGCGGCTGAGCTTTGTGTTCCGCTACAAGACGCGCGACATCACCAAGAATCTTGCCATCGACGAGGCCATGAGCTTTGTGCGCGATGGGCTTCTCAATGAATTTCGCAGTGCTCGGCTGGAGACCACGGATTTTGACCTGCAGTTTGAGCGGCAGGGCGACAAGATCAGGTTGAAGAAGACTGAGGTGGCTGGGCGCGAGGCGGTGCAGGGTGGGCATGATCGCGCCAAAAACCGGCCGCTGACATCAGGCGATAAGGTCTGGATGCAGGCGCTTGGCATCTCCGGCGCCGATGGAAAAGTGCTGGCTGCCTCGCAGGATAAGTTTCGACAAATCAACAAGATGGTCGAGATTTTTGCACCTTTGATTCATGAGCTTTCGGCCAAGAAGCCGCGCATCGTCGATATGGGTGCCGGCAAGGGCTATCTCGATTTCGCGCTGTTCGACTATCTGAAATCTGAGGGCAAAGAGGCCGAAGTGATCGGCGTCGAGATGCGTCCCAAACTGGTCGAGGACGGCAATAAGCTGGCCGAAAAGAGCGGTTTTGGAACCCTCAGCTTCGTGCCTGCTTCGATCCTCGACTACGACGCCAGCGGCGCCGATGCGGTCATTGCGCTCCACGCCTGCGATACGGCGACGGACGACGCGATCTTCAAGGGCATTTCATCTGGCGCCGAACTGATCGCAGTGGCGCCATGCTGCCACAAACAGGTGCGGCGGCAGATGGAGGCGGGGTCTTCGGACAATCGCCTCGATTTCCTGCTGCGCCATGGCACGTTCATGGAAAAGCAGGCCGAGATGGTCACCGATGGGTTGCGGGCGCTGCTGCTCGAAGCCTCGGGCTATCGCACCAAGGTCTTTGAGTTTGTCTCGGACGCACATACGCCCAAGAACAATCTCATTGTCGCGCAGAAGGGCAAAGCCGGTTCGCGGGAGGCGGCGCTGAAGCGCATTGCTGAGGTGAAGGCCATGTTCGGCATCGAGAAGCACTATCTCGAAGGCCTGTTGGGCTTGAACTAGGCTTTGGGCGGAGCAACCGTCACGAAGGATAGCGGCACGCGGTTCGACATCTGCTGCGGCCCCTCCCATTCCCATGGATCGTAGAAGACACCGCTGCGACCGTCGTAGAGCATGAAATGGTCGTCCATGACGTGGACGATCGCCAGACAGCGAATGTCATCCCAGCCGGCCGCAGCGGTGATTTCTCCAAGCTGCCAGCCGAGTCCTGCCAGAACTGGTCGCAGCTCGCTCCAATTGGTCTGGTGCTGGGGCTTGCCCGTCCAATCGAAGAGATTAGCGATCTCGTCATAGCGCCGTCCGGTCAGCATCTGCAGGGTCACGACGCCGCAGCCGTCTTCTCGTGGGCGCTGGGTGATGAATTGCAGATGCGGTTCGGATGCGGTCATTCGATCTTCCTCTTTGTGCCATCGTGGCGAGCCATGCTGCCAATCGCAAGCGTCCATGCCCAAGCGCGACTTCCTAACCGGGCAGTGGAGGTCTATATCCCATTGGTACAGCAAGCCAAAAAAGACCTATGACCAAAATCACTTTTGTCACGCCCAGCGGCGAACGCATTGAAACCGAAGCGGAAAACGGTTCCACTGTGATGGAAACGGCCATCATCAACGGTATTCCGGGCATTGTCGCCGAATGCGGCGGCGCCTGCACCTGCGCCACCTGCCACGTCTATGTGGAGGAGGACTGGCGCGAGACCGTCGGTGGTCCGTCGATGATGGAAGAAGACATGCTCGATTTCGCCTTCGATGTGAAGGATTCGAGCCGGCTGTCCTGCCAGATCAAGGTGCGGGACAATCTCGACGGTCTGGTGCTGCACGTTCCGACGCGTCAGGGCTAGCCACATCGGCGATAGACGAAGGGCATGCCCCAGTCTGCCTCGGTTTCCGGCACGGTGTCGTAGAGATAGAATGTGTCTGGATCGATCCAGATAGCAAAGAAGATGGGGCCGCCGGCTATCGGCTCCCATCGTGCGCCGCTTCGGTCGGGCACCAGCTCCATGGCCGCGTCGGCTTCTACCTCGCGCGGTCCGAGATAAAAAATGTGCGTCTCGTTCGCCGCCTCGATGCGGACGGGCAGGGTGCAGATGGCGTAGTCCGTGTCGGGTGTGCCCACCTCCATGGTGGGCATGCTCACCGACCATGCGCCGACAAAGGGCGCGGATTTGCCGGCTTCGATAGCCGCCGTGGCCTCCGGTTTGGGCAGCGGTATCAGGGCAAATGCCGTCGTGGTGCCGAGGCCCGTGGCCACAACTAAAAGCCGCAGGAACACCCGCAAAAAATGCTCCGCATCGAGCAAATTTCGGTCGGCAAATTCTGACATATTTGGCGTTATGTGGCGGGCGCTTTGCGTCGAACGGCGGGCGTCAGGATTATTTTGCCCGTCTTTGCTTTGCCAGTCTGGTGTCATTCTAAGGTGGCCCTCGCTAGGGAAATATAAAAGCGATTGAATTTCAACGCCTTGCTCCAATCCCCGGCATTGGAATATTTTGCCTCATCGTTGGAATAGGACTGTTATGACTCGCCTCAACACATTCCCGTTGAGTTTCAAGGTCAAGGGCAAGCGCATTATGATCGTCGGCGGCACCGACGAGGCCCTGAATAAAGTCCGGTTGGTCGCAAAGACGACTGCTTCAATAGAGATTTACGCAAGGCAGGTTGAGACCGATTTTTCTGGTTTTGACGTGACCGTTTTCGAGCGCCCGTTGACGGCCGAAGACGTGGCTGGTGTGGCGCTGGTTTTCGTGGCCGATGAGGGCCCGGATGGGCAGTTGGCGATGGCCGAGGCCCGCCGGCTGAACATTCCGCTCAATGTCGTCGACGTGCCCGGCGAATGCGATTTCTACACGCCGTCGATCGTCGACCGTGCGCCGCTGACCGTGGCGATTTCGACCGAGGGCGACGCGCCGGTATTGGCGCGGTTGGTGCGTGCGCAGATCGAAGCGCTTCTGGCTCCGGGTCTCGGCAAGATTGCCGGTCTCGCCGGCAGTCTGCGTCACAAGGTCGAAAGCCTGATCCACGACGGCGCCGCCCGCCGGCGCTATTATGAGGATCTTGTCACCTCCACCGCGGTCGAGCAGGCCATCGAAGAAGGCCACGGCGATGTCGAGGCTGAAAAGCTGCTGGCGAGCCATGTCGAAAATGGCGTGGGGCAGGGTGTCGTATGGTTGATTGGCGCCGGTCCCGGCGCCGCCGATCTCCTCACGCTTCGCGCCCAGCGCCTGTTGCAGCAGGCCGATGTCATCGTGCACGACCAGCTTGTGCCCGCTGAAGTCGTCGAAATGGGCCGCCGCGATGCCGAGCAGATTTGTGTCGGCAAGGCCAAGGGCCATCATTCCTTCAGCCAGGCGCAGATCAATACGCTGATCGTGCGGCTAGCGAGCGAAGGCAAGAAGGTGGCGCGGCTGAAGTCGGGCGATCCAATGATCTTTGGGCGCGCTGGCGAAGAAATCGCGGCTCTGCGCAAGGCTGAGATCGACTACCAGATCGTGCCGGGCGTCAGTGCCGCTCTGGCCGCTGCTGCCGATACGGCAACGCCCGTCACCTTGCGAAAAGTGTCGAGTGGGCTTGTGGTCGCGACGGCGCATGGCGCCGATGATGGCGAATTGGCCCATTGGGCGTCTCTCGCCGAAACCGGCCTGACCCTGGCGCTCTATATGGGCAAATCGATTGCTGCCGAAACGGCGGAACGGCTGGTGGCGCTGGGCGCCGCGGCCGACCTGCCGGTGGGTATCGTGGTCAATGCGGGACGGCCGAAAAGCCGGTCCTATGCGGGTAATTTGGGTGATCTCGCGCGTGGCGCGGTCGAGTTTGATGACGGCCCGGCCGTTATCCTTATCGGTCGGGCCGTGGCGTATGGCGATTGGGTTGAGGCCGTCGCCAGGAATGCGGAAAGTTTCAAAGTAGCATGAGCAAGGAAATACTCACCGGCAACGAGTTGACCTCGGGCGCCACGGTTTATCTGTCGGTCGGCGGCACCTGGGTCGAGGGCCTGCATTTGGCCCGGCTCTTTGCCAAGGAAGAAGCGGCCGAGCGCGATGGCGCTTTGGCGGCAACCAAGGCGACGGGGCGTGTCATCAGCCTCGAAATCGAAGAAGTCGATGTCGTCGATGGCGCGATCGTGCCCAAGCGGCTTCGCGAACGTATCCGGGCGGCGGGCCCCACCGCGCCCCTAACTCTTCATGGGCAGGCTTACGACCGCCAACATCTGGGTGAGGACGGTCATGTATCGATATGACGAGTTTGACGCCGCGTTCGTCGCGGGTCGCACGGCGCAGTTTGCCGATCAGGTGAAGCGCCGCCTTTCGGGCGAATTGACCGAAGACCAGTTCCGCCCTCTGCGGCTGATGAACGGTCTTTATCTCCAATTGCACGCCTATATGCTGCGCGTCGCCGTGCCCTATGGCACGCTGTCGAGCCGGCAGATGCGCAAGCTGGCCCATATCGCCCGGGTTTATGACCGCGGCTATGGCCATTTCACGACGCGCCAAAACATCCAATACAACTGGCCGAAACTGAAGGACATTCCGGTCATTCTCGACGAGCTGGCGTCAGTGGAAATGCACGCGATCCAGACCTCGGGCAATTGCATCCGCAATGTCACGACGGATCAGTTTGCCGGCGCTGCTGCCGACGAAATCATCGATCCGCGTCCGGTCGCCGAAATCCTCCGCCAGTGGTCGAGCCTGCATCCGGAATTCTCGTACCTGCCGCGAAAGTTCAAGATCGCCATCACCGGCGCGCCGCATGACCGTGCGGCCATCCGCTTCCACGACATTGGCCTGCAGGCTGCCGTGAACGGCGCTGGCGAAATCGGCTGGGAAGTCTGGGTTGGTGGCGGCCTCGGTCGTACGCCGATGATCGCCAAGCTGATCAACAGCTTCGTGCCCAACGAGCACTTGCTGGCCTATCTCGAAAGCATCATGCGCGTTTACAACCGCTATGGGCGCCGGGACAACAAGTACAAGGCGCGCATCAAGATCCTGGTGCACGAAGAGGGCCTTGAGACCATCAAGGGCCAGGTTGAGGCCGAGTTCGCCGAAGTCCGCGGCGGCGTTCTTACCCTGCCGAGCGAGGAAGTCGACCGCATCAGCGCCTATTTCGCGCTGCCCGATTTTGCCGCGCAGACGCTGACCAAGATCGATGTGGCCTACGAGTCCATCGTCGACCCCGCCTATGGCCGCTGGCTCGACAACAATATCAATGCCCACGCCCAGCCGGGCTATGCCTCGGTGACGGTTTCGCTGAAGCCCGTGGGCGGCGCGCCGGGCGATGCGACGGACAAGCAGATGGAGGTCGTCGCCGACCTCGCTGAAAAATACTCGTATGACGAGCTGCGTGTGACCCATGAGCAGAACCTGGTTCTGCCCCACGTGGCGCTGGCCGATCTCCGCGCTGTCTATGATGCGCTGGTGGCTTCCGAGCTTGCCGAGGGAAACAACAACCTCATCACCGACATGATCTGCTGCCCGGGCCTCGATTTTTGCGCCCTGGCCAACGCCCGCTCGATCCCGATCGCGCAGGAGATTTCCAGGAAGTTTGCCGAGCCGGCGCGCCAGAAGGAAATCGGCGAGCTCAAGATCAAGATTTCCGGCTGCATCAATGCCTGCGGGCACCACCATGTCGGCCATATCGGCATTCTGGGCGTCGAGAAGAAGGGCGGCGAGCTCTATCAGATCACGCTGGGCGGTGACGCCACCGAGCATGCTTCGGTCGGAAAAATCATCGGGCCGGGCTTTGAGGCCGAAAACGTGCCCGGCGCCATCGAAAAGCTGGTCGATTTCTACATTGCCCAGCGTCAGGGCGCCGACGAGACTTTCATTCAAGCCTATCGGCGTCTTGGGGAAGCGCCCTTCAAGGAGGCCCTCTATGGGACTGCCTAAACTCGCTCCCGCCCAGGCGGCCCACGACAAGCTGAAGGCGCTGGGTATTCTGGCGCTTAACGGCATGTTCGATGAAATGGACGCGCTTGGCGTCCTTCGCTATGCCGTGTCAGACGTGCTGCCGGGCGATCTCGCCATTGTGTCGTCCTTCGGGGCGGACTCGGCCGTGCTGCTGCATATGGTGGCCCAGGTCGATCCGTCTATGCCGGTCTACTTTCTCGAAACCGGCAAGCACTTTGCCGAGACGCTGGCCTATGTCGAGACGCTGAAGAAGCAGTTTGGCCTCCTCAACGTCCACGCCATTCATCCCGACGCCAATGACGTCAAGCGGTTCGACCCCAATGGCGACCTGTGGGAGACCGATCCCGACTCCTGCTGCCACATTCGCAAGACCGAGCCGCTGGAGCCGATCACCGAGCAATATGGTGGCTGGGTCACCGGGCGCAAGCGCTACCAGACCAAGGAACGTGGCGTACTGCCGCATTTCGAGCTGACGAGCGACGATCGCATCAAGGTCAATCCGCTGGCCTATTTCTCCGACGCCGACGTCGTCGAATATCGCCAGAAGCACAGCTTGCCCGAGCATCCGCTCTATGCCAAAGGCTACAAGTCCATTGGCTGCGCGCCTTGCACCTCGATCGTTGCCGAGGGCGAAGATCCGCGCGCTGGACGGTGGCGCGGCCTCAATAAAAAGGAATGCGGCATCCATTATGACTTCAGTGGAGCGATCGCCAATCCGATGACTGCCGCAGCCCGCCATACCCTCTGGAAAGACGGGGCTTTTATTGCCGATCCCTTCAAGGAATGGGTCGAAGGCACCGCGCCGTCCGAAGCCCGGTATACCCACGTGCCGCTGCCGGAATTTCTGGCCAATCGCGCCGATTATCTGGCGAGCCAGCACCCGCTTGGGCTCCTGGTTTCGCCCGGCGAGAAGATCGAAGACGTCGTCGACGATCTCGCTCGCTTTGCTTCGATCGCCATCAAGTTTCCGGCCTTCTCGGATGGTCGTGGCTATTCAACGGCGCGCCTGCTTGTAGAGCGGTTCGAATATGCCGGCGAAATTAGGGCTGTAGGCGACGTTTTGCAGGATCAGATCCCGCATATGCGCCGCTGCGGCTTCAACGCGCTCGTCGTCACCCACGAGCCGAGCCGTCAGGCGTTGATCGAGAACCGTCTGCCGGAAATGGCCTTGTTCTACCAGCCTGTGGGCGTCACCGAAGTACCGCTTGGTACTCGCCCCTTCCTTCGTCGCGTCTCCTAGGATAAGTGGAGCGCGTTAGTCGCCTTTAATCGGGCAAAGCCGGGGGCGCTGGTGACAGCGGCAGTTCCCATTCATCAAGCGGGGCAATGGGGCCCCGATGGGACCAATTTTTCCGGAGCCGCAGCGGCTCCGGTGTCGAACGGACTTTGAAAATGAGCACTGAGATCACCACCGACGTTGTCGTCATCGGCGCTGGCCCCTGCGGCCTGTTCGCGGCTTTCGAACTCGGGCTCCTCGACATCAAATGCCACTTCATCGACATCCTGGATCGTCCCGGCGGCCAGTGCGCCGAGCTTTATCCGGAAAAGCCGATCTATGACATTCCGGCTTTCCCCATGGTCACCGGCCAGCAACTGACCGACAACCTGATGGCGCAGATTGCGCCGTTCTCGCCTGAATTCCACTTCTCGCGCATGGTCAATTCCATCGAGAAGCTCGAAGATGGCTCCTTCAAGCTGCAGACCGATGCCGACGAAACCTTCTTCACCAAAGTCGTCGTGATCGCGGCCGGCGGCGGTTCGTTCCAGCCCAAGCGCCCGCCTGTGCCCGAGATCGAGCAGTTCGAAAACAAGTCGGTCTTCTATGCCGTCCGCAAGATGGAAGATTTCCGTGGCCAGGACGTCGTCATCGTGGGCGGCGGTGACTCGGCGCTCGACTGGACGCTGAACCTGCAGCCGATCGTCCGCACCCTGACGCTTGTCCACCGTCGCGACGCCTTCAAGGCGGCCCCGGCTTCGGTCAACAAGATGAAGGAACTGGTTGCCGACGGTAAGGTCAACTTCCAGCTCGGCCAGATCGCCAAGCTCGATGGCGAAAACGGCCAGATCAACCACGTGCATCTGACGACCGATGCCGGCGATCTCTCGATCCCCGCCACGCGCCTGCTGCCGTTCTTCGGTCTCACCATGAAGCTCGGCCCGGTCGCCGATTGGGGCCTTGAGCTCAACGACAACACCATCGTCGTCGACACCGAAAAGTTCCAGACCTCGGTGCCCGGCATCTTTGCGATTGGCGACATCAACTACTATCCCGGCAAGCTCAAGTTGATCCTCTCGGGCTTCCACGAAGCCGCGCTGATGGCCCAGGCGGCCAAGGCAATCGTCTCGCCGGGCGAACGCGTGGTGTTCCAGTACACCACCAGTTCCACGAAACTGCAGAAGAAGCTGGGTGTGGCGTAACGCTAGCCCATCCTCCGACCACCGCGTCATCCCCGCGAAAGCGGGGATCTCACTCGGCCCGCATCGAGATTCCCGCTTTCGCGGGAATGACGCCGTGGCAGGAACGAATGTCCTACTTGCCTTGCCGCCTCATAGAAGGCTAAGCACGCCCCGCTGTTGAGGAGCGCCCCATGAAGATCACCGTTACCGACCAGGCAGGCGAAGTGCACGAGCTCGAAGGGCTCGAAGGCTGGCGCGTCATGGAAGTCATCCGCGACTGGGGCCTAAACATCAAGGCCGAATGCGGCGGCGCGCTGAGCTGCGCCACCTGCCATGTCTATGTCGATAACGAATGGCTCGGCGCTGTTGGCGCGCCGAGTGACGAGGAAGAGGACATGCTCGATAGCGTGGGCGACGTAAAGCCGAACTCGCGGCTTTCCTGCCAGATCCTCTGCTCGGATGATCTGGATGGGCTCAAGCTGTCCCTAGCGCCGAGCGCGTCCAAGGACTTCTGAACTGGCGCCTCAGCCGATGCTTGGCGCATCGCGCTCAGCATCGAGCAGTTTTCGCACCTTCTCCAGCACCGGCAAGGCAGCGAGCAGCTCGTCGGCCGAAACGCCTTCAATCACGAACTGAAAAGCCGGCGCGAGCCGGGCAATGGCATCATTACGAAAAGCGCGGCCCTCTGGGGTCAGCCTGACCAGTTTTGAGCGGCGGTCCGTCGGGTGCGGCTCTATGGCGACAAAGCCATGCCGGCCGAGCACGGTCAGCGTATGGGTCATGGTGGCCTTGGTCACCTGGAGCGCATTGGCGATCTGCAGCGGCGTGCGGCCATCGCCAAGGCGGGCCAGGTGATTGAGCACGATGAAATGGGACAGATGCAGGCCGAGTGGAATGAGGCGTGTAAACAGCGCGCTCGCCAGTTGCGAAACAATGCCGATCTCGTTGAAGAACCCGAAAACCAGCGTTCCGGCCTGCTCCTTGTCCATGTCCGCTTACCCTGAAAACGCCGTTAGATGATCTTGGCCTCCAGCGGCCAGCGCGGGCTTGGGCCAATTGCATCGGCATAGCCCAGCCGTGCCAACATTTGGACGGTCCCGCCCGCAGGTGCAAGCCATTGATGGGCCTCGGCGTAGCAGTCGGCCATTTCGGGAAATTCCTGGAGCGCCTGGCTTAACGGTTGCAGCCCCAAGCCCGCCGCGCTGGCAGCGAGATTGATGCGCACCCAATCGCGACCGGCCGCGATCTGGTCCTGTCGCGTATTGGTGCCGCTCACCAGCCAGACATGCGCCATGGCCGAGGAGGTGTTGGCCAGCACGACATCCTTGCCCTGCGCAAAGACCATCGAGGTCGGATCGGCCGCAGTTTCTCTGGTGAAGAGGCCGAAAAGGGCAAGCGTGTCGAAGAGCGGGCCACCGAAGTCGATGCCGTCGGGGTTGGCTTCAATTTCGGCCTTGCCGAGGCGCATAAGGTCGACGCTTTCCCTGTAGGTTCGCGGGGTGTCGATTTCGATCAGCATGGCGCGTCCAGTCAGGTCGCGGAGCTTTGCGACATGCTCGGCGTCGGCACTGCTGCCGATGGTCAGCCCGTGGCGTCCGGCGGCGTGCAGGGAGGCAAGCGTTTCGGGCGACACCGGCCGGGCGAGGTCATATGGATCTTTCAGCGAGCGCCGGTTGAGCACTTGGGCAAAGAGCGGGTCCGGAGTGACGCTGCCATCGGCAATGAACCGGGCGCGCGCTACCGGCCGCTGGTCCAGCCCCTCGGCGCTATCCCCCTCAGGAAAGAGCGCAAGATCGACCCGGTAGCCGTCCGCTGCAGCTGCAAGGATCATCAGTTCGAGGAAACATCCGAGGCCAATGGTGATCTGGCGGTTGAAAGGATCGGTCTCCGGCAACAGGCGGTTGGTGTCGACATGGAGCGTGATTTCGCCTTCGGTCCTAAGGTCGACAAGCCACGGCTGTCGATTGTGCGGATTCGGCGCGAGAATGGCGAAGGAAAGCGCCCGGCGGCGCGGTTCATCGTAAAGCGAGGTGGTTGCCCAGGGGGCGAGCGCCCGGTCCGGGGTTCGCGTCGCGGCAAAGGTGCCGCCGGCCGCGCCCGCCGCCAGCACGATGCCGCCACCGGCCAGGGCAAGAAATTGTCTGCGTCGCATGATATCCCTCATGTAGTTCGATGTCGTACTAAATAGTATGACATCGAACTACATTCAAGAGGCGCAACGGCGTCCGCGCGGAACGCGTTGCCGACAGGATGGAGGGCGATCCTAAGTGTTGCGTTCACCCAGCTTGGCAAGTTCGGGAATGAAGTCCCGCACCATGGGCTGCGGCAGGGTTTCGAAGGGCAGGGGGCGCACGACGCGCATGGCGGCGATGCCCACACGGACCGTCATAAGCCCGTTGACGACACCTTCGCCGAGGCGGGCGGAAAGTTTTGCCGCAAGCCCCTGGCCGACCAGTTGCTCGACAATACCATCGGTGAGTACGAGACCGCCTGTGACGGCAAGATGGGCCAGAACCGCGCCCGTGAGCCGCCAGAACCCGAAGAAGCCCGGCCGTGCGCCATAAAGCGCCGCTATGGCTCCGGCAAGCCGCACACTCTCGTAGATGACGAAGGCGACATCGACGAGGGCCCGAGGTGACACCGCTGTTACCAGCGCCACCCGTCGCGCCGAGGCAGCCGTCAGCGCCTTTGCGCGGGCATCCAGCGGGGCCATCAGGCTGCGTTCGGCGAGGGTGATGATCTCGTTGCCGTCGAAGAGATGCGGAAGATTGCTTTTCACCACTTCGCGGCTGCGCGCCATATCCGGGCGATCGGCGTAGATGGCTTCGAGACGCTCGGCGACGTGTCGGGCCAGTTTCTGGTCATCATCGCTACGGGCTCGCGCTGCGTCGGTCTTGAGCGCGTCAAGCACACGCAATCGCCGAAGGGCGAAGATTTCTCGCGCCAACAGCGCCAGAAGGGCAACGACGAAAGCGCCGAGCACGCCAAGGCCGGCCCAGCCGAGCCATTCATAGCGGGCGAAGAGGTCGCGGATCAGGCGGTCGGCGGCAAGCGCCAGGCCGGCCGAAACGAGAATGCCGCCCGCCGTCCAGGCAATTCGGCCAATCCAGCCCATGCGCCGCGGCGGCGGGCCGACGAGGTCTGGCTCCAGTTCGGGGTCGAACGAGGTTTCGACGATCTCGGCCTCATCAGGGGCAAAGGCGCGCGGAATGCGGACCGGCGTGGCTGTCTCGCTCTGCGTCTGGGTGGGGCGGGCGATGGGACGCTTCATGCCATCCAGTCTCCGATGAGATAGTCGAGCGCGCGGTCGAAGCGGATATGGGGCAGCACTACCTCACCGTTCGCATTGGTCTCGAGCTTTTGCGGCGGGGTGAAGCGCAGGAAATTCAGCGCCACGGGCTGTCCGTTCTCGAACAATGAATCGGGACGTTCGGGTAAGTCACCGGGAAACAAAGCGATTTCGGTTTTGCCGTCATAGGTCGTGCCGTCCAATTCCTCGCCCGCCTGCGGCGTGCCGATCAGCGTCTGCAGCGTCTCGCCCTGCTCGCGGATCGTGCCTTCGCTGGTGGCGCGAATGGCGGCGATGGCGAGCGACTTGGTCTCGGCCCCGGCAAAACGTGCCCGCTTGCTGGCATTGCCGACGAGGCGATTGAGGATCGCTTCCAAGCGATCATGGCTCGTGTGGTGCACGTGGTCCGCCTTGGTGGCGGCAAAAAGGATGCGGTCAATGCGCCGACTGAAAGGGCGGAGCAGAGGATTGGCCTCGCCCTGCCGGAAGCAGGCTAGCACGGCGGTGAGTGCCGTCTCCAGATCGGCTACAGCGGCCGGCCCGGTATTCAGCGCGCGCAAAGTGTCCACCAACACGACCTGCCGATCCAGCCGGGCAAAGTGATCGCGGAAGAAGGGGCGGATGACCTGCGCCTTGTAGGCCTCGTAGCGGTTTTCCAGCATGGCATAGAGGCTGTTGCCGCGGATGGGCTGGCTCGGACGCGGCAGCGGCGCGAAGGTGAGGGCAGGAGAGCCTTCGAGATCGCCGGGCAGCAGGAAGCGGCCGGGCGGTAGAGTGGACAGCGCGCCATGCTCGCGACTGCGACGGAGATAGGTCGTGAAGGCCGTAGCAAGGTGCTCGGCACTGAGATCACTGGCGTCCTTGAGAACGTCAGTGCTGTCGAGTTCGGCCAGGAAGGTTGCTGCTTCGTCCGCATGCCCGGGCTGCCGTGCCCGCTCCAGCGCTTCGGCGCTCCATTCGGCAAAACTCTTGCCGAGCAGCGGCAGGTCGAGCAGCCACTCGCCGGGATAGTCGACGATATCGAGATTGAGCGTGGCGGGGCCCGAAAATCCGGCCCACCATTTCGCCGACTGGAATTTTAGCACTATCCGCAGCTGCGAAATCCGTCGTGTGCTTTCGGGCCAGGTCGCGGGTCGCCCGGTCAGCGCCGCCATATGCTGTTCATAGGCGAAGCGCGGGATCGTCGCGTCCGGATATTCAGCCAGTTTCGCGCCGATGAACCGACCCTCGGCCAGCGGCGAAAAGCCAGGAAGGCGGCCTTGCGTGAGCAGGTTGTGGATCAGCGACGTGATAAAGATCGTCTTACCGGCCCGGCTGAGGCCGGTCACGCCCAGCCGCAGGGTTGGCGTAAGCACGCCTGTGGCGCTGTCGGCAAGATTGGCAAGGGCAATGCCCAGCTCGTCGGTGATGGTGGTGGGCGGTTGCGGCAAAGCTTATTTCCCCATGCGTCCCTGCAAGTTAGGGACTGGGGGGCCTTTTGCAAGGGCGGAGGCGGCGCTGACGCGCCGCCTCGCAAAGTCTTACGGCTTGCCGATCTCGCCGAGATCGTAGGGCGTCGTCTGATAGATCTCGTTGATCCAGTTCTGGAACAGGAGATGGGCATGGCTACGCCAGCGGTTCTCCGGCTCTACTGACGTATCCCCATTGGGGAAGAGATTGACCGGCGGCGTGGTGTCGAGCCCCGCCTTCACGTCGCGCTCATATTCATCGGCCAGCGAGCGGTTGTCATATTCCAGGTGATTGAGGAAATAGACCGACTTGCCCGACTTTTCGCCGAGCATGCAGAGGCCGATATCGCTATCCATCAACACTTCAAGATCGTCGCCGACGCTGGCGCGATCGATGTCGTTGTAGCGCGATACCGGGATCATCGGGCTGTCCGACATGCCCCGCAGGAAGGGCGAGCGTGGGTTGGTGATGCGATGGCGGTAAACGCCAAAAGCCTTCTCGTCCATGCGGTAGCGTTTTACGCCATGGAAGTGGTGCAGGGCCGCCTGTGCGCCCCAACAGATGAACATGGTGTGGTGCACATTGGTGCGCGTCCACGCCATGATTTCCAGCATTTCGTTCCAGTAGCGCACGTCTTCGAACGGGATATGGGCGATCGGCGCGCCAGTGACGATAAAGCCGTCGAACTTGCGCTCCTTCACCTCTTCCCAGGTCTGGTAGAAGGTCGTCAGATACTCTTCCGAGGTGTGCTTGGACTGGTGCTCGGTGATGCGCACGAGCGAGAGATTGATCTGCAGCGGCGTAGCGCCGATCAGGCGCGAAAACTGCGTCTCGGTGCGCTCCTTGTTCGGCATCAGGTTGAGAAGGCCGAATTCGAGCGGACGAATATCCTGTCGCGCGGCGCGGCTGGAATCCATGACATTGACGCCCTCGTCTTCGAGGGTTTTGCGGGCAGGCAGATTGTCGGGAATGCGAATAGGCATATGAGCCTCTAAAAGGGCAATGAAAAGCGGATTTCGGGCATTGGCGCGTCCCCGTGGGGCACGCGCTAACGCATTCGCTTTTCGATGGCTGCGGCGACCAGATCGACGAATTCATCGCCGTCGCGCACCATGGCCAGGTCCGAAGCCTCGACCGTGTAGCCAAAATTGTCGGCCAGCGCCTGATAACGCGGCAGGCGGTTGTGCAGCAGCGCTTCAAACCCCCAAGCGCCGAACTTTGCCGGATCGACGTCGTTGTCTTCGCTGATGTTGTTCATCTGCTTGAACTCGGCCCACTTCTCGACGAGGAAGGCCGGCCGGTAGTACATCGGCTTGGGGCTGTGCTTGAAGCGGCGCACCAGTTCGGCGGCGTCCTTGTCGGTGCCGCGAATATAGAGCAGCAGCGTGTTCTCAGCGAGTGTCTTCACCACCGGATCGTTCGGGTCATCGTGGTCGATGACTTCGATCAGCGAACCACCGGTATCGGCGATGAAATCATTGTAGTCATAGAGCGCCTTGGCGCGCTCCACGAAGTGCGGCACATCGAGCAGGGCAGAAATTTCCGCCACGCGATGCTGCTCCTGCCGACGCTGATACTCCGCCAGCGGCAGGCCACCCTTCTGCGGATCGCCGGGTGTGCCGAGATAGCTCGAAAGCGGATCGAGATTGTCGAAGGTGATGTTGGACGAGATGTAGATCGAGTCCGAGCGCAGGAGCTGTGCCAGGAACGGCACCTTCATGGCCTCGGCCTTGAAGTTGTCGACGATGTACTCGCCCATGTGCCGCGTGCCGATGCGATAATCGACCGAATAGTGGAACCAGCGGTTCTTCCGCAAAAGGTTCGACAGCCGCGTCTTGCCCACGCCAGCCATGCCGAAGACCGTGATGGCACGGCGCGGCGCATTGATGAACTGGTCGGGCGTTTCAAACAGCATGTCTGGGACTTTTCTTCGGGCAGGCAGCGCGACAAAACAAAGACTTAGAGACGGCTCGGTGTTTGCCACAAAACGCCGATCTGCTCCAGAGCAATCCCATTAAACGCGGCATCGGCGGAAGTCAGGCGGCATTTTTTGCCATACGCCACGCCCTTTTCTGCCGATCGGCAGGGTGGAGAGGGTGCTTCAGAGTCAAAAATACAAGTTAATTCATATGGTTAACAAGTTGGCATTGCCCTTGCATTGCTTGGGGCAAACAGGCGCTTGCCTCGTCTTTTGGGGAACTGGAGTTTTAAATGGGTATTTTTGGCGCTCTTCAAAGTGCGGTTTCTGGCCTCAAGGCTCAGTCGCATGCCATGGAGAACATCTCGGGCAATATCGCCAATTCGCAGACGATTGGCTACAAGCGTATCGACACCAGCTTTGTTGATATGATCCCCGACGCGCCCGTCAAGCAGCAGATTGCTGGCGCGGTCTCCTCCTATTCGCGCTCGATGAATACGCTGCGCGGCGACATCCAGAATGCCGATACCGAAACGTACATGGCCCTCAACGGCAATGGTTTCTTCGTTACGGAAAAGGCCGACGGTTCGGGTGGTACCTTCTACACCCGCCGCGGTGACTTCGACATCGACCGCAACGGCTACCTCGTTAACGGCGCAGGCTACCGCCTGACTGGCCTCGGCATGAACAATGGCGTTGTGACCGGTTCGGTCGCTGAAGCCGTCAAGATCGACAACTCGTTCCTCCCGGCCAAGCGCTCGACCACCATCAACTACCAGCTCAACCTGCCGCAGAGCCCGAAGACGGCTTCTTACGTGTCCACGACGCCCGGCAGCGAACTGTTGAAGCCCTGGAGCTATTCGGGTGACTACGACGGCACGCCAATAGCACCCAAGATTGACGGCATGCCGGGTACGCCGGCCAACGTTCCTGCTTACGGCTATGGTAATGTCGTCAACGGCTCTGCGCTGGCTTCAACGCTCTCGATTCCTGACGGCAGCGTTCTCAGGTTCACTATCGGCACGCCGCCAGTCGATCGCGACATCACCTTTGGTCCGCTTGCGGGTCAGATCAGCACTGCAGCGCCGGTCACCATCGCTGGACTCCTGTCCGCCGTCGAAGGCGCACTGCAGGGGTTGACTACCGATCTCGAAAAGGTCGGCATTAAGGATGGTCGCGTCTTCGTCCAGCTGGAGGCGGGTAGCCCCGACGCGCTCGTCGTCTCTGGTACCGCAGCGCCACTTCTCGGCCTGGGCGCGATTACCTCGTCGATTCCTCCCGCAAGCTACAACTCGACGAATGTGCCTGCGGATCAGTTGGGACTCGCGCTGGGTGGGATTCACAACAAGCCACTCGAAATCACGATTGGCGGCGTGACCCGCAAGTATCTCCTCGACGCTACCGGCACCGCCGTCGCTGGCTCGGGCGTCGTGAAGGTGGACGCAACTGGCTCGGTCAAAGAAATGCTGGATGTTATCCAGGCAGATTTGCGCGCCTATGGTGGCCCGGATGCTGGCGGCGCGACCTTGGCGTGGGACACCACGAACGGGTTGGTCGTCAATTTCCCTGGGAACTATCGTTCAAACGTATCAATTGGCGGTGCCGCGGCGTCGGCCCTCGACATTGCAGATTCCATGAACGCTGCAACTGGCACTCTGGCAGAAGTCTCGGCCGCCAATTCCGAACTCTTCGTCAAGGAATCCATCTCCGGCGGCGGCATCACCGTCTACTCGCAAACCGGCGAGCCGGTGAACGTGCAAATGCGCTGGGCCAAAGTCTCCGACGAGGCCGGAATCGCGACCTGGAGCCTGTTCTACGCATCGAACTCTGCACCCGGCGCGACGGACGCATGGACCAAGATGGCCGACTACACCTTCGACCAGGGGGTGCTCTCGGGCATTACTGGTGGCTCGGGCGTAACCGTCAGTGGCACCGAGCGCCTTACTATCAACAGCCTGTCGATCAACGGCCGCAGCTTCGGCTCGATCACCGTCGACCACGGCCTCAAGGGCATGACCCAGTTTGCCGACAATTCCGGCATGGCCACCACCACCCAGCTCAAGCAGGATGGTTATGGCGCCGGCGAGTTCATCTCGGTGGGCATTTCCGACGAAGGTCAGGTGATCGCGTCCTACACCAATGGCGAAACGCGCGCTGTGGCCCAGATCATCACCGCCAGCTTCTCCAACCCCAACGCTCTCAAGCGCGGCGACGGCGGTGCCTATACGGCCACCACCGAATCCGGCGAGCCGATCATCAACCAGTCGGGCGAAGGCATCGTGGGCTCCTCCACCGAAGCCTCCAACACTGACATCTCGGAAGAATTCACCAAGCTGATCGTCACCCAGCAGGCCTACTCGGCCAATACCAAGATCGTGACCGCAGCCGACGAGATGCTTCAGGAAGCTCTCAACATGATCCGCTGAGGCAAGCCAATGCTTTTGGAATGCGGCACATCTTCCTACCGGCCTTTCGGGCTGTCTGGCCGGTTAATGCCCTGCCCGGGCGGGGAGAACCGCAGCATTCCCTTTTTATCCATGGTCCCGGCGCATGCGCCGGGACTCGCCATTTCTCAGATTCGCCGTGTCTTCGGTCTGGCCATTAGTGCCTTGCAGAGGTTCGGCACCAAAGGAGACCCGCTATGGGTTTGACGGTTGCAATCGGGAATGCGCTTTCCGGCCTCAAGGCCAGCCAAACGGCGCTGGAAGTCATTTCCCGCAATATCTCGAATGCCGGTACGCCCGGCTATCACAAGCAGACGCTCAACGTCGTTGAAGTCGGCCGTGGCGACAATTCCTATGTCCGCGCCGGCAATGTCGACCGTGCCTTCGACTCCATCCTGCAGAATTACTACACCAAGCAGGTGCCGGAGACGGCCTATTCGGTGACGCGCGCCACCTTCATGGATCGCATGCAGACCTCGCTCGGCAAGCCGGGTAGCGCTGGTTCCATGGATACCATGCTGGGCAAGCTGCAGAACGCACTCGATGCCCTGGCGACAAGCCCGGACAACTACGCGACCCGCGCCGATGTGGTCACCAAGGCCACCGACATGGCCAATACGCTGAACCAGCTCTCGAAAGAGGTGCAGGCGATGCGGCGCGAGGCCGAGACCCGGATGGCGTCGACGGTCGACCAGGTCAATTCCATGCTCACCTCGCTGCGCGACGTGAACCTGGTGCTGGCCGACTATGGCGTCGACCAGAATACGCGCAATAGCCTGCTCGACCAGCGCGACCGCCTCGTCTCCGGCCTCTCGGAAACGATGGATCTTCGGGTTGACTACAATCCCGACGGCACCGTGCGTCTCGCCACCCGCTCCGGCGCTGCGCTGCTCGACGTAAAGCCCTCGCTGCTCGTCTTCGAACAGGCGGGTTCGCTGACCCCGACCACCGAGTTCAACGTCGACGACAGCAAGAACGGCGTCGGCAAGCTCATCATCGAGACGCCGAACGGCACCCGCATCGACCTCGTCAAGGACGGCGCGATCCGCTCGGGGTCGCTGGGCGCCTTGATCGAACTGCGCGACACGACCCTGCAGGACGCCCAGCGCCAGCTCGATGACGTCGCCGCAGCCCTGGCCCAGGTCTTTTCCTCGGTGCAGGAGCCAGGCACGGCTGTCGCCGGTCCGCCGTCGGGTTTCGACATGGACCTCAGCAAGCTCCAGGATGGCGACGATTTCACCATCAAGTACCGCGGCAATGACGGCGTCGAACGCACCGCAAAGGTCGTTCGCGTCGATGACCCGGCAAAGCTCCCGCTGACCAGCCCTGACAGCTTCGGCAATCAGGTCGTCGGCGTTCGCTTCGCCGGCAATGGTGTCGCCGGTAGCGTCGACATGTCCTACATCACCAGCGTACTCAACTCGTCGCTGACCGTCGGCCCGACGTTCTCGGGTACGGGCTCGACGCTGGAAGTGCGCGCCAATGGCAACGGCACGCCGATCAACGCCTCCACCCGCTGGACCGCCACGGACCTGCAGGGCGGACAGATGGGCATGCCGCTCTTCCTCGATGCCGAGGGCAAGCCCTTCACCAACTCGCTGTCGGGCTCTGGGCAGCGTCTCGGCTTTGCCGGCCGCATCACCATCAATCCCGCCGTCGTCGCCGACAATACGCTGTTGGTCAACTACAGCGCGACCACGGCCTCGGGCGACAGCAAGCGCGTCGACTACATCACCGAACAGTTCAACAACATGCGGTTCGGCTCGAACTCGCAGGTCGGGGCCAAGAGTGGCGGTTTCCGCCTGTCGGGCTCGTTGAGCGACATGGTCTCGCAGGTGATGGAATACCAAGGCAGCTCCATCCAGACGGCGCTGTCGGCCAGCGAAACCAATAGCCAGACGCTCGATGCCATCACTTCGCGCATGGAAGAGAGCTATGGCGTCGATATCAACGAGGAAGTGGCCAGGCTGATGGAGTTGCAGAACGCCTATGCCGCCAATGCCCGCGTTGCCTCGGTCGTGCAGGAATTGCTCGACACCCTCATGCAGTCGTTCACGTAAGGGGCTGAGTTCAGATGCTGATCAATAAATCCATGTATCCGGTCAATGCGGGCTATAGCGCCATCTCGACCATGCAGAACCAGCTCGGCAAGCTCCAGACCCAACTTGGGTCTGGAGAAAAGTCGCAGACCCTTGCCGAAATGGGCTTTGACCGTACCGTGTCGCTCGCGACGCGCAACCGTCTGACCAAGCTCGATTCCTTTGCGGCCAATATCGACACGGTCAATCTCCGGCTCAACTTCCTCGACCAGGGCTTTACGTCCCTCGCCAAGCTCAAGTCCGAGACCCGGACCTCGGCGACGCCCACCAGCTATGGCGAGAACAATCTCACCATGGTGAGCCTGCAGAAGGACTCGCAGAACCGCCTGTCGCAGTTGCTCGAAACGCTGAACCTGAGCGTTGCGGGCCGCTATCTCATGGGCGGCAACAAGACCGACAGCGCGCCGGTCGCCACCTATGACCAGATCATGTATGGCGAAGGCACGGCCGACGGCTATCTCCGCGTCGCTGAAGAACGCCGCAAGGCGGATCTGGGCGCCGACTCCGCCGATACGCTCTCCAATGTCGGCCTGCCACGCTCGAAGGTTCTCGGCCCCTGGGAGAACAAGCTCGTTCTGTCCTCGGCTGAATTCGACCGGTTCGGCTACAAGCTCATGTCGATCTCGGGCAATACGGACACGACGCAGACTTCCGGGCCGACCGCTGACCCGCTGGCACCCACCGTGCAGGTAAGCGCACAGCCGGCACCGGGCGACATCGTCTCGTTCACGATGACGCGTCGCGACGGCAGCACGCAGACCTTCTCTGCCCAGGCCGTGGCCGGTGCGGCCGACGCTGATGCAGTGCCGCCGCAATACACGATTGGCGGTACGCTGGAGCAGACGGCCGGCAATCTTGAAGACCTCATGGGCCAGAAGCTCGGGAACCTCGAGAATTTCAAGGTTATCACCCCCTCTGATGCCGACGTGAAGGTGATTGGCTACACCGATGGCATGAATTCGGTTTCGGTCACCTTCGGCAAGCAGCCCGTGGACGGCGAAGTCATCACCATCGGCGTCAAGGACAATCAGGGCGTTACGCGGGACTTCCAGTTCAAGGCGGTCACGGGTCCGGTCAATCCAGCGGCAAATCCGCCGGAATACCTCATCGGCGCCGATCGCAAGGAAACGCTCAAGAACCTCCAGGGTCTCATCGAGACGGAGATGGGGGGGCTCACGGCCCCGGTGAAGATGGGTCGGCTGACGGCCGGCGTGGATGCCGGCAACAATCGGATCGTCAACATCGCCGAACAGAGCCCGCCGACCATCTTCGGCTACAAGCTGTCCTCGGCTTCGACGACCAGCAGCAAGATCAATGTCAGTGCGATTGCCGGCAACCCGGCAAGCATGAGCGTTGAATTCATGGACAATCCGCGCGCCGGCGAGTCCGTGACCATCAACCTCAAGATGCCTGATGGCACCAGCACGCCGATCGTGCTGCAGGCCGTCGATCGCGAACCGGTTACCGGCCAGTTCGTCATCGGCGCCACGCCCGAGGAAACCACGGCCAATTTTGAAGCGGCCCTGAAGCTCAAGCTCGACCAGACCAGCAAGACTGAACTGGTCGCCGCCTCCAGCTACGCTGCGGCCGACGACTTCTTCACCACCGACGGGGTGGCGCGCCGCATCGATCTTTCGGGCGGCAACCCGGAAACCGCGACGGTTTTTGCGGCACCCAATACCCGTGAGACGGTGAAGTGGTACACGGGCGAAATCGGCACAACCGGTGACAATCCGCGCCTGTCGGCGACCGCACAGGTCGACGATTCCACCAAGGTCGGCTATGGCGTCCGCGCCAACGAGACGGGCCTGCGTGACCTGGTCAAGACGCTCGCGGCAATGAGCTCGCAGGAATACGACATCAACGACACGACCTCCAAGGCGCGCTTCAGCGCCATGGTCGAGCGGCAGATGGCGACAACCTCGAGCGCCACGGCGACAAACAAGGGTTCGATCGAGCAGATCGGTCTCGAACTGGGCGTGGTTCGCGCCACGACCGGCGGCGCCGCCGAGCGCAATACCGCCGCTTCCGGCCAGCTTGAAACGCTGCTGAGCCAGGTCGAGACGGTGAGCATGGAAGAAACGGTGATGCAGCTCCTGGCGCTCAAGACGCGCCTCGAAGCCAGCTACCAGACGACGGCGACGGTCGCCGGTCTAAGCCTCGTCAACTACCTCAAATAGGCGCCAGAAGGCGTCCTAGTGGCCAGAAGGCCGAAACGAATACGGGGCGCGCAAGCGCCCCGTTTTGTTTTTGGGAGGATCTTTGTGGGGTGGAGGCCACGCAAGCAAGGCGTCCGGATCGCCTTTGACTCCCCACTACCGCGCTGTCCTCGGGCCCAGCCCGAGGGCGGCGCAGTGAGTTTGGCGGCGGGAGAGTAACCGAGCCCTGCCAAGCCGGGCCCAACTGCCATGTCCACGCAAGCTGACACCACAAACAAAAAGGCCCCCGGTTACATCCGGAGGCTCTTGTCACCGCATCTAGGCGATCTTGTGGGCGCTGGCCTTATCAGGCTTCTTCTGCACCGCGCAGGCCGGCTGCGAGCTGGCGATTGATATTGATCAGCGGCAGCAGTTTGGCCTTGATCGGGTCGATGTGCAGTTCACGGGTTTCGTTCATCACGAACAGACCGAGATTCGCAATGTTCTGGCGAACCTGGGCGGGAAGGGGGTTGTCCTCGCGGGTAACCGAGGTGAGGAAGATATTCCAGATGCGGCGGTTGAAGAGCAGAGCCTCCTGGAGGCTGTCCTGCTTCAGGTCCCATGCGTCGTGGATAAGCTGGAGATTGGCAGCCGCCCGCGACAGCAGATTGGCTTCGCGATCACGCGGGGCTTCCGTTTTGCGGGCTACCTGTTGGTATGCCTGCGCTCCCTGATGGTACATTTGCAAGAAGGTCCTGTTCGTACTGAATTAACTTGCGGGCTGCCTTGAGAGCTTTGTACAGCGCGCCGGTTAAAATCTCGTTGTTGATCCCGTTTATGAGCGTGATCATCGAGGGTGCAGCCTGGATTATCTCATTGACAAGACGGAAGTATTCGTCGCGAAGCCGCGCCGTGTCGTCCTCGAGATACATCAGTTGTACGGCCAGGTAGATGCGCTTTGCGGGCGTATCTGCCGTGGCGATGGTCAGGATATCCTTTTCGCGCAGGATGGGCGCCTTGCCGTCGATGAAGAGCCGAGTCCGCTGGTCGGAATTGGTAATGATGCACTGCCCGATGATGAGACGCTCGCCGGGCTTGAGTTCGACTTTTAGGGACATGGGCTCTGGTTTCCTGTTCTGGGAATGCCGCCGTTCGTCTGGCGGGCTTAGGGATGGATAGCAGTCGCGGTCGACGGACGCCAGCGACTAAAGGGCGGAGCGGGCAGGGGAATCACGCCTTGAGATGATTCTCATCTGGCCAAAAGAAGAAGGCGGGCTTGTGGCCCGCCTTCCTTTCGTCGTTATGAAGCTTGCGATTAACGCAGGAGCTGCAGAACTGCCTGGTCCTGCTGCGAAGCCATGGACAGAGCCGACGAGGAGAGCTGCTGGCGCGTCTGGAGAGCCAGAAGGTTCGCAGCTTCTTCGTTGGTGTCAGCCAAGGTCAGGTTCGCAGCGCCGGTTTCCAGCGTGTTGATCATGTTCTTGGTGAACGACTGACGGTTTTCGACCGACGACAGGTTCGAACCGAAGGCCGAAGCCTGCGAGCGAAGTTCCGTCAGGGCCGAAGACAGCTTGGCGAGGAAACCGTCGATGTCAGCATCGGTGTCGAGGTCTTCAGCGATCAGGCTATCGACGCCGAGGTTCGAGGCGTTGATGCCGCGAACGTTGCCGTTCTTGTCCTTGGCCTGGATATCGATCGAGGACGTGCCGGATTCGTTGAAGGTGATCTTCAGCTTATCGCCACGAAGCAGATTGATACCGTTGAAGGACGAGTCGTCAGAGAGCTTGTCGAGCTGGTCACGCAGTTCGTTGAACTGCTTGGACAGGTTCGCACGGACCGTGTTGCCTTCGATCTTGGAGGCCACGAAGGCGTCGTTGCCGCTGATGTCAACGCCGACGTCGAGTTCCTGGGTCGAGAGGTTTTCGAGACGCAGCTTGCCGTTGTCGTTCGAAGCACGGACCTTGCCGCCGAAGTCGCGGTTGATCAGTTCGACGAACTTGTCGACAGTCTTGGTAGCGTTGAGGCCCGAGACGGGTGCCGTGCCGGTATCGACAGTGCCGGTGCCGAAGAGGGCAACGGCGTCGGTGCCAGCAATGGCAAGGGTCTTGGCTTCAGCAGTCTTGGCAACGATCTGCAGCTTGCCATCGTCGCCGAACTTGGCTTCGACGCCAGTGATGCCACCCTGTTCGAGCTGGCTGTTGACGGCGGCAACCACCTCTTCACGCCATTCGGCCTTGTCCAGAGCGTTCGGAGCATAACCAGCGCCGATGCCACCCTTGGCAGCCGAGATCGAGATATTGGCGGTCTTGCCGTCATAGGAGACGGTGAACTCGTCCTTTTCGGCCGCAACTTCAGTGGTGTAGGCACGCGGAATGCCAACGGTCTGGGTTGCACCGCCAACGACTGCATTCTGCCCCTGCGTGAACGTCGCAGCCGGAGCACCAGGAGCCGTACCGGTGGTAACGCCGGTGAAGTCGATCGTGGCAGTCGAACGGCCCGCACCAGTGGTGAGGTCGGTCAGGGTCAGCGTGTTCGTGGCGTTGTCGTAGGCCGCAGAATACTTGGCACCCAGCGTGGGGTCGGCAGTGATCTTGGCCACGACGTCGGCACCGAAAAGGTCTTCAGTACCAGTAACAGCGAGCGACAGGCTGATACCATCGACCGTGATCGTATCGGCCGCGCCACCCGTACCACCGGTAAGGTTGAACGTGGTGGTAGCTGCCTGAGCCGCCTGGTTCACCGGGATGCCGGTCACCGACGGAGCCGAAGCGCCCGAGGCAACGTTGGTCAGGGTGATGTTCTGGGTGACGCTGTCAGCGACAACCGAGTAGCCGCCGGCGGTAGCATTGGCCTGAAGGCTGGCAACGAAGTCGTCGTAGGTAGCGCCGGTATTGATGGTCTGACCACCAACCTGAATGGCACCGGAAACGGCCGAGTAGTTGAACGACGTCGTGCCCTTGACGTCGCTATCAGCGGCCTGGAACACAACCTCGGCAGCTTCCGCGGTCGGGTCGACGGTTTCGATGATGATCTTGCCGACATTGGCACCCGTACCGACAGCAACGCTATACTTCTGCGTGGTGCCAGCATTGAGGTCGAGAGCCGACTGGATCGTGGCAGCGAGTTCGGCATCGGTAACGCCGGAAGCTGCAACACCTTCGTCGGCCGTGATGGTCACGCCGGCAACGGTGAAGGTTTCGCCATCGGCAAAAGCCGTGTTGGTGGTGATCAGCGTACGAGCGCCGGCACCCGAAGCTGCGGCAGTGGTCGAAACCGTGCCGAGATATTCGGTCGCGGAGGCGGTCGTCAGCAGCGATTTGTCGCCGGCAACCGCGTTGGTCAGCTTGATCTCGGAGGGGACGTCACCAAACTGACCGCCAACCAGCGAGATCACCGAAGCATCGGTGACGTCGAAAGACTTGGTCTGGAAGGACTTGTCCTGACGAGCCTGGCGCAGCGTCGACTGCATGGATTCCAGGTTCTTGGTCAGCGCGGTGATGCCGTTGTTGGCAGCTTCGATGACCTTGATACCCGAGGCCATCGAGTCGAGCAGGTTGCTCATGTCCGCGGCGCGGCTGTTAAGAGCCGATGCCGTGAAGAAGTTCGACGGATTGTCGAGGGCAGAATTCACCTTGTTGCCGGTGGCAAGGCGCTGCTGCGTCTTGTCCATCATCGAGGCGGTATTCTGGAGGCTCAAAAGGTTCGCGCGAACGGCCTTTGAGAGAGAAACATCGGAACCCATACTAGGTTTTCCTTCTGGACGTGTGGTGCTTATGCCTCAATCCTTGAGACACGCTCAGAATGGCGCCGACTTGCTAAAAACTTCTTAAATTGCGAACATCTTTACGCTGTCCGTAAAGGCTTATTTTGTCACGGTTTTTCCAGGTTTTCCGGGTTTTTTCCTGAGTTTCCGGACCTCTTCGCTGATTAAATTTTCGGCACGGAAAGTCCGGGTTAACCGCATCGGTTAGGGAAGACTCTGGTGCCAAAGGCGGCCGCCATGGCGAGTCTTTGGCCAAGACTCAGGCGCTGCGAACCGCGCAACTGCCTCCAATCGTCCCTGCCGTGAAGCTCTCGAAAACACCTGGCTGGCCCGACCCAAGGGCCAATGCGGGAACCACAGGCATTGTGGCGCAGGCGGTGCCGCCCTCGGGTCGAGCCCGAGGGCGGCACCGCCGTTGAGAATAAGTTCCAAGCGAACACTCCCGGCGCGGGCGGGGCCATCCTGAGATGCACAGGCAAGCGCACTTCCACCGTGCTCGCCCCCTTGCGCGTATACGCGCGCGATTCGTGACCTCCCGGAACCGTCGGGCAGGGGCCAAATCCGGCCCCGCGGAAATTAGATAAAATTTGAAATAAATTGCGCGGTTTCCCGAGAGGGGCCCGCAGCAATTGGACACTAAACCTGATCTCGCCGGCAAGAAACGCCGGAAGAAAACAAAATCTCTGGAACAGGAAGTCCAAACAAATGAGCATCAACCTCTCGTCCAACGCCCGCACCGGTCTCACCGTTCTCCGTAACGTCGCAGAACAGATGGCCACTACTCAGAACCGTCTGGTCACCGGCAAGGCCGTCAACAGCCCGCTCGACAATGTCTCGAAGTTCTTTACTGCTTCCTCGATGGACACCCGCGCTGCTTCGATTGATGCTCTGATGGACAATATTAACGCCGCCCAGTCCTCCATGAAGGCCGCCTCTGAAGGTATCAAGGGCATCCAGGGCCTGATCAAGGAAGCCCGCGGCCTCACCAGCCAGGCGCTGACCTCCTCGGCAACGACTGCCAAGGTGGCGGGCACCGTGAACCTGACCGCTTCGACCCAGGTCGATGGCGCCGCACCGGGCCTCGGCTTCACCGTCGGCCAGACCATTACGGTCGGCGATGGCACCGCGACCTCGACCTACACGGTCGTCGCTGCCGACACGGTCCAGGACGTTATCGACGCCATCAACGGTGGCGCTGCGGAAGTTGAAGCCTCGCTGGTTGACGGCAAGCTGACCCTCGAAGCGACGGGCACCAAGAACATCGTTGTCGGTGGCACGGGCACCGTGGCCAATATCGGCCTGACCGCCGGCACCACCAACTACGTGGAAAACAAGACCCGTACCTCGCTCGCCAAGCAGTTCGATGCCCTCCGCTCGGAAATCGACCGGATCGCCAAGGATGCCGGCATCAACGGTTCCAACCTGCTTGATGGCGACAAGATCAAGCTGGCCCTGAACGAAAACGGCTCTTCGTCTACGACGATCCAGGGCACCGCAGTCAGCGCCTCGACGCTCAACATCACCACCGCCGGCTCCAGCTGGCAGACCGATACTGCGGTGAATGACTCGCTTACCGCTCTGATCGGCGCCGCTGACTCGCTGGAAGCTACTGCCGCCTCGTTCTCTTCGAACCAGTCGATCATCAGTGCCCGTAAGGATTTCAACGCCTCGCTGTCGGATATCCTGAAGGCCGGCGCTTCGAACCTGACCGCTGCTGACATGGATCAGGAAGCTGCGAACCTCGTTGCTCTCCAGACCCGCCAGCAGATGGCAACGACCGCTCTCTCGATCATGCAGTCGTCCGAAACGACCGCTCTTCGCCTTCTCTCGTAAGAGATCCCAATCTTCACTGAACTTGGCCCGCCTCCTCAGGCGGGCCTTTTTCGTTTCTGGGCTGCGCGCGAGTTCGAATACTTCGCCCGCGACGGTGTGCGTCCAGTTCGGATGGCCGGCTTCTCACCGGCTGTCATCCGGCGAAGGCCGGGACCCATCTTGAGATCTCAGGTTGGGCCCCGGCCTTCGCCGGGTGACAATCAGGTGCGGGAATACTGCGGCCCATACCAAACAAAAAAGCCCGGGCCGATCGTTGGATCGGCCCGGGCTCATGCATTTTCGGCAGTGTTAGATCGTCTTGTCGGTCAGCTTGAAGCCATAGGTCGGGGGCGACCATTCGTTGCGCAGGCGTCGTGCCACTTCATAAGGGCTCGGCGGGTCGATCGCCTGTTGATTGCCTAGAAGGGCTGCTTCGAAAATAGTCTCGGGCGGCAGACTGCCCTCTGCCGCCACGCCGCCGAATCCGGCGGGCAGTGCCTGCGGCTCGGCTTCGTTCTGTTGGCCCTTGTTTGAGCCGTTCTTGTCGTCCCGCCGGTCTTGGCGGATGAACCTGGGAAGATGCGGCGAGAAGGCGATACCCATGGTATCGGCCCTCGGCGCGATTCTGGCGCTCATGTTCCTGTCCTGGAGCCACAATTGGCCGACACCAGGCTATGAAGCCTTTCCTATCTCTCCCTTTGTCCCGACGGGACGATTTTAAGACACACCTCTGCATTTCGGAGGGATTGGGTAACCATGTGTGCCGGACCAAGCAAAAAGGGCCTCCGCTTCTGCGGAGACCCTGTGGCCGGTAGCGTTTCTGGCGCCCCTTCTGGAGTGCTCGCCCTACTTTGGATCAGGCGGAGCGCCGCGGCGATTCTTCCAAACTAGAGCGCGCGATTAACCGCGATGCCGCGGGCCGACGCCGCGCGCGGCATCTTCACTTCGCCGCTGCGGTCATAAGTGCGCGTGTGGTCCTTGGCGCCAACCGTATCGGCAACGTCGCCGATCAGGTCTTCGGCAAGATTCTTCGCCGTAGCGATGACGCGGAGATTTTCGGCCATCTGGGTGGCGAGGGCGTCGTGGTTCTTGTGCAGGCGGTCGAGCGAGGTCGGCGCTTCGGCCACGAGGCGCTCGGTCTGGCGCTGCACCGAGCGGGCGAAGACCACATAGTCCTGTGCCAGCTGGGTTTTCTGGGCGGTCAGGCCAGCGGCGTCGCGAAAACGGCCGGCGCGGAGCAGGGTGGTTTCCTCGTTCATCATGGTCACGAGTGCCTGAAGCGCGGATTCTGCCTGGGCACAAAGCTCTTCGGCCGGCAGGCTGTCGAGGAACGCAATACGATCGGCTGCTGCAGACATTAACGGTACACTCCTGATGGACGCATATTATTGTTCTGGTTGGCTTCTTGCAGGGCGATCATGTCGCCCAGGATCTGGTCGGCGATGCCGAGGCCGCCGTTCTGCGCCATGGTATTGGCGAGCTGTTCGGCCTGCATGGATCGCCAGGTCTCTTCACCAAAGCCGCCGCCAAAGCCGTTTTCCGATTTGGCCGTGGCGAACATTTCCTTGGTGAGCAGATTGAGGAACACGCCTTCGAGGTCTTCCGCCTGCTTCCTGAGCTTGTCGAGCTGACGGTTGTCGAGGCTGGTCTGGGTCTTTACGCCGCTGATTGCAGTTTCCATCACAGCACCTCGATCTCGGCCTGAAGGGCGCCGGTGGCCTTGATGGCCTGGAGGATGGCGATGAGATCGCGGGGCGAAATCCCCAGCGCATTGAGCCCGTCGACCAGTTCCTGCAGCGTCACGGATTCCTTGATCACCTGCAGCGCCGTGTCGGTCTGGGTCACGCTGAGATCTGTATTGGGCTCGACCGCCGTCACGCCTTGGCTGAAAGGCAGGGGCTGCACCACTTCCGGATTTTCGGCAATGCTGACCGTCAGGTTCGACTGTGCCACCGCCACGCTCGACACGCGCACATCCTTGCCCATGACAATGATGCCGCTGTTTTCGTCGATGACGATCTTGGCCGACTGGTCTGTCTGGATGATGAGCTGTTCGATATCGGTGAGGAGGTCGACGATATTGCCGTTGAAATTGACCGGCAGCGTCAGGCGCACAGTGGCCGGATCTTCCGGAACGGCGGTCGGGGCGCCGATGAAATCGTTGATCGCCATTGCGATGCGGCGGGCCGTGGTCAGGTCCGAATTGCGCAGCGTCAGGCGCAGCGAGTGCTGGGAGCCGAGTTCGAAGTCGATTTCGCGTTCGATCAGCGCGCCCGAAGAAATGCGGCCTGTGGTCGGCACGCCCGAAACGATGCTCGCCGAGTCGCCTTCCGCCCTAAAACCGTTGATGGCGACCGGACCCTGGGCGATGGCGTAGACTTCGCCGTCGGCGCCGAGCAACGGGGTCACGAGCAGCGTGCCGCCCTGCAGGCTCTTGGCATTGCCGAGCGAAGCGATGGAAACGTCCATGCGCGAACCCTGCGCGGCGAAGGGCGGCAGGCTCGCCGTCACCATCACGGCCGCCACATTGGCAGTGCGCACATTCTCGCCCTGAGTGTTGACCCCGAGACGTTCGAGCATGGATTGGAGCGACTGCTTGGTGAAGGGCGAATTGTTGAGGCTGTCGCCCGTACCGTTGAGACCGACGACGAGGCCATAGCCCACGAGCTGATTCTCGCGAACGCCTTCGACATCGACGATGTCCTTGATGCGGGCAGGAGCGGCGGCAACCTGGGCCAGAGGCGCTAGAGACAGTGCTGCGCTGAGCGCTGCAGCAAGGCCTATGCGGAAGAATTTGTTCGGCATGTCTATCCCCGGTACGAAGCTGCACCATCCCCATGGCGCCGCGGTCGCTTTCGGTAATGCGAGAAGCGTGCCAAATCGCGAATTTCTTCGTAAGTGCCTTATATCAAAGGATAATGTGTTCGATCGGCAAGGCAGGGTGATCGACTAAATGCGCCAGTGTGCAAATCTTGCCGGGGTCATTAAGTCGTCATTAACCATGTAGGGCAGATTTTGCCTGCAACAGGAATCTCGGGGGCGAGTCAGTCAGTGCGTATAGAATCCGCCAATCGGATGAGCAGTGTAGCGTCGCGCGCTTCCGTCGGGAAATATGCGCCAGGCCAGTCCTTCACCATGGCCGACGTGTCGGCTCCGGCCCGCGTGGCGCGGGCGGCTCCGGTTTCGCAGGTGGCCCCGCTCGATGCCATCCTTGCCATTCAGTCCGTGGGCGATGCCATGGGCGGCAAGCGCAAGGCGGTCAAACGCGGCACGAACCTGCTCGACATTCTCGACGGCATCAAGGCCGATCTCCTGGTCGGCATTATCACGCCCGAGCGTATGGACGCCCTTATCGAAGAGCTCAGTGTCTATCGCGATCGCACCGAGCCAGGGCTCGACGCCGTGCTCGATGATATCGAATTGCGGGTCCGCGTCGAGCTCGCCAAACAGGGCCGATTCCCTGACTTTTGAGCTATCGAATGATCCGGAAAAGTGGACGCTGATTTTCGGAAAAGATCGCGCTGCTGTTCAAATTGTGGACAAAGGCGGGCCCAAGCTTCATCAAAATGTTGTCAGACTCGCGCTATGCACCTGAAGCAAAGGGGCTTTTCATAGTTAAGGCTCTTTAAGAACTTCGCTTGCTCGGGGTTGACCTGCGGCATATATAGGCCGCCGTGGGGTGCATTGGAGTTGAGTCTGCTGATGTCTTCGGTTGAAGTGATTGAATACCGGCCGAGTGAAAACGAGCCGTTCATGAACCCGCGGATGCGGGAGTACTTCCGAAACAAGCTTCTGGCCTGGAAGGACGAGATCCTGCGGGAAAGCCGCGGAACTCTGGAAAACCTTCAGGAAGAAAGCCAGAACCATCCTGATATGGCCGACCGGGCGAGCTCGGAAAGCGACAGGGCACTGGAGCTGAGGACGCGCGATCGCCAGCGCAAGTTGATCGGCAAGATCGACTCGGCACTGAAGCGGATCGACGACGGTACCTACGGCTTCTGCGAAGAAACCGGCGACCCGATTGGTGTCGCCCGCCTCGACGCCCGCCCGACCGCCACGCTCAGCCTCGAGGCGCAGGAGCTGCACGAGCGGCGCGAAAAGGTCTATCGCGACGAGTAAGACAGAGATTTGAAGCCCGCTTTCGAGCGGGCTTTCTTTTTTGCGTCAGCTTTTGCCGCTTAGCCGTTCTTCGGAAAGCCTTTTCTAGATTCCACGCGCGTGCCGCGGAAGACTGCCCTCGTTCAATACCGGGTGCCTGCGACAGGTCGAATTGCGGCGGTATGGGCTCAGCTTTCGAGGCGTGAGCGATTGCGCTCGTGGATGGCCTCGGCCTCCGGCGACATCTGCTCGGCAAAATCTGCCATCTCGAAGGCGGGACGGATTTCGATCTCGCTGTCGGTCAACATGGGATTGGGGCAACGCTTGACCCATTCGACGGCCTCGTCCATGTCGCGCACTTCCCAGATCCAGTAGCCGGCAACCAATTCCTTGGTTTCGGCAAAGGGCCCGTCGATCACCGAACGGCCGGTGCCGCTGAAGACGACGCGCTTGCCATATTTGCTGGGTTTCAGCCCATCGCCACCGAGCATGATCCCGGCATCGACCAGCTGCTCATTGTAGCGGCCCATTTCCTCGAGCATCTGGGCCTCGGGCATGACTTCGGCTTCGCTATCGACAGTGGCTTTCACAAAAACGACGACACGCATCGGATGTCTCCTCGGTTGGCAGTGCGCAATTGCCTGCTCGTCTTGGCGACGATCCTAGCCGGACTGCTTCGACATTTGAGAGACGAAAACGCAAAAATGACAACGGGGCCTTTCGGCCCCGTCTGCATGAGATGGTGCGAGTGAAGTTCAGAAGCCGAACACGGTGGTGATGCCGCTCTGGCCATTGCCGTTCTGCATGCACTGAGCGTCGGTCGCTTCGCCGAACTGGAACAGGCCGCAGGTATTGTTATTGCCGTTCTGGCTGATCGTGCCGTTGTGGCCATTGCCGTCCTGGACGATCAGACCCGAATTGTTGGAGCCGTTCTGGCTGAACCCGGCCGAATTGAAATTACCGTTCTGGAAGGCATTGCCGCCATTGGCCGACATGCCCTGGACGACGGAGAACATGCGCAGGCCAAGACCAAGCGCCTGGGCCTGGTCAGGGTCGGTGGGGGCGAAGCCGATCGAGATTTGACCACCGGCCATGGCGGGCGAAATGCCAATGAGAAGAGCGGTGACGGCGGCGGCGACGGTCTTGGTGAAGGTGGCGGTCATTTGGTCTCTCCAAAGTGTTTGTGCGTTCCCGGTGCTGGTCTTCCAGCTCATGAAACGAGGTTAGCCAGCCTCGACTGAACCCATTCGGAGCGGCACATTCAGATTTCGTTCACGGAATCTTCAGCGGCAAAAAAAGAGCCCCGGCCGAAGCCGGGGCAGGTCTTGGGTCAAGGGAAGGTCATCCTGACCCGCTTCGTCACGGGGTGCGACGAACTGGAAACCTGCTCACGTCCGCGTAGCGGTCTGCGAGCAGTCAAAGGTCTTGCCATTGGCCGTCACGGTGAAATCGACGCTGACATTGGAGCCGGCATTGATCATCACCTGGCCGAGAGAAATCTCGGCATTGGGCGCGGCGGAAAACTGTCCGCCCTGGCTGATATTGGTGGAGCCACCGCCGCCTGCGCTCTTGAGTGCGAAGCGGTATTCGCCCGTCAGGGCAGTGGGGCTCACAAGCGTGCCTTCAAGGGCGAGCATCCCGCCCTGGGTTTTGCTGATGACGCCACAGGCGAAATCGCCACCTGCTGCATTGGCATTGGCGGCAAAACCCAGGGCGGTGACAACAGCGACGGCCGCGAAGGTGGTTTGAATGAGTGGGTGAAGCATGTCGTCCTCCTGATGAATGGAAGGGGCCGGCGGCGCCGGCCCCGTTTCGCAGAGGTTACGGGCAGGCCTGCACGAAGGCCGTCACATTGCCCGAGCCATGCTGGGTGACATTGGCGTTGCAATTGTTGCCGACCTGCACGCCGGCGGCGACATTGCCATTGCCGTCCTGGGTGACGACTGCATTGTGATTGCTGCCGAACTGGCCGACGCCGGCCTGATTGTTCCAGCCGTTCTGGTAGACGTCGCCGTAGTTGTTGACGCCCTGCTGGCCGATGGCCGAGACGTTGTTGCCGCCATACTGCTGGCTCACGGCGCTGTTCCACCAGCCGTTCTGCTGAGCGGCAAAAGTGTTGTTCCAGCCGGACTGGCCGCCACCGACCGAATTCCCGAAACCGGTCTGGTCGATATAGATGCCGCCGGCCATTGCTGCGGGGGCAGCCGAAGCGGCGATAACGGTGGCAGCAACGGCGGTAATGATGAACTTGCGGATCATTTGAAGTCTCCTGGTTTGCTGCGGTCCCTCCGACCGCTTGTTGATGGAGACTGTTCTAGGCGTGTGATCCGGAACGGCATCTGAAGCGGGGATTCAGAATTCGTTCATCGGCAGAAAAATGCGGAAATGATTCCGGGGTTTGAGGTAAGTGGTTGTTCGCAAGAGGCTTTCATCAAACTCGATGCGGCACCCTCCCCTTGACGGGGAGGGCTGGGGAGGGGTGTTCACGCGCTCAGATGTTTGTGGCTCCCGCACCCCTCCCATCCTCCCCCATCAAGGGGGAGGTGCTGGGCCGGTGGTCTTGGCAAGATGGTGCCCCAAAACTCGATGCGACACCTCCCCCTTGATGGGGGAGGCCGGGAGGGGGTGACGGCACTCTCAATTTCAGCGGCTCAATAACCGCGAAGACCCCTCAAGCCCGCCCGTACCGGCGCTTCAAATGCGCCTTGAAGAACTCCGCATTCAGCGGCTCGCCCGTCGCCCGCGTGATCAGGTCCGGCGTCGAATAGCGCGAGGCGGCCTGCCAGATATTGTCCGACCGCCACTGGTTGATGGCCGCGAACTCACCCTGCCGCATCTGTGCCCGCGCATCCGGCACGGCCTTTTCCATCGCCGCCCATTGCTGCGCCGCGATCATGGCGCCCAGCGTATAGCTCGGAAAATAGCCAAAGGCGCCGCCCGGCCAATGCACGTCCTGCATCGGCCCATCCTTGGGATCGTTGATGGTCGAAATCCCGAGATACTCCGTCATCTTGGCGTCCCAAGCTTCCGGAATCTGGCTCGCCTCCAGCTTGCCCGCCACCAGTTCCTGTTCCAGCTCATAGCGCAGGATGACATGGAGCGGATAAGTGACCTCGTCGGCATCGACACGAATATAGCCGCGCTCGACATGGTTCACTTCGTTGAGAATATCGGCGATCTCCCAGCCGGGAATTGCATCTTCGCCGAGATGCTGGCCGACCAGCGGCAGCAGGTATTCCCAGAATTCGGGGCTGCGCGAGAGCTGCATTTCCACGAACAGGCTCTGGCTTTCATGCATGCCCATGCCGCGCGCCTTGCCCAGCGGCCAGTGCGACCAGTCCTTGGGCAGGCCCTGCTCATAGAGCGCATGACCCGTCTCATGCAGCACACCCATCAGCGAGGACAAAAACTCATCCGTCCGATAGCGCGTGGTCATGCGCACGTCGGTCGGCACACCACCGCAGAACGGGTGATGCGATACGGCCAGTGAACCATGGGTGAAATCAAAGCCCACGGCGCGCATCGCGGCGAGACCAAGTTCGCGCTGCTTTTCAATGGGGTAGGGGCCATTGAGCTGCTTGCGCGGGCGCTTGGCCAACCGCTCCTCCTGCACCGCCAAAGCCTCGGGCACAAAGCCCTTCAGGAAGCTCTTCAAATCCGCAAAGATCGGATCGATTCCGGTTACGCGATTGCCCGGATCATATTGATCCATAAGGGCATCATAGGGCGCGAGCTTGAGCACATCGGCACGCAACTGCGCCTCTTCTCGCACCAGCGCCACCACCCCTTCGAGCGCCGGCAGGAACGTGTCCCAATCGCCCTTCGCCCGCAGATCGCGCCAGAGCTGCTCCGAGCGCATGGTCGCCGCCGTCCGCCGCTCGACGAACTCGGTGGGCAGGCAGGTTGCATTGATATAGCTGCGCTCGAACTCGGCCACGGCCAGCTTCTGGTCGGCATCGAGATCTTCGCTTTTCGCCTTGGCAATCCAGTCGCCGATCTCAGGCGCCGTCGCCTGGGCGTGATACATGCCGGCCAGATTCGCCATGGCCTCGGCGCGCTTGTCGCCACCGCCCACTGCCATATGGGTCGCCTCGTCGGCCCCGAGAATGGACAACGCGTGCTCCAGCGCCTCAAGCTTGCGGCCAAGGGCGTCGAGTTTCTGGAAGGACATGGATTGGTCTCCTAAAGGTCGGGAGATGTTTTCCATAGAGATGGCGGGGGATCAATGTGCCCGCCCCCAAAAAGGGGCAGAGGCGCAGCCGGGGAGCTGCGCCTCATATAGGCCGTATGGCTTCTGCCGATCGGCCGGGCGACCCTTCTGGATCGGCCCGGGGGAACGACGGCACGCAATGGGGACGACGCGCCGCCGAATTCTGTGATTGTTAGAACGGCAGGATGGCGTCGAGGACCTGCTGGCCGTAGCGCGGCTGCTGCACGTCGGTGATCTGGCCGCGGCCGCCATAGGAAATGCGGGCTTCGGCGATCTTGGTCGAGGCGATCGTATTGTTCGCCTGGATGTCCGACGGGCGTACGATGCCCGAGACGATCAGGTCGCGCACTTCGAAGTTCACGCGCACTTCCTGGCGCCCTTCGATCACGAGATTGCCGTTCGGTAGCACCTGGGTGATCACGGCGGCAATGGAGGTTTCCAGCGCTTCCGAGCGGTTCACCGAGCCGGCGCCGGCATCGTTGATGCCCGAGGTCAGGTCGATCGCTGCGGCCGGGTCGATGGCGCCGCCGGAGAGATTTTCAACGGCCGATCCAAAGATCCCGCCCATGCCGGCCGAATTGGTCGAGGAGCGGTTACGGTTCGTCGTATTGCTGATCTTGGCGCTGTCATCGACCATGACCTTGACGGTCAGGATGTCGCCGACGCGGTGCGCGCGCTCGTCCTTGAAGAAGCCGCGGGCCGAGGTGCGGTAGAGCGAGTTCGACTGATAGGTGTCGGCGATCGGCTCGGGCATCGGCATGCGCACGGGCTGGTAGCCGGCCATGGCGGTCGGATCCTGGATCTGCGTCAGCGGCGGGGCATTCCCGACATTGGCGAGGCGATCCATCGTGTTGCAGGCGCCGAGGGCTGCCGTCAGGGTAAGCAGGGTGACGATCTTGAAGGTTTTCATAGCTATCGATCCCGATTAGAGGCCGGCAAGCGACACGGGCGCACCGGTCACTTCGACCGTGCCCGGCGCTACGGCCGTCGCGCTGATCACGCGCTTGGACATGAGATTGAGCACCTGCAGGCTGGAACCGCTGCTGGCACTGGTGATGGCCTGGCCCTTGACCGTCAGGGTCATGGGGCCGCGCCGATAGATGATGGTCACCAGATCATTCTTGGTGACGGCCAGTGGCGCGCTGACATCGCTCAGGCGTAGCAGCATGCCTTCGCGGCTCTGGCGGTTGAGCGCCATGCCGACAAGCTGCTCGATGGGCGCAAAGGCGTAGGCATTGGCCTGTCCTGCCGGCACCGGGCGCATAACCAGATGTTCGGGCAGGAGGATCGTGCCGGCCGCCAGGTTTGCCGCCAGGTGCGGCATCTCGACGGTCATGTCGATCGTGCCGCCCAGGTCGAGCACGGTCTTGTTGTCGGCGAGGATAAAGCGGGCGGAAAAGTCGCGACCGCCGGCGGTGTAGCGCAGGCTGTCGAGCCGTACGGCGACGCCGCTGGTCGAAACCTGGATGGGGTCAATGAAGCGCGAGAACTGCAGCGTGGTGTTGACGCCGGGACCGACGAGACCACGGGCCGAAAGGTCCGCCATCACCAGGTCCTTGAGCTGGGCCTCATCCACGATCATGCCGGCACGCGTCACATTCACCGCCGAAAGGCCATTGGCCTCGAAGCTGGTGATGCCGATGCGGGCGGCCGCGGAGCGGATGGCAGCGATATCCACCTTGCCGGTCGTGCCCGGTGCCGGTGCGCTGAAGATAGCCGTCTCGGCCAGCGGGCCGGCATCGTCGAACATGTCGGCCACAGTGACGACCTGAGTGGTCACCGTGACGTCGCCGCGCAGCGCGGGCGCTGCCTCGACGGTGGCGGCTGTGAGCGAAAGCATGCTCACCAGGGCCAGTTTGGAAAAATGGCTCACCTTTGCCTCCTATTACCGGAGCTGGCTCGTGGCCTGCATCATCTGGTCGGCGCCGGAGATGACGCGAGCGTTCATCTCATAAGCGCGCTGAGCAGCGATCAGGTCGGCGATTTCGGTCACCGAATTGACGTTGGCCATTTCGAGATAGTTCTGCATCAGGTTGCCGGTGCCGTCGGTGTTTGCCACGCCGATCTGGGCAGGGCCGCTGGCCGCGGTTTCAAGGAACAGGTTGTCGCCCATCGATTCGAGGCCCGACTTGTTCACGAAGCGTGCCATCTGGAGCTGGCCAAGCTGGACAGGCTCGCCGGCGGTGCCGACGAAGGCTTCAACCGTGCCATCGGGCGAGATCGAAACGCCGGTGGCGTCACCCGGAATGGTGATGCCGCCCGTGATCTGGTAGCCGCTCGAATTGACCAGCGTGCCGTCCTGGCTGCGCTCGAACGAACCGTCGCGAGTATAGGCGGTCCGGCCATCGGGCAGATCGACCATGAAGAAGCCTTCGCCGCGGATCGCGACGTCGAGCTCGCGCTCGGTCATGCTCACGCTGCCCTGGCTCATCACGCGGGGCGTTGCGACAGTGCGCACACCCGAACCGATTTCGAGGCCGGCCGGCACCAGCGTGCCCTGGTCCGAAGTCTGCGACCCGGCGCGGGAAATCTGCTGGTAGAGCAGGTCTTCAAACTCGGCACGCTGGCGCTTGAAGCCGGGCGTGCGCATGTTGGCGATATTGTTGGAGATGACTTCGACATTGCGTTCCTGCGCGCTCATGCCGGTCGATGCGATGTAAAGAGCTTTCATGGCGGGTCCTCAATGTCAGGCGGAAACGGAGCCGAGGCGCTTGATGGCATCGCGACGCATGTCGTCCTGCTTCTGGCCCAGCGAGGCGATGGATTCGTAGGCGCGGGTCACGCGGATCATCTCCGACATTTCCGCCACGCCCGAGACGTTGGACTTTTCGGTAAAGCCCTGCAGTACGCGCGAATTGGTGGCGGCGATCGGCGTGCCACCGGACATCAGGTTATTGCCTTCGCGAACGAGAGCCTGCTGCTCTTCGAATTCGACGATGCGCAGCCGGCCCTTGGCGCCGGCGCTGGACGAGATCGAACCATCCGCGCCGATGGTGATGTCGGTTTCTTCTGGGCCGAACTGGATCTGGCCGCCGTCGCCGAGCACCGGATTGCCCGAAAGGTCGACCAGCGTACCGGCATTGTTGAGCTGGAAAGCGCCGGAGCGGGTCCAGCGTTCGCCGCCGGCCGTCTCAACGGCAAAGAAGCCGTCGCCGGCAATGGCGACATCGAGGGGCGAACCGGTCTGGACCATGGCGCCGTCGGAAAAGTCCTGCACGGTCGCCCAGTCCTGGACGTAAGAGAGCGTACGATCGTCGCCCGCAAAATCTCCATGGGCGGCAACCGGCATCTTGTATTCTTCGAACAGAAGCTGTTCGGCCTTGAAGCCTGTGGTGTTAACGTTGGCGATATTGTTCGCCACCATGTCCATGTGGCGCTGCAGCGCCATCTGGCGCGACAGGCTGATGAGTTGTGCGTTCTCGATCATCTCGATCCCCGGTTTCTTAAGTCCCCGAGATGGCCTGCTTCCCCAAGCCTGCCGCCTCGCCTCTCGAATTGCAGAAACCATGCCAGATCCACAAAATGTGTAATTTCAACACGTTAGGTGGCTACATAGGTTAATTCTGCCGAGGGTGCTTTTGGTGTGGCGGCAATAACTACTCGGCAGAACTTGCCGGGTTGGGGCTAAAAGTAACCAGTCGTTAACCAAGATGGCATTAGGTGGACATGCGGCCGGAATCGTCTGGTCTCAAGACTATCTCTTGCGGGGGCATTATGGCGACGGAAGCGGAAGTTGGCGGTGAAGCGCCAGCCAAGAAGGGCGTCAACAAGCTTTTCATTATTATTGGCGCTGCGGCCGTTGTGGTCCTTCTTGCAGGCGCCGGGCTCTTCTTCTTCATGTCCTCGGGCAGCTCTGCTCCGGCAGCCGATGCGCATGCCGCTCCGGCCGGCGAGCACGGTGCCGCTGCGGGCGAGCACGGGGCAGGGGCTGCCGATACCTTCATCTTCAATCTCGAACCGATGATGGTGAACCTGCAGAGCGTCGATGGCGTGCAGAACTACATGAAGCTCACCGTGGCGCTCGAAGTGGCCGATGAGACCATGATGACCGAGATCCAGCCCAAGCTCGCCAAGGTCATCGATGCCTTCCAGGTCTATATGCGCGAGCTGCGCAAGTCCGACCTCGAAGGCTCGGCCGGCGTCTACCGCCTCAAGGAAGAGCTGCTGCGCCGCGTGAACCTTGCCGTCTATCCGGCCCGCATCGAAAGCATTCTGTTCAAGGAAATCCTGGTGCAGTGATGGCTGGTCCTTCCGATCAAGACAAACTCTCGGAAGACTGGGGCCTCGACACCATCGACGCTCCGAGCTCTTCCTTCGACATCCCGGGTGAGGATGGCGGCGAAGAAGACTGGGCTGCCATGCTCAAGGCCAGCCAGGATGCGGCCGCTGATGGCGGCGTGGATCGCGTCCTCAATCAGGACGAGATCGACAATCTACTCGGCTTCGACGCGGCCACAGCCAGCAATGTCGAGCTCAGCGGCGTTCAGGCGCTGATCAACAATGCGCTCGTCAGCTACGAGCGTCTGCCGATGCTCGAAATCGTCTTCGACCGCCTCGTGCGTCTGGCGACGACTTCGCTGCGTAATTTCACTAGCGACAACGTGGAAGTCTCGCTCGACTCCATCTCGTCGGTGCGTTTCGGCGACTATCTCAATTCCATCCCGCTGCCGGCCATTCTCTCGGTCATCAAGGCGGAGGAATGGGAGAATTACGGCCTCCTCACCGTCGACTCCAACCTCATCTATTCGATGATCGACGTGCTGCTGGGTGGCCGTCGCAGCGGCGTCACGGTGCGCATCGAGGGTCGTCCCTATACGACCATCGAACAGGCTCTGGCCCAGCGCCTCATCGAGGTGATCCTTGAAGACACCAAGCGCGCCTTCGAGCCGGTCACCCAGATCAATTTCAAGCTCGAGCGCATGGAAACCAATCCGCGCTTTGCAGCCATCTCCCGGCCGAACAACGCCGCCATCCTGATCGAACTCCGCATCGAAATGGATGACCGCGGCGGCAAGGTCGAAATCCTTCTGCCCTACGCCACCATCGAACCCATCCGCGAACAGCTCCTGCAGATGTTCATGGGTGAAAAGTTCGGCCGCGACCCGATCTGGGAAGGGCACCTGGCAACGGAAATCTATCAGGCCGACGTCGAGATCGACGCCGTCCTCCACGAACAGGAATTGCCCCTGTCGCGGCTTCTGGCGCTCAATGTCGGCGATACGGTGATGTTCGAGCGTTCGCCGAGCGATCCGGTCCTGCTGCGTTGCGGCGATGTCGAGCTTACCGAGGCCATTATGGGCCATATCGGAAATTACGTTTCAGTGCGGGTCACCCGCCCCCTCAATCCGCCGAAAGTCACTATGGCGGCCTTTGAGGCTATTGATGAATCTATGGAAGGTCGATGATGTTGGGCTTGTCGATGGGATTGTTCATTGAAGCTGCGGTCGCAGTGCTCATGGCGCTTACCCTGGGCTATTGCGTTATTCTCAACCGCCGCCTGGCACATCTTCACGCTGACCGCGAAGCGCTCAAGCTGATGGTGGGCGATCTGGTCACGGCCACCAACCTCGCCAATCAGGCGATCAAGGAACTCAAGTCTACCGCCGTCGAAGCGGACATGACGCTGAGCTCGCGCCTCGAAGAAGCCGAGCGTTTCGGTATCGAGCTTGCCAACCACATCAATTCCGGCGCCGCCATGATGCAGCGCATCGTGCGCCTGACCAATGTCGCCCGCCAGCACCCCGTGCTTGCCACGCCGACGCAGGCGGCCGAACAGGCCGACCGTATGGACGGCAAGCAGCCCAACAAGGTGCGCGCCGCGCTCGAACAGCTTTCGACGCGCGTCAGTAATCGTGGAGTTGCCGCGTGAACCGGATTCGCCTGCTCCCTGTCGTTATCCTGATGGTGGCAGCCCTCCTGGTCCTCAAGACCGTGGGTCTGGTTACCCAGGGGCACTACGCTCTCTCGGGCGTCACCCCGGCCATGGCGGCCGGTGGTGGTGGCGGCGAGGCTGCGGGCGGCCATGGCGGCGACGCGGCAGCGCCCACCGCAACTGCCACTTTGCAGCAGCCGACGCTTTCGGATGCTGCCCCGACCCTGGGCGATACTGCTCCCACGCTTGGCCAGCAGGCTGCGGCCGAGGCCGGTGGTCATGGTGCCCCGCCTGCTGCTGAAGGTGCCCATGGCGCGGCGCCTGCGCCTGAAGGCGAGCACGGCACTGCCCCGGTTGCCGAAGGCGAGGTGGTTCAGGTCGCCGAAGCCAATGTCGAGGCCGCTCCTGCCAGCGGAGAGCATGGCGGCAGCAATAGTGTTGCCGATTTCAATGGCTGCGCTCCGCGTGCCGTCGGCGAATCCGAAGGTGGCCAGCTCACGGTCGTCTCGGGCGATTGTCCGCCGCAGGTCGATGCCGTGCCGCAATTGTCGACGCCGACCGGCAATGTCGACATCGGCGGCTCCGACCCGACGCTCACCGAGCAAGTCCTGCTCGATCGTCTGGCCGCGCGTCGTACCGAACTTGAAACCTACGAGCAGGAACTTGCCCTGCGCGCCTCGCTCATCGACGCAGCCGAACAGCGCGCCAATGAACGGACGGCCACGCTCCAGGCCCTCGAAGCGCAGATCGCGACCCTGGTCGAAGAGCGCAAGAGGCTTGAAGAAGAGCAGTTCACCTCCATCGTCTCCATGTATCAGACGATGAAACCCAAGGACGCTGCAGGCATCTTCAATCAGCTCGAAATCGACATTCTGGTGCGTGTCGCCAAGATGATGTCGCCGCGCAAGATGGCGCCGATTCTCGCAGCGATGGATACGGCGCGGGCGCAGGAATTGACCGTGCGACTCGCTTCCGAGACTTCGGAGAATCCCGAAGAGATGCAGGCGGCAGATCTCGCGGCCCTGCCGCAGATCGTCGGCCAGTAAGATCAAGTGAAGGGGCGGCTGTCACCGCCCCTTCACATCTCCCACGGTGTCATTCCCGCGAAAGCGGGAATCGCTGTTTCAGGCACCGCACTGCGATTCCTGCTTTCGCGGGAATGACGTTGGGAAAGGCCGTGCCATCGGGCTCTGCCTCCTGCTTCGGCGCTTTTCTTTCGCCCCGAAATGCTCAGGCGTAATCGCGCGTTAAGCATGTCTGCCTAAGCTGCCGACAGTAGAATCTGGTGCCTCGTCTTGTGCGCCAGGGCAGATGGAAGTCGTGACAATGACGATCAACCCGGGTTGGCTGAAGCCGCGGAATATTCTTGCTGCGGCATTGCTGTCGGTCAGCCTCCTGTCCGTCTCTGTGGCCATGGCCCAGGAACAGGCGCAGTTCTTCGCCACCCAGGAAGAGGGCTACGGCCGTCTCGTCGTCAGCTTCCCGGACCGGGACACCATGCCGGCTTATGCCATGCGCATGAGCAATGGCGTGCTGTCGCTCGAATTCGACGAGCCGATCTCCCTCGTGCTTCCGGACGTTGCTTCGATCATGCCCGAATATCTGTCCGTGGCGCGGCTCGACCCGACCGGCACGGGCCTGCGCATCGGTCTTCGTACCACGCTCAATTTCAACCGCACCGAAGCAGGCACCAAGCTGTTCATCGACCTTCTGCCGCCCGACTGGCAGGGTTCGCCCCCACCGCTGCCGCAGGATGTGCTCGACGAAATGGCCGAGAAGGCCCAGCGCATCGCGCTACGCGATGACCAGAAGCGCAAGGCGCAGGTCGTCGCCGAGCAGAACCCGATCGCCAGTCTCCGCATCGGCCGCAATCCAACCTTCATGCGCTTGCAGTTCGATTGGACCATTCCCACCGGCGGCGAATTCGACTTTTCCGGCGAGCAAGGCCGCATCGATTTCGAATGGCCGGTCGGTATCGACCTGCGCGAGCTGCTGACCGATCTGCCGTCCGAAATCGTCTCGGCGAAAAATGAGGTCACCCTCGATGGCAGCGCCGTCGAGCTGAAGTTCGGCCGCGGCGTAACCCCGCGATTCTATTCGACCGGACCCAACCAGTATGTCCTCGACATCGATATTGCGGGCGAGGGGCTCCCTGAATTCTCCGCCGCCGCCCTGGCCACGGAAGCGCCTGCTGGCGCGCCGGCCGTCGAGGGGCAGCAGCCCGGCGTGGCTGCGACAGGTAGCGACCTGACCGCCACCGACCCTGAAAAGATCACCCCCTTCATCACGACGCTGGGCAGCACCGTGCGCGTCGTCTTCCCCTTCGTGCAGGAAACGCCCTCCGCGATTTTCCGCCGCGGCGATTCCGTCTGGATGGTCTTTGATACGCACAGCGCCATCCAGCTTCCCGAGGAGCTCGAAAAGCTCTCCGCCATTTCGAGCGAATTCGTCGTCACCACGGTCGACGATGCGCAGGTCGTTCGTATCGACCTCTCGCAGGATCGGCTCGCCACCATCGGCTCCGAGGGCCAGGCCTGGGTTCTTTCGCTCGGCGACGTCATGATGGCGCCGACCGAACCCATGGAGCTGACCCGTCGTCGCGACATGCGCGGCGACTTCGAAATGGTCGCCAATCTCGTGCGCCCCGGCCGCGTCCACGATTTCCAGGATCCGCTGGTCGGCGATCATCTCAGCGTCATCACCGCCTATCCGCCCGCCCGCGGCATTACCCGTTCGCTCGACTATGTGGATTTCTCCGCCCTGCAGAGCGTCCATGGCCTCGTGATCCGCCCCAAGGCCGACAATCTCGAAGTGGCGCTCGAAAACGCCCTCGCGGTCATCACGGCAGACGAGGGGCTGGAAGTGTCGTCCACCGACACGCTCCGCCAGGACCTTCCCTCGTCGGCCCCGAGCCAGCGCGCCAGCTTCATCGATTTCGATCCGCTGCAGCAGCCCGATTTTGCCCTTTTCGCCAAGCAGCGTGACGAGCTCGAAGCCGCCGCAGCCGCCAGCGATGGTCGTGCCCGCGATACGGCACGGCTCGACCTCGCCAATTTCTTCATCGCCAATGGGCTTTCTCACGAGGCGCTGGGCATCCTGCGCGTGATCAGCGAGACCCAGCGCAACGAGGAAGTGCTCAGCAAGGTCCAGATGAGCGAAGCCGTCGCCAATATCATGGCCGGCCGCCCCAAGGACGCGCTGATGCGCCTCAATGCCTCGGGCATGGACCAGGACGTCGACGCCATGTTCTGGCGCGCCATCGCCCGCTCGCAGAACGGCGACTATGCGGGCGCCCGCGCCGATGCGACCCAGGCCTATTCCATCATCGACAGCTACCCGTCCTGGGCGCGCGAAATGTTCCTGCTGGCCGCCACCCGCGCGGCCGTCGAAGAACACTATGCCGATCAGGCGCAGGAAATGATCGGCGACGTGGTCTTTGCTGCGCTCAGCGAAGATCAGGTTGGCGAATTCAGCCTGCTCTCCGGCCGCATTGCCGAAGAACAGGGTCGTCTTGACGCGGCCATCGACATGTATGGCCAGGCCATCGCCACCGAAGTCCGTCCGGCTCGCGCCGAAGCGGTTTACCGCACGCTCGGTATTCTCGATAAGCAGAAGCGCCTCGATGTCGTGCGTGGCGCGCAGACCCTTGCCGCCGAAGCGCTGCTCTGGCGCGGCGACGCCCTCGGCGCCGATATGCAGGGCATGCTGGCCGATCTCTATTTCCGCACCGGCGAATATCGCCAGGGTTTTGAATCGGTCATGGCTGCTGTTGCCAGCGATCCGGAAAGCCGCGACGTACAGGCCCTGAGCGACCACGCTCAGCGCATGTTCAACGACCTCTTCCTCAACGGTCTCGCCGACTCCATCGGCCCCGTCGAAGCGCTTGGTATCTATTACGATTTCCGCCAGTTGACGCCGCCCGGCGCCCGCGGCGACGAAATGATCCGCAATCTCGCGCGCCGTCTCGTGCGCGTTGACCTCTTGCCCCAGGCTGCCGAGCTGCTGCAATACCAGCTCGACAACCGTCTGCGCGGCGTTGCCCGCACCGAAGTCGCCTCCGACCTCGCCGTCATCTACCTTGCCGAGCACAAGCCGGCCGAAGCCATGCGCGTGCTCAACGATACGCGCCTGCCGGACCTCTCCGGCACGCTGGCCCGCCAGCGCCGAATCCTCGAAGCCCGCGCACTGCTCGATGGCGGCCGCGACCAGCTCGCGCTCGATCTCGTGCGCGAGCTCACCGGCCAGGATGTCGAACTCATGCGCATCGACGCGCATTGGCAGGCCAAGCGCTACGCCCAGGCCGGCCAGTTCATCGAAGCCCTTTACGGCGCGACCCCTGCCGGTGTTCCGCTCACCAAGGCCGCCCGCATGGGCATCCTGCAGGCCGGCGTCGGCTACGCTCTCTCCAACGACGCTGCCGGCCTCGCGCGCCTGCGCTCAAAGTATTCCGACGCCATGGTCAATTCTCCGGAATGGCCGATGTTTGACTATGTCACCGGCCCGATCGAAGTCACGAGCACCCAGTTCCGCCAGGTGGCTCAACAGATCGCCGCCGTCGACGGCCTCGAAACCTTCCTCGCCGCCTATCGCGAAGTCTACGAAAGCCAGGGCGCCCTGACGCCGGTATCGGCAACGGAAGAGGACGCCGGCTCGGTGGCTTCGCTCAGCGAGTAGGGGCCGATCAGGGCGAGATAGGCCGGGACGGAGCCGAATTCGGCTTCGACGAAGGCGAGGTCGCGACCATTGTCAGGCGCTGGCGTACTCTCTCACGGCGCATTCCAAAACTTCGGCTCTGACCTCGCCCGTGTAGACCCCGTTCAGTCGTTCGATGAGCATTGCAACGGCCCGATGCGCGAGTGCAGATGGCGCAACCCCCACTCTCGTCAGGGTGGGGCGCACGTAGCGCATTTCGGGCTGGTCGCCGAAGACCGCGACGGCGATGTCTTCGGGCACTCGGATGTTGTGATCGTGCAGGCGCGCCAGGCCCGCCATCGCCATGAGATAGTTGGCGAAGAAAATGGCGCTGGGCATGTCGCCCTTGTGAGTTTCTACCAGCCAGTCCACCGCCTCCTCGCCCGAGGGGGCGAGATAGGTGCCTTCGTATCGCAGATCGGCAAAAGGAGGAGCGCCGCCATCGGCAAGACCCTTCTCAAGGCCATCCGCCCGCGCCATTGCCTCGGCGAAATGCGCTGGCCCGGTGACGTGAGCAACACGACGGTGTCCCTTGGAGGCAAGTAGCTTTCCCATGGCATAGCCTCCGCCGAAATCGTCGATCTTGACGCTGTCAACGGCCCGATTCGGAAGGTCTCCGATAAAGACGGTAGGAATATCGAGCTTGAGTAGCTCGTCATGCATGCGGTGGAGCGCGAAGTCGCCGACGATAAGGCCATCAACGCGCTTGTTGCGGATCTGCCGGAGATATTCGCGGTTGTGGTCTTGGGGGTGCCCACCAGGCACGTCCGAGTTGAAGATCATGGTGTCGAGGCCGATGGCCTCGAGGTCCGATTGCGCCGTTTTGACCAGCTCCGGGTAGAATGGGTTACGGATATCGGGGATGAGTAGGGCCACGATATTGGTGCGGCCAGTACGCAGGCTCTGGGCCTGGGGATTGGGCACATAGCCCATTTCGTCGATCGCCGCGAGGACGCGGGTGCGAAGGTGCTCGGACACGCGGTCAGCGTGATTGAGCACATGCGAAACGGTGGTGCGGGAGACGCCCGCGCGTTCGGCAACCTTGGAAATCGTTGTCATACAGGGATCGCTATCATTGGCAAAATCGATTTGCAAATTGATTTGTGAATGCATTTGCAAAAGCGAAATTGCTTGTTATGGTGACTGCGTCGGATGGCGGCCAGACGCTGTCGACGGGATGGAAATGGGTTAGCACGGACAAGAAGCCGGCAATCCATCTCGCCATCGGGAGGACATCGATGTTGCATTTCGACTCTGTCACGTAAGGCCTCGGCCGACCTCTTCTTCTTCATCGCAAATGTCTCTCGCAGCTGCCGCCCGGCGCTGCGCAGTCATGTCTTTGCTTCATCGAGCCATCGCAACGAGCGCCCATCGGCGCGCGACCGGATGGTTGTTGCCCTAACGCTGCGGAATACCACATGAACGCTCCCTTTTCCGGCCTCGACGTCAATCTGGGTAATCTTTATCGCCTGTCTCAAGCCAAGACGCGCTCCATTTCACCGGAGAATTTCACCGGTGAAAAGGGCAGGGGCGGCATGGCCACCGAGGGCACGGGTGCCGAATGCGCCCGCGGCCTCGGGCAGGGCTGGAAAGTCTCGCCCTCCATTCGTATCGAAGCCAAGGAAACGCGCGTCCTCGCCGACATAGAAGGGCCTGGTGCCATCCAGCAGATATGGCTGACCACGGCCAACCTGCGCTGGCGCGACCTGATCCTGCGCATCTACTGGGACGATCAGGAGCATCCTTCGGTGGAAGCGCCGATCGGCGATTTTTTCTGCTCGGGCTGGAACCGCTTTGCGCAGGTCACTTCGCTCGCCGTCTGCGTCAATCCCGGCCGCGCGTTCAACTGCTACTGGCAGATGCCGTTCAAGAAGCGCGCCCGCATCACCATCGAAAACCGCGACCCCGATGATTTTGGCATCATTTACTATCAGGTCAATTATGCGCTGGCCGATGTGCCCGAAGACGCCGCCTATTTCCATGCTCAGTTCCGTCGCACCAATCCGCTGCCTTTCAAGGAGGACTACACCATCCTTGATGGTGTGACGGGCAAGGGCCAGTATGTCGGCACCTATATGGCCTGGGGCGTCAACAATGCTGGCTGGTGGGGCGAGGGCGAGATAAAATTCTTCATGGATGGGGACAAGGAATTCCCCACCATCTGTGGCACCGGCACGGAAGACTATTTCTGTGGTGCGTATAATTTCGACGGCGGGGTTGTGGATGCCACCATGGACAGCCGCTACCGCGAGTTCACCACGCCCTATGCCGGCTTGCCGCAGGTGCTGCGCCCTGATGGCACCTATCAGAGCCAGACGCGCTTCGGCATGTATCGCTGGCATATCCATGACCCGATCCGCTTCGACAGCGATCTGCGTGTGACGATCCAGGCCCTGGGCTGGCGCACGGAAAAGCAGCGCCGCCGCTATCTGCCCTTGCAGGACGATATCGCCTCGGTCGCCTTCTGGTACCAGACCCTGCCGGCGGCGCCATTCTCGCAACTGCCCGACCGCGACTATCTCGAGATCATCTGACCATGCATCTGCTCCGCTACATTGCTGGGCGGCTCGTGGTCTATGCGCTGGTGATCGTCTTCGCGCTCACCGTGCTGTTCTTCGTGCCGCGCCTTGGCCCCACCGATCCGGTGGAGGCCATGCTGGCCAAGGTTGCCTCGCAGGGCGCCTATATGGACCCCGCACAGGTCGACAAACTGCGCCAGTCCCTGATCGACACTTTTGGGCTCGGCGGCTCGCTGTGGGAACAATACGGCGCCTTCGTCAATCGCATCATCTTCAGCGCCGATTTCGGGCCATCGCTCTCGATGTATCCGACCCCGGTGATGGAGCTGATCTGGAATGCGCTGCCCTGGACCTTCGGTCTCCTGCTGAGCTCGACATTGATTGCCTGGGTCTTGGGCAATTTCGTCGGCCTGCTCTCCGGCTGGCGGCCCAACAGCAATAGCTCGCGGGTGATGGAGGGGATCGCGATCTGCCTCTATCCGATCCCCTACTACATCCTGGCGCTCGTGCTCTCGATCCTCTTTTCCTATGTCTGGAAGATCTTTCCGCTCACCACCACCATTCGCGGTGCGCCCTGGAGTTGGGAGCTGGTCTCCAGCATTGTCTGGAACTCGTTCCTGCCGGCCATGTCCATCGTCATCGTGGTGTTCGGCTGGTGGGTGATCAGCGTCAAGGCACAAACGACGGCCCTCAAGGAAGAGGAGTTCGCGCGCTATGCCCGGCTCAAGGGCCTGAGCGATGGCCGCATCCTTACCCGCTATATCCTCCCCAATGCCCTCCTGCCGCAGATCACCTTTCTCGCCCTGCAGATTGGGCTGATGTTCAACGGCTCGCTGATCACCGAAATCCTCTTCGATTATCCGGGTTTGGGGCTCCTCATCTACACCGCCGTGCTGCAGGGCGACTTCAACCTGCTCATGGGCACGATCAGCCTGTCGGTGATCGCGGTTGCCACCGCGACCATGATCATCGACCTCATCTATCCCCTTCTCGATCCTCGTATCCGGCACAGGTAGACCGATGCGCAGCTTCTTCACTCATGCGCCGTTCCGGCTCTATCTCGGCCTTCTGCTCCTGGCAGTCTGTATCGTCGTCGGTGGCATCCTGCCCTGGCTGGCACCCGGCGATCCCCTCGTCTGGTATTCGGCCCCGCGCAACCAGAACCCCAGCGCAGCCTATTGGCTCGGGACGACCAGCCTCGGCCAGGACGTGTTCTGGCTCCTCACTTACGCGCTACGCAATTCGATCATCCTTGGGCTGATCGTCGCCGGGCTCTCGACTGTTATCGGCGTGTTCCTCGGCTTGGCCGCGGGCTATGCCGGAGGCTGGCTTGATCGGGTTCTGAGCTTCTTCATGGATGCCTTGCTCTGCATCCCGACGTTACCCATCCTGATCCTGATGGCGGCCCTCTTCGGTGGGCAGTTGGCGCTGCCGATCGTCGGCCTGCTGCTCGTTGTCTTCAACTGGCCCTATCCGGCCCGCCAGGTGCGCGCCGTGGCGCTCACCATGCGAGAGCGCGAGTTCATCAACGTCGCATGGTTTTGCGGGGAGTCGAGCACCCGCATCCTCGTGCGGCACATCTTCCCCTATATCGCGGGCTGGTCGGCGGCCAATTTCATCAACACGGTTCTCGTCGGCATCTCCACCGAGAGCGCCCTTGCCGTGATCGGTCTCTCGAGCGCCCAACAGGCAACGCTCGGCACCATGATCTACTGGGCCATCAACTATCAGGCGCTGCTCGGCGGCAAATATGTCTGGATCGGTTCTCCCGTGATCGCCATCGTCCTCCTTTTCATTGGTCTCTTCCTTGTCTCCTCGGGCCTCTCCATGAAGTCCGCCGCCCGGAGGATGAGCGTATGATCAGCATCGACAACGTCACTGTCGGCTATGGCACGGCCGGTTTCATCACCGCAGTCGACCAAGTGAGCCTCACAATCGGCGACAACGAAATCATCGGCATTGCCGGGGAATCCGGATCGGGCAAATCAACCTTGATGCGGGCCGTCTATGGCGACTTTTCCACCGGCCTTGGCATCAAGTCGGGCACCATCAAAGGCCGCTTCACTGATGCCGCGACCGGCCAGGTGATCGAAAAACCATCGAGCCAGTTCCGCGATCTCTGGTGGGACCAGATCAGCTACATCCCGCAGGGCTCGATGAGCGTTCTCAACCCGCTCATGAAGATCGAGCAGCAGGTGATCGATGGCCTGCCCAAGCGCGAGCGTGGCGGCGGTCGCAAGGCGTTGCGCCAGAGGATTGCCACCTTCCTTGCCGGGTTCGGGCTCGAGGAAAACGTGCTCGACGCCTATCCGCACCAGCTTTCGGGCGGCATGCGGCAGCGCGTGCTTGTCGCCATCGCTGCCTTCGTCAATCCACGCCTCATCCTCGCCGACGAACCCACGACGGCACTCGATGTGGTGGTGCAGAAAAAGATCCTTCTCATGATGGTCGAAATCCAGCGGCGGCTGCAGAATACGCTCGTCCTGGTCAGCCACGATCTCGGCGTCCACTACCAGATCACCGACAGGCTGGTGATCATGTACAAGGGCCGGATCGTTGAGGCCGGGCGCACCGCCGACATCTTCGCCAATCCTCAGCACGACTATACCCGCAATCTCATCGCCTCGTTGCCGCGCCTCCACGGCCAGCGAGCGGTGGATCGGGTGGGAGCGGGCGCATGAGCGACGCTCCCATTCTTGAAGTTCGCAATGTCAGCCGGTCCTATCGCAAGGGCGGGTTCTTCAGCGGCACGGTCTTCAAGGCCGTTGACGATGTGTCCTTCGTTCTTCCGGCAAAGCCCCAGGTTTTCTCCATCGTCGGGGAATCGGGCTCGGGCAAGACCACGCTTGCGCGCATGGTGCTGCGACTGGTGGAACCGAGCGCAGGCGACATTCGCCTCATGGGACGCCCGCTGACCGGCAAGGAAGGGCGGATCGACAATCTCGAATTCCGCCGGCTGGTGCAGCCGATCTTCCAGAACCCCTTTGAAGCCTTCAGTGCCTATCTGCCGATCGAGGACTATCTCAGGCGCACCGCGCTCAATCTCAAAGTAGCCAAATCGGTCGAAGAGGCAGATCGCCTGGCTGACAGGGCGTTGCGTTCGGTCAATCTCAGCCTCGATCGTATCCGCGGCAAATACATCCGCCAGTTCTCGGGTGGCGAATTGCAGCGCATCAGCGTGGCGCGAGCCCTCATCCCGCAGCCGAAGCTGATCGTGGCCGACGAGCCGGTCTCGATGGTTGATGCGAGCCTGCGCATGTCCATCGTCAATCTCTTCCGCACCATCGTGGAAGAGCAGGGCGTCTCGTTCATCTACATCACCCACGACCTCTCCACGGCCTACTACCTCTCCGATCAGGTGGCGATCATGAACCGCGGCCGCGTGGTGGAGAGCGGCGTGCCCACCGACATCCTCGATCATCCGAGCGAGGCCTATACGCGCGAACTCATGGCAGCGATCCCCACAGTGGGGGAGCGCTGGAGCGAGCTCGACGCCATCGACCGTGCCTATCCATCCCAATCATCCCGGCAAAAGACTGGATCAATCCAGCCGCCGGCTAACGCCTGAAACAAACGGAGGAGAAATCATGTCACTAATTCAAGCGCACCGCCCGAAGAGAACCTTGATGGCAGTCGGGCTCGCCATACTCATGGGCGGCACCGCCTTTTCCGGCGCCCTCGCGCCGGCCTGGGCCCAGGAAATGACCGATGTCGGAACGCCACGCGCAGAGACGCTGATCGTCGACATGCTCAACGCCCGCGTCGGCAATCCGACCAACATGAACATGTATCAGCAGGGCGTGACCACCAACCACGGCTATCACCAGATGGCCGGCGCGCTGCTCTATGACATCGACACGGCCAAGGGCTCGCAGATTCCGGACCTCGCAGCCGAAATGCCCATCCCCAACGCGGATTTCACCGTCTTTACCGTGCCGCTGCGGCAGGGGCTGACCTGGAGCGATGGCGAAGCCTTCACTGCCGACGACGTGATCTTTACTGACCAGATGCTGCGCAATACCCCGGCGCTTGGCTATAGCGCTGCCTATGCGGCGCAGATCGCCTCGATAACCAAGGTGGATGACCATACCGTCGAGATCACTACGACCAAGCCGACACCACGCCTCTCGATCGTCCTTGGCTCCGTCATCTACGGCAATCCTTTCCACGTCGTGCCTCAGCACGTCTGGGAGGGGCAGGACCCGGCAACATTCCCCAATTTTCCGCCGGTGAGCATCAGCGCCTACAAATACAAGGACCACGATCCGAACGGCACCTGGTTCCTTTGGGAGAAGCGCGAAGACTGGCAGAATTCCGATGTCGGTCAGATCGTGGGCGAGCCCAAGCCGCAATATGTGCTGTTCCGCAGCTATGGCACGGAGGAGCGCCGCGTCCTCGCCATGGCGTCCAACGAGATCGACATTCTCACCGATATCTCGCCCGAAAGCCTCGATATCCTGCGCAGCCAGAACGACAAGGTGCGCGGCTGGTTCACCGACTTCCCCTATGCCAATCTCGACGATCCCTGCGAGCGCGGCATGCATTTCAACACATCGAAAGCGCCCTATGACGACGCCCGCACACGCTGGGCTCTGGCCCTCGCCATCAATGCCGAACAAGCCAGCATCGCGACCTTCTCGGGCATGATGCGCGCTTCTCCCCTCGCCATGCCGCCGACCACTGTGCTGATGGACACCTACCACCAGCCCATGGCCCAATGGCTCAGCGAATTCGCGCTCGAGGACGGCTACAAGCCCTTTGACCCCGACTATGCCGTGCGCCTCGGCGAGCGGCTGCGCTCGGAAGGGGTTGAGAATATTCCCGAAGACCCTGAAGCTTTGCGCGAACTCCTCGGCGTTGGCTGGTGGAAGCATGATCCGGCACAGGCAACCAAGCTGCTGCTCGACGTGGGCTTCACCAATGATGGCGGAGTCTGGAAGAAGCCCGACGGTACCCCGTTCACCATCAACATCCTGGCGCCGGCCGATTTCGAGGTACAATCCCAGCGCCTCGCCTTCGCTGTTGCCAATGAATGGACGCAGTTCGGCATCCCCGCCCAGGTGCAGCAGATGCAGGCCGGTGCCTTCTTCACCGCTGAAAATACCGGCGACTATGAAGTGGGCTCCTATTGGGGCATGTCTTGCGGAATCGTACCGGATCCGTTTGTACGCATGGAGGGCTGGCACAAGGACTATGTCCGTGAGAATGGCACGCCCGCTTCGTCCAATCAGGGCCGCTATGTCGATGACGAACTCAGTGCCCTGATCGACAAGTTGCGCACCATCCCGGCCGACGACCCGCAGATCGTGCCGCTCGGTACCGACATCCTCAAGGAGCTCGTCGAGGGCCTGCCAGCCATCGAAATGTTCGGTACGTCCAAGTTCGTCCCCGTCAACGAGACCTATTGGACGAACTACCCCTCCGCCGACAACTACTACGAAGGCCCGTGGTGGTGGTAGAGCAACTTCAAGTTCATCGCCGCCAAGCTCGAACCCGCTGCCGCGCAGTAGGGCGAATAGGAGCGGCCGGGTCCCCCCGGCCGCTCCTCCGACAGACAGTTCAGCGCAGCTTGTCCACCAGGAAGTCCACAAAAACGCGAACGCGGGCTGGAATGTTGGCTCCGCCGACAAAAACGGCGTGGATGTGCTCGACATCGCCGGGGTTGTAGTCCTCAAGAAGTGGGACTAACCGGCCGTTTTCGATCTCGTTGATGACGCTGAAGCGGCCAACGCGAGCGATCCCAACCCCTTGAGCGGCGAGTTCACCAAGTGTCTCGCCGCTATTCGCCTCGATCGTACCCTTCACCGACAGTGCGAAATCCTCTCCGTCGCGCCGGAACGGCCAGATCGGCTCGGCCCGGCGGAAATTGAAGTTGAGGCAGTTGTGATGGTGGAGATCCTCCGGCGCGCGCGGGGTGCCAGCGTGCGCCAGATAGTCCGGCGAGGCAACGATCACGCGGCCCGTCTCGCCTAGCTTGCGCGCCATGAGCCCGCTGTCGGCGAGCGGGCCGAAGCGGATCGCCACATCCGCCTCGCCACCGGCCACGTCGGTCAGCGTATCCGACAAAGCGATGTCGACAAGGATATGCGGATAGAGCCGCACGAATTCACCGAGCAGTGGAACTATGCATAGCCGGCCGTGCGATTGCGCCGCGTTGACCCGAAGCCGCCCGCGGGGCGCCCCCTGGTCGGCGATCTGCTGCTCGGCATCGTTCAGGTCGGCGAGGATTCGTCGCGCAGCCTGGAGATAGGCGCGACCCTCCGCTGTCAGGGTGAGCGTGCGGGTCGAGCGCAGCAGCAGCCGCACGCCAAGCCGTGTTTCGATCCGGTCGACCGTGCGGCTGACTGCGGAGGGGGTGAGGTCGAACTGGCGGCCTGCCGCCGAGAAGCTGCCGAGATCGACCACCGCGGTGAATATCTCCAGCGCGCGTGCGCGATCTGTCCCATCCATCGCTTTTGCTTGCATTGCAAAAATCCTTAGCTCCACTGCGCACTATTCCAGCGCGGCCCTTGCGTCCATCTATGCGTCTATATCGTAACCGAAAGGGTGAGCCATGGAATATAGGCAATTGGGGGCGTCAGGACTGCGAGTGCCCGCGCTCAGCTTTGGCACCGGCACCTTCGGCGGCAAGGGGCCGCTGTTCAGCGCCTGGGGACAGAGCGACGCTGCGGAGGCTCGACGGCTGATCGACATTTGCATGGACGCAGGCGTCGCATTGTTCGACACCGCCGATGTCTACTCGAACGGTGCGTCTGAGGAGGTGCTGGGTGAGGCCATCAAGGGCCGGCGCGATGCGGTGTTGATTTCGACCAAGACCGGTCTGCCGATGGGCGATGGTCCGCAGGACTGGGGCGCGTCTCGCGCGCGGCTGATCCGTGTGGTCGAGGATGCGTTGCGGCGGCTGGGCACCGACTATATCGACTTGCTGCAGCTGCACGCCTTCGATGCTTTCACCCCGGTCGAGGAGTTGATGGGCACGCTCGATATGCTGATCGCGGCAGGCAAGCTGCGCTATGCCGGCGTTTCCAACTATCCCGGCTGGCAGCTCATGAAAGCACAGGCGGTCGCAGATCGGCAGGGCTTGCAGCGCCTTGTTGCGCACCAGGTCTATTACTCGCTGATCGGTCGTGCCTATGAAGCGGAGCTAATGCCGCTCGCCGTCGATCAGGGCGTGGGCGCGCTGGTCTGGAGTCCCCTCGGCTGGGGTCGGCTGACCGGCCGCATCGGACGCGGCCGCCCGATCCCCGCAGGCAGCCGCCTTCAGGAGACCGAACAGTTCGCCCCACCTGTCGAAGAAGAACACCTCTACCGGGTGATCGATGCGCTGGAAGATATCGCGCGCGAGACGGGCAAGACCGTCCCGCAGATCGCGATCAATTGGCTACTTCAACGCCCAACTGTCTCGTCGGTCATTGTCGGGGCGCGCAACGAGGAACAGCTGCGCCAGAATCTCGGCGCCGTGGGCTGGAAGCTCACGCCCGAGCAGATGACAGCGCTCGACAACGCAAGCGACCTGCTGCCGCCCTATCCGCACACCCCGTATCGGCAGCAGGAGGGCTTCGCCCGCCTGAACCCGGCGATAGTCTGACAAGGAACTCCTGCCATGAAACTCAACCTTGGGCTGATCGCCCTATCGGTCGGCGCCTTCGGCATCGGCGTGACGGAATTCGCGCCGATGGGTTTGTTGCCGGTCATTGCAACCGATCTCGGCGTCTCCATCCCTGTCGCGGGGCTGCTCATCAGCGCCTACGCACTAGGCGTGATGATCGGCGCGCCGTTGATGACGCTCACGACCGGCCGTGTGCCACGCCGCACGCTGCTGATCGCGCTGGCCGGCATCTTCACCCTTGGCAATCTGCTGGCAGCGGTTTCAACCGGCTACGGCATGTTTCTGGTCGCGAGGATCGTCACCTCCCTCAACCATGGCGCGTTTTTTGGCGTCGGATCGATCGTAGCGGCCAGCCTGGTGCCGCCCGAGCGCAGGGCCGGCGCGGTCGCGGCGATGTTCATGGGGCTGACCATCGCCAATGTCGTCGGCGTGCCGCTCGCGACCTGGGGAGGCGAGCATCTCGGCTGGCGAATGGCCTTCTGGGGGATTGCCGGGCTCGGCATTGTCACCATGGTCGCACTTCGGCTGACACTGCCGGCGCTGCCCGCTCCGAAGAGCGGCAACGCGCTTGCCGAATTGCGCGCGCTGAGACGCGGACCGGTGCTGGGAGCACTTGCTCTTACCGTCGTCGGTTCGAGTGCGATGTTCACCGTCTTCACCTATATCGCGCCGATCCTGCGCGAGGCGACGCACGCTTCGCTCGGCTTCGTGACGGCGATGCTTGTAACCTATGGCGTGGGCATGACGGTGGGCAACTGGCTGGGTGGCCGCTTCGCCGACCGGTCGGTCGACCGCACGCTGATCGTGACGCTGGGCGGGCTGACCGCGATCCTCATCGCCTTCGCATTGTTGATGCCCTTTATTGCGCCGACGCCGATCATCATCTTTCTGTGGGGTGTGGCGAGCTTCGCGCTGGTGCCGCCGCTTCAGGTCCGAGTCATGTCGGCTGCGGTGGACGCGCCCAACCTAGCCTCGTCGGTCAATATTGGCGCGTTCAACCTGGGCAACGCCATCGGCGCGGCGCTTGGTGGAGCTGTCATCGCGTCCGGGCTTGGCTATCACGCTGTGGCACTGGCGGGCGCAGCGACCTCGGCCATCGGGCTGGTCGCTGTTCTGATCGCGGTTCGCGGGGCACCCGTGCCGGACGATCGGCAGCTTTGCAGCACTTGAGACTTGGTCACGAACGACCGGAGGGGCGCATTCCGTAAGGAATGCGTCCGATCCATATCGCGGACTTTGCTGCACGGGAAATGACGCACTGGCAGCAGACGCGCGCGACGCCGTCATACGCCCAAGCGTAACTCATGTTCGAGTAGGCCCATAATGAGGTCGTCGTGCCACCTACCATCGAGAAATGCCGTCTCGCGTTCACGCCCCTCGACTTGGAACCCGCACTTCTTGTACGAGCGAATTGCTCTCTCATTGATCGCCAACACTCGAAGCGACACCCTGTGAAGCTTGAGTTCTGAGAAGGCATAAGTCAGCACTGCACGTGTCGCCTCAGTGCCAATACCCTTGCCGATATTTTTGGATTTCAGCAGGCCGATCGCAAAGGATGCCCGCCGGTCAACAAAGTCGACGCGATCCAAACGTGCCGATCCGAGTAGGCCGTCTCTCTCGATTACCCATGCATAAGGATGATCGATAAGCGATTTCGTCCAGTACTCAGCGCGCTCCATTGTGAATGGCTGGGCGGTTGCCGGATCGACCCCATAAAGCCGTAGATTGTTGTCCGGCTCAGGTCCGATGGCGAAACGGGCAGCTACGTCTGCAGGCCGGGCGGGGCGCAGCGTTATGGTTTGAGAATAGAGCCATGGGGGCAATTGAGCCTCTAAGGTCTGTGAGTCTAGTCTGCTTCAACGCCATCCTCGCCGAAATGCGGACCGTCAGCAAACCACCTCGAGCTAACGTCCGGGGCACGATGCTTCGTTCCAACGCCATCGTTACTTTCACGGCGAGATGCCGCGAAGGGCGGTCAGCTCGTCATCACCCGTCAGCGGCTCTCCGGCACCGACCGACTCCAGATAGGAGTCCAGTACTTCAAAACCTGACGCCGGCCGGTAGTTGCCGTCTTCGTTCGCGGTCGCGAGCGCAAGCTGAACAGCCCAGGACGAACCGGCGCGGCAGGCGACGACGAGATAACTTGCGCTGCCTTGGGTTTCGAATTCACGGCAGACCTGCTGGTCGCCATTGGTGAAGGTCGCGATTGGATTGATGACGGTACCGCTGGCCAAGGTAGTGGTGCCGCCAGAGGGCAGGGTGTTGAGCACAACGGCAACCTCCTGGCCGCTCAGCTCGGCCATGGATGACGGCGTGGGAGATGCCTGCCATAGGCCGATGAACGGAATAACCACGACAAAAGCAACGACTGCGGCAGCAAAGGCGCCCGCGGGATAGATCCAGCTGCTCCAGGAGAATTTCCAGAACGGCTTGCGCTCCGCCGCCTTGATCGTCTCCCGCACGGCCGCTTCCAACTCCGGCGAGACAGGCGCGAGGATTTCGTCAAACCCACGTCGAGCGAGCGCCGAACCGGTGACAAGGGCTTCGAGTCGCGCTGCCAGGGTCTCATCGCTTTCGATGGCCTCTGCGACCTGCGAAAACTGTGGTTCATCGAGAACGCCATCTGCGAAGGCCATCAGGGTTTCGTCGGAAAAATCGCGCTGCATGCTTTGGTCCTTCACAGCAATTGCCCCGCTTCTATGCCGACATCCTCGGCGAGTTTTCGACGGGCCCGCGCGAGCCGACTCATGACGGTACCGATAGGCAGGTCGAGCACCTCGGCCGCGTCGCGGTAGCTCAGCTCTTCCACGCAGACCAGCAGCAGCAATTCGCGCTGGTCCTGCGGCAGGCGGCCGATGGCCTCCATGGTCTTTTTCAGCACCAGGCGGTTTTCCGGAATGGAGGCGCCATCGAACGCTCCAATATCGCTGTGCTCGACGATGTCGATCTCCTCGCCCCGCGTCTTCTGGCGGCGAAGCCGGTCGATCCAGCTATTGCGCAGGATGCGAAACATCCAGGCATCAAAGGAGAGGTCAAGCGTTTGACGCTGGCTGGCCAGGGCCTTTTCGCAGGCGGTCTGCACGAGATCGTCTGCAATGTCGCCCACCTTGCAAAGGGCGAGCGCATAGCGCCGAAGGCGCGGCAGCATGGGGACGAGGCTGGAAGCTATGGTGCTCATATGCTGCAAGACGGATGGGTGATGGGGTTTATTCCCGCGCCTGTCGCTTTTTTGTGTGCTGCATAGAATATTCTGATGTCTCAGACGTCTAGCCTTGCAAGACCCGATTGTTGAAGGAAGCGCATATTGTCCAGCCCCACCACTTCGCTCCGCGCCTTGCTCGTCGCGCTCGGTCTCGTTGCAGTCCCCGGGCTCCTCGCCGCGCCCCTTCTCGTTGCCTCGGCCTATGCGCAGGATGACGACGACGATCATGACGATGACGATTGGGACTCGGGTTCGAGCGACGATGACGATGATGACGACCAGCCATGGATGGGCGGCCGGATCGTCCGGCGTCCTGCGCCGGTCGCTGTGCCATTGCCAGAACAGGCCGACGATCAGGTGGTTGTCGCAAGCCTTGATGCCGCGGGCAGGGACGTCCTGCTCGCCGCGGGGTTTTTGATCATCTCGGAAAGCAGTGGCCGGCTGCTGCTGGAATTGCCCGATGACCTCGATGTCGAAGCAGCCCTGGCCGCGGTGCGCGAAGCCTCGCCCGAAGCGCTCGTCGCGCCCAACTCCTACTATCGGAGCCAGGCGGTACCCGTCGGATGCGAGGGCGCCATGTGCGAACATTGGGAGGCCGTCGATTGGCCGCCGCTTTCCGTCGGCGCTACCTGCGTTTTCTCGCCTCATATCGGCGTCATCGATACCGGCGTCAATCTAGACCACCCCATGCTGAGCGAAGCGCGCCTGACGCTCGAGACGATCGGCAGTGTGGATGCGGAGCCATCGGAGTTGAAGCACGGCACCGCCGTCGTCGCCATGTTCGTTGGCAGTGGTCGGGTGCCCGGCCTGGCGCCGGCCGCCGAGGTGTTCGTTGTCGATCCCTTCGGCCGCGTTGGTCAGGACGAGCGAAGCGATGTATTCGCCCTGGCAGACGCCCTCGATCGTCTGGCTACAGCCGATGTGGATGTTGCCAGTCTCAGCCTCGCCGGGCCCGACAATGCCATCCTCGCTGACGCCATTTCTCGAATTCAGACCGCCGGCATCCCGGTCGTCGCCGCCGTCGGCAATGCGGGGCCGCGGGCCGAGGCGATGTATCCCGCCGCATATCCCGATGTCGTCGCGGTCACGGCCGTCGACCGCCGGCAAAACATCTATCGCCGGGCAGTGCAGGGCGAACACGTGAGTTTTGCCGCGCCCGGCGTCGACATCTCCACGGCGGCTTCGATCTCGGGCATCCGCCCACAGACAGGCACGTCCTTCGCCGTCCCTTTCGTCACCACGGCGCTGGCGGCAGCCCTGGCCAAGGGTGTCGAGCCGCCGGCCGCCATGGATGCACTCGTCGCGGCCAGCCTCGATCTCGGTGAGCCCGGCCGGGATGCCGTCTTCGGCTGGGGGCTGGTGCGCATCCCTTCGCCCTGCTGATTTCAGCGCGCAGCGCGCGCAAAGCGCCGGTACCAGCCGGTGCTCGCGATCGTATTGCGGGACACTTTGTGCCGCTCGGCAGCCTCGCTGCGGGATTCGCTGCCGATCTCGGCTTCGAGCATGGTGCTGTCACGCCTGAACGGGATCACCTGGATCAGCGGCGTACCCTTCTCGATTTCGTGCAGGCCATCGGCGCCACGCGCGAAGAACGGAAAATGGATCGGGGCTACATAGGTGTCGGTGTCGACGATCCCGGCCACCGGCTCGAAGACCGAATTGGGCCGGTTGAGCAGCGGCACGAACAGGCAGCTCCAGCCCTTGGGCGTGCGAATGGACCAGTAGTTGTGGAACTTGCAGGGCGGCATGTCGCCTTGCGGATGGCCGGCAACCTGATGGCTCCCGTGGTTGCTAACCATGGTCCTGTCAAAATCCCAGCCGGCCGTGACCGTCTTGCCGCCATCTCGAATTTCGAGGCGCACGGTGGCGGCCAGCGGAATGATGTAGCCGGTCATCATCGCATCAAGGAAAGGCATGCACCGCTTGACCGTGAGGCCGGTATCATTGGGCGCTAGCTTGCTCTGGTCGACGGCGGGGAGTTTGCGAAACCAGTCGGGCAGGTGGCCTTTTGACGGGATGGGCGGAGCGATGACGCCCTCGTCTTCCGGTGTGCAGAGAAAGCGGATCTTGGCTTTTGGGCTGGCGAACATGGCGAGTTCCTTCGTTCTATGCTCGCAAGACGCAGGGGCTCGCCGTTTATTCCCTTCTGCGGCAACGAAAATTTTTGGGAATAGGTGGCGCTGTCCTGCGTCTTTCCCTGTGGAGCGACATGGCTCCGAGCAGAAAAAGGACATGTCCAATGGGCAAGACCATCACCATCACCACCCTGGCCGTTGCCGGCCTCATGGCCGCAAATGCGCCGGCCCAGGCCTATGGCGTCGATGACCCCGTGCCGGTATTTACCCCGGCCCAGAACCTGCAGGTCGCCGACTCCAGGCGCACAGGACTGCTGTACGATGTCAACAACGGCACCTGGAAAAACCACTTGGGGTCGAGCTCCAATTCGAGCAGCAACTCGTCCTCCAACTCCAACTCGAATAGCTCGTCGAATTCGAGCTCCAACAGCTCGTCCAACTCCAGCAGCAACAGTTCCTCGAATTCGTCGAGCAACTCGTCTTCCAATTCGAGCAGCAATTCCTCGTCGAACTCGAGTTCAAACTCCTCGTCCAACTCGTCCGACGACGATGATTGATAGCGGAACCTAAATCATGAAGACCATTTTCAAGTCGATCGGCATCGGTTTCGCCATGTTGCTCGTGACCCCAAGCGTCAGCTTTGGACTGGGGATCGAAGCAGTGCAGGCCATCGTGCCGGAACCTGAAGCCCGCAACATCCTCGTTGCGGACGATAATGACCGCCCGTTCTGGTGGCGTCATGGCAGTCCTGCCTGGCAGGGTGACGACGACGACTGGGACGACGACGATGATGATCGTTGGGACGATGACGACGACGACGACGACTGATCGTCAGGTGCATTCGCGCGGTGGCGCGGATGCACAGTCATTTCGGACATTCCCCATTCTTGCGCCCATCTGGCGCAGCAGGTTGCCGGATCACACCTTCTGCGGCGGTGCAGAACTGCGGCGCGCCACCAGTCGGGGATGGACAAGGAAGTGCTCGGCCTTCTGTCGCCCCTCGATCCTTTCGACCAAAAGCCTCGTAGCCTGCAGTCCAAGTTGCTCGCCCGACTGGTCGATGCTCGTCAGCGAATTCTGGTCGAAGGCGCAGTACATGGTGTTGTCATGGCCGATGACCCCAACTTCCCGCGGGACAGCGAGGCCGCTTATGCCGGCAACGCTGAGGGCCTCTAGCGCCACATAGTCGGTCCAGCAGAATATTGCGTCTTTTCGACCTGGGCCGGATAAGAGGCGCTGAGCGGCGCCCTGGATTTCGCGCAGATTCTGTGGCGTGCGGACGATGTCGATGTTCTTGCCCAGGTCTGCCGCTTTCATGGCCTCGATGTAGCCTTCCTCTCGTCTCTGGATCACGGTGCCGTTCGTGGAGTCGAGGCTGAGCATGGCAATCTTGCGGTAGCCGTTTTCGACGAAGTGGCGCACAGCGAGGCGTCCGCTTTCAGCATCGTCATTGTTGACCGTATCGAAAGCCGAAACTTCGGGCAGATGGTGGCCAATGAGGACCAGCGGGATTCTCGCGGCCAACGCCGATAGGGCCTGAGATGTGCTGACGCTGCCGACGATGATCAGGCCATCGAGCTGCATGCTGGTCATGGATTGGACGAGAGCAGCCTCGGATGAATGCTGCACGATGCCCTGGACCATTTGGTAGGTCGTGCGTTCAAGCGCCGATGAGATGCCTGCCAGGATGTCGGCAAAGAATGGATTGCGCATGTCGGGGAAGATCACGCCGATGACGAAGGTCCTGCCGCCGCTGATCCCTCGCGCAGACATGCTGGGCGTGTAGCCGAGCTTGGCAATCGAGACGTTCACCTTATCGCGCAGTGCATCGCTGACGCCATAGGCGTTGCGCAGCACCTTGGAAACCGCGGAAAACGAGACGCCAGCGTCCTTTGCAACGTCATGGATGGTGACGTTTTTTTCTCGCGGGGCCTTGGCCATTGCCGGCTCTCTTTCATCAATTTCTGGCGCCGCACAATGTGCCGATAAAATTCCCTCTTGCAATCCAAACTTAGTTGTACAACGCTGCACGTACAACACTGCACACTGACGCGAACCAACGCGCCAGGGAGGATTTCATCTTGAACGACATGACGTTGCCGCGCTCGGCTGCGAACCCTTTCGCTCGCCCTGATGGCTGGACCGCTCGTATGATCCACCCGCTGTCCGATCAAGGCGTCGGGCGACACGGGTCGTTCGTATCGACGTCGTTCGAGCTCGATGACGTCCAGGGCTCCGAAACGCTGTTCGCCACCGCCTGGGGCCTTTACCGCGCCTCGATCAATGGTCGCCGCGTCGGCGCCGAAGTGCTTTCACCGGGCTGGACCAATTACGATGCCCGCCTTGCCATCCAGGAATATGCCGTAGCGGACCTGTTGAAGCCCGGCACGAACGTCATCGAGATTTCGCTGGGCGATGGCTGGTTTCGTTCGCCTTTGATGTGGACCGGCAATGGGCTCGCCAATATCTGGGGCGAAAAGATCGGTGCCTTTGCGGAATTGCGGCGGGCGCCGGAAGGGCAGGTTCTGCTGGCCACTGACGGCACCTGGCGGAGCGGGGCGACTCCGGTCCGGAAGTCGGGCATCTATTTCGGCGAAACATACGACGCCAGGATGCGTCCAGCGGCAACCCACGGGGTAGAAGTCGTGGACTTCGACCAGCGCGTGCTGGTCGCGCAGGAATGTGCCCCGGTCCAGGAACTGCCGGCGCTTCAGTCCATCCGATCCTGGCGCGATGCGGAAGGCCGGACGGTCTATGATTTCGGCCAGAATATCGGCGGCTATATTGCCTTTGCCGGCCATGGAGATGCGGGTGCCTCGGTTCTGTTCGAGCACGCCGAAATCCTCGACAAGGATGGCAATTTCTACAACGTCAATTTCCGCAGCGCCGAAGCCGTCGTCGAATACACCTTTGCCGGGCAGGGGAGCGAGACCTACCGGCCAACCTTCACCTTCCAGGGTTTCCGCTACGCACGCGCCACGATCTCGGGCAATGCCACCATCGACGCGATTGAAGCGATCCCGATCACCTCGGTACCCAATCCGACGGCAAGCTTCACCTCCGCCAATCCGCTGGTAGACCGCCTGGTCCAGAACACCATCTGGTCGCAGCGCGGCAATTTCATCGACATTCCGACGGACTGCCCGCAGCGCGATGAGCGGCTCGGATGGACTGGCGACGCGCAGGTTTTTGCACCCACGGCCTGCTTCCTTGCCGACAGTCACGCTTTCCTCGCCAAATTCGTGCGTGAGATGATTGTCGACCAGGACCCGGACGGCGCTATCGCCCACGTCTCGCCCAATCCGCTTCGGTTGAAACGTCCACCCGACGGCAGCACATTCAGCGGCTCGACCGGTTGGGGCGACGCCATCAGCGTCATTCCATGGACCTTGTTCACCCATTACGGCGATCGCGCCATCCTCGAAGAAGCCTTTTCGGCGATGAAGCGCTGGAACGACTATGTCTGGGCGATCAGCGATGGCCCCATCGTTCGTCCGCCCTCGGGCTGGGGCGTGAAGGGTTTTAGTTTCGGGGACTGGCTGCAGCCGCAGAACGATCACCTCAAAGCCGTGCCGACGATGGGCGACGATGCGGCGGCCACGATCTATCTCTATATCTCGTCAACTCAGATCGCCCGCATCGCCGAGACGATCGGTCGGCCAGAGGAAGCAAGGCACTTCGCTGCCCGGGCCGAAGCCGTGAAGGCTGCGTTCGCTGGTGAGTTTATTACCCCGGCCGGACGCCTGCTTTACGACGATCAAAGCTCATACGCGTTGGCATTCCTTCATGACCTGATCCCGGAGCAGCACATCAAGGCCGCGAAGAAATGGTTCAAGGCGACGATCGCGCGCGCCCGCGGCCGGATCGGCACCGGCTTCATCGGCACTCCGGCGCTGCTGCCCGCTCTCGTGAAGATCGGCGAACCGGAAATGGCTGCCAGCGTCTTCCTGCAGGAAGAGGTGCCCGGCTGGTTGGCGCAGGTAAAGCGTGGCGCGACGACGATCTGGGAGCGCTGGGATGGGATCAAAGCGGACGGTTCGATCTTCGAGCCGACCATGAACTCCTACAACCACTATGCCTATGGCGCCGTCTGCCAGTGGCTCTTCGAGGCGGTAGCGGGCTTCCGGCCGGACCCCGAGGCGCCCGGTTTTGAGCGGGTCGTCTTTGAGCCGATCATCATACCGAGCCTCTCGCCCGTCAGTGCCCATCACGACAGCGTCGCCGGCAGGATCGCGGCCGACTGGGCGATCGAAGGCGACACCGTCACCTACACATTCACCGTACCGGATCGCAGCGAGGGGGAGCTCGTGGTGTCGGACCGGTATTTCGAAATCTCAATCGATGGCCAGCCGCTGGCCGCCATCGAGGGAGGGAAGGCGCGCTGCCAGATCGCGCCCGGAACGCACACAGCCAGGTTCCGCATCAACTGGCATGCATGAAGCCCGAAAGGGCAAGGGAGGAGTTTATGACTATGAATACAAGGAAGGCCCTTGTGGGTCTGACCGCTGGCCTCATGGCCATGACAGGCATGGTCGGCATTGCAGTGGCGCAGACGAGCCTGACGCTGTTTTCGCCAAACGACCAGGCCGCCGTCGCCTATACCGAGGAAATGGTCGCCGCCTTCGAGGCTGCCAACCCCGATATCAGCGTCGAAATTGAGGTTGGACCCGGCGGCACCGAGCGCGACAACATGGTCAAGAGCCGTCTTGCGACCGGCACGATGAATGACGTGTTCGTCTACAATACGGGCTCGCTATTCCAGGCGATCAACCCGATCCAGACGACGACGGATCTCTCGGCCGAGCCTTACATGGCCACTATCCTCGACAGCTTCAAACAGACCGTGACCGCCACCGACGGCACCCTGCATGGCGTTCCCTATGGCCAGGCCATGGGCGGCGGCATTCTTTACAACAAGAAGATCTATGAAGAGCTTGGCCTCTCGGTCCCCACCACCTGGGACGAGTTCATGGCCAACAACGCCAAGATCAAGGAAGCGGGCAAGGCTCCTGTCATCCAGACCTTCGGCGACACCTGGACCTCGCAGCTCTTCGTCCTCGCCGACTATTTTAACGTGCAGGCGGCCGAGCCCGATTTCGCCACCAAGTACACTGCCAACGAAGCCAAATATGCAGGCAATCCGGCAGCCATGGGCGGCTTCCAGAAGCAGGCCGACGTGTTCAACGCTGGCGACCTCAACGAAGATTTCGGTGCGGCCGTGCTCGACGATGGCCTGCGCATGCTGGCCCAGGGCGAAGGCGCACACTATCCGATGCTCACTTTTGCAGTCGGAACGATCGCACAGAACTACCCAGACCTCGTTGGTGACGTCGGATATTTTGCCCTGCCGGGCAACGATGCCGCAAAAAATGGCACCACCGTCTGGATGCCGACGGCGCTGTACATCTCCGCCAGCAGCCCCAACCAGGAAGCGGCGAAGAAGCTCGTGGCGTTCGTCGCGAGCAAGGAAGGCGGCTGCGACCCCTGGGTCAAGATCAATGCCATCACCGGCCCGTTCCTGATCCAGGGTTGCGAACTGCCGGCCGACGTACCGCCTGCGGTGGCCGATCTCCAGACCTACTTCACCGCCGACGGTCGCACCGCCCCGGCGCTGGAATTCCTGTCGCCGGTCAAGGGGCCGAACCTCGAGAACATCACGGTCGAAGTAGGCTCCGGCATTCGCACTCCTGAAGATGCTGCGGCCCTCTACGATGAGGACGTGAAGAAGCAGGCGCAGCAGCTCGGCCTCCCTGGCTGGTAAGCGACTGCAGGGGTGGCGGGCTGGTAATGGGCCCGCCACCTCGCCCAAATCGGAGGAGATTATGTCTGTAGCGACTGCGACCGAGGCCACGATTGGCCGCGGGCCGGTAAGTGCTGGCAAGCGCGAGACGGCCTATCCAGGATGGTTCCTGCTCCCGGCGGCGGTGATTTACTCAGTGCTGTTTCTGCTGCCGACGATTTCATCCCTTTATTTCAGTTTGACGCGCTGGACGCTGTTCGACGCGACTTTCATCGGCTTCGAGAATTTCGCGCAGTTCTTCCGCGAGCCGTTTCTCGTCAAGGGTCTCGTCAACACCGTCATCTACGCCGTCGTCACCTCCAGCATGAAGGTCGTGCTGGGTATGGCCTTGGCGTTGTTGCTGACCAGCAGGATCGTCGCCCGCGGCTATCTCCGGTCGGTGGTGTTCTTTCCGGTGCTGGTTTCGACCATAGGGGTTGGCATCACCTTCACCGTGCTCATGCATCCGACCAACGGCATGATCAATGAGGGGCTGGCGCTGCTAGGCGTGAAGGGACCGGGCTGGCTCACCAACCCCAACCTGGCACTGTTCTCGGTGGCTCTCGTCGATGTCTGGAAGGGCGTCGGTCTCGCCACGGTCATCTACATCGCCGGCCTCGTCGCCATCCCCAAGGACTATTATGAGGCGGCTCGCATCGACGGCGCCACACCGTGGCAGAATTTCTGGTTCGTCACTTTGCCGCTGAGCCGGCCGGCAACGGCAACGGTCATAACCCTGTCCTTTATCGGCGGTCTCCGCACCTTCGATCTCATCTGGGCCATGACAAAAGGTGGCCCCGGCTTTGCCTCCGATACGATCGCTTCGGTGATCTACAAGCAGTACCAGGCGGGTTTCTTCGGCCTGTCGACCGCAGGCAATGTGGTGCTCTTCATCCTCATCGCCGTGCTCGTCGTGCCGCTGACCATGCTCCTCAATCGCAAGCGAGGCCACGAATGAAAAACCGCGCCTCGGTGATCGGCGGCCTCGCCGCCATCGTCTTCAGCTTCTTCGTCTTCGTTATCCCGTTCCTGTTCATCATCCTGATGTCGTTCAAGGATCGCCAACAGGCATCGTTGCGGGACTTTTCCTGGCCCAACGGTTTTCACCTATGGGACAACCTCGTGGCGGTCGTATCGACCCGCAACTGGATGATGGTGACGGCCTTCGTCAATTCGACCATCATGACGGTCACCAGCGTGACGCTGCTCATCGTCTTTGCAGCCATGGTCGGTTTCGTGCTCGCCCGCCGCAACAGCCGGTGGAATGGCCCGATCGAATTCCTGATCCTCGCCGGCCTTATGATCCCGCCCGCCGTGGTCCCGACCATCTGGCTGCTGCAAGGGCTGAAGCTCTTCGGCACGCTGCACGGCATGATCCTGATCCAGGTGGCCTACAACCTGCCATTCTCGATCATCCTCTACCGCGCCTTCATCGCCACCATTCCGCGCGAACTGGACGAGGCCGCGGTGATCGATGGAGCGCGCCCGCTGGATGTGTTCTTCCGGATCATCCTGCCGCTGCTCTGGCCAGTGACGGTGACCAATATCGTGGTGCAGTCGGTCGGCATCTTCAACGACTTCACGAACCCGCTTTACTACCTGCCGGGCAACCAGAACGCGACTGTGCAGCTGACGCTCTACAATTTCCAGAGCCAGTTCAACACGAGCTACAACCTCCTGTTCACCAACATCCTGCTCATCACCATTCCGCCGCTGATCGTTTTCCTGTTCTTCAACCGGCAGATCGTCGCGGGCATGACCGCCGGCGCGGTCAAGGGCTAGGGCACACTCAAAATCGAGGAGACGGCCATGGCCGGACTTGAATTACGGCAGTTGCGAAAAAGCTACGGCAATGTCGAGGTGATCAAAGGGGTCGACCTGACTATCGAGCATGGAGAGTTCGTCGTCTTCGTGGGACCGAGCGGGTGCGGCAAGTCAACCCTGCTGCGCATGATCGCCGGGCTGGAAGATATCACCGGTGGCGAACTCAGGATCGGCGGCAAGGTGATGAACCAGGTCGAGCCGCGGGACCGATCGATCGCCATGGTCTTTCAGTCCTACGCGCTCTACCCGCATATGACGGTCTACGACAATGTCGGCTTCGGTCTCAAACTGGCGAAGACCCCAAAGGATGTTCGAGACCAGAAGATCCGGGAGGCAGCCCGCATCCTGCAGATGGAGCATCTGCTGGACCGCAAGCCTGGCCAGCTCTCCGGTGGTCAACGCCAGCGAGTCGCCATCGGCCGCGCCATCGTGCGGCAGCCGGAGGTGTTCCTCTTCGATGAACCGCTGTCCAATCTCGACGCGGCACTGCGTGTCGACACGCGCATGGAAATTGCAAAACTCCACCAGAACCTTGGTGCCAGCATGATCTATGTGACCCACGACCAGGTCGAGGCCATGGTTCTTGCCGACAAGATCGTGGTTCTGGACGCCGGTGTCGTGCAGCAGGTCGGCAGCCCCATCGAGCTTTACCAGAGGCCGGCCAATCTTTTCGTGGCTGGCTTCATCGGTTCGCCCAAAATGAACCTGTTACCGGTCGCCGTCGAGGCAGTGTCCAACGGCAAGGTGACCGTCTCCAGCAAGGATCTGGCGGTCACCGATGTCGCAGCGAACGCGTCGGGCATTTCGCCTGGTACGACAGTGACATTGGGTATCCGACCTCATGCCCTCCAGATCAGCAGCAGCGGCCCATTGGTTGGGCGTGTTGCGCTCGTCGAGCGACTGGGCAACGAGACCAACGTCAATGTGGAACTGCCGACCGGCGGGCAGTTGATGGCCGTTCTCGATGGGGACCAGCCGCTGCAAATCGGAAATGGTATCGCGCTCGGCTTCGACCCCGCCGACGCCGTAATCTTCGATGGCCAGGGGTTGGCCCGCCACCTCTGACCCACAATGCAAAATACAGTTTGGATCGACATTTTGCGCGCTGCGCACGGTGAAGGAGAGACTATGCCTATCGGAACGATAACGAGACGCACCGCACTGATTTCCGCGGCGGCCATGTTCGGCGCCACAGCATTCCCCAGACTTGGCTTTTCTCAGGAGGAGAAAACGATCGAAGCGAAAACCGTGTATGGCCGCGTTGCGGGTCGCAGCGAAGACGGCATCGCCAAGTTCCTGGGCATCCCTTATGGCGCCCCGCCGACCGGGGCTTTGCGTTTCAGGGCGCCGACCGCCCCTGCGGCATGGAGTGGCGTGCGAGACGCGCTCAAGTTCGGCAACCCGTCATTCCAGGTCGCCGGTGGCGAGATGGGTCCCAACGGCAATGGCCGCATGCCGGCCCCATCGGAAGATTGCCTCTATCTCAACGTCTGGACACCTGCCGCCGACGGCAAGCGCCGACCCGTGATGTTCTACAATCATGGCGGCGGCTACATGATCGGCTCTGGCGGGGCCACCGGTCAGGACGGCACAAACCTGGCCCGGCTCTATGATGTCGTCGTCGTTGAGTCCAACCATCGACTTGGACTTTTGGGCTACCTGTTCCTCGGTGACCTCGCCGATGGTGACTACGCCGCCAATGCCGGCATGCTCGATATCCAGGCGGCCCTGCAATGGACGCGCGACAATATCGAGAATTTCGGTGGCGACCCCGATAACATCATGGTCTGGGGCGAAAGCGGCGGCGGCTCCAAGACCGCGGCCATTTACACTATGCCCGGCGCGGCATCGCTCTTCCAGAAAGCTTCCATCGAAAGTGCTGCACCCCTGCGCTTCCCGACGCGCGAGCAGGCGACCGAGCGGGCCCAGGAAACGTTGAAATGGCTAGGTCTTACCGAAGCCATTGACCAGTTGCAGGACATCCCTGCGGCACGCCTGCTCGAGGCCCAGGAAGCGGGCAATGCCCGAGGCTTGGCGCCTTGGGGTGATCCGGACCCGGTTCCGGGGTTCGGTTCTTTCGTCGATGGCGATGTCATCACGCAAAACCCCTTCGCCGATGGTGTGGCCGAGTTCTCCAAGACCAAGCCGCTGATCTGCGGCACGACGCGCGACGAAACCGTGTTCTTCGCTTCGTTCGGCCCCAAGGATGTGTTTGCCATGGATGACGCTGGGTTGCGCGAGCGTCTGAGCAGTACGTATCAGGGTGACAAGCTCGACGGCATCATCGCTGCCTTCCGCGCCTCCCGGCCAGACGCCAGCCCGTCGCAGCTTTATTTCGCCATCACCACGTCCGCCATCTGGAAAGACGCGGTCAAGATAGCGGAAGCCAAGGTCGAGCAGGGCGGGGCGCCGGTATTCATGTATCACCTCGGCTATCATAGCCCGGTGACCATCCCCGAAACCGACTATCCGATCGGCTCGCCGCACGCGGCCGACATCAACATCAAGTTCGCCAATACCGACAAGAACCTCGACTTCTACATGTATTCCGATCAGTCTGAGGAACGGCTGGCGACCTCGGCTCAGATGAGCGCCCTATGGGCGGGCTTTGCGCGCACAGGCGTTCCCCATGCCGAAGGCGTCGTGGATTGGCCGGCCTACGACCTGGAAAAGCGGCCGACCATGTGGCTCGACGCGGAATGCCGGATAGTCGAGGATCTAGACAAAGCCGAGCGTCTCTACTGGGAATCGACTGCGTCGTGACGCAACCGGGGCGGCCGGGATCGGGCTCGGCATCGGCCGCCATGGGACCCTATGAATTTGCGACTATGAGGAAGCGCTGTGCCTGAACACTATACGCTCAACGACGGGACCACTCTGCCAACCATTGGCCTCGGAACCTACAGCCTCTGGGGATATGCCGGCGCAGAGGCCATGTCCGCTGCGCTGCAGGAGGGATACCGGCTGCTCGACTCGGCGGTGAACTACGAGAACGAAGGCGCGGTTGGCCGTGCCGTGAAAATGTCAGGTATCGCCCGAGAGGACATTCGCGTCGCTTCCAAACTCCCCGGGCGGCATCACAAGAAGAGTTCGGTGGTGCGCACCATCGAAGAGTCGCTGCTCCGGACCGGGCTCGACTATCTCGACCTCTATCTCATTCACTGGCCCAATCCGAGCCAGGGTCTGTATCTTGAGGCCTGGGAGGGCATGGTCGACGCGCGCGAACGTGGCCTGGTCCGCTCGATCGGCGTCTCGAACTTCCTGCCTGAATATCTCGATGTGCTCATCGAGAAGACCGGTGTGACGCCAAGCGTCAACCAGGTCGAACTACATCCGTACTTCAACCAGGAAGAGCAACGAGCGGCCGACCGGAAGCGCGGAATTCTCACTCAGGCGTGGACACCAATCGGCAAGGGGACGGCGCTGCTTCAGGAGCCGGCCATTTTGGCCATCGCGCAGGAACTGGGACGGACACCTGCACAGGTCGTCCTGCGCTGGCATCTGCAGCTCGGCGTACTGCCTATCCCCAAATCCGCCAATGCCAAGCGTCAAACCGAGAACCTGGCCATTCAAGACTTCGAACTCAGCGCCGACCACATGCGCGCCGTCGCGGGCCTGACCCGTCCTGCCGGCCGCATTTTTGACGGTAATCCCGCCACCCACGAAGAGTTCTGAATCACCTTATCCGACTGCGCGTGGCCCTCACGTATGCAGGTGGCCAGGAGCAGTCGGTCTGCTTTCCACCCCTGGCGCCGCGCGCTGGGGGCCCGACAGGTGGGAGTCGGGTGAGCGTCTTGCTTCATCTTCAACCGAGAAAATGGACACTGAACAGCCAAAAACCAAGGCCGACGACAGTCGCCACGGTGAACACCAGGAAGGCCAACGTCTTGTAGCCACGCTTCTCCAGTTGCTCGATGAGAGCGCTGATTATGATGTCCATGGCCTCACTTCCCGTCGAGAGAACTGAAAGCAAAGAAGAAGAACCTATCTGCCCCCTTGTGCCTGCATCATTGTCACTGATGTGGACACGTGCGAAATCTTCTAGGATTTCCTTTGAGCACTAGGTGATCTCGCTATGAACCCGGCTCTCGGTCATTTGCTGGTACTGGCTGTCACAATCGCGCCGCCGACGCTTGCTCAGGAACTGTCACCGCAAGCTCGATTTGAGCAGCGTCTTACTACTAAGCTCAACGGAGCCCCATTCCAACAAATAACGCTGAAGTCCTGTGTTCTAACCGTGTCCACAGATACGGATATTACGTGCGACGATCCGCGACATAGCTATATGCTGAGGTCCCATACCGAGATATTGCACCTTTCCGAGATCACGGAACATATTTCCTCCAGAGTATCTGCGTTCCTTGACGGCTATATTGTCCTGGAGTTCCAGTTCGACCCCGAAGTGGCAATGTGGTTGAACGCATACTCAGGGTTCTCGTCAGATATAATGGAACGGTACCCAAATGATCTGCCAGAGAGGTTTTCAAAGTTCGAAGAACTTTCCTCGGAGTTTTTTGCCAAGAGCGGGCTGAAGTCTCGAGAGGTGACAGAGTACTGCGGTGCGGAGCTGACCGCTGGAATCTCGCCTCATTTCGGTGTTCGCGTTACGGGTGATCAGAACGAGGATCTTGCTTTGGAGCTGGAGCGGTACGTCCAGTCCTACTGCGCCAATTGAGCGGGCGTAGAACCGATGTCGCGGTCACATCCCCCGAAACCGACGCCCCGCGCTAGCTCGTAAAACTTCGCACCAGCGAGCCGACCACCAGATACCAGCCGTCCACAAGCACGAAGAAGATCAGCTTGAAGGGCAGGGAGATCACCACCGGCGGCAGCATCATCATACCCATGCTCATCAGCACCGAAGCGACGACCATGTCGATGATGACAAACGGCAAGAAGAGCAAAAACCCGATTTCGAAGGCGCGGCGCAGTTCCGAGATCAGGAAGGCCGGAATGAGAAGCTGCAGCGGAATGGCTTCCGGTTCGGCCGGGATTTCCGCCTCGGTCAGGTCGTAGAACAGCGACAGATCCTGCTCGCGCACATTGGCGCGCATGAAGGCGTGGAGCGGCGCTACAGTCGGCTCAAAGGCCTCGGAAATCTCGATTTCGCCGGCCAGTAGCGGCGCGATGCCGTTATTGTAGCTCTGCTCCAAGGTCGGCTGCATGATGAAGAAGGTGAGGAACAGCGCCAGCGAGATCATCACCGAGTTCGGTGGCGCGGTCTGGAGGCCAATGGCTGTACGCAGCAGCGAGAGCACGACGACGATGCGCGTAAAACTCGTCACCATCACGAGGATGGATGGCGCCAGCGACAGGATCGTCAGCAGGCCAATGAGCTGGATGGCGCGTTCGGCCAGAGCCGTGTCGTCGCCAAAGCCGATCGAGAGTTCCTGCGCCTGGGCAACGCCCATGGCGGCCAGCGACAGGCCTGCCGCTACAACAAGACCGATAAGGGCGCGCTTCTTGAGGCGCGCCCGCGCAGCACTAGTTTCGGTTGTTTTCGCCCTGCGCTTCGTGATCACGCGTTACGCTTTCGTTAACCGCTCGTCCTGCGTCTTCTGTAGCTGAGTCGGTCTCGGTCGCGGGCGAAATGTCCGGCTTATACCCGGCTGGCAGCGTGTCTTGCGTGGAGACGGGGCGCAGCAGGCCCGTATGGCGCAGCGAGCGGCCCGGCGCCTGTTCGCGTGCCTTGTTGGCCTCGCGGGCGCGGTCGATGGCAGCGCCGGGGCCGGCGACGGTGGTCACGATTGCGGCGGCAGGCTTGGTTTCGACAGGCTTGGCGTCATTGCTGGCCTTGCGGCCGATCATCGGAACGGGGCGGCGCGTGGTCTGCGCTGCCGGCGGCTCGGGCGGCACGATGCCGGATTCCACCACCAGGTCCTGATTGCCGCCGGTCAGGATCAGATGTTCGACATTGTCGCGCCGAACGATCAGCAATTGCCGCTTCTGGTCGACCACGAGGCTGTCCACGATGGCGAGGCGCTTGTTGCGGCCGCGCACGCCATTGCTCGATACGCGGAACAGCAGCTTGAGCAGCCACACGCCCAGAAGAATAAGGACGATGACGGCGCCAAGGGCGAAGAGTGCGGTCAGGTAGGTGTTGCCGCTTCCGCCGAAGAGGCTGGTGATGAACTGCACTGATTCTAACTCCTAGAGTGGCCTTCCCGACTCTGTCGGGCATTTTCTGCCCAGTCAAATCAGGCAATCATGCAGAATGCGAGGCATTTTAGGACAGCATGCGGTCACTATTAACGCTTCTTTAACCCTGATTAGGCAGGTTTTGCCCATCTGACTTGGACTCAGGAGTAGTCGCGATGGGGTTGATGGACATGCCGGTGTTTTCGGCGCTGACGGACAAGATGCGCTGGCATCAGGCTCGTCAGGGTCTTCTGGCCGAAAACGTCGCCAATGCGGACAATCCTGGCTTCAAGGGTCGCGACCTGAAGCAATACAATTTCGAAGATCGTTTCAGCGTCGTGCAGGCACCGGTCGTCAGCACTGCGACGACTCAGCCCAGGCACTTTTCGACCTCTATCGGCGGCGGCACAAGTTTTACCGACGACAAGATGGTCAATTTCGAGATCACGCCGAAGGGAAACGGCATCACCCTCGAAGACGAGATGATGAAGGTCACGACCAATATGATGGACTATCAGGCCGCGACCTCCCTCTACCAGAAATCGGTCAAGATCCTGAAGACCGCACTCGGCAAGACCGCATAAGAAAGGGCCTGAAGCATGGATTTCAATACCTCTATCGGCATCGCCGCCACGGGCCTGCACGCACAGTCCGCCCGCATGCGCGTCATCGCCGAAAACATTGCCAACGCCGACTCCACGGCCTCAACGCCGGGCGGCGAGCCCTATCGCCGCCGCGTTCCCACCTTTGAAACGGTGATGAACAACGAGCTTGGCGGTCGCGTCGTGACCATGGGCAAGCTGGCCTATGACCAGAGCGACTTCAACAATCGCTACGAGCCCGGCCACCCGGCCGCCGATGCGAACGGTTACGTTCAATATCCCAACGTCAACACACTGATCGAGACGATGGACATGCGCGAGGCCCAGCGCAGCTATGAGGCCAATCTCAACGTCGTTTCCGTCACTCGCCAGATGCTCGGGCAAACGCTCGACATCCTGCGCGGCTAACGGTTCTGGGGGCTATTATCGTGGCGTCAACACCATTCAATATCGCAGCCGCGGCCTATGGCAATGCCAGCCGCCTCGCTTCGCAGCTCAGCCGCCCTGAGGCGGAAGCCGCCATCGCCGGCGTTGCCGGCGGTCCCAACTTCGCGCAGATGCTGGCCCAGTCGGTCCAGTCCGTGACCGAAAGCGGTCGCGCTGCCGATCCGACCGCCATCGCCACGCTCAGCGATGCGGCAACGCGCATGCTGACCCAGGCTTCCCAGCCCGGCGCGCAGCTTGGCACCAATCCGGGCAACCAGGGCAATGATTTTGCTGCCATGCTGGCCCAGTCGGTCCAGGGTGTCGTCGATCAGGGCCGGAACTCGGACCAGATGGCCATCGACATGGTCAATGGCAAGGCAAACGTGGTCGACATGGTCACCGCCATGTCCCAGACCGAATTTGCGATCGAGAGCATCGTGACGATCCGCGACCGCGTGATCCAGTCCTATGAATCGATCATGAGCATGCCGATCTAAAGGTACTTCGCCTTCATCTGACGCCACCCCAATCTCGATTGTCACCCCGGCAAAGGCCGGGGCCCGTCCTGAGATCGGGGCCGGACCCCGGCCTGCGCCGGGGTGACAGCGGTAGCTGTGAGGCAATCGGGCTTAGAATTCGCGGCCTATTCAGGAATCAGTTACCATTTGTGCGTGACCGCAAAGGAAATTGAGTCGTGACCGGCGCCGAAGTTCTCGACATCGCCAATCAGGGTATCTGGACGCTGATCATCGTGTCCTTGCCGATGATGCTTGTCGGTCTGGTCGTCGGCGTGGTCATCGCGCTGTTTCAGGCCCTGACGCAAATCCAGGAACAAACCCTGGTCTTCGTTCCCAAGATCATAGCCATCTTCATCACCATGTTGCTGACGCTGCCGTTCCTCGGCGCAACCATGTCGGCCTACATGACGCGGGTTGTCGATATGATCATCGTCGGCGGCTGATGTTTACGCTCAACCTCGACTGGGCACCTGCGGCGGCCTTTACCTATCTCATTTTGTTCGCACGCATCGGCGCCATGCTGATGCTGATGCCGGCCTTGGGCGAAGACACGATCCCGATGCGGCTGCGCCTCGCCTTCGGGCTCACGTTCACTTTCGTGCTCTATCCGCTGCTGTCCAGCATCATGCCCCCCATGCCGCCCGATATTCCGGGCATGGTGGCGCTACTCTTTCATGAGTTGGCAGTGGGGCTGATCATCGGCGGCATCGTGCGCATTACCACCATGGCAACCCAGATCGCCGGCGCCGTCGTCGCCTTCCAGGCGGGTCTTTCCGGCGCCATGGCGGCCGATCCGACCCAGCAGGGCATGCAGAGCGCGGTTTTCACCAGCTTCCTGTCATTCCTCGGCATCACGCTGATCTTTGCCACCGACCTGCACCATATGGCGTTGGCGGCCATCTACGACAGCTACACCGTCTTCTCGCCGACCATGCCGATCATGTCAGAAGACGCCATGCAATTGGCGCTCAAGACCGTTGCCGGCGCCTTTTCCGTGGGCGTGCAGATGTCCGCGCCCTTCATCGTCTTCGGTCTCGTCTTCAACCTTGGCGCCGGCATCCTGTCGCGGCTGATGCCCGCTTTGCAGGTCTATTTCATCCTCATGCCCGCCAATATTCTGGCCGGCCTGGTTCTGTTTGCTCTTTTGCTCATGATGATGATGGGGTGGTATCTCACCGCCTTCGAAAATCATCTGGCCATGTGGCGGGGGTAGTCGATGTCCGACGACGCACCGGAGCAGGACAGCAAAACAGAAGATCCCTCCCATAAAAAGCTCGAGGAAGCCCACAAGAAGGGCGATGTCGCCAAGAGCCAGGAGGTCACCACCTGGTTCATGCTGATCGGCACGACCATCGTCTTCGCCTCGATGGCGCCCTGGGTCTCGGTGCAGATCAGCGATCCCCTGCAGATCATCATGATGAATGCCGACCGCTTCGACGTCGAAGGGGCGGGCTTCTCAGCCTTCTTCAACGGCCTGGCATTCTCCATGATCGGCGCGGTGCTGGCCCCGCTGGCCGTCCTCTATATCTGCGGCATCCTCGCCAATCTCGTGCAGCATCGGCCGCTGTTCTCGACCGAGCCGATCACGCCAAAATTCTCGAAAATCTCGCCGCTCGCGGGCGCTAAGCGCCTCTTTTCCAGCGACGCTCTGGTCAATTTCGGCAAGGGCCTGCTGAAAATCGCCGTGGTCGGCATCGTCGTGGTCATGGTGGTCTGGCCCGAGCGCGACCGCCTCGACACCATGATGACGGCCGATCCCATCATCATCCTGATGGATTTCCAGGAGCTGGGGATCAAGATCCTCACCGCCGTGCTCATCGTGGTCACCGTCATTGCCGGCGCCGACTATTTCTACACCCGCCAGAAATGGTGGAAGCGGCAGATGATGACGGTCCAGGAAACCCGCGAAGAATACAAGCAGATGGAAGGCGATCCGCATGTGAAGGGCCGCATCCGCCAGCTACGCCAGGAGCGTGCCCGCAAGCGTATGATGCAGGCCGTGCCCGAGGCCACGGTGGTCGTCACCAACCCGACCCACTACGCCGTCGCCCTCAAATACGACAAGGGCATGGGCGCGCCCAAATGCGTCGCCAAGGGTGCCGATGCCGTGGCGCTGCGCATCCGCGCCGTCGCCAAGGAAAACGAAGTGCCGATCATCGAGAACCCGCCTCTGGCCCGCGCGCTCTTTGCCGCTGTCGAAGTCGACGAGGATATTCCCGCCGATCACTACAAGGCCGTCGCCGAAATCATCGGCTTCGTCATGCGCCTCAAGCACGGCCAGAGCTGGAAGGCGCGGGGGTAGGGCGGCACCATGGATTTCATGAAGCTCCTCAAATCGCTTGAGGAATTGCTCTACGAACTCATCAGCTGGTTCGTCTTCTATCCCCTGACTCTCTGGCGCATCGTCCGCCGGCCGCTGCACATGCTCTCTTATGCCGAGCAGCAATTGCTTGAAGACGAAGACCGGCAATTCGACGATGGCCTGAGCCCGCCGGTCCTGCTGCTCATCTCGCTCATCGTCCTGCACAGCCTCGGCCAACTGTCCGATCCGGCAAGTGCTCACATCCTCACGGGCCTGCTCGCGGACGACTGGAACCTGCTGGTCTTCCGCGCCGTGGCCTTCAGCCTCTTTCCGCTGGTCTTCGGCATCATCCAGCTCAGGGCCAACAAGGCCCGCCTCACGCGCACCACGTTCAAGCCGATCTTCTACAGCCAGTGCTACGCCGCGGTGCCCTTCGTGGTCCTCATCAGCCTTGGCCTGCAATTCTTCAGCGGCGATGATCCTTCCGCGCCGATGTTGTGGACCGGTGGCCTCGTCCTTGTCGCGGGCCTTGTCTGGTATGCCGTGGTCGAAACGCTCTGGCTTGCCCGCAGCGCGAAGCTGCGCCCCTTCATATCGGCGATCATCGTGGTCACCGCGCTCATCTTCGCCGTGCCATTTTTCCTTCTGGCCGCCCTCGTTGTGGGGCTGGCCAGCGGCTCGGTTCCGCTACCGGCCTAGCCTTCGATGCCCACCGGCAGGTGACCGATCGCAAAACTGGTCAGGAAGAGCACCCAATCATTGAAGATATGGGCGATCGAGGACACCCAGAGATTGCGGGTGAAGAGATAGGCCAGCGTCAGCACGATGCGCGCCGAACCGATGATGCCGACGCACTGGACAAAATTCCAGTTGTAGGTCGGCAGATGCATCGCGGCGAACCAGAGCGTCGAAACCACAACCGCGATGACGAGCCCGACGCGCCGCGACAATCCGAACTTGCTCACGCAAAGCCACAACACGGCCAACAGAGGCAGGATAGACACCACTTCCTCGCCGATGAGCTGGATAAAGGTCCGCGCCAGGAACAGCAGCAGATCGACTGTGCCAAATGCCAAGAGGCCTTCGACGGCCGGATTCGCGGCTGCGCCGATGGAATTGGCGAGGGCGAAGCCGACTATCGCTGACGACAGCATTGTCAGCAGCCCAAAGCCGATGCCGATGCCGATCTCCTTGAGTCCGACCGACCGGAACAGCGCCGGCTTGCGCCAGCCAGTTACCGCCATCAAGGCCAGCAGCGGCAGCCCCGTGAAGAGAATGGCCGGAATGAAATTGAGCGGAGGTGTCGGCAGGGGCAGCATGATGAGCTGCAAAAATGCGACCACGACGGTAGCCACGATGAGCAGCCATCCGGTCGGCGAAATCGCCACCGGCTCGCCCGCATAATAGGGCAGATCGATCTTTGTGCTCATTTTGGGCCCCCTGCGCGGCCCATCTAACTCCGGCGGGAAAATATTGGCAAGACGGCCAAGGCGTTAGGCCATGTCACGGCTGCGCCACGCGATCCAGCAGTAAGTCCGCCCGCTCACCCACCGAGACCTTCGGCAATTCCACCACTTTGTATCCCAGCGCCGGATAATCCCTCAGCAAGCGCTCATATTCCTCGATTGCCGCATCGAGCCCATGCTGCCGCTCGGCATCCTGCCGGTAGATTTCCGGCCACGGCGGGGTGAGGAACACCTGGGCGTGGAACTGCCATTGCCCCGCAAGTTGCTGCAGGACCGGCTCGCCTGACATCGCCGCCAGCGCCGAAGCCGCATCGAGCAGGCCGCGGTCAAAGAAAACCCGGCCGGGCAGGGCTCTCGCCCGCTGCAGGTCTTCCAGTGAAAGCGCGATGGCCTTGCGCAGGAATGCTTCGGCGTCGATCCAGGGCAGGGCCTTGCCGTCTCCCGCCAGTTCTGCCGCCACGATGCGCCGCCCCGGCTCTTCGATCACCGAGAAGCCCCGGCGCGCCAGTTCTTCAAGCAGCGTTGATTTCCCGCCGCCCGAACAGCCTGAAATGATGATGAAGCGATCTATTTTTCGTCTCCTCGCGTAAGATTGGGGTGTGCAAATCGCCTTCGGTTCGGTCTCGTCGTGTGAAAAACCGCCTTCGCACTCCCATGGCGGCGACCCATTTGATAGACCAGAGGGAGTGTCCCGAATCGGGGCAGGTTGGGGACCAGCCGTATTCTCGCCTCAGCATCGGGCGAGAGGCGATTGGTCCTAACGCTGGAGCTTTCGACCCATGGCCACGACCCCGCTCGGCGAGGACAACTATCCCGATCCGCTGGTCGCCTCGCCCCGGGGTGGAGCCGGCCTTTGGCGCGTCGCCGCGCTTGGCCTCGTCATCATCGGCGCCGCAGCCACCTTTGCCCTGTTTGGTGATCGTCTGCCGCCTGAAGTGGTCATGGTTTTTGTCGGCCTTCTGGCCGTGGCCGGGGTGTTTTTCCTCTTCGGCCTTGCCGCGGGGCTTTTCCGCTTCGCCGCCGCCGAAGAGCGTCGCACCATTGCGCGGGCCCTGGTCGACACGGTCGGCCGCGGCATCGTTGTTGCCGATCGCGATGGCAAGATTGCCTATGCCAATGCCCATTATGGCACTTTTGCCGGCGCACTCAACAATGGCGTGCCCGTCAGCGTGCCGCGGCTCTTTTCGGGCCAGGCCGATGCCGGCGAAGCCATGTACCGGCTGACCCGCGCCGCCAAGGATGGCCGCAATGCCATCGAGGATATCCGCATTGTCGGTGGCCTCGGCGGCTCGCAGACCGAAACCAACCGCGCCTTCTGGTATCGCGTCTCGGTGCGCCCGTTGCCGCCGACCGACGAAACCAGCAAGCCCATCGTCGGCTGGACCGTCGAGGACATCACCCGCGACCGCGAAAACAACGAAACCGCCTTCCTCGACCTGCAACGCGCCATCGACTATCTCGATCACTCGCCGGCAGGCTTCTTCTCTGCCGATGCGCATGGCCGCATTCAGTATCTCAATTCCACCCTGGCCGATTGGCTGGGCTATGACCTTGCCGAATTCAATGCCGGCCAGCTTAGCCTCAGCGATGTCGTCCGTGGCGATGGAGCGACCCTGTTGATGCGCGGCCGCCGCGATGGTGAGATCACCACCGAGATCATCGATATCGACCTCGTGCGCCGCAATGGCACCGCCTTGCCGGTCCGCCTCCTGCACCGCGCCGCCCGCCTTGCCGATGGCGAACTGGGCGAAACCCGCACCCTCGTGCTCGACCGCTCCAGCGCTCCCGAAAACGAGGAAGAACTCCGCGCCGCCGAAGTCCGCTTCTCGCGCTTCTTCAACGACACGCCCTTTGCTATCGCCACTCTCGACGGGGAAGGCCGCATTGTGCGCACCAATGCGCCCTTCGGCCGCATCTTCCGCTGGTCCGGCGAGGAAAAAAGCCTGGAACTGCAGCCGCTGCACGATCTCATCGGCGAAGGCAGCCGCGACAAGCTGGCCAAGGCCTTGTCGGACGCCACGGCCCAGCGCACCGAGGTCGAGCCCGTCGATGCCCAGCTCAGCGTCGAAGGCGACAGCGCCGTCCGCCTCTATATCTCGGCTTCGGAAGTCAGCGCCGGCTCGCCCGAGCAGGTCAATGTCTATGCCCTCGATATGACCGACCAACGCAAGCTCGAAGCCCAGTTCGCCCAGAGCCAGAAGATGCAGGCCGTCGGCCAGCTCGCTGGCGGCGTCGCGCACGATTTCAACAATCTGCTCACCGCCATCATCGGCTTCTCGGACCTCCTGCTGCTCAAGCACAAGCCGGGCGATCCGTCCTTCAGCGAGCTCATGCAGATCAAGCAGAACGCCAATCGCGCTGCGGGCCTCACCCGTCAGCTCCTGGCCTTCTCGCGCCGCCAGACCCTGCGCCCGCAGGTGCTTGAGCTACCGTTGATCGTCGATGACCTGACGGTGCTTTTGAAGCGCATGATCGGCGAAAAGAACCAGCTGTCCGTCGAGCACGGCCGCAATATCTGGCCCGTCCGCGCCGACGTCGTGCAGCTCGAGCAGGTCATCATCAATCTCGTCGTCAATGCCCGCGACGCCATGCCCGATGGTGGCTCGATCACCGTCCGCACCAGCAATGTCACCGAGGACGATGCCCGCGAGTATAAATTCGAAGGCATGGTCCCGGCCGACTACGTCCTGATCGACGTGCAGGACACCGGCACCGGCATGTCGCCCGAGGTCATGGCCAAGATCTTCGAACCCTTCTTCACCACCAAGGAACTGGGCAAGGGCACTGGCCTCGGCCTTTCCACGGTCTATGGCATCGTCAAGCAGACCGAAGGTTTCATTTATCCGGTCTCGACCGTCGGCGTGGGCACGACCTTCAAGATCTTCCTGCCGCGCTACGTCCCGACCGCTGAAGAAGTCGCGGCCAAGACAATCGCCGCCGCCGCGCCGGCCAAGGATCTCACCGGCCACGAACGCATCCTTCTTGTGGAAGACGAGGAAAGCGTAAGGGCCTTCTCCGCCCGCGCCCTGCGCACCACGGGCTACGAAGTCTTCGAAGCCGATGGTGGCGAAGAAGCGCTGGAAGTGCTGGAAGACCTCGACTACGAGGTCGATCTCATCATCTCCGATGTGGTCATGCCCGAAATGGACGGCCCGACCATGCTCAAGGTCATTCGCGACAAGATGACGAATTTGAAGATCATCTTCGTCTCCGGCTATGCCGAAGAAAGCGTGCGCCGCGACATCGAAGACGACCAGAGCGTCGATTTCCTGCCCAAGCCCTATTCGCTCGACCAGATCAATTCCAAGGTCAAGGAAGTGCTCCAGCGCCAGGATAAGCTCGACGGCTAGGGCAGGGAACCTTCAGCCCCCTGCCCAGCGGTCTCTGATTGTCTCCACCCCCACTGCGTCATTCCCGCGAAAGCGGGAATCTCCTTCCAGCCGGAAACAAAGATTCCCGCTTTCGCGGGAATGACGCGGTGCGTGTTGAAAGCCTCATGCGCCCGAAGCAGACGCCGCCGCGCAAATCGCCTCGCCACACTGACTACTGTGCTATGGTACTGGTCGACCGCGAATATTTGTGACGTCCCAGGAGCCCGATGTGACGACCCAGCCCAGTTTGGAAGGCTCTGAAGAGTACAACGTCCTCGGCGAACTGCTGCAGCCCTGCTCGGACGATCCCCTGACCGGCTTCTTCCGCACCGGCTACTGCGCCGCTGGCCCTGAGAACGCAGCTGTCCATATCATCTGCATCGAGACCACAGCGGAGTTCCTGACCTTTTCGAAATCGGTCGGCAACGACCTCTCGACCCCACGCCCGGAATTCGCCTTTCCCGGCCTTGTCCCCGGCAACCGCTGGTGCCTCGTCGCCGTCCGCTGGCTACAAGCCCACGAAGCCGGCATGGCCCCGCGGGTCTATCTCCATGCGACGAACCGAAAGGTTCTCGATCTCGTTCCGCTTGGAATTCTAAAGGGTTATGCGCTGGATTTGAACTGACTATTCAGCGTGAGGGTGCCGGGCTCTCCCCACCATCGTCATTGCCGGGCTTGTCCCGGCAATCCATTCTGGGGAGCCGCGGACCACTCCTAGTCCACCACCCGCAATTCCTCATACGACACCATGACATGCTCGCGGAACGGCGCCCGCTGCGTCAGGCCTTGATAGTAGCGCTCGATATTGGGCCACTCCTGCCGCGCGATATCGATATCAAAATAGCGATAGAGCACATGCCCGAACTGGATGTCGGCCGGCGTGAACTCCGCTCCCGCCAGAAACGCATGCCGCCCTAACTGCGCCTCCGCAATCGCCAAGACGCCATTGAGCTTTGCCAGCGCCGCCTCGATCGCCACCGGATCGCGCTTTGACGGCGCCGTCCGCACCACCCGCCAGAACACCGGCCCGGTGAATGACAGTGTCACGTTGATCTTCGCCCATTCCGCCCACTGATCAACCGGCGCTCGCATTGCCGGATCACTCGGCCAGAAACCCGGCGCCCCATAGCGCGCCGCGAGATAACGCAGGATCGCCCCGGTCTCCCAGATCGGCTCCCCAATCCCGTCCTGCAGCACCGGCACCGTGCCATTCGGATTCATCGCCAGAAATTCCGGCGTGTCGTTCCCGCCATAGCGATGGCCGACATCGTGCCGCTCATAGGCAAGCCCAAGCTCGCCGATGCACCACATCAGCGCCTGCACATTGGATGACGTTTTCCGGCCCCAAACCGTCAGCATCCCTAGGCCTGCTCGCTCGCCAGCAGCCGATCGAGGCTCTTGAAGCTGAACTCCATGCCCTCGGCCATGCCGGTTGCCACCACCATGTCGCGATGCGCCATGGACTCGTAGGTAAAGCTGTTGACCACCAGCGTGCCCTTGTCCTGCAGCCGGAATTCCAGTTCCGAGCGATAGGCGGGGCCCATCACGCCGGCGTCAAACCGTTCCTCGGCGTCGATATAGCGGATCGCGTCGAGGGCGCCGATCTTGCCTTCGACCGCCATGAACGCATTGTCCGGTCCATGCCACTCGAACCGATAGCCGCCGCCTTCGCGCGCGTCATAAGTACAAACCGGCATGGTCCAGCCATCCGGCCCCGTCAGCCAGCGCCGGATCAGGTTCGGCTGCGTATAGCAGGCATAGACCAGGTGTGGCGGCGCCACGAAAGCGCGCTCGATCACCAATTGCGTATCGCTTGGAGACGTCACCGAAAGCGGATCGCCAAACTGCATTTGTCTCTCCCTAGTTTTTACCCGCCAGCCTTTCGAGCTGCTGCAACTCCTCCAGCAGATCGTCGAGCCGCTCGAACTGTGCCTGCCAATATTTCCGATATTCAATCAACCAGCCGGTCACCTCGGCCAGCGGCTGCGCCTCAAGATGCACCGGGCGCTTCTGCGCATCGCGCCCCCGCGACACCAGCCCCGCCTTCTCCAAAACCTTGAGGTGCTTCGAAATCGCCGGCTGGCTCATGGCGAATGGTTCGGCCAGATCCATGACCGTCACATCGCCCTCTCGCGCCAACCGCGCCAGGATGGCCCGGCGCGTCGGATCGGATAGGGCGTGAAAGGTCGCGTCCAGCCGCGCGGTATCGGCCATTCCAAGAGGCTCCGTACAAAACTATTTGGTTATGTATAGCGGAGCGATTGGCGCGTCGTCAAGCAGTGCCGCCGGGAATAGGCGTGCCCGCGGCGAGCAGCCCCTTTGCCGCCAGGGTCGTCCAAAGCTCATCCGGAATCTTGGCATCCCACCAAGCCAGGATGCCATCAAGCTCTTCCGGCGAACGCGGCCCCGGCACGACATTGCACACGGCAGGGTGGGTGAGCGGAAACTGCAGCGCCGCCGCCGGCAGAGGAACGCCGAATTCGCGGCACACGCCCTCGATGATGCGCACGCGCGCCACCACCTCGTCCGGCGCCTTCTTGTAGTCGAACGTGTCGCCGCCGACGAGAATGCCGGAATTGAATGGTCCAGCTACCACCACTGACGCCTTGCGCTTGATGCAGGTTTCCATGAAGGGCGAGAGCGAGGTCTGTTCGAGCAGGGTATAGCGCCCCGCCAGCATGAAAACGTCCCAGTCGCCCAATTCAAAGGCCTGCATCAACACCTGCCATTCGTTGACGCCCAGCCCGATGGCCGAGACGGCGCCGCTCTCGCGCAATTCGCGCAGGGCGCGGTAGCCGCCGCCGGTGGTGAACTGTTCCCAGTAGGGCTTGTTGCCTTCGACCCCATGCGTGCCCGCGCCGAGATCATGCACATAGAGAATGTCGACGTGGCTCAGGCCCAGCCGCTGCAGGCTGTCCTCATGCGAGCGCATGATACCGTCGTAGGAATAATCGTAGACCCGGCGGAACGGGAAGGGATCCACGAATTCCGTGCCATGGTCGAAGGCATTGCGCTCGGCCTTCATCAGGCGGCCGACCTTGGTGGAAAGAACTGCCTTGCCCGGTCGCTCGCGCAGCGCGTCGCCCACGAAATGCTCTGAACGGCCGAAGCCGTAGTGCGGCGCCGTATCCACATAGGTTATGCCGCTGTCGATCGCGTGCAGAACCGTCGCTCGCGCCTGTTCGGGCGGCACCGGACGAAAGCTGCCGGACAGCGTCGCCGCGCCTAGCCCCAGCGTCGTGACCTCAAGCGCGGTCTGGCCGATACGGCGCTTTTCGAAAGTACGGGTGGTCATGCGCGGGCTCCTCAATTCGCGGCAAACTAACTGACATGTTAGTTGCGGCGAGTAAAGGCGCCCGCGCGATCGACCTTAGTAGAGGCCGTTGATCACAACGGGCTTTTCGTCTTCCACATGCACCGGATTGCGCAGCGGCAGGCCGAACTGGCTCTCCTCGATTTCAAAGGCGTCGCCTTCCCTGGTGGAAATGCCGTCAGCAAAACTCAGCGTCGCCGTACCGAAGCAATGCACGTGCACATCGCCCGGCTGGCAGAAAAGGCCATACTTGAAGTGGTGATATTCGAGATTGGCGATGGTGTGGCTCATATTGTCCTCGCCGGACAGGAACGGCTTTTCCCACAACACCTTGCCGTCGCGGAGAATGCGCGACTTGCCCTCGATGTGGTTCGGCAGATCGCCCACCCGCAGTTCCGGCCCGAAAGAGCAGGCGCGCAGCTTGGAATGGGCCAGGTACAAATAGTTGATCCGCTCGGTCACATGGTCCGAAAATTCATTGGCCAGCGCAAAGCCCAGGCGGCGCGGCTGTCCATTGGCGTCGATCAGGTAAATGCCCGCGATTTCCGGCTCTTCGCCCGCGTCGAGCGCAAAGGACGGGGAAGGGATGGCATGACCCGGATTGGCGACGATGTGTCCGTTGCCCTTGTAGAACCACTCGGGCTGCACGCCCTTTTCGCCGTTCTTCGGCTTGCCGTTCTCAAGGCCCATACGGAACATTTTCATGCTGTCGGTCAGTTCGCCCGCCGGCTTCTCGCCATTGGCCTTGTGCATGGCGTCGCGCGTCGCGGCCGAACCGAGATGCGTGAGGCCCGTGCCAGTCACGTGCAAGTGCGTCGGATCGGGATGGTCGATCGGGGACAGAAGCCGGCCCTCGGCCAGCAACGCTGCCTTGTCGACGACCGCGCCAAGCCCGCGCGCGGCAACCGCGGCAGCGAGGCCACCACTGGCCAGCGCAGCCTGCGCAAGCTCATAGACGCTGGCCGCGCCCTGCACCTGGCGGGTTTCCCCGTTCTGCGTCACGGCGACGGCGCGCGCGCCATTGGCGTCGAAATACTGGATGAGGTGCATGACTTTCCTTGCCTCCTGGGGCCTTCTCAGCGGCTTGGCGGCATAAAACGCAACCGGCCACACCCTGTCCAGTCAAAAATCATACTTTTGGAAATCACCTCACCACCGAGCGGGGAATCAGCTTAGGAGGGCATCCAATGACGCTATAGAATGTTCTCTTTTTGTCCCTTGACAATAGTGAAACGAAATGAGAACAAAATAAGCACAATGAATGGACATTGATCTCTCGAACCGGCGCGTTGCGTGACCCTCGAGAGCGTGAAATAAGGAGAGAGATGATGGCTGCTAACTCGCCGCTTCGCGTTGTTGAGGGTGGATCGATGGATAAGGACAAGGCTCTTGCTGCGGCGCTGAGCCAGATCGAACGGAATTTCGGCAAGGGCTCGATCATGCGCCTTGGCGAAGCATCTTCGATCGAGGTGGAATCGATTTCAACGGGTTCGCTCGGCCTCGATATTGCGCTTGGCATTGGCGGCCTGCCCAAGGGGCGCATCGTCGAGATTTTCGGGCCGGAAAGCTCGGGCAAGACCACTCTGGCGCTGCATGTCATTGCCGAAGCCCAGAAGGCCGGCGGCATCTGCGCCTTTGTTGACGCGGAACACGCGCTCGACCCGATCTATGCCCGCAAGCTCGGCGTCAATGTCGACGACCTGCTCATTTCCCAACCGGACGCTGGTGAACAGGCTCTCGAAATCACCGATACGCTGGTTCGTTCCGGCGCCATCGACGTTCTCGTCGTCGACTCGGTTGCTGCGCTCACCCCGCGCGCCGAACTCGAAGGCGAAATGGGCGATGCTCTGCCCGGTCTTCAGGCCCGCCTGATGAGCCAGGCCATGCGCAAGCTGACCTCCTCGATTTCCAAGTCGAAGTGCCTCGTCATCTTCATCAATCAGATCCGAATGAAGATCGGCGTGATGTACGGTTCGCCGGAAACCACCACGGGCGGCAATGCGCTGAAATTCTACGCCTCGGTTCGTCTCGACATCCGCCGCATCGGCGCGCTCAAGGATCGCGAAGAGATCGTGGGCAACCAGACCCGCGTAAAGGTGGTCAAGAACAAGCTTGCCCCGCCGTTCCGCCAGGTCGAATTCGACATCATGTATGGCGAAGGCATTTCCAAGACCGGCGAATTGCTCGATCTCGGTGTAAAATCTGGCATCGTTGACAAGTCCGGCGCCTGGTTCTCCTGGGATAGCCAGCGCCTCGGCCAGGGCCGCGAAAACGCCCGTCAGTTCCTCAAGGATAATCCTGAGATCGCCGCCACCATCGAGCAGGGCGTTCGTGAAAGCTCAGGCCTCCTCGGCGAAGTCCTCCTGGTCGCCGGCGGCGACGACGATGCAGGCAGCGACGAATAAGCCTCTCTCGATCCCATGCAATCTCCCGACCCTCGCCAAAAGCGGGGGTCTTTTTCTAGGTTAGGTTGTTCGCTGAAAGTTCGTCTAGCGCCTCCCTCCCCCTTGTGGGGAGGGAATGAGGGTGGGGGTGCCGGTGACCATCGAACGCTCGCGTCAGCTTCGGAAATCAATGCCGGGACCAGAAGCAAAGCTTTGGTTGGCCCTCCGTGAACTGCGAGAGCAGGGCCATCACTTTCGCCGACAAGCTCAGATCGGCCCCTACTACGTGGATTTTCTGTGCCACGGCTCAAAACTTGCGATTGAGGTCGATGGCGACACTCATTTTGTAGCTGGTGCCCAAACATATGATGAGCGCCGCGATCGGCGGATTTCTGCGGACGGGTTTCGTGTGATCCGCTTTACCAACACCGAGGTGATGACCAATCTCGATGGGGTGTTGGAAGCCATTTTATCGGCGCTTGCCGCCCCCCACCCTTGATCCCTCCCCACGAGGGGGAGGGAGACGCATGATCCTAGATGTTCGGTGTGCAGAGAGGCCTCGGTTTGCTCTGTTGCCGACCCCATCGCCTCCCTCCCCCTTGTGAGGAGGGAACGAGGGTGGGGGTGTGACAAGCACCGGACCCTACTTTCTCCCACCTCAATATCGCCGCAAAGCTGGACATTTCGGCTGATGCCACGATAGAAAGCCACGTTTCTATTGGACGCGCGCCGTGTCCGTTCCGCATGAAAGCTAGTTGATGACCAGCGTAAACGATCTCCGTTCGAGCTTTGTCGATTACTTTGCCCGCAATGGCCATGAAGCCGTTGCGTCGAGCCCGCTCGTGCCGCGCAATGATCCGACGCTGATGTTCACCAATGCGGGCATGGTGCAGTTCAAGAACGTCTTTACCGGCGTCGAAAAGCGGCCCTATTCGACCGCGACCACGGCCCAGAAATGCGTTCGCGCCGGCGGCAAGCATAACGATCTCGACAATGTCGGCTTCACCGCGCGCCATCACACCTTCTTTGAAATGCTGGGCAATTTCTCGTTCGGCGACTACTTCAAGGACCGCGCCATTGAACTCGCCTGGAACCTCCTCACCAAGGATTGGGGCCTGCCGCGCGAAAAGCTGATGGTCACTGTCTATGAAGACGATGACGAGGCGATGGAGCTTTGGAAGAAGATCGCCGGCCTCTCCGAGGATCGCATCGTGCGCCTCGGCGCAAAGTCCAACTTCTGGCAGATGGGCGATACCGGCCCCTGCGGTCCGTGCTCGGAAATCTTCTATGATCATGGCGACAAGGTCTGGGGCGGCCCTCCGGGTTCGACGGATGAAGATGGCGATCGCTGGATCGAAATCTGGAACCTCGTCTTCATGCAGTTCGAACAGCATGCCGATGGTTCGCGCACGGGCCTGCCGCGTCCGTCCATTGATACCGGCATGGGTCTCGAACGCGTCGCCGCCGTCATGCAGGGCGTGCACGACAACTACGACATCGACCTTTTCAAGGCGCTGATCTCAGCAGCCGCGAATGCCACCAATGCCGACATCAACGGCCCCGGCAATCGCAGCCTGCGCGTGATTGCCGATCACCTGCGCTCGATGAGCTTCCTTATTGCCGAAGGCGTGCTGCCCTCCAATGAAGGCCGCGGCTACGTCCTCCGCCGCATCATGCGCCGCGCCATGCGCCATGCGACCCTGCTCGGCGCCAATGAGCCGACGATCTTCAAGCTCGTGCCGACCCTGGTCCGCGAAATGGGCCAGGCCTATCCGGAACTGAGTCGTGGCGAAGCCATGATCGCCGAAACCGTCCGTCTCGAAGAAGGTCGCTTCCTCAAGACCCTCGGTCGCGGTCTACAGATTCTCGAAGCCGAAACCGCCGGTCTCGGCGAAGGCGACGTGCTCAATGGCGCTGCTGCCTTCAAGCTCTACGACACCTACGGTTTCCCGCTCGATCTGACGCAGGACGCGCTGCGTAACCGCAACATCACGGTCGACCAGGCTGGCTTCGATGCCGCCATGGCCCAGCAGAAGGCCGAAGCCCGCAAGAACTGGGCCGGCTCGGGCGAAGCCGCGACCGACACCGTCTGGTACGGCCTTGCCGACAAGCTCGGCCCGACCGAATTCCTTGGCTACGAAACCGAGACCGCCGAAGGCGAGATCAAGGCCCTCCTTATCGATGGCGCTGAAGTCGCTGCCATCGCGGCCGGCCAGGAAGGCCTCGTCGTCGTCAACCAGACTCCGTTCTACGGCGAAAGCGGCGGCCAGGTCGGTGATTCCGGCGTGATCAAGGGCGAAGGCTTTGCGGCCGAAGTTCTGGACACCGGCAAGCATCACGGCGTTTTCAGCCACAAGGTGAAGGTCACCGAGGGCACCCTCAAGGTCGGACAGGCCGTCGAGCTCATCGTCGACCACGAGCGCCGCTCGTCGATCCGTTCGAACCACTCGGCAACCCACCTGCTGCACGAAGCCCTGCGCCTCGTGCTCGGCGATCACGTCGCCCAGAAGGGTTCCATGGTGTCGTCCGATCGCCTGCGCTTCGACTTTGTGCACACCAAGCCGATGACCCCTCAGGAAATCGCCGAAGTCGAAGACATCGCCAACGAAATCATCCTGCAGAACACATCGGTCGAAACCCGCCTGATGGGTGTCGAGGAAGCCAAGGAGTCGGGCGCTCGCGCGCTGTTCGGCGAAAAGTACGGCGATGAAGTCCGTGTCGTTTCCATGGGCGAGCCGACGGGCAACGGCCTCGGCTGGTCTGTCGAACTCTGCGGCGGCACGCATGTGCGCCGCACCGGCGATATCGGCCTCGTCTCCATCGTCACCGAAACGGCTTCGGCTGCCGGCGTCCGCCGCATCGAAGCGCTCACCGGCAAGGCCGCACGTCATCGCGGCAATACCAACGTCAACATCGTTTCCTCGGCCGCTGGTCTCCTGCGTTCTGGCACTCACGAAGTGCTCGACCGTATCGAAGCGCTGCAGAACCAGCTCAAGAGCGCCGAAAAGGCCCTCAGCGATGCCCGTCAGAAGCTGGCTCTCGGCGGTAGCAGCGAAGGCGGCAATGCCACCGAAACCGTCAATGGCGTGACCTTTGTCGGCCGCGTCGTCGAAGGCGTCGCCGCCAAGGACATCAAGACCGTCGTCGATGCCGAAAAGAAGCGCATCGGCTCCGGCGTTGTCGTCATCGTTCTCAAGGGCGAAGACGGCAAGGGCACCGTGGCCATCGGCGTCACCGACGATCTCACCGGCAAGTATGCCGCCGGCACGCTGATCAAGTCAGCAACCGCCGCACTCGGCGGTCAGGGCGGCGGCGGCCGTCCCGATATGGCTCAGGGTGGCGGGCCGGATGCGAGCAAGGCCGACGACGCTGTCGCGGCGATCCGCGCGCTGATCTAATCAGCAAAAGATCCATGTTCGGATAGTGCAAGCCGCGGCCATGCCGCGGCTTTCGCATTTAGGGCTTCGCGTTACGCTCGATGCCAACAGTCTGCTAGCGGAAACGGGGCGCTATTCGCCGATACGGAAGAAGAAGACACGCGGCTTCCAGCGGATCGGCCGCTTTTCGCTCAACACGTTCATCAGGCCTGCGCCGACCACGATCAGCATGCCCACGATCGCGATCCAGTCCGGATACTCGCCGAAGAACAGGGCTCCAAAAAGGATAGCCCAGATCAGCTGGCTATACTGAACCGGCGCAATGAGATTGGCCGGCGTCTGCTTGCTCGCCTGGATGAGTAACAGGCCGCCAACGCCGCCAAGAAGGCCTATCCCGAGCAGGATCGCCAATTGCTCAGGCGAGGGGATGACGAAGGTCGGGATCATCAGTATCGCATTGAAAATGCCCGAATAAAGCACCTGCAGGCCAACCAGGCTGACGCGGCGCTCCTTCTGCGCGACATGCCGCAAAACGGTCGTTGTCACGGCGCCGAGGCAGGCGGCAACCATCATCACGTAGTGGCCGAGTTCAAGTTCGCGCAGGCCCGGACGGATCACCAGCACCACCCCCAGGAAGCTGATGAACAGCAGTACCCAACGATGCACGGCGACGAACTCGCGCAGCAGCAATACCGAAAGCAGCGTCACGAACAAAGGCGTTGTAAAACCAATGGCATAGACGTCGGCAAAGGGAATGTGCGTGAAGGCAAACATCACGCAGGCCGTGCCGGTGATAGCCGTCGCGCAGCGCAGATGCACGAGCCAGGGGTGATGCAACTTGTAGATGTCGCGCCAGCGCTCCCCGCGCTTCGTTAGCATCGCCGGAATGATGGAAAAGCTGGTGGTGAAAAAGGCGATCTCGAAGACCGACATGGCCGGGCCCGTCGCCTTGATGAGAGCATCGGCTACGGAAAAGCTGGCATAGGCCAAAAAGGCCAGAATGACGCCGACGGGCATCGCAGTACCACGAAAGTCAGAAAAGGAGGGATTCGGGCGGGAATGACGCTAGCATACAAGCCATTTCCCGCTCCGTCATGACAAAAGCGGCTCTAATCCGCCCAGTTTCCGCGGCCGAGCGCCGGGCCGATGACTTCAATGCGATTGGTCCAGACATAGCCCGGGAAATTCTCCGGCACCTGTTCCAGCGTCTCGAGATCGTCGATGCCGGCCGTTCCGGGATCGCCGGCGCCATAGGGGCCGAGCAGAATGACCTCGCTGCCTGCGTCCTTGAGCCGGGTGAGGAGGAGATTGGGCCAGCCCCAAAGGAAGGGCGCGACGTTGATCGGGATCATCACCTGCGTTTTCCTGCAGGCTTCCGGCATCACGCCGGCCCAGCCGAGGAGTTCGTACTGCGCCAGGCAGTCGACGAGGCTGCGACGTGACCAGACATGCAGGCCGTCGATCAGGTCGGCGGCGCGGTAAGTTGGTTCGTCACCGCCATAGGCACCCCAGACGGCGGGCCGCCATTCTGGGTATTGGGTGAGGAGATCGGCGAGCATATCGCCCTCGCGCGCTTCGCGGCTCTTGAAATTCACGAGGAATTCCTGGCCGGGCAGGGCCGCAAATACCTCTTTTAGTTCAGGCATTTGGCCTGCAAATTTGCCGCGGAATGGATAGCTCGTTCCGTTATCCGCGGTATAGCCATAGCCGATGTCGAGCGCCTTCAGGTCGGCCATGCTGTGGCTGCGCGTTTCACCCGCGCCTTCGGTCCGACAGTCGACCGTCCAGTCATGCATCACCGCGAACTGACCGTCGGTTGTCGGGTGCACGTCCAATTCGACGATATCGGCGCCAGCCGCGAAGGCCATTTCCATCGAAGCTATTGTATTTTCGAGGTAATCATGACGCGGCGGATCGATGCGCTCTGCGGTGCAGGTGTCGTTCTCAAGCCCTTCGCGATGATAGGTCTGGTGCACACCACGATGGGCGATCAGCTTGATCCCGTCACCCTCGGGCATGGGCACGCGCCAGCTGGCGTTGAACACATAGACCCAGCCGATCAACAGCACGGCAGGCAGCAGCAGCCAACGTTTTCTCACGAATCTTTCCCCCACACTGAGATGCACGAGAGCGGCAAAGTCTGGCAAGATTGCGCCCTACGCCGGGGGCAAGGCGGCATGAACGTCGCGTTCATTCCTGCTTCAGGCGCAAGAAGGCTAGCTGAATTCGGGCGGCCCCTGGGCTGCGTTGTTGGAGGGCTATCACTATGCAGTTCTGGAAGAAATTTGCCTTGGGCGCCGTGGCGGCCATCGGCCTTGCCGTGCCGGCCGTGGCCGCGGAACGCGCCGTCATCGTGCTTGATGGGTCGGGCTCGATGTGGGCGCAGATCGATGGCAAGGCGCGCATCACCATTGCGCGCGAAACCCTGTCTGCCGTGTTGGCCGACCTGCCTGACGATCTCGAACTCGGCTTCATGACCTATGGTCATCGCGAAAAAGGCAATTGCGGCGATATCGAAATGCTGGTCGAGCCGACAGTCGGCACGGGCGCCGCGATCGCCGAGGCGGCGGAAGGGATCAATCCCAAGGGCATGACGCCGATTTCCGATGCCGTGCGCCTCGCCGCCGAAAACCTGCGGTTCACCGAGGAGAAGGCCACCGTCATCCTGATCACCGATGGCCTCGAAACCTGCGAAGTCGACCCGTGCCAGCTGGCGACCGAGCTTGAAGGGCAGGGCATTGATTTTACAACGCATGTGCTCGGTTTTGGCCTGTCCGACGAGGACGGCCAGCAGGTCGCCTGCCTCGCCGAGAATACCGGTGGGCAGTATCTGTCTGCTGCTGATGGGGCTGGGCTTGTCGATGCATTGACGAAGGCCGTGGCGCAAGTGGTTGAAGTTGCACCGGAACCGGCGCCGGAGCCTGCACCCGAGCCGGAACCGGTCGCCGCCCACAATCTTAAGCCAACCGTCTCGTTTGCCGAAGGCGGGCCGGATCTGGTCGATGAGACCTATGACATTGTCTGGAGCTGGTACAAGCCGAATGCCGAAGGTGGCGAGGGCGAATATGTCGGCACCGACTACTATTCCCGCTTCGAAGGCACGCTGGAGCCCGGCGAATACATCCTCAAGGTCGAGATCGGTTCGGCCTCGGCAACCCAGCCGATCACCATTCAGGATGGCAAGATCGCCAAGCCGCACTTCGTGCTGAATGCCGCGATCCTGAAGCTTCATCCGAGGTCGAGCGAGGGTGCCGAAGTGTCCGACGATGCTTCCACCGAGATCAAGCTCAACGGCGAATATCTCGCCTATGAATATGGCGATGTGGATATCGTCGTCCCGGCCGGTTCCCTCGAAGCCATCGTGACCATTGGCGAGGCTCAGGTCAGCCGCAGCTACACGCCCAAGGCTGGCGAGACCGTGGAGGAAGACGTCGTCCTCGGCACGGGTCTTGTCTTCTTCACCACCGAATATGCTCCGGGCGCCAAGGTCGAAGATGACATCTTCATGGAGATTTTCGAGGCCAAGGTGGCGCTGGATGGCACGCGCAAGTCGGTGGCCTATGGCTACAATGGCGAGCAGGACTATGAGCTGCCGGCCGGCGATTATGTCATGGACTATCGCCTTGGCGGGGCGAGCGGGCAGGTCCCGTTCAGCGTTGCATCTGCGGAACGCACCGACGTGCCGGTCTCGCTCGATGCCGGTGTTCTGTCGGTGACGACTCCGACCGACGAATATGTCGAAATCTTCAGTTCCACCAAGGATATCGCGGGCAATCGCAAGTCCTTCGACTATGGCTATGGCCCCAGTTTCCAGACCACTCTGGCGGCCGGCGACTATGTCGTCTTCAGCCGGAAGGACGATGTCGAAAGCGAAACGCCGGTGACGATCAAGGCGGGCGAACGCTTCGAGCTGACTATCGAAGTCGCGGCCGAGGGCGGCAAGAAGAAGTAGGCGTCTCAGGCCAAAACAAAAAAGGCCGGGTCGCAAGACCCGGCCTTTGTCATTCAGAGAATAGCGTGGCTTATGCCATGGCCTTCTGCAGGTTCTGGTCGATGGCATCGAGGAAGCCGAGCGTCGAGAGCCACGGCTGATCCGGACCGACGAGCAGGGAGAGATCCTTGGTCATCTTGCCTTCTTCGATCGTGTCGACGGTGACCTTTTCGAGGGTCGCAGCGAACTTGGCCAGTTCGGCATTGTCGTCGAGCTTGGCGCGGTGTGCGAGGCCACGGGTCCAGGCGAAGATCGAAGCGGTCGAGTTGGTCGACGTTTCCTTGCCCTGCTGGTGCTGGCGGTAGTGACGGGTCACGGTGCCATGGGCAGCTTCGGCTTCGACGATCTTGCCATCGGGCGTCGCCAGAACCGAGGTCATCAGGCCGAGCGAGCCAAAGCCCTGGGCCACGATGTCGGACTGCACGTCGCCGTCATAGTTCTTGCAAGCCCAGACATAGCCGCCGGACCACTTGAGAGCCGAAGCGACCATGTCGTCGATCAGGCGGTGTTCGTACCAGATCTTCTTGGCTTCGAACTGCTCCTTGAATTCCTTCTCGTAGATCTCCTGGAAGATGTCCTTGAAGCGGCCGTCATAGGCCTTGAGAATGGTGTTCTTGGTCGACAGGTACACCGGCACGCCGCGGGCGAGACCGTAGTTGAAGCTCGAATAGGCGAAGTCGCGGATCGAGTCGTCGAGGTTGTACATGGCCATGGCAACACCGGCGCCCGGGGCCTGGAACACTTCGTGCTCGATCACGGTGCCGTCTTCACCGGCGAACTTGATGGTCAGCTTGCCCTTGCCGGGGAAGGTGAAGTCGGTGGCGCGGTACTGGTCGCCAAAGGCGTGACGGCCGACGATGATCGGCTGGGTCCAGCCGGGAACGAGGCGCGGCACGTTCTTGCAGATGATGGGTTCGCGGAAGATCACGCCGCCGAGGATGTTGCGGATGGTGCCGTTGGGCGACTTCCACATCTTCTTGAGGCCGAACTCTTCGACGCGCTGCTCATCGGGGGTGATGGTGGCGCACTTGATGCCGACGCCATATTCGCGGATGGCATTGGCCGAATCCACGGTCACCTGGTCATTGGTGGCGTCGCGGTTCTGGATCGACAGGTCGTAATACTTGATGTCGAGGTCGAGGTAGGGATGGATCAGCTTGTCCTTGATCGCCTGCCAGATGATGCGGGTCATTTCATCGCCGTCGAGGTCCACCACCGGATTGGCGACTTTGATCTTGCTCATCGGATAACTCCCTAAGAATCCTTGGTTTGGCCCCTCGGCCGGTTTCGGTTGCCCCTATAGCATCACACGCGAAAAGCGCAAAGACAGGTCGGGCAAGGGGGCATGCCCGCTTGGTGCCTCTATTTTTGCGGCAGAGTTTGGACGAAGCGCAGGCAGCGCTGCAGCCATTGGCTCAGGTCGTCGTCGTCCTCGATTGCATCCCCCGAAACCACTACGAAACCGCCCATGGTGCGGCCGCCCATATCCATTATCGAAGCGCCGGGCAGGGCGAGGGCGTCTTCCATTCCGTCCTTGCCGACCCGCGCCAGCATGCTGCCATCCTTGAGTGGCGCGACGAGCATATTGCCCTGATGCATGAAGGCGATGCCGCCGAACATTTTCTTCTCAAGGCAATGAACGCGCGCCGGCAACAGGGCCCGGATGCGCTCCGCGAGTTCGTCGGTCGCCATGCTCATTGATCGCCGTCCCGCCGATAGGTTTCGTGCCAGGGCAGGTGGTCGGCCACCAGATCCCAACTCTGGTAGCTGCGGGAAAAGATCAGCTGATTGGGTTTGAACCAGGCGTTGTCGCCGGCAAAAACGCCCACTGGAACGATGCGCAGGGCCGGTGCGCGGGAGCTTTGCGCAAAAACGGTCGTGCCGCATTCGGGGCAGAAGTGGCGCGTGAAGGTGGCGCCCGACTCGGCGGGGCGGGAAAATGCCTTGGTGGCGCCGACGATGCGCAGGGCTTCGGTGTGGAACAGAGCAACCGAGGAATGGCCGGCGCCACTGGTCCGCTGACAGTTTTCGCAGGAGCAGTGGAACATGGACACGATGCGTCCATGGACATGAAGCACGATGGCTCCACAGTCGCAGCGGCCGCTCTGATTGAGTTCGGTGTTGGCTTGGCTGGTCATGGCAGGAGGCTCGCATGGGACCCGCGGCGCCGCAAGTCTTGCCAGAAGGCCCGCGGTCGAAGAAACTCTCGCGCCAAAACGGGGAGCCTCATGGGATTTTATCCCGACCTGCCGGTCAGCACGCAACGCCTGACACTTCGTCCGTTCACGCGCGGCGATGTCGATGCCGTTCTGGACTATCGCGGCCGCGAGGATGTGGCGCTCTATCTTTTTGACACCGCCCTCAGTCGCGAAGAATGCGCGCTGGCCGTGCAGCAGCGCATCTTGCAGACCAGTTGGTCCGCTGAGGGCGACAAAATCGTCCTCGCAGCGGTGCTGAGTGAGTCTGATACCCTGATCGGTGAACTGTCGCTGATCTGGCGGTCAGAAGACGCTAGGCAAGGCGAAATCGGCTGGATTTTTCATCCGGATCATCACGGACGGGGTTATGCGACGGAGGCTGCCGGTGCGCTTCTCGACCTCGGCTTTCAAGGCGCTGATCTGCATCGCATTTTTGCCCGCTGCGACGCGCGCAACGCGTCCTCGTGGCGCCTGATGGAACGGTTGGGCATGCGACGCGAGGCACATTTTCGCGAGCACGCGCTGTTCAAGGGTGGATGGGACGAGGAATTCGTCTATGCTGTGCTTCGTCGCGAATGGCGTACCGGCGGTTGAGCCGTAGTCGATTATCGCGTTTTCCCCCAAGCATGCCTCCCGAAAGTGGGTGTCGGTTTCGGGACCAATGACATGCGCAAAAACGAGTTAGTAGCGCCCGAGTCCTGCCCATTGGCGGACGCGCGAAGCTGCTTGTTCCGTCGCTTTTGAAGTACAAATTTCACGAAGGATAGCAGGAACTTCCAACCCGGCGTGCCGTTGTCTGCGGAGAGTGTTCAAACAGCTTTACCGAGGGGCGTTGACCATCATGACTGGACTGCAATTTCCTTTGGCTACAGACCGTCTGGAACTGCGGCATTTCGAGCGCGCTGATGTCGCGCTTGTCGGTCGTTACCACATGCTGCCCGCGGTGCAGCGCTATCTCGTTCGGCCCACGCGATATCAGGAAGATGTCGCCGCCGCTGTCGAAATCATGCGCGGCCAGGTCTGCCTGCAGCGTCCTGGCGATACGCTGACGCTCGCCATGCAGCGCAAGGGCGACAAGGCGGTGCTTGGGCATGTGTCGCTGCATTGGTCAGATGCCACGGCCGGGCAGGGCGAACTGCTTTTCGCCATTGATCCCGCCTATGCAGGCGGCGGCTTTCTCACCGAAGCGCTGACGGCAATGCTCGATCTTGCCTTTGGACATTACGGTATTCATCGTGTCTTCGTGCGCTGCGACGGGCGCAATCATCACTCGGCAAAGCTGATGCAAAAACTCGGCATGCGGCTCGAGGCGCATTATCGCGAGCATGCCCTGTTCCAGGGGGAATGGGACGAAGAATTGCACTTCGCCATTCTCGACCGCGAATGGCAGGCTACTTCCAAGGTGCATCCGCTGCCGCTGCGTGATCGGGTGGCCTGACCTCACGCGCGCGTAATGATTATCGTGTTCTGATCAGCCCGCCATAGGGAGAAATTGCATGGCTGGCCTGCATTTGTGATGCATGCCAGAGGTTTGGTTGATCTACTGACGATGAGACGTTTTTCTTCAAATGCATGGTTCGAGGGGGCCAGGCACAGGCAGGACGGCTCACGTTAAACGCGTCAGTAGGCCCCTCATGTTCTCACGACCAACGACGCCCGCAGTGGGCGGCTCGCCTCAAACCATCGGCACCAATCGGGTGCGGCTGGTTTTCCTTGTTGCCATAGTCATTTGCGCTGCCGCCCTTGCTGGCGTCTATTCGCGTCCCGTGGAGTTCCTGGCCATGTTCTGGCCGGCGAATTCAATCCTGGCGGGGCTGCTCGTTCGCGCACGGCAATCGAACAGGCTGTTGGTTCTGGTTGGAGCGCTGCTCGGCTACCAGGCAGCCGGCTTTGTTGCCGGTGACCCCGCCTGGCTAGGACTGCAAATGACGGCGGCAAACATGATCGGTGCCGTGGCCTTTGCTTTTGTCTTCTGTTCGCTGGAGACGCAGGACCGCGACCTGACGCGCGTGCGTGCTGTCCTTTCGTTCATTGGCAGCGCGATCGTCGCTGCCGCTGTCGCCGGTGTGGCGGGTGGCCCTGCTTGGGTCAGCCTGGGTGATGGCGACTATTTCGACGGCTGGCGGACATGGTTTTCGTCGGAACTGATGAACTATCTGGTGTTGTTGCCGGGCATCCTGGCACTACCCTGGCCCTTGCCGCGTCCCCGCTTCAGAGGCTGGAACGCGCTCCTGCGCCATCCAGTGGTGCCGCCGGCCATCGCGCTTTTGGCTAGCGCAGGGTTCGGGATTCTGATCCTAAACCCCATCGCCATCGTCTTCCCGGTGCCGGCCCTGATCTGGTGCGCGCTCGTCGTGCCACTGCCGCTCACCTGTTTCCTGGTGCTCCTCTATTCCGGCGCAACAATGTTTGCCGTCAAACTCGGCGTCTATGGTCTCGGGGTGAATGGGCTGAGCGATGAACTGATTGCCGCCGTTCAACTCGGCGTTGCGATGATCGCTCTGGGGCCGGTGCTGGTCGCCAGTGCCACTGCGGACCGCCGCCGGCAGTTCGCCGAAATAGAGCGTGCTGCAACTTACGACAGCCTCACCGATGCTCTCAATCGCGGTACGTTCCTGCGCGAGGCCGAGAACGTGCTTGCAAGGCTCAGGGATGCACGGCAGCCGGTTTCCGTCATTCTGTTCGATGTCGACCACTTCAAGCGTGTGAACGATGCCTTCGGACATGCGGCCGGCGACCTGGCGCTGGTTTCGCTTTCGGCGGTAGTGCGCGCCTCGATCCGCAATGGCGACATGTTCGGCCGGCTGGGCGGGGAAGAGTTTTCGCTGCTGTTGCCCGGAGCGGGCTCGCAGGAAGCGCAGGCCGTGGCCAACAGGCTGCGCCGTCAGGTCGAGCGCATGCAGACAGCATTGCCTGGTGGCGAAGTCCTCGAGCTGACCGTCAGCATCGGCGTGGCCACCTCGCCGATGGCTCTGGTGCCAATGTCCGAAATGCTTTCGTTCGCAGATCAGACCATGTATGAGGCCAAACATGCGGGCCGCAATCGGGTGGAGTTTGTCGAAATGCCCGCCTGACGCAAGAAGAGACAAGCACATGGCCGGTACGGATCGATCGCTGGAACCTACTCTCGGGGCATGCCCTGCGATCATCCTGTGCGAGCCCCAGCTTGGTGAAAACATCGGCACTACCGCGCGCGCCATGGCCAATTTCGGCCTGTGGGATTTGCGCCTTGTGCGCCCTCGCGATGGCTGGCCCAACGAGAAGGCCGTAGCCGCCGCCTCGCGCGCCGATCACGTGCTGGAACGGGTTCGCGTCTTCGAAACGCTCGAAGAGGCGATTGCCGATCTCAAGCTCGTCTACGCAACGACCGCCAGGTCGCGCGATATGCAGAAGGAAGTGCTGGGCCCCGAGGAAGCCTCCATCAAGATGGCCCAGCATATTGCCGCAGGGCAGGGCGCCGGCCTCTTGTTCGGGCGCGAGCGCTGGGGCCTCCTCAATGACGAGGTCGCCATGTCCGACGCTATCGTCACGCTGCCGGTCGAGCCGGCCTTTGCCTCGCTCAATATCGCCCAGGCCGTGTTGCTGATGTCCTATGAATGGCGCCGGCATGGCGGGGCCGGCACGGCCTTGCCGTTCAGCGAAGGGCTCGATGAGGCCGCGCCACGCGAGGAACTCACGGGGCTCTTTCAGCACCTCGAAGGCGTGCTGGACCAGACCGGCTTTTTCACCACGCCCGACAAGCGCCCCAGCATGGTCAACAACCTGCGCACGGCGCTGACCCGTGGCCGGTTCACCAGCCAGGAAATCCGGACGCTGCGCGGGGTCATCTCGTCCATCGACCGGCGCCACCAGCGGCCGAATCCCAATCGGCAGAAGCCCGCAACCGACAAACCAGCTACGGAATAAGCCCTGGCGAACCGTTCGGTACGATTCCGCCTTTGACCTTGCTGCGGCAAAGTGTCATGCCGGGGCATCATGAGCACGCCCCAGCCCACAGAGCCGTCGAAACTCGCCTTCACCTATATCGGTTTCCGCTTTTTCTGGCTCACCACGCTGCTGGTGAGCTTTGCGGTCCAGATCATGTCGGTGTCCATCGCCTGGCAGATTTATGACGTTACCGGCAACGCCTTCCTGCTGGGGCTGGTGGGGCTCTGCCTGTTCCTGCCGGCGCTGCTGCTGATCCTGGTCACGGGGCTGACGGCGGATCGCTTCAATCGCCGCGGCATCATGGCGATCTGCCTTTCGGTCGAGCTGATCTGTGCCCTGGCATTCCTGACCCTGGTCAATGCTGAAGCCCACGAGGTCTGGCCGATTTTCGTAGTGCTGATCTTCCTCGGCACGGCCCGCGCCTTCTGGGGGCCGGCTGCGCAGTCGCTGGCGCCCAATCTGGTGCCGCCTCAGGCTCTCTCCAACGCCATTACCGTCAATGCCTCTGCCTGGCAGTTTGCCTCGATCACCGGCCCGGCCGCTGGTGGCCTGCTCTATGGTATCTCGCCGACCTTCGCCTTTGGCACCGGCGCGGTGCTCCTGCTCTGCGCTGTCGTGACGGTGCTGCTGATCCCCAAGCCCGTCCAACGCGAGTCGCATCAGGCGACGAGCCTTGAAACCATCTTTGGCGGCTTCCGCTATATCTTCTCGAACAAGGTGGTGCTCGGCGCCATTTCGCTCGACATGTTTGCGGTGCTGATGGGCGGGGCCGTGGCGCTGCTGCCGGTCTATACCAAGGACATCCTGCATGCCGGCCCGGTTGAACTCGGGCTGCTGCGCGCCGCGCCGGGCATTGGCGCCATTCTCATGGCACTCTACCTGACCCGCTTCCCGGTGCGCGACCATGCCGGCAAGATCCTGTTCCTGTTCGTCGGCCTGTTCGGCGCCTTCACGGTGATTTTCGGTTTTTCGACGACCGTCTGGCTGTCCATTCCCGCCCTTGCGCTGGTTGGCGCCTCGGACATGGTCAGCGTCACCATCCGCGAAACCATCATGCAGCTTTGGACGCCCGAAGAGGTCCGCGGCCGCGTCAATGCGGTCAATTCGGTGTTCATCGGCGCCTCGAACGAACTGGGCGAATTCCGCGCCGGCACAGTGGCGCATCTGCTCGGTCCGGTGCCCGCAGTGGTCATCGGCGGCTTCGGTGCCATGATTGTTGCGGTGGTCTGGAGCCGCATCTTCCCGCAACTGCGCGAGCAGCGGCATATCGACAAGCGAATGGCCTAGAAAACCGGGCCTTTGGCTTGACTTGATGGCACTTGGACACTATCAAGCGCCCACCTATCCGACCTTAGGGTCTATAGGCGCACCCGGGATCTCCTGAATTTTTAGGAATCTGTCGGCTCTTGGAGACAAGGGCAAAGGAGGGCGCGATCCATTCTAACAAAGAAAGGGATACGCGATGTCGAAGCGTCATTCTGTAAAGTACAAGATTGACCGCCGTCTTGGCGAAAACATCTGGGGCCGTCCGAAGTCCCCTCTCAACGCACGTGCCTATGGCCCCGGCCAGCACGGTCAGCGTCGTAAGGGCAAGCTTTCGGACTACGGTCTGCAGCTGCGCGCCAAGCAGAAGCTGAAGGGCTATTATGGCTCGATCACCGAAAAGGGTTTCCGTCGTCTTTATGACGAAGCCAACCGCCGTAAGGGCGACACTGGCGAAAACCTGATCGGTCTGCTCGAAAGCCGCCTGGACGCCATCGTCTACCGTGCAAAGTTCGTTGCCACCGTCTTCGCCGCCCGTCAGTTCGTGTCCCATGGCCACGTTCTCGTCAACGGCAAGCGCGTGAACATTCCGTCCTACCAGGTCAAGGTCGGCGACAAGATCGAAGTGCGTGAACGCTCCAAGCAGCTCACCGTCGTTCTCGAAGCCGTCCAGCTCGCCGAACGCGACGTGCCGGATTACGTGGAAGTCGACCACAACAAGCTGGTCGCCACTTTCGGCCGCGTGCCCGCTCTGTCGGACGTGCCGTACCCGGTCCAGATGGAACCGAACCTCGTTGTCGAATTCTACTCGCGCTAAGCGAAACGAGTTTGAAACTGAAAGGCCGCCCCTCGGGGCGGCCTTTTTTGTTTTGAGGCTTGCACACCAGCCCCCCAAACCAGTTGTCATTGCCGGGCTTGTCTCGGTAATCAATCTCGCCTTCGCTGGGACCACCGGGACAAGCCCGGTGGTGACGATAACGGCTAGCAGGCCGCTCGCGACTAGATCGTGGCGGCGCTGCTCAGCTCTTCCTTGATCGGTTCCTGGTCCTGCGGGATGTAGCTCTCGAAAAGCTTCAGACGCATGTGGATCGACTGCAATTCGATAATCGTCGTCCAGGCGCGGGCGAAGAACTGGAACGAGCCAGCCACTTCACCAAACGCATTCTGCACCTGCTGGTAAACGCCGAGCGTAATCGTGCCGGCCAGAATCGAGGGTGAGAGCGTTAGTAGCGGCACATAGCCGGCCACCTGCAGGTAGGCGTAACGCGCCAGGTTGAAGTAGGTGTAGTGGAAGTAGAGCCGGAAATAGTTTCTCTGCACATTGGCGAAGAGTTCCCGGAATGCCGGCGGGTCGGCACGGTCGCCGTGGTCCTCGCCATAAACGAGTTCCTTGCGAAGTGCCGCTTCAACCTTCTGGTTTTCGAAGTTGAGCCCCGGCAGCTTGATGCCGACACCCCAGAGAAGCGCAGTACCGAAAGCGGCAACGACAAGTGCCACCCAGACAAGGCTACCGGGCACAGCACCGATCATCGGGATTTCCGTTACCGACTGGCTGAGAGTCCAGAGAATGGGCAGGAACACGACGAGCGTCAGCAGCGAGCCGAGGAAGCTGGTGCCGAGGTCTTCGACGATGGAGGCAAAGCGCATCGTGTCTTCCTGCACGCGCTGGGCAGCGCCTTCGGTCTCGCGCAGTCTTGGCCAATACTCCATGTAGTAGGATGTCATCGCCTTGCGCCAACGGAACACGTAGTGCGAGTTGAAGAAGGCGAGGATGACGAGGAAGATGATGTTGGGCAGCAGCACCGCCATCATCGTGATCACATAGGGCCAATATTCCTCAGGGCTGACCGCTCCCGGCTCGTTCAGGGCCCGTTGCAGCACGTTGAAGAAATTGCCCTGCCAGTCGTTCACGAAGGCGCTGAGCTGCACCTGGCTATAGGTGGCGAGGAATAGAACCGAGCTGCCAACGACGCTCCACCAGTACCATTGGTTCCGCTTGTAAAAGTACCAGAAGGCACAGAAGACCGCGGTGCAAAGCAGGATGTACCAGTATTCCCAGATGCGTGCGCCATTGAGGAAATTGGTGTCCTCGACGACGCAGTTGGCTACGGCAGTTGCGGTCGCCGCCGGTGCAGCGGCTTGCTGGGTGACTGGAGCCGGCGCGTTGGGATCGGTCGCCTGCGGACCGCCTTCCGGCACGGGCAGGGCATCTGGCGCTGGAGCAACCGGCGTTTCGGCCGCGGGCACCTGGTCGGGCGAACAGATCGTTGGCGACAGGAAGCGGTCGATGCTGATGACGTTGCGCACGGGTTCGCCGGCGAACTGGAAAATCAGCGTCGTCAGCAGCATCCATATGATCGCCGACGAGAAGAATATCTTGGGTACTGGGAAAAAAGAGCGGAACACCGGGAGACTCCAGGGTGTCAGGAGGATGTGTCATCTAACTGTGGCAATAGGCGTAAAACAAGGACGGGAAGTTAAGGTTTGGTAAGGTTTGCCTAACTCGCTTTCGCTTCCCCTCTGCGTCTTGAGGCGCTATCAGCTACGTAAAGATTTCAGAGAGAGTTTCGCCATGACCGCGGTGATGGAAGCCCCCGCCACGCCCGCTGATGACAGCGAATCCGGCGCGCACCCGATCTATGCGAATGCGCCGCGCTCGGTTGAGTTCAACAAGCTGCGCAAGCGCCTGATCCGCAATACACGCGAGGCGCTGGAAAAATTCGCCATGGTACGCCCAGGCGAGAAGTGGCTGATCGCCCTTTCCGGCGGCAAGGACAGCTACGGGCTTCTCGCGCTGCTGCTGGACCTCAAATGGCGCGGCCTGCTGCCGGTCGAACTGCTCGCCTGCAATCTCGATCAGGGCCAGCCGAATTTCCCCAAGCATATCCTTCCCGAATTCCTCGAAGGGCTGGGGATCGAGCACCGCATCGAATATCAGGACACCTATTCGATCGTGACCGACAAGCTGCCGGCCGGCGCGACCTACTGCTCGCTCTGCTCGCGCCTGCGCCGCGGCAATCTCTATCGCATCGCCCGCGAAGAGGGCTGCACTGCCCTGGTGCTCGGGCATCATCGCGACGACAGCCTCGAAACCTTCTTCATGAACATGTTCCATGGCGGCAAGCTCGCGGCCATGCCGGCAAAGCTCGTCAATGACGAAGGCGATCTCGCCGTCTTGCGGCCGCTGATCTATTGCGCCGAGGAAGACCTGCAGAAGTTTTCGGACGCCATGCAATTCCCGATCATTCCTTGCGATCTCTGCGGCTCGCAGGAAGGTCTTGAGCGCAATGCCATGAAGGCCATGCTGACCGACATCGAAAAGCGCATGCCCGGTCGCAAGGACGTCATGATCCGTGCGCTAGGCAACATCAATCCCAGCCATATGCTCGACCCGAAGCTTTTCGATTTCGCGGGTCTGACCCTCAATCAGAAGGAATAGAGACGCATGAATATCGAACGCTTGGCCGCCATCCTCCGACAGGCCGCCAAGGACGAAATCATGCCGCGCTTCCGCCGGCTCGACGATGGCACGGTGCGCTCCAAGGCCAATGCCTTCGACCTCGTGACCGAAGCCGATGAAAGCGCCGAGCGCGCCATTACCGCCGCAATCAATGCGCATTCGCCCAACACGGTGGTGATCGGCGAGGAAGCTGTCTCCGCCAATCCGAACCTCCTCAACGGGCACTTCGCAGACCGCACCGTGATCTATGTCGACCCGGTCGACGGCACCTACAATTTCGCTTCTGGCCTGCCGCTCTTCGCCGTCATGGCGGCGGTGGTCGAGAATGGCGAGACCGTCGCAGGCGTCATTTACGATCCAATGGGCGACGATTTCCTGATGACCGAGCGCGGCTGCGGCACGTGGCACGTTTTCCCCGACGGACGTCGCGTGCGCCAGAAATTCGCCGAGCCGACCGCGCTTGCCGAAATGGGTGGCCTCGCTTCGGTTTCCTATCTGCCGCCAGAGGTGCGCAGTCAGGTTCTGGGCAATCTGGCCAAGGTAAAAATGTTCGCCAATTACCGCTGCGCCGGCCACGAATACCGCATGGCCGCAGGCGGCCACGCGCATTTCCTGATGTACAACAAGCTCATGCCCTGGGACCATGTCGCTGGAGCGCTGATGATGCGCGAAGCCGGCGCCCATGTCGCCCGCTTCGATGGATCGGAATACAAGGCCAGCCACATTGATGGCGGCCTGCTCGTAGCGCCGAGCAAGGAGAACTGGGACGAGCTGCGGCGCGAGATTTTTGTCGTCTAGGCGCTTCCGAAAGCCTTAGCCGCAGCCTCTACGGCCCCGGCGCCATGCGGAATGTCGAGCACTGTCAAACCGGCCTCGATGCTCGCAAGTACACCCAGGACCATATGGGCATTCACATGTCCCATATGGCCGATACGGAAGAAGTCGCCATAGGCGGGTTCGTCCGATTTGGCCATGCCGAGGCCGACGCCAAGCGTTACGCCGGCCTCCGTTTCCAGCCATGTCCGCAACCGCTTGGCGCCGCCATTGGCGAGCCGTGCGGCCGTCACTGAATGGCCGCGGGCGCTCGGCAACGCGATGTTGAGCCCGATGTCGGCATTGTCGGCACTCCAGGCGTCCATGGCGGTCCAGACCGAGCGGGCAAGGCGCGCATGGCGTGCCCAGACCTTTTCGAGGCCTTCCTCATCGAGAATCATCGTCAGCGCTTCGCGCATGCCGAAAAGATGATGTGTCGGTGCCGTGCCGCCGAAATACAGCCAGAACTCGGCGCCGACCGTACGCGGTTCCCAATCCCAATAAGGCGTCCTGAGATCGCCATTGGCGCAGCGCTGCCGCGCCTTGTCCGAGAACCAGAGGAAGGCCAGCCCCGGCGGCATCATCAGGCCCTTCTGGCTGGCGCCGACCAGCAGATCGATTCCCCAGTCATCCATGCGCAGTTCGTCGCAGCCAAGGCTGGCGACGGCATCGACGGCGAGGAGGGCAGGGTGACCCGCCTCGTCCAGAGCCTTGCGCATGGCAGGCACGTCGTTCTTGGCCGAAGAGGCCGTGTCGACATGCGTGACCATCAGCACCTTGATGCTATGCTCTCTGTCGTCTCGGAGCCGCTGCGCTACGAGCGCCGGGTCAGCGGCGCCGGATTTGCCGCAGTCGAGCACTTCGACATCCACACCCATGCGCTGGGCGGAGCTGGCCCAACCCCAACCGAACGTGCCGGTCGCCACCTGCAATGCCTTGTCGCCACGCGAGAACAGGTTGGCATTGGCCGCCTCCCAGGCGCCGTGGCCATTGGCGATATAGATGGCCGCGTTGTGGCGCGTCATCGCCACGCGCCGGAGGTCGGCCATCAGCGTGTCCATCATCCCCACCACTTCGCCCTCGTAGATATTGGGCGAAGCGCGGTGCATGGCATTGAGCACGCGTTCAGGAACGACCGAAGGGCCGGGAATGGCGAGATAGGTGCGACCAGTCATGGGAGAATCCGGAGGGAAGATGCCCCAGCCTAGCGTGGACCGGGCGGCCCGCAACCCTCTTGTCACGACTCATAAGTCTATGCTTATGTATATGCATGAACGAAGCAGAGATATTCAAAGTCCTGGCCGATCCGACGCGCCGCGCGATTCTCGAGCGGCTGTCCGGCGATGAGTTGACGGCGACCGACCTGCGCGAGGGCTTTGCCATTTCGCAGCCGGCCATGTCGCAGCACATCGCCGTGCTCAAGGGCGCGGGACTGATCAGCGAACGCCGCGAGGGACGGTTCGCACACTATCGCGTCGATCCCGACGGCTTTGCGCCTCTGCACGGCTGGCTGGCCCGCTATCGCGATTTCTGGCCGAGCCGCATCGACAACCTTAGGGATCTGCTCAGGGAGATGGACCAATGAAGGACGACGCCGACACGCTGGTGTTCGAAACTGCCCTCGATGCTCCGCCTGAAAAGGTCTGGCGGGCGCTTTCCATCCCCGAATATCTCGAACGCTGGCTGCAGCCACCGGCAGACGCGGAGATTTCCGTGGTGGCATCCGATGAAAACCGGAGCCTCACCTATCGCTGGCGCGAGCCGGGCGAAGGCGTGGCGGCGGAACCCGAAGAGAGTCTCGTCACCTTCGAGATTTCGCCACGCGAAGACGGCGGCACCTGGTTTCGCCTGACGCATGCGCCGATGGCACTGCCAGTGCCGGCCAACAGCAATGAACCGGTGATGATGCTGGCCGCCTAAGGCCCACACGCACCGCCGAATAATTTCAAATCTCCAACCGAACGGAGGTCGCCTATGCGCGACATGATGCAACTCGTCCCCATGGTCGTGGAACAATCGAGCCGCGGCGAACGGGCTTTCGACATTTACTCTCGGCTGCTGCGCGAGCGGATCATTTTTGTGAATGGCGAGGTCGAGGACAATATGGCCTCGCTGGTCTGTGCCCAGCTGCTGTTCCTCGAGGCCGAAGCGCCGACCAAGCCGATCTACATGTATATCAACTCGCCCGGCGGCGTCGTAACTGCGGCGCTCTCCATGTACGACACAATGCAGTTCATCAAGGCTCCGGTCGGCACGCTCTGCATGGGCATGGCCGCCTCGGCAGCGACGCTCATCCTCGCCGCGGGCGAAGCTGGCCAGCGCGCCAGCCTGCCGAATACGTCGATCATGATGCACCAGCCCTCAGGCGGCTATCAGGGCAAGGTTACCGACATCATGATCCATGCCGAAGAGAGCATGCGGCTCAAGCGCCTGACCAACAACATCTATGCCAGGCATTGTGGACGGACATACGAAGAGGTCGAAGCCGCCTTGGAGCGCGATCGGTATATGGCCCCGGAGGACGCCAAGGCCTGGGGCCTTGTCGATCACGTCTATTCCGACCGCAGCCAACTGGCGCTGCCGAGCGCCGAGCCGGCAAACTAGCCAAGAAAAAAGCCACCCGGCGAAACCGGGTGGCTTGTTGCTTAGTGGGCTTCCATCACGGGTTCGCCCTTGGCATGGGCATATTGCTCACCAACGCCGAAGAGTTTGCCCTTCTCGGCAATGAGAATGCAGATCAGCGCCAGCACGCCCATGGCGAAATAACCCGTTGCCGCCGGCACGGTGGTGCCGTCAAAATGCTGGCCGGTATAGCCGCCGATCAACGCGCCGCCCACGGTCTGGATGAAACCGAAGACCGAGGATGCCGTGCCCGCCACGGCGCCCAGCGGCTCCATGGACAGCGAATTCATGTTCGACGAGGCCCAGCCGAAGCTGAACATGATGACGGCAAGCAGCGGGAAGAACAGCCAAAGAGGCATGAAACCCGCAAGCGCCAGAGCCAGCCAGATACCACTGAAAACGGTGAAGGACAGCATGGCACCATGGGACAGGCGACGCATCCCGAGGCGCCGGACGATGCGCGAATTGGTGAAGGACGACACCGCCATCAGGCCAGCCATGGCAGCGAAGGCGACCGGGAAGTAGACGCCGAGCCCGTAGATGTCGACATAGATCTGCTGGCTTGAGCTGATGAAGCCAAACAGCGCCCCGAACAGGAACATGCCGGCCAGGCCGTAGGAAATCGCCGGGCGGTTGGTGAAGACGATTTTGAAGCTCGTCGCGATGCCCGACAAGGTCAGCGGGCGACGCTTGTCCAGAGCCAGCGTTTCCGGCAGGCGCTTGTAGGTCCAGAGCCAGAAGGCGGCGGCGAGCACACCCATGAAGATGAAGATCGTCTGCCAGGGGCCAGTCAGCAGCAGGATCTGACCAACACCGGGCGCGATGATCGGAATGGCCATGAACACCATGAAGGTCAGCGACATGACTTCGGCCATTTCCCGGCCGGAATACCGGTCGCGCACCACGGACATGGTGATCACGCGCACGCTGGCCGCGCCCATGCCCTGGATGAAGCGCAGCAGCAGCAGGGCGCCGAAGGTCGGCGCGAAAATCGCAGCGATCGCGGCAACGATGTAGATGCCCATGCCGACAAGCAGCGGCGCGCGGCGGCCGAAGCGATCAGACAGCGGGCCGAAAGCGAGCACGGCTATACCCATGCCCAGCATGTAGGAGGAGACGACGAACTGGCGTTCGTTCTCGTTGGCGACACCCAGGGCCTCGCCCATATAGGGCAGCGCCGGCAGCATGACGTCGATGGCAAGGGCATTGAGCGCCATCAGCGCGGCCATAAGGGCAATGAATTCGGGGCGCGAAAGCACCCGAGTGAAATGGTCGGACATGATTATTGCTCAGAATAGGGGCGCCCAGGGGGAGGGGCGGCAGAATTACGGCCGGACCATGAACCTGTCCGGCCGCATTGGCAAGTCTATATCGTCAAATGACGATAATTGGAAATTTGTCCTCAGGCGGGCTTGAGGGCAAAGCTCGGCACACTGCGTTCGTTGATCGGGATATGCAGCGCCGCGGAGGCAAGACCCAGAACGATGCCGAGATACCAGACCAGGGCATAGGAGCCGGTCACGTCAAATGCGAATCCGCCAAGCCATACGCCGACAAAGGAGCCGAGCTGGTGGCTGAAGAAAGCCACGCCATAGAGCAGGCCCATATAGCGGGCGCCGAAGAACAGGGTTACGAGGCCCGCGGTCAACGGCACGGTCGAAAGCCATAGAAGGCCCATGGCGGCCGCAAAGGCATAGGCGGTGATTTCGCTCACCGGGATGAGCAGGAAGAGGCCGATCGCCACGGCGCGCAGGAAATAGATGGACGCCAGAAGCAGCTGCTTGGGCCATTTGCCGCCCAGATAGCCGGCGAGCAGCGAGCCGACGATATTGAAAAGACCGATGACGGCGATCGTCCAGCTGCCGACTTCAGGCGAGAGTCCGCATTGCACGAGATAGGCGGGCATGTGGACGTTGATGAAGGCGAGGTGAAAGCCGCAAACGAAGAAACCGATGACAAGCAGGCGGTACGAACCATGACCCCAGGCCCTGGCGAGCGCCTGCATGAAAGGCAAGTCGGCGTGACCGACCGGGTTTTCGGTGCGCCCGCGCAAGGCGTAGCTCAGGGGAATGACGAGCAGCAATGCCATGGCGAGATAGATGAGGGCGGATTGCCAGCCGAATGCATTGATGAAGCCCTGGCTGACAGGCGCGAAGGCGAACTGGCCGAAGGACGAAGCCGCCGTGGCGACGCCGAATATCAGCGAGCGCTTTTCCATCGGTACGGACCGGCCAAAGGCGGCCATGACCACCGAAAATGAACAGATGGCAATGCCGACGCCGGTGATGATGCCCGCCGTCAGGGTGAGCCAGCCGGCATTGGGGGAAAACGCCATGCCAAGAACGCCGATGGCATAGATTGCCGCGCCGATGGCGATGGTGCGACCCGTGCCGACGCGGTCGGCATAGGCGCCGGCAAAAGGCTGGGCGATGCCCCAGGCCAGATTCTGGATTGCCATGGCCATGCCCCAGCTCTCGCGCGTCAGCCCGAGGTCACCTGTCATTGGCAGGGTAAAGAGGCCAAAACTGGTGCGGACGCCATTGCCGATGGCTGCCACGATGCAGCCGGCGATGATCAGCACGAGCAGCGGTACTGCGGGGCGAAGGGCGGAAGTATTCATGGGGATCATCCGGACGATAGAGTCTTTTAGTACGCCCGGGTCGTCATCACGCAAAGCGATATTCTCGAATGGGCTCCATCAGTTCCCGTGATGACTTGACCCTGTCCGGTGGGGGTGGGAACAAAACGCATGAACCTTGTTGAGCTTCACCCCAAGAACTACAGGCGACTAAGAACCCTCTCGGCGGCGGCCGGTGAAATCCACCTCAGCATTGCCGCCGTCATCGAAGGGATGGCCGAAGGGGCGATACACGTCGATGATGTGGAGCAACCCACGCTTGCTGTGCTCGATGGGCCAGAGGGCACCTATCTGCTTGGCGGTGCTGAGTTGTCTCCTGATGTCGCTCAGGCATTGGCGGATCACCTCGACGATTGGGTCTATCTCCACGTCACCGGCACAGAGCCAGTGCCATCGGCGCTGCCCAGTGCCTATTTGCTTCGGCATCCTCGGCTAGTGTTCTCGTTGCCACTTGATGTCTCGCCCCCGCAGGCTTTGCCCGCGGGTTACCGGATCGTCCGGGAGGCGGCCAACTTTGGCCACCGCGTCTTCTTTGGCGAACAAGAAGTCTCTCGCTGCCTGCCCGATGTCATTCTGGGCAACCGGGCCGAGATCGGCGTCTGGACACACGCTGATCATCGCCGTCGTGGACTTGCCGGCCACGCGCTTAGGGCGACCCTCCTGGCGGCCAGCGCTGCCGGTGTCTGCCACATGGGTTGGCATTGCCACGCCTCCAACCGCGGTTCTATCGCCCTTGCCCGTAGCGTGGGCGCCGGGGAGCCCATTCCCACCACAGCCTTCAGCGCTTCGCTGCCGGCCGAAAACTGCGGCGATCTGACAACCGGGGAGTGGCTAGGTCTCGCCCAGCACTTCCTCGCCGGACGGGATGAGATCGTCTGGCTCGGATTTCATGCCGCCTGTGCGCTTGCCTGCGCAGGTGAGGCAGACCTTGCGCTCGACGTCATTGATCGCCTTGTTGACGACCGCTGGCACGGCAGCCCGTCCTGGCTGGTGCACAATTGGGCACTGGCTGATCTTGTGAAGCATCCGCGGATGCTTGCTGCCGTCGCCCGCCTCGAAAAGCAAAAGGCCCCGCCGGGCTAGGGCAGGGCCTTCAAATTCCCGACAAGCGAGCGATCAGGCGCTCTGCTTGACTGCGATGCCGGCCTGCTGCAGGTGCGTCTGCAATTCGCCCGACTGGAACATTTCGCGGGTGATATCGGCGCCGCCGATGAATTCGCCCTTTACATAGAGCTGCGGAATGGTCGGCCAGTTGGAATAGGCCTTGATGCCATCGCGCAGTTCGGCGCTTTCGAGCACGTTGGCGCTGTCATAGTCGATGCCGAGATAGTTCAGGATCTGAACGACCTGGCCGGAGAAGCCGCACTGCGGGAAATCGGGCGTGCCCTTCATGAAAAGGAACACGTCGTTGTTCTTCACCTTCTCATCGATAAAGGCGTTGATATCGGTCATGGGGAGGAGCCTTTCAGTAAACCGGGGTCAAGGCCCGGCGGAACTCAGTCATTAAATAGGACAGGACTGTGGCGCTGTCGAGATCGGCCATCGGCGGATGGCGATGTTTGTCATTGTGTCGCGGTGCAGCGCTTTTCGCCGGTTGCCGTCACTTCGCCGGAGGCGACATCAAGCACTCGCTCTTCGGCAATGATCGCCCCAAGGCCGTTCGCTGTGTACTCGCCAAATTCGGGGCAGTTCTTGGCCGTTCCCGCCTTGGTCCGCTGCCAGTAAGTCACGGTCTCGTCAGCCACTGTCACTTCGTCATCGGCCGGTTCGTCGATGAAAAGGTTCTGATTGGCAAGGTCATAGATGACAATATCGCCGTCAGGCCCGGTCGAGCGGGTCAGTACCAGATAGTTGCCCGCAAGGCCCTGATACCAAAGCGGTTCTCCGTCCGGATTGACGAGGAAATCGCCCTCACGCTCGGCATACTCGCACTTGATCTTGCCGCGGGCCGGAGCGCGGGCAAGGATGTTCATGCCGACGTCCTCGGAGCGCTCCTGGGCGATGACGAGGAAATTCCCGTTCTGGAAGCACAGGGCTTCCTGGGCAAATGTGGGCACGGCGAACGCAGCAAATGCAGCGGCGGCAAGGGCCAGGCGGATCATCGTCAACTCCAAGGGCTGGTTCAGGCCGGCGCGGTCGTCTTGAGCCGCGCGGCAATCCAGGGGTGGTTGGCACAGTCTGCGACTGTATCGAACAAAACTGCCTCCCAGCCATGTTTGTGTGCTGCGTCAACGACTTTTGGTGTGTCGTCGAAGAACAAGGGTGGCAGTTCGGAGGACGGCATCCTTTCCTCTGCCATCTCGTAGAACTTCTTATGCGCTTTGGTCCGGCCAAATCGGGCCGAGTAGAACATGTCCTCAAAAATGTCCTTGAGGCCCAGGGACTGCCAAAGAAACTGCGCGCGGCTGTGGTCCTGATTGGTGGCCAGATAGAGCCTGATTTCCGGATGCGCCTTCAGCTTCTGGACGGTCTCGATCATGGTCGAGTTCGGAAAGCAGTCATGGCTCATCCAGAGATCGAGCACGGTCATCGTTGAACCCTTGTAGCCAAAGGCCCGCAAGCGCCGGTCGAGTGCTTCTACCATGGGGACCTCGCCGATAAGCACGCGCTTCATGAAGATGTCGTGGATGAATTCCCGCTGAAAGCGGTCCGCGTTGATGCCGAGGCCGCGGAGCTTGTCATCGAAGGTTTCGTGCAGGTCGGGGCGGGCGTGGTAGCCGTGGACAAGCACACCATCGACATCAAAGATCACCGCGCGTGTCATGCTTTGCCCCCTGCTGCTTGAACGCATATCGGATGCCCTTGCCCTCGAGCGCTTCGCCCGCAAAGCGCGGGATGATGTGAAGATGCGTGTGGAATACGTTCTGTCCGCCAACCGCACCGACATTCCAGCCCAAAGTGTAGCCATCGGGCTGATGGCTCGAGAAATGCTCACGAGCGGCCGCGAGCGCCGGGCCGAAGTCGGCCCATTCCTCAGGCGTCATCTCGAAGGGGTTTTCGCTATGGCGGTGAGGCACGATCATGCCGGCGCGCTGCAAGGCGGGATCACGGCTGGCGAGGACATAAAAATACTGCGTTTCGAGCACAGCGCTGTCGGACAAGAGGCCATTGGCCCGGCAGAACCTGCAACCCGGTTCAGTCATGGCCGCCGCGCCGGCCTGGCTCCGAGCCCGACGAGAACGTCGCCGGGAATGGCGAGCGCTAGAATAACGTCCGCATGCCGGCGGAAACCGACCAGTTCGCGTTGCACGAAATAGGACCACACGGCGTCCCGAGCATCGTCGAGGACGACCTCTCGATTGGCCGATGCTTCGGCCAATGCCTTCAGCGTCTTGATGACTCTGGCTTCTGCCGCGCCGAGCGAGCTGGCCCGCTCGGCCGCAATTTCATGGTCAATTGCCGCAGTACCGGCCTCGGGCCGAACCATGCGGATCAGGTCGAGCGACTCGCGCAGGCCTGACATTCAGCTTATTCGGGTATGCTGGTTTGGAGGGCCAATGCATGCAGTGCACCGCCCATGTCGCCCTGCAGGCTGTCATAGACCATCTTGTGCTGCTGCACGCGAGTCTTGCCTCGAAAGCTCTCGGAAATCACGGAGGCTGCCCAGTGATCGCCGTCGCCGGCAAGGTCGCGAATTTCGATTTCAGCATCGGGCAGGGCAGCCTTGATGCGGCGCTCGATCTCGGTGGCGTCCATTGGCATGTGCAGTCTCCCGTGCTCGTTTCTGCCGTTTCCGGCGCATGTCCTTGATATGGCACGCGAGTGCGGCAGCTTCAATATCGGGCCGGTGCTATTGCGCCGGGGCCGACTCCGTTTCGGCGGTGGCGCCGATGCAGCATTCTGCGTCAGAGCGTGTAGCGAAATTGGCCACGATGAAATCGACGACCGGGCGAATCTGCTCGGCAACCGAGGTGGCGTAGATGCAGTCGAGCGCATAGCCGCGGCCCGAGGCGACCGTTTCGGTGTGCACCAGCGTCACAGGTACGTTCATAGGCGAGCTTTCGCTCGTGCCTTCGTAAATGAGCGCCGTCGCGTCCTGATATTGTGTGGTGCCGGTATTGCCCAGGACAAAGCCGGGGAATGTTTCGGACCACGCGGTGGCCACGGCGGTGGTGTCGAGGCTCGACAGTGCTGAGTCGGCCGTCCAGTCTCCGTCCTCCACCGGCACAACGCTAAGATCGCATTGCAGCGGCGCGTCGGGATGGTTGATCGTCAGGGGCTCGCCGGCACCGCCAGCGGCGATCATCGCTTCGGGATAGATCAGCGTGTAGGGCTGGTCGGCAAAGATGGAGCGCGTGACGTTGACGCTCTGACCAAGCGCTGCAACCGGCATGGCTGCTGCGCCCAAACCCACGACGATCGCCAGAAAACGCTTCGATCTCATCAGACGCTCCAGAAAATACTACGCCGCCCTTTGGCGTACCAAAGAGCGGCGATCATATGGCAGGCGCCGGCTAAGCGCTAATCAAGCCGACATATAGTTGGGGAACCAGTCTTCGTGGGCCGATGTCAGCGCGGCCACCGAAACCGGCTTGGCCTTGCCCAGAACGAGGTCCGTACCGCCGGTCGTGCCGATCCACGGCGCCTCGATGCCAAGCGACTTTGCCTCTTCCCAGAGCGCAACAATCTCCTCGCCCTGCGGATCGAGGTTGAGCGTCAGGAGATAGCGGCCCTGGTCTTCACCGAAATACTGCAGCAGCGGATCGTGGCCTTCGACATCCACGACAGTCGCGCCGATGCCGCCGGAAATCGCCATTTCGGCCAGGGCAACACCGAGGCCGCCATCCGACAGATCGTGACAAGCGGTAACCACGCCCGAACGGATCAGCTTGCGGACGAAGTCGCCAGTCTTGCGTTCGGCAGCAAGGTCCACATGCGGGGCATCGCCATCGCGGCGATCGAAGAGGTCGCGCAGATAGATCGACTGACCGAGATGCGTTCCGCGCAGGGCCGGACCGCCGATGAGCAGGATCGGCTGGTTGGCTTCGGTAAAGCCGATGCGGACGCTCTTCTGCCAATCGGGCAAGAGGCCAACGCCGCCAATGGTCGGCGTCGGCAGAATGCCGCGGCCATTGGTTTCGTTGTAGAGCGAGACATTGCCCGACACGATCGGGAAATCGAGCGCACGGCAGGCATCGCCAATGCCACCCACGGCCTTCACCAGCTGGCCCATGATTTCCGGGCGCTCGGGATTGCCGAAATTGAGGTTGTCGGTCGCTGCCAGCGGCTCTGCACCGGTAGCGGTGAGGTTACGCCAGCATTCGGCCACGGCCTGCTTGCCGCCCTCATAGGGGTTGGCTTCGCAATAGCGCGGATTGACGTCCGAGGTAAACGCGAGGCCCTTGCTGTCATGGCCGAGCACACGGATCACGCCGGCATCGCCGCCCGGACGCTGAATGCTGTTGCCCTGGATCATCGTGTCGTATTGCTCGTAGACCCAGCGGCGCGACGAGCACTGGTGGCCGCCAACGAGCTTCAGAAGCGCATCGGCAACGTCCATCTGCGGCACGTCATTGGCTGCGAGCGCCGCCGGAATCTTCGGCTCGACCCAAGGACGATCATATTCTGGAGCCTCGTCGCCGAGTTCCTTGATCGGCAGATTGGCGACTTCCTCGCCCTGCCAGAGTACGCGGAAACGCAGGTCGTCGGTGGTCTTGCCGACGGTGGCAAAGTCGAGTGCCCACTTTTCGAATACAGCGCGGGCCTCCGGTTCTTTTTCCGGATGCAGCACCATGAGCATGCGCTCCTGGGATTCGGAGAGCATCATTTCATAGGCCGTCATATGCTCTTCGCGCACCGGCACCTTGTCGAGGTTCAGCTCGATGCCGAGGTCGCCCTTGGCGCCCATTTCGACGGCCGAACAGGTGAGGCCAGCAGCACCCATGTCCTGAATGGCAATGACGGCACCGGTCGCCATCAGCTCAAGGCAGGCTTCCAGCAGGCGCTTTTCGGTGAAGGGGTCGCCGACCTGCACGGTCGGGCGCTTTTCCTCGATGTCGTCGCCGAACTCGGCCGAGGCCATGGTCGCGCCGCCAACGCCATCGCGGCCCGTCTTGGCGCCGAGATAGACGACCGGCAGGCCGACGCCTTCGGCCTTGGAGTAGAAAATCTTGTCGGTGTCGGCGAGGCCGGCAGCAAAGGCGTTGACGAGGTTGTTGCCGTTGTAGCGCGCGTCGAACTCGACTTCGCCGGCCACAGTCGGCACGCCGAAGGAATTGCCATAGCCGCCAACGCCGGCCACGACGCCGTGCACCAGGTGCCGCGTCTTTTCGTGCTCAGGTGCGCCAAAGCGCAGCGCGTTCATCGCCGCGACCGGGCGGGCACCCATGGTGAAGACGTCGCGCAGAATACCGCCCACGCCGGTCGCCGCGCCCTGATAGGGCTCGATGAAGCTCGGGTGGTTGTGCGATTCCATCTTGAAGACGACTGCCTGACCATCGCCAATATCGACGACGCCGGCATTTTCCCCCGGCCCCTGGATCACGCGCGGCCCCTGGGTCGGCAGCGTGCGCAGCCATTTCTTCGAGCTCTTGTAAGAGCAGTGCTCGTTCCACATCGCCGAGAAAATGCCGAGCTCGGTATAGGTCGGCTCGCGACCGATCAGGTCGAGAATCTTCTGATATTCATCCGCCTTGAGCCCGTGGTCGGCGACCAGCTGCGGGGTGATTTCGATGTCGTTACGAAGGGTCATCGGGTCGTTCCGTAGGGGGGCTCGGGGTAATATTCCATGGCGCGCTGCGTCTCATGGGCAAGGTCGTGGCCGAAGAGATGGCCGACGAACCACAGCGACATATCGATGCCGGCGGAAACACCGCCGCTGGTGACGACGCTGCCATGGCGGACATAGCGTTCGTCAGCGGAGAAGTAGGCTTTGACGGCCATGCTGCGGACCCAGTCCATGGCGGCGTGGTTGGTCGTCGCCCGCTTGCCATCAAGGAAGCCGGTCTGGCCCAGCAGGGCTGCGCCGGTGCAGACGGACGCCTGCCACTTAGCCGCGGCCAGATAGTCGCGCAGAGTATCGATGAACGCGTCATCCATGATGACGGTACGCGTGCCCTTGCCACCCGGCACAATCACCAGATCGGCGTGTGGGGCATCGGAAAAGTCGTAGTCGGCTTCGATGCGCAGGCCCTTGGCGCAGCGCAGTGCCTTTTCCGGCCATGCGAGCGTGAAGGCTTTGAGAGGTGCGCCCAGCTGCGCGGCCATGGTGAAGACTTCCCAGGGGCCAACGAAGTCCAGTTCCTCGACGTCGGGAAAAACGACGATGCCGACATTGAGTGGATTGTTTGCATCAACCATGCTGCTCTCCCACTGCGATTGAGGCCGTTGGCCTCAGGCCGCCTTGTCGAGGAGCGCCGCAAACAGCGCGCGCCCATCAATGCCGCCATGTGCAGCCTCGATGAGGTTCTCCGGGTGGGGCATCAGGCCGAGCACATTCTTTTCCGCGTTGAGAATGCCGGCGATATTGTTGATCGAGCCGTTGGGATTGGTGCCCTCGGCATAGCGGAAGGCAACGCGCCCATCGCCTTCAAGGGTCGCCAGCGTCTCGGCATCGGCGAAATAGTTGCCGTCATGGTGAGCCACCGGGCAGCGAATGATCTGGCCCTTGGTGTAGCCATTGGTGAAGACGTTGTCGGTATTGGTGACTTCGAGCTTCACTTCGCGGCAGACGAATTTCAGCGAGGTGTTGCGCATCAGGGCGCCCGGCAGCAGGCCTGCCTCGATCAGGATCTGGAAGCCATTGCAGACACCCAGAACCTTCACGCCCTTGGCGGCACGTTCGCGGATCTTGTCCATCATCGGAGACCGGGCAGCGATGGCGCCGCAGCGCAGATAGTCACCGTAGGAAAAACCACCCGGGATGACGATCAGGTCGACATCAGGGATGTCGGCGTCCTGATGCCAGACCTCGGCAGGCGCCACGCCCCCGATCTTGGTCAGCGCCGCGATCATGTCGCGGTCGCGATTGAGTCCGGGAAACACGATGACGGCGGCCTTCATCGGGCGATCCTTGCTGTGTCTGAACTGATGCGAGGCCCTTGTGATCAGTCTTGCTCGAAAAGGCAAGGGGGCTGGGGGATTCCCCATGACTTTGTGACAGCGCTGCATCGCGGGCCGCGCCGTCTGCCCCCGCGCATCTGCATGTGCCTAAAGCAAAATCCCCGCTTTCGCAGGGATTTTGTATCTTGTCGGCGAATGGCTCCTATTCGGCGGGCGCGGCCACGGGCCTGGCCGATTGCGAACCCGGCAGATGCGCCCAGGCCGGACGCTCGAACAGGAACTTGCCAAAGCCAACCTTTTCCGTGATCCACCACAACACCAGTGGCGAGCCAATCGCGACGACCATGATGATGAGGCTCACGAGGTTGGGCTCCTCGATGCCCACGGCAAGCAGCAGGGTGCGCGCAATGCCCATGGGGAGGACGAACGCCACGTAGACGACCAGAGATTTGGTGCCCATCCAGCGCAGCCAATTCATCCAAGGCAGGCGAACCAGAAGCGCCGAAGCAATGCAGATGGCCACTGAGCCGGCCAGCGCAGCCAGAAGATGAACGCCGGGCAGGGCGCCCCAACCCATCTGGATATGCACGGGATCGAGACGGAAGCCCGGTGTGAAGACGAGAACGGCATTTACGACCGCCCATGCCGCAAGCACGCCAAGCGCTGCGCCGACATGGCCGAACGACCAATCGGCGATCCGGAAGATCTGCGGCGCAAAGACATAGCCGGCGTAGAAATAGACGAAATAGGCGCAGAACTGGTCGATGAGGTAGCTGCCGGTATGAACCGCTGCCATCTGCAGCACCGCCCCCACCAACAGCGCCGCCCAATGCGGCACCTTGAACTGGTGTAGCAGCTTGCTCGTGAGCCCGAAGATGCCGAGCATGTAGATGAACCACAGCACGCCATAGGGCTCGACTACCGCCCAGGCGAGATAGCTCAGCGCGCCCACGGGATCGCGGCCGATAAGCGCCACCTTGAAGACGATGTGGATCACCGCCCAGAGCGCGTAGAAATAGAAGTAGTGGACGATCCGGCGATCGGTATAGGCACGCCATGGCCGGTCGATGACCTGGCTCAGGAACAGCCCCGAAATCAGGAAGAATTCGGGCATGCGGAAGGGCATGGCAAAGGCGATGGTCCAGTGCAGGAAACCGGTCTGGCCGGTATCCTCACCCACGCTCGATGCACAATACATGATGACGACGAGAAAGATCGACAGGCCCTTGGCCATATCAACCCAATCAAGTCTTTGCTTGCCCACGGCCATTGTCGCGCTCCCATGCGATTTCGGCGCACGATAGCAAACGCTCGACACCAGCCGGTTAAGGCCAGCAGTCAGCTTCTAGACAATTGTTGGCTTGGTAAGAAATGCCCTAAGGCCGTCCGTCAGACGGGAACCGAGGCGTAAGCTGCGAAAAGCAGGCCGATCGAGGCGAAAAACATTACTGAGAGAGCAATCTGGGTCTTACGCATGTGCATACGGTCCTGCGCCATCTGCGGCGCGTAATCTGTTATCGCAATTAAGCGTTAATTAGAGATTTCGATCTGGTAGTTTTCGATCACGGTATTGGCGAGCAGCTTCTCGCACATGCCGGTCAACTGCGTCCGTGCGGCTTCCACATCGGTGCCGTCGAGAACGAGATCAAAAACCTTGCCCTGGCGGACGCCCTTGACGCCGCCAAAGCCGAGGGAGGCCAGGGAGCCTTCAATGGCCTGGCCCTGGGGATCGAGAACGCCAGCCTTGAGCGTGACGGTAACGCGCGCTTTCATGGTGTCTTCCCGAAAAGCTACTGAACGAGTCGCGGACCGGTGGTCAGCGCATTGTCGTTTTCAACGAGGATGCCGAGGCGCTGGGCCACTTCGCGATAGCTTTCGACGAGACCGCCGAGGTTTTCGCGGAAGCGATCCTTGTCCATCTTGTTGCGAGTCTTGATGTCCCACAGACGGCAATTGTCCGGGCTGATTTCGTCAGCCAGCACGATGCGCATCAGGTCGCCTTCATAGAGGCGGCCGCATTCGATCTTGAAGTCGATGAGCTGGATGCCGACGCCCATGAACAGCCCGGTCAGGAAGTCGTTGACGCGGATGGCGAGGCTCATGATGTCGTCGAGCTCGGCCGGGGTGGCCCAGCCGAAAGCGGTGATATGCTCTTCCGAAACCATCGGATCCTTGAGCGCATCGTCCTTGTAGTAGAATTCGATGATCGAGCGGGGCAGCTGCGTGCCCGCTTCGAGACCCAGGCGCTTGCAGAGCGAGCCGGCGGCGTAATTGCGCACGACCACTTCGAGCGGGATGATCTCGACTTCCTTGATCAGCTGCTCGCGCATGTTGATGCGGCGCAGGAAGTGGGTCGGGATGCCCATGGTGTTGAGCTTGGTGAACACGAATTCGGAGATTCGGTTGTTCAGCACGCCCTTGCCGTCGATGATCTCAAGACGAGCGCCGTCTCCGGCCGTGGTGTCGTCCTTGAAATACTGGACCAGAGTGCCCGGTTCAGGACCCTCAAAAAGGATCTTGCCCTTGCCCTCATAGATTTTGCGTCGACGATTCATGGGGGTTTCCGCTGCCGTGAAAAAGTGCACCGTTTAGGCGCGCTTCATGCGCCAGAATGGCACGGAATTGCAAGCTCTTTCGTGTCGGCCCAATTGGCGCCGCAGCAGACTGTGGTAACCGCCACACAAGGTCGCATCCCCGCGGCTTTCCGTTGATTTGCGTGTTCCAACCGCCTATGTCGGTGGAGAACGGCCGGGCGACCGGCAGGCAAAGCCATATGGGAGAGACCATGAGCGGGTTCGACGAGCGTCAGAAGGGCCAGGAAGCCAAGTTTGCTTTCGATTCTGAAAAGAAATTCAAGGCCGAGGCACGGCGCAACAAGCTGCTCGGCATCTGGGCGGCAGAGTTGATGAGCCTTTCGGGCGACGAAGCCAAGGCCTATGCCGCTGAAGTTGTGGCTGCCGATTTCGAGGAAGCCGGCGATGAGGACGTGTTCCGCAAGGTTTCGAGCGACCTCAAGGCCAAGGGCATTTCCATCGGCGACGACGTGATTCGTCAGAAGATGGCGACCCTGGTGACCGTCGCTAACGAGCAGATCGCCGCGGAAGGCTGATCTGGCCGACACAAGAGATTCGGAGGGAGCCGGCTTTGTCGGCTCCCTTTTTGTTTTCAGGCGGGTTTGACGCGTGTCGCCATGCCGATCGAGGCAGGCATGACCGGCTCGAAGCCGTATTTGGCATAGAGATGCCGCGCGTCGCCGTCGGCGATGAGGCTGACATAGGCGCCCTCAGGAGCCTCATTGTTCAGCCTGTCCATCAACGCCGTCATGATACGCTTGCCCAACCCCTTACCCTGATGGGCTGGCTCCACGGCGATATCGACGATCTGGAACGCCGTCCCGCCATCGCCGATGACACGGCCCATTCCAACCGCCTTGCCCTCGAACTTCAGCGTGACGCCGAACCAGCTATTGGGCAGGCCAATGCTGGCGCCCTCGTGCGTCTTGGGGCTCAGCCCGGCGACAATGCGCAGTCGCAGATAGTCATCGACGGAAGGTATTTCGGCCGCAAGGGAATAGGCGTCAGTCATAGGCGTTGCATCAACCGCGTAAACATCATCAGGCCTTCGGGCCAAGGGCCATGGCCCGAATAGACATTAATATGCCCGGCGTCGCCCGCCTGATGGAAATCCGAACCCCAGGCCGCCGCATAGTCAGCGGCCCGCTCCAGAGAGCAGAACGGGTCAGTCGAGGAAATCACCAGCAGCGACGGGAAGGGCAGGGGATCGCGCGACACTGGCCCGAAGCATTTGGCCTCTTCCGGCACGTCCGGATTAAGCTCGACGTCGGGCGGGGAAACCAGCAAAGCGCCCTTCACGACGCCTTCCTGGAAACGCGACGCGGCCTGCACCAGAGCGATGCAGGCGAGCGAATGGGCAACCAGAACAACGGGCCGCTTGGCCAGTTTGACGGCTTGGATGATGGTATCGATCCAGTCTTCCGGATCGGGCTCATCCCAGTCGGCCTGCTCGACAATGGCGGCCGTCGACATCTTTTCTGCCCAGCGCACCTGCCAGTGGCCCGGGCCGGAATTGCCAAGACCCGGCAGGATCAGGATGTCGGTGTCAACAATCCTCATGCGCCGAAAACTCGGGCGAAGATCGTGTCGACATGCTTGAGGTGATAGCCGTCGTCGAACATGTCGTCGATCTGCGCGTCGCTCAGCGTCACCTCAGGATCGGACTTGAGATTTTGGGCGAAAAGCCCGGTGCGGTCACCCCGGTGCTCCCAGACCTTCATGGCATTGCGCTGCACGGCAGCATAGGAATCTTCGCGGCTATAGCCGGCCTGAGTCAGCGCCAGCAGCACGCGCTGCGAATTATGGAGACCGCCAAGCAGGTCCAGATTCTTGCGCATGTTTTCGGGATAGACGACGAGCTTGTCGATCACGCTCGTGAGGCGTGCCAGCGCAAAGTCCAGCGTCACCGTCGCATCCGGCCCGATCATGCGCTCGACCGAAGAGTGCGAGATATCGCGCTCATGCCACAGCGCCACGTTTTCCAGCGCCGGCACCACCATGCCGCGCACGAGGCGGGCAAGACCAGTGAGGTTTTCCGTAAGCACCGGGTTACGCTTGTGCGGCATTGCCGACGAGCCCTTCTGGCCCGGCGAGAAATATTCTTCGGCTTCCAGCACTTCGGTGCGCTGCAGGTGGCGGATTTCCACGGCGACGCGCTCGATCGACGAAGCGATTACGCCGAGCGTCGCGAAGAACATGGCGTGGCGATCGCGCGGGATCACCTGCGTCGACACCGGCTCGACGGAAAGCCCGAGCTTCTCGGCCACATACTCTTCGACCTGCGGATCGATATTGGCAAAGGTGCCGATGGCCCCAGAAATCGCCGCCGTCGCGATCTCATCGCGCGCGGCAACAAGGCGGGCCCGGTTGCGAGTAAATTCCGCATAGGCTTCGGCCAGCTTCACGCCAAAAGTCGTCGGCTCGGCGTGGATGCCGTGGCTGCGGCCGATAGTGATGGTTTTCTTGTGCTCCATGGCCCGGCGCTTGAGCGCGGCAAGCAAAGCGTCGATATCGGCGAGCAGAATGTCCGCCGCCCGCTTCATCTGCACCGACAGCGTCGTGTCCAGAATGTCCGAAGAGGTCATGCCCTGATGCACGAAGCGCGCATCCGGCCCGACGATTTCCGAAAGATGCGTCAGGAAGGCGATAACGTCGTGCTTGGTCGTGCGTTCGATCTCGTCGATACGCTCCACGTCAAAGCCATAGTCGCCCATCTCCGCCTTGCGGGCGTTCATCACGTTCCAGATCTTGTCGGCGCTCTCCTTCGGCACGACGCCCAGTTCCGCCAGCTTGCTCGTGGCATGGGCTTCAATCTCGAACCAGATGGCAAAACGGGTCTCGGCCGACCAGTTGGCAACCATTTCGGGACGGGAATAGCGCGGAATCATGGGTTTAGCCTCGGCAGTTCAAAAGTGGAGTCATGCGATACGGCCGGTCGCCGCATCACGAATGGCCGCAATGCGGCCGGCATAGGTTTTGGGATCATTGCCGCCATAAACGGCGGAACCGGCCACGAGCACATTGGCCCCGGCATCGACGATTTCTCGCGCATTCTCCGCGCTCACGCCGCCATCGACCTCGAGATCGATAGCGCGCCCGCCGATCAGCGCCTTGGCCTGCCTGATCTTGTTGATCGACTCAGGAATAAAGCTCTGGCCGCCAAAGCCGGGATTGACGCTCATGATCAGCACCAGGTCGACATTGTCGATCACGTGCTGGATCGCCGAAACGGGCGTCGCTGGGTTAAGCGCCACGCCGGCCTTCTTGCCAAGCCCGCGAATGGCCTGCAGCGACCGATGAAGGTGCGGTCCGGCCTCAGCATGCACGGTGATGATATCCGCGCCGCCTTTGGCGAAATCAGCCAGATAGGCGTCCGTGGGCGCGATCATCAGGTGGCAGTCGAACACCTTGTTGGTGACACCACGGATCGACTTCATGATCGGCGCGCCAAAGCTGATATTGGGGACGAAATGCCCGTCCATCACGTCGATATGGATATAGTCCGCGCCGCCGGCGACGATGGCTGCCACTTCGTCTCCCAGCCGCGAAAAGTCCGCGGAGAGGATCGAAGGAGCGATGCGAAGAGGACGGGCCGACATCAGGAGGCACCTCAGCGACAGAGCGTTTTCAGGCAATCGGTCTGGCTATAGGGCGGCAGGCGCGCTTGGGCAAGCGGACTCTATCTAGCCTTTCGTGGCAACGGCGGTTCCATATCCGCACGGGCGCATAGCTGTTGAAAAGACCGAGCTTCGGCAGGACTCCAGCGTCCCTGGCGGTTCATATCCATAGCTGCCCGCCTGCGTGAGGACCTGCCATGGAATGGAACCGCCTGATTTCCGAGGACCGTCTCGGCGACAAGAAGCCCTCTTCCCAGGCCAGCCGGTCGATTTTCGTGCAGGATCATGATCGCATCATTTTCTCCGCACCCTTCCGGCGCCTCGCCAACAAAACCCAGGTTCAGCCGCTCTACGAGCACGACCATGTGCACCATCGCCTGATTCACTCCATCGAGGTCAGCAGCGTCGGCCGGTCCCTCGCCATGCGTATCGGGCATTGGCTGGTCGAGCAGCAGTTCCTCAAGCCCGGCGAGGAACACAACCTCGCCAATATCGTGCAGGCCGCCAGTGTTGCGCATGACATCGGCAATCCACCGTTCGGCCATTCCGGCGAAGACGCCATGGGCGCCTGGTTCGCTGAGCAGTTTGCCGCGGGCAGGGGCCTGGCCGGTGATGTCGAGGCCGATCTAAGGCCCGAATTCACCGCCTTCGAAGGCAATGCCCAGGGCTTTCGTATCCTCACGCGCCTCGAAATGCGCCGCAACGATGGCGGCATGCGCCTCTCCAAGGCAACGCTCGGCGCCTTCATGAAATATCCCGTGACCGCCAGGACCCGAGCCGCGGTCAAGGCCCAGGGCGACGCCAGCTATGTAGGCCTCAAGAAATTCGGCGTTTTCAGCAGCGAGGAGGCGCTATTCGCAGATGTCGCAACCACCCTCGGGCTGCCCGAGGAGCATGTCGGCGACCAAAAATGGTGGCGCCGCCACCCGCTGGTCTTCGTCGTCGAGGCCGCAGACGACATTTGCTACAATATCGTCGATATCGAGGACGCCTTCACCACCGGCGAGCTCTCCTACAAGGAGGTCGTCGACATATTGGTGACGGCCGCCAAGCCGCGTGATGCGAGCGCCGGAGACAGAAGCCAGGCCGAGCATGTGGCCATGCTGCGAGCCATGGCCATCGGCGAGGCCATCGAGAGCTGCGTGGAGGCATTCAAGGCTCACCACCAGGAAATTCTCGCGGGCACATTCTCCGGCGCGCTTACGGAAGTCTGCGAAATGGCGCCGATCTTCGAGAACATGCGTAAACTGTCCTCCGACCACATCTTTACTGCCCGCCGCAAAACCGAACTCGAAATCTCCGGCCGCCGGATCATCTACAATGTCATGTCTGGCATTCTGCCGGTCTTTGAAGATCTCGCCGTGGCAGGTTGGAACGCCGAGCGCCTAGGATCGCGTTCGCAGCAACTGGTACGTGCCCTCGATCTCGACCTGCGCAACCTGGCGACGCCCGCCCAGGCATTGCACTCCCTGGCAGACTACACGTCAGGCATGACCGATCGCTATGCCCTGCGCATCTCCAAAATGCTGTCAGGGCATTAGCTTAGAGCGTCGCCGCTTCGGACACATGGCGCGGTACTCTGTCCGGCGCGCTCCGGTCCGGCAAGGGCACAGGCTGAAATCCGGTAGTTTCCCCCTGCCACTGGGCGACTTCCCGTCGGCAGTGCGAGCAGCCGAGGACGGTGCCCAAGGGCAGGCTATCGGTCGTGATTGAATTGGTATGGCCGCAATGCGGGCAACTGATCGTCAAAACTGAAAATGAACTCACTGCGGTCACCTTCGGTTTTGTGGCAGCAGCTTGAACCTCTTGCAGGGCATTTGACTGTCGTCGCTGAAGCCACGGCAAGGACAGCGACAGGGTGAGCCTATGCCCATCGAATCGAGCTGTCATGCCCTATCTGATTCCGACGGCCAACCGCCGCTCACTTCCGTGCGATGCGACGGGAAGGCCAATTGCTTTATGCCGCCGCCGCGCTACACAGATGCCGGACTTTGGAGCGTCGCCGTGGAATTCTCTCTGCCTTTGATCATTGGTGCGGGCATCCTGAGCTTTCTCAGCCCTTGCGTCCTGCCGCTTGTGCCGCCCTATCTCACCTATATGAGCGGCGCCAGTTTCGACCAATTGCGGGCCGAGGCCGATACCGGTGCGGGCAAGCTGACCTTCAAGGTCGCCATCACCTCGCTCTTCTTCATCCTTGGCTTTTCGGTCGTCTTCATAGCGCTGGGCGCTACGGCGACCGCCTTCGGCCAGGTTTTCCGCCAGCTCCTGCCGATCATGACGCCGGTTGCCGGCGTCGTCATCATCGCCATGGGCCTGCATTTCCTCGGGGTCTATCGCATCGGCTTTCTTGACCGGCAGATGCGCCACAATGGTCCCGGCGTCGCCTCTGGTCCGCTCGGCGGCTTTCTCCTCGGCCTTGCCTTCGCCATCGGCTGGACGCCCTGCATCGGCCCGGTGCTTGCCGCCATTCTGTCCGTTGCCGCCAGCCGCGAAACGGCCTGGGAAGGCGCTTCGCTCCTTGGTCTTTATTCGCTCGGCCTCGGCATTCCCTTCTTCCTCGCCGGCATCGCCATCGGCCCCTTCCTGACCTTTTTCCAGTCGTTCAAGCGCCATCTTCATACGGTGGAGAAGGTCATGGGCGGTCTGTTGGTGGTCACCGGCATCCTGTTCCTCACCGGTAACTTCACCCGCATTTCCTACTGGTTCCTCGAAACCTTCCCTGTGCTGGCGAACTTCGGCTGAGGCAGGGTTTCATTAACCGTCCAAAACTTTCCGCAGGTCTGAGAACAATTTCTGCGCGATCTTCAGCCCCGATTTACTCCAATGCGCCAAGACTGGCGGCGTCATTTGGACGGGGAAGATGGACACGGCCGACGTGGGAAACCAGCCATTGTTGCGCGCGCTCGCTGAAAACGGCGAAGCGGCCGGTCTTCAGGCCGGCACTTCGGCGCGTCTTGGCTCTGCCATGACTGCCCGCCGCACGCATGACATCGGCGAGGTCGAAGCCGTCTGGCGCTCCCTCACGGCCGATGGCGTCGAATCCCCCGGACAGAGTTTTGACTTCATCCGCCTCTGGATCGCCGATCGCGGCATTGCGCCCAAGGATCAGTGCTTCGTCGTCGGGGAAGTAGACGGCGAGCCGGTCGCCCTTCTGCCGCTGCATCGTCGCCGCCAGATGGGCATCACCGTCTACACCTGGTTCCCGCGCTCGCAGGTTGGTTGCTACGCGCCGATCTCAGACTATCACAAGCTGGCGCTGCTCGGGCCAGAGGGCCGTGCGCAGCTCTGGCAAACCATTATCGGCCAACTGAACGACGCTGACGCCGTCTATCTTCGCGCCATTCCGGGCGAAATCACCGGTTTTGGTGGTCTTTTCGACGAACTCGGTTCGCCCCTGGAAGTAGACACCCTCTACCGCTCGGAATTTTCTTCTTGGGAAGACTGCGACAAGCTCCAGCGCAGCCGCAGCCGCCGCAAACACGATCGGCAGCAGGGCGACCGTCTCGCCGCCCTCGGTGAAATCGGTTTCGATCTGGTTACCGATCCGGTGGCCGGCAAGGCTGCCATCGACGTCATGTTCCGCCAGCGTTCAGCGCGTTTCCACGCGCAGGGCATCCGCGACACCTTTGTCTGCGACAATCTCATCGACTTCTACCACAAGGCCATGCAGCCCGGCTCCGGCCTCGACATCCGTCTCCACATCCTCCGCCTCAATGGCGAGATCGTCGCGGTGCGCTACAATGTCGTGCACGGCAACCGCATGTTCTGCCTCATCTCCTCAATGAGCGACGACCCGGCCATTCAGGCGGGTTCGCCGGGCAAGCAATGCCTGCTGCGCGTCATGCAGACCGTGTTCGATTCCGGCTTTGCCATGTTCGACATGGGCTCCGGTTTCACCGACGAAAAGCGCCACTGGTGCAATGTGCAGACGCCGCTCCGCCAGCACTATATCGGCCTCACCGTGAAAGGCCGTCTGTCAGTCGGCTTCCACCAGCAGTTCCAGAAGCTCCGCGCCCAGGCCAAAGCCAGCCCGCGCGTGAAATCAGCGCTGCGCCACTTCCGCCAGTTCACCGACAAGCTTTTTGGCCGCCAGCAGCAACAGCAGCAGCCGTCAGATTAGCTTGAGCCCCCGCATCGAAGCGTGCCCGGCGCGCCCGATGATGATGTGGTCATGGAGCGTAATCCCCATCTGTTTGGAAATCTCAGCGATTTCCCGCGTCATCCGCACGTCGGCTGCCGAGGGCGATGGATCGCCCGATGGATGATTGTGCACCAGGATCAGCGCTGAAGCCGACAGTTCCAACGTCCGCCGGATCACCTCGCGCGGATAGACCGGCGTATGATCTACCGTGCCAACCTGCTGCACCTCGTCGGCGATCAGCCTGTTCTTCTTGTCGAGAAACAGAATGCGAAACTGCTCGACGCTCTCATAGGCCATGGCGCTGCGGCAGTAGTCGATCAGCTCGGACCATGACGACAGGATCGGCTTTTCGACATCGATCTGATCACGCCCAAAGCGCTGCGCTACGGCCTGCACCACTTTGAGATGAGTAATGGACGTTTCGCCCAGGCCCTTGACCTCGGCCAGCCGGGCAGGGGACGCCCCCAGCACTTCCGAGACGGACCCAAAACGCGCCAACAGGTCCTTGGCCAGCGCCTTGGTGTCCCGCTGCGGCAAGATCATGTGAAGCAGAAGCTCGAGAAGTTCGTAATCGGCCAGCGCATTGCCGCCCACTGTATTGAAGCGTTCACGCGCCCGCTCGCGATGCCCAAGATAGTGCGGCTTTATCGGCGCTTCCGCCATGCCATTGGGTCTGCTCTCGGGCTTGTCGCTCAAGACTACTTCCGCGTTGCGAGTGGATTGAAGAGGCCGCCCGGTGAGAGCGTGAAAATCTCGTGGCCGGTTTCGGTGATGCCGATCGAGTGCTCGCACTGTGCCGACAGCGTCCGGTCGCGCGTCACCGCCGTCCAGCCATCCGAAAGGATTTTCACGTGCGGCTTGCCCAGATTGATCATGGGCTCGATGGTGAAAATCATTCCCGGCTTCAGCGGCACACCCGTACCCGGCGTCCCGAAATGCAGGATATTTGGCTCGTCATGGAACAGGCGGCCGACGCCATGGCCCACGAAATCGCGGACGACGCTCATGCGTTCGCCCTCAGCCACAGCCTGAATAGCCGCGCCGATATCGCCCGTCGTATTACCGGGCTTCGCCGCCGCCAGCCCCGCTTCGAGCCCGGCATAGGTCACTTCGATCAGCCGCTCGGCCTTCCGCGAGATTTCGCCCACCGGATACATGCGGCTCGAGTCGCCATACCAGCCATCGACGATCAGTGTCAGGTCGACATTGACGATGTCGCCCTCGCGCAGGCCCCGGTCATCGGGAATACCGTGGCAGACCACGTGATTGATCGAGGTACAGACCGAGTGCCGATACCCCTTGTAGAACAGCGTCGCCGGCACCGCGCCATTGTCGCGGGCGAACTCATAAGCAATCTGGTCGAGCTTGGCCGTGGGCACGCCGGGTTCGACATACTCCGTCAGAATATCGAGCGCCTGGGCCGTCAGCGCCCCGGCCTTGCGCATGCCCGCAAAGCCATCCTCGCCATGCAGCGGGATAACTCCGGGGGTACGGCGAGATTTGGCGGATGCGTCGACGTAGGTAACCATCAAGGACTCCAAGGGAATGCCCAAATCTAGTCAGTTGCTCGTCCGATTGAAAGAGCTTCACCAGCTTGACGGCGGACAAGGCCGGGGGCATTCCTCGTTCTTCATAGAACCGGAACAATCAATGTCGACCCAAACTCGTGTGACAGCCGGCCTTTTGGTGATCGGCGATGAAATCCTGTCCGGAAGGACCAAGGACGTCAATATCGGCGCCGTCGCCGATTTCTGCACGGATCTGGGAATCGACCTGACAGAAGTGCGCGTCGTCAGCGACGTCGAAGAGTCCATCGTCGAGGCCGTCAACGCCCTGCGCCAGCGCTACACCTATGTCTTCACCACCGGCGGCATCGGCCCGACGCATGACGACATCACCGCCGACGCCATCGCCAAAGCCTTTGGCGTCGCCCTGCCGATCAACGCCCAGGCCCGCGCCATGCTCGAAGCGCGCTGGAAGGAAACCGGCACCGAGGTCAACGAAGCGCGCCTGCGCATGGCCCGCATTCCCGAAGGCGCCGATCTCATCGTCAATTCCGTCAGCGCCGCCCCCGGCTTCCGCATCGGCAATGTGCATGTCATGGCCGGCGTACCCGTCATCATGCGCGCCATGCTCGAAGCCCTGACGCCCACGCTCAAGGGCAGCAAGAAGGTCCAGTCCATCACGGTGAAAGCTGCCGTCGGCGAAGGCACGCTCGGCGGGCCGCTCGCCGCGCTGCAGAACGAATATCCCGATGTGAAAATGGGCTCCTATCCCCAGATGGGCAAGGATCGCGTCATGACCGAACTGGTCCTGCGCTCCTCCGACGAGGCCCTGCTTGCGGAAGCTGGGGAAAAGGTCCGCGCCATGGTCGCTGCGGCCCACGCAAAGGCCGGAATCGCGCCTCCCGACGGGGAATGATTGGCGTCCGGCCCGTCCTTTGATAAGGACGGTGCCCAAACCCGTTTTTGGCGCCCGCCGCCCCTCCGGAGATCAATGCGTTGAGCAATCCCAACCAGAAGTCGTTTCCCGTCACCTGGGACCAGTTTCACCGCGATAGCCGCGCGCTCGCCTGGCGCCTCGCCGGCATGGGCACTTTTGACGCCGTGGTCGCCATTGCCCGCGGTGGCCTCGTCCCGGCCGCCATCGTCGCCCGCGAACTCAATATCCGCACGGTCGAAACCGTCGCGGTGAAGAGCTACGATCACCAGAACCAGAGCGGCATCAAGGTTTTGAAGGAAATCAGCCGGCCCGTCCTCGACATCGTCAAGAACGGCGGCAAGATACTCATCGTCGATGACCTGGTCGACACCGGCAACACCGCCCGCGTCGTCCGCGAAATGCTCCCCGGCGCCCACTTCGCCACCGTCTACGCCAAGCCCAAGGGCCGCGAACTCGTCGACACTTTTATTACCGAAGTCAGCCAGGACACCTGGATTTTCTTCCCCTGGGACCTCGACGTCGCCTACGTCGCCCCGATCTCCGGCGGCACCGACTGATCTATCCCACTTATCCCCGCCCCAAGCGGCCATGAGACCCTGCCTCCGCATCAAAGCGGGGGCGGGATATGGCGGGGTGGAACGCAATGCGTGCGACTAGTGGCACGCGCGTACAGCACAAGTTCGTACGGCATCGCGCGTAGCTTCGGTGGCAGCAGAAACGGTACCCTGTCGCTCTCCTGATTTCTGCGGCGCCAGTTCAGCGCCGGGAGTTAGCGGCCTACGTTTGCAGCAGCCGTTGCCACCAGCTCAACCTTTTCGGTCTATGGGCCGCTCGCAGTTCGCTATCAAGCCGAGCACCATTCTTGAAGAACTCGGTCGACTGAAAGTGCCGGATGATCTCCCGGTGACGATCCAGTCTTATAGCAAACTGGGTGGGGTCGGGCGCGTCGCGCCTCACAATTCGGCCTTTGAACAAATGTCCAAGCAAGAGTTGCTGTAGTTCCACATTCAAATCCCCGAGGTAGGCTCCCACGAGGCCACTCTCCCGCTGATACGCTTCGACAAGGATTCCAAGGTCGTCGATATGCCGACCTTGAGAAGCCGCATAGGGGAAGGTGCCACCCTGCGGGTTATCCGTAGGAAGCTGCGTCATTAGCGTTCTGCTCAATGCAGCAAACGCCACGCTCACGGTGTGACTCTGGAAGCCGAACGCCATTCGAAATGCCTCGAGACGCGGGTCAATAATTGCCCATTCTTCTAGAAATAAATGCACCTCACCAGCGGCTCGTCCTTGTTCAAAGTGAAGGCTCGAAAACTCGGGGAACCGCTGTGAGGGAATGGACGAAGGGATGCCTTGCTGTACGAGGTCGGCGTGCACTCGGATCGCCATATTGGCTCTGGTCAGGTACGAACTGACTTTTCTTTGGGCATCCGCGGCGGTCTGTATCTTTCCAAGCGCCAAGTTGTAGATTTCGAGCTTCTGGGCGTCACGCGCGGCCTTTAAGGTATTGCGCCTATTTGCCCAAGCAGTTCCAAGTATGGTTAGAAATCCGAGAACAAAGATGCTGAATTGGGTCGCGGCGGTAAACACCTGCGGCTGAAGAGCCGTAGGGAGCGAGTTAAGCCATCCCCAGAAATCGACCAACTACTCTGCCCTCATGCACTCAATATGAGCACCCTCGCACGATAGTGTTAGTTGGCCTAGTGCTGAGTAGGGTCGGTTTTGCGATTCCGAGAGTGGCGACAACAAGCTCCATCGGCGCGTTCACCAAGACCGCCTACCGCCCCTTCGTCCCCAGCCAAATGACATGTCGCGCGCCCTTACCGCCGCTGCGTGCCCGCACATTCACCTCATCCACCGCAAAACCCGCCGCAGCCAGTCGCTTGGTGAACGGCGCGCTAGGATGGGCCGACCAAACCGCCAGCACGCCCCCCGGGCGCAACGCCGCCCAAGATTTCCGGAGCGCCGCCAGCCCATAGAGCTGGTCGTTCTGCTCCCGGCTCACTCCATCCGGCCCATTGTCGACATCGAGCAGGATGGCGTCGTAGGCATCTTTGCCCGCAGCGATCACCTTGCCGACATCGTCATTGATGATTTTCACCCGCGGATCATCGAGGCAGGTGCCGAAAACTGGGGTCAGCGGACCGCGAGCCCAGGCAATGATCTCGGGCACTAGTTCCGCCACGACGATTTCGCTATCCGCCCCAAAGCACCCCAACGCCGCGCGCAGGGTAAAACCCATGCCGAGGCCGCCGATAAGAACCCGCGCCTTTGCCCTGCCGCCGATGCGCTCGGCGCTGAGCGTTGCGAGAGCTTCTTCCGAACCGCTGAGGCGGCTGTTCATCAACTCATTGGTGCCGAGCATGATGGAGAATTCGTCGCCGCGCTGCATCAGTTTGAGCTGCGTCTTGTCGCCCGGAACATTTGCCGTATCGAGATGTATCCACGGTCTCATGAGCGTCTCGAAACTTGCTGTGTGAGGGATGGTGCGGGCGACGGGAATCGAACCCGTACAGCGTTAGCCGAGGGATTTTAAGTCCCTTGTGTCTACCAGTTTCACCACGCCCGCTTGGCTCGGTGGCCCGTGTTTGTCACAAGGCGATGCGCAAGACAATTGCGCCCAGACGATTCTCAACCCCGGAGACGAGATGATCGAACGCATCGAAACCGGCATCGCGCCATCCTCCGCGCCGATCAATGACGCCGTGCGCGCCGGCAAGCATGTTTGGCTCGTCGCCATCGCCGAAGACCCGGTCACCGGCGACATCGTCGAAGGCGGCATCGAGGCCCAGGCCCGCCGCTGCATCCAGAATATCGAGATCGGCGTCAAGGCCGCCGGCGGCACGCTGGCCAATCTGGTCATGGTGCAGATTTTCCTCACCGACAGCGCCGATGCGGCCGGCATGAATGCCGTTTATCGCGAATTCTTCACCCAGCAGCCGTTTCCGGTTCGCGCGACCGTGGTCGTCAAGGAACTGCTGGCGAAGGGCCTGAAAATCGAAATCACAGCCACGGCGGTACTGGACTGATGCTCCTCAAACTCGCTCTCCTGGAAGACATCAAGGCTGGCAAGGTCGACGTCATCTTCCGCCGCTGGAACCGTCCCACCGTAAAGCCCGGCGGCACGCTCAAGACCAAGCTGGGCCTGCTGTCCATCAAGTCGATCACCGACATGAGTGCCGACGACGTTACCGATGCCGACGCCAAGCGCGCCGGGTTCAAGGATGTGCCCGATTTCCGCAAGTGGCTCGATACGATGAAGGAGGGCAGCCTCTTCCAGCGCATCGAAGTGGCGTTTGAAGACTGATCAGAACGGCATCGGCGCCACGAAGGTCATGAATTCGCCCGTGGTGGGATGGGTGAAGCCCAGTTCCGCCGCATGGAGCTGCAGCCGGTCCGCGGCCTTGAAATCATCGCCCTCGGCATAGAAGGCGTCGCCGAGGATGACATGGCCCAGCGCCTTCATGTGCACGCGCAATTGGTGCGTGCGCCCGGTCAGTGGCACGAGCTTTACCCGCGTCGCATTGGCCTCGCGCTCGATGACTTCCCATTCGGTCTTGGCGTGGCGGCCATTTTCATAGTCGACGCGCTGGCGCGGCTTGTTTTCCCAGTCGGTCGCGAGCGGCAGGTCGATGACGCCCCTGTCCTCGGCGATCACGCCTGAAACCCGCGCCACATAGCTTTTGGTCGTCTGCCGGTGCTCGAACTGGCTGCCGATGCGGCCATGGGCACGCTTGTTGAGCGCCATCACCAAAACGCCTGACGTATCCTTGTCGAGCCGATGGCACATGCCCGCCGTCGGCCATTTCTGCCGCGCGCGATATTCGATGCAGTCCCAAAGGCTCGGGTCCTTGCCGGGGACACTGAGAAGCCCGCTCTGCTTGTCGACCACCAGAATGTCGTCGTCCACGTGGAGGACGTTGAGATAGGGATCGGTGGGCGGGAAATAGTCGAGCAATGTGGGCATGGGACCGGGCATGGACGCCCCTCTAGCAGAGGTTTTGCCATTTGACCAAGCGTTTGCCGCGCCCCGGCCTGCGCGCTATGATGGCCTCATGCACAGCACCACTTTCGCAACTGCGCTCGGCGAATTTGCCCTGGTCTGGACAGACCGCGGCATTCGGCGCGTCTTCCTGCCCGGCGGCGAGCCGGCGGAGGTGCAGGAGCGTCTTGCAAAACTGGGTGCGGAACCCGGCACCCCAGATCGCGCCATTGCCGCTGTCCTCGATCAAATCGAGGACTATGCCGATGGCCAGCAGATCGATTTTTCCGCCACGCCCCTCGATCTGGAAGGCGTGCCCGATTTTCATCGGCAATGCTACGCGATCCTTCTCACCATCGGCTGGGGCGCCACGAGCACCTATGGCGACATAGCCCGGCAATTGGGCGATGTCGGCCTGTCGCGCGCTGTCGGCCAGGCAATGGGGGCCAATCCGATCCCGCTCATCATCCCGTGCCATCGCGTTCTTGCGGCCGGCGGCAAGGCAGGGGGCTTTTCTGCTCCCGGCGGTACGTCGACCAAGCGAACCATGCTGGCGCTGGAGGGTGTCAGCCTCGGCGCTCCCCCCGGCCAGATGCGGTTCGTCTTCTGAAGCCATGGGGTTCTCTTTCAGCCAGCGCAGCCGAGTAGCCCGTCAGGTGCGCAAAATTGCCGCCGAGCAGGTCGAGGCCGCTTTGGTGGAGAGCCGGGCGGACGGTGATTTCGACAAAACCGTCCATGGGCTGCGGCGGCGCTGCAAGAAGATCCGCGGCTTGCTGCGGCTAGTGCGTCCGAATTTTCCCCATTTTGACAAGGAGAACGCGGCCTTTGGCAATGCCGCCGATGCGCTCTCAGCTGCTCGCGACGCTGCCGTCATTCTCGAAACCTTCGTTGCCCTCGAAAAGCAAGGCGCGCTGAAGGCAGTCTCAGCCGAAACGACCGAGCGACTGCGCCGGAAACTCGAGGAAAACGCGCGCCAGGTGGCCAGCGAGCAGGATCGGGCGGCGCTGCTCATCGGCTTTGGTGATGCCATGGTTGCGGCGCAGCAGCGCATCGAGCGCTGGACCGTCAAGGGCAGGGGCTTTGCCTTGCTCGCGCCCGGCCTCGGCAATACCTATGCGCACCTCCGCAAGCGCATGAAAGCAGCGGAACGGACGGGCCACGACGAGGCCTTTCACGATTGGCGCAAGGACGCCAAGGGCCACTGGTTCCATGTCGGTCTCTTCGAAGACTGCGCCCCCGACAGGTTGGGCGCGCGCCGGGATCAATGCGATACGATGGGCGAGTATCTCGGCGATCATCACAACCTGGCCGTACTGACCGAGCGCCTTACCGCGCTTGCCGGCCCACTTGACGAGTCGCTGGCAAAGGTGATCGACGAGCGCAAGGCAGTCCTCGCCGGCAAGGCCTTCGCCCTAGGCCGGCAACTGACTGTCGAAAGCCCCGCCGAACTGGTCGCCCGGTTCGAAAAATTCTGGAAGCTGCTTCCAAAGGACACCTGAATATGGCCCAGGAAATCGAGCGCAAATTCCTCATATCCGGCGACGGCTGGAAGTCGAATGTGGAAAGCTCGGCCCGCCTGCAGCAGGGCTATCTGTCGACCAGCGCCAAGGCCACCGTTCGGGTACGCATCTATGACGACCGCGAGGCCGTCCTCACGCTCAAAGGCAAGCCCGAAGGCATCGCCCGCGCCGAATTCGAATATGCCATTCCGCTCGAAGATGCGCGCGAACTGATGGAAATGGCAAAGCCCAACATCATCGAGAAGCGCCGCTACCAGGTGCCCTTCGAGGCTCATACCTGGGAAGTCGACGTCTTCGAAGGCCAGCATGCCGGCCTTGTCCTCGCCGAGGTCGAGATGGGCTCGATCGATGAGCATGTCCATCTGCCGGCGTGGCTTGGCCGCGAAGTGTCGGATGACGATCGCTACGCCAATGCCAGCCTGTCGCGAACCCCCGGAATTCCCGAATAACTGCGAATTCCGCTTGAACAGTTCGTTCAGCGCATTTGATCTCGATCATGGTTGTGCTGTCGCAATGGGCGCATATCTCCAGGGGAACCAACAGGAGAATGCTATGTCCCAGGATTTTGCAGGCAAGGTTGCGTTTGTAACGGGCGGTGCTTCTGGCATCGGCGAAGCCGTGGTCAAGCAGCTCGCGGCGCGCGGAGCCAAGGTCGTGGTGGCCGATCTCAAGCTCGATGGTGCCCAGACTGTCGTTGATGCGGTCAAGGCCGCTGGCGGCGAAGCAGCCGCGGTTGCGGTCGATGTGTCCAAGGTCGATCAGGTCGAAAAGGCCGTGCAGTTCGCCATCGACACCTATGGTTCGCTCAATCTCGCAGTGAACAATGCCGGTATCGGCGGCAAGGCTGCCAAAGCCGGGGACTACACATTCGAAGACTGGCACAAGGTCATCGACGTCAATCTCAACTCCGTCTTCTATTCCATGAAGTACGAAATCGCCGCCATGCTGAAAGCGGGCGGCGGTGCCATCGTCAACATGGCCTCCATTCTCGGCACCAATGGCTTTGCCAATGCGCCTGCCTATGTCTCGGCCAAGCATGGCGTGGTCGGCCTCACCAAAGCCGCGGCTATCGACTACGCCAAGGAAGGCATCCGCGTCACTGCCGTCGGTCCCGGCTTCATCGAAACACCGCTCCTCGGTTCGGCAACACCCAAGGAAGTTTTCGATGGCCTGCGCGCCCTGCATCCGGTTGGCCGCCTGGGCCAGTCCGACGAGGTCGCTGCGCTGACCCTCTTCCTCCTCTCCGATGCTGCCTCCTTCATCACCGGGTCCTATCACCTGGTGGATGGCGGTTACGCAGCGCAGTAATCGGTTCCCGGGCCTCCCGTCCTGAGCTAGGTCTTGGGGCGGGAGGTCCGAGATGCTCATTAGGGTCGCCGATCTCGAAGCCATTCGCGATGCGCGGATCGATACTCAGTTCCGCCGCTGGAAGCGGCCCACCGTCAAGGCAGGCGGCACTTTACTGACCGCTGTTGGCTTGGTTGCCATCGATGAAGTCGATCCGGTCAGCCTAGACGCCATCAGCGCCGAAGATATCAGCCGCGCCGGTTTCCAGGATTTAGCTGCCCTTGCAGCCGCCCTCCGAGGCGAGGGGCAGCTCTATCGCATACGCCTGCACCTTGCCGGCGATGACCCGCGGATTGCCCTCAGAGAGGCCGTCGACAAGCTCGATGGGATCGCACCGAAGCTGGCACGGATGGATGCCGCCCAGCCCTGGACCCGGGCCATCCTGACCATCATCCGCGAAAATCCCGGTGTGTCCGCCCAAATCCTGGCCGATCGCCTCGGCATGGAAAAGCAGCTCTTCAAGACCCGCGTCCGCCGCCTGAAAGCCCTTGGGCTCACGGAGAGTCTCGAGGTCGGCTATCGCATCGCGCCGCGTGGTGCTGCGGTTCTCGACGCCACCTAAATCATTGATCCGGCTTGCGGGGCAGGGGGCACACCCTTAGACAGGGTGCATCCTCGCCTTGTGACCCCGCCCATGCCCAAGCAGAATATCGCCGCCGCCCTCTGGCTTTCGACGGGCGGGCTTGCCGTCATGTCCGCCATGTCGGCGGCCATCCACGAAGTCGCCGGCACGGTGCCCACCGGCCAGATCATCTTCTGGCGCAGCTTTGTGGCCCTTGCGCCGACGCTGATCTATCTCGCCCTTCGTCGCGAGCTCGGCCAGTCCGTCCGCACGCGCTACCCACACAAGCATCTGGTGCGCGGGCTTCTCGGCTGCGCGGTGATGTTCTTTTCATTCGCGTCGCTGCGCTATCTCTCGGTGGGCCTGGCGACCGCGCTGACCTATCTGGCGCCAATCCTCTCGATTGCCGCCGCCATGCTTTTCCTGCGCGAGCGGCCCAGGGCAACCATCTTTGTCGGCGTGGTGCTCGGCTTTGCCGGCATCCTGCTCATGCTCTATCCGACACTGGTCGGGGCAGAGCTGCGTGATGGCACGTTGATCGGCATCGGCGCGGGCATCGCCATGGCCGCCACCAATGCGCTCTCCCGCGTGCAGGTAAAAGATCTCACCCGCACCGAACCGCCCGCCAGCATCGCGCTGTCCTTTGCGCTCATCTGCTCCGCCGTCGGCCTTGCTTCGGCGCTGTTCGGCTGGGTCGAGCTGCAACCCCAGGAATTTGCTCTCCTCGCCGGCGCCGGGCTTCTCGGTGGGCTTGGCCATGTCCTGCTGATGGAATCGGTCGCCCGCGCGCCGGTATCGGTGCTGGCACCCTACGAATATACCGGCATCATCTGGGCCTTTGGCTTCGACCTCGTGCTGCTGGGCAATGTGCCGACGCCCTGGGCTCTGGCCGGTGCGCTGGTCGTCGTCGCCGCTGCCGCTGTCGTGGCTTACGGGCAGGGGCGTTTCGGTCGACGCGCTACTGCCAGCGCTTGAAACTCTTGAGATGGCCGAGCGATCCGGTAACCGTCGTGACAATGCGATTGACCGGGTCGGTCACCGGCACCACCATCACATTCTCAACCGCAGGATCAGGCACTTCTAGCGTCGCAAACTGGCTGTCGAGCAGGCTCGTCGGCATATATTCGTGGCTGCGCTTGGCCATCCGCTCGCCGATCACTTCCCGGCTGCCATCGAGATAGACGAACAGCACCGGCTCGCCGGCCTTTTCCGTAATGAAGTCACGATAGGCCCGCTTCAGTGCCGAACAGGCCCCAACCGCTACGCCTTTCTTCTTCTCCGCCGCTTCCTTCAGCGCCGCTGCCAGCGCTTCCAGCCAGGGCCAGCGGTCCTCATCGGTCAGCGGAATACCGGCGCGCATTTTCTCGACATTGGCTTCCGGGTGATACTTGTCGCCATCGAGAAACGGCGCGTGCAAAGCGCGCCCGAGCGCCGCGCCCACGGTTGATTTCCCGGACGAGCTGACGCCCATCACGATGATGATCCGGGCTGGTTCAGACAACTGCGGTGAAGGCGCCATCGACATAGAGAATGTGTCCGTTCACGAAACTGGAGGCATCGGATGCGAGGAAGATTGCGGCTGGGCCCAGTTCTTCCACCTCACCCCAACGCCCCATCGGAGTACGCTGTTCCACCCAGGCATTGAAGGCCGGATCGGCAATTAGCGCCTCATTGAGGTCAGTCTTGAAGTATCCCGGCGCAATGGCATTGACGTTGAGCCCCTTGCGCGCCCAGTCCGCCGCCATGCCGCGCGTCAGGTTCGCAATCGCTGCCTTGGCCGCGCCATAGGGCGCCGCAGTCGGCCGCGCATGATCGGTCAGGATCGAGCAGATGTTGATGATCTTGCCGCGACCGCGCTCGATCATGCCCAGCGCCACGGCCTGGCTGACCGAAAAGGTCGCCGTCACATGCGTCGCCATGATCTTCTCGAAATCATCATGCCGAAAGGTTTCGAGCGGCCCCCGAATCTGCATCCCGGCATTGTTGACCAGAATATCGATCGGCCCGATTTCGCTTTCGCAATGCCGCACCGCCTCGCCGACGCTTTCCGGGCTCGTCACATCGAAGGCGAGGGCGGTTACATCCGCTCCGGTCTCCGCCAGATCCGCCGCAGCGGCGCCCAGCGCCACCTCGTCGCGCGCGTTGAGCACGATCTTCGCGCCGGCCCCGGCCAGTGCCTTGGCCATGGCGAAGCCCAGCCCGCGGCTCGACCCGGTTACAAGGGCCCGCCGGCCCGTCAAGTCGAATGGCGAGCGTTCGGTCATGGGTGTTCTTCCTCTGTGCCTCCCGCCTTCTTAGCCATCCGCCACGCTGCAAGGCAAGCCATGGTCAAATCTTCCATACAAGAATGTGAAATGGTCGAAATTTGCGCGATCCGCACTTTCCTCGTCTTGCGCTTTATGGTCATTGTCGCCGCCGAGTGCTATGCACCCTGCGCATGGCCCAAAACGCCTCGGATGGCGACGAGACCTCGGAAGGAAAGCTTCATGGCAACTGCGGATATCGGGCTGATCGGCCTGGCGGTTATGGGTTCGAACCTGGCGCTGAATATCGCCGAAAAAGGCTACACCGTTGCCGTGCACAACCGCTCGGCCGGCCGCATCGACGAGTTCGTCGCGGAAGCCAAGGCACAGGGCCTCGACCAGAATACCATCCCGAAGTACGACCTTGCCGAATTCGTGCAGGCAGTGAAGGCACCGCGCTCGATCATCATCATGGTCAAGGCCGGCCAGCCGGTCGACGACATGATCGAGCAGCTCCTGCCGCACCTGTCGCCGGGCGACGCGATCATCGAGTGCGGCAACTCGCTCTATACCGATACGCAGCGCCGCTTCGACTACCTCAAGCCCAAGAACATCGGCTATCTCGGCGTCGGCGTTTCCGGCGGTGAAGAAGGCGCTCGCCATGGTCCCTCGATCATGGTCGGCGGTTCCAAGGAACAGTGGTACAATGCCGAAGCGGTCCTTACCGCGATCGCGGCCCAGTTCAACGGCGAGAGCTGCTGCGCTTATCTCGGCGAAGGTGGCGCCGGCCATTTCGTCAAGATGATCCACAACGGCATCGAATATGGCGACATGCAGATGATCGCCGAAATCTATGGCGTGATGCGCGACGGCCTCGGCATGTCGGCCAAGGAATGCGCCAATGTCTTCAAGGAATGGAACAAGGGTCCGCTCAATTCCTACCTGATCGAAATCACCGGCCACGTTCTCGACGCCGTTGATGACCAGACGGGCAAGCCCCTCGTCGATCTCATCCTCGACAAGGCCGGCCAGAAGGGCACGGGCATGTGGTCCGCCGTCGTCGCCCAGCAGATGGGCGTGCCCGCCACCGCCATCGAAGGCGCTGTCGCCGCGCGCTCGCTGTCCTCGCGAAAATCCGAGCGCGTCGCCGCCGAAGCCATCTATGGCAAGCCGAACCGCGCCAAGACCGACGTGACCCTGGCCGATCTCGAAAAGGCGCTACTCGCCGGCAAGATCGTTTCCTACGCTCAGGGCTTTGCCGTCATCAACAAGGCCTCGGAAGAATTCGGCTGGTCGCTGCCGCTGGCAACGATCGCAAAGATCTGGCGCGCCGGCTGCATCATCCGCTCGCGCTTCCTCGACCAGATGTCCTCGGCCTACGCCAAGGGCGAAGCCACCAATCTGCTCGTCGTGCCCGACTTCGTCGGCATCATGAAGGATAGCCACCCGAGCCTGCGCAAGGTCGTGGCCGCCGCCTCCGTCGGCGAATTCCCGATGATCTGCCTTTCGGCCTCGCTGAGCTACTTTGACAGCTACCGCCAGGCCCAGGGTACGGCCAACCTGACGCAAGGCCAGCGCGATTTCTTCGGCGCTCACGGCTTCGAAATCGAAGGCCGCGGCAGCGACCTGCACGGCACCTGGCCGAGCACCCTCGGCAAGTAAGCTACAAAAATCCGATCCAGCGGCCCGCAACCAGGGCCGCGATCCACAGACCAGCGGACGCCGCCGCCTGCACCCGCAGGCGTGCGGCGATTTCGTTGGTAGCTATCGCGTCGCGCCAGGCCCTGCTGCGGTCTACCGCGACCGCGTTGGCCACGGCGACAAGGACAAGCCCGATCTTGCTCAGGAAGGCGGGGTTGTCGGCATAGTCAGCCGGCCGCACGCTGAAGAGCACGATGCCCGTCAGAACGGCAACGACGACGCCGAGCTTCGCAGTGCCCGAAAGAAACGGCCCGAGTATCGTGAGCGGCACCGTCTTCGCCCAACCAAGCACCCGGGCGTCGAGCGCCAGGATCGGCCCGAGGATCAACCCGATTCCCAGGATATGAGCGGCATTGACGAAGAGATAGAGCGTCGAGGATTGCCGCAACGCCACGGCGCCGGGCCAATGCGACAGCGCGTCCCACATGCCTATTGGGCCGGAATGCGATCAGGATAGATATCGTAGACCTTGTCGCCGATGGTGATGCGAACCGCCTTCATGCGCGGCGAACCGTCGGCATCGCGATTGCCGAGCGCGATGATTTCCTGCCCGACCTCGGCTGCGCCTTCGACAAAGCCCGAGCGTTCGGTCAGGGTGGGATTGCCCAGTTCCACGGTCCATATTTCACCCTCGGCATCCACCTCGATAATCGGGTGGGGCGGAGCGATGGTTATGCTGGTAATCGTGCCGGTCAGCTCGATCATGCCGGCCTCGGCCCAACTCCAGCCATGGTGGGCGAGGGCCGTGCCGGCAAGGGTGGTCGCGGCAAGGATGGCTCCGCCAAGGATCAGGGAGCGGCGACCAAATCGGGGCAGCGTCATAATGATCTCCTGTCGTGCGTCATGCACGCCAGCAGTCTGCGCCTGCTGCTCCCCGAGCGGCAGTCACGAAGGCGCGATTAGAGTGCCTTGAACATCACGTAGCTGTCCACATAGCCGTGAACCGGATGTTTGAACGCCAGCGGCAGCGTGCCGACGATCTCGAATCCGAGCTTCTGCCACAGCGCAACGGCCCGTGTATTCTTCGAGACCACGTGGTTGAACTGCATGGCGCGGAATCCGTGTTCCTTCGCCACCACCTGCGAATGCTCGCACATGCGCCCGGCAATGCCTTTGCCCTGTGCTTGAGCCGAAACCATGTAGCCGCAATTGGCCACATGCGCCCCACCGCCACGCTGGTTGGCCTGCAGGTAATACGTGCCGAGGATGACACCTTCGTCCTCCGCCACGAAAACCTCGTGCGCCGGCAGGAACCAGTAGTCGAGCACCTGCTGATCGCTCAGGTCTGTGTCGATGGCATAGGTTTCGCCCGCGCGCAGCACGGGTCCCACGATGCCGAGGACGGCCGTCCGGTCGGTTTCAGTTGCGGGTCTGATTTCCATTCTCGTCCTCGATGGGAGCTACGCGCAATTGGCCCGGTGGTGGCAGGTCCGGCACATGCGGGTGGTCGGCGACACTTGGCCGGTGCGTCAGCTCGAATTTCCAGGCGGCAATGCCGAAAATAACGAGAGAGATGGCCACGGCAATGCCGCAAGCGACGAACGGGGCTCCGGGGAAATAGTGCCCGGTTTCTGGCGCGCTCGTATAGTAGGAGAAGATCTGCGTCGCCCCGAGCGGGCCGATGATCGTCGCCAGCGAACTCGCCGCATTCACCGCGCCCTGCAGTTCGCCTTGGCCATTGTCCGGCACCTGCCGGGACAGCACGCCATTGATCGCGGGCGGCGCGAGGCCGCTCACGGTTCCGACCGCGATGAAGAGGTAAAGCTGGTAGACGTCGGCGGAAAAGGCGATGCCGGCAAAGGCCGTTGCGGCGAACAGCAGCCCGACAATCCCCACGGCCGGCTCACCGATTCCTTTCGAGAGCGGTCCAGCCAACACAGCCTGGCTGAAGGCAAAGCCGATGCCGAAGGCCCCCAATGTGCGGCCGATGGTGGAAGAGGTAAAATTGAACACCTCCACCGTGAAATAGCTGAAAATCGTCGGCAGGGCCTGCGTCGCGAGCTGCAGGAAGAAGAGCACCGCCAGCAGCCACAGCACCGACGGATATTGCCGCAGCGCCATCACGGCGCCCAGGGGATTGGCCCGCTTGATATTGAACTTGCGCCGATTGGCCTTCGGCAGGCTTTCCGGAAGCACCAGCAGCCCGAAGAGGAAATTGGCGAAGGCGAGACCCGCCGCCGCAAAGAACGGCACGCGTGGACCAAGTTCGCCCAGCTCGCCGCCGATGACAGGACCGATAATGAAGCCCAGCCCAAAGGCGGCGCCGATAAGACCGAACCGATGCGTACGCTTATGCGGCGGGGTGATGTCGGCCATATAGGCCGTTGCCGTCGCCAGTGCAGCGCCGGCAATGCCGGCGATGATCCGGCCGATGAACAAGTACCAGACGAAGGGCGCGATCGACATCATCAGGTAGTCGAAAGTCAGCCCCAGCAGCGACGCCAACAGCACCGGCCGCCGCCCGAACCGGTCCGACAAATTGCCGAGCACGGGCGAAAACACGAACTGCATCAAGGCATAGGCGAAAACCAGATAGCCGCCGATAACAGCTGCATTGGCAACGCTGCCGCCCGTCAACTCCTCCAGCAGCTCGGGCAGCACGGGCACGATGATGCCCACGCCGATCATGTCGAGCAGAATGGTGATGAGGATGCAGGCAAGGGTCAGTCGGGAGCGTGTCGCAGCTTGCATGCGGTATTCCGTTCCCTTTCAACCACCTAACCCTAGTGTCGCGCAATTGACACGGGCCGCCCCTGCAACGCAAGGGCTGGCAGCTAGTGCGATATGTCGCCCGGCGCTACGTCATATCCGTAGATCCAGCCCAGCCTGTCGAGATGGGCGCGCCGCCCCTGCAACCGCATGACCGTGTCCCGCGCGACTGATAGCGGCCATCTCATATGAAAAATACGGCCATTGCTGGCCGAAAGATTCGCTACGCGGGCGACTCTATGTTGCCGAAGAGCAGCGTAACGCGCAAAGGCGGATTCTGGTTCGGTGTGCTCGACCAGCAGCGGCCCCAGCGTTGCCGCATCCTCGATGCCCATGGCAGCGCCCTGCGCCTGGAACGGCACCATGGCATGTGCCGCGTCGCCAATGATGCCAATATTCCCACGGTGCCAGACGGGTGTTGTCACCGTGTAGAGCGGCCACGGCGTCCAGCTTTCGCCGGCAGCAGCCAGAATCACGCCGAGTGCACCTTTGCCCTTCAGTTTGGGCTTCTTGGGATTGTCCTCCGCCTTGCCCGGCAGGAACAGAGCCAGATTGACCTGCTTCCGGTGCGGCAGCGGATAGCAGACGAGATGATGGCCCGAACCGAAGAACACCGAGACGCGATCTCCAGCGATTTGGCTCGCGATCGAATCGGCCGGCACAAGAGTGCGCCAGGCAACGCGCCCACCAAATTGCGCTTCCGGACCTTCCAGCAACTGCCTACGCGTCTGCGAGTGGACACCATCGGCCCCGATGAAGGCATTGGCGCGCGTCGTCCGCGTCTGGCCATTGGCCTCGTCTACGGCAACGGTGACGCCGCGCGCATGGGAAACCACGTCCCAGCCGCGAACGCCAAAAATGATGTCGATATTGGCAAAGCGTCGCGACGCCTTGTAGAGCGCATCGGCCAGATCGGCCCGGTGCATCACGGCATAGGGCGCGCCAAAGCGCTGCTCCATGATCTCGCCGAACTCCATGCTGAAGAACGGCTTGGATTGCCCGTGCTGATAGGTGTCGAGCGCGGTCGGTTCCAGCGCAATCCGGGACAGGGAGTCAGAGAGGCCCAGCCGGTCGAGAACGCGGCGCGCATTAGGGCTGATCTGGAGGCCGGCCCCGGCCTCCTGAATCCCAGTATTGCGTTCGAGCACAACCACCGTCGCCCCGAACTTTGCCAGGGTCAGCGCCAGCGTAAGGCCGGAAATACCCGCTCCGGCAATGACATAGTTACGGCCCGTGGCGGGCATGGTCAAACTCAGGCAGCGTGCGCCTTGAAGATCGCGGAAGCGGGGTTGGCGTTACCTTCGCCCAGCTCCGGCTTATAGACATAGAGCGTCGAGCAATAGGAACAGACCGCTTCGTTGTCCTTGCCCATATCGATGAAGATATGCGGATGATCGAACGGGGGCAGGGCGCCGACGCACTGAAACTCCTTGGAGCCAACCTCGATGCTGCGGAGGCCTTCGGTGTTGTGGAAATGGGGCGTGGTGCCGTGTGCCATGGTCAAACCTGTGGGGTCGGTATTTTGCGCCGGACCATAGCCAAGTGATGCTCCGAAAGAAAGAGGTTCGGGGCGCGGAGTTTGCCGCACCCCCACCCTCATTCCCTCCCCACAAGGGGGAGGGAGCCGCTTGCCTCAGTCGTCGCGGTTCCATCGTCTCCCTCCCCCTTGTGGGGAGGGATCAAGGGTGGGGGTATGCGGCAAGGCGCAGAAACAGCCGTGACTCACTGGCACACCCACGCCGAGCCAGCTAAACACTCCCGCAAAAGGAGCCCGCCCATGCCCCAATTCCAATCCAGCGGATATTCCCTCGCCTACGAAACCGCCGGGAACGGGCCTGCAGTGCTCTGCATTCACGGCTTTGCCTCAAGCGGCAAGGTCAACTGGATCGACACCGGCTGGGTCGAGACCCTTGCTGGTGCGGGCTACAAAGCCATCACCTTCGATCACCGTGGCCACGGCCAATCGGACAAGCCACACGATCCCGACGCCTATTATCCAGAGCGGATGATGGAAGACAGTCTCGCTCTCCTCGACCACCTCGGCGAAAAGCGCGTTGCGGTGCTCGGCTATTCCATGGGCGCCCGCGTCGCCGCCTTCCTCTCCTTCAATTATCCAGAGCGCGTCGCCGCCGCCATTTTCGGCGGCATGGGCATGAATCTCATCAACGGCCTGACCGACGGCAACGACATCATCGCCGGTCTGCGCGCTCCGCGCCTTGCCGATCTGACTCATCCGACCGCGCGCCAGTTCCGCATTTTCGCCGACCACACCGGCTCGGACCGCGAGGCACTCGCCGCCTGCATGGAAACCTCGCGCCAGCCGATGGCGCGCGCCGACGTCCGGCGAATCGAGGTTCCCGTCCTCGTTGCCGTGGGGGAAGCCGACGAAATGGCCGGACCACCGGAGCCGTTGGCTGAATTGCTCCCGCACGGCGAGGCCTTCACCATCCCCAAGCGCGATCACATGCGCGCTACCGGCGATACCAAATTCAAGGCGGCGGCCCTGGAGTTTCTAAGCAGGACATTTCCCATTCCCCCGCAACCGTGAACCAAAGTGCGCGTCAGGGCTTTGTGTTGAACAACCAAATGCCTTATATCGGTAAGTCTCGATAAAGCGGAGTTGGACGCCATGAGCGGCAATGCCCAGAAGTCGGCGCAGATCAAATCGGTTGATCCCGTTTGGGAAGCCGTGCGCGTCGGCGCTCGTCAGATCATCGATTCCGATCCCGCTCTCGGGCAGATGGCATTGACCACCGTGCTCAACCACGATTCCTTCGAGGAAGCGCTGGCGCATCGCCTTGCTTCGCGCCTCGACCATGAAGACGTTTCGGCCGACATCATCCGCCAGACCTTTGCCGAAGTGCTGCGCGACAATCCGACCATCGGCGAGTCCGCCCGCGTCGATCTCGCTGCCACCCTCGAACGCGATCCCGCCTGCCACCGGGCCATCGAGCCCTTGCTCTATTTCAAGGGCTACCAGGCCATCCAGACCCATCGCTTCGCCCATGCCCTGTTCAAGGCCGGTCGCCGCGATTTCGCTCTCTACCTCCAGAGCCGCGCCAGCCAGGTGTTCCAGGTCGACATCAATCCCGCCGTCCCCATGGGCAAGGGCATCATGCTCGACCATGGCACTGGTCTCGTCATCGGCGAAACGGCCGTGGTCGGGGACAACGTCTCCCTGCTGCAGGGTGTCACCCTCGGTGGCACCGGCAAGGCCGATCAGGATCGGCACCCCAAGATTGGCAATGGCGTCCTCATCGGTGCTGGCGCCAAGGTTCTGGGCAATATCCGCGTTGGCGATTGCTCGCGCATCGGCGCCGGCTCGGTTGTCCTCAAGGAAGTGCCGCCGCGCACCACCGTTGCCGGTGTACCGGCCAAGGTGATCGGCGAAGCTGGCTGCGCCCAGCCGGCGCTGGTCATGGACCAGATGGTGCTCGTGCACGACAACGGCTGACCGGCAGGGCAAGTCTTTGCCGCAGGTTGTCACCGCTAAAATGACAGTGCCGGGGGTTGCCAGCGGCCCGTGAGGCACTAGATTGCGCGCCAACCCAACAGCAGGACGATTGCCGTGAACCATCCCGAAATCATCAAGCTGCAGAAATTCCTGCAACGCATGTTCAACAACAAGAACATCGACGTCCGTCCGCGCGCCAAGCTCAACGACTCGGTGGAAGTCTTCATCGGCGATGAGTCGATCGGCCTCATCCACGTCGACGACGAAGACGGCGACAAGTCCTACATGTTCTCGATGTCGATCCTCGATATCGATCTGGACGATATCGACTGACCACTTTTGATCGGCGCCGACACTAGTTGGCGCCGATCCTTTCCAGCCACTGACCCATTTCCGCGTCGAAATCGCGCCAGGCTGGCAACAAAGTCTCGTCAAAGCTGTAAATGGCCGCAAGGCCGCTCGCCAGATGCACGGTGCGGACGCATTTGTCCGGCGCATCCGCCTCGATGGCGTCTATGCACTTGGCGACAAAAGGTTTTGGCGCCAGCGCGTCATACCAGATCGCTTCCCCAGCATAGCCATTGCCCTCGAGCTTCTGTCCGATGAGCCCCGGCACGCCCATTTCCGTGCCCTTGGCGAATTGGTGCACATAGACGCTATCGAGCAGCTCGCTGCTGGACTTCGCCCGGGATCGGGGCAGGAGCGTCACGTCGACCCGGCCAAGCGGCAATTCAACCGATAGATCGACCTGGCTGACAAAGCCGCTCTGCATCTGCTCGCCGAAGCGGAACCAGTTCTTGGGGATCGTCAGTTCGCGCCCGCCGACGGTCTGCGCCAGCGCCTCGCCATCATCGAGCGATGGCGCCTTGCGTCCATCCGATCGGCCCGCTTCATCCACAAGATAAGCAATGCCCAAAGCGGCCAGCATGACCACCAGCGCAATGCCCGCCAGGTTCTGCATAAGCCCGGAATTGCGGGGTTCGGAGCGCGGCAAGGCAGTCATGGCCAGCGTTAACCAGTTTTCTGAAGCGGAGGTGACACATCACTTCAGCCGCAATATGGTTACCAAAGAATTAACGTTGCCGTGGGTCGGCGGCATAGGAGGGCAGGGATGACGCGCGAACTTTTGCTTGCGGCGTTCATCATGGGGGTGGGGCTGTGCATTGCGGGCGCCGGGACGCATCTCTATCAGGCGCTGTCCCGCCAGCAGGCCATGCTCCGCATGGATGGACGAAGCCTTGCCGGCGCTGCCGGGCACCTGGTGATGAGCATCATCTGCGGGCCATATATCATGCTGCACATGGGCTGGCAGCACGAAGACAACAGCACCCTGTCCATGACCTCGGCGCTTATCGGCGCCCTTGTCGGCTTCAGCTGGGCCTTTGTCACCGGCCTCTTCTTCATGAGCCTCTACGTCTTCGCCATTCGCTGAAGCGAAGAGGCGTTCTCGAATACAACAAGGCCGGCCTCGCTGTGGCGAGAGCCGGCCTTGTTCATCAGGTCCCTATCAGGGATTCTTGGGGCGGGACCCGGAAAACCTAGTTGTTGGCCGCCACGATCGTCATGCGATCATCGAGCATATCGACCCACTGGCCGGCATGCGCCTGGGATTGGCGTTTGAGATATTGGTAGGGCGTTTCATTCCAGACGCGCACTGCGCTTTCCTGGTTGTCGAGCACCAGGTCGCCACGATCGGTCCGCACCATCAGCACTGCATGGCCGCTGCCATCGCTCTGCCGCACCACGGCGATGAGAAGCGTGCTGGGCGACCAGCCGGCCTCGATCAGCGCCTGGCGCTTGGCGAGCACGAAATCCTCGCAGTCGCCATACCCGCTCGTCGGATAGGTCCAGAACTCTTCCACTTGATAGAGTTCCTGATCCGTCACCGGAATGATGGTCTGGTTGTAGTGTGCATTGATGGAAACGAGCTGCTGCCAGTTGCCTTCGGTCAAGGTAACGGCGGCCTCGACGGCGCCATTAGCCTGGCATTCGCCGGGACGTGACCGGCAGAAATCCAGATGCCCAACCGGAATGGACGTATTCGTGCTCGCAACCTGCACATAGGCTGCATTGGTAAAGTCGATAGCCGCACTGGGTTGTGCCCAGCTTGCGAGCGCTGCAGTGGCCAGACTTGCCACCATCAGACGCCTATTTCGGATTGCCATAACGCGATCTCCCTGATGGAGACCACGCTAAGGGGGCCGACTTGCCCCGGTCCGAAAACTGCCGAGCAGTTTTTATGCGTGTTTTAGGATAGTTTGATCTGTCTTTTAGCGGCCGAGGTAAGGACGCGTTTACGCTAAGGCTGAGCCCTCAGGTCAGTTCATCACGCGCAGGTTCTGCTGCACGACATTGAGCATTTCCTGCGCCGCCGCAAATTCCACGGCCACGCCATTCTGGAAGTGCCGCACGACGCGTGCGCGCATGCGGCCAAGCGTGATCGGCGTTCCCATGGCCGGACGCACATCGAGTTCGATGGCCGCGCCCGAGAGCGAAATGTCGATGATCTTGCAATTGTAGCGCCGTCCATCGTCAAGAACGACGGTAGAATGCCTGAGATCGGGCACAACGCGTTCATGCCGGCGATCTTCCGGCAGGTTGAGCACGTCCTTGTTGGCCAGCCAGGTGAGCTGCGCCGCCATCTTGTCGCGCTTGCGCGGCGTGGCCGCGATATCCATCAGGAAACCGCCGTCGACCTGCTTGAGAATGGTGCCTTCAATGCGGCCCATATGGTCGAGATAGGCAATGATCCGCTCGCCTTCGATCCCCGGCACAGGCGCAATCACCACGGCATCGCCGGGCGACATTTCGAGAACCTGACAGGGAAATTCGCGCCGATCGGCCAGCATATAGCGGCCAAGGATGGAAACCTTGACACGCTGAAACCGTCCTTCTTGCGCACGAGGCTGCGAAGGAGAGGGCATGCGTGCTGAATCGAGATCGTCACTAAGCATGCGTTCACCGGTCCCCGCCCGCACGTAAAAGTGCAAGCATCGTAACGATTCTCGGTTAACGCTTGGTTGGTGTCGGGGCGCCCGGGCTGGTCGGTGCGAGGTTTCTTTCAGACGAAACCGAAGCCCTGACAGAGAGATAAACGCGCGACCCGGCAAAGCCCGATCGCGCCAGATCTTAGTTCCGGCCGCCGTCGATCACGGCGAGGTGGGCATAGCGGCGTGCGCTGCGACCATAAAGCGTCGTCGGCATAGCCATGGTCGACGCCGCCGGAGCAAAGCCGATGTCGTTCACGACGCTGGCGGCAACATCAGGCATCGATTCCTCGCGCGGCATTTCATCCGGCCAGATCAGGCGCAGGCCGGTGATCCGCTGCTCGGCGATCGGCTGCACGCCAAGCCAATAGGGCTCTTCCGTCGCCGTCATGCCGCCCAGAATGCGGGTGTGGCTCGAACCGTTGTGGCGCAGCGGCATCAGGATCATCTCAAAGGATGTCTTGGTGTGGAGCGCGGTCGAACCCTGGAAAGTTACAAGCGCCACGGCATGATCTTCCGTCACGGCGCGGATCAGTGTTTCCATCGCATCCTGGTCGCGGTCGTGCCAGAGCGCGGAGAAGGAGCGGCCCTTCAGTTCACGGCAATAGCTGGTGCAAAGGTGCGAACCGGCGAGGCGGAAGGAGAATTTGTCCTCGTCATTGAGTTCGAGGATGAAGGTATTGGCAAGCGCTTCGCGAATGCGGGTCGGGTCGATGTCCTTGCGATCGGGCGCGCTGCGGGCGCCACGAATCGTGTTCCAATAGGTATAGAGCGTATTCGTGCTCGGCATCTGCATGGTAGGACCCGCTTGTTCATAAGCGGCATCCTATCTCCCCAGAGAGTCTCGCCGCACCGACGACAATGGCAAATCGGCAGGGCGATTGCCCGCTTAAACATTAATTAAGGTTAACGCTGCTGTCCCAATGTGGAAAAGCTTTGCGGAAGCCGCGCTGCGTAGGGTTTTAGGGAGAAAAACGATGAGTGAACCCGAGCAGATGCCCGGTTCCCAAGGCCGCCCACCGCGCGAGCCTATCTTCCTTTTGCCCAATGCCGTGACTGTTCTCGTCGGCATTCTCGCAGTGATTCACCTGGCGGCAACCATGGTGCTTAACGAGGCTGGGCAGACTCAGCTCTATTTCTGGTTCGCCTTCCAGCCCCTGCGTATCGTTTTGGCACCGCAGGATATCTCCGTCGCGATTCCCTTGCTCTGGACGCCGTTCTCCCATGCCTTCCTCCATGGCGGCTGGGATCATCTGCTCGTCAACGTCGCCTGGCTCGTCATCTTTGCCAGCCCGGTTGTCCGGCGCTATGGGGCAGGGCCCATGCTGGCCATCTTCCTCGTTTCGGCCGCCGCTGGCGCCGCGGCCTTTGCTGCTACCTCGCTCTATTCCGGCGCGTATCTCATCGGGGCCTCTGGCGGCGTCGCCGGGCTCACCGGTGCCGCAGTCCGGTTCATCTTCCAGCCGGTCCTCTATGCACAGCATCCCGAGACCGGCCAGCGGGTGGTGCTTGGCCGGCGTCTCGCCACTTTGCGCGAAGTCTTCATCAACCCGCGCTCGCGATTCTTCACGCTGATCTGGCTGATCCTCAACGCCGCCGTGCCTCTGGCGCCACTTCTGATGGGCGCCAGCCTCGGCGTCGCCTGGCAGGCGCATTTGGGCGGGTTCTTTGCCGGCCTGCTGATGGTGGGGCTTTTCGAGCGGAAGCACTAGCGCCGACTGGCGTCGAGGCATCAGCGGACACGGCCAGTCCCTGGCGCAATACCAAAAGCCTTGCGCGACACATTCCAAACGCGCCCGTCACACCACTTGCATTTGCCTGCCCGAAAATAGGCCTATATGCCTTAACACCGAGACAGTTGGGCGGCATGGTGCAGACTCCGCCTGCAATTGGGAGAAAAACATGTCTTTGAACGTCGTCACCAGGCGTGGCCTGGCAGGGATCGCCGCAGCATGTCTGGTCAGCGTGGCACTCCCTGCCGCTCCCGCCATGGCACAGAAAACGAAATCCAAACCCGCCGAGCAGACGGTCGCATCCGAGCCGGCGGAATTCGCCGTTTCCATCCCCAGCGTGGACGCCGTTGATTCCAGCATCGATGCCGACACCATCAAGGCGATCCTGAGCGGTGCGCTTGTCGAGAATGCCGATGCGCTTGCTGGCCTCAATGCCACCAGCATCACCGTTCCCGAAATCATCCTCACGGTCACTTCGACCGTCGATGGCGTGAAGGAAGACGGCGTTCTCACCTTCAACAATCTGATCCTCGAAGACGTGGTCGACGGTGTTGCTGCCAGCGCCAGTCTCGAAAGCTCGACCTTCGAGGTCCCGGACGGTCATGCCGAAATGGGTAGCACCTCGGCCACCAATTTCAACATTGGCGGTATGCTGGGCATCTATGGCCTCGTCGATGGCGGCGGCTCGACCGAGATGGAGACCCTCTATGCCGATTTCCTTATGGAAGGCGGCACGTTCGAAGCGGAAGAAGTCAGCTGTGAATTCGGCCCGGTGAGCGGCGCCGAAGTGCGCGGCCGTCCGATCGAGACGTCCTTCGTCGAGATCATGACGCTGGCCCAGCAGATGGAAGACGACCCGGAAATGGCCGATCCGGCCCTGATGGGCAAATTCATGCGGATGTACGCCGACATCCTGACCGCCTTCGAAAGCTCGGAATTCACCTTCGAGGGTTTTTCGTGCTCCGGCACGGATGACGAAGGCCGCCCGATGAATGTCGAAATTGGCAATGTGATCATGGCCGGCATGTCGCCGGGCATCTATCCGCAGATTTCGATGGATGATTTCCTGATCAATGTTGAAGGTGATGGCTCGATCACGCTCGGCAATTTCACCATCAAGCAGTTCGACCTGTCTTCCACGATCGCTGCCCTCGCCGGCGCTCCGGAAGAAGTGGATGAAGCCTGGCTCGAAGCCAATGCCCGTTCGCTGATTCCCGCTTTTGATGGCTTCTCGTTCTCTGGCCTTGCCATCGACATTCCGGATCCGGATGCCGACGGCGAACGCATCGTTGCCGATGTCGACGAGTTTGACCTGTCGCTCGCCAGCTATATCAACGGCATCCCCAGCGTCATCGACGCCTCGGCCAGCGGCATTCGCGCCGCACTGCCCGAAGATACCCAGGACGAACAGCTCCAGCAGCTCATCGCCCTCGGAATCACCGACATCGATGCAGGCTTCCGCCTCGCCGCCGCCTGGAATGCCGATACCAGCAGCATCGACGTTGAAGAAGTCTCCGTTTCCGGTGTCGACCTCGCAACCGTCGTTCTCTCCGGCACCATCGCCAATGCCACCGAAGCCCTGTTCTCGCTCGATGAGGACGAGGCACTGATGGCCAGCATGGGCGTCGCCATCAAGGCGCTCAACCTCGACGTCACCGACGCCGGTCTCTCCGACATCATCCTGGCCGTCGCCGCGGCAGAGCAGGGCGCCGACCCCGCAACCTTGCGGCCGGTCTTCGCGGGTCTGGCCGAAGGCACCATCATCGGCATGATGGCCGGTGCTGCCGATGCCGCCAAGCTTGGCGCGGCGATCAACCAGTTCGTCAGCGGTTCGGCCAAGTCCCTCAATATCGGCATCGAAGCCAAGACCGACCCCGGCCTCGGCATGGTCGACTTCATGACCGCCGAAGAAGACCCGACGACCCTGATTGGCAAGGTCAACATCACCGCCTCGGCGAAGTAAGCAAACAAAAGGGGCGGCCATTGGCCGCCCCAAATGTTTCAGCAATTCGCTACCTGCGATCTCCCACCACCCACGGTGTCATCCCCGCGAAAGCGGGGATCTCTGTTTCCAGCCCGCTTTCGCGGGAATGACGCAGTTGCTTGGGTAGTCAGCGAACCGCCTTCTCCAGCGCCGCCATCGACCAGGCCAGCAATTCCTTCGCCCGCGCTTCCGTCCCAGCCTCCACATAAGACCGCAACTCCGGCGCATTCCCCGACGCCCGGAAATGCACCGTCTCGCCACCCTTCAAGTGAAACTGTAACCCATCGATCGCATTCACATCAGCGATCTCATGCGGCGCAAACACCTCCGCCGCATAGCCGCCATCCGTCTGCAACCGCTTCAGAAACGCCGAGCTCCGCTCACCCGACACTTCCTGCAGGCGATCCGCGACAGCCACTTGCAGCGGCAAGCGCTGCACCAGCTCCGCCACCGAAATCCCGTCCTGTGCCGCGAGGCCCAGCGCCGCAATCACCGGCAGAATCGCATCCCGCGTCGGCAGCGCCGTCAGCTCAAAACCGGCACCCACAAACGTCCCGCCATTGGCCTCAAAGCCCACGACGGCATCCGCCGCGTCCATGCCCGCGACCACGAAGGGCGAGCCCACGCGCGTGCGAACGACTTGATCAAAATATCCCGTCCGCTCGATCGCCGAATTGGACGTCACTGGCGTCACAACCACCTTCGCCCCGAGGAACCGCGCGGCCAACAGCCCCAGCGCGTCCCCACGTACGAAATTGCCCTTGCCATCCATCACCAGCGGCCGATCCGCATCGCCATCGGCTGACACGATCGCATCCAGTCCATGCTCGCGAACCCAGCCGGGCAGGGGCGCAAACAGCTTGTCAGAGAACGCCTCTGTATCCACCGGCACGAACACATCGCTCCGCCCCAACGAAACAATCTCCGCCCCGAGCGCCGCCAGCACCTCACCAATCAGGTCGCGCGACACCGTGGAATGCTCGAAGACGCCAATCTTCCAGCCATCCAGCGCGCCCTTGGGCAACAGCGCCACGCAGCGCACCCCATAAGCCTTCAGCGTCTCGTCGTGCTCGTCCTTGGCGCCATGCGCCGCATCCGGCACATCTGCGTCAGACAGCGCGGCCACAATCCCCGCCTCGTCGTCCTTGCTGACCTCGCCGGCCGGCTTGTAAAACTTCAGTCCATTGCGATCCGCCGGAATATGGCTCCCGGTAATCATCACCGCCGCGCTACCGGTCTTCATCGCCTGCAAAGCCAGCGCCGGCGTCGGCACCGCGCCACAATCGACTGGCTCGAACCCCGAAGCCGCAATTGCCCGAAGGCAGTCCTCGGCAATCGCCGGGCTCGACGGCCTGAGGTCATACCCCACCAGCACGCGCCCACCCGCCATCTGCCCCGAAGCCTGCAAATGCCGCAAGAACGCCGCCACGTAACGCCGCGCCGGCTGCCCCTGCAGGTCGGTCACAAGCCCGCGCACGCCGCTGGTTCCAAATTTCAGGCTCATGAAAAAGTCCTTGAATAAACTAGTCGTCGACCCGCGGTCGCCCACGGCCCTGCTTCACGCCCGAACGCGTGGTCTTGGCATCAAGCCGCCGCTTTTTAGAAGCCAGAGTAGGGCGCGTAGCAATCCGCGGTTTGGGCACATAGGCGCCCGCCTTCAGCAATTCCACCAGCCGCTCCAGCGCATCGGCGCGGTTCATCGGCTGGTCGCGGTGATTGTTTGCGACAATGACGATAACGCCATCCTTGGTCAGCCGGCTGCCCGCCAGCGTGCCCACGCGCCGCTTCATCGCATCTGAAATACTGGGGGAATTGGCGAGGTCGAAGCGCAGTTGCACCGCGCTTGCGACCTTGTTGACGTTCTGCCCGCCGGCTCCGGTGCCGCGGACGAACGTTTCCTCGATCTCGCTGGGATCGATGGAAACGGTGCGGGTTATGGCAATGCGCTCAGCCAACAGCCCGCCCCGTCCTTATCGCTTCCAGCGTCCGCTGAAATAGACCTCTTCATCATGGATGATGCGGCCTTTTTCGGTCGTCCGGAATTTGCCCGGCTCGGCCTCTTCCACCCATTTCTTCTTCAGCATGCCGGCAAAGGTCTTTTCGCCGATATCCTTGAAGTCATCCGGGCCGAGGACATTGTCCTCGCCCAGATGATAGAGCGCCTTCATTTCGCGGTTGGACGGACGCTGCGGCATCTCAGGCTGCCTGCGCCTTGTCCTTGAGATCCGGCGGGGTTGCCTCGGCGAGAAGCGAAACGATCGCTTCCATCGATGGCAGAACCTGCTGGCCCTCGGTGCCGAGACGACGCACGGAAACCGTGCCTTCCTCGGCCTCACGCTTGCCCACCACGAACATCAGCGGCACCTTCTGCACCGAGTGCTCGCGCACCTTGTAGTTGATCTTCTCGTTGCGGGTGTCGAGTTCGGCACGAATGCCCACGGCCTTCAACTGGTTCACCAGCTTCTGACCATATTCATCCGCTTCCGAAACGATGGTCGCAACGACGACCTGGGTCGGCGCCAGCCACATCGGCATCTTGCCGGCATGGTTCTCGATCAGGATGCCAATAAACCGCTCGAGCGATCCAAGAATCGCGCGATGCAGCATCACGGCAAACTGCCGGCTACCGTCCTCGGCCACATAGGTCGCGCCGAGGCGCTCTGGCAGCACATAGTCGAGCTGCAGCGTACCAACCTGCCAGGAACGGCCAATCGCATCCTTGAGATGGAATTCGAGTTTCGGCGCATAGAACGCGCCTTCGCCTTCGGCGATCTCGAAGTCATAGCCGGTCGCGCGCAGGGCATCGCCCAGCGCCTTCTCGGCCGCATCCCAACGCTCGATCGTGCCGCCGAATTTCTCCGGCCGCGTCGCGAGCTTGATGACGACATTGTCGAACCCGAGATGCCCATAGACCGAGTAGAGCAGGTGCACGAAGTGCTCCGTCTCGCTCTGGATCTGGTCCTCGCGGCAGAAGATATGCGCGTCGTCCTGCGTCATCTGCCGCACGCGCATCAGGCCGTGGAGCGCACCATGGGCCTCATTGCGGTGACAGCAGCCAAACTCGGCCATGCGCAGCGGCAGGTCGCGATACGACTTGATGCCCTGGTTGAAGATCTGCACGTGGGCCGGGCAGTTCATCGGCTTCAGAGCCAGCAGGTCGCCTTCGTTCTCGAAGATCGGCTTGTCATCTTCCGTGCTCGGCACCTGGTCGGGCACCACGAACATGTTTTCGCGATACTTGCCCCAGTGGCCGGACTGCTCCCAGAACTTGGCATGCATCAGCTGCGGCGTCTTCACTTCCACATAGCCCGAGGAATTGAGACGACGGCGGATATACGCTTCCATCTGGTTGTAGATGACGAAACCGCGTGGATGCCAGAATACCGAGCCCTGCGCCTCTTCCTGCAGATGGAACAGATCGAGGTCACGGCCAATCTTGCGATGGTCGCGCTTCTCCGCCTCTTCCACCATGGTCAGGTAAGCGTCGAGCTCTTCCTTGGTCGGGAAGGCGGTACCATAGATGCGCGAAAGCACCGGGCGATTGCTGTCGCCACGCCAATAGGCACCGGCCACCTTGGTCAGCTTGAACGCCTGGCCGACATCCTTCACGGTCCGCATATGCGGGCCGCGGCAGAGGTCCTTCCACTGGCCCTGGCCATACATCTTGATCGACTGGTCAGCCGGAATGGCGTCCACCAGCTCGACCTTGAAGGCCTCGCCCTTGGCTTCGAACCAGTCCTTGGCCTGGTTGCGCGTCCACACTTCCTTGGTGAAGGCCGCACCGCGCTCGATGATTTCGCTCATCTTCTTTTCGATGATGCGCAGCTCATCTTCCGTGAACGGCCCGGCCTGACGATAGAAGTCGTAGTAGAAACCGTTCTCGATCACCGGACCAATGGTCACCTGCGTATCGGGCCAGAGTTCCTGCACGGCCTCGGCCAAAACGTGAGCCGCGTCGTGACGAATGAGTTCGAGCGCATCCTTGGAACCGGAATCACGCGTCACGAACTCGATCTGGCCATCGGCGTCGAGCGCATCCGAAAGGTCGGAGAGCACGCCGTTCCAGCGCATGGCAATGGTCTTCTTGGCCAGGCTCTTGGAGATCCCTTCGACCACGGTGGTGCCGGTGGTGCCGCGCGGAAATTCGCGAGCTGCACCATCGGGGAACGTCACCTTGATCGACATTTTCAGTCTCCAGAAATTGGAATTATGCAGCGCCAATCGCTGCAAGGCGGCCTGAATAGCATGCTTTTCGCGCCGTGCCAGCCCTTGAAGGACAAAGCAGACACTGCGCGGGTCCCTCAGTACCGGCCCCAGCTATTCGACGAAGGGGAGCGAGGATTTCTTTGCCGTCGGGTAGGTCCGGCGGGCAGAGGCGTCACTTCCACCGGCCATAGGTCCACGGCAGATACCACCGTGCTTCGTCAGGCACAGCCTCCGGCACCGGATCATAGCCATGCGTTCCACCTGGCCGGCAACGGACGAACCGCGACAGCCCCATCCAGCCGCCCGGCCAGAATCCGAATTGCCAGATCGCATCGCGCGTATATTCCGAACAGGTCGGCAGGTGCCGGCAGGTCCGCCCGGCGAAAGCGGAAAGGGTGTAGCGATAGATCGTGATCAGCAAAATCGCCGCGAGCTTGAACGGAAAGTCGACCGCCCGCAGCACATAGGAAGCAATGTTCTGCATCAGGATGTCGATGCAACGATTTGTTTTGTCGATCTTTTCTCTATCGCATCGACAACGGCATCAAACACCAGCAGCGTCGAGGCGTGCCGCGCCGGAAACTCCCGCACCGGCTCGAGGTAAGCCAGGTCCGACCATTTTCCGTCCGGTGGCGTCCCGTCGGCCTTCAGCATTTCCCGCATTTGCCGCGCCAGCGCCAAAAAATCGTCAGCCCGTGTCCCGACGATCTCGCGCGCCACAATAGCCGCCGAGGTCTGCCCCAGTGCACAGGCCGAAACCTCGTGCCCATAGCCGGTGATCACACCGTCGGTCACAACGATATCCACCTCGATCACCGAACCGCAGATGCGGCTGACTTTTCTCGACGAGGCATCTGGCGCAGGCAACCGGCCGGGTTGCAATGCGTTTCCGGCAATGTCGAGAATCTTGTCCGAATAAAGCTCGCTTAGCGCCATGAAGGAAATCTGACTTCTTGTTCCCGTCTTGTACGCCTTCTATATAGATGGTCCGACACGGACTGCCAGGGTAGAAGCTCTCTGGTCGTCCAAACTGCCCGCGACACCGCAGCCACTCCGGTTCCGAGTTTAGGAGTAATCCATTGGACGCGTCCGTAAAGCTACCTTTTCCCGCGCCTGCCACGTCCACTTCAATGCCGCGCCCGACTCGCGAAGAAGCCGAAGCGGCTGTTCGCACGCTGATCGCCTGGGCCGGCGACGATCCGACCCGCGAGGGTCTGCTGGAGACTCCGGCGCGTGTCGCCAAGGCCTATGAGGAACTCTTCTCGGGCTATGGCCAGGACGCCAAGGAAGTCCTGTCGAAAATGTTCCGCGAAGTCGGCGGCTACGACGACATCGTCTTCGTGCGCGACATTCCGTTCTATGCCCATTGCGAGCACCACATGGTGCCGTTCTTCGGCAAGGCCCACATCGCCTATCTGCCACATGACGGCGTCGTTGGCCTCTCCAAGCTCGCCCGCCTTGTGGAAGTCTTCGCCCGCCGTCTCCAGACACAGGAAACCATGACGGCGCAGATCGTCGACGCCATCAACGAGAACCTCGGCCCCCGCGGCGCTGCCGTGATGCTCGAAGCCGAACATATGTGCATGACCATGCGCGGCGTTCGCGCTCACGACGTGAAGACGATCACCCATCGCTTCACCGGCGTCTTTGCCGAAGACCGCGTCGAACAGGACCGCTTCTTCGCGATGATTTCGCGCCGCTAAACTCTTCCCGCTTAGGACAAGCGCGATCAAATGCGCTTGTCCCACTTATGGCATAGACTACCCGTCTCAAGCGGGTTCATGCCATGTCAGTTGTCTCCAAAATGCTCTGGGTTCTCGAAAGCCGCTCGCGCGAGCCGCTGGGGCTCGTCGAGCTGGCGGAGGTGACCGGGCGTTCCAAAAGCTATCTTTCGCGCGTCTTCCCCCTGGTGACCGGCTATTCGGTCACGGCCTATCTACGGGCAAGGCGCCTGAGCGATGCGGCACGTCAATTGGCTGAAGGCGCCCCCGATATCCTGTCGGTCGCGCTCGACGCCGGCTACGGCTCGCATGAGGCATTCACCCGCGCTTTCCGCGATCAGTTCGGCGTCACGCCGCAAGCGGTTCGCCAAAGGCGCAACCTTGAAGGGATCACCCTCGTGGAGCCTCAAAGAATGGATACTCAAGCCCAAGTCACCGTCGAGCCGCCCCGGTTCGAAAATCGCCCCGCCATGTATTTCGCCGGCATTGCCGAGCGTCACAACATGAACAATCCTGCGGGCCTTCCTGCCCAGTGGCAGCGCTTCCAGCCCCATATCGGTCATATCGACGGGGCCATCATCGGCGCAGCCTACGGCATCGTCGGGGAGATCGCTGACGACAAGTTCGAATATGTAGTGGCTGTCGAGATGCGCGCGGGTGCCGAAGCCCCGGCCGATCTGGAACTCGTGTCGGTTCCCGCTCTCCGGTGGGCGCGCTTTCTGCACAAGGGCGACCTCTCCACCATCCGCCAAACCATCGGAGCAGGCGAAAAGTGGCTGACCGCCAACGGCTACGAAGCGAGCGAGGCGACCTACAGCTTCCTCGAATATTACGGACCAGCCTTCGATGGTCGCAGCGGCAGTGGCGATATTGAAATCTGGTTCGGCCTCAAGAGCTGAAGCACTGGCAATCGATCGTGATGCGCGCTAGAGGCTCAAAGCCTGAGCCAGAGGTGCGCATCATGACCACTGCTTTCGCCGACCCCAAACTGCTGAGCCACGACGAACTCGAAGAAGGCACGGTCTTCGCGCCGCGCTTCGACGCGCATGGCCTCATCACGGTCGTCACGATTGAGGACGGCACCAAGGACGTCCTCATGGTCGCGCATATGAATGCCGAGACCCTTGGTCTGACGCTGGAAACCGGCATCGCCCACTATTGGTCGCGCTCGCGAAAAGCGATCTGGAAGAAGGGCGAAACCTCAGGCGAATTGCAGGAAGTCGTCGAACTGCGCACCGACTGCGACCAGGACTGCCTCGTCATGACCGTCCGCCAGACCGGCCGCGGCGCCGCCTGCCACACTGGCCGTAAAAGCTGCTTCTATCGCAGCGTCGAGACGGAAAACGGTATCGCGGAGCTCGAGGACACAGGCCTGCCAAAACTGTTCGATCCGAAGGATGTCTACGGGAAGTAGCGGATCTCACGTCGCCCGCGAACTATCCCCACCGTCGTCATTGCCGGGCTCGTCCCGGCAATCCATCTCGCCTCCGCTAGGGATCACCGGGAAAAGCCCGGTGATGACAACGAGCGACGGTGGCTGACCCCGACCACTGCGTCATTCCCGCGAAAGCGGGAACCTCCGTTTCCGAAACAGGGATTCCCGCGTTCGCGGGAATGACACCGTGGGGATGCGCGGCCCTCAGGCGCCGCCATAAACACTCGTCAGCACTTCGATTTCACGCGATCCGCCCGAAACCACCTGCACTTCGCGATTGTAGACCTTCTCGCCTTGCTTGGCGAAAATCAGATAGTCGCCCTCGGCCAGCACGGTGGACGGGAAAGCCCCGCGATCCGTAAATACGGTAGCGCCGTCCGGTGTCTTCACCGTCCACTCGACGTCAGCAATGGCCTCGCCGCCTTCCTCGGAAACCAGCCTGAACGATACCTCGCTCGCATGATGGTAGAGCGTTGCGTCGGTCAGTTCGCCCGCTTCCACGCGCAGGTCGGCCCGCACCACGGCATTGATCGTCCCGAAGTGCGAGACGATGTGATAGGTGCCGGCATTGAGCGTGACGATGTCATTTGGCGGCAGATTTTCCGCGATCAGCACGCGGCTGGCCTCTTCGCCGGCGGTAAAAATGTCGAAGCGCAACTGGGTAGGCGCGATCGGAATGTCACCGGTCACGGCCGAATTCAGCCGCAAGGCGCCAGCTTCGAGATCGACCACCTTTTCATTATTGCCCGGCACCACCGAGAGGGATTCGCTGAGCTGCGCCCGTCCATAGGCGGCATGCACCACATATTCGCCCGGCGGCAGATCGAGCCGCGCCGTCGATTCCTCGGATTTGGCGACGAGCGTCATATTTCCCTGAGCATCGGGCACGCTGTCGAACACCCGCCAGACGACACCCTCGGGAATAGACGGACCTTCCTGCGTAATCCGGGCGGTCAAAGTCACCGACTGCGGAACGCTGGTTACTGCCGCAATGGCATCGGCTGCGGTACCCGCGGCGGGCGCGGCCGCCGGGGGTGGCAGATTGTTCGGATCGGGGCGCGGCCGGGGCAGGGGCGGTATCTCGGCGTTCTCTTGCGCGAAGGTGACAGGCGCAGAGGCAACCGTCACGCTCGCAAAGCCGAGAATGGCACAGGCAATCAGGCGATAGACAGGCAGCATGGTTGTTCGGGCCAATAGAGAAGGTCAGGGCGCCCCGACTCTTTTCAGGATAGAGCGCGATTACGGAAAAGCTGTGTCACACTCGGAACGGCTTGAAAACCGGTGCTGGTTTGGGTCAAAGCATTTTCCGTAGGCCCGCCCATTTCAAGCTGCCCTCAAGGATAGACCATGCCCGCCAACCCAGCCCTGCGTGACCACCTTCTTACTCGCCGTTCCGTCGGTCAGGCGTTTCTCGCCGAACCCGCTCCGACCGGCGCCGATCTGCAGACGCTGCTGACCATCGCGACGCGCGTTCCCGATCATGGCAAGCTTGCCCCCTGGCGTCTGGTCCTCTTCTCCGGCGATGCCCGTGCCGCAGCCGGCGAGAAACTCGCTGAAATCGCCAAGCGCAAGCGCCCGGAGATTGATGAAGCCGGCATCGAAATCGAGCGCCGCCAGTTCCTCCCCGCACCGCTGGTCATCGGCGTCATCTCAACCGCCAAGCCGCATGTGAAAATTCCGGAATTCGAGCAATTGCTCTCGGCCGGCAACGTCGCCTTCAACCTCGTCCACGGCGCCTATGCTCTTGGCTATGCCGCCACCTGGATCACCCGCTGGTACACATTCGACGCCGAAGCCGCTGCCGCACTCGGCGCGAAAGAAGGCGAGCGGTTCGTCGGTTTCGTTCATATCGGTACCCCGACAACCACGATCGAAGACCGTCCTCGTCCGGACCTGGCCGAAATCGTAACAGAATGGCGCCCGTAACAGGCTCGATGTTAACAGTCTGTTAGCGATAATAATGCAGAGGTTAACGCAGTCTCCGCGCTAACCTCAGGCTGTTAATGGGCGTCCAGTCCATCTCCGTTCCGCAGAATCTGGCCACCGCGCTCACCGCGGCCGGCAATCGCAGCGGCGTGGACTTCTCCTACCTCTTGCAGACGGCGATGCGCGAAAGCAGCCTCAACCCGTCTGCAAAAGCCAGCACCTCGTCTGCTGTCGGCCTCTTCCAGTTCCTCGAAGGCACCTGGCTGCAGGTGATGAAGCAGGAAGGCCCGCGCCTGGGCTACGGCAATATTGCCAATGAAATTCAACGGCGTAGCGACGGCAGCTACACGGTCGCCGACCCCGCGCGCAAAGCCGAAATCCTCAAACTGCGCGAAGATCCACAGATTGCCGCCGACCTTGCCGCCGCCTTCACCCGCTCCAATGGCGAATACCTGAAATCCAGATTCGGCCGAAACCCCAGCGCCGGCGAACTCTATATCGCCCATTTTCTCGGGGCCGAGGGTGCCGAGCGCATGTTCAAGGCTGGCCTCGAAAATCCCGACCAGCTGGCGGTCAACCTCTTTCCCCGTCAGGCAGACGCCAACCAGGCGATTTTCTACAGCAACGGCCAGCCGCGCACCATTCGGGACGTCTACCGCACCCTCGTCGCCAAGCACGAAGGTGTTACAAACGCTGCGTTTTCTACCCAGCAGATGGCCGGGCAGGGCGCCGGACAACCCGAACCGCTCCCCGTCGTGCCGTCGCGATTCTCGACCGACAACATGTCCTTCACTGGTCTCTTCAAGACCGTCCCCGAAGAGGCCGAGGCACCACCCGCCGGCGGCTCCGCCTTCTTCACCCAGCTCTACGCCCGTTAACAGCGGCTTGCTGTTTATGGTGAACGGTTCCTTAAATAGTCTCGACTAGGCTTTCTCCACTCGGGTGTGGAGAGAGTAATGATCGAGTATAGCGAGTTCGTCCGGCTGTCCCGGTCCAATGATAGCGATGAGCGCGGTCACGCTGCTCACCTGGCTGCCTTGGCTTTTCTCGACCACCATGGCCCCGCTGACGAGCACGCTGCCCTCTACGCCGCCCTGATCAACTTCCTTGATGATCCTTCGGTGAAGGTGCGAGCCGCCTTGGCCTATGGGCTGCTCCATTCGCTCGATGCACCGCGGCCGATCATGATTGCCCTGTTGCAGGATAGCCCGATCATATCGCGCGCTATTCTGCAGTATTCGCCGATACTTATCGATGCCGACCTGCTCGGATGTATCCGCAAGGGCGATCAGTCCATCTGGCTCGCCATCGCCCAGCGCAGCAAGCTTTCGCCCCGAATCGCCGCCGAGCTGATTGCGCGGCAGGATCGGAATATTACTCAGCACGTTCTGCGCCGCGCAGACGTCGCAATCGATTCCGAGCTTCTGGTGGAACTAGCAAGGAGCGAAGGCCAGGACGCGCAAATGCGCGGTGCCTTGCTGTCTCGTCCGGATCTGCCGGCGCCCGCTCGCCTGATCCTCGTTCAGCGCGTTACGGAAGCCCTGCGAGAGCTGCGTCTCGTCCGCGGCTCTCTGGCCCCGGACAGATTGGCCCGTTTGCTGCGTGATGGCTCCGATACAGCGCTGTCTTCGATCGGCGAAAACGAGGCATGCCAGCAAAGACAGGATTTCGTGCAGGGGCTGGTCGGATCGAGCCAGCTCAATTCGCGCATCCTCCTCCATGCGGTTGTCACTGGCCACGTCATGTTCTTCGCCTCCTGCGTCGCCGAGCTGGCCGAAGTCTCGCGCGAGAAGGTCTTTACCCTGCTCGAAGGCGGCAGCCGTGCGTCGCTTTCGGCCATGTTCGCGCGGGCAGGCCTGTCAACCGATCTCGGTAAGGTGCTGGTGCAATTGGTTCTTTACGCGCGAACCGCTGATCTCGCCGACGACATTACGGCCCGTCACTACGTCGTGACGGCGCTCACCGAGGAACTGATCAACGATCATGACGGTGTGATTCCGCCGGCTCTGGAAGAGACCTTCGCCTATCTCAGCGAGCAGAATATCGCACTGGCCCGCAAGGCCGCGCGCGGCGTTATGCGCGCCTTCGCCGAAACAACTCACCTTGCAATGGCGCTACCGCCGGCGGCTACCGAGCGGATGCTGGAACTGCCCGCAGCCTAAGTGGCACTAGAACTTGAACTGCTCGCTGAGTACGCGCTCTTCAAGACTCTTGCCCGGATCGAAGAGCAGCGTGACACCGTGCGAGCGATCCTCGCGCACGGTAACTTCGCGCACGTTCTGAATTTCGATATTGTCCGCGACAGCACTGACGGGGCGCTTTTCGGCCTCGTGCAGCACGAAGCGAACTTCCGCCCGATTGCTGAGAATCGCACCCCGCCAACGACGGGGTCGGAAGGGTGAGATCGGGGTAAGCGCGAGCAGCGGTGCCTCGATCGGCAGAATCGGGCCGTGTGCAGAGAGGTTGTAGGCGGTCGAGCCGGCGGGCGTGGACAATAGAATGCCGTCGCAGATCAGTTCATCGAGCCGGATTTCATTGTCGACCGCAATCTGGATCTTGGCCGCCTGATGGGTCGAGCGGAACAGCGAGACTTCGTTCAAGGCCAGGGCGATGCGCCGCTTGCCGGACGCGTCGAGCACTTCCATCGAAAGCGGATAGATCTTCGTGCGCTGCGCCGATTGCAGGCGCTGGACAATATCTGCCTCGGCGAAGTCGTTCATCATGAAGCCGACCGAACCGAAATTCATGCCGTAAACCGGCGTTCCGTGCGGCATCACGCGATGGAGGGTCTGCAGCATGAGGCCATCGCCGCCGAGGGCTACGACATAGTCGGCATCGTCGATGGAAACGTCGCCCAAGACCTTGCGGAGCCGTTCCGCCGCGACCTCGGAGCCAGGCGTTTCATTGGTCACGATTGCTACGCGAGGAAGTGCCGAACCGCTCACATTGCCCCCCAAAATCGAATGCAGGCAGTGCCAACAGGCACATCTTTGTCGCCGCGCTTCGTCCTTGGGTGCCTCGTGGCCACCAAGTGCGAAGTGCCGCTGGAATATGGGGTCGCTAGTAGCAAAGGCAGGACCGAAAGGCGAGCGATAGCTTTCTGGGGGCTGGGTTTTGGTTGTTTTTCGAGAAGGAGCGGCCGCCCCTGCGTTGCAGGGGCGGCCGCGGTGTCCAGACGATCAGTTGGACTGGAAGTCCTTGGGACCCTGCCAGTTTGGACCATCGTTGTCCGGGTTCACAAAGTCTCCCGGACCAGAGAACCCGCCGCCATTGCCACCGTTACCGATGTTGCCGCCACCAAAGCCACCACCACCGGCGGAGAGCGCGTTCGCGCTGGGCAGGCCGATCACGCGGTTGACGGCGATCTGGTTGTCGATCCCCGGCCAGCGACACTGGGCCTGGTTTACGTTGAGATAGGCACAGGCGACCGGCACGGTCTGCGTCTGGCACTGCAAGACGTTGCCTTCGATGCTGAAGATGCCGCTGTGCTTGTCGCAGCGCTCGGCAAAAATGCTGGCCGGCAGTTCGACATTGCGTGTTGCGGCCTGAGCGGGCAGGGCCGAGACAAGGCCCGTAAAGGCGACGGCAAGCGAGAGTGAAAGGGCAAAAGTCTTCATGGTGTTCTCCTCTGTTGTTTGAGCGCATCGGCGCTTCGATGGCGCACTTGCTACCGGAGGTGACTTCGACTGGGCGTGAACCGGATGTTTGGTTTGGGTTCAGTAAGGAACGCTGGCGGAACCTCGATCCCCCTCGCGGGTTGCTTCCCTAGGAAGGAGGTGTGCCATGGCAAAACACAAATCTTCGCCCGCGCCGTTTGAAACGCGGCCAGGTCACCAGATGGACGACAATGTCGACGACCTCGGCCACAAGGGAGACAAGGAAATGCTCGAGCAGCCTGTCGATCCCAAGAAAAGGGCGCCCAATGACGAGCGACGCGGATAGCGTCGCGCCAAGTGCCTTGCGGGTACCGATCCTCAATGCTAAACGGCCCTCAGCAAGCCGGTATAGCTCAGTTGGTAGAGCACCTGATTTGTAATCAGGGGGTCACGGGTTCGAACCCTGTTGCCGGCACCACACTTCCCTCCATCAATATGTCTGCCTCAGCGCCCGAAACGGCGCGCAGAATTATTTTTGCGCGTGGGTGGCTCGCCGCGAGCGGTGCAGGGGTGTGACGCGGGCTCAGATGGAGAGGTTTATCAGTGCGCGAAGCGGCGCCGCACTATTTTGCCTCAAGCCCCTGAAACCCCAGCGTTTCAGGCATTTTCTACCTTGCTGGGAAGGGGGCTACGCAAGTAGGTACAAGCTGAATATGCCGGATCGCCATCAACAGGCTGGACCAACGTGACCCCAACTCCTCTCACCCATCTGCAATCTCTGGAAGCGGAGAGCATCGAGATTCTGCGCGAGGTTGCTGCGAGTTTCGAGCGGCCGGTGATGATGTATTCGATCGGCAAGGATTCGAGCGTCCTGCTGCATCTTGCGCGCAAGGCGTTTTTTCCGAGCAAGATTCCGTTTCCGCTGCTGCATGTCGATACGACGTTCAAGTTCAAGGAAATGATCGCCTTTCGCGATCGGACGGCCGAGGAATACGGCTTCGACCTGATCACCCATACCAACCAGGATGGCGTGCGGGACGGTATCAATCCCTTTGACCATGGCTCCTCGCGCTACACCGACATCATGAAGACAGCCGCTTTGCGCCAGGCGCTCAATGCCGGGCGCTATGATGCGGCGATCGGTGGCGCGCGGCGTGACGAAGAAAAGTCTCGGGCCAAGGAACGCGTCTTTTCGCACCGCAATGCCAGTCACGCCTGGGACCCGAAAAACCAGCGGCCAGAGCTGTGGCGGACGTTCAATACCCGCCTCAATCCGGGCGAGAGCATGCGCGTCTTCCCGATCTCCAACTGGACCGAGTTGGACGTCTGGACCTACATCTATGCGGAAAACATCCCCATCGTGCCGCTCTATTTCGCCAAGCCCCGGCCGGTGGTCGAACGTTCCGGCACCTTGATCATGGTGGACGATGGACGTCTCCCGTTGGCGCAAGGCGAGACGCCGCGCCAGGAAACCGTTCGTTTCCGTACCCTTGGTTGCTACCCGCTGACCGGTGCCATTCGTTCCAACGCCGCCGACCTGCCTTCGATCATCATGGAAATGCAGGCGAGCCGCACCTCCGAGCGCGAGGGGCGGCTGATCGACAGCGATTCCGTCGGTTCGATGGAAAAGAAGAAGCAGGAAGGCTATTTCTGAGTATGACCCTCGCCATGGCCACGCCTGATACGAATCTCGACCTTTGGCTCGCCCAGCAGACCGACAAGTCGCTCCTGCGCTTCCTCACCTGCGGCAGCGTCGACGATGGCAAATCGACCCTGATCGGACGGCTGCTCTATGACAGCCAGCTCATTCTTGATGATCAGCTGGCGAGCCTGAAGAAGGAAAGCCACAACCGCACGGTTGGCGATGAAGGCATTGACTTCTCGCTGCTGGTCGATGGCCTCGCCGCCGAACGCGAGCAGGGCATCACCATCGACGTGGCCTATCGGTTTTTCTCGACCGACAAGCGCAAGTTCATCGTCGCCGACACGCCCGGCCATGAGCAATACACCCGCAACATGGCGACCGGCGCGTCCAATGCCGACCTTGCTTTGCTGCTGGTCGATGCGCGCAAGGGTCTGCTTACCCAGACCCGCCGCCACAGTTTCATTCTGTCGCTGGTGGGCGTGAAGCACGTGGTGCTCGTGGTCAACAAGATCGATCTTGTCGGCTACGACCAGGCGACCTTCGACCAGATCGAGGCGGACTATCGCGCCTTTGCCAGGGACCTCGGGTTCCAGACCTTGGCGGCAGTGCCGGTCTCGGCGCTGCGCGGTGACAATATCCTCGCCAATAGCGAACGCATGCCGTGGTTCAAGGGAACGCCGCTGGTGCCCTATCTCGAAACTATCGAGGTCGCGCAGGACAAGGCAGCACAGCCGTTCCGCTTTCCGGTGCAGTGGGTCAATCGCCCCAATCTCGATTTCCGCGGCTTCTCCGGCACCGTTGCTTCTGGTGAAGTGAAGGTCGGCGACGAGGTTCTGGTCGCTGCCTCGCGAAAGCCGGCGAAGATCGCGCGCGTCGTCACCATGGACGGTGATCTCGACAGCGCCATTGCCGGGCAGGCGGTGACCCTGGCTCTCGATCGGGAAATCGACGTGTCGCGCGGCGATGTGTTGGCTCATCCGGGCGCTGTTCCAGAATTTTCCAACCAGTTCCAGGCGCGCCTGGTCTGGATGAACGACGAGCCGGCCTATCAGGGGCGCTCCTATCTGCTCAAGGTAGGCTCACAGACCGTCCCAGCGACGATCACGGACATCAAGTTCCGAACCAATGTGAATACGCTCGAGCATGTGGCCGCGAACAAGCTTGACCTCAACGAGGTTGGCACCGTCACCATCGCGACTGATCGCGCTATCGCCTTCGATCCCTATGCCGACAATCCGCTGACCGGCGGTTTCATTCTCATTGACCGGCTTTCCAATGCCACCCTGGCAGCAGGCACGATCTCGTTCGGCCTGCGCCGCGCGCAGAACCTGACCTATCAATCCTTCGACGTGAACCGCCAGGTGCGCGCCGAGCAGAAGGGGCAGGAAGCGCAGATCGTCTGGTTCACCGGCCTTTCGGGCTCGGGCAAATCGACCATTGCCAACCTCCTTGAAAAACGCCTGACCGCAGAAGGCCGGCATTGCTACATCCTCGATGGCGACAATGTGCGCCACGGGCTAAATAAGGATCTGGGCTTCACCGAAGCAGCACGTGTCGAAAATATTCGCCGCGTGGCAGAGGTGGCAAAGCTCATGGCGGATGCCGGGTTGATCGTGCTCGTCTCCTTCATCTCGCCCTTTGAGAAGGAACGGCAGCTGGCGCGTGAAATCGCCGGCGATATCCGCTTCACGGAAGTCTATGTCGACACTTCGCTGGAAGTGGCGGAGCGGCGCGACCCCAAGGGGCTCTATGCCAAGGCTCGGCGCGGCGAGATCAAGAATTTCACCGGCATCGACAGCCCGTTCGAAGTGCCGACCACGCCCGATGTGACGCTGCATGGCGGCCAGGAAGAGCCTGCGGCCATGGCCGACAAGCTACACGACTGGCTGAAGATCTGACGCTGTTCAGCCGGCCCGTTCCGAGGTCGGAAGCGGCGCGAAATCGACCTGGTCGATGTCGTTGAGGGTCTTCATAAGCAGGCCCTTGAAGATGGGTTCCGTTTCATCGCGATGCGCGATGATGTGGGGCGCGCCATTTATGCTGCCGACGAGAGAAGCCTTGATGGCCTGATCGATTTCCGGGCGCATGAGTTCAAGGGCTCGCGCGCCCGGTCCCACGATCAGGATGTGCGAGGGATCGTAGATCGCCAGCATGCGGCTGAGCCCAAAACCGATGGCGCGTCCGGCAAGATTGAAGGCGTGGGTAGCGCTGCGGTCGCCGGATTCGGCGCGCTGCATCAGCATTTCATATTGCTGAGCCGGTACGGCCGGGGCAGGGGGCGCGGTCTCCGGCACGGAATAAGCGTTGCGGAGCACGGCGTAGTCCGCGGCATAGGCCTCGATGCAGCCGCGCATGCCACAGCGGCAGAGCGCCCCGTTGGGAACGTGGTTCATGTGGCCGAACTCGGTGGCGCCCTCGTCGCCCCGGCCCATAATCTGACCGCGGAACGTAACACCCATGGCCACGGTTGAGCCGACGAAGACCGTGGCAACACTGGCTTCATGCAGGGCCGGATCGAGCCAGCGAGCACCCTCCGCAAGGAGGCGTCCGCGCTTGTGCAGCGTTACGGGCAGGCCGCGAGCCTCGGAAAGCTCGGTCGCGAAGGGTGCACCCGCCAGATGCTGGATCGGCGACCAGCGCAGCCCACGACCGTCACGTTCCAAAATGCCCTGCACGGAAATAGCGATGCGCCGCAGTGTCTTCTTGGCGGCCGGCGTGCGGGCAAGCAGGGCATCGAGACGGTCGGACAGGAATTGGCATGGCGCGATGCCGGCAAAGGTGGTCGGCGTCAGGTCGGTTTCGATGCGGTCGACCAGCACACCGCCATAGTCGATGAGCGAAAGCCTCGCTCGATTGACGTCGAGCTCGAAAAGCGCCGCATGGGCGGCCTTGCGCGCGAAGTTGACGAAAGTGGCCGGTCGGCCGCGCGTCCGCCCATCTGGCCGGTCCGCTGTCAGCTCCGCGACGAGGCCCTGCGTGAGCAGGTCCGACATTATGGCGGTCATGCTGGCGTGGCTGAGGCCGGTGAGGCTGGCGAGGGCCGTGCGCGATTGTGCGCCCTGCATGCGCAGGGCACTCAAGACCAGTCCACGGTTTTGCCGCCGGACGCTGTCGCTATCGCTGACGGTTCGCGTCAAGCAGTCAACTCCCTCACTCCCAAGCCCAAGACATCAAAGCTGCCGCTTCGACGCAACCTTGAATTTGTTCGGCACTCGAAATTGACGTTGACACGTCGCGATCTGACATGCGACTTCTTTTTTCGAGCATTGAAAATAATGCTCTAGTGCGTGCCCGCCTGCCTAGGGATGTGAAGGCTGCGGATGGCATTTTGGGCCCGAATGGCCCATTGGGAGGACATTGATGAATAAGCTCTTTGCAGCGGTCTTGCTTGCCTCGACCGTGTTGACTGGTGCCGCCTTGGCACAGGACAAAATCGTCGTCGGCGTCTCCTGGAACAACTTCCAGGAAGAACGTTGGAAAACCGACGAAGCAGCGATCAAGACCGCTCTTGAGGCGGCCGGCGCTGAGTATATTTCGGCTGACGCCCAGTCGTCTGCCTCGAAGCAACTTACCGATATCGAAAGCCTGATCAGCCAGGGTGCAACCGCCCTGATCGTTCTGGCTCAGGACAGCGAAGCCATCGGCCCTGCGGTGGCAGCTGCCGTGGCCGAAGGCATTCCGGTGGTTGGCTACGACCGCCTGATCGAAAACCCCGATGCCTTCTACCTGACCTTCGACAACAAGGAAGTCGGGCGCATGCAGGCTCAGGGCGTGTTCGCCGTAAAGCCTGAAGGTAACTACGTCTTCATCAAGGGCAATTCGGCCGACCCCAATGCTGACTTCCTGTTCGCCGGCCAGATGGAAGTGCTCCAGGCTGCCGTCGATTCGGGCGCCATCAAGAATGTCGGCGAAGCCTATACCGACAACTGGAACCCCGAAGTCGCGCAGGCGAACATGGAACAGTTCCTGACGGCGAATAACAACGAAGTCGACGCTGTTGTCGCTTCCAACGACGGTACCGCTGGCGGCGCAATCGCAGCGCTGGCTGCACAGGGTCTCGCCGGCTCCGTGCCTGTTTCCGGTCAGGACGGCGACCACGCTGCCCTCAACCGCATCGCACTCGGAACCCAGACGGTTTCGGTCTGGAAGGACGCGCGCGAACTCGGCAAGAAGGCAGCGGAAATTGCAGTTGAACTCGGCGGCGGCACGGCTCTCGATGCCGTCACCGGCGCAACCAAGTTCTCCGATGGCCCGAAGGGCGTCGAGATGAACGCTGTGCTGCTCCCGCCCGTGCCGATCACCCAGGAGAACCTCAATGTCGTGATTGACGCTGGTTGGGTATCCAAGGATGTCGTGTGCCAGGGCGTTGCCGCCGGTACGGTTGCCGCCTGTAACTGAGCCCATAAAAGGCTAAACTGGTTGCCTGATCGCAACCGAACTGCGCCCCGGCTTCTTGCTGGGGCGCCGTTTCCACGGGAGACCTGAATGGCTGATCAACACGCCATTTCCACGCCAGCCCATCCGAGCACATTCACGCAGAACCCCATTCAGCGCTTCCTCATCGCGACTGAGGTGGATACGCGCCTCCTGGGCATGATTGGCGCCTTGGCGATCATCTGGATCGGCTTCAATATCTTTTCGGGCGGCCTATTCCTGACCCCGCGCAACCTCTGGAACCTGTCGGTGCAGACGGCTTCCGTTGCAGTGATGGTCACCGGCATGGTGCTCGTCATTGTCACCCGCAATATCGACCTGTCGGTGGGATCGATTCTGGGCGTCGTTGGCATGGTCATGGGCGTCATGCAGACGCAGATCCTGCCGGTGCAGCTGGGGCTCGGCCTCGGCCATCCGCTGATCTGGAGCCTGTCGTTGTTGGCCGGCCTTGTCGTCGGCGTCGGCATTGGCGCGCTGCAGGGCACGATCATCGCTTACCTGCGCGTGCCGGCCTTTATCGTTACGCTCGGCGGCTATCTCGTCTGGCGCGGTGCCGCCTGGTGGGTGACCATGGGCCGTACCGTTGCGCCCATGGATCAGACCTTCCAGCTGATCGGTGGCGGGCCGGCTGGTTCCATAGGCTTCACCTGGAGCTGGATTGTTGCGGCCATCGCCTGCGTGGCCATCGTTGCCGGGCTTTACTTCGGTCGCCGTCAGCGCCGCCGTTTCAATTTCCCCCAACGTCCGCTTTGGGCCGAAGCATCGCTGGCCATTCTTGGCTGCGGCGCGACCATTGGGGCGATCTGGGTGGCAAATGCCTACCCCTGGCCGGTGCGCATTGCCGAGAACTATGCCAAGGCCAACGGCATCGCCGTGCCGGAAGGCGGGCTGTTCATCTCGCATGGCATCGCGGTGCCGGTGTTGATCGCCGTTGGGGTAGGGGTTCTCATGACCTTCCTCACCATGCGGACGCGCTTTGGCCGCTATGTCTATGCCATGGGCGGCAACCCGGAAGCGGCAGAGCTGGCGGGTATCAATACACGCTGGGTGACCGTCAAGATTTTCATGCTGATGGGCGGCCTCTGTGCCATCGCGGCCGCCATTTCGAGCGCGCGTCTCAATGCGGCAACCAACGCCCTTGGTACGCTCGACGAACTCTACGTGATCGCGGCTGCCGTTATCGGTGGCACGTCCCTGGCTGGTGGTGTCGGCACGATCGCCGGCGCGCTGCTCGGCGCCGTGGTCATGCAATCGCTGCAATCCGGCATGGTGCTGATGGGGCTCGATAGCCCGCTTCAGTCGATCGTTGTCGGTATTGTTCTGGTTTTCGCGGTGTGGCTCGACACGCTTTACCGCCGGAATAAGCACTAGGAGTGCCCGCCATGCTGGATGCCAGCACACCCCTGGTCGAAATGACCGATATCTCCATCGCCTTCGGGGGTATCAAGGCCGTCGATCACGCCTCGATCAACCTTCACCGCGGCGAGGTTGTTGGCCTCCTGGGCCACAATGGCGCGGGAAAGTCGACACTGATCAAGATCCTCTCGGGCGCTTACAAGCGTGACGCCGGCGATATCCGGATCAATGGCGAGCCAGCCTCCATCAGCAATCCGCGCGATGCCAAGGCCTATGGGATCGAAACGATCTACCAGCAGCTCGCTGTCGCCGACAATGTCGACGCCGCCGCCAATCTTTTCCTTGGTCGCGAGCTGGTAACGCCGATCGGCACGCTGGACGATGCCGCCATGGAATCGCGAGCGCGGGAAGTCATGGGGCGCCTCAACCCCAATTTCCGCCGTTTCAAGGAGCCGGTGAAAGCCCTCTCTGGTGGGCAACGCCAGTCCGTGGCCATTGCCCGGGCCATTCTGTTCAATGCGCGCATCCTCGTCATGGACGAACCGACGGCGGCGCTCGGTCCGCAGGAAACTGCGCAAGTCGGCGAACTGATCAAGCAGCTCAAATCCGAAGGCATCGGCATCTTCCTCATCAGCCACGACATCCACGACGTCTTCGACCTCGCGGACAGGCTGGTGGTGATGAAGAACGGGCAGGTCGTGGGCGAAGCGCGCACCAGCGACGTCACCAAGGACGAAGTCCTCGGCATGATCATCATGGGCAAGGTGCCGCCGGGAGCAAAGCCCGGGCCGGGAGCCATTAGCGGCTGACGGCGTTTCCTCCGCGGCGATTTCGCGGAGGAAACTATCGAATGCCGGAACAGGCGAGGCGAAACCTGCATGCGGTAGCCGTCGGGCATGTCATGCCGCGACACGCCCCGTTTTATTTCGGCCTCCTGCTCGGCATCGTTGGCCTGGTCGTATCGCTGCTGCTCGTACCGAAATACGCGGTGAGCCTTGGCGCCAATTGCCTTTTCGCAGGCTACCTGATCCTGGCACTTATCAAGCTGCCGCACCTGACCGCAAGCTATCTACACGAGCATGCCCGCGAGGAGGATACGCCCGGAAAGGGCATCCTGCTCATCGTCCTGATCGTCATTGTAGCTTCCGTAGTCTCACTGTTCCTGGCGCTCAACCAGGACGATGGCGCGGAACTGGGCGAGATCATTGCCAGCGTTGCGTCGGTCGTTCTGGGGTGGTTCACGGTGCAGGTCATGGGCGCGCTGCACTATGCCTATGAATATTATCAAGTGCCGGATCGACCGCGCAGCAAAAAGGTCGAGGGTGGACTCGACTTTCCGGGCGGCGAGGCGCCTGACGGCACGGCGTTCCTCTATTTCTCGTTCACCGTTGGCACGTCGGTCGCGACCTCGGACACCAAAGTATCGAGCAATGCCATGCGGCGTCGCGTGATGGTGCATCTCATCTTTTCCCACTTTTACAACACCATCCTCCTGGCGGCCGCTGTCAACGTGCTGCTTGGCTTTGGGCAGGGGTGAAGGGGGGCCATGGCATTGCCAAGCGCCGGTCGGTTTTCTATGTCTGCGGCCGATAAGATCCCGTGGAGTGGTTCTGGATGCTGCCGATCTTCTACATCAACCTGGCAAGCCGGCCGGACCGCCGGGAGTTTATGGAAGCCCAATTCCACAAGCTGGGGCTCAACGGAATTCGTATTGAGGCGGTAACGCCCGCGGACATTAGCCCCGCGGATATTGACCTCTACTGCAATGGCGAGAGACCGACGTTTCTGCGCAAAAACGAACTGGCCTGTACGCTGAGCCATGAACGATGCTGGCAGACCATGCTCGACATGGGCGCCAACCAGGCGCTGGTTTTTGAGGATGACGTGAAGATATCGTCGCGCCTCCCCGCATTTCTCGATGCGGTCGACCGGATTGACGACGAACTCATCCGTATTGATGCGCTGGGTGGCACGATAAGGGTCTACCCCGTGCACGCGGAGACAGCGGATGGAATCGCCTTACGGCGATTTCGTTCGACGCCGATCGGAGCGGCTGGTTACGTGATTACCCGCTCGGCCGCCGAGAAATTCCTCGGACATCCCGCCCTCAGGCTGCGACCGGTAGACTTGGTGCTTTACGACCCCTTCGAGCAGCCAGGGGCCCTTGTGTCACGTGTTCTCACTGATCCCGCGCTTTGCCAGCAGATCGGGGAGCATGATCAGCGCACAGCGAGTGTTGGCAAGAGCAATATCGTTGCCGATGGTACGCGGCATCTTTATGCCCAGCGGCACCCCATCCGGTACCGTGCTCAAAGGATAGCCCAGGGTGCCAAGCGTGGATTGCGCAACGCCATTGATCACTTTGCCCAGCAGAAGAAGGGTCTGGAACGCCGCTTGATCCCACTGGCGCCGGAGAACTGAACGAAGCGTTTTCCAAAGCTTTGGGAAATTCGTCCTGCAGCGACAATCCTGTTGCATCGCCCAGAGAGGTCAAATAGGTACAGACGCAGAGGCCGCGTGGCGGAGTGGTTACGCAGCGGATTGCAAATCCGTGCACTCCGGTTCGATTCCGGACGCGGCCTCCAACTTTCCCGACATTGCTGTTCCTGTCCGCCAGTCCAGCGCGGTCGACCCCTGTTTCCTGCCGCGTTTCGGCGGCCGCCATCCACGATGGCTTGCCAGTTGATCAGCTCGTCTATATTCACGTCCAGCATATCAACGAGTTCCGGATCGCTGGCTGATGGACGAATATCGAAGCGCAAGAATGGCTATGATCGATAGCCAATTGCGCACCAGCGGCGTTACGGAGCGGCGGCTGCTTGCCGCCATTGCCGACGTACCGCGAGAAATGTTCGTCGCCGAAGGCCGCAAGTCCGTCGCTTATGTCGATGACCTGCAGCCATTGACCTCCCAACGCTTTATTCTGTCCCCGGCGCATTTTGGCCGCATGGCGCAATTGGCCGAGATCGCTGAGGGCAACAGGGTCCTCGATGTTGGATCTGCCAGTGGCTATTCTACGGCTGTGCTGGCTCGGGTGGCGGGGCTGGTCGTCGGCGTCGAGGCCGATGCGAGCCTTGCCTCCCGCGCGAATGACCATCTGACCCAGCTCGGGATCGAAAATGCCAGCGTGATTGCTGGAGATATCGAGGCCGTCGCAGGCCAGATTTTTGATGCCATCCTGGTTGAGGGCGCGGTCGATGCGGAGCCCAATGACCTGATCCGGCTGCTGGCGCCAGGCGGACGAATCGTCGTGCCGATTCTGCGTCGTGGCATCGCGGTCATCCATGTTTTCCGCCGGAACCATGATGGCGTAATGTTCACGTCAGAGTTCGATGCAACCATACCGCGCTTGTGGAGCTGGGCGCAGAAGGACGAATTCGTTTTTTAGCGGTCGATTTGTTGCCAAACGGCCACGGGTTGAAACGAAGCGTACGTTAATTTTTGGTAGGCATGGGTATGGTTGGTTGTAGACCCCATATGCCGGGCGTATTGGTAATAGGGTCGGAATGCGGGGTACCTATGGTAAATAAGTTCGTGACGGCGAGCGCGGTCGCCATTCTATTGGCGCTCGGGGCGACAGGCGGGGCACAGGCCCAGTCGATCACCCAGGCGTTGACCGCTGCCTATGATCACGCGCCGGACCTGCAGGCAGCTTTGCTTGAGGCGAAGGCCTCGGCCGAAAGCATTGCCTTGGCAAAATCGGCCAAGCTACCGACAATCGGCGCCTCAATCAGCGGCTCCGAGAGCTGGAGCCTCGTTGGCGGCCAATTCTCCGGCGGGCCGTCGATCACCACCGGCGTTTCCTACAACCAGACCATCTTCGACAACTTCAAGACTGAAGCGCAGATCGAGGCCGCCCGGGCTGCTGCCGAACTTGCCGAGTATCAGATCCGCAATTCCGAGCAGAACGTCCTGCTCTCTGTCGTCCAAGCCTATATGAACGTGCTGAGCGGCCGGCAGCTCGTTGCCTTGCGCGAAGAGAACATCCGCTTCTTCCAGGCGCAGTTGCAGTCCGCTCAAGACCGACTGGACGTGGGTGAGGGCACGCGTATCGACGTCGCCCAGGCCCAGGCGCGCCTTGCCCAGGGCGAGGCGTCCTATCGTGCATCGCTCAGCACGCTCGAAGTCAGTCAGGCGACCTTCCAGCGTCTCGTGGGCGTGCGCCCGCAGCAGCTCAATTCCACGCACAACTATGCGCGCCTCATTCCAAACTCCATCGACTCGGCTTTGGCCGAAGCCGAAGTCGGCCACCCGGCCATCATGATGTCCAAGGCCGCGATCCGTGCTGCTCAGGCTGGTACTGACGCCGCCGAGGCAGCCTTCGGGCCAACTGCGTCGGTAACTGGGCAGGTCGGTAGCCGCTGGACCAATGGCGGCGTGACCGATGGCTTCAGCGGCTCGGTCGGTTTCCAGGTTACTGTGCCGATCTATGCAGGCGGCGCCCTGGGTGCCAGCGTTCGCAAGGCCAATCTCGGTCAGATCAAGTCCGAGGTGGAAGCCATGTCCACCTATGATCAGGTCCGCGAAGCCGTGATTTCTGCATGGGCCGGCATTCAGAGCGCTGACGCCCAGATTCAGGCGGCCCAGGCTGCCGTGCAGGCAGGCACCACGGTGCTGGACGGTACGATCCAGGAACGCGACCTCGGTACGAGCACGACGCTCGACGTGCTGAACTCGCAGGCCGAATTGACCAGTGCCAAGGAAGGGCTGATCAATGCCCAGACCTCGAAAGTGGTCGCGACCTTCTCGCTACTTTCCGCCATGGGCCGTTTGACGGCCTCGAACCTTGGCCTGCCGGTCACCGTGAAATCCGCGGTCAACTATACGCAGGCTGTCGAGGACGTCTGGCAGGAACTGCGTACCGTCGCCGAGTAATCTGCGCAACGAATCCAAGTCTTGTGGCCGGGGATGTCCCGGCCACAACTTTTTGTGGAAGTTGGCCGGCGCGTCGTCCTGTGGATTCCTAAGCTGGGCAGAACGAGTTAAGGTGTCAGTAACGAATCGGGTTGGGTGGCATGCGGAAGCCCTCTCGAGCGTCGCGCATGAGTTTAAGAGGCACTTATGAACAAGCCGGCCGCCAAAGAACCCTCCATGGACGAGATTCTGTCTTCCATCCGGCAGATCATTGCCGATGACGATGAGAGTGCCGCGCCGCGCCGTCCCTCCCTGCAGGTTGCTCCCGATCCGATGGAAGCTGTGAGCTTTGGTGCGGATCAGGACAATGAGCCGCTAGAGCTTTCGTCCGCGCAGATCGTTCCGGAAACGGAAGCGGCGGCCGATATGGGCTTTGATGCGCTGCTGGCCGATGCTCAGGCTGAGACCTCAGAGCAGGTTGAAGCTCCGGCCCTGGTTGTGCCGGATGACATCAGCTTCTCGCCCGCCGAGCCGGAATTGCCGAGTTTCAATCCTGCGCCGAGCGTCGTCGACGAAGTCGAAGCGATCGCCGAACCCGTATTTACGCCCGAACCAGAAGTTGAGGCCGCCCCCGTGCTTTCTGCCGTCAATATCGATGAAGACTTCTCCGTAGCCGAGACCGCGGCAGAACCGATCGCTTTCGCCCGCCCGTCCGTTGCGGCTGCCTCGCCGATGCCGGATGCAACGCTGAGCGCCGATATCGCAGACGGTCTCCTCGAGACGACCACGAAGGCCGCCATTCGCAGTTCGATCGACAAGCTTGGCGCTGCCGGCATCGGTGTTGTCCCGTCGCCCTCTCTCGGCAATGCAAATCTGACCATCGAAACCATGGTCCGCGAAATGCTCCGCCCGATCCTGAAGGAATGGCTGGACGAAAACCTGCCATCCGTCGTCGAACGCATGGTCGAGAAGGAAATCGCCCGCGTTGCACGCGGCGATTGATTTCCCATATGAGGGGCAGGGTGCTTTTCCTGCCCCGTCGCAGTTGACCCTGCGACGCGCTTTTGCTTGAAGTTGCCAACCCTGATTGGGCCCGCCATGTTCTGCCTGGCGGGTCAATGTTGTTGCGAGTGACCTATGCTTGAAAAGACTTACGAACCCGCTGCCGTGGAAAGCCGCATCTATGATGCCTGGCTCGACGCGAAGGCCTTCGCCGCAGGTGCGGGCGCAAAGCCGGGTGCCGAGACTTTCACCATTGTCATTCCTCCGCCCAACGTAACGGGCTCGCTTCATATCGGGCACGCGCTCAACAACACGATCCAGGACATTCTCATCCGCTTCAACCGCATGTTGAAGAAGGACGTGCTCTGGCAGCCGGGTACCGACCATGCCGGTATTGCCACCCAGATGATCGTCGAGCGCCAGCTTGCCGAAAAGCAGATGGACCGCCGTTCGATGGGCCGCGAGGCCTTTATCGACCGCGTGTGGGAATGGAAGTCCGAGAGCGGCGGCACCATCATGAACCAGCTCAAGCGCCTCGGCGCTTCGGCTGATTTCTCGCGCGAGCGCTTCACCATGGGCGAGCGCGGCCAGGCCGACGATCAGATGGTGCGCGCCGTCACCAAGGTTTTCGTGGAGCTGCACAAGCGCGACCTGATCTATCGTGCCAAGCGCCTCGTGAACTGGCATCCGGGTCTTGAGACCGCCATTTCGGACCTCGAAGTCGAGAACATCGAGGTCAAGGGCCACATGTGGCACCTGCGTTATCCGCTGGCGGATGGCGTAACCTATCAGTTCCCGATCAAGGACGAAGAAGGCAACGTCACTGGCCACGACACGCGCGACTACATCATTGTCGCGACGACCCGTCCGGAAACAATGCTGGGCGACGTCGCCGTCGCCGTGCATCCGGAAGATGAGCGCTATCAGTCACTGGTCGGCAAGTTCATCGAACTGCCGCTCGTTGGTCGCCGCATTCCGGTTGTTGCCGACGAATACGCCGATCCGACCCTCGGCACCGGCGCAGTGAAGATCACGCCAGCGCACGACTTCAACGACTTCGAAGTTGGCGTGCGCGCCGGCGTCGAGCCGATCAACGTCTTCACGACCCGCGGTGCCATCATCGATGCCGAGTTCATTCCCGCAAAGTACCGCGGTCTGGATCGCTTCGAGGCGCGCAAGGCGATCGTCGCCGACCTGACGGCCCTGGCCGAAGAAAACGCCGCGCGCGGTCTCGACCATATCGAAGACAAGAAGATCATGGTGCCGCACGACGAGAAATCCAAACTCGTCGTCATCGAGCCCTTTCTTACAGACCAGTGGTGGGTGAAGGCCGATGTGCTGGCCCAGCCGGCGCTGGCTTCGGTGCGCGAAGGCCGCACCAAGTTCGTGCCACAGCAATACGAAAACACCTATTTCGCCTGGCTCGAAAACATCAAGCCGTGGTGCATTTCGCGTCAGCTCTGGTGGGGCCACCAGATCCCGGCCTGGTACGGCCCGGACAATGAGGCCTTCGTCGCCTATAGCGAAGCCGAAGCGCAGGAAGCTGCGACCAAGCACTATGGCAAGGCCGTCGAACTGACGCGCGATCCCGACGTGCTCGATACCTGGTTCTCGTCGGCCCTGTGGCCCTTCTCGACGCTCGGTTGGCCGGATGAAACGGCTGAACTCAAGCGCTATTACCCGACCGACGTTCTGGTCACCGGCTTTGACATCATCTTCTTCTGGGTCGCCCGCATGATGATGATGGGCCTGGAATTCCTCGACGAGGAGCCGTTCCACACCGTCTACATGCATGCCCTGGTCCGTGACGAAAAGGGCCAGAAGATGAGTAAGACCAAGGGGAACGTCATCGATCCTCTCAAGCTCGTCGACGAATATGGCGCCGATGCCACCCGCTTCACACTGGCCGCTATGGCAGCGCAGGGCCGCGACCTGAAGCTCGCCATTTCGCGCGTCGAGGGCTATCGCAACTTCGTCACCAAGCTCTGGAACGCCGCGCGCTTCCTCGAGATGAACGAATGCCGCCGCGTGGAAGGCTTTGATCCCAAGGCCAACAAGCTGGCGCTCAATCGCTGGATCGTCGGTTCCACCGTCCGCGCTCTCGCGAGCGTCCGCCAGGGCATCGAGGACTACAAGTTCAACGAGTCCGCCAACAATGCCTATGACTTCGTCTGGGGTACGTTCTGCGATTGGTATGTCGAATTCGCCAAGCCGGTGTTCAACGGCGAGGACGAGGCCGCCAAAGCGGAAACGCGGGCAACCGCGGCCTGGGCGCTCGATCAGATCCTGATCATGCTCCATCCGATGATGCCATTCGTTACCGAAGAGCTGTGGGCCGAAACCGGCAAGGCCGGTCCGAAGCGCGACAACCTGCTCATCCTCACCGAATGGCCGACCTATCAGGGTCTTGAGGACGCAGCAGCCGACGCCGAACTGGCATGGCTCATCGACGTCATCTCCAATGTTCGCTCGGTGCGCGCCGAAATGAACGTGCCGGCCGGCGCCAAGCTGCAACTGGTCGTGACCGGGGCGGGCGAGCAGACACTGGCGCGTCTCGTCGCCGGTACGTCGCTGATCACGCGGCTGGCTCGTCTTGAGCAGATTTCGCCGCAGAACCAGGTACCGGGCGAGTCCGCCCAGTTCGTGGTTGGCGATGCCACCTACGCGCTGCCGCTGGCCGGTGTGATCGACATCGCCGCCGAAAAATCCCGCCTCGAAAAGGAAGTGGGCAAGCTCGACGGCGAAATCACTGGCGTGGACAAGAAGCTGAGCAATGAGCAGTTCGTTTCGAAGGCACCGGAAGAAGTGATTGAGGAGCAGAAGGCCCGACGCGAAGCTGCGGTCGACCGGCGCCAGAAGATCCTCGAAGCCCTCAAGCGCCTGAGCTGACAACATGGACGGCAGCCCGAAGCAGCCCAGCGACCGCGCCCAGCATAACGGTCTCGTAGGTGTCGGCGCCGTCCTCGTTTTCGACGGCGAAGGTGGCATGAAGCGGTACGAACCGAGCGAGATACCGCCGGTCGTACCGCCGCGCGGCTTCAAGCTGGTTGTCGGTAATTCCAAGGCGCCCGAATTCAAGCTCTGGCTGCGCGGGGAGCTTGGCGAGTTCAATTCGGGACTGCTTACGTCGCCAACTTCGCGAGCGCGATGCACCGTCATGGATGATCGGGCATTGGTGATGTTGCGTGTGGTTCGCCCGGGCGCCGCGCCGCATGACGTTGGTCGTCAGTTCCTCACATTGTGGATCGAACAAGGCCGCGTCATCATCGCGTCAGAGCTCAACATTCTGGATTTCCTCGGCATGTCCAAATGGGAGCAGGCGGTCCATGCTCCGGTGTCGCCGGCGGACTTGATTGCGCGCCTGGCGCTGCGGGCCACTGACCGTCTGGAACCGCTGATCGAAATGCTGGGCGATCGGCTCGATGAGGTCGAAGAGACCCTGATTACACATCGCACGGAGAAGGCGCAGGACAATCTTGAGCATCTGCGCCGAACCCTCATCAACTTCCGCCGCCTCGTCTGGCCGCAGCGCGATGCGCTGACGACACTGGAAATCGAGGACCTATCCTTTTTCTCCGACCGGGACCGGTTGCGATTGCGCGATGCAGCGATGCGCACCGCTCGCATTGGCGACGAACTGCAGGCCCTGTCTGAACGCGCAGTGCTGGTGCACGAAGAAATCGTTGACGACCGCGCCGAACAAATGAACCGGACCATGCTGCTGCTGGCGGCCGTGACGGTGGTGTTTTCACCGCTGACCCTTATCAGCGGCATGCTCGGCATGAATGTCTCGGGCATCCCCTTGGCAGAGTTCGGCGGGGCGTTCTGGGTGGTTTGCGCCATCCTGATCGTACTGGCCGGTGGGCTCGTCTGGTGGATGCGCAAAAGCCGTCTGTTCTAGACGTGCTGTCCCTCCCCAGTGGGGAGAGACATTGGCAAGAGGCCTAGATGCTGGCCTGGACCGCCTGAAGGCGAGCGTAGTAGCCGTTTGCCGCCATCAGCTCATCATGCCGGCCTTGCTCCACGATCCCATCCTCGGTGAGCACGAGAATGCGGTCGGCATTGCGCACGGTGGTTAGCCGATGCGCGATCACCAGCGTCGTGCGACCCTTGGCGAGCGATTGCAGCGCCATCTGCACCGCGCGCTCGCTTTCATTGTCGAGAGCACTGGTCGCCTCATCGAAGATGAGGATAGCCGGGTCCTTGAGGAAAGCACGGGCGATGGTCAGGCGCTGCTTCTGCCCCCCTGACAATTTCACGCCCCGCTGCCCGACATCGGTGTCATAGCCTTGTGGAAGGGCCATGATGAAGTCGTGGGCATTGGCAGCCTTCGCAGCGGCAAATACGTCATCGTCGCTGGCGTGCGGCCGGCCATAGCGCAGGTTTTCGGCCACCGTGCCCGAGAACAGGTAGGTATCCTGCTGCACGACACCGATCTGGCGCCGGAGCGAGGCCAGCTCGAAATCGCGGATATCCTGACAGTCTATCGTGATGCCCCCGCTTTCCACCTCGTAGAACCGTGGGATGAGGGCGCAGAGCGTACTCTTGCCGACCCCGGATGGACCAACCAGGGCCACGAACTCGCCCGGTGCAATATCGATGTTCAGTTTTGAAAACACCGTCCGGCCATCGCCGTAGCCGAAGCCGACGTCGTTGAAGCGGATATTGCCACGGAAATGCGGGGCAGGGCGGGCATGCGGTGCATCCACGATATCAGGAACCTGTTCGAGGATTTCCATGACGCGCGTGAAGCCGGTGGACCCTTCCTGCCAGAGGCGGACGATATTGGCGAGACGGTTGACCGGATCGACCAGAACGCCGACGCAGAGCAGGAACGTCAGCAGGTCGGGCACCGACATGTCCGCGGCAAGGATCCGCATGGCGCCGGCGATGATCACGATGATCGTCACGAGATGGACGAAGACCTCCATACCCACGAAGAACCATGTCTCGCTGCGATAGCCATCCTTGCGGCTTTCGACAAAGGTCCGGTTCTCAGCTTCAAACCGGGCGAGCTCAAAACCCTCATTGGCAAAGGATTGCACCACGCGAATGCCGCCCAGAGCATCCTCGACCCGCTCATTGACCGAGGCGATCTTCTCCCTGCTCAGTGCCAGCGCCTTGTTCATGCGTCGGTTGAAGTAGAGCGCATAAACCACTGCAACCGGAAGAAGGATGGCGATGTAACCCGTCAGGGTCGCATCGATGAAGAACAGCACGGTGAGCGCACCAGTGAACTTCAGGAGGCCAATGGCGATATCCTCCGGCCCATGGTGGAACATTTCCCCCAGAGCGAAGGTGTCATTGGTGATCCGGCTCATCAATTGCCCGACACGGCTACGGTCGTAAAAGCCGAAAGAGAGCTTTTGGCAGTGCTCGAACAGCTCCCGCCGCACGTCGGCCTCGATGCGCGCGCCCATGGCGTGGCCCTGATAGTCGACAAAAAACGTTGCGCCGGCCTGGGCAATGAGCACCAGGATCATGACGCCGCCCATGGCGAATATCTGCGAGAGCGCCTCGCCGCTGTCGTCGAGGATCAGCAAGCGCGTCGTGACATAGTTGGCGCAGAGCGGCAAAGCGATCGCCGTTGCCGCGATGAACGCTGCGCAGACAAGGTCCATGACCAGCAAGTGCCGGTAGGGCCGATAATAGGAGACGAATTTGCGAGCCCGTTGACAGCCGGGCCGCGCGAAGAAGTCGGAAAGAGTGTCGCGAAGAGAGCGGCTAGTATTGTCCGGGCGCGCTTCTTCCGAGGAGTTTTTCGAATGCATTAACGATCATGTCCTGATGAATTTCCGTGTGGTTGATCGGGAACAGGATCGCTTTCATTTCGAACTCCTATATGCGGCGCAAAAAGCCGCCGAAGTATGGGTGCTTCGCGCCTCTTTCACAACGCCGTGTTCGCCCCGGCCAATCAGGCTCTCGATCTCTGTGACGAATTGGCAACAGCACCCGGGATTCACTGCGGCGCCGCGCGGCATAAAGAATTTGGCGATGTTTCCCGCCACAATCTCATCTTAAACGAGATGGCTAGGCATTCGGGGGCGGGTGTCGGCAATTCGGGGATGGAGCCGCCGGGCTTCGTCTTTGACCTGTCTGTGGCGCGCCTGACTGCTTGAAAATAGGCGGGAATCCGCCAGTTCTTGGTGAGCACGTGCGCAGACAGGATACGATCAGTTCCAGATATTTGAGCGGCCTGATGGCCGTCGGCGGTGCCCGCGGGGATGTGATGTCCTCGGCTCAAATCCTGCCGCAATGCGAGTTTACCAAAACTTCACACTTCGCTTTTCCTCAGCCGGCATCGGGGTCAAATTCCTCGCGTATGTCGGTTGAACAGCAGATATTTGTAGCACCCGCCCATGCCGTTATGGGCAAAAGGAGTAAGATGCGGAAATCGCCGGCTTTTTATCTGGCATCCGCGGTAACCGGACTTGCGCTGTCGGTTCTGACAGCAGCGATCCCCGCACAGGCACAGACAGCGGCCGAAGCCGCGCTCGATCTAGCCAATATGCTGGACGGCGCTGGCGGCGGCGTGTCTGGCGATGCCTATCTTTCCGCGCTTGAAAATGCGGCCGCTGCTGGCCAGCCCATGGCCATGTGGCAGCTTGGGACCATGTATGAAAATGGCGAAGGCGTTGCCAAGGATCCTGCAAAGGCCTTCGGCTATTTTGCCCAGATCGCCAATCAGCACGCCGATGCGGCGCCACGCGGCGTCGAGTCCGATATCGTTGCGCAGTCTTTTGTGAAGATGGGCGACTACTATCGCCAAGGCGTGCCCGATGCCGGCATTCCGGCGGATGTCGAGCGCTCGCATGCGCTGCTGCTCCATGCCGCTACCTATTTTGGTGATGCCGATGCCCAGTACCGCGTTGGCCTGCTTTATCTGCAGGACGAAGGCCTGGGCGTAAATCCGCTGCAAAGCGCCCGCTGGTTTTCGCTTGCCGCCCGCAAGGGCCACTGCCTGGCGCAGGCCCGCCTCGGCGACCTGCTCTTTACCGGCATGGAAGGCATCGAGGCCCAGCCGATCGAAGGGCTCATGTGGCTGAACCTGTCCCACGACCGTTGCCGCGGCACCGCCGATCAGGCACAGGTCGATGAGCTGCTTAACCGGGCATCGTCAATGGCGCGGCCCGAGGATCGCGCCAATGCAGCAGCGCTGGCCGAGTCCATCGCACCGCAGTTCGCCGATTTCTGAGAACGCGTAGCCGCAGCGATCTAGCGCTGCGGCATCAACCCCCCTTAGAGGGTGAAGCAGTCGCCGCCATTGGCCTTGACGTTCGAGCAGATCGTATTGGCGTCCTGCAGCGAATTGGCCGGTACGCGAACGCGATAGAAAATCCCACGATCACCGAGATCAACGCGCTGGACTTCGAGGCTGGCGCCGCCAAAAAGCGAGCCAAAGCGGCTGGCGATTTGCTCGGCCGTCTGGCGGGCCGCTTCCTCCGTCCGCTGGGACGACAGTTGCACATAGGCGGGCGCAGAGTCGCCGGCTGACGCCGTGGCGGTTGGCTGGGGCTGTTGTGCGGCAGGAGCTACAGTCGGCAAGGTCGGCGCAGGCGCAGTTGCCACGGCGGGGGCCGGCGTTGCGGCAACAGGCGCCGCGACGGCCGCTTGGGGTGTAAAGTTCGTCGGACGAACGAGCGGAACAGGCGCCGTCTTGCCACCAACCGGCGTGCCGGTCAGGTCGACAACCGGTACGGTCGAGCCGGGCTGCACGGGAACGACCGTGGGTGTCGCAGCGGCTGGCGTTGGCTCAGGAATGGCGGCCGGCGCATTCGCAATGGCATTGGCAATCAGATCCGGCGTCGAGAAATCGGCGCCAGGAACCTCCGGCACGGAGGGACGATCGACAGGCAGCATCGCCGAACCGGCGAGGCTGTCGCCGCCGCTCACGATGGTGCCGTCCGGCCGTACCGTGACCGTACGAACCTTGCGGTTGACCAAACCTTCTTCGCTGACATCGGCGGCGGCCGCGACCTGAGTCACTGCCTCCACGTCGGACTGGTCGCGCGAGACGATCTGTTCTTCAGCGCCGGTATCGACGCCAGAAATTTCGTTGAAGACCACCGATTGGCTGGCTGCGTCGGCAGCAGGTGTCGGCTCGGGGACTTCCTTGGTGGGTGTTGTGTCCGCAGCAACAAGCGGGGCAGGGCCTTCCGGCGTGCCGCTACCAAGGCCGAGGACCGTGTAGAGGCCGACTGCCGCAACTGCCAGCAGCAGCGTGGCGACGACGGGTCCAGCAAGCGAACGCGTCAAGCCAAGCACACGGCCGCGTGGTGCCCTGGGAGATTTTGCAGGCTCTTCGGGTGGCAGGCTCGCTTCGATAGCCGGCTCTACCCATTCCACCCGGGCCCCACTGGTCTCGGCAGCGGCCAGAATGGCCTCTTCCACGGATGAGACACGGGTTTTGTTCTGTGCCGGTGGCACCACAGCGGCCGGCTGGGGTTCGCGCGACGGCAAGGTCGGCGTCGCGAGGCTGCGCAAGGCCGGGCTAGGGGCCGTGGGCGCCTGCTGAACGCGGGCTGCGGGACCAATCAGCCGCTCGATCTCTTCGAGAGGATCGGGCAGGGACTGAGGTTTGGGCTGTTGCGGCGGTTCAACTGGCTGAGGAGCAGAATGAGCCTCGGCCGGCCTGACCTCGGGAGCCACAACTTCCGCAGGTTCAGGGCGAACCTCAGGCCGGTTGGCCAGGTTTGGGGCGAGGCCGAAAACCGGAGGAATACCAAAGGCATCGGCTTCGCGCGGGAAAGTCTGGCCACGAACCGCACCAGTTACGTCCAGTTCGTCGATTGGATCGTCCTGAGTCTGAACTCGGGGTTCTGGCTCGTCGCCAACGGCCAGTTCAGCTGCGATCAGGCTGGCAAGGCTATCCTGATCCAGATCCGGCATCTCTTCGGCCGGCGGCGCCGTAGGTTCGGCGCGCACAAACACCGGAGCGGGCGGCGCGACATCCTGTGGGGCAATAGCAATAGGCTCGACGGGCGTTGTCGGTGCGGGTGCAGGCTGGGGCGTAAAGCGCCGCTCCACGACCGGCGCCTCATTCACGGCCGGCTTGGCGGCACCAAAGGCAGGAGCAAACGCCGCTGGCTCCACGCGCTGCGGCGAATCCACCTTGGGCTGGCTGGCCTGCGGCTTGCGGTCGAAACCGAAAACAAAAGGTTCAGGAGCAGGAGCATTATCGCCCGGAATACGTACCGGGCGGCTCGGTGCCTCTACTTCTTTCTGGGGCGCAACCGCTGCAGGACTATCGCCGCCCGGTATTCGAACCGTCACAGCCGGTTCACTCTTGGGCTTGTCGCCTTGAGCGTCCTCAGCCATGAGGCGAGCGAGTTCCGCGATCAGGTCGTCCGCGCTATCGGTCTGTCCTGCCATATGTTTCGGTTTCGCTGTCGTCATCGGCCAGCGCCCCTAGATTGCTGCCAGCTCCTTTGGGGAGTTTGCAGCGAGTTTTCACACTAATGCGCCCGAATTATGAAAGCTCTTCGGGAGCCGAAACACCCAGAATTCCAAGGCCATTGCGGATTACCTGACGTACGGCATCCACAAGTGCGAGTCGCGCCAAAGTGAGCTTTGGATCGGCAGCGTTAACAAAGCGTAACGAATGGTCGTCGTTGCCCTTTGCCCAGAAGCCGTGGAAAGCCGCGGCGAGGTCGTGGACATAGAATGCAATACGGTGGGGCTCGTGCGCAATGGCCGCTGCAGACACCGTCCGCGGCCATGCGGCAAGGAGCCGGATCAACTCAAGATCGGCAGCCGAGGTCAGCCGCTCGACTTCGGCGTTGGCAAGGGCAGGGGCGCTGAAATCGAGCCCCGGCACTTCGAGTCCCGCCTTGCGGAAGATCGAGCAGGCGCGAGCATGCGCGTACTGCACGTAGAACACCGGGTTGTCGCGGGTCTGTTCTTTGACGACGGCGAAGTCAAAATCCATCGAGGCGTCGTTGCGGCGGAAGAGCAGCATGAAGCGCGTGGCGTCGGCGCCAACTTCCTCGACCACGTCAGAAAGGAGGACCAGGTCGCCGGAGCGCTTCGACATCTTGAAGGGCTCGCCGTTCTTGAGCAGCCGCACGAGCTGGCAGATGCGCACGTCGATATCGGCTTCGCCCTGCGACACGGCCTTAACGGCCGCCTGCAGGCGCTTCACATAGCCCGAGTGATCGGCGCCGAGCACATTGACCATGTGCTTGAAGCCGCGGAGATATTTGTTGCGGTGATAGGCAATGTCGGCGGCGAAATAGGTATAGCTGCCGTCCGACTTGACCAGTGCGCGATCGGTGTCGTCGCCAAAATCCTTGGCGCGGAACAGCGTCTGCTCGCGCTCTTCCCAGTCCTCGGGCGTCTTGCCCTTCGGCGCTTCGAGCAGGCCCTGGTAGACCAAGCCCTCTTCACGCAGCCAATCGAGCGTCGTCTGAATATCGCCGCCCTGGCCATGCAGGGTGCGTTCGGAGAAGAAGACGTCGTGATGAATATTGAGCTGGGCAAGGTCAGCCTTGATCAGTTCCATCATTTCGGCGAGGGCAGCCTCGCGGGCGATCAGCACGGCTTCCTGCTCAGGCTTTTCGAGCAGCGAAGCGCCATATTCGGCAGCAAGTGCCTTGCCGACAGGAACGAGATAGTCTCCCGGATAGAAGCCCGAGGGAATTTCAATGGTTTCGCCAAGCGCTTCGCGGTAGCGCAGCAGCGCCGACTGGCCGAGAATGATGGTCTGGCCGCCGGTGTCGTTGATGTAATATTCGCGCGTCACATCATAGCCGGAATAGGCCATGAGCGAGGCGAGAGCGTCGCCAAAAACGGCGCCGCGGGTGTGGCCCACATGCATGGGACCGGTCGGGTTGGCCGAGACATACTCGACATTGACCCGTTCGCCCTTGCCAAGGTTGGACTTGCCATAGGCGTCCTTCTGCTCGGCAATGGCCTTCAGCACCTTGTGCAGGATCGGCGTGGCGAGGCGGAAATTGATGAAGCCTGGCCCCGCAACCTCGACCGAGGTCACGTCGGAATCGGCCTTGAAGCGCTCAACCAGCGCCGCAGCGACTTCCCGTGGATTCTTGCCGAGGGGCTTGGCCACAACCATTGCGGCATTGGTCGAGAGATCGCCATGGGCGGGGTCTCGCGGGGGTTCCACCACAACGCGCGACAGCAGATCGGCGCCCAGTTCGGGGTGATCGGCAAGCAGAGCCTCGGTGACCCGAGTGGTGAAAAGTGCGAAGATATCCATGACAAACCCGCTGGAAATGCTGTGAGGCGGTTAGCGGAATTCCGGGCGAGCGTCAAACAAGCGCTGATGTTCGTCAAGTGCGTAGGGGTCGGTCATGCCGGCAATGAAGTCCGCAACGATGCGCGCCCGGGCGTTGACATCACTCGCCGCACGGGCGGCATCGCCCCAACGGCCAGGCATATCGGCACTCTCCATATAGGCCGCAAATAGCCGCTCGACGACAGCTTCGCTCTCGCGCACCGGCCGCATCACCGCCTCGTCGCGATAGACGCGCTTATAGAGCACGCCCTTCAAGCCCTTTTCGGCTTCGGCCACGGCCGGCGAGAAGGCTATCAGGGTTTTGCCGGCCATACGGACGTCTTCGGCGCTCGCGACGCCGGACGCGGCTATGTTGGCCGCGCTCTGGGCGATAACGTCTTCGATGGCGCGCGTGATCATGCGCCGCTGCACTTCGTGCGTCTGCCGCTTTACGGCAACGTCGGGGTAGAGGCCTTCGACCTCGCGCACGATTGGGCCCGCCATTGGCGCGTCCTCGAAATCGGCGAGCTGAACCAGGCCTGCGCGCAGGGCGTCATCGATATCATGGGCATTGTAGGCAATGTCGTCGGCAATAGCGGCCACCTGAGCCTCAAGGCTCGCATGGCTCGATAGCCGCAGATCCGCGACCGCCGGAATATCAGCGACGCCCGACGGCAGGCCTTCTTCCTCATAGCGCCCATATGGACGGCCATCCGGATGGATCAGTGGGCCATTGTGCTTGAGAATGCCTTCAAGCGTTTCCCATGTGAGATTGATGCCGTCGTGTTCGGCATAACGATTCTCGAGCTGGGTCACGACGCGCAGCGCCTGAACGTTGTGATCAAACCCGCCATAGGACGCCATGGCCCGATGCAGCGCCCGTTCACCGGCATGGCCGAAGGGTGTGTGGCCAAGATCGTGGCTCAGCGCCACGGCCTCAGCCAGGTCCTCGTTAAGCCTCAGCGCGCGCGCGATCGAGCGGGCGATCTGGCTGACTTCCAGCGTGTGGGTCAGCCGATTACGAAAATGCCGGCCCTCGTGATGCAGAAAAACCTGCGTCTTGTGCTGCAGCCGGCGAAAGGCGGTCGAGTGGATGATGCGGTCGCGATCCCGCTGGAATTCCGAGCGGGTCGGGCTCGGTCCGGTGCCGTAGAGGCGCCCGAGGGAATCTTCGGGCTTGCTGGCATAAGGCGCTGTTTCGTTCATCTTCTCGTTCCAGGCCTTTGCAATAGCGCGCGATGCGCCTATCTTAAGGCCAGTGTTATGACATTACGACCGTACGGACACTTCAAATGACCGCTGCCGCCCTTGCCGAATCCCCTGCCGTGACTTTGTCGGATCGCGCTGCAAAGCGCGTGTCTCGCATTCTCTCGAAAGAACCGACGGGCACCGTGCTGCGCATTTCGGTGGCTGGCGGCGGATGCTCCGGTTTCCAGTACGAATACAATCTCGTGCAGGAGACGGCGAACGAGGACGACCTCGTTCTGCAAAAGGGTGATGCCACAGTGCTCATCGATTCGCTGAGCCTGGAATTCATGGGCGGCGCGGAAATCGACTTTACGGACGATCTGATCGGCCAGGCCTTCCAGATCAAGAACCCGAACGCCGTCGCATCCTGCGGCTGCGGCACGAGTTTCGCCGTCTAAATATTCAAGAACATTTCGGGGGAGGGGACTATGGGCGCGCGCGTCAACGCGGTCATGGATGAGGCTGTGTCCGGCAGCAAGATCGTCGGAGCGGAACTAATCGTCTATCGCCATGGGGAACTGATCCTGCGGCGCACTGCAGGCCATTTCGATCGCGAAGCCGGCGTGCCGATGATGGAGAACGCCATCTATCGCCTGGCCTCGGTCACCAAGCCCATCGTTGCCGCAACAGCGCTGGCCATGATCGACAAGGGCCTGCTCGGGCTTGACGATCTCGTCTCCAAGCATCTCGACTACTTTGCGCCCAAGCTCGACGACGGCTCCTTGGCGCCAATCACCATCCACCATCTTCTGACCCACACGTCCGGGCTCGCCTATGGCTATGCCGACGAGACGATTTCGACCGGCCTCGGGCCGACCGACAAGGATTTCCGCGCTAATTTCTCGAAGGTCGCCGCGGCCCCGCTGCTGTTCGCGCCGGGCACCGGCTGGACCTATTCGGTCGCCATCGACGTTCTCGGGGCCGTGCTGGCCGCAGTGCAGGGCGGTTCGCTCCAGGATGCGGTGCACGCCCACATCACCGGGCCGCTTGGCATGGACGAAACCGGCTTCTTCGTCGCCGACAAGGCACGCCTCGCCATCCCCTATGCCGATGGCGCGCCCGAGCCGACCGTGATGACCGACCCGCAATTCGTCCCCGGAGAAGACGGCGGCACGGTGATGTTCTCGCCCTCCCGCATCTTTAGCGACAAAGCCTTCCAGTCCGGTGGTGCCGGCATGGCTGGCACGCCGGAAAATATCGCGAAATTCCTCGAAACCCTGCGCAAGGGCGGCGGCTCCCTGCTGAAGCCGGAGACTGTTGCGCTGGGCTTTTCCAATCGCATCGGCGATCTCTACAGGCAGGATCAGGGCCAGCGCTTCGGCTATTTCGGTGCTGTCATCGATGATCCTGAGGCCGCTGCCTCATCCTCTGCCAAGGGAACGGTGAACTGGGGAGGGGTTTATGGCCATTCCTGGCTTGTCGATCCCGCCAATGCCATTACGATAGTGTCGATGAGCAATACCGCGCTCGAAGGGTGCACGGGACGTTATCCCAAGGACCTCATTCGCGCCGTTTACGCCGACCTCAACTAAAGCCGGAGAGAGCCATGGCCTTGCGCGTCGCCACCTGGAATATCAATGGCATCAAGGCCCGGCTTGAACTGCTGGTGCGTTGGCTCGAAGAAGAAAAGCCCGACATCGTCGGCCTCCAGGAAATCAAGACGGTCGACGAAGGCTTTCCGACCGCCGAGATCGAGGCGCTTGGCTACAATGTCGTGACCCATGGCCAGAAGAGCTGGAACGGCGTTGCGCTCCTCTCCAAGCTTCCCTTCGATGAAGTGCATCGTGGCCTGCCCGGCGACGATGCCGACGAACAGTCACGCCTGATCGAAGGCGTCTTTTCCGTCGAAGGCGGCGTGGTCCGCATCTGCAATATCTACCTGCCGAACGGCAATCCGGTCGATACCGAGAAGTTTCCCTACAAGCTGCGCTGGATGGATCGGCTCAATACCTTCGTTGCCGGTCGTCTGGCCTTGGAAGAGCCCTTCGTGCTGATGGGCGACTTCAATCTCATTCCCGCGCCGATCGACGCGCATGATCCCGACGCATGGTGGGGCGATGCGCTATATCGCCCCGAAAGCCTCGAAAAGTTCCGCATCTTGCGTAACCTCGGCATGACCGATGCCCTGCGCTCCATCACCGCCGACCAGACTTTCACGTTCTGGGATTTCCAGGCCGGTGCGTGGCGGCGAAATGCCGGTATCCGCATCGATCACCTGATGCTTTCGCCGCAGGCGGCCGACCGGCTGGACGATGTTACCGTGCACAAGGATGTGCGCGGCTGGGACAAGCCGAGCGACCACGTTCCCGTGGAAGGGCTGTTCAGCTTCTAGCCCAACTGCCTGGCTCGCTTGACGCTGCGGCCCCGTGCCGCCAAGGATGCGGCATGACTTGTGCCCTGCGGATATTTTCATGACCGGATCGCTGACCGAATGGCTCGACGCAGAAGCGCCGCCAGAGGGTGAGGTCCTGCATGTCGATGTGGACGGCTATGAGGGGCCGCTCGACCTGCTGCTGGACTTGGCGCGGCGTCAGAAAGTCGATCTCGCGGCGATCTCCATCCTCGCGCTTGCCGAGCAATATCTGGCCTTCATCGACCGGGTGCGCGAGCGGCGCATCGAAGTAGCCGCCGACTATCTGGTGATGGCGGCGTGGCTCGCCTATCTCAAAAGCCGCCTCATGGTGCCGCAGGTGCAGGACGACGACGAGCCATCCGGCGAGATGCTGGCTGCCATGCTGCAGTTCCGGCTCAAGCGGCTGGAGGCCATGCGCCTAGCCGCGAGCCGCTTGTTGGGCCGGCCGAGACTGGGATTGCAGATCTATTCCCGCGGTGCGCCCGAACCTCTGGAAGTGGCGCGTAAATCCATCTGGGAAGCGAGCTATTATGAACTGCTGAAAGCCTATTCGGCTCAGCGCGAGCGCGGCGCGGTTACCGAGTACCGCCCGATCACGCGCACGGTGTGGTCGCTGCAGGATGCGCGAGACATATTGCAGCGGCTGATCGGCGAAAGCGCCGAATGGGTTGCGATGGATACCTATCTCGAACAATACCTTGCCCGATCCGATGAGAGAACGACGGTTCGAGCATCCACCTTTGCCTCAAGCCTCGAACTCGTTCGCCAGGGCGAAATCGAGGTGCGGCAAAGCGAGACATTTGGGCCGATTCTGTTGCGGCGCCGGAAACGTGAACAGCCATGAATGAAGAGAACTTCGAAGGAGAGGTGCGCCAGCGTCAGTTGCGCATTCTCGAGGCACTGCTGTTCGCTTCGTCCGAACCGCTGTCTCTGGCCGAGATGTCGCCCTATGTGGGCGACGGGGCCAACCTGCCGGTGCTGATCGACGAGCTGCGTGCGCTCTATTCCAATCGCGGCGTCAATCTGGTGCGCCGCGGCGATCGCTGGGCATTTCGCACCGCCGAAGACCTGGGCTTCCTGCTGCGCAGAGAGGAAGAGGAAACACGGCCGCTCTCCCGCGCCGCGCTCGAAACTCTTGCGATCATTGCCTATCACCAGCCCGCGACTCGGGCCGAAATCGAGGAAGTCCGCGGCGTCGCCGTCGGCAAGGGTACAATGGATATCCTGATGGAAGCCGGCTGGGTGCGCATGCGCGGCCGCCGGCGTACACCGGGCAGGCCCGTCACCTATGGCACGACCGACGCCTTTCTCGACCACTTTGGTCTTGAGCATTTGTCCGACTTGCCGGGCCTCGATGAACTCAAGGGGGCAGGGCTCCTCTCGTCCAGGTTGCCGCCATCGTTGCAAATTCCGCTGCCGTTCGATGGCGCCCTGCGCGAAGACGAAGACCCGCTTGCCCCGGACGACCAGGGTGATGCAGTCGGCGACGAAGACTAGCGCAAGCATTGCCGAGAGCGATCTATCCATCTTATCCACGCCACCGGGAGTCGTGACACACTCTCCCCGTTCCCACCGATAACACGCGGCACCGACGAAGTGCCGGGCGGGAAGTCGGGTCGCTCGGGGTCGCCTGGGCGAGTGCGTGGATGCTGACCACCGGTCGGCGGCGAGAAAGAGGAGAGAGGGCGAAGACCCGCCTCGATTATCGAACCGCAACCCCAAAAGGGGGCCGCTCGATGCATGCGCAAAAAATCCCGGACGTGCGAAGCGGCTTTTGCCTCTTCCTTCCATCCAAATTTTGAGGCGAAAGCCGCTTCCACCGTGCGCCCGAAGGGCGTCTCGACCGTGCAACCGCGACGCCAAAGGGCCGGGCGGCTTTTGTGCTGCAATGCGCGTTGTCCTGCCTGCTGCCACGTCTCCCGGCCCTCAGAGACGCCAAACCATGGCCTCAGCGGCTTAGGTTGCCGCTTTCGTGAGTGCGCAAAGGCAACACGTTCTTGTGTTTGCCTGCGATTGAACCTATTTCTCGCACATCTATCGCGTGTAACGCGTTCTGAAAGTCTAGGGAGATCACCATGCACGCGCCTTCCATTTGGGGCATTCTCGTAGTTGCCGTCGTCGTTATTCTGCTTTTCGGCCGCGGGAAGATTTCCGGCATGATGGGTGAAGTCGCCTCGGGCATCAAAGCCTTCCAGAAGGGCATGAAGGACGACGAGAAGCCGGCTGAACGCGTCACCACGACTGCTGAAGTCGATGCACGCGAGACCGAACGCAAGGACGTCTGATCCTTCTCGGCCTGACTTGGCGGCCGTGGGCCGCGCTCGGAGACTAACCTTATGCTCGGTCTAGGCTGGACAGAGATGCTGGTGATCGGCGTCGTTGCGCTGATCGTCATTGGCCCCAAGGACCTGCCCGTCGTCATGGGACGCATCGGCAAGTTCGTGGGTCAAATCCGCCGCATGGGCAATGACTTCCAGCGGGAAATCAATCGGACGACAGGGCTGGATGAGGTGCGGAACCTCCGCAATTCCATCACCTCGCCACTGAAGAAAACGGCCGAAGAAATCCGCAAGGAATTCAACACAATGACGCCGAGCGGCCCGCAGCCGAGCGGTGTCATCAAGCCGGCCGATCCCAAGGTCGAGAGTGTCGTCGACGAGTTGCGCAGTGCTGCAGGCATGCCGGCTGCCAAGAAGTCGAATGACGAACTGGCGTCCGACTATGGCTTCAAGGGCACCGAGCCGGTGAAGGCTGCACAGGCAAAGCCGGTCAAAGCCGCCGCAGCAGCGCCGACATCGCCCGTGACGACAACCGATCTTGCGCCGGTGGAAGAGGCCAAGGCCGCCAAGCCTGCGCCCGCCAAGAAACCCGCCGCGAGCAAAACTGCTACGACAGCCAAGACCAGCGTCGCCAAGAAGCCGGCAGCGAAGACCGCCACGGTCGAAGCCGAAGCTGCGGCAAAGCCTGCCCGCAAGCCGCGGACCAAGGCTGCTGTCGCTGAGGTTATCGCAGAAGAACCGGCCGCGCCCGCCAAAAAGCCGCGCGCACCGCGCAAGAAGCCGGCTGAACCGGTAGAAACGAAATAACGATGGCCGACGCCAAGCAGCCGCAGCTTGAAGACAAGAACAAGCCCGAGGTCGAAGACGAACTCGCGGGCAGCGAGGCGCCGCTGCTCGAGCATCTGATCGAGCTGCGCAAGCGCCTGATCTACAGCGCCATTGCGGTCGTCGTCCTGATGATCGGGTGTTTCCTGATCTCGAAAAACATCTTCGACATTCTGCTCGGGCCATATCGTGGCGTCTATGCCAGCGACCCGACCCACACGATCGAGTTGATCTACACCGCGCCGCAGGAACTGTTCTTCACCGAACTGAACCTGGCCTTCTTTGGCGCCATCTTCCTCGGCTTCCCCTTCATCGCGACGCAGATTTATCTCTTCGTCGCGCCGGGCCTCTACAAGCACGAGCGCAAGGCGCTGGTGCCTTATCTCATCGCCACCCCGGTCTTCTTCGTCCTGGGCGCGCTGATGGTCTATTTCACCGTCCTGCCCATGGCCCTGCATTTCTTTGCCGGCATGGAAACGGACGAAATCAAGCTCATGCCGCGCGTGTCCGAGTATCTCGGCTTCGCCATGACGCTGATTCTGGCTTTCGGCATCTGCTTCCAGTTGCCTGTCGTCCTAACGCTTCTGGCGCAGATCGATCTGGTCAATGTCGAGATGCTCAAGAAGGGTCGGCGCTATGCTGTGGTCGGCATTCTGATCGTTGCTGCTTTGATCACGCCGCCTGATCCGATCTCCCAGATCGGGCTTGCCCTGCCGATGTACGCGCTTTACGAACTGGCGATCCTGTCTGTCCGATTTGTGCAGAAGCGCCGCGAGGCGGCACTGGCGGCGCAGGACTCCGGGCTTTCCGGCTCATCTAGCGAATAGCTGCTCCGCGTTCTCTCGCGGGTGCAGCTCAGTTCTGCCCCGCGGCGCTGGCAGGCGCGCCCCGGGACATAGACCCAGGGCCTGCGTCAAACCAGAGGCGGGCAGGGCCCGTAAGAACCGATGTTCGATATAAAGTGGATCAGAGCCAACGCCGAAGCTTTCGACGCTGCCGTTTCCCGGCGCAAGAACGTTTCCGTGCGGTCCTCCGATCTTCTGGCGATCGACGATCGGCGCCGCGAGATCATCGTCCGCCTCAACGAAGCGCAGGAAAAGCGCAACGCGCTTTCCAAACAGATCGGCCAGGCCAAGGCTCAGAAGGATGAAGCCAAGGCTCAGGAGCTGATGGCCGAAGTCGCGCGCCTCAAGGATTTTATCCCGACCGGCGAAGCCGAAGAGCGTGCGGTCGAGGCCGAGCTTCGTGCCGCATTGTCGGTTATTCCGAATCTCGCGCTCGATGACGTGCCGCAGGGTGACGACGAGAGCGACAATGTCGAGTATTTCGGCGCCAACGGCACAGCCGAAACCGCGGCACGCCAGCGTCCGGCCAAGCCGAGCTTCAGCTTTGCGCCCAAAGAACACTACGAAATCGGCGTGGCCGAGAAGGACATGGACTTCGAAGTGGCCGCCAAGCTTTCCGGCAGTCGCTTTGTGGTGCTGAAGGGCCAGATTGCGCGCCTCGAACGCGCCATCGGCCAGTTCATGCTCGATCTGCACACGACCGAGCACGGCTACCTCGAAGTGCAGCCGCCGCTGCTGGTTCGCGACGACGCACTCTTTGGCACCAATCAGCTGCCGAAGTTCGAGGAAGACCTCTTCTTCACCCCGCATGGCGACTCGCGCCTGGCGCTCATCCCGACCGCGGAAGTGCCGCTCACCAACATGGTGCGCGAATCCATCCTGTCCGAAGAAGAACTGCCGCTGCGTTTCGCGGCGCTGACCCCTTGCTTCCGCTCCGAGGCCGGCTCTGCCGGTCGCGATACCCGCGGCATGCTGCGCCAGCACCAGTTCGACAAGGTCGAGATGGTGTCGATCACGACGGCTGAAACCTCCATCGACGAGCATGAGCGCATGCTCGCCTGTGCCGAGACGGTGCTTCAGCGTCTGGGCCTCCACTACCGCGTCATGATGCTCTGCACCGGCGACATGGGTTTTGGCGCGCGCAAGACCTATGACCTCGAAGTCTGGCTGCCGGGACAGGACACCTATCGCGAGATTTCGTCCGTCTCGGTCTGCGGCGATTTCCAGGCCCGCCGCATGGAGGCGCGCTATCGTCCGTCCGGCGAAAAGCAGGCGCCGCGTTATGTGCATACGCTCAACGGCTCCGGCACTGCCGTCGGCCGTTGCCTCATCGCAGTCCTCGAAAACTACCAGCAGGAAGATGGCTCGGTGCTGATTCCCGAGGCTCTGCAGCCCTATATGGGCGGCCTCACTTCCATCGGAGGCAAGTGATCCATGCGCATCCTCATCACCAATGACGATGGTGTGGATGCGCCAGGTATCGCCATCATGGCCGATATCGCCGCCGCGCTTTCGGATGACGTCTGGATCGTGGCGCCGGATGGCAACCAGTCTGGGGCAGGGCACCGGTTCACGCTTGGCCGTGAACTGGTTCTTGAAAGTCGCGGCCCACGGCGCTTTGCCGTGGTCGGCGGATCTCCCGCAGATTGCGTCGTGGCGGGGATGACCCATGTGCTGGCCGATCATCCGGCCGACCTCGTTCTGTCCGGCGTCAATGCCGGGCAGAACCTGGGTGACATCGTTCATTGCTCCGGCACGGCGGCCGGCGCGCGCGAAGGCGCGCTACAGGGCGCGGTCGGAATCGCGATGAGTCAAGCGATCGACTACGAAAGAAGTCACGCAGTCGATTGGTCCAATTCGATTCGATTCGGGACAGAAGTTGTCCGGGCGATTCTTGCGGCGAAGGGGCGGGACGATGTTTTTTACAACGTCAATTTCCCGGTTTGCTCGCCTGGAGAGGTTGCGGGGATAGCAGCCGTGCCGCATCAGCGTTTCTCGCGCTCGGCTTTCCGGTACTACCCAAGCGACAGGGACGGCGAGTTTTTCGTGGCTATTCCCGAAACGCCTATGCCCTTGGATCCAAATGCGGATTTTGAGGTTTTGCGCCGCAGGAACACGATTACTGTGACCCCTTTTGCGCTGCAGCAGACGGAAAAAGTGGCGCTGGAACGGCTGGCGAAGCTGAGCTTGTCCCCATCCGGGCAATCTTAACCTTACTCAATCGACAACGTCGTGCGTTCGATTTTACTCAAATCGCATCGGTCTTAAGGTCGCTTTTACCTTACCGGCCTAGTCTCGTTTCCAGTGTTAAGTACCTGCGTACGAGTTAGCCGATGCGTAAAAACCTGTCTGTCAGGGTGCCTAAAGGTGCAGTCGCCGTGGCTGGTCTGTTAGTAGCAGCCGTCGGCTTGTCCGGTTGTTCAAGTCTTGGATCGCGAACGTTTGGCGATTCTACAACGACCGGCTCCGTCGCCCAGTCATCCGCACCCGCCACGCTGAACCAGCCTATGCCAGCCTCGCTTGGAGCCCCTGCGACGATGCAGGTTGCCGAGCAGCGGTTCTTGCCGCCGGCACCCATTGGTTCCGCCTGGGGCGCTTCTCCCGTTCAATCCGCGTCGCCCATGCAGTCGGGCTTTACGCAACCGGTCGGCTCGGTTTCGCCGATTGGTATGGGGGCGAGTGCGCCCTCGGTTCGATCCCAGGATCTTCCTGTACTGAGTTCTTCCGCTTCCATGGGAACCCCGCAAGCCATGCCCGCCATGCAGACTTCGGCCTCCGTGCCGTCTATGCCGCCCGCCGTTGCCCTCGGTTCGCTTCCGAGCTCCAACGCTGCCTTGCCAGTCAACAACAGCGTACCCAGCGCAGCTCCTGCAGCAGCGCCCGTGGTGGCAGCTGCGCCGACAACGGCCGGCGCCTATACCCACACCATTGCAGGCGGCGAGTCGCTCTATACGATCGCCCGCCGCTACGAGGTCACCACTCAGGCGCTGGTGCAGGCAAATGGCCTGTCATCGCCCGACAAGATCGTTGTGGGCCAGTCGCTGATCATTCCGGGCCGTCCGGACCTGGTGCGGACGCCGCAGACTGCAGCGCAGCCCGCCGTGCAGGTGGCAAGCGCCGCGCCGACCCAGACCTTGGGTGCTCCGCCCGCTCCTCTGGGCCGCCCGCAGGCAGCACCGCAGCAGGTCGCTGTCGCCCCCGCGGCTACTCCGGCCCCCGTTGCTGCGCCAGTCGCAACGCCTGCTCCCACCCAGGTCGCAACGGCGCCAGCCGCCGAGCCTGTCGCCTCTGGCAATGACAAGTTCCGTTGGCCGGTCAGCGGCCGCGTAATCACCGACTTTGCCGCCTCCCGCGGCACGGGTATCAATATCGACGTGCCCGAAGGCTCAACGGTCAAGGCCGCCGAGAACGGTACGGTTATCTATGTGGGCTCGGGCGTCGAAGGTTACGGCAACCTGATCCTCATCCGTCACCCCAATGGCTACGTGTCGGCCTATGCGCACCTCAACGGCATGAGCGTTGCCAAGGGTGCAGCTGTCAGCCGTGGCGACTCTATCGGTACGGTCGGCATGAGCGGTTCGGTCTCAAAGCCCCAGTTGCACTTCGAACTGCGCAAGGGCGCAACGCCGGTCGACCCGGTGCCGCTGCTCGCAAGCTAAAGTCAGCGACAAAACAAGAAGGGCCGGTGCGATGCACCGGCCCTCTTCATTTGTGCTTCGGCGTCGCCTCTAGACCACTTTGCCCTGTTCACCTGCGAGGCTACGAATGAGCTGGATAGCCACGCGGCCCGAACGGGAGCCGCGGGTGGCGGCCCATTCGATTGCACGGGCACGCAATGTTTCGTCGTCGAGAGCCAGACCATAATAGTCGGCATAGCCACGCACCATACTGAGATAGGTGTCCTGATCGGAATTGTGGAAACCGAGCCAGAGGCCAAAGCGATCCGACAGCGACACTTTTTCTTCCACGGCTTCGCTCGGATTGATCGCCGTCGAGCGCTCATTCTCGATCATATCGCGCGGCATCAGGTGACGGCGATTGGATGTGGCGTAGAAGAGGACATTGTCCGGGCGCCCTTCGAGGCCGCCGTCGAGAATAGTCTTGAGTGACTTGTAGCTGGTTTCACCGCTATCGAAGCTGAGGTCGTCGCAGAAGACGATGAAACGTGCGGAATTTCCAGAGATGGCGCGCATGAGTTGGGGCAGGGTGTCGAGATCTTCGCGGGCGATTTCGATCAGCACCAGCCGCTCGAAACCCCCGCGGGCACCGATATCAGCGTGAATGGCCTTGACCAGTGAGCTCTTGCCCATGCCACGAGCGCCCCAGAGCAGGGCGTTGTTGGCGCCATGACCGCGGGCAAATTGCTCGGTATTCTTGAGCAGGACATCGCGCACATGATCGATGCCGCGCAGCATGTCGAGCGGTACGCGGCTGACCTTGGGTACCGCCAGCAAGGCTTCGGATTCGCCCTGCCAATGGTAGGCATTGGCCTCGCCGAGCTCGAAAGCAGCAGTTCCGCCTGATGTTGTTTCCAGCGCCTCGGCAATGGCCTCGAGAGCCGTCGCGATACGGCCCAGATAGTCTTTGGTTTTCACCGGTTCAGTCCTTCAATTCAAGCGCGGCATTGTGTTCCCTGAATGGCTTTGCAATCACAGGGGGCCAAATGTATAGTCCGCGCGATTTTGGCCGGGGTGCAAGTGCACGGGACCCCATTCGCGTCCAGTCTGCAGCCGTGGGCTGCGTGGCGCTCTTCTCCCCCAAACAAGAAGAATCATAGGAGTTCGCCTGATGTTTGTAACGCCCGCTTTTGCGCAGGATGCAGCCGCACCCGCCACGGGAGGTTTCGCCGATATTCTGATCCAGCTTATGCCGATCGTTCTGCTGGTTCTGATTTTCTGGCTCTTGATCTTCCGTCCGCAGCAGAAGCGCCTGAAAGCACAGCAGGCGATGCTCTCGGCTATCCGCCGTGGCGACACCGTGGTGACCACCGGCGGCATCGTCGGCAAGGTGACCAAGGCCGTTGATGGCGAAGACCTGGAAGTCGAAATCTCCCAGGGCGTAAAGGTCAAGCTCGTGCGCGGCATGGTTGCCGACGTGCGCTCCAAGGCCGAGCCGGTCAACGACAACAAGCCGGCCTAAGCCGGACCGAACTAGCCGGAGCCTCGAAAGGCTCCGGCTTTCTGACTCTTTAAGCCGCATGTCTTCGTCCCGAAACCGATACCCACTTTCGGATGACATGCTCTAGGACGCCGTTTCATGAACCAGTCGCCGTTCCGCGTAGCAATCATCCTGTTCGTCGCGATCGCGGGTATTCTGTTTGCAGCCCCCAATTTCTTGCCCCAGCAAGTACGGGAAGCGCTCCCTGGATGGCTGCCCCAGCCAGGCCTGGTTCTTGGTCTCGATCTGCAGGGCGGTTCGCACCTGCTGCTCGAAGTCGATCGCGGGGGCATTGTCGCCCAGCGCTTGAGCGATGTGCGCCGCGACGCGCGCAACGTGCTGGCCAATCAGAACGGCATCGGCAACATCATCACCACCGATGAAGCCAACAACGCCATCTATATCGAACTGACCGATCCGACCCAGAAGGAGCAGGCAATGACCGCGCTCCAGGGCATCCAGAACACGGTCAATAACTCGCTGTTCTCGGCCGGCGTCGGTGTCAACGAACTGGCCTTTGCCGAAATGCCCGACGGGCGGATTTCGGTGTCGCTCACCCCCGATGGCATTACCCAGCGCATGAGTTCGCTGGTGGCGCAGTCCATCGAAGTCATCCGCAGCCGTATTGACGAACTGGGCACGACCGAACCCACCATCCAGCGCCAGGGTGATACCCGCGTCATGGTGCAGGTGCCGGGCTTTGGCGACTCGACCCGCCTCAAGAACATCGTTTCGCAGACGGCGCGCCTGACTTTCCACATGGTCTATCCGGGCCTGACCGCTGCCCAGGCCGAGGCCCAGGGTCTGCCTGCCGGCACGATGGTCCTGCCGAGCCAGGACGGCACCCGCGAACTGCTCTATGAAGACGTCGCCCTCGGCGGCGAATCCCTGGTTGATGCGCAGCCGTCCTACGACTCGCAGCGCGGCATCCCGGTCGTCAGCTTCAAGTTCGACACACGCGGCGCCGTCACCTTCAGCGAAATCACCTCGGCCAATGTCGGCCAGCGTTTTGCTATCGTGCTCGACAATACCGTCATCACCGCTCCGGTCATCCAGCAGCCGATTACCGGCGGCTCGGGCCAGATCAGCGGCAGTTTTACGACCGCCTCGGCCAATGACCTCGCCGTGCTGCTGCGTGCAGGCGCGCTGCCGGCCAGCCTTAATGTGATCGAAGAGCGTACCGTCGACGCCAGCCTCGGCGCTGACTCCATCCAGGCGGGTCTGACCGCAGGTATCGTGGCGTCGGTTCTGGTCGTGAGCTTCATGGTCATCGCCTATGGCGTTTGGGGCGTTTTCGCCAACGTCTCCCTGGTGCTCAACGTTATCCTGATCTTTGCCGCGCTTTCGACGCTGGGCTCGACGCTGACCTTGCCAGGTATCGCCGGTATCGTGCTGACCATCGGTATGGCCGTGGACGCCAACGTGCTGATCTACGAGCGAATGCGCGAAGAGCAGCGGGCAGGGCGCACGCCACTGCAGGCCATCAATGCCGGCTTCGAGCGCGCCTGGGGCACGATCGTCGACTCGCACCTGACCCAGCTTGTCGCCGCCGTCGTGCTGTACTTCATGGGCTCCGGCCCGGTTCAGGGCTTCGCCGTCACCCTCGGCCTCGGCATCCTGACCTCGCTCTTCACCTCCTATACGGTCACCTCCTACCAGGTGAACCTCTGGTATAAGCGCGTGCGTCCGAAAGAGCTGAAGATCCAGCATTTCCGCTTCATTCCGGACGGCACCAAGATCCCGTTCATGAAGATCTCGCGCTATGTCATCGCGCTCTCGATCGTCATGTCGGTGATTTCCATCGGCGCCGCCTATTTCAAGGGTTTCAACCTCGGCATCGACTTTGTCGGCGGCACGGCCATCGAAGTTCAGCATGTCGGTGGACCGGCAGATGCCGGCCTTGTTCGCGAACTGCTGAGCGATCTCGACCTTGGCGAAGTGCAGGTGCAGGGCTTTGGTACGCCTCAAGACCTTCTCGTGCGCGTACAAGCGCAAGAAGGCGGCCAGGCGGCTGACCAGATTGCCGTGCAGAAGGTCCAGGAAGCTCTCGCGGGTGAGCAATACGAGGTCAGGCGCACCGAAGCGGTGAGCGGCACGGTTTCGGGCGAATTGGCCTGGACCGGCACGATCGCCGTCATCATCGCGCTTGTCTGTATCCTGATCTACATCTGGTTCCGCTTCGAGTGGCAGTTCGCGCTCGCGGCCGTCACGACGACGTCGCACGACATCATCATGACCATAGGTCTGTTCTCGATCACAGGGCTGGAATTCAATCTCAGTTCCATCGCCGCGGTGCTGACGCTTGTCGGTCTATCGCTGAACGAAACCGTGGTCGTGTCCGACCGTATCCGCGAAAATCTGTTGAAATACAGGAAGATGCCGCTGCCGGAATTGATCGATCTCTCGATCAACCAGACCATCGTTCGTACCTCGCTCACCCAGTTCACCGTGCTTCTGGCGCTGGTGCCGCTGGTGCTGTTTGGTGGCGAGGCGCTGCGCAGCTTCACCATCGCCATGACCTTCGGCTCGCTCGTCGGCATGTATTCGTCGGTGATCGTCAACGGCCCGATCCTCATCAATTTCGGTCTCAAGCAGAAGACCGACGAAGAGCTCGCGGCCAAGAAGGAAAAGTCGTCGGATGGCGCTTCCGTCTGACCCCATTTCGACCGGCGCGGGCCGCTTCCCGCGCCAGGTCGGCATCGACGCCTATGGCAATGGCGGTTTCCGCTTCGCCGAAATGTCCCATCGAGGGTCCTTGCTCTGCCTGCCGACTGGCATGCTGGGCTGGGACGTCGCGTCTCCAGCTGAGCTCACTCTCGAAAGCCTGCAGCCGGTGCTCGAACTGGCGGAGCAGCTCGATGTGCTGCTGATCGGCCTCGGCATGGACATCGCGCTGATAGATCCTGCAATTCGCCAGGCGTTTCGCGATCATAAGGTGATCATCGAAGCTGTCGGCACCGGCGGCGCCGTGCGCACCTACAACGTGTTGTTGGCCGAGGAGCGGGCCGTTGCCGGCGCTTTCATCGCCGTCGAGAACGCCCGCTGATGTCTGCAGAGAGTTTTGCCCACGCCGCCCAGATGCTCCGGGAGAGCGATAGGGATCGCTATCTCTCCACGCTCGCCTTGCCTTCGGGCGCGAGGGACGGCGTCACCGCCATTCTGGCCTTCAACGCCGATATTGCCGGCATTCGCGAGCGGGTTTCAGGGCCCGCGCCGGGCGAAATTCGCCTGCAATGGTGGAATGATGCGCTGAAGGGCGATGGTCATGGTGCGGTCCGGCAGAATCCGCTGGCCGATGCGTTGCTGACGACGCTGGACCGTTACGCCTTGCCGCCAGGCACGCTGCAACGGCTGATCGGCGCGCGGCGCTTTGATCTTTATGACGATCCCATGCCGGATCTCGAGACGTTTGAAGGTTATGCCGGCGAAACGGCGTCCACGCTGCTGCAGCTCTCGGCCATGATCCTCAACGAGGGGCTGCCGGTAGAGCCCGGCGATGCCGCGGGGCATCTGGGCGTGGCGCAGGCTATGGTCGGACATCTCCGGGCTTTTGGCTATGTGGCGTTGCAGGGGCGGATCATGTTGCCCTGGTCGATCTTTCAGGCGAACGGCGTGCGCGAGGGCGAGATTTTTGCCGGCACTGATAGCGAGGGATTGCACGAGGCGCTGGGACAGATCACCGAGCTGGCGGAAGAGCACCTGAGGAAGGCTCGGGTAGCGATTGCTGCACTACCGAGCGGCCTGCGGCCGGCCTTTGCCATTCTGCCGGTCGTTGAGGCGCAACTACGCCTTTGGCAGCGGCGCGGCGGCTCGCCGTTCGCGGCGCCGGCCGACGAGGCGGATTGGCGCAAGATCGGCCGGATCGGCTGGTGGACGCTGCGAAACCGCTAAGCTTCGGAAATCGCGACGAACTCGCCGCTGAGACGACCTGCTGGTCTGCCTTCATAAAATAGTTCGGAGGCGACCGTGAGCCTTGCACGGCCGCGTCGCTGGAAGGTTTGGCGAAAACTCGGCCAGCCGGCCTCATCGAGGTGGGCCGACGCCTGAGCGGGACCGGATATCGGCAGGAGATATTCGGTAGTGGTCCGATGGATCACCAATTGGCTGGCGATGCCTTCGGCTTCAAGCCTCAAATACATGACCGACCACGCGGCCAGCAGCGCAAGCGTGGCCGAGCTGCCGCCGAACATGGTGCCGTGCATATTGATGTTGGGCGCGAGCGGAGCTTCAAGCAGGACGTGGTTGGCGCTGGCTTCCAAGACCTCCACGGCCATGGCCCGGGAAAGCGGGATATGGTCGTGGAGATAGGTGCGCAGCGCCTCGGGGGTCACTGCCAGACTTTCAGGTCTTCCAAGGCGCGGCTGGTGATGGCGCGGCGCTTGGCCATGGTCTTTTCCGGCCCACGCCAGCGCTTTACGCCTTCGGGCTTCTCAACTGATACTTCCGGGAAGAGGCCAAAATTGACGTTCATCGGCTGGAAGCTGCGGGCGCCGCTATAGCTTTCGGCTTCGATGTGGCCGCCGGTGACGTGGCCAATCAGGGCACCCAGCGCGGTCGTGATCGGGGGCAGCGGCAGGCTTTCGCCGCGGGCTTCTGCGGCGGTCAGACGGCCGGTGATGAGACCGACGGCGGCACTTTCGACATAGCCTTCAACGCCCGTGACCTGGCCGGCAAAGCGGATGCGCGGGTCGGCCTTGAGGCGCATGTCGGGGCCCAAGACCTTGGGGGAATTGATGAAAGTGTTGCGGTGCAGGCCGCCAAGGCGCGCGAACTGGGCATTGGCGAGGCCGGGGATCATGCGGAAGATCTCGGCCTGGATGCCGTAGCGCATCTTGGTCTGGAAGCCGACCATGTTCCAGAGTGAGCCCAGCGCATTGTCCTGCCGGAGCTGGACGATGGCGTAGGGCTTTACGGTCGGGTTGCGCGGATTGGTGAGGCCGACGGGCTTCATCGGGCCGTGGCGCAGGGTTTCGTCGCCGCGTTCCGCCATGACTTCGATGGGCAGGCAGCCGTCGAAATAGGGGACCTTTTCCCAGTCCTTGAACTCGTGCAGTGGCGCGGTTTTCAGTGCCTCTACAAAGGCATAGTACTGGTCGCGGTCCATCGGCAGGTTGAGATAGTCGGCGCCCGTACCACCGGGGCCGGCCTTGTCATAGCGCGACTGCTTCCAGGCGATGTCGTGGTCGATGCTGTCATAGTGGATGATCGGCGCGATGGCGTCGAAGAAGGCGAGGGAGTCTTCGCCGGTCTTGGAGAGGATCGCATCGGCCAGGGCGGGCGAGGTCAGGGGACCCGTCGCGATGATGACGTGGCGCCAATCTTCCGGCGGCCAGCCGTCCAGCTCTTCGCGGACCACGGTAATTCGTGGATGATTTTCAATGGCTTGCGTGACTGCGGCGGAAAATCCGTGGCGGTCGACGGCCAGTGCGCCACCGGCCGGCAGCTTGTGCTCGTCGGCCGCACGCATGATCAGCGAGCCGCACCGGCGCATCTCTTCGTGGAGGAGGCCGACTGCGTTCTGCTCGTGGTCGTCGGAGCGGAAACTGTTGGAGCAGACGAGCTCGGCGAAGTCGGTGGTGCTGTGCGCGTCGGTGGCTTTGACGCCGCGCATTTCGTGCACAATGACCGTGGCGCCGGATTCGGCGGCCTGCCATGCGGCTTCGGAACCTGCGAGGCCCCCGCCGATGATATGAATGGGTTCGTTTGACATGGCTGGCAGATACCAAGCGCCATGCCGACACGCAACTGAAAGCCCATTGCGCCGGGGAGAATAGCGCAGGTTACGGGGGCGGGGATAAGTTTCGTAACGCCGAGCGCCAGAAACAAAAACACCCGCGTCTCAGAGAGATGCGGGCGTTCGGTCTTTTACTTCAGAAGTATTCGCGCCGAAATTCTTAGAGCGAATTGGCATGATCGCGAGCAATGCGATTGATTTCGGTACGGTTGATGCCGAGATCATTCAGCTGGCGATTGTCGAGAGCAGCAAGTTCACGAACCGTCTGCTGGTAAGCGGCCCACTTCTTGAAGGTTTTTCGGATGTCCATTTGAGTTCTCCTGTCGTTTGCAAGGAGAGATATAGTGGAGACTAAGCCCAGCGAGCAGATAGAGTTTAGTCAAAGAAGCCATGCAATTTGCGCAGGGCGCGGCGGGGTGTCGTTAAGGCTCGGTTAAGGTGGATGCCAAAAGGATGGCCGCCGGACGGCAATCCGGCGGCCACTATTACTATTGAGGCTGGAAAGAGATCAGCGATCGAAGAGCGATCGCGTCATCTTGGAAAAGTCTGGGCCGGAAATGCCCAGTAAGTCGGCATCTCGCGTCGAGGGAACTTCCATCTCCCGCAACGTCTGCTTGATGTCGACCAGGCGCTTGATGCGCCAGACGGCACGTACAAACATGGGTCTATTCCAGTATGGCTGGTGGCTGCAGCTTCAAGATCGGCTGATTTGCGGGGCTGCGCCATGGGGCAAACAGCAGGCGCGGCATGCGTGCCGCGCATGGTGATTTCATCGATCTGACGCAAGACAGTGCTGTGACGGGCTAACGGCCTGCGCAGAACCGGCATTCTGGGGTTAGCAGACTGGTAGCATCGAGAGGCGCGTTGGCGCGAATTGGTGACTCGATGCGGGCAATTCAGGGCGTTTGTGGCGGGACGAGCACGCTATGGTCGCGTTAGCAGACTGCTAGCGTCGAGTGTGGCGTCGGCGGGACTAGGTGAATCCGCGCGTGGGGCTCCACCCCCTCCCATCCTCCCCCTCAAGGGGGAGGTGGTGCATCGCGTTTCTGAAAGGCCCTGTTGTTTTCCGAAGAGCGGGTGAGAAAAAGCAGCGGAGGCTACTCCGCCGCCTTTGTTGCGTAGTGGGGACGGCGGTCCATGACTTCCTTGAGGAAGTGGCCGGTGTGGGAGCGCTTGTTGGAGGCCACCTCTTCGGGCGTGCCTATGGCGACCACTTCGCCGCCGCCGTCGCCGCCTTCGGGGCCCATGTCGATGATCCAGTCGGCCGTCTTGATGACTTCCAGGTTGTGCTCGATGACGATGACGGAGTTGCCGCCTTCGACGAGTTCGTGGAGCACTTCGAGAAGTTTGGCCACGTCGTGGAAATGGAGGCCCGTGGTCGGCTCGTCGAGCATGTAGAGCGTGCGGCCGGTGGCGCGCTTGCTCAGTTCCTTGGACAGTTTTACGCGCTGGGCTTCGCCGCCGGAGAGGGTTGTGGCTGGCTGGCCGACCTTGACGTAGCCGAGGCCGACGCGCTGGAGGGTAGCGAACTTGTCACGGATGACCGGGACAGCCGAGAAGAAGTCCACGCCCTCATCGATGGTCATGTCGAGGACGTCGGAGATCGACTTGCCCTTGAACTGGACTTCCAGCGTTTCGCGATTGTAGCGCTTGCCCTTGCAGACGTCGCAAGTGACGTAGACGTCGGGCAGGAAGTGCATTTCGATCTTGAGGACGCCATCGCCCTCGCACTTCTCGCAGCGGCCGCCCTTGACGTTGAAGGAGAAACGGCCGGGACCGTAACCGCGCGCTTTCGCTTCCGGGAGGCCGGCAAACCATTCGCGCAGGGGCGTGAAGGCACCGGTATAGGTGGCGGGATTGGAGCGCGGGGTGCGGCCGATCGGCGACTGGTCGATGTCGATGACCTTGTCGAGGAATTCGAGGCCGGTCAGCGATTCATGCGGGGCAGGGACCACGCGAGCGCCGTTCAACCGGCGGGCAATGGCCTGGTACATGGTGTCGATCATCAGGGTCGACTTGCCGCCACCGGACACACCTGTGATGGCGACGAAGAGACCGAGCGGCACATCGACCGAAACATTCTTGAGATTGTTGCCGGTCGCGCCCTTGATGGAGAGCGCCTTGCCCTTCTTGCCTTCGCGACGTTCGGCCGGAATGGGGATGCCCATGCGGCCGGAGAGATATTTGCCGGTGAGGGAATCGGGGTGGTTGAGAATGTCCTCGGGCGAACCTTCGGCGACGATGTGGCCGCCATTGACGCCGGCGCCGGGGCCGATGTCGAGAACATAGTCGGCAGTCAGGATCGCGTCTTCGTCGTGCTCGACGACGATGACGGTATTGCCGAGGTCACGCAGGCGACGCAGGGTGTCCAGAAGGCGGGCATTGTCGCGCTGGTGGAGGCCGATGGAAGGCTCGTCGAGCACATAAAGCACGCCGGTCAGGCCCGAACCGATCTGGCTGGCGAGACGAATGCGCTGGCTTTCGCCACCCGACAGAGTGCCGGAATTGCGCGACATGGAGAGATATTCTAGGCCCACGTCGTTGAGGAAGTTCAGGCGCTCGCGGATTTCCTTGAGGATGCGCTCGCCGATCTGGCTCTGGGTGGCGTTGAGCTTGTCGGACAGGTCGACAAACCATTTTGAGGCCACCTTGATAGACATGTCGCTGACCTGGCCGATATGGAGGCCATCAATCTTCACTGCCAAGGTTTCGGGCTTAAGGCGATAGCCGCCACAGGCCACGCAAGGCTTGGCCGACATGTACTTTTCGATTTCTTCGCGCATGCCGGCGCTTTCGGTTTCCTTGTAGCGACGCTCAAGGTTGCCGATGACGCCTTCGAAAGGCTTTGATGTCTTGTACTGGCGCAGGCCATCGTCATAGACGAAGTTGATGGCCGTCTTGTCGGTGCCGTAAAGGACCGCGTGCTGGACGTCGAAGGGCAGCTCGTTCCAGGCGGTGCCGGTCGAGGCGCCGTAGTGCTTTACGACGGCCTGCAGGGTCTGCTGGTAATAGGGTGCCGAAGTCTTCGACCAGGGCAGAATGGCACCATCGCGCAGCGACAGGGTTGCGTCGGGCACGATCTGATCGGGGTCGATCTTCTGCTCGGTGCCGAGGCCATCGCAGACCGGGCAGGCGCCGAAGGGATTGTTGAACGAGAACAGGCGCGGCTCGATTTCGGCGATGGTGAAGCCGGAAACCGGGCAGGCGAACTTTTCCGAGAAGGTGATCTGGCGGGCAGAACCGTCTTCGTTCTTCTCGTCGGCGAATTCGACGAGGGCAATGCCTTCGGCGAGCTTCAGCGCGGTCTCAAAGCTTTCGGCGAGGCGGCCGGAAATATCGGGCGAAACAACGACGCGATCGACCACGACTTCGATGTCGTGCTTGAACTTCTTGTCGAGCGCCGGGGCGTCTTCGATCTCGTGATACTCGCCATCGATCTTCACGCGCTGGAAGCCCTTGCGCATGAGGTCGGCCAATTCCTTCTTGTACTCGCCCTTGCGGCCGCGTGCGATGGGGGCCAGCAGGTAGAGGCGAGTGCCTTCGGGGAGTTCGAGAGTGCGGTCGACCATCTGGCTGACGGTCTGGCTCTCGATGGGAAGGCCGGTGGCCGGGGAATAGGGAATGCCGACGCGGGCGAAGAGCAGGCGCAGGTAATCGTAGATCTCGGTGACCGTGCCAACGGTAGAGCGCGGGTTACGCGAGGTCGTCTTCTGCTCGATGGAAATGGCGGGCGAGAGGCCTTCGATGTGTTCCACATCGGGCTTCTGCATCATTTCGAGGAACTGACGGGCATAGGCCGACAGCGACTCCACATAGCGGCGCTGGCCCTCGGCATAGATGGTGTCGAAAGCCAGGGACGACTTGCCCGAGCCGGAAAGGCCAGTCATGACGATGAGGCTGTCGCGCGGCAGCTTGACGTCGATGCCCTTCAAATTGTGCTCGCGGGCACCGCGGACGATGATTTCGCGGTTCTGGCTGGGCGTAGGCTTCATAGTTCACGTCCGTGGCTTGTCGTGCCGATGGAGGGCACAGCAGCAATGGGGTCAAGGGGGGCCGGAGAGCCCATGAGATAAGCGCTGCTCAGCCCAACCGCAAGCGCCAGCCATGCATGGCTAGCCAGCGCGGCTTTCACTTTCGCTCGCGCGGGCACCTGGCCATAGCGTCCGGAAGGGCTTGCAAAAACACCTCTAGTTCTCATGAACATTTGCAGAACATTTCAAATTCCGTCAAGTGGCTGATGACATGGTGAGACCATGCCAGGCGGTGAAAATGGCGACGACGACGAAGAGGGCGCCGGCGCTGCGGCCGATCCAGATGGTTGCTGCGGGATTGTCCACGAGGGCATCGCGGCCACGGCCTGCAGCAAGGGCGAGCCCGCCATAGATGCCCCCCTGCATGAGAACCGTGATCACGCCGAGAGCGAAGGCCTGGGTCCAGGCCGGGCCGAATTCTGGGCGCACGAATTGCGGGAAGACCGCGAGCACAAAGAGATATGCCTTTGGATTGAGCAGGCAGGTGATGGTGCCCTGGCGGAAGGCGGCCCATTCGGTGCGCGTGGTGGCGCGGCCGATGCCGTCGACGGTGATGGAACTGCGCAGGAGCGTGTAGCCGATCCAGGCCATATAGGCGGCGCCGGCAAGGACCATGGCCTGGAACAGCATGGTGGGGAGCTGGGTGAGGACGCCCACGGCCACGGTGCCGAAAAGAGCGTGGACGGCGCCACCGAGCATGACGCCGCCGAGTGCGGCAAAGCCCAGGCGCCTGCCGCCGGTGAGGGCATTGGCGAGGATGTAGAACATGTCCATGCCCGGCACGACGATGATGCCGAAGACGAGGAGTGTGTAAATCCAGAGCGCCTGTGCGTAATCCATGCCGGTCCCCCGCGTGTGGGAATGGCAATGGATCAGGGCTGCTGACAGGGCGTGTCAGGAATCGGGCACGCACCGCGGCATCCCCCTCATTCCAACCGAATTCGCAAAAGCGAATTCGGTGAGCTGCGCGCCACCTTCTCCCGAGAGTCAGAAGAACAGAAGGGGCCGCCTTAGATCTTCATGCTTCCCGTTTCCCTGCGCCTTGTGTGCCAGGAAAAAGCTTCTTCGAGCAGGTGCGGCGTGTGGCCGCCGCGAGCGGACGCGCGGGCGAAATAATCATCGAGCTGGGCGCGATAGGAGGGGTGGACGCAATTGTCGATGATAAGGCGGGCGCGCTCGCGCGGGGCGAGTTCGCGCAGGTCCGCGAGGCCAACTTCGGTGACGAGGATGTCGACGTCGTGCTCGGTGTGGTCGATGTGGCTGACCATGGGGACGACCGAGGAAATGGCGCCGTCCTTGGCGAGGGATTTTGTGACGAAGATCGAGAGATAGGCATTGCGGGCGAAATCACCGGAGCCGCCGATGCCGTTCATCATCATGGTTCCGTCGACATGGGTGGAATTGACGTTGCCATAGATGTCGAATTCGAGGGCGGTGTTGATGCCGATGATGCCCAGGCGCCGGATGATCTCGGGGTGGTTGGAGATTTCCTGCGGGCGCAGGATCAGCTTGTCCTTGTAGCGTTCGAAATTGCCGAAGACGCGCTCGGCATAGGGGGCGCTGAGGGTGATCGAGGAGGCCGAGGCGAAGCTGAGTTTTCCGGCGTCGAAGAGGTCGAAGGTGGAGTCCTGCAAGACTTCGGAATAGAGGCGCAGGTGGTGGAAGGGGCCATCGGCGAGGCCCTGCAGGACCGAATTGGCGATGGTGCCGATGCCGGCCTGGAGGGGTTGGAGGGTCAGATCGAGGCGGCCGCGCTTCACCTCGTTTTCGAAGAAGGCGATGAGGTGGTGGGCGATGGCGCTGGTTTCGGGATCGGAGGGCTGCACCGAGGAGGCGCTGTCGATCTCGTTGGTGATGACGATGGCGGCGATCTTTTCGGGCGGGATCTGCACATAGGGCGTGCCAACGCGGCTGTCGCAAGCCATGAGCGGGATGGGCGCGCGGGTGGGGCGCTTGCTCGGGATGTAGATGTCGTGGAGGCCATCAAGGCCGAGGGGCTGGGAGAGGTTGATCTCGACGATGACCTTTTCGGCGAGGATGGCGAAGCTCGCCGAATTGCCGATCGAGGTCGTAGGGACGAGGCCGCCATCCTCGGTGATCGCGGCGGCTTCGACGATGGCGTAGTCGATGGGGCCGAGCTGGCGCGAGCGAAGGTGTTCCACCGTTTCGCTCAGGTGCTGGTCGATGAACATGACCTCGCCGCGGTTGATCGCCTTGCGCAGGGTCGGATCGGCCTGGAAGGGCATGCGGCGGGCGAGGACTTTTGCCTCGGTGAGCATGCGATCGATATCGTGGCCGAGGGAGGCGCCGGTGATGAGGGTGATCTGGAACGGATCGGTGCTGGCGCGCTCGGCCATGGCCACGGGAACCGCCTTGGCGTCGCCGGCCTTGGTGAAGCCGCTCATGCCGATGACCATGCCGTCCTTTATGAGCGCCGCGGCGGCTTCAGGCGTGGTGATGCGGTCGAGGAGGCCGGGATGGCGGATGCGGGCGGAGAGATCGGCGGACATGACGGGACTCGCTTCAGAATACCGGGCGGTTTTGGCGCATAGGGAGAGCCCGCGCTTTGATCGGGGTCAAGCCAAGGATTGTTGACAAGTGGATAACTGGAACATAAAGAGAACATAAGCGCCGTTTTGGGTGCGTCACACGGGGGAACGGTCTATGGTGCGCGTCACCGTGGAGGGGCGCCGTGTTACGGGCGGCTAAGCTTCGGCCACACATGAGAGAGCGTCCCGCGACCGCAACAGACCGGGACTGAATTTTTTAAAGGACAAGCGCCATGGCAGGCAGTGTGAACAAGGTCATTCTGGTTGGCAATCTGGGCAACGAGCCCGAAGTGCGCAACCTGCCCAGCGGGGGCAAGGTGGTGAACCTGTCGGTGGCGACATCGGAACGCTGGCGCGATCGCAATACCGGCGAGCAGCGCGAAAAGACCGAATGGCACCGTGTGGTGATCTTCTCGGAAGGTCTGGCCAAGGTTGCCGAGCAGTATCTGCGCAAGGGCAGCAAGGTCTATCTCGAAGGCCAGCTGCAGACCCGCAAGTGGCAGGACCAGTCGGGCGCTGACAAGTACTCGACCGAAATCGTGCTCCAGGGCTTTAATGCATCGATGGTGTTGCTGGATGGTCGTGGCGAAGGCGCCGGTGACAGCGCTGGCGGCGGTTTCCGCGGCAATGACGATGGCGGCTTCCGTGGCGTCAGCAACAATGCTGGCGGGGGTGGCGGACGTCGTCCCTCGTCCAATGCGCCGGCGTTTGAATCCGGCGGGCTCGACGACGACATTCCGTTCTGAGATTGCTTACTCAAAGGGTCGCTTCGGCGGCCCTTTTCGTTTCAGGCGGGGTCTTCGCTGCCGCGGGGTGCGGAGGGCCGCGAGAGGACGTACCAGGCGCAGCCAGCGATGATGGCGGCAACAAGCAGGAAGAGCCACCAGGCGGGGTGGGCGGCAAAAAGAAAGATCAAAAAGCCGACGGCCATGCCGGTGCAGGCCATGAGCTTGGCGCGCGGAGGAATGACACCATATTCGCGCCAGTTGACGATGGTGGGACCGAGCGTTGCGTGGCCGAGCAGCCAGTTTTCGAGGCGCTGCGACGACTTGGAAAAACACCAGGCGGCGAGGATGAGGAAGATCGTCGTCGGCATCAGGGGCACGAAGATGCCGATGATGCCGGTGATCAGCAGGATGAAGCCGAGGACCAGATAAAGGGCGCGCATCAGCCGGTTGCGGGCGAGGGGCGATTGCGGCTCAGTCATTGGTCGGTATCCAGCCAGATGGTGACCGGCCCGTCATTGACGAGCGCAACCTTCATGTCGGCACCGAAAATGCCGTTTGCAACGGGGATGCCGGATGCGGTGAGGGTGGCGGAGAATTTTTCGTAGAGATCGCGGCCGCGTTCGGGCGGGGCGGCGCGGGAAAAGCCGGGGCGATTGCCCTTGGTATCGGCGGCAAGGGTGAACTGGCTGACGACGAGGGCAGAGCCGCCGATGTCGAGAAGCGAGCGATTCATCTTGCCGGCATCGTCCTGAAAAATGCGCAGTTTTGCGATCTTCTGCGCCAGCCAATCGGCGAGGTCGTCGGTGTCGTCCTGCATGGCACAGACGAGCACGAGAAGACCCGGACCGATCTGGCCTGATATCTCGCTGTCGACGGTGACGGAGGCGGACTGGACGCGTTGGACGAGGGCTCGCATGGCTTTCCTTTAGCCGCCAATCTTTGAGTTTTGTAGTCAGAAAATGAGGGGCATTGACCCTCACGCGGCGTCAGGGTGCAGAAGCATTGCTCGCGGAGAATGTGGACTGATGAAGACCTATACCGTTCAGCAATTGGCTGGCCTTGCCGGCGTGTCGGTGCGCACGTTGCACCACTATGACGAGATTGGTCTCCTGAAGCCCGCATTCACCGGCGAAAACCGCTATCGCTACTATGGAGAAGAGGAATTGCTGCGCTTGCAGCAGATCCTCATCCAAAGGGCGCTCGATATTCCACTGATGGAGATCGGCGCCATTCTGGATGCGCCTGACTTCGACAGGCTGGCTGTGCTGCGCGAGCAGCGCGACCGGCTCGAGAGCGAGGCGCAGCGGTTCGCCGGCATGGTGAGGACGATCGACCGCACGATCGCCCGTCTCGAAGGAGAGACTGTAATGCAGGACAATGAACTTTATTCCGGGCTGATCGCGCCGGAAAAGCAGGCCGAATATGAGGCCTGGCTGGTGGAACGCTTTGGCGGGGATATGGAGGCGCGGATTGCCCGGAGCCGGAAGGCTATGGGTGAGATGAATGAGGAGGAACGCGCAGGGATGATGGCCGAACTTCAGCGCGTCGAGGACGCGCTGGCCGAGGGATTTCGGCGGGGATTGCCGCCGCAGGCGACGGCGCTTGATCCGGCCATCGAGGCGCATCGGCGCTGGGTGGGGAGCGCGTGGGGGCGGGAGTGCACGCCGGAGGCCTATGGGGGATTGGCTGATGTCTATGAGCATCCAGATTTTCGGAAGCGGTATGAGACGATCGAGCCGGGGTTTGCCGAGTTTCTTGTGACGGCGATGCGGGCTTGGGCGCGACGACAGGGGTAGAGGGCCCGCCTCCTGCTTCAACTCGCCATTGTCGGTTGCCATCGCGGGTCGTCACCCTCGGGCTTGACCCGAGGGGGCTGTATTTACTGACGCATTGCGAAGTGAAGTGTCCTCGGGTCGGGCCCGAGGATGACGGCCGGGGGTGGGACGGTTTTCTCGTATTCCACGGTGTCATCCCCGCGAAAGCGGGGATCCCGGTTGGGAAACAGAGGTCCCGCTTTCGCGGGGATGACATTGGTGGGGAGGTGAGGCTGGTTCCTCGTTACCACCGGCCTTGCCCCGTTGGTTCACGCGGAGGCGAGATGGATTGCCGGGACGAACCCGGCAATGACGATGGAGGGGCGATTAAGGGGAGCAGGGGATGAGGGCAGCACCGTTTTGTCAGTGCTGAAAACGAAAAAGGGCGGCCTAAGGCCGCCCTTGGACAGATATGCGTCGCTGATTAGCGTGCGAAGGGGACGTCCGCGCGGAGGCTGTCGCCGGATTCAACGTAGACGACTTCGAAGGCCACGCTGATCGCGTCGCCGTTGAGGGCGATCTGGGCGGAGATGTTCATGTCCTTGCCTTCCTCGTCGGGCGTGCGCTCCTTGAGGTTGAAGATCAGGCCACTGCCGCGCTTCTGGCCGACGGCAATGCCGCTGAAGGTGGCGTTGGAGGTCATGGCAGCTTCATAACGCCTGGAGGCGTCGACATAGGCCATCGTGCCCGCAACCGAGAGGTTGGTGCCGGCGAGGGTGCAGCGGCCGGAATAGTTGACCTTGTCGGAATTGCCCTGGGACAGGGAAAGGCGGCAGACGACGGATTCGGTCGAGGCGCCGACCAGCGTGCCGCGGCCGCGCCATTCACCGATATAGGATTTCAGAAGGGCAACTTCGTTGGGCCCGGCAAAAGCGGGCGTCGCGGCGAAGCCGGCCGAGAGAAGGATACCTGCCAGTGCAGCGGCACGGGACAGGGGTCCGAGAAAGGTCATAGTGCAAAGCCTCCAAGTGTCACACCAAGCCCCCCGGCTGGTTATCGACGGTTGATAGCAAATTCAGTCAGATTCGGCGTTGTGTTTTCGTTATGCCATCCATGCTGGCGGGAAAACGGGCTCACGCGATTTTGGGATCAGGCGCTTCACCCTCGGTTCCGCCCTCGCGGGTGATGGTATCGCCCATCGGGTCGTCGGGCGTCGCGTCGTGGTCAGAGGTGCGAACGCGGATGTTGCCGAGTTTGTGGAAGAACTTGCCACCGGCCATCAGCAGGGCCGGCAGGATGAAGAGATCGCCCAGGATCGCCAGCGCCAAAGTGATGACGAAGAGCGAACCGAACAGCGCCACCTGCGGCAGCTCGGAGAACATGATGATGGCCGTGCCGGCGCAGAGGATGATCGTCGTGGCGACAATGGCGCCGCCGATGCGCAGGAGCGTGTGTTTCACCGCATCTTCATGGCTGCGGCCTTCCTCGCGCCTGCCATGGAGGTAGTGCGAGAGGAAGTGGACCGTGTCGTCGACGGCAATACCGAAGGCGATGGTGAGGGCGATGACGGTGGTCAGCTGCAGGCCGGCGCCGGAATACCAGAGCCAGGCCTCGGTGCCGAGGATCGGGAACAGGTTCGGGATGGCTGAAGCCAGGGCGACGCGGAAGGACTGGAAGGCGAAGCCGATGAGGCCGAGATTGACGATGACGCTGAGCGTCAGGTCCATTTGCAGGCCGCGAACGATGTCGTCGGTGGCGAAGGTGGTCAACACGCGGAAGCCGCCGACTTCGGCGTCGGTTATGCCGGCGGAGACGAGTTCGGTTTCGACGCGATGGACGAGGTCTTTCAGGACATCGCTATCGATGATCGTGGGCATGAAGCCGGTGACCAGGGCCTGCGAGCCGTCTTCGGTGACAAAGCGCTGACGCATGAAGGGGCCCACGGCTTCGAGCACTTCGGCGCGGGTGAAGCCGGAATCCGTATAGTTGGTCATGCTGGCGGCGGAGATGACCTTGTTCTCGCCCAGCTCCGTTTCGAGAATTTCATGCACCAGCTTGATGCGCTGGAAATCGACCTCGCCGACATCGGGGTTGTGCTCGATGAGCGGCACGCGAACGTAGAGCGGGGCAACGCCACCAACGCCTTCGTCGATGTTTTCGGCCGCGGTAAGGGCGGTCGATTCCGTGGCGACGAAGTCTTCAAACGAGAAGCGCGGCTGGATGAGGAAATAGGGCACGAGCAGCAGCAGCGTCGTGACGATGCCGGCAATGGCGATCGGGCGGCCGAAGCGGCTGGCGAGGAACCAGCTCAGGGGCAAGGGGGCGGTGAGGACCACGCTCGACTTGGGCGGGGCCTTGAAGCCGAGGCGCACGGCGAGCTTCAGCAGCAGGGGCTGGAAGGTCATGGTGCAGGCAAAGAGCAGGAACGAGCCCATGGCGCCGGCCATGGAGAATTCGCGTACGCCCTGGCCCGGAGTGAGCGAGAGCGAGGCGAAGCTGACCATGGAGATGAGCATGGTCAGCGCCGTCGCCGGGCCGACCAGTTTTATGGTCGCATCGACCGCCTTGTTGGGCTCCATACCGTCGCGCCAATAGGCCAGCCAATTGAAGGTAAAGAACATGGACTCGGCAAAGGAGATCACCAGCACCAGCGTCGTGACGATGATGGTGAGGAAGGAGAAGGAGCCGAAGAACAGGAGGATCGTGCCCATGGCCCACATGACCGCAAGGAACGGTGTGGCGGCGACGATGAGTGCGCCGGCGATGGAGCGCAGGGCCAGCAGGGCGATGATGGAGCCGAGGGCGAAGCCGTAGACGGTGAATTTCACCTGATCGTCGACGGCGGCATTCAGCATTTCAGTGGTCCAGACCGGTGGGCCGGTGATCTCGATGCTGATATCGGCGGTCTGGAAGGGCGCGATGGTCTGGCGCAGGTTTTCGATCATGGCCTTGGCGCCACGCTCTTTCACCACGTCCTGATTGGGGAACATGATGAGCACTACGCCGTTGAGATCGGGCGTGATGAGATTGCGCATCATGGGATCGTTCTGTTGAAGATCCATGAGGGCGAAGGCGACTTCGTCGGCGGTTTGCAGGCCTTCGGGCACAGCGGGTTCTGAGCCGCCATAGGCCGAGGGCTTTCTCAGCGTAAAGGGCGACATGGTGCCGACGGCGAACTCGTTGAGTTCAAGCTCGAAGGCGAGGCTGCGGACCTGCTCGATGATTTCGGGTTCGGCGAGGCGCTCGGAATTGACGAGGACGTAGAGGTCGTTCTCGAAGGTGCCGAAGGTCTCGGAGAGGTGCTCGTAGGCGTCGTAATAGTGGCCGGAATGGGCGTAGACGCGCAGGAGGTCGCCGTCGACATTGGCCTTGGGGATCTGGGTGAAGCACAGGACCGTAAAGAGCAGGACGCCGAGCGCCATGAGGCGCGGATAGCGGACCGTGGTCAGGCCCAGATGCTCAAGGCCGAAACCGATGGAACGATCATAGGTGAGGCGGGCCAGGACACGCTTGAACCAGGAAGGAGAAGACACGGGAACCCCGACTCCGCAAATGAGGCGACAATCGGACGAATCTCTAAGTGTTTCGCTCGGGTGCGTCCAGCGGTCGCAGGGGCTTGAACTGTGTGGAGCGCCGGCAGGTAACGCAGTGATGCTGTTCGGGGAAAAGTGTTGCGGTAGGAACACTGTTGGGTGGGACTGGCCAAGGGCGCATTCCCGAACTCGGTGGGCACCCTCCCCTTGATGGGGAGGGTCGGGGAGGGGTGTTCACGCGCTCTAGATCGTGGCTCTCACACCCCCACCCATCGGTGGCCAGGACGATATCTGGCCCCGACCGAAGCAGGTCAGGCGCCCAGGGCTGCCTTGTTGGCGGTCAGGAAGTCGGCAAACGTGGTCGGCTTGCGGCCGGAATAACGTTCGACGACATCGGTGACGGCGCCATGGAAGCCTGTGACGGCGTCTCGCTGGAAGGCTACGAGGGCGGCGGCGAAGAAGTCCGGCAGGCCGGCGGCTTCGAGGCCCTTCTGCAGATCGGCCGGAGTCAGGGCGACCACGTTGACCGGCTTGCCGGTGAGCTTGGTGAAGAGCGCGGCGCGTTCGACATTGGTTACGGGAGCCGGGCCGGTGACATCTTCAACGGTCTTGCCTTCGGCCGAAAGCAGGGCGCCAGCTGCGGTGCGGGCGGTGTCGGCGCGGGTGACGTAGGAGGTGCCGCGATCGCCGATCAGGCCGAAGAGCTGGCCGGAGGAGATCACATGGCCAGCGTCGGCCAGGGTGTTTTCCGCATACATGTGATTACGCAGGATGGTGAAATCGAGACCGCTGGCGGCGATGGCGACTTCGGTCCAGAAGTGTTCGGGATTGAGGCCGGCATCGGCGTCGGGACGGGCGGCGGGGGCCGAGGTGTAGACGATGTGCTTTACGCCGGCGGCCTTGGCGGCATCGATGATGGCCTGCTGCTGGGCGACGCGGCGACCGACGGCATCGGTGCTGACGATGAGGACGCGTTCAACGCCGGCGAGGGCAGCGGCAAGGGTTGCCGGTTCATCGAAGTCGATCTTGCGGATTTCGGCGCCCTTGGCGGCCAGGTCCTGAAGCTTTGCGGGATCGCGGGTGCCGGCGATGACCTTGGTGGCGCCGCGGGCCAGCAGCTCTTCGACGGCGAGGCGGCCCAGCTTGCCGGAAGCGCCAGTGACCAGCAGGGTCGAATTGGTGAATTTGCTCATTTGTACTCTCCATTCCATGACGACACAGTTCGAACCGACTTGTCCGCCGCGTCGGCAGAGAGTAAGTATCGAAAGGAGAGTGCTATCTAGTCGCTGCCGAGGCGGCTGAAAAGGAGGCACTTTTTCGGGTGAAGATTACCTTGAGGTAAGTGCATGCTGGACGGACAGGATATGGCCGCCATTTACATCGAACGCTGGAACGCCGCGGCGGAGGCCGGGCCGGCGGCGCCGTGCCCCGTGCGGAATGTGCTCGACAAGATCGGCGACAAGTGGAGCATGTTGCTCGTCATGACGCTGGCGGCTGGCCCGAAGCGGTTCAACGAGTTGCACAGGGAAGTGCCCGACATTTCGCAGAAGATGCTGACGCAGACGCTGCGAGACCTGCAGCGCGACGGATATGTTGGGCGGCAGGTGTTCGATACCAAGCCGCCGTCTGTCGAGTATCGCCTGACGCCGCTGGGGCAGTCGCTGATCGTGCCGTTTGGGCAGTTGATCGAGTGGGCCAATCGCAGCTTTGACAAGATCGATGCCGCGCGAGCGGATTACGACGCGCGATAGGAGCCGCGGTCAGAATCTTCGATAGTTGATCGAGGGTTCTGGATTGGGATTCTCAGCCAATGCGTCGCCCCCCGGCGGGACATATGATGCCGGCGGGGGAAGCCAAGATGGATGCCATCGACATCATATTGCCCATCGCTACGGCGATCGCGCTAAGTCCACTGCCGATCATTGCGGTTGTGCTGATTGCCGGGTCGCCAGGTGCGCGGGTGTCCGGGCCGATGTATCTGGCCGGCTGGGCTGCGGGGCTTGTTGCCTTGGCGTTTGCCGCGGCCGTCGTTACGCACCTCGTGGGCGACATCGGGCCGAGGGGAGAGGTGGTTCTGGACTGGCTACGCGTGATCCTGGGCGGGCTGTTGCTCTGGGCGGCCGCCAGGAAGTGGAAAACGCGCCCTCAGGGGCTCGAGGAACCCGCCACGCCGAAATGGCTGGATGCCCTCCGGCAGGTCGGTCCAGGTGCGGCGCTGCTCTGGGGCGCGACGCTGGCCGCAGTAAATCCCAAGCATGTTGGCCTGGTGCTGGCCGCCATGGCCTCTTTGGCCTACGTGCCGCTCTCCTCTGGCGAAATGATACTGAGCACGCTGCTGCTTGTGGCGCTGAGCTCGGGCCCGGTGGCGGCCGTCGTAGTTTCGCGGGCGATCGCCGGGGAGGCTGCGACGCCGCTCCTGTTGTCCATCGAGCAATTCCTGCTTCGCAACAACGATGTCATCGTGATGACGGTTCTGGGCCTCATCGGCATGGTCGTGCTGGGAAAAGGCCTGTCGGGCATTCTGGGCTGACAGGCCGCTTTGTGGCCTAAAGCTGCAGCCGGTCGATGGTCATGGTCCAGCCGGCAAGCATGCCGGAGGACATCCATTCGGCGGTCTGGGGCTCGGTGAGCTGATCGGGGAGTTCGACGCGGAAGATCATCTGCGTGCCGTCGGCCACTTCGCGGAAGAGGATGGTTACCTGTGGTCCCAAGGCGAGGTTGTCGGGGTCGATTTTGGGCCAGCCGTCGACGGCGCCCCAGGTGAAGACGAGCTTTTTGGCCGGTTCGATCTCGCGGAAAATGCCGCCGGTCATGTAGCGGGTATCGGTATTGACGATCATTTCCAGCCGCCAGGCACCGCCGACGCGAAGATCTACGGTTATGGGAAGATCGCTGGTGAAGCCCGGATTCATGAACCAGCCGAGGTTTTCGGGCGCGGTCCAGGCGGCGAACACCATGTCAGGCGGAGCTGCAAAGGTGCGGGTGAGGGTGAACCCCCGGCCGAGCGAAAAGGTCGGTGCGGTCATGACTTGTCCTCCTCTTGGGCCTTGGCGGCCATCATGGTTTTGAGTTGTGCTTCCAGAGCGTCGAAGCGCTCGGAGAAAAATTCGCGATAGGTGGCGAGCCAGGTATTGGCTTCTTCGAGTGGCGCGGCATTGAGCCGGCAGGGGCGGAACTGGGCGGATTTTTCGCGGGTGATCAGGCCGGCGGTTTCAAGCACTTTCAGGTGTCGCGATACCGTGGGCAAAGCGAGCGAAAAGGGCTCGGCCAGTTCAGTGACCGTGGCGGGGCCATCGGCCAGGCGCGCCAGCATGGCGCGGCGGGTCGGGTCGGCGAGGGCGGCGAATGTCTGGGTCAGGTGATCTTGCATTTGCGTACTTAGCTAATCATGCAAATACAGTGCGCCGATTGAAGCGGGGAGTCAAGTGGCGCGGGCTTGGGCTGGCTGCTAGGCTTTGGGGGAGGGAGCCGAACGAATGCGTCGATTGCTGATTGCGCTCTTTGCGCTGCTGGTCGTGGCGGTGGCCTTTGTTGGGGCAGGCTGGTTTTGGGCGCGGCCGGACCAGCCGGCGGAGTTTTATCGCTCGGGTGTGGCCGAGGGTGCGCCGGGGACTTTGCTGGCGGTGGAGCCCTATGACTTCGACGTGCCCGAGGGCGCGCGGGCGTGGCGCATTCTTTATGTGACGACGCGGATCGATGAGACGCCAGCAGTTGCGAGTGCCGTGGTGGTGGTGCCGGAGGCAGCGAATGGACCGCTACTGCCCGTCGCCTGGGCGCATGGGACCAATGGCACGGCGCCGGGTTGCGCGCCTTCTGTGGTTGGGCCGCTCAAGAATGTGCCGGCGGTGGGCGAACTGCTGGCGGAAGGCTGGGCCTATGTGGGGACCGACTATGTCGGGCTCGGCACGGAAGGCGGGCACGCCTATCTCGTGGGCGAAGATGCGGCGCGAGCCGTGCTGGATTCCGTTCGGGCGGCGGCGCAGATGTCGGAGGTGGAGATCCTGCCGCGCACGGTTGTGTGGGGGCATTCGCAGGGTGGCAATTCGGCCCTTTGGACGGGGATGCTGGCCGAACAGTACGCGCCCGATATCGAAGTGCTGGGTGTTGCGGCGCAGGCGCCGGCGAGTGACCTGCCCAAACTGGTCGAGGGCGCGCAGCGCGGCATGTTCGGCAAGATTGTCTCGAGCTATCTGCTCCATGCCTATGCCGAGATTTATGATGACGTGCGCGTGGAAGACTATGTGGAGGGGTATCGCGCGGGGGTATTGCAGGACATAGCCGGGCGTTGCGCGGTCGATGCAAAGGCCCTGTACTCGATCGCACAGCTATCGCTTTTGCCGGGCGAACTCTTTGCAACGCGGCCGGACGGCACGCCATTGGGTGCCCGGCTTGAAGAGAACGTACCGGTGGGACCGTTCTCCATGCCGGTCTTCATCAGCCAGGGCGTAGACGACGATATCGTGCTCGAACCGGTGCAGGCGGGGTTTGTTGCCGGTCTCTGCGCGGCGGGCACAAACCTCGTCTATCGCCGCTACGAGGGGAGAAATCACGTCTCGCTGGTGGCGCCGGATTCGGCGCTGACAGGGGATATTGTCGACTGGACGCGAGCCCGTTTTGCCGGACATGCGAGCGAACCGGATTGCGCTGGGTGACAAGCCCGGGCTCTCCACAGCCTATTGGGGTGGAAATTGGCCTTTTGAGCCGAAACAGACTATATGTAGGACAAGAAAAACCAACGTAGAATCACCCCGTGACAGATACGCCAGAAGGTGCAGCCGGCTCCATGCCAGGCGGCGACATCGCTCCGATCTATATCACCGACGAGATGCGCAAGAGCTACCTCGATTACGCCATGAGCGTGATCGTGAGCCGCGCGCTGCCTGATGTTCGCGACGGCCTCAAACCCGTGCACCGCCGTATCCTGTTCTCGATGAGCGAGAACGGCTACGAATATAACAAGCCTTTCCGCAAGTCGGCGCGTGTCGTCGGTGACGTGATTGGTAAGTATCACCCGCATGGCGACCAGTCGGTCTATTTCGCCTTGGTGCGTATGGCGCAGGATTTCGCCATGGGCGAGATGCTGGTGGAGGGCCAGGGCAATTTCGGCTCTGTCGACGGCGACATGCCGGCAGCCATGCGTTACACCGAAGTGCGCATGCGCAAGATCACGGGCTTCATGCTCGACGATCTCGACAAGGACACGGTCGATTTCCGCGACAACTATGACGGTTCGGAACACGAGCCGACCGTGTTGCCCGCGCGCTTCCCGAACATGCTGGTCAATGGCGGCGGCGGTATCGCCGTGGGCATGGCCACCAATATTCCGACGCACAACCTCGCCGAGACGATCAACGCGACTCTGGCTGTGCTGGAAAATGGCTCGATCACCACTGAGGAACTGCTCGAGCACCTGCCGGGTCCGGATTTCCCGACGGGCGGAATCATTCTGGGCCGCGCCGGCATTCGCCAGGCCTACGAGACCGGCCGCGGTTCGATCATCGTGCGCGGGCGCTCCAGCGTCGAAGAAGTGCGCAAGGAACGCGAAGCCATCGTCATCACCGAGATTCCGTATCAGGTGAACAAGGCAGCGATGGTGGAACGCATCGCCGAGCTGGTTCGCGAAAAGCGGATCGAAGGCGTGGCGGACCTTCGCGACGAATCCAGCCGCGAAGGCATGCGCGTCGTCGTCGAGGTGAAGCGCGATGCGCTGCCCGAAGTAGTGCTCAACCAGCTCTATCGCTTCACGGCGCTGCAATCCTCGTTTGGCTGCAACTTCGTGGCGCTCAATGGCGGCAAGCCGGAGCTGATGAATCTCAAGCAGATTCTCGACGCCTTCATCACCTTCCGTAAGGAAGTGGTTACGCGCCGTGCCCGGTTCATGCTGAACAAGGCTCGTGACCGCGCCCATATCCTGGTCGGTTTGGCCGTGGCCGTCGCCAATATCGACGAAGTCATTGCGCTCATCCGGACCGCGCCCGATCCGGCGACGGCCCGTGAGCAGTTGATGACGCGCCGCTGGCCCGCTGCCGACGTGGCGCCGCTGATTGCGCTGATCGACGATCCGCGTCACCGCATCAATGAAGACGGCACGTTCAACCTTTCGGAAGAGCAGGCCCGCGCTATTCTTGAACTGCGTCTCGCGCGCCTCACCGCGCTCGGTCGCGATGAAATCGGCGATGAGCTCAATGGGCTTGGTGCTGAGATCGAGGACTATCTCGATATCCTGCGCTCGATCGACCGCGTGCGGCAGATCATTCGTGAAGAACTCGAAGCGGTGCGCGAAGAGTTTGGCTCGAAGCGCCGGACCGAGATTTCCGACCATGTCGCCGATTTCGACGACGAAGACCTGATCGCCCGCGAAGATATGGTCGTGACCGTCAGCCATGCCGGCTACATCAAGCGCGTGCCGCTTTCGGCCTATCGGGCGCAGAACCGCGGCGGCAAGGGCCGCTCGGGCATGTCGACGCGCGAAGAGGATTTCGTGGCGCGGCTGTTCGTGGCCAATACGCATACGCCGGTGCTGTTCTTCACCAGCCGCGGCATTGCCTACAAGCTGAAGGTTTGGCGCCTGCCGCTCTCGGCCGCCAATGGCAAGGGCAAGGCGCTGATCAATATCCTGCCGCTGGAGCAGGGTGAACGCATTACCTCCATCATGCCGCTGCCCGAGGATGAAACCTCATGGGGCAATCTCGACATCATGTTTGCTACGACGCGCGGCACGGTACGCCGCAATTCGCTGGCCGACTTCGTCGAAGTGCGCCAGAACGGCAAGATCGCCATGAAGCTCGATGAAGGCGACGAGATCGTCGGCGTCGACACCTGCACGATCAACAATGACCTGCTGCTGACGACGGCGCTGGGTCAGGCGATCCGCTTCCGCGTGGACGATGTGCGTCTGTTCAAGGGCCGGGATTCCATGGGTGTGCGCGGCATTCAGCTGGCGGATGGCGATAAGGTCATCTCCATGGCTGTCATCAATCACTCCGATGCCGATGCTGAACAGCGCGCTGCTTATCTCAAGATGAGCCGTGCGGTGCGCGGCGAAGCCGAGAGCGAAGAGCCGAGCACGGACGAGGCCGATGTGGTCGCCGGTGCGCTCGAGCCGGAACTCTATGCTTCGATGAGTGCCAGCGAGCAGTTCATTCTCGCGATTTCCGAGAATGGCTATGGCAAGCGCACCTCGAGCCACGAATACCGGATCACCGGTCGTGGCGGTAAGGGCATCGTCGCCATGGCGGTCAACAAGCGCAATGGCAATCTGGTGGCGAGCTTCCCGGTGGAAGACGAAGACCAGATCATGCTGATCAGCGATGGCGGCCAGACCATTCGCCTGCCGGTGGGTGGCGACAAGCCGATCCGCATCGTCAGCCGCGGCTCTCAGGGTGTCATCGTGTTTGACACGGCCGAGGGCGAGAAGGTGGTTTCCGTCGAGCGCATCAGTGAACCTGAAGGCGAAGAGGGCGATGAGGCTGCTCCGCCGGCCGAGGGCGGTGAAAGCGACGCATGACGCATGAGGGCCGCCAGCCGTTCGATCTCGAAGGGCTGGTGGCCCGCTCTCGTCATGGTCCGTGCTTCATCTGCGAGCTGCTGAAGCGCAATCCAGACTACGCCCATCACATCATTGCCGAGGATGAGGACCATGTCCTTTTCCTTAGCAAATACCCCACTCAGCCTGGCTATGCGCTGGTCTGCCCCAAGCGGCATGTAGAGGACCTCGCGCTGGAGCTTTCGAGCGAGGCCTATCTTGCTCTGCAAGCCAGGGTCCATCGCCTCAGCAGGGCGATGAAACAGGTGCTGCCCGTTGAGCGCGTCTATGTGCTCTCGCTGGGCAGCCAGCAAGGCAATAGCCACCTGCATTTCCATGTCGTGCCGCTGCCGCCGGGAGTGCCTTACGAAAAACAGCAGTATCACGCGCTGATGGCCGAGCACGGCGTGCTCGACATCCCCGCCGAGACGATGGCTGACCTCGCCGGGCGGCTTGGTCGCGCCTATGCCGAAGGGCAGTAAATTTCGGGGCGCTTGGGCGCCCATTGTCTTTTTCGGCTCTATAGTTCCCGCTCCATCGTCATTGCCGGGCTCGTCCCGGCGATCCATGCGGAGGCAATATGGATTGTCCGGACAAGCCGGGCAATGACGGCGACCGGGGGTGTTCGACCGACGACATCTGCCGATGACTCTTGTCTTTTCGGGCGCCCGGTGGCTTGCTCCTCATTGAGAGGAGACTCACCGTGTTCGATCTTTCGACGCTCATTCCCTATCTTGGCGCCTGCTTTCTCCTGGCCATCGTGCCGGGACCGACGGTGACCGTCATCGTTGCCAATTCCTTGGCGCGCGGAACCGGGGCGGGGCTCGCCATCGTGGGGGGGACGCAGGCCGGCTTCCTAGTGATGACGCTGGTCGTGGCGCTAGGCATGCAGGCGCTGGTGGCCTTCATGGGCGCGGCGTTCGACTGGATCAAGCTGATCGGCGCCGCCTATCTCATCTGGCTCGGCTTCAAGATGCTGCGCAGCGATGGCGATCTTGGCACTGTCGAGGCGGAGCGCGGCAAATCCAATCTTGGCACGGCACTTGAGGGATTTGTCGTAATCCTCTCCAATCCCAAGGCTCTCATCTTCCTCGGCGCCTTCCTGCCGCAGTTTGTCGATGTGTCGCAGCCGACATTTCCGCAGGTGATGGTGCTTGGCCTGTTCTTCATGCTGGTGGCCGGTTCGACCGATGCCATTTATGCTGTGGTGGCGGGCAGGGCACGTGGGCTATTGAGTGCGGCGCGCGTGCGGATGGTGTCTCGGCTTTCCGGCCTGATCCTGATGCTGGGCGGTGTCTGGCTGGCGATGCAGAAGCGGGCCTGATGGAACAGGCCGGCCCCGATACGTTCAATCTGGAGATCCATGATCTTCGTGATGTGATTACCCATAGATCTGTCGTGGCGGAGCGGATCTGGCGAGCATGGTGGGAGCCTGACGGCCAGTCGCTGTCTGACGTCGATGAAGCCCTGGGCATGGTGCTGTCCGAAGCGGATTTTTCGGTCACACTTGTCGCCGTTTCCAACGGCAGATTTATCGGCACCGCGACAAGCATTCAGACCGATATTGACGCCCGCCCTGATCTTGGCCCTTGCCTTGCCGCCTTGTGGGTCGAGCCGGAGGCGCGTGGTCGTGGCGTAGCCGGGACGCTGATCTCTGCGGTTCTGGAGCGCTTGTCATCCCATGGGTTTGCCGTGGCCTACCTGTCGGCCAAGCCACATATGCGCGGATTTTATGAAAAGAACGGCTGGACACTGATCGAGTCCGATATTGACCGAGACCATCAGGATGTTTTCGTGCGCGCTCTGAAACGGGCCTCGGCATGAGCGTGGCCAGCTACGGCAGCTTGCTGCGCCTTCCAGTGCCCAGGCGGCTTGCTGCTGCCAGCGTTCCTGCGGATTTTTCGGACTGGCTCGACTATGCGGCCGTTGTGGCGCTGGTGGTTTTTGCCTGGGGCGAGGGGCCTTTTGCGCTCGCGATGTTCGCGCTGGCGCTGAGCCTGCCCTATGTGCTGGTTGGGCCTTTCGTGGCGGTGGTGGTGGATCGGGTGCCGATCCGAACGGTGCTGGTAGTCAGCAATCTCGGGCGGGGATTGGCGACGCTGGGCTTTGCCTTTGCCGGCGACACGGCTGTGCTGCTGGCGCTGGTTTTCGTGCGCGGCTGCATCGATTCTGCCTTTACCCCGGCGCGACAGGCGGCGATTCAGGCGAGTACGCCCGAGGAGTTGCGTGGGGTCGCGAACGGGCTGCACCAGGCGATCAACCAGACTTCCAAGATTGCCGGGCCGGCGCTGGGTGGTCTCTTGCTGGCTTTCTGGTCGGCACAGAGCATTTTCATGCTCAATGCCGCCCTTTCGCTGGTCGCGGCGCTGATAGCGCTGACTGTAACGCTGCCGCCGCGCCCGACTTCGGATGAGGAAAAGGGCAAGTTCTTCACCGAGTCGCTCAAGGGGATCAGCGAATTTGGGCGGAGCCAGCGGCTCATGGTGGCGCTGATCTTTTCGGCCTGCGCCTATTTTGCGTTTTTTCTTTATGACGCGCTGATTGCGTTGCTGGCAGAAGGCTTTGGCTTTGGTGCCACGGCCTTTGGCCTGTCCATTTCGGCGTCCGGGTTTGGCGGTCTTGTGGGAGCGCTGGTGGCGGGGAGCATGGCCGGGAAGCGACCGATGTTGGCCATGTCGCTGGCGGCAGTGATTTCGGGCGTGACGACCTGCGCGGTTGCTATTGCCGCGCAGATGGGGTGGTCCATCCAGTTGCCGGCCTTCCTGCTGGTGCTTTGCTTCATGGGCGGGGCGACGGCCTTCATGCTCGTGCCCTATCGCACCATCGTGCAGGCCGATGCGCCGCCGGACCGGATTGCGCGGGTGTTTGCAGCGGGTGAGGCGGTGATCACGCTAACCATGCTGTCGGCGCCGCTGATCGGCAGCTTCATTGCCAGCCAGTGGGGCACGCCCGCGGCCTTCCTCGCCGGGGGCGCTGTGCTGGTGTTGCTCGGGGCCGTTACGCTTGCCTCGCATCGCGGCCCGTGACAAAACGCGAATAATTACAAGGGAGGGGCCGATGAACGGTCTGGTTGGGTTTTATCCCGGTTCGTTCGATCCACTGACCAACGGGCATCTCGATGTGATCGAGCGCGCCTGCAAGCTGGTGGATACGCTGGTGGTTGGGGTTGGCGTCAGCGCCACCAAGAAGAATCCGCTGTTTTCGCATGCCGATCGGCACGCCATCCTGCAGCAGGTGCTGGGGCCGGTGGGGCTGCGGACCAATACCGAATTCAAGATCGTCGATTTCTCCGGCCTGATGGTCAATGCGGCGCGCGAGCATGGCGCGAAGCTGATCATTCGGGGTCTGCGCGACACGACCGACTACAATTACGAAATGCAGATGGTGGGGATGAATGCGCAGATGGCGCCGGACCTGCAGACGGTCTTCCTGCCATCGAGCCCGCCCGTGCGGCATATCTCGGCCACATTGGTGCGTCAGATCGCCGAAATGGGCGGCGATATTTCCGCCTTCGTTCCGCCAATCGTCCTCAAGGCCTTGAAAGCATCATGATGACCTTTTCCCGCCGCCTCTTCTCCGGCCTCGCCATTGCAGCTCTTGCCCTCTCCGCCGTGCCGGCGATGGCGCAGACTGGCAAGCCGCATCTGATCCTGACGCTCGAAGACGGTACGGTCGATATCGAGCTCTTGCCCGAACTCGCGCCCAAGCATGTCGAGCGCGTCATCGCGCTGACCGAAGCCGGCTCCTATGACGGCGTGGTGTTTCACCGCGTGATCGACGGTTTCATGGCCCAGACCGGCGACGTGCAGTTCGGCAAGTCGGATTCGCCGACCTATGACCTTGCCCGTGCGGGCATGGGCGGTTCGGACCAGCCGGATGTCGAGGCTGAGTTCAACTCCGAGAGCTTCCAGCGCGGTGTGCTCGGCGCGGCGCGTGCGCAGGATCCGAATTCGTTCAATTCGCAGTTCTTCATCACCACGGCCGATGCCAGCTTCCTCGATGGCCAGTACACGGTGTTCGGCAAGGTCGTGTCCGGCATGGAAGCCGTCGATGCGCTGGAAAAGGGCCCGCAGAGCGCCAATGGCGCCGTGGCCAATCCGGACAAGATCGTGGATGCCACGATCGAATATAAGTAAGACGCGACGGCTTTTGGGGGCCCGGAACTTGCCGGGCCGCCTTGCGCTTGGAACACATTGCCCCTAAATCCGGGCCACTTCATTTCTACGAAAGCGAAAATCATGGCCGATTACGCCGATCCCGAAAACACCCTCGTCATCGAAACCACCAAGGGCAATGTCGTCATCGAGATGCGTCCGGACCTGGCCCCCGGCCATGTCGACCACATCAAGAAGCTGGCCCGCGAAGGCGCATATGATGGCGTGGTGTTTCACCGCGTGATCGATGGCTTCATGGCCCAGACTGGCGACGTGAAGTTCGGCAATTCCAATACGCCCGACTTCAACCCCTCGCGCACCGGCACCGGTGGTTCGCAGTACCCGAACATCAAGCAGGAATTCTCGGCTGAACCGCACGTTCGCGGCACCGCTTCCATGGCTCGCTCGCAGGATCCAAACAGCGCGAATTCGCAGTTCTTCATCTGCTTTGGTGATGCACGTTTCCTTGATCGCCAGTACACTGTCTGGGGCAAGGTCATCGAGGGCATGGAGAATGTTGACCAGATCAAGCGCGGCGAACCCGTCATCAATCCGGACAAGATGGTTTCCGTCAAAGTGGCGGCTGATATCGCCTAAGTCTTTGCTGGCGGCTACGGCCGCCAGCCTTTTGCTCGCAGCGCCTGCGAGCGCCAGCGCCGGCCTCACCTGTGAAGGCGACGGCGGCTGGGTGGATGTGGCCATGGGCCGGCTCATCGTGATGGGCGTACTCGGCGCCACAGCCGAAATCGGCGACAAGACCTATTCGACCGGACCAGACCGCGGTGAAGGCGAGCCCTTTATTGTCGGGCAGGCTTTTGCCGAGGGCGACGATATGATGATCGATTTCGTCGATCCCAATATCGAATACATCCTGGTCGGCCTGCGCGTGACCTATGACAAGGCCACTGAGGAATGGGCCGGCAAGCTCACCTCTGGTGACACGGTCATCGATGTGACTTGCGTGGTGGGCTGATCGGACAAGATGCTTAAGACATTCGTTCTTGCGCTGGCAGTGATTGGGCTGCCAGCAAGCGCCTTTGCGCTCGACACCGTCACCTGCGCCGATGAAAAGGGCGAGGTGTCGCTGACCTATGTGACCGGGCCAGCCTTCGTGCAGCCCGTTCTCAGCGTCGAGGTGCAGCTGACCGATGATTTCGGCGTGTCGACCAATGCCGACCATCCCGATTATGACGGCGAATATGTTTCGCGCGGCTTTGTCGGCGACGATGTCGAGGGCGGGGAGGTTTCCTGGCGCGACGAGAAGGGGAACGAGCACCGCGCGCTCAGTTTTCGTATCGGCCGGGTGACCGAGGCCCAGAAGGCACAGGTGGGCGGCGTGTTGGCCGTGGATGGCGGCGGGCTCTGGACGGTGACGTGCCGGTCGAGCGACCTTGGCATGTAAGCCGACCGATTCTGTCGGGCCGTTTCAGGACGTAAGACTTTGAAGATGGATACTTTGCTCTGGGCGCTGATGGGCGTCTTCGCGGGCGCTTGCATTGCCGTGCAGGCGCCGATCAATGCCGGGCTCGGACGGGCACTGGAAGTGCCGATCGCGGCGGCGGCCGTGTCATTCCTCGCCGGTGGCGTGGTGCTGTGGGCACTGGCCTTTCTCTTCAGCCATGTGACGGCGACGCCGATCAATTTTGCGGCGCCTGCGCAATGGACGCTGGTGGCCGGCGGGCTGCTTGGGGCGTTCTATGTGTTCTCCAATATCACGCTGACGCCGATGATTGGCGCGGCGGCGGTGATGGCGCTTTCAGTGGCCGGGCAGCTGATGGCGGGGCTGGTGCTCGACAAGGTTGGTTTCATGGGTATGGCCGTGCGCGAGATCACCATGGGCCGCGTGGCCGGCGCTGTGCTGCTGATCGTCGGCGCGGTGATGATCCGGGTGCTTTAGGGCAACCTTGCTGACTTTGCCCCGTTTTCGGAGCGCGACAAGCGTGCTACGAGCCCGATATGCGTGTTTCCGAATTCGACTTTGACCTGCCAGAAAAACTGATCGCCCTGCATCCGGCCGAGCCGCGCGACTCTGCGCGACTATTGCTGGTGCGCCCCGGCGAAGCGCTGGAAGACCGGCATATTCCCGACCTGCTGGACATCCTGCAGCCGGGCGATGTGCTTGTCGTCAATGACACGCGCGTCTTGCCGGCCGAACTGCGGGGCACACGGGTGCGCGGGGAAACGCGGGCCAATGTCTCGTTTAACCTCCACAAGCGGGTGGATGCGCATACCTGGCGCGCCTTTGCGCGGCCGGCCAAGAAGCTGGCGCTGCTCGATGAGTTGGAACTGGGCAATGGGCAGGCCGATGCGCTCAAGGCCCGCGTCGCCGGCAAGGGCGATACCGGGGAAGTGACGCTCGAATTCGTTCTTGGCGGGGCTCAGCTCGACGAGGCGATCAAATCGCATGGCGCCATGCCGCTGCCGCCCTATATCGGGGCCAAGCGGGCCGTCGAGGAGCGCGACAAGGTCGACTATCAGACCGTTTATGCCGCCGAGGATGGCGCGGTTGCGGCGCCGACGGCGGGGCTGCATTTCACCGAAAAACTGCTGCAGCAATTGAGCGATCGCGGCGTGACCATGGAGCGCGTGACGCTGCATGTGGGCGCGGGGACCTTCCTGCCCATGAAGGTGGATGACACGGATGACCATGTCATGCACTCGGAATGGGGTGACATCGACCAGGCGACGGTTGAACGCATCAATGCCAAACGCGCGCTAGGCGGGCGGGTGATTGCGGTTGGGACCACCAGTCTGCGGCTGCTGGAGACCGCGTCGCGTGCGACCGGGCGGTTGCAGCCTTTTATCGGCGATACGGATATCTTCATCACGCCGGGCTTCAAGTTCCGGACCGTCGATATCCTGATGACCAATTTCCATCTGCCGAAATCGACGCTCTTCATGCTGGTCAGCGCCTTTTCGGGCCTCGACCAGATGAAGGCGGCGTATCATCACGCGATCGAGAATGGCTATCGCTTCTATTCCTATGGCGACTCTTCGCTGTTGTTCCGCGCCGGTGGCGACGAGGACGACGAGGCGTGAGCCGCGGCGCGCCGCCTATTGTCCGCTACACCAATCGGATTGTAGCGGGCCTGAAGACGGTTGCTGCCAGTGGCGATGAGAAGCTGACGTTTCATCGGCTCGTCGAAGCGATGGGACCCGGCGCGCATCGGCTGCTGATCCTGATGTTGACGCTGCTCAACATGATCCCCGGTCCGCCAGGCTTTGGCGGGACTATCGCTTGGACGACATTTGCCGTTGCGCTGGCCATGGTGCTGGGACGGCCGATCCGGCTGCCCGGCATCATCGGAAATCGCAAGCTGCCCGTGGCGCCGCTGCTGAAAGCGAGTGAGCAGGTGGTGCGGGTGACCGGGATTATTGCGCGATTTTCGCGACCTCGGCTGAGGTGGCTTACGGGGGCGGCGGCGACCATTCCCTATGGCGTTTTTACCATGGTGCTCAGCGTGACGATGACGGTGCCGATTCCGTTCATCAATGCGGTGCCCAATGTCGGACTTTGCGTGCTGGCTTTTTCGATGCTGAACCGGGATGGGGCAGGGGCCGTTATCGGGGTTGGCCTCTGCCTTTTGGGGCTGGCGATAGAGATCGCCCTGATTTTCGGGGCGATCAATGTCGGGATGCACGCGGTCAACACGGTGCTTTAAGCGTCAGATTCCCGCTGCGTCGTGGACGAGCGTGCCCGAAAAGCCGCACGACGCGCCGTGATATTCGAGGCACCCGTCGCGCTCTTCGAGGACAACGCCACCTTCGCCATCGAAGGTGATGCCGATTTCGCAATATTGCTGCGAAAGCATCGGCGAGTCGCTTTCCGGGTCGTATGTCTCGTTTTCGACGAAGAAATTGCCGCCCTTCTTGGAGAGAAGAACTTCGCCCTCGATGCCGCCGGCACAGCCCATGAATTCTTCCTGGATCGGCACGATCGTATTGATCGAGATGGCATAGCGATCGTCCTCGATATGGGTGAGGTCCAGCGTCAAATCGCCTTCGCCGCTGCCGGTATAGATACCTTCAATCTGGTTCACCTCCTGGGCAAATGCTGGAAGGGCGGCGATGGAAATCGTGGCGACGAGGAAAGCGGTTCGGAACATCAGTGGCCTCAACAACAGAAAGTGTCGAAGCGATAGGGGCAGGTGAGAATGGCGAAAATCGGACGGCCGGTAGTTACAACTATCTAAAGGCTCTGGATTTTCGGGCTCTGCCAATCGCGGAAAGGGATAACCGGCTGACGTCATCAACTGCGACCGCTGCGCGCCAAAGGCTTTGTGGCTGGGGCCTTCCTTCTGGCGGGCTAACCCGCTAGAAACCCGGCCCATGAGCACGACGAAACAGGTTACCTTCTCCCTTCTCGCAACCGATGGCGCGGCGCGGCGCGGCCGCATCGACACGCCGCGGGGCGAGATCAATACGCCGGCCTTCATGCCGGTGGGCACGGCCGGCACCGTAAAGGCCATGTATCCCGAGCAGGTGCGCGAGACCGGCGCGGATATTTTGCTTGGGAACACCTATCACCTGATGTTGCGGCCCGGGGCGGAGCGAGTGGCTTCGCTGGGTGGCCTCCATGATTTCATGGACTGGCAGCGGCCGATCCTGACCGATAGTGGCGGGTTTCAGGTCATGTCGCTGGCCAAGCTGCGCAAGCTCACCGAGAAGGGCGTTACCTTCAAATCGCATATCGATGGCTCGTCCTATGAGCTGACGCCGGAGCGGTCGATCGAGATCCAGACGCTGCTCGACAGCGATATCATCATGCAGCTCGACGAATGCATCGCACTGCCGGCCGAGCGCAAGGAAATCGAGCGCGCGATGGAATTGTCACTGCGCTGGGCGGATCGGTCCAAGACAGCGTTCAACAATCAGCAGAACCGTGCGCTGTTCGGGATCGTGCAGGGTGGCGACGATGCCGAGCTGCGCGCGAAATCGGCGGCGGGGCTGAAGTCGATTGGGTTTGATGGTTATTCGATTGGTGGCTTGGCTGTGGGCGAGCCGCAGGAAGTGATGTTCCGCGTGCTGTCTGATATCACGCCGGAACTGCCGACGGATCGGCCGCGCTATCTGATGGGCGTGGGCAAGCCGGACGATATTCTCGGCGGCATCGAGCGCGGCGTCGACATGTTTGACTGCGTGCATCCTACCCGCGCAGGGCGTCATGGGCATGCCTATACGCGCTTCGGTGTCATCAATCTGAAGAATGCGCGGCACAAGGATGACCATCGTCCGCTCGACGAAGCGTCGCCCAATCCCAATTGCCGGCGCTGGAGCCGGGCCTATCTCCACCATCTGGTAAGGACGGAAGAGATTTTGGGTGCCATGGTCCTTTCGCAGATCAACCTGCACTATTATCAAGAGCTGACCGCGGGCACGCGGGCGGCTATCGAAGCCGGCCGCATGGCCGATTTTGCGGCCGAAACGCGCGCCGCATGGGCTGCCGGCGATCTGCCGGTCCTGTAAGAAAATTCCTTGGAGAAGACGCTGATGGCTAAGTCGGGACGCAAGGCCGGGTTCGAAACGCTGGGCAAGCTCAAGAAGGCAATTGAGGGCCAGCCGATGCGGCTGCTGTTCGCGGAAGACCCGAACCGCTTCCAGCGTTTTTCGGTCAGCGGGGCGGATATCCTCCTCGACTATTCCAAGAACCGGATCGACGAAGGTGTGATGGCTGCGCTGTTCGACTTGGCACGCGCTGCCGGCGTTGAAGAACGCCGCGCGCAGATGTGCGAAGGCGAGCACATCAACGTCACCGAAGACCGCGCCGTGATGCACATGGCGCTGCGCTATCAGGGCGACAAGCCGGTCGAAGTTGATGGCAAGGACGTGATGCCCGATGTGCGGGCCGTCTTGAAAGCTATCGAGACCTATACAAATGCGGTGCGGTCGGGCGAAATCCGCGGGCATGGCGGCGAGCAGATCACCGATGTGGTCAATATCGGCATTGGCGGGTCAGATCTCGGCCCGGTGATGGTGACGTTGGCGCTGGCGCCCTATACGCGGCCGGACCTGCGCGCGCACTATGTGTCCAATGTCGATGGCGCGCATATCCATGACATTCTGAAGGGACTCGACCCGAAGAAGACGCTGTTCATTATCGCCTCGAAGACGTTTACGACCGACGAGACGATGACCAATGCGCATTCGGCCCGGAAGTGGCTGGCTGACGCGCTGGGCGAAGAGGCGGTGCCGAGCCATTTTGCTGCGGTTTCGACCAATATTGCGGCCTGCGCCAAGTTCGGTATTCGCGAAGACCGCATTTTTGGGTTCTGGGACTGGGTTGGTGGTCGCTATTCGGTGTGGTCGGCCATCGGTCTGCCCGTGGCGCTGGCTGTCGGCTACGACAATTTTGCAAAGTTCCTGGCCGGCGCCGATGCGATGGACCGGCACTTCCTCGAGACGCCGCTCGAAAGCAACCTGCCTGTGATCATGGGCCTGCTGGGCGTCTGGTATCGCAATGCCTGGGGTTTTTCCACGCATGCCGTGCTGCCCTATGACCAGCGGCTGAGCCGTTTTGCGGCTTATCTGCAGCAGCAGGATATGGAATCGAACGGCAAGTCCGTCACCCTCAACGGCAAGCCGGTGGGTTGGTCGACGGGTCCGATCGTCTGGGGCGAGCCGGGCACCAATGGGCAGCATGCGTTCTATCAGTTGATCCACCAGGGCACGGACGTGATCCCGGCGGATTTCCTGATTGCCGCGCAGCCGCATGAAAAGCTGCCGCCGCATCACGACAAGCTGGTGGCCAATGTGCTGGCGCAGTCCGAAGCGCTGATGCTGGGCAAGACCGAAGAAGAGGTCGTTGCTGAGCTCAAGGCCCAAGGCCTCGACAAGGACCAGATCAAGGCACTGACCCCGCACAAGGTGTTCCCGGGCAATCGTCCGTCCAACACGCTGTTCTACAAGCAGCTGACGCCTGAAATCCTGGGGTCGCTGGTGGCCCTCTATGAGCACAAGGTGTTCGTGCAGGGCGTCATCTGGAACGTCAATTCCTATGACCAGTGGGGCGTGGAACTGGGCAAGCAGCTTGCCAAGGCGCTGCTGCCGAAGGTTCAGGGTGAGCAGAGCGGGGAGGGGCATGATAGCTCCACGCAGGGCCTCCTCAAATTCTACCTCGCCAACAAGGCCTGATCATTGACCATCACCACCGACGAGCAACTGGAAAAACTCAAGGCAATCGGCCGCATTTGTGCCGTGGCGCGCGACGCCATGGCTGCGGCCATGCGACCGGGGATGACGACGCTCGAGCTCGACGAGATCGGCGCCAAAATCCTGGCCGAGCACGGGGCGCTGTCGGCGCCTATCGTGACCTATGATTTTCCGGGGGCGACTTGCATCTCGGTGAACGAGGAGATCGCCCATGGCATTCCGGGCGACCGGGTGCTGCACGAGGGCGATCTCGTCAATATCGATGTGTCGGCGGCTCTGAATGGCGTCTTTGCCGACTGTGGCGCGAGCTATGTGCTGGGCAAGGGCGACAAGCGGCTCGATACGCTGTGCCGCGACGGCAAGAAGGCGATGTGGGCCGGGATCAACGCTGTGAAGGCGGGTGCTCCGCTCGCCGATATCGGCACGGCCATCGGCAAGGTGGCCAAGAAGGGCGGCTATACGCTAATCAGGAATCTCGCCAGCCATGGCGTGGGCGACAGTCTTCATGATGAGCCGGGCGAGATTCCGACCTGGCCGGATCGGTCGGAGCGGCGGCGGATCGAGAATGGGCTGGTGTTCACCATCGAGCCGTTTCTGTCGATGGGTGGGCAGTTTGCGGCGCAGAAGAGCGACGATGACGAGTGGACGCTGGTTGCCGATCCCATGGCGCCGTGCGTGCAGTATGAGCACACTGTGGTGGCTACGCCCAAGGGGGCGATCGTGGTGACGCTGGCGGCTTAATTTTTCTGTTCATCGTCGCCGCCGGGCTTGTCCCGGTGGTCCCCAGCCATTCGTAAGAATGGCTGGCGGAGGCGAGATGGATTGCCGGGACAAGCCCGGCAATGACGAAGGGATGGGGACTTTCTTAGAGCCACACCAGCAGCATTGGGCCGATCAGCACCAGGCCGATGGCGATGACGAAGCGCAAATTGCCCAACTGGCGCAATGCCGGGACGCTCAGCGCCGTCGAAAGCAGGAAGTAGCCGACCAGCGCGATCAGCGCTGGGGCGATGCCTGATGCCGTCAGCGGCGTGTTTTCGTTGAGCTGCAGATAGATCATGTGGCCGCCGGCAAAGCCGATCAGCGAGGTGATGACCACGGTCACCGCCTTGGCAGTGATCAGCAGCGCCATGTCGATGGTGTTGCTCGTGAGAGCCAAGGCGATGCCAGTGGCCGTCACGTGAACGGCTGCAAGCGTCGCGAAGACCTGGTTCTGGGCCAGAAGCGGGATCAGTTCGGGCGGTGCGAAGAGGGGCACGGCGCCGATCATGGGCAGGTTGGCCCCATACTGCGCCATCAGAAAGATGACGTAGAGCATGGCGAGGGTCGACGTCGCGAAGACGAGCAAGACCGCTGCGAGGACCTTGAGCAGATCCATGGTATCCTGAGACACGTGGCCTCCTCACAATGCTGATGGTTTTAGTATGAGTTCGCCGGGCCGATTCTGACAGCCGCTACGCGCGGCGACGGCCGGGCTGGGTCAGAATTCTGGTGGGTGGACGCCGCCGCCGCCGGACCGCCACCGGCATGCGGAACTCTTCCGACAGCTCTGCAGCATCGGCCCGATTGTCGAGCTCGGCATAAGGGTCGATGTCGGTGGAGCAGGTTGACATGGGGCCATGACGGAAAGAACGTTGCCGGGGTCATGCCTAAGTCGTATGGCAACGTCAAGACAGCGGCCCTGCGCACGTTGCCACAGACATCAAATATGACTAAACAAGTCTAGTTATCTCTACCGGCCGACCATCGCGGCCAGTATCCTTCTTGATGGGCCAAGCCACATGCTTAAGCGCTTTTATGCCTACTATCGCCCCTATACGGGGCTGTTCATTCTCGACTTCGGTTGCGCCGTTATCGCGGGTCTCCTGGAGCTCGCCTTTCCGCTGGCGGTCGCCTATGTGATCGACAAGCTGCTGCCGGAGTCCAACTATTCGTTGATCCTGGCGGCCTGTGCGGGTCTGCTTGCCATTTATGTGGTCAGCGCTGGCCTCAAGGCGATCGTCAACTATTTCGGCCATGTGCTCGGCGTGTCGATGGAAACCGACATGCGCCGGCAGGCCTTTGACCACATGCAGAAGCTCAGCTTCCGCTTCTTCGACAACAACAAGACCGGGCACCTGATCACCCATGTGACCAAGGACCTCGAGGACGTGGGCGAAATTGCGCACCATGGCCCGGAAGACCTGTTCATTGCCGTGATGACCTTTATCGGCGCCTTCCTCTTGATGTTTTTCACCAATTGGAAGCTGGCGCTTATCGCGATTGCGCTGGTGCCCATCATGAGCTGGCTGGTGACGCGTTATGGCTCGCGCATGACCAGGAACTGGCAGGAACTGTTCCGCCGGGTCGGCGATTTCAACGTGCGCGTGGAAGATGCCATCGGCGGCATTCGCGTGGTCAAGGCTTTTGCCAATGAGGGGCACGAATCCGGGCTGTTCCAGGACAATAACCTCGCCTATCGCAAGACCAAGCTGCAGGCCTATGCGATCATGACCTCCAGCCTGCTCATTACGTTCCTCTCCACCCGCATTGTGCAGCTCGTCATCATGATGGCCGGCGCATGGCTGGTGGTTGTGGGCGAGCTGTCCTATGGCGGTTTCGTCAGCTTCCTGCTGCTGGTGGATGTGTTCCTTCGGCCGATCGACAAGATCACCGGCGTGTTGGAAAGCTACCCCAAGGGCATTGCCGGGTTCCGCCGCTTTGCCAAGCTGATCGATACCGAGCCTGACATTGCTGACAGCCCCAATGCCGTGGAGGTGGACCGGCTGAATGGGCATATCCGCTTCGAGGATGTCTCGTTCTCTTACGACGAAGGCCGCTCGATCCTGCGGAACGTCAATCTCGACATCACTGCGGGCGAAACCGTCGCTATTGTCGGGCCTTCGGGCGCGGGCAAGACGACGCTCTGCTCGCTGTTGCCGCGGTTCTATGAGACCACCGAGGGCCGCATCAGCATCGATGGCATCGGCATTGCCGACATGACGCAGGCGTCGCTGCGCAAGCAGATCGGCGTGGTGCAGCAGGACGTGTTCCTGTTTGGCGGCACGTTGCGTTCCAACATTGCCTATGGCGATCTCGACGCTTCGGACGAGGCGATCATGGAAGCGGCGCGTCGGGCGCGGCTGGAAGAGATGATTGCGGGCCTGCCGGCCGGGCTCGATACGGTTGTCGGCGAGCGCGGGGTGAAACTCTCGGGTGGGCAGAAGCAGCGCGTCGCTATTGCGCGCATCTTCTTGAAAAACCCGCCGATTCTGATCCTCGACGAGGCGACGTCTGCCCTGGATACGGCGACCGAGGCGGCGATCCAGCAGGCGCTGAACGACCTGTCGTCGGGCCGCACCACGCTGATCATTGCGCATCGCCTGGCGACCGTTCGCCATGCCCATCGCATCATCGTTCTTACTGAGAACGGCATTGCCGAACAGGGTGCCCATGACGCGCTGCTGAGCAGCAATGGCGTCTACGCAAAGCTGCACTCGGCGCAGCAGCTTGGTCTTGTGGGGTGATGTTGGGAAAGAGTGGTACGCCGGGCGGGGGTCGAACCCGCGACCATTCGATTAAAAGTCGAATGCTCTACCACTGAGCTACCGGCGCATCTGCAAACGCCCTGCGGCGTTGGCGCGGAAAATAGTCAGGATGGTCCCGGAGTCAACCAATATTGCGCCGGGACCGTCCAAGGCTGGGGAAGGCGACCTTCCTAGTTGATCGGCGTGCCAGCAAAGCTGGTTGGCGAACAGGCGATTTCCATCTGTTCGAGGCGCTGGCAGAAATCGCGCGCTTCCGACATTTGTGCGATGGGACCAACGACAAGTCGCTGCTGATTGGCACCCGCACCCTCGGTGAGGAGTGGCGACATATCGATGACGAGGGAGCCGAGGCGAACTTCGAGATTGTGCCACTGCGCGGCGCCCTGACCGACCGCAAAGCTTGAGCCGACGGCGACAGCATAGCCAACCTGGGCGCCGGACGAGGCAGTGGGCACGGCGATGGGAGCGGGCAGGGGTTGCTGCAGGGGCGACTGGTGCACGACGACGGTGCCACCTTCGGCGGCAACCTGCTGGCCGGCATTGTTGGTGATCGATGCCGTGGTGACCGAGCGATCGATCGCGCCCATGGCGGGCCGAATTTCCGCAAGAGTCGGCATAGAGACTTCCAATGCGCCGACGCGCCGGACTACTTCATTGCCGGACTGTTCCTGCAGCGAGAAGCGGGTCGTGAGCACTTCGTTCTGGCGGCGCAGTTGCACGGTTTCGGTGCGCAGCTCGGCAACCTGCTGGCGCAACTGGGCTAGCGAGGCGGCGTCGTTTCGCGGCGAATGCAGCGCATTGAGGGCCGACGAGGGGATGAGACCACCGACATTGGCGCCCAGAACGGCCAAGCCGGTGCAGACAAGTGCGGCTATTCCCCAGACTTTGACGTCCGACTGCCGAAACTGTTCTGAATTCTGCACCAATTGTCCATCCTCGTTTGCCCAACGAATCAAGGGCACTACGCGCTATTAGAATGTGTCATTGGTTATCTATTCACCAATGACATCGGCCATAAATTTGTGGCAATGGGCGAAGAAGAACTTGGCGAGCTGGAGTGGCCGCGATGACAGAACTGCTTTCCATCATTCTTGCGGCCGGTGAGGGCACGCGGATGAAGTCATCCGTGCCCAAGGTCTTGCATCATGTCGGCGGCCTGCCGGTCGTCAGTCATGTGTTGCGGACAGCCAAGGCGGCGGGATCGACCATTGCGGTCGTGGTGGGGCCGAACCATGAGGCCGTGGAAGAGGCGGTTACGCGGTTCGAGGCCAACGCGCATATTTCCAAGCAGGTGGAGCGCAAGGGCACTGCTCATGCGGTGCAGCAGGCGCGGGCGGCCTATGAGGCCGCGGCCGGGCATATTCTGGTGCTCTATGCCGATACGCCACTGGTGACCAGCGAGACGATTGCCGAGATCACCGACAGGCTCGATGGCGGCGCCGATATCGTGGTGGTCGGGTTCCGGCCGGAGAACCCTACCGGCTATGGCCGGCTTTTGACGGAAGGGAGCCGTGTGCTGGCCATCCGCGAGCATAAGGACGCGACAGAAGAAGAACGCAAGATCGGCCTCTGCAATTCCGGCATCATGGGTTTTCGCGGGGACACGCTGCGATCGGTGATCGACCGGATCGATAACAAGAATGCCAAGGGCGAGTATTATCTGACCGATGCCATCGAACTGGCAGCCGGAGACAAGAAGCGCGTCGATTTCATCGAGGCGGATGCGAATGAGCTGGTTGGCGTCGACAACCGCATAAAGCTGGCCGAAGCCGAGGCGACGTTCCAGGAATTCAAGCGGATTGAGGCCATGGAAAATGGCGTCACCCTGCGCGATCCCAATAGCACCTGGTTTTCGTGGGATACGGAAATCGGCCGGGACGTGACGATTTTTCCCAATGTCGTGTTCGGCCCGGGCGTGAAGATCGCCGACAATGTCGAGATCCGGGCCTTCTGTGACATTGAAGACGCCATCATTGGCGAGGGCGCGAGCATCGGGCCGTTTGCCCGTATTCGCGGCGGGGCCGAGCTGGGGCCGGATGTGCACCTCGGCAATTTTGTCGAGGTGAAGAAGTCCAAGATCGGGGCCGGAACCAAGGCGGGGCACCTGAGCTATCTTGGTGATGCCGAAATTGGATCAAAGACCAATATCGGTGCGGGTACCATCACCTGCAACTATGACGGCGTTAACAAGGACAAGACGATTATCGGCGACAATGCCTTTATCGGGTCCAATGCCTCGCTCGTGGCGCCGGTGACGATTGGCAATGGCGCCTACACCGCTTCGGGCAGTGTGATTACGCAGGACGTGCCGGACGATGCCCTGGCTTTTGGCCGGGCGCGACAGGAAACCAAGCCGGGCTATGCGCCAAAATTGCGGGAACTGGCGCTCGCGAAAAAGGCCGCCAAACTGGCGGCCAAGGGGAAATAAGATGTGCGGCATTGTTGGCATTGTCGGTAACGAACCAGTTGCCGGTCGTCTGGTCGATGCGCTGAAGCGCCTGGAATATCGCGGCTATGACAGCGCCGGTGTCGCAACGCTGGAAGGCGGCGCGATATCGCGCAGGCGAGCCGAGGGGAAGCTGGGCAATCTTGCCACCAAGCTCGGCATGGAGCCGCTCGACGGACATATCGGCATTGGGCACACCCGCTGGGCGACGCATGGCGCGCCGACCGAGCAGAATGCCCATCCGCATGCGACCGAGCGTGTCGCCGTGGTCCATAACGGCATTATCGAGAATTTTCGCGAGCTTCTCGCCGATCTTGCGCAGGACGGATATCTGCCGCAGACGCAGACGGATACCGAATCCGTGGCGCTGTGGGTGAGCCGGGAACTGGCCAATGGCGCCGACCCGGAACTGGCCGTGGCGCGGACGCTGAAGAAGCTGAAAGGCGCCTTTGCGCTGGCCTTTTTGTTCAAGGGCGAGGGTAATCTGCTGATCGCCGCGCGTCATGGGGCGCCGCTGGCCGTGGGCTATGGCGCGACGGAAATGTATCTTGGCTCGGACGCAATGGCGCTGGCGCCGTTCACCTCGCGGCTGACCTATCTTGAGGATGGCGATTGGGCCGTCATCACGCCGGCCGGCGTGACCATTCGCGATGGCAAGGACGCCATCGTGCAGCGTGAGCAATTGCTGTCGCAGGCTTCGGCGCTGCTGGTGGACAAGGGCAACCATCGCCATTTCATGGCCAAGGAAATCTACGAGCAGCCCGAAACCATTTCGCACACGCTGAGCCACTATGTGGACATGGGCGCGGAAAAGGTGGCGATCCGGGAAAGCCTACCCTTTGATTTCGCTGATCTTTCGCGACTGACCATGAGCGCTTGCGGCACGGCCTATTATGCTGGTGCAGTGGCAAAATACTGGTTCGAGCGCTATGCGCGGCTCCCCGTGGACATCGATGTGGCGAGTGAATTCCGCTATCGCGAACCGCCGCTCGACAAGAACGGGCTGTCGCTGTTCATTTCGCAATCGGGTGAAACGGCCGATACGCTGGCGGCTCTGCGCTATTGCGCCGGGCAGGGGCAGCATGTGGCAAGCCTTGTGAACACGGTGGAATCGACCATTGCGCGTGAATCCGGCGTGGTGTTTCCAATCCTTTGTGGGCCGGAAATCGGTGTTGCCTCGACCAAGGCGCTGACGGCGCAGTTGACGGCGCTCGCGAGTCTGTCGCTGGCGGCGGGCCGGGCGCGCGGCGTGGTGAGCGCCGAGCAGGAAGCGGAACTGGTGCGGGCGCTGGTGGCGCTGCCATCGGCCGTGTCCGAGGCGCTGGGGGCGGAAGGCCAGATCGTCGACATTTCCAAGCGCCTGTCGAAGGCCAAGGATGTGCTCTATCTCGGGCGCGGGCCGATGTTCCCGATCGCCATGGAAGGCGCGCTAAAGCTCAAGGAAATCAGCTATATCCATGCCGAAGGCTATGCCGCCGGCGAGCTGAAGCATGGGCCGATTGCGCTGGTCGATGAAGCCATGCCGGTGATCGTCGTGGCGCCTTCGGATGAGCTGGTCGACAAGACGCTCAGCAACATGCAGGAAGTCGCGGCGCGAGGCGGGAAGATCATTCTCATCACCGATCCCGAGGGCGCGAAGACGGTCGGTCACGGCGTGGCCGACATCATCGAGATCCCGCATGTGCATCCGTTCGTTGCGCCGATCCTGGCGACGATTCCGGTGCAGTTGCTGGCCTATCATACGGCTGTGTTTATGGGCACGGACGTGGACCAGCCGAGGAATTTGGCGAAGTCGGTGACGGTGGAATAGGCGAATCCCAGGACTGGGATAAGGCTCTTCGCTTCACTCCACCCCGGTGTCATTCCCGCGAAAGCGGGAATCCATTCTCGCTACAAACAGAGATTCCCGCTTTCGCGGGAATGACGCCGTGGAGGTGGGGAAGGCAGTTTACCCCGCCCGGATCAGAGGTATCGCCAGGTCTTTCCTGAACAAATACAACAGCGTACGGGCCGCTTCGCCGTCATCACCGGTAAGGGCTGGGTTACGCTGCATCAGCGCCTTGGCGTCGTCGTGGGCGAATTCCAGGAGGTGCCGGTGCACGTCGGGGACGGCGAGGCGGTAGCCGGGCATGCCGGATTGGCGCGTGCCCAGAATGTCGCCTTGACCGCGGAGTTCGAGGTCGCGTTCGGCGATCTCAAAGCCGTCTTCGGTGGATTTTATCGTGTCGAGGCGAGCCCTTGCGGTTTCGCTGAGTGGGTCCTTGTAGAGCAGCAGGCAGGCGGAGCGCTGGGAGCCGCGACCGACGCGGCCACGCAGCTGGTGGAGCTGGGCGAGGCCGAAGCGTTCGGCGTGCTCGATGATCATGATGGTGGCGTTGGGGACGTCGACGCCGACTTCGATGACGGTGGTGGCCACCAGAAGCTTGATTTCATTGGCCTTGAAGCGCGCCATGACGTCCTGCTTGGCGGCGGCAGACATGCGTCCGTGGACGAGGGCAACTTCGAGGCCGAAGATTTTTTGCAGTTCGGCGAAACGGTCTTCGGCTGAGACGACCTCCAGCGTTTCGCTTTCTTCCACTAGCGGGCAGACCCAATAGGCCTGGGCGCCTTCGTGCAGTTTTGCCTGCAGGCGGGCGATGACGCGGTCGTAATCGTTGATCGAAAGAACCGCCGTATCGATGGGTTGGCGGCCGCGGGGCTTTTCCTTGAGGACGCTGACGGCCATGTCGCCGAAGTGGGTGAGCACCAGCGTGCGCGGGATCGGCGTGGCGGTCATGACGAGGAGGTCGGTGTGGCGGCCCTTTTCGGAGAGGGCCAGGCGCTGGTGGACACCGAAGCGGTGTTGCTCGTCGACAACCGTCAGACCCAAGTTGTTGAATTCGATGCCGGATTGGAAAAGCGCGTGGGTGCCCACGGCGATGGTGGTGGTGCCATCGGTGAGGCCGGCGAGGATGGCGCGGCGTTCGGCGGCGGGCATTTTGCCGGTGAGCAGGGCGCAACCGAGGCCGGCAGCGTCGCAGATGGGCTTGATGGTTTTGTAGTGCTGGGAAGCCAAGAGTTCTGTCGGCGCCATGAGGGCGGATTGAGCGCCAGACTCGGCCATGGCGGCCATAGCCATCAAGGCGACGACGGTTTTGCCGGAGCCCACGTCGCCCTGCAAAAGACGGGACATGCGCTCGGGCGCTGCGAGGTCTGCACGGATTTCCTCAAGCGCCTGATTTTGTCCGTCGGTGAGCTTGAACGGAAGCACACTCGCGACCTTGGACGTCACGCTGCCATTGAATGTGCGCGCTATGCCGCGCTCGGAAATCATCGACGAGCGCAGCAGTTGCAGGGTGATCTGGCCGGCAAGATATTCGTCATAAGCGAGGCGCTGGCGGGAGGGGCCCCAGAGTTCGGCTTCGCCCGGATTTTCGGGCAGGTGCACGCTGTGCATGGCCTCGGTAAAGGTCGGCCACTTGCGCTGATTCATCGTGGCCGGGTCGATCCATTCGGGGAGAACGGGGATGGAATCGACAGCCTGGCGCACGAGCTTTGCCAATGCCTTGGAGCTCAGGCCGTTGGTCAGCGGATAGACGGGTTCGACGAGGGGCAGTGTGGCGAACTTATCCGGCTCGACGATGTAGTCGGGGTGGGTGATCTGCTTCTCGCCGTTGAAGAAACCGACCTGGCCCGAGACGTAGCGCTCTTCGCCGACCGGCAGCGCCTTTTCGACCCAGCCGCCTTGGGCGCGGAAAAAGACAAGCTGCATGTCTCCAGATTCATCGTGTGTGTAAACGCGATGGGGAATGTGCTCGCGACCACGCGGGGGAGGCTGGTGGCGGTCGACATGCAGTTTCAGCGTGACGATCTGGTTGAGATAGGCCTCGGCAATGCCAACCTGGCGACGACGATCGACCGTGCCCGATGGCATGTGCATCAGAATGTCGAGGACGATGGCTTCCTGCCCCTCGGGCGCACCGAAAAAGCGCGTGAGCAGGGCCGCGAGCTTGTCACCCACGCCTTTGATTGCGTGGAGCGAGCGGAACAGGGGCTGGAGGGTTTCGGGACGCGACACTGACTGATTCTCCTGCGCGCGAGAGTGGCACAAAAGAACAGGACAGGAACAGGGCGGAACCCTAGCTCAACGCCTGCGCCTTGCGCCATTTCACAAGACGTGTATGCGCATTGGCGTAGGGCGATGAAGTATTGAACTGGATCATGCGCCCTAGGGTCCATTTTTCGTACCATGGGCGGCCGTAGAGGCTGGTGTCGTCTTCCGCCTCGATGATCGCGACGATGTCGGATTTGGCGCGGTCTAGTTCGGCGAGCAGATCGGGAAAGGGAAGGGCGGCGTGATCAGCGTAGAATTTCTGCGCGAGGCGGCCGAGTTCGTTCCACTTGTAGCCGGTTTCAGGAAAGTCGACCTCCTGGCCAGCCTTGCGCCCGCGATACCATTTGATGACAAGCAGGTTCCAGCCGAGGAGATAGGCCGCAAGGTCGTGCACGCTCATCATGATGCCCTTGGCGTGGCCTTCGAGCGTCTTTTCGGCGGTTCGTTCGACGGGAATCGCGGCGAAGTCAGCGGCCAGCTTGCCGTAGGTCTTGTCGATGGCGGCCAGAAGCTCGGTCTTGTTTTGCGGAACGGCCATGGTTTGCTCCTTGCTCTTTAGTCCTTCTAGGGCAGAATTCGTGACTGCTGCATGATCGAGATCAAGTTGCTTCGCCATTGCGCGCAAAGGGCTGACAATCCCTTTCAAGACGCGTAAGAGAGTGTCCAAATCGAGAACAAACTACTGAATCATGGATGTCGAAATGACGGCCGGTGAGGACATTGCTATTCGCCGCAAGCGGTTGCGCTATCGCGCCTGGCATCGGGGGACCAAGGAAATGGACCTGGTGCTCGGGCCATTCTGCGATGCCAATATCGATGGGTATGGCACGGCCGAACTCGACCGGCTGGAAGCGCTGATGAACGAGGAAGATCCGCCGCTGCTCAAATGGGTGATGCGGCAGGAAGAGCCGCCGGCGCATGTCGACCGGGCCTTTCTTGATCTGGTCGTGGCCGACCACCAGGCTCGGATCGAAAAATGAATGAAATGACTGGGCTGCCGGCCATCCGGACGATTTCCAATGTGCCCGATGGTATGCAGCCAATGGCGCTGGCGCGGCTGATCGAGCAGCGTCTGAAGGATGCGCCGGATGATGCGGCGAGCCTGGTTTTCGTCGCGCGCGATGGGCGGCGGATGCAGCGAATGGCTGAAGTGCTGGGCGCGATGCTGCCGGGCCACACGATCCTGACGCTGCCGGCCTGGGACTGTCTGCCCTATGATCGCGTTTCGCCCAATAACGTAACCATTGCGGCACGCATGAACACGCTGGCGGCGCTGACGAGCGGGGCCAAGGGCGCGATCGTGCTGACCGCGGTCAATGCGCTGATCCAGAAATTGCCGCCGCGCGATGTGGTTGAAACCATGTCGTTTTCGGCGGCTATCGGGCGGGTGGTCGATAGCGAGAAGCTGATCGCCTGGGCGTCGAACAATGGCTATCTGCGCGTGCCGACGGTGCGCGAAAGCGGCGAATATGCGGTGCGTGGCGGGCTCGTGGACTTGTTCCCAGCGAGCGCGGACGCACCGTTGCGCTTCGACTTTTTCGGTAGCCAGCTTGAATCGATCCGTACCTTTGATCCGGACAGCCAGCGCACCACGGGCACGCTGAAGCGCGTTGACCTGACGCCGATGAGCGAGGTCATTCTCAACGAAGAGACCATTCGCCGCTTCCGGCAGAAATATACCGCCGCCTTTGGTGGTAATACGGTCGACGACACGCTTTATGCCTCGGTGAGCGGCGGTTCGCGCTATTCGGGCACGGAGCATTGGCTGCCGTTTTTCTACGACCATATGGACCGGTTGGCCGACTATGTCGGCGATGCGCCCTTCGTGTTCGACGATCAGGCGGCGGAGGCTTTTGCCGAGCGCGCCGAACAGATCGCCGACTATTATGAAGCGCGCGAGACGGCGCGGCAGGCAAAACCCGTAGCCGGGGCAGGGGCGCCCTATAAGCCGATCCAGCCGGACCTGCTCTACGATCTCGATGTGCAGCCGCAGACGCTTGCCGGCGCTTCGGTGATCCAGCTTTCGCAGTTCCTCTCGCCCAGTGCCAAGAAGGGCGATGATTGGGGCGGGCATATTGCGCCGAGTTTTGCGGCGGAGCGGCTGGCGTCTGACGTCAATCTGTTCCAGGCGGTCGTGGACCGGCTCCTGGCGGAGCGGCGCGAAGGACGGCGGGTGATCGTCGCTTGCTGGAGCGCGGGTACGCGCGACCGCATGGTTCAGGTTTTGAAGGACCATGGACTGACCAATCCGCGCATGGCGGAAAACTGGCGCGATGCGGAAACGACCAGCGCGGCGACGACCTCGCTGGTGGTGCTGCCGCTCGAAACCGGCTTTGAAACCAAAGACCTGCTGGTTCTTTCCGAGCAGGATATTTTGGGCGAGCGCATCCTGCGGCCGCAGCGCAAGAAGAAGGCTTCGGATGCGCTGACTGAAGCGGCTTCGCTCTCGGCCGGCGATCTCGTGGTTCACGTCGATCATGGTATCGGCCGGTTTGTGGGCCTGAAAGTAATCGAAGCCGGTGGTGCTCCGCATGAATGCGTCGAGCTGCAATATGCCGGCGACACAAAACTCTATCTGCCGGTCGAAAATATCGAGCTTCTTACGCGCTACGGGTCGGATGACTCGTCCGTGGCGCTCGACAAGCTCGGCGGCGTTGCCTGGCAGGCGAAAAAAGGAAAACTCAAGAAGCGCATCCGCGAAATGGCGGAGCAGCTTATCAAGCTCGCTGCGCAGCGCTTGCTGGTCAAAGCCGATGTCATCGACATCAATGCCGGCGCCTATGACGAATTCGCGGCGCGCTTCCCCTATGAGGAAACCGAGGACCAGCTCACGGCCATCGAGGCGGTGTTTGACGATATCACCTCGGGCAAGGTCATGGACCGGTTGGTTTGCGGCGACGTTGGCTTCGGCAAGACCGAAGTGGCCTTGCGCGCGGCCTTTGGCGTGGCGCTGAGTGGCAAGCAGGTTGCCGTGGTGGTGCCGACGACGCTCCTAGCGCGGCAGCATTTCAAGACCTTCTCAGAGCGCTTCAAGGGGCTGCCCGTGCGGGTGCGCCATGCCTCGCGCATGGTCAGCGCCGCTGAATTGAAGGCGACCAAGGATGGACTGGCCGATGGGCAGGTCGATATCGTGGTGGGCACGCATGCTCTGCTCTCCAAGACTATCAAGTTCCATGACCTAGGCCTTCTCATCATCGACGAAGAGCAGCACTTTGGCGTGGGCCACAAGGAGCGGCTCAAGGAGCTCAAGGCCAATGTGCACGTGTTGACGCTGACGGCGACGCCGATTCCGCGCACGCTGCAACTGGCGCTGACCGGGGTGCGCGACCTTTCTCTGCTGGCGACGCCGCCGGTCGATCGTCTGGCGATCCGTACATTCATCTCGCCCTTCGATCCGCTCTCGATCCGCGAGGCACTCCTGCGCGAAAAGTATCGCGGCGGGCAGAGCTTTTATGTGGTGCCGAAGATCAAGGACCAGCCGGATATCGCAGAATTCCTGCGCCAGCAGGTGCCGGAAGTTTCCTATGTCGTGGCCAATGGGCAGATGCCGCCGGGCGAACTCGACGACATCATGAACGCCTTCTACGATGGCAAATTCGACGTGCTGCTGGCGACGACGATCGTCGAGTCCGGGCTCGATATTCCCAATGCCAATACGCTGATCGTGCATCGCGCCGACAATTTCGGCCTGGCGCAGCTTTATCAGATCCGTGGGCGTATCGGCCGGGCCAAGCAACGCGCCTATGCGCTGTTCACCGTGCCGGCTGACAAAAAATTGACCGACACGGCCGAGCGGCGGCTGGGTGTGCTGCAATCGCTTGAAAGTCTGGGCGCCGGTTTCCAGCTTGCGAGCCACGACCTCGACATTCGCGGCGCGGGGAACCTGCTTGGCGACGAGCAATCGGGCCATATCCGCGAGGTGGGCTACGAACTCTATCAGGCCATGCTCGAAGAAGCCGTGGCGGCGCTTCGGAGCGGCGAGGAAGAATACGAGGATCGCAACGAGTGGAGCCCTTCGATTTCGCTGGGCATGCCGGTGATGATCCCCGAGCACTATGTGCCCGACCTGACGCTGCGCATGCAGCTTTACCGCAAGCTCGGCGACCTGACCGATATCAGGGACATCGACGCGGCGGGCGCGGAATTGATCGACCGATTCGGGCCTTTGCCCGAGGAAGTCGAGGCTTTGCTCAAGGTAATCCTCGTCAAGTCCTTGTGCCGTCAGGCCAATGTCGAGAAAGTCGATGCCGGGCCGAAGGGTGCGGTGTTGACTTTGCGCAATAGCGAATTCCCCAATCCGGTGGGTCTGGTGAAGCTCGTGAGCGACCCAGCCAACCAGGTTCGCATCAAGCCTGATCAGAAACTCGTGTTCGCGCGCAACTGGCCAACCCCGGAAACAAGGCTCAAGGGTACGGCTGCAATCCTCGCAAAACTGGCAAAACTTGCAGAAAATGCTGCCTGAGCGACTCTATGTTGCGCGGGGGCCTCATAATATTTTGGCAAGGGCGTCCGGTCATGTTATTGCCCGAATTGCGCCCTTGAAGGGCAGGTAAGTTTCTAGGTGGCGGAGTGCCGCCGAGACCGCCAAGGAAGGCAAGGACACTCTATGAAATTCAGGAAACCCCTCGTTGCTGGTTTGACTGCGGCTGCCCTGCTGCTGTCGCCGCTCTCGGCTTTCGCTCAAGATGCCGCTGCGCCCGCCCCTGAGGCCCCCGCCGCTGAAGCGCCCGCTGCCGACGCCGCTGCCGCGCCGGCCGCCAACAATCCCGCACAGAACTGGCTGAAGGTTTGCGATCCGCTGCCCGATGGGCAGAAGGCGTGCATCATGCGTCAGGTGGTTCTGGCCAATGGCCAGTTCCTCGGTTCGTTCCTGCTGCGTGACGATCCGGGCCAGGAATCGCGCCTGCTCGCCGTTGCTGCGGTGCCGCTTGGGGTTCTGCTGCCCTTCGGCCTGACCTGGCAGATCGACGGCGCCAAGCCGGTTCGCGTGCCCTACATGATCTGTGACCCGACCTCGTGCGCCACGCAGCTCGTGATCAACGAGCAGTATGTGAACTCGCTCAAGGGCGGCAACAAGCTGACCCTGACCGCCAAGAACCGCCAGAACCAGGATCTCACCATCGAGATCAACCTGTCCGGCTTCACCGCGGCCTATGACAGCGACACGGCAATGACTTTCGAGCAGTTCCAGCAGGAAACCTCGGGCGAAAACGCTCTCGAGCAGGTTCTGCAGGACCGCGCCGAACAGCTCCGCAAGGAACTGACCGAGCAGACCGGCGCCCCGGCGGCCGATGCTCCGGCAGCTGACGCTCCGGCTCCGGCCGCACAGTAAGCGTTTCGCTAAGATGAAATGAGAAGGGCGCGGCCAAGGCCGCGCCCTTTTTTGTTTTCTGGTCAGCCCCTTCTTTCCACGGTGTCATTCCCGCGAAAGCGGGAATCTCTGTTTCATGCGGCCCAAGATGGATTCCCGCTTTCGCGGGAATGACGTCGGAGAATGACGCAGTCGGAACTGCAGGCCTCAAGCCGATCTCTGCCCCATACCGATGGAAAAGGCCTGGCGGCGCAGTGATGGCATCAGCTTTAGCGCCCAGAGGCCGCCGGCGCGAAGGGCCTGGCTCGGGAGCATTTCGCCGAGGAGCGAGCGGAAGAGCGTGTCGACCATGGTACCGGTGCGCGCGAGGTCGCCGGCGCGGCGCTCGGCATAGGCCTTGCTGGCGCCAGTGGCCCAATCGGGGGTGGTGCGGTCAGTTTCGGCGAGAACGGCGACGAGGTCGGCCACGTCCCGCAGGCCGAGATTGAGGCCCTGGGCGCCAATGGGCGGGAAGGCGTGCGCGGATTCGCCGACGAGCACGGTGCCGTCGCGGCCTGCTTCGGGCACGCTGAGAACGCTCAACGGGAAGATGAAGCTGGGCGAAACCAGTTTTATGCTGCCGAAGAGGTTTTGCGAGCGGGAGCGAAAGGCGGCGAGCAGGGCTTCGGGGCCGCCAGCCTGGGTTTGGCGGAGCACTGACTCCTCGTCGATCCAGACGAGGTTGGCCTTGGTGCCTCCGGCTGGCACGAGGGTGAAGGGGCCGTGCGGATAGTGGAACTCGATGGAGGTGCCGCCGATGGAGCGGCCCAATTCGAGATCACAGACGAGAGCTGCTTCGTCGAACTTGTGCTCGCGGGCGGGAAGACCGGCTTCGGTGCGGATCAGCGACTTTTTGCCGTCGGCGCCCACGATGAGGGGGGCCGAAACCGTAGTGCCGTCGGTCAGAGTGAGCACGCCAAGGCCGTTCTCACGGCGATATGCAGTAACAGCGGCGTTGCGGGTGGAGAGGCCTTTCGCTGGGGCGGCGGCCTGGAAGCGCTCGAGGAGCGTGGCATTGGCAAAATTCCAGCCGAAGGCGTCGAGGCCAGCTTCCTTGGCGTCGAAAAGAGTTTCGGGCGCGCGAATGAGGCGGGGTGTGGCATCGATGATGCGGATGGCGGTCAGCGGATGGCCGGTGCTTTCCGGGCTGTCGATGAGGCCGGAGGAGAGCAAAAACGCGACGCTGGGCATCATCAGGGCCGAGGTGCGGCGGTCGGGCGGGGCGGTGGGCGCGAGATGGAGGGTCTCGTAGCCGGCGCGGGCAAGGCTTACGGCGGCGGCGAGGCCAGCGAGACCTCCACCCACCACGATGATGTCGGTGTTCTCAGTCATTTGGCATCCGCAAGGCGTTTGGAATGGCCGCTGGGCACGATGAGGCTACCGGCATAGGAGCCGGCGATCAGGGCGAGGAGAAAAATCCACAGGCCATCGGGAGGAAAGGCGATCAACGCGATGGCTGGGCCCGGGCAAATGCCGGACATGCCCCAGCCGACGCCAAAGAGTGCTGCGCCGCCGACGAGGCGCGCATCGATGCGCTTGTATTCGGGCTCGTGGAACTCTCGATCGAACAACGGCGCCGGGCGGCCGCGGCCGATGCGCACGGCGACGAACATGACGAGAATGGCCGGAACGATGACGAAGGCCAGGCTCGGATCCCAGCCGCCGGAGGGAATGGCGGTGAAATCGAGGAAGCGCAGGACTTTCAGGGGATCGACCATCTGCGAGACATAGAGGCCGGCGCCGAAGAGCAGGCCGCTGAGGGCAGCTGTCGCGAGGTAGGGCAGGCGGAGATTGGCCATCAGACGATCCCCGTCACGGCTACTGTGATGATGGCGACGCCAAAGAAGACAATAACGGCAACGAGCGAACGCAGCGAAAGGCGCGCGAGGCCGCAGACACCATGCCCCGAAGTGCAGCCATTGCCGATCTTGGTGCCAAAGCCGATGAGCAGCCCGGCAATGATCACCCAGACCGGCGGCGGTACGCCCCAGGTGGCGGGCGGAGACACGAGTGCGGCCGGTTCGACGCCGCCGACACCCAGCGCCGGGAAGAGCCAGGCGGTAGCCCAGGCGCCGGCCACGAGCGCAACGAGGAAGACCAGGCGCCAGACAACAGTCTGTGCCGGCGGCAGCAGCTGGCCAAAAATGCCGGAGATGCCGGCGATGCGGCCATTGCCGAGCCAAAGCACGGCGGCCGCAAGGCCGATCAAGGCGCCGCCGAGCGCGGCGGTGAGGGGCGTAAAGGATTCCATCAAGGAACTCCGGCAGGAAAACGGAACCAGAGCCTAGCACTGGCCATTCACGCCATACCAGTCTCCGGCCGGCAGAACCATTTCACGCCTTGCCGCAGGGAAAGAAAAAGCTGCCATAGGAACGAGAAAGCCGAAATGGAAGAGCGTGGGGCCCTTGTCTTTGCGGCCGGAAGGCCTCCACAATCACACAAAAGCCAATAGACTCGCGCGCAACCGAGAATCCCTTTTACGGAGCCCACCATGCTTGAGCTTCTCTACGACCCCAATGTCTGGGTCGCGTTCCTCACCCTGACGGTCATGGAGATCGTGCTGGGCATCGACAATATCGTGTTCATTTCGGTGCTGGTGTCGCGCCTGCCGCGCGAACAGGCCGAATTTGCCAGAAAGCTCGGTATCGGCCTGGCGCTGGTGTTCCGTATCGTCCTGCTCTTGCTGATCAGCGTGATCGTGCAGCTCAAGGAGCCGGTGTTTACCGCCTTCGATCATGCCTTCTCCTGGAAGGACATCATCCTGATCGCCGGCGGCGCCTTCCTGATCTACAAGGCGACGCACGAAATGCATGCGGCGATCGAAGAGCCGCACGAGGTGGGCCTCAAGGAAGCGGCAAAGGCCAGCTTGCAGGCCATTCTGGTGCAGATCGTCGTCATCGACATGGTGTTTTCGATCGACTCGATCATTACCGCCGTGGGCATGGTGCCGGCGGATCAGGTCGCCGTGATGATCGCGGCGGTGCTGGTTGCCGTGGCCGTGATGTTCTTTGCTTCGGGCCCGATTGCCCGCTTTGTCGCCGATCATCCGACGACAAAAATGCTGGCGCTGGCCTTCCTGCTGCTGATCGGTGTGACGCTGGTTGCCGATGGGCTCGGGTTCCATATTCCCAAGGGCTACATCTACTCGGCCATGGCTTTCTCGGTGCTGGTGGAGGCGGTCAATATTTTCGCCAAGAACCGTAAACTGCGTGCGGCTGGCGGAGCGCCGACCAAGCATCAGGTGACGCCGTTCACCGGCGACACCGGGTCGGTGTCCGCCGAAGCCGGTGTTGCCGCTGTGGGCGGTGCCAAGCCTCGCCCCAAGAGCTCGCCGACACGACAGGCACAGGCCCGGCCGAAATCGGCGCCGCGCAAACCGAGGACGCCGAAGTGACCCGGGTCGTCGCGGTCAACCAGACCGGCGGACCGGAGGTGCTGTCCGTCGAGGACTGGCCGGTCGCAGCGCCCGGTCCGGGGCAGGTTCTTATTGAGCAAAAGGCCATCGGGCTCAATTTCATCGACACCTATCAGCGCTCGGGGCTCTATCCGCAGCCGTTGCCGTTTGTGGGCGGCAATGAGGGGGCTGGTGTCGTCAAGGCGGTGGGCCCGGACGTGACGGCGGTGAAGGTCGGCGATCGCGTCTGTTATCAGGGCCAGGTTGGCGCGTATGCGGCCGAACGGCTCGCTGCCGTTGAAAAGCTCATTCCGATTCCGGATGGGGTCGATGACGAAACGGCGGCCGCCGTCGTGCTCAAGGGACTGACGGCTTATTACCTGCTGTTCGAGACGTGGACGGTCGAGGCCGGGCAGACCATTCTCTGGCATGCAGCGGCGGGCGGCACCGGGCTCATTGCGACGCAATGGGCCAAGGCGCTGGGCGCCACGGTGATCGGTACGGCCGGCGGGCCGGAGAAGGTTGCGCTCGCCAAGGCGCATGGCTGCGATCATGTGATCGACTACCGGGCCGAGGATTTTCCGGCCCGGGTGCGCGAGATCACCGAGGGCAGGGGTGTCGATGTCGTTTATGACGGCGTGGGCAAGCAGACGTTTGAAGGCTCGCTCGATTGCCTGAGGCCGCGAGGGCTGCTCGCCAGCTTCGGCAATGCCTCGGGCGTCGTTTCGATTCCCGATATTACCGTGCTGTCGCGAAAAGGCTCGCTCTATGTGACGCGGCCGACCGGGGCGCATTATTTTACCAAGCGCGAAGACCTGCTCGAGGGCGCCGAAGCACTGTTCGGCGCCATCCGTTCCGGTGCGATCAAGGTAGAGATCGGCGGGCGCTTCAAGCTCGAAGAGGCAGAGAAGGCGCATCGGGCGCTGGAAGGTCGCGAGACGACCGGGTCGGTGGTCCTTCTTCCCTGATCCAAGGAAGTCGTGCTGCGCCCTCTGGACAGGGCGGCGCGGCACGGCTAAACGGCAGGCCACGGGTAGGTGGCAGAGCGGTTGATTGCTCCGGTCTTGAAAACCGGCGAAGGTGAAAGCCTTCCGGGGGTTCGAATCCCTCCCTACCCGCCACCCTGCGCCCCCTGGGCTTCGGGTGGCAGGCCACCTGCGCAGGGTGATCTCCCGGAGCTGCGTTGCAGCGTAGGGAGACTGCGCGTTCATGTGGTACGTTTATTTCCTGCATTTGGGGAATGACGACGTCTATGTCGGCTCAACCAACGATCTGAAACGACGCTTCACCTCGCATCAGACTGGACAGGTGCCGTCGACCAAAGCGCACTTGCCTGCCGTACTGAAATCGTATGTTGCCGTTGAGACCGAGGAGCACGCGCGGGAGCTTGAGAGTTATTTCAAATCCGGCTCGGGCAAGGCCATTGCTCTAAAAAGGCTCGTTCGGAGAGACAAGCGAACGGACTAGTCGTGGGGCATTTCCTATTCTCGCATCGCTGGCCTCCAGATGCGCGCGAAAACGCGCTTGAGCGGCTGGGCGCGATCGGGCTAAGAGGCGGATGATCCCGCTTCGTGACAGTCAGGAACGACGAAATGAGCCGCAAGGAATTTGACGCGTCGCGCATGCGGCGCATGAAGCGCATTGCAGCGCGTTATGACCTGACCATTCTGACCGCAGAAAAACTGAAGGTTTTGGGCCAGCCGGGCGGGCATGCCCTGCGGCACGATAAGACCTTCAAAATTGTCTATGGTGATGTGCCCAAACCATTTTCTGCGTCGCTGGACGATATCGAGGCCTATCTCGACAAGCTTGAGGCGGGGGAAGAGTAAGCGAGGCTGACCTTTGGGGCAACTGAGCGAATGCCCCGGGCTGGTACATTCCGTTATTTATTCCGTAATAGGAATCGGCTCACACTGGCCTCGTAAGCTCACTAGAGAAGTTCATCGTGTCTCTGAAGCGCTGAACGGTCTCTAGGTACTTGGATCGCGTTTTCGAAAGAAGTGGCTCGCCGCTTTTCCTCGAAACGCTCTATTGGAGGCGCGCACAGTGTTTACCTTGATCAACGCAGACGCCGACGAAGACGACGCCGAAATCACCGATCCCCAGGAAATCGCGGAATTGTTTGCGGCTATAGCGGCCGTGGCAATCGAAACCATTGGCGCAGCCAATGTGCGCGAACTGTTCGATGCGGTGGTTGAACAGGAGGGTCGTGATCCCAATTAGCGCTTCTTTTCAATTCCTCTGCGGGCGCCAATGAAGCGACGTCCGCCATCGGCCCAGTGCCGAACCTGCTTTCTGCCTTGGCGAGGCATCCTGGATCCGCAAGGACCTGGCCTCGCCGGGGCAATTTCCGCGGGGGACGCAGATAGTGGGGCAAATGCAAATCCTGCCGGAACGGCCCATGGTGCAGACGCTGGGCGACAGCACCATTATCGTGCGTTTCGGCAGTCGTCTCGACGAAAATGCCAATCGTCGGGCCATCGGCTTTGCGGCCGCGCTTGAGAGCGAACCAGTCGCAGGAATAGTCGAGATCGTGCCGAGCCTGGTTTCGGTGCTCTTGCGGTATGACCCGCTGATTTCACGACATCAGGATATCGAAGGCGAAATCCGGCTGCGGCTACATGGGGCGCAGGAGGATCGGGCCGGGGCCGCGCATCGGATTGGCGTGCGTTTTGGCGGCGATGCGGGGCCGGACCTTGAGGAGGTCGCTGGCTTGCTGAAGGTTTCCGCAGAAGAATTCATAGCGCGGCACAATGCAGTGCCGCTGCGCGTTTTGGCGACCGGCTTTGCGCCGGGTTTTGTCTATTGCGGATTTCATCCCGAGGGGCTGGTCCTGCCGCGGCGGGACAAGGTTCGAGCTCTGGTGCCGGCGGGCAGCGTGCTCTTTGCCGCTGGGCAGACGGCGATTGCCGCTACTGATATTCCCACAGGTTGGCACGTGATCGGGCACACCTATTTTTCCAATTTCGATCCCACCGCCGAGCCGCCGACAAAGCTGCGGGCGGGCGATAGCGTCCGCTTTGAGGTGGCCTGAGTGACAGCAACTCTGGTCATCCATCGGGCGGGGCCACTCGTCACCATTCAGGATGCAGGGCGGTTCGGCTATCTCGCTCATGGCATCAGCGCGTCGGGGCCGATGGATGCCGGTGCTTTCAAGCGGGCAGGATTGCTGGCGGGAAGCGGCGAGACAGCAGGCATCGAGTTTTCGATGCTGGGGCTCGACCTGACCGTTGCCGAAGGCGAAGCCGTGATGGGCTGGGACGGCGGAACCTTCGAGGTTTCGATCAATGGTCGGACGCAGAGCTGGCCAGGCTCAGCGCTTTTGGCAGCGGGTGACCGGCTGAGCATTTCGGCGGGCACGGGGGGCAATTATGGCTATCTGCGCTTTGGCGGCGAGATTGATGTGCCCGTGGTGATGGGCAGCCGAGCGACCAGCATGCGAGCGCGGATCGGCGGGCTGGAAGGGCGAGCGCTCAGGGCGGGCGACAGGTTGGCGGTCATCGGGGATGGAGAGGCATCGGGGCCGGTCGCAGCGCGCCCGAGGGTGGAGGGGCCGATCCGCTTCGTCTGGGGCCTGCATGCCGAGGTCTTCAGCGCGGAATTGCGAGAGAAATTCGTAACCAGCGCGTTTCGCATTTCTTCGATGATGGATCGTATGGGCGTGCGGCTGCGCGATGAGAAGGCAGTCTTTATCGAGGCGCGGATATTGTCGCTGGTGTCGGACCCGGTGGTGGTGGGCGACATCCAGATTCTTGGCGATGGAACGCCGATCGTGCTGGGGCGAGACCATCAGCCGACGGGCGGCTATCCGCGGATCGGGACGATCATTTCGGCCGACCTCGACCGGTTTTTCCAGCTTCGTCCCAACGCAGAGCTTGTGTTCGCGCCGGTGGGAACAGATCATGCCCAGGCTTTGTTGCGGAGCGGAATTGCATGACCAGCATAGATCTCAACGCCGATCTCGGCGAAGGCATGGGCACGGATGATGATCTGCTGGGAATTGTGTCGAGTGCCTCGATCGCTTGCGGTGGTCACGCGGGCGATGCGCAGACGATCCGGCATATCCTGAAGCTGTGCAAGGCGCGAGGGATTCGGGCCGGCGCGCATCCGGGCTATGCCGACAAGCCGCGGTTTGGCCGGTTTCGCCTGGTGATGCCGCTGGACCAGCTTATCGGGCAGGTGCGCAACCAGATGTTTCTTATCCGCCATATCGCCAGCGAAGTGGATGTACCGCTTTCCTATGTGAAATTGCACGGGGCTTTGGCCAACCAGACGGCGGAAGAGCTGGCCCTAGCGGTTGCCGTCTTTGCCGCCGTGCAGGCGATGGACGAGAAAATGGCGGTGCTGGCGCTGGACAATAGCGAGCAGGTGCGGGCGGCCAAGGCGGTCGGCGTGCCGCTGATCCGGGAAGCCTATGCAGACCGTGCCTATACGGCCGAGGGGCCGCTGGTGCCGCGGGCGCAGGAGGGCGCGGTCATTCATGATGCGGATGCGGTGATCGAGCGATGCCTGCGGTTGGCGCAGAAAGGCGAGATCGTGGCGATCGACGGGACGGTGCTAAAATCGGGCGCACGGTCCATCTGCCTCCATGGCGATACGCCGGGCGCGGTCGATCTGGCGCGTGAAGTGCGCGATGCGCTGGAGGGCGAGGGGATCGCCATTGCGGCGGAGCCGCCGGAAGAGGATTTACCCTGGGCCTCTCAAGGGGGGAGAGGGTGAAATCGGCGAAATGCCTTTGGGTTTGAAAGACCCAGGGTAGCTTGGGGGCCGATGCGGCCATTGTTCGATTCTTCCCGCTATCGTCACCACCGGGCTCGTCCCGGTGGTCCATGCCTATGGCGAGATGGATTGCCGGGACAGGCGCGGCAATGACGACGGGGTTAGGGGGCGGCACTCTTCTTCCTAAATCGCCAAGTACTCGTGCCTCAGCTCCGTGTTATCGAGCACCTCCTTGGCGGTGCCGGCGAAGACGACTTCGCCGGTGTCGAGGATGACGGCGCGATCGGCCAGTTTCAGCGCGGCGACGGCGTTTTGCTCGACGATGATGGTGGTGATCCCCAAGGGCTTGATCGAATGCAGGATGCGTTCGATTTCGTGCACGATGACGGGCGCGAGGCCTTCATAGGGTTCGTCGAGAAGCAGCAGTTTCAGGTCGCGGGCCAGGGCGCGGGCGATGGCCAGCATCTGCTGTTCGCCGCCGGACAGGGTGACACCTTCCTGGGTGCGGCGCTCGGCAAGGCGCGGAAAGCTTTCGTAGATCTGCTCGAGGCTCCAGCCATTGCCGGGGGCCACTTTGGCGAGGGTGATGTTTTCCTCGACGGTCAGGCCCTGGATGATGCGGCGATCTTCAGGCACGAGCTGGATACCTGAGCGAGCAGCCTCAAAACTCTTCATCTGGTGGATGGGCATTCCATCGAGCCAGATCTCGCCCTGCCGCATCTGCGGATTGTCGGTGCGGGCGATGGTGCGCAGGGTGGACGTTTTGCCCGCGCCGTTGCGGCCGAGGAGGGCCAGGATTTCGCCCTTGCGCACATCGAGCGAGACGCCCTGCACGATGTAGCTCTCGCCGTAATAGGCGTGCATATCGCGCACCGAAAAGAATGGGCGGGTGGTTTCGATCTCTGCGGCGTGACTGACGGTGGTTTCGGTTGTCATGGCGATGGAACTCATCAATGGGCTCCTCCGAGATAGGCTTCCTGCACTTTTGGATTGCCGCGCACCTCGTCGGGCGAGCCATCGGCGATGATGCGGCCCTGGGCGAGCACGGAAATCTTGTCCGCCAGGGAGAAGACGACGTGCATGTCGTGCTCGATGATCACCTTGGTCATGCCGCGGCTCTTGATCTTCTTCAGGAGCTCAATGGTCGTGTTGGTATCGTGGCGGCTCATACCGGCTGTGGGCTCGTCGAGCAGCAGCAGGCGCGGATGCTGGATGAGGCACATGGCCAGTTCCATGCGCCGCTTGTCGCCGCGGCTGAGGCTGCCGGCCAGCATTTCGCGGCGCGTGATCATGCCCACGTCTTCAAGCATGTGCTCGGCCTCGGCGCGGATGCCGGTTTCGCTGTCGAGCGAGCGCAGCATGTTGAGCTTGAACATGCCGTCGCGCTTGGCGAGAGCCGGGATCATGACATTATGCAGCACCGAGAGGTCCGCAAAAATTTCCGGCGTCTGGAAGACGCGGGCAATGCCGAGCTGGTTGATCTGGTAGGGCTTTCGGCCGGTGAGAACCGTGCCGTCGAAGACGACCTGGCCGCTCGTCGGCGCCAGCTTGCCGATGATGACGTTGAGCAGGGTCGACTTGCCTGCCCCGTTGGGCCCGATGATGGCGTGGGTCTTGCCCTCTTCGACTTGCAGGTCGATGTCGGCGAGGGCGTGCAGGCCACCGAAGCGCTTGTGGACGTCTGCGACGTGCAGGACGACGTTGGATCTTTCCATTTTACTTTCGTCCTACTCTGCGGGTTGGGTGCGGGCGCTGGGTTTGGCGTTCGATGAGCCGGAGCGACGGAAGGCCGCGGCGATGCGCCGGACACCCTCCATGATGCCGCCGGGCAGGAAGATCACCACGATGACGAAGGCGAGGCCGAGGGTGAGGTGCCAGCCATCGCCCACGAACTTGCTGGTGATCTTGACCACGACATCGGCCACGCCCTCCGGGAGAAAACTCCAGAAGCGGGCGAGGATGTTGTCGTTGAGCGCGGAGAGGATGTTTTCGAAGTATTTGATGATCCAGGCGCCGATGACCGGGCCGACTAGCGTGCCGACGCCACCCAGAATGGTCATGAGCACCACTTCGCCGGAGGCGGTCCACTGCATGCGTTCCGCGCCGGCCAGCGGGTCGGTGACGGCGAGGAGGGCACCGGCGAGGCCAGCATACATGCCCGAGATGACGAAAGCCGAAAGCGCATAGGGACGGGTATTGAAGCCGGTGAACTGCATACGCGTCTGGTTAGATTTGATGGCTTTCAGCATCATGCCGAAGGGCGAGCCGGCAATGCGCTGGGCGATGAAGAAGCTCAGGATCAGGAAGCCAGCGCAGAAATAGAAGCCGGCATAGCCGCCGAGCTGTTGACCGAGAAGAGTAGGAACGGGCTGACCCGAAAAGGTCTGGCCAATGGCGGCATCGAGCACGCGCGGATCGGCGAGGGTCAGTTGCAGCCCGGTTTCGCCATTGGTGATGGGCGTCAGCACCGAGTAGGCGAGGTTGTAGCTCATCTGGGCAAAGGCCAGCGTGAGGATCGAGAAGTAAATGCCCGAGCGGCGGAGGCAGAGGAAGCCGATGATCAGGGCGAAGAGGCCCGAGATCACCACGGCAAAGATCATCGCCGGGATGGCATCGAGCGTAAGCAGCTTGAACGACCAGACGGCGGCATAGGAGCCGACGCCGAAGAAGGCGGCGTGGCCGAAGCTGAGATAGCCAGTGAGGCCGAAGAGGATGTTGAAGCCAACGGCGAAGATGCCGAAGATCATGAAGCGCTGCAGCAGGTCCGGGTAGCCCGCGCCGAAGGGCGCCAGCCAAATCGGCATGGCGAGCACCACCACGGTGAAGCCCAGAAACAGGAAGAGATCGTTGCGGGACATGAAAGTGGTCATGTCAGGCCTCCATCACGCCGCGCCGGCCCATGAGGCCACGGGGACGAACCAGAAGAATGATGACGGCGACGAGATAGATGATGATCTGGTCGATGCCGGGGAAGATCGCCTTCACCTGGTTCATCGAGGCGAAGGACTGCAAAATACCGAGCAGGAAGCCGGCCGCCACGGCGCCGGGCAGGGAGCCCATGCCGCCGACAACCACAACCACGAAGGAGAGGACCAGGAAGTCCATGCCGAGGTGGTAGTTGGGTGGGAGCAGGGGCGTGTACATCACGCCCGCCATGCCGGCCACGACGGCGGCAAGGCCAAACATGATGGTGAAGCGGCGATCGATATTGATGCCGAGGAGCCCGACGGTTTCACGATCGGCCATGCCGGCGCGGACGACCATGCCAAAGGTGGTGAATTGCAGGAAGGCGAAGACGCCACCGATGACGACGCCGGCGAAGACGAAATAGATCAGGCGCCAGACCGGGTAGGTGATGACGTTGGCCTGCATGCCGAGCCACGCGCCGATATCGGCAGCGCCGCGGAGGTCCGTGGGCATGGGCTGGGGAATGGGATTGGGGCCGAAGACGGACTTGATGACTTCCTGGGCGACGATAGCGAGGCCGAAGGTGACGAGGATCTGTTCGGCGTGGGTGCGCTTGTAAAAGTGCTTGATGATGCCGCGTTCGAGCCCGATGCCGACCAGGAGCATGATCGGGATGGTGATGAGGATCGATAGTGGCACGGAGTAATTGACCAGCACTGCGCCGAAATCACCAAGCCAGGCCTGAACCAGCGGTTCGCGCACTTCCAGCGGCGCGCCCCAGGGCGAGAGCTTTTCGGGGTCGATGGTGACCGTTTCCATGGTGAGGAACATGCGCACAGTGACGGCGCAGAAGGCGCCGAGCATGAACAGGGCGCCATGGGCGAAATTGACGACGCCCAGTGTGCCGAACACCAGGGTGAGGCCGAGGGCGATCAGCGCATAGGCGGCGCCTTTGTCGAGCCCATTGAGAAATTGCAGAAAGATGATTTCGAACATCGGATGCTCCAGCGTCGCCGAAAGGCACGAGGTCTCCCAGGAGCGTCACCGCCGGGATTATCCGGCGGTCCATGGGCGCGGCGGCATCCCATGGATTGCCCGGTCAGCGGATCAAGTCCGAGGAGACCGGGCAATGACGATGCTTGGGAGCGTCGACTATACTCCTACGCGCACATCGGAACCGGTTCGGCCGGGCCGAGATCGCCGCCGAAGATGGCGGGATCGTAGGCCACGGTATCGCGATCGATTTCCTGAACCACGTTCAGCACGTCGAATTCGCTGGTCGGGCTTTCATTGCCCTGCACCACGAGAACCGACTTGATGCACTGGTGGTCTTCGGCGCGATACAGCGTCTTGCCATTGCCCATGCCGTCGAATTCGTGGCCTTCCAGCGCCTTGATGACTTCGGGCGGATAGAAGGTGCCGGCGCGCTCCACGGCGTCTGCATAGAGCAGTGCCTGGACATAGGCTGTGTGGGCAGCCTGGGACGGCGGGGAGCCATAGGCGGCGCCGAAGGACTTGGTGAAGGCGATGGAGCCGGGGTCCTGCAGGTTCCAGTGCCAGTTGGACGTACCAAAGATGCCCTTGACGCTTTCGCCGGCACCCTTGGCCATCAGCTCGGAGATGAGCGGGGTGACGATCTGGAAGTCCTTGCCGTTGGCCTGGCGGTCGCGCATGCCGAACTGCACGGCCTGGGTGAGCGAGTTCACCATGTCGAGGCCGTAGTGGTTGAGGATCAGCACGTCGGCGCCGGAATTTAGGATCGGCGTGAGATACTGCGAATAGTCGGTGGTGCCGAGCGGCGTCTTGACGGCCGCGGTGGTCTTCCAGCCGAGGGCTTCGGTGGCGTTCTTGATCGACTCTTCCTGGGTCCAGCCCCAGGTGTAGTCGGCGGTCAGGTGATAGGCCTGGCGATCATTGCCATAGGACTGGCCCAGAACCGGAGCGAGACCGATGCCGGACTGGTAGGCGTTGAAGAAGTGGCGGAAGCCGTAGCGGCGCTTGTCCTTGCCGGTGGTGTCGTTGGAATGGGTGAGGCCCGCCATGAAGATGACGCCCATTTCCTGGCAGAGGCCCTGCACGGCGATGGCTTCGCCCGAGGACGAACCGCCGGTGATCATGATGGCGCCATCGCGCTCGATCATGCGGGTGGCGCCGGCGCGTGCCACGTCGGACTTGGTCTGGCTGTCGGAGGACACATAGGTGACCTTCTTGCCCAGGATGCCATTGCCCTTGAGGGCGGAAGGCTGGAGCACGTTCAGCAGCCCACCGTCGCCCTCACCATTGAGGTGGGCGATGGCCAGTTCATAGGCCTTCTGTTCGTCCGCGCCTTCTTCGGCATAGGTGCCTGTAAGAGGCAGGTTGAGGCCGAAGACGACAGTGTCGCCGGTGGGATTGTTGCAGAACTCCTGGGCCCAGGCGCCCTTGGTGAAAACGAGAGGGGCGACGCCCGAACCGATGATGCCGGCCATGCCGGTCTGCAGGACACGGCGGCGCGACAAGCCACGCTTCAAAATAGTCATTGATCTCCTCCTATGCGTGGGCAGCCGGTACATTGCCGGAGCCTCAGCGCTGCCCAATATTTGCCGGATTTGAAAACGACGGCAATATCCCATTGTAATTCAACGATAATTCTGTAAATTGTTGTTCTAGATCGGAGGCGATCTAGTAAATTCGTTTGCAAGTGCAGTTTCGGGGAGGGAACGGCAATGCGGGCGCCCATCGGGTTTCGCATCTCCAACCGCAGGAAATCGCTGAAGATTTCCCAGGCCGCGCTGGCGCGTCTGGTCGGCATTTCACCGAGCTATCTGAACCTGATCGAGAACAACAAGCGCGACATCGGCGGGGCGCTGCTGCAGCGCGTGGCCCATCATTTGCAGATCGAGACCGCCGACCTGACCGGCGACGACGAGCAGAAGCTGCTGCAGGACCTCGAAGAGGCCTATGCCGATCCGGTGGTCGAGTCGTTGGATTTTCAGCCCGACGAGAGGCGTCAATTGGTGGCGCAGTATCCGGCGAGTGCCGGGGCGATTGCCCGGCTGCACCGGGCCTATGCCAATGCCGTGGCGAGCGCCGACAATTATGCCGACCGGCTGCGCTCTGATCCGCTGCTGAGCCAGTTGCTGCACCAGATCCTTTCGGGGATCACGGCCGTGCGCTCCAGCGCCGAAATTCTAGAAGATGTGCCTGATCTCGACGAGGCCGAACGGAAGCAGTTTCTCGGCGCCATTGGGCGCGAGGCGCGGGCGCTGAGCGATGTGGCGCGCAGTCTGATCGGCCAGTTCGACAGCAGCAGCCGGGTGGCGGGCAATGTGTCGGCCATGCGCGAGATCGACGATCTCATCATCGAGCAGCAGAACTATTTCCCGCAGTTTGAGCGAGTGGCGGAGGATTTGCGGAGCGAACTCGATGCAAAAGGTAGCTTCGGGCCGGCACTGCTGGCCGAAGAACTGGAGCGGCGCTTTGGGGTGCGGACGCAGGTCGGCGGTTCGTCGGGCGTAGAGGATTTCCCGGGGCAGTATCGGTTTGCCGCCGACGAGCGCGTGATGTGGCTGCAGGGATCGACAACCCTCGCCACGCGGCAGTTTCAGCTGGCGCGATTGCTGGGCGAGCTGACGGCCGCCGATGTGATGCGCGAAACGCTCGATGCGGCGACGTTGACCAGCCCGACGACGCGGCGGCTGGCGGCGCGGGCCATGGGGTCTTACCTGGCGGGGGCCATCGTCTTTCCCTATTCGCGGTTTCTCGGTGAGGCCGAGGGACTGGCCTATGACATCGATCAATTGCGGCAAATCTTCAATGGCAGCTTCGAGCAGGTTGCACATCGGCTCGTGTCCCTGCGCCGGCCGGGCGAGGAAGGGATACCGTTTGGGTTCCTGCGCTCCGACCCGGCGGGGCGCCTGACCAAGCATTTTCCGCTGCCAGGCCTGCTCCTGCCCAATTCGGGGCACGCCTGTCCGCTTTGGTCCATCTACGGGGCTTTCAGGCAGCCGGAAACGCTGTTGCGACAGGTGGTGCGGTTTTCGGATGGATCGCGCTACCTGTTCCTTGCGCGATCGCTGCAAAGGCGGCCGGGCTCCTATCGCGAACCGTCGACGCATATTTCCATCATGCTGGCCTGCGACGTGCTGCATGCTGATCGGACGGTCTATGCCTCGGGGCTCGATCTCGACGATCACGAGGCCGATGTGCCGGTCGGTCCGACCTGTCGGCTCTGCACGCGGCGAGACTGTCCGGCGCGGCAAGAAGAGATGCTGACGCCCGATGGGCCGCGCTCGGTGACGCGCCTACCGCTGATCCCGCAAGAATTCGGCCTTGGCGATTCCGGCTGATTGGGTTTTAGTGTGCGCGTCTGCGGAGGGGAGACCGCGGGCACTGGGGGGAGATTTGGCTATTGATATCCTGATTGCCGAGGACGAGCCGTCTATTCTGGAATCGCTGGATTTCATCCTTCGGCGTGCCGGATGGAGTATTAGCTCGGTGACCGATGGCGACGCGGTGCTCGAAGGTGTGCGACGGCTCAAGCCGCGCATGCTGGTGCTCGATGTCATGCTGCCCAAGCGCAGTGGTTTTGACATCCTGAAACAACTGCGGGCCGATGCGGACACGGAAAATCTACCGGTGCTGATCCTGACGGCCAAGGGTCAGCAACAGGATCGGCGTATTGCCGAAGAGTTGGGTGCCAATGGGTTTGTGACGAAACCCTATTCGAATGCCGAGGTGGTGGGCGCGGTGCGCAGCCTTCTGGGTGAAGATGCCGCCGGACCGGCGTAAAATTGTCGGCGGCATGTTCCTGCTGACGGTGGCAGGCTTGCTGCTGCTCGTGCCGCCGCTGGTGCACCTGTTCAATCACGATTTCACAGTCTTCGGCGTGCCGCAGATCGTTTTCTATCTGTTCGGGGTCTGGCTGGCGCTGATTGTCGCGACCGGTGCGCTGACAAGTTGGGTGCCGCGGGAGCGGCCGACCAATGGCGAGGAGGGCGAAGGCTAGATGCTGTCGGCCGACTTCGTCATTGCGACCGCCGTGGCCTATGTCGGCCTGCTCTTCGTGCTGGCCTATTTTGGCGACCGGCGGGCGCGAGCGAAACCGAAATCCTGGCTCAATTCTCCTGCGGTCTATACTCTATCCATATCGGTCTATTGCACCAGCTGGACCTTTTACGGTGCCGTGGGAAATGCTGCCCGTAGTGGCTTGGAATTCCTAACGATTTACCTTGGCCCGACGATCGTTTTCGTCGGCTGGTATTTCCTGCTTCGGCGCCTTGTGCGCATCAGCCATCTCTATCGCATCACGTCGGTAGCCGACCTGTTGTCGTCGCGCTTCGGCAAGTCGAGCCGGCTGGGTGTGCTGGTCACCTGCATCGCCGTGATCGGCATCGCGCCCTATATCGCGCTGCAGCTGAAGGCCGTCACCTCGTCCATCCAGGCCGTGGCTGGCTCGTCCGAATTCGGGCAAGGCAGCCTGAAGGGCATCGACGACGTTGGTCTGGCGCTGGGCGTAGCTGCGGGCATGGCGCTGTTCACGATCCTGTTCGGTACGCGGCATGTCGACGCCAAGGAACAGCATCATGGCGTTGTCGCTGCCATCGCGTTCGAAGCAGTCGTAAAACTGACGGCGCTGGTGGCGGTGGGTGTCTTCGTTGTCTTCATCGGCGGCGGGTTTGAGGGGATTTTCAGCCAGGCGGCGGCCAAGGGTATCGTCATGGACACTTCAACCAGTTTCGACAGCCGCTGGCTGACAACCCTGGCGCTGTCCATTGCCGCCATCGTCTGTCTGCCGCGCCAGTTTCAGGTGACAGTGGTCGAGAACTCGGACGAGAACCATCTGCGCATCGCCGGCTGGGCCTTTCCGGCCTACATGCTGCTGATGAGCATCTTCATCCTGCCCATCGCCATCTATGGGCTGACGGTAATGCCAGAGGGCTCCAATCCCGACATGTTCGCGCTGACCCTGCCGCTGGCGGCGGGGCAGAACGGATTGGCGCTGTTTGCCTTTATCGGCGGGTTTTCGTCGGCGACGTCGATGATCATTCTCGAGTCGATCGCGCTTTCGATCATGGTGTCGAACCACATCATCATGCCGCTGGTGCTGCGCTTCAGCCCCCCGCAATATGGCGACGGGCAGGGGGTGAGCCGCGTGCTGCTGGTGGCGCGGCGCTTCTCCATCATGCTGATCCTGTCGCTGGGATTTTTCTATTTCTTCTTCACCCGCGATTCCGACGCGCTGGCGCCGATCGGCCTGATTTCCTTCACCGCCATTGCGCAATTCTTCCCAGCTCTACTGGCCGCCATTTTCTGGAAGGACGCCTCGCTGAAGGCGGTCTCGATGGCGATCTTCCTCGGCTTCGTCATCTGGGCCTGGTGCTGCTTCCTGCCCTCGTTCGATTCCGTCTCGCCTGCCGTTTCGCTGCTGCTGCAGGAAGGGCCATGGGGCATTTCCTGGTTGCGGCCGGAAGCCATGTTCGGGCTCGAAGGCTGGGATCCGCTGGCCCATGCGGCGTTCTGGAGCCTTTCGGTCAATATCCTGACGCTCACCCTTGGCTCGCTGGTCACCTCGCCATCGGCGCTGGAGCGGATTCAAGCCACGGCCTTTGTCGATGTGTTCCGTCGCCCCAACCTGCCGCAGCGCAATTTCCTGCCGGGTTCGGCGACCGCGAACGATCTCTACTTTGTCGCCGAGCGCGTGCTGGGCGAGCAGCGGGCGGCCGCCCTGTTCGAATCCGCTGCGCGCGATAGCGGGGTCGATCCAATCGGTTTCGAGCCCACGCCGGAATTCGTGGGGCGGCTGGAGCGCGAGCTGGCCGGCTCCATCGGGGCGGCCTCGGCCCATGTCATGCTCTCGAAAGTCGTCGCCGGCAGCGACGTTTCGCTCGAAGAGATGATGCAGATGGCCGACGAGACGCAGCAGGTCATCGTCTATTCGCAGGAGCTCGAAAAGACCTCGGCCGAGCTGCGGCTCACGGCGCAAAAACTCGAAGATGCGAATACCCAACTGCGCGAGCTCGACAGCCAGAAGGACGAGTTTTTGAGCCAGGTGAGCCACGAAGTCCGAACGCCGATGACCTCCATTCGCTCCTTTTCGGAAATCCTGCTCGATGGTCACGCGCTAGACGACAAGCAGCGCCAGCGCTTTGTTTCGACCATTCATCAGGAAAGTCTGCGGCTGACGAAACTGCTCGATGAAATCCTCGATCTCTCGGCACTGGAACGCGGGGAGCGCAACTGGCAAAGCGGGCCTGTCGATGCCGATGCGGCCCTCGATCGCGCGCTTGCGGTTTGCGACGCACTGTTGCGACAGAAGGGGATGCGGGTGGATCATGGCGACCGCGCGGGGCGCACCATGGTCGAGGGCGACCCGGATCGCCTCTGCCAGGTGTTCATCAATCTCATCTCCAATGCCGTGAAATATAACGATGCGGCAGAGCCCGTCGTGCGGATCAGTTCGGCACTCAGGTCCGGCAATTTCATCGTGGAAGTGGCCGACAATGGCCCCGGCATCGGCAAGGGCGAGCGGAAGCTGATTTTCGAAAAATTCTCGCGGGGACAAAGAGGGGCGATCGACCAGACTGGCGCCGGGCTCGGGCTGGCCATCAGCCGCCAGATCGTCAAGCGCATGAAGGGTACCCTGGACCTCGCGCCAAGTCCCTTGCCCGGCGCCTGCTTCAGGCTGCGCCTGCCGGTGATCCGGGGATAGGCTAGATACTGCCTTCGTCCGGAATGTTCAGGATATGCCCGCAGGCCTTGCAGTGCACCGCGTCGGGCTCATGCTTGGCGAGGCCGCATTGGGGGCAGGGGAAATGCACCTTGGCCGGCCGGAAGATCAGCTGGGCGAGGCGCACGAAGAGCGAGATGCCCATCAGCATGACCGCGATGGAGACGAGCTTGCCGAAGGTGCCCGGCAGGGTGATGTCGCCGAAGCCGGTCGTGGTCATGGTGGTGACGGTGAAATAGAGCGCGTCGACATAGCCCGCGATGCCGGATTCCTCGCTGACGAAGGCGGTATAGACGAAGCCCGTCACCACGAAGACGAAAACCAGGAGGTTGAGAACGGCCTGGATGGTCTCCTTGTAAGCGCCGAGCCTGTGCTTGTGGAGTGGCCGCCAGATGATGGTGGATTTGCTCATCGTCCAGAGGCGCAGGATGCGCAGGAAGCCAAGGTTGAACAGCCAGGTCGGCGCCAGGAGCGTGATCAGGATGAAGATGTCGATGATGACAGGCAGTTGGCGCAGCCAGCGCAGGATATTGGTCGAGGCGAGTGCGCGGGCGACGAGTTCGATGAACACGATGGCTGCGATCGAATAGTCGATCCAGAGGAAGTAATCGCGCCCCTTCAGCAGCGGGCTGGCGATGAAAAAGGCGATGATCGCCAGGTCAACGATCAGCACCGCCGCCTGGAAGCGCAGGGCGAATGGCGCCTGGGAATGATAGAGCAGGCGCAGCCGCCTGCGCAGCCGCGCCAGCCAGCGTGGCTGGGCCGATGGATCGGTCGTTTCCGGTTTGGGTGCGCTCAGAGCCTGTTACCTTGCAATGCGACGCCTAGTTCTGGAAGCGCGTGGGAGGGGTGCGCGAAACATTTGATCCGCCGTTCGAGGGCGAGAGCGAGCCGGGCACGCCTTCTGCCGCTGGCGGTTCCGCGCATTTGCCGGCACCGCTGACGCGGAATGCGCTCAGGAGCGGGGTCTGGAAGCGGGCGTAGCGGAAAGCTGCGCTCATTTGCGGGTGGGTGGGATCGGGATGCCTGATCAAGGCGGCCACGCTGGCATCGACGGTGCCGAGATCGCAGCGGGCGATCAGTTCCTGGCATTGGCCGGAGACCGAGCAGAGCAGCACCGCGCCTTCGTAGAGCATCAGATCGGTGCGGCGGCGGCTCACATTGAAATCGAATTTGGTGCCGCGCACGGCAATGGAGGCCGTTGGCGTATTGATCGAATAGGCCGATTTCGGGCTGTGGCCTGAAATGAACCGAAAACTGCCGGCCAGCGCATTGATGGCGAATTTGTCGGCAGTATTGCCGTTGAAGAGGTAGGACTCGATCGTGAGGGCACTACCGGGGCCAACCACGAGCCGCGTCTGGTCGGAAAAGACGATCTGGACCTGTCCCGAAGGACCGGTAACCACCTGTTCGCCCAGCGAAATATCGGCTCCAACGGCAAGTATCCGGTCGGTTCCGGAGAAGCGCGCAACGGCATCTGGATCAACGCCGACAGCGCGACCTTCCGCCGAATGAGCAGCACTGGCAAACATGAGGCCGCTGCAAAAGAGAACGGCTGCATTCAAGACAAGTCGACGCATGACGTTCTCCACGCCGGAACAACTTTCAAACACGCCGGGACTTCCCGCTATAGCTCACTATAGCAATCGGCGAACCTGTTGGAAACTTAGCCATCCAGCCTGAACGGGGGCTGAAGGTTGCTCGCGCGTGCATGTCGCGCTATGAGCAGCGCCACCCAAGCGTCGGCCGACCCGGCAGAAGGAAACCAATGAAGCTGGCATTCGTCATCCCCGCCTATAACGAAGAGGCGCTGGTCGGAAAGTGCATTGAATCGGTGCTGGCCGAAATCAAGCGCTCCGGCGTGCCGGCCGAGGTGATCGTGGTCAACAACGCTTCCACCGATCGCACTGGGGAGATTGCCCGCAGCTTTGCCGGCGTGCGCGTGGTGGATGAGCCCAAGAAGGGCCTGGTCAACGCCCGCGATGCCGGCTTTGCCGCCAGCGAAGGCTATGACCTGATCGCCAATATCGATAGCGATACCATTGTGCCGGAAGGCTGGCTGACGACGGTGATGCAGGAATTCTCCAAGGATTCCAAGCTCGTCTGCCTCAGTGGCCCCTATATCTATTACGACATGGCGCCGCATAATCGGGCGCTGATCTCGGCCTTTTATGGCCTGACCTATCTCATTTACCTGCTCAACCGCTTCGTTCTGCGCGTCGGCTCGGTTGTGCAGGGCGGCAATTTCGTCTTCAAGCGCCAGGCTTGGGTAGACGTGGGCGGCTATGATCGTTCTATCGAATTCTTCGGCGAAGATACCGACGTGGCCGTGCGCCTGTCGCGCCTCGGCGGGGTCAAGTGGACCTATGCGCTCAAGATGAAGACTTCGGGCCGTCGCCTCGAAAAGGAAGGCGTGTTCCGGACCGCGGGGACCTATACGCTGAATTTCTTCTGGGTCACCTTCCGCGGCAAGCCGGCGACGATGGAATACAAAGACGTTCGCAAGGATTGATCGCCGGTTTTTCGGTAGCTCTCCACATTTTCAGGAATCACCCATAGGATCGATTCTGGCCGCATGACGCGGCCGGGACGCTCTGTGCATGACGATTGTCTCGCATTTTCCCGTTGTATCGCAGGCTGAGGCCCGTTCGATGCTGCGGGCGCTTGCATTGGCGCCGGGGCAAACGGTCGAAGGACGGGTGCTTGGCCCGGGACAGGGTGGAGCAACCCTGGTCCAGGTTGGCCGGCAGGCGATGTCGCTCACTTTGCCCAGCACTTTGCCGGTCGGTTCCTTGCTGACGCTGGGCGTGCAGCAGGGCGAAGGGCATTTGCGACTGGCGCTGATCGACAGTCGGCCACCGTCCTCCGTCGTGCCGCAGCAATCTCCTGCGACCAGCGTCGAGATTTCGCAACGCCCAGCAATCCCGCAAGGCCCGCTCACTTACGGGCCGCCCGCGGGAGTGGCTGGGGCTGCCGCAGGTGCTGCACCACTGGTGGGGGCCACAGGGCTGGCCGCAGGCATCGCCGCGCCAGTAGCTGCGTCAAGCGCTGCGCCCGCGCCATCGACGCAGGCCGGCGGTCCGATCATCGCTCCGCCTGCTGCAACGGTGCCGCCGTCGGGCCCCGCACTCCAGCGCCAGGGTGCGACACCCTATGGCATGGCCGGGCTTGGCTCCAATCCGACCGGCTCGTCGCCGACCACGGCCCCTGTGCAAGGCTCACTGCCGGGGCCTCAGGCCGCAGCCTTGGCACAGATGGTGCAACAGGCTTTGCCAGGCCAGGGCAGCATTGGCGCCCTCACCGGCCTGCTTGCGGCTTCCATTGGCCGGTCCGGCTTGCCCGAACCGGTGCTGAAGGCGGCGCGGCAAATTCTCGGCAACCAGTTGACGGCGCGAGATGGCAAGATCGATGCCGGCGCGCTGAAGTCGGCCCTGCGCAGTTCCGGCATTTTCCAAGAGGCCATGCTGGCACAGGGCTCTCCGGCAGCCGCCGGTGCCGATACCAAGTCGGGGCTGCTGGCCATGCGGCAGGGGCTCGCCCAGTGGCTCGGCAGCCAGCCACAGATCTCACAGATTTCGCAGATACCGCCGCCTCTGCGGCATGTGTTGCCGCGGGCGAAGCTGCCCGAAGTGCCACAGATGGACTTGCCAGATGACGCGGAAGATCTCGGGCGATTGCTGCTCGAGCGCACCGAAGGCGCCCTGTCGCGTCTGCGCCTGCACCAGCACGCGTCATTGCCCGAGGCGCAGCGGGGCAGCGAAAGCCAATGGAACATGGACCTGCCCATTGCGGTCGGCCAGCATCAGGCCGTGCTGCAGCTGCAAATCCACCACGATGGCGGGGGCGATGCCAATCGCCCCGAGGATCGAGGTTGGCAGGTCCGCTTCGCGGTCAATCTTCCCGACCTGGGAGAAGTCGGCGCGCAGGTCTCGCTGCGCGGACAGACGACCGGGATCATGCTCTGGGCCGATCGGGACGAAACGGCCAAGGCCTTTTCGGAGAATATCGAGGAATTGCGCGCGAGCCTTGAATCCGTCGGCCTCAGGCCCGGTGCGCTCGTCGTTCGCCACGGGGCGCCCGGCGAGGTGCATGCCCCGGCAGCGTCCGGCCACTTCGTGGATGCGACGCGATGACGGACGAGCCGAAGGTGACGCCGCTGGCCGTGGCGCTGCAATATGACAAGGCGACCGATCAGGCACCCCGCATCGTCGCCAAGGGCAGGGGAATGATTGCCGAGCAGATTCTGGCCATAGCGAGCGAAAACGACATTGTCATCGAGGCCAATCCCGTATTGGCGGAGGCGCTGAGCCATGTCGAAGTGGACGACAGCATTCCAGTGGAGCTTTACGAGGCGGTAGCTGCCGTGATCGGCTTTGTGCTGCGGCAAAGCCAGGCCAGCGGCTGGAAGCCGGACGAACCCGAGCCGCAGTGAAATCCGTGTGACCATGGCCTTGCGCCATTGCATCGCGGCGAAAGTCTTCCCATGTCCAATCGCAGACGAGGGAGACCATCATGATCAGACCCGAAGACGAACGCGCCATCGATGATCTGTTCGAGCGGCTGCACAATGTCGAGCGCAACAGCGCTCCGCGCGACGCGGACGCTGAACGCCTCATTCGCCAGCGTCTCTCCGAAAACCCGGCTGCGGCCTACTACATGGCTCAGACCGTTATCGTGCAGGAAGCGGCTTTGCGCGAAGCACAGCAGCGCATCGAGGCTGCAGAAGCGCGACAGAACCAGGGCGGATTTCTGGGCGGCATCTTTGGCAATGACCGCCCGGCGCCTACGCGCGCAGCCCAGCGCGGTCCGTGGGGCCAGAGTGCTGAAGACGGAGAGCAGTACGACCGGCGCCGGTCGACCGGTGGCGGTGGCTTCCTTGCCGGAGCCGCGCAGACGGCGCTTGGGGTAACCGGCGGGCTACTGCTCGGCAGCGTTCTTGCGGGCCTGTTCACGGGCGACGCCAATGCAGCCGAGCCCGAAGTACCGCCCGAGCCGGCACCAGAAGATCCCGGCCTCGACGATGGTGGCGGTGACTGGGGTGGTAGCGACTTCGATATTGGCGGTGACTTCTAGCGGGTTCGCTTCTCGTAAAATTCGTTGCCGCCGGCTTCGAGCACATAGAACATGTTGTCGTAGGGGAAGCGCAGGCCTGCCGTATGGAAATGCTGGGCATTCTGGACACCCGGATGGCGGGCGCCGCGCAGGACCTGATCGGCCACCTGCGAAGCCAGGACGGCACCGCTATCGGTCATCGGCTTGGTGAGTACGCCCTGAGCGAACTGGTTTTTCTGGCCGACGACGCCGCAGACAGACTTGGGATAGCGGGAGTCGGAAAGGCGGTTCATCACCACAGTGCCAACGGCGAGCATGCCATCGGAGCTGGAGCGGTTGGATTCGAAATACATGGCCCGCATCAGGCATTCCTTGTCGCTCAGCTGCGCCATGCCGAAATTGATGCCAAGGAAACTGCAGCCGGCAAGGCTGGTGGCGACAACGGCGAGAGCCGAGATTTTGAGGGCGAGGCGGGCAAGTTGAGCCACGGTGCATCTCCGGAGTGTTGCCGAGTTGCGGCTTGGTCCGAAAATGCGCCGACAGCCTTAAAGAAAACCTCAGAAGGAAGGTTAAGAGATTGCTAGCGCCTACGAGCGATGAGACTGGCCAGCAAAACAGCCGTTCCGAGCACCGCGATGATGGGCACGGGATCGCGCTGAACGGCGCGGGCGCCCTGAACCGCCTTGCGGCTGGCAACGCCCGCAAGCCAGGCGCCCTGACGGGCCGCGTCGTGGCTCCAGCCCGAGAGCGTGTCACCGAGATCGCCTGCGACATCGCCGGCATTGTGCGACAGGGTGCGGCTGATATGTCTCGTCTGGCGGCGCAGTTCGTTGATCTGGTCGGCGAGGACGTCGAGCGGATCGTGACGGCGGCGGCGGGTCGTGAACAAATCTTCAAGATGCATGGTTTACTCCCTGGTTACGGGCGCAACGCCATTCGCCGGACACAAGTTCCGTACACAATCAATGACTTCGACCCCGCGACAACGGGCCGAACGCTAGGGAGCCGGATGGTTTCGACATGAGCAAGCACGCACAACGCCTCAATCGACTGTTCGACAAGCTCGAGCGCAAGATTCCAAGCATGGCGGGCAATTGGCTGGCGCGCCTACGCCGCCCGGAAGCCCGCTGGGTGCGCATTCCGCTGGGCATCCTGCTGGTGCTCGGCGGCATTTTCAGCTTTTTGCCGGTCCTGGGCATCTGGATGTTGCCGCTCGGCCTGCTGCTGCTGGCGGTTGACCTGATTTTCCTGCAGAGCCCGGTGAACCTGGCGATCCTGCGCGGCAGCCGCTACTGGACCACCTGGCAGCGCAAGCGCAGGGACCGCAAGAATACGCCTAAGGCCTGAGGTCGATTTCTCCCGCGGTATAGGCGGATTCGACGAGGTCGACGGCCTCGGCAAGCCGCTCGTCGACGATGTGCAGATATTGCGTCCAGTCCTCGATGCGGCTGACCGTTTCCGCGCCGTCGGAAATGCCGCGCAGGCCAAGCAACGGCACGCCAAAAGCCTGGCAGGCGCGCTTGACGGCAAACGTCTCCATATCGACCATGTCTTCCGCCACGGCGTCATAGGCCGCGCCCGTCACCACATTGCCGCCTGTCGAAAGCGTGGCGGGCACGAGGCCGGCGATTGCTGGCACCAGATCAAGGGTCGGCGGCAAGTCCGTGAGGGGCGTCACGCCACGCGGAAAACCCAGGGCCGAGGCATCCATGTCGCGATAGGACACGGAGATGGCCTGATAGACCCCAAGTTGTTCCAGCCGGTTGGATCCGCCTGAGCCGAGGCAGACGACTAGCTTTGGCAGGCTGTCGCGCCGTTCCATGAGCGCTCTGGTAGTTGAAATCGCAGCCTCGACCGGGCCGATGCCGATCATGACGGGTTGGATACGGGCGGCCAGATGAGGGCCGAATTCGGCTTTTGCAGCCATGAGGTACAGAATGGTCATGCTTCAAACTAGCATGGCAGCCATACCGCTCAAGTACTGGTCGTTACCGCTTATGTAACGGAATGATGACATATTGAACCATGCTCCCGGCGTTTGGGGAGCGGGAAGGCAGGCGTATCGTGCGGTTCGCAGTCATCAATGGGTCACGGGAGTGGACGGAAGCGGTGCCCGAAAGGGTCATGTCGCGGCCTTCCGCGGACATCGAAGATGTGCAGCGGGAAGCTCGCCGCCGTCTCAAGTCGCTCAAGATCGAGGAATGGCGTGTTCGCGAATTCGTCACCGGAACACCGGTGCCCGACAATATTCGCCACCTTGCCATGCAGATCGAGTATGCCGCCCAGGCGATTGGCCGGCTTTCGCCGATCCCCGCCGACTATGCCGATGACGTCTACTGGCCACGTATCTGGTAGCCAGGCAATGCAGGAGCGGCGGTTGACCACTCCTGCGGCTATTTCCGTCCGGACAACCTGACGGCGTTCAAGCTGCGATCTTCTTGGCGCGCGGTGCTGCGCGTTTGCGCGCCGGCTTGATGGTCTTGGCTGCGTCGGCGGCAATTTCCGCCACGGCCTTGAACCAGTAGTTCTGGTCCTGGCCTTCGGGACAACCATCGGCCTCCCAGAGATGATAGGCGCGGCGCTGGATTTCGTCCTGCATGGTGCTCTCCACTTCAAGCGTAACCAGAAGCGAGCGTGATGGGTTTTGGTTAATGCCCTGTTACGCATGCGCAAGCGCTTGAGATCGCTGTAAAACTGGCAGTGCGCGGGAGAATCGCGGGCCCAATAGGGGCCGGCAGAACTGGTGATCTCGACGGGATTCGAACCCATGACCCCCGGATTAGGAATCCGGTGCTCTATCCTGCTGAGCTACGAGACCAGCCGGAATTGGACCTACCAGCCAAGGCCATAACATGCAAGATGGCCGCCCCGAGGATGCTGATTTGACTGAGACAAACCCCTTCATTTTCTATCCTGATACCAGGCTCAACGAGACGGCTTCCGCCCGGCATGTGGACGCCGGTCTGCTCGATATCGGCCGACGCCTATTGGCTGCGGCGGAGGAGGCGAGGGCCTATGGCCTTGCCGCCGTTCACATCGGCGTCGTAGCGCCGGTCGCTGTGGTGAGCCTTGGCGATCCCTCAACGCGCGACTACCGGCTGCTCTACAATCCGCGCGTGGTTTCCACCGACGGACCGCAGGAAACTGGCCCGGAAGGCTCCGTCTCCATGCCAGGCATCGAGGTCGATGTGCTGCGCGCCCACTCAGCAGTGATCGCCTTCGACGATGCGGCGGGGCAGGGGCAGGAACTCGCCCTTTCGGGCTTTCCGGCACGTGTCGCCCAGCACGAGATCGACCAGGTCAATGGCGTGTTCTTTCTCACGAAAATCTCGCGGCTGAAGCGTGAGGCAGCCATTCGGCGTTTCGCCAAGCTCGGCCGCCGCTGACGCAAAGGTTGATCCCCGGGCGTCGCTCCGCTAAACGGGGCGCACTTTCGAAAGGAACTTTAATGCGCGCGGAAATTGAAAAGGCCGTTGCCGAAATCGAGCAGGTTTTGACCCTGCTGAGGAGGCATCTTTGACTGGGATACTGCACAACTCCGTCTCGATGCGCTAACGGCGCAAACTGAATCTCCCGAATTCTGGAACGATCCGGAAAAGGCCCGCGTCACCATGCGCGAGCGCGACGAACTCGACGTTGCGGTCAAAGCCGTGCGCGAGTTTGAATCCGGCATTTCCGACAATATCGAACTGATCGAACTTGGCGAAGCCGAGGGCGATGCCGATATCGTGCGCGATGCGGAAAACGCACTGCTTGAACTCAAGCAGGCTGCCCGCCGCCAGCAGATCGAAACGCTGCTCTCCGGCGAAGTCGATTCCAACGACTGCTATGTCGAAATCCATTCCGGCGCCGGTGGCACCGAGAGCCAGGATTGGGCCAACATGCTTTTGCGCATGTACACCCGCTGGGCCGAGCGTCGTAAGTTCAAGGTCGACGTGCTGGAAATGCACGACGGCGAAGAAGCCGGCATCAAGTCCGCGACCATCCAGATCAAGGGCCACAATGCCTATGGCTGGCTCAAGACCGAAAGCGGCGTGCATCGCCTCGTCCGCATCAGCCCCTATGACTCGGCCGCGCGTCGCCACACCAGCTTTTCGAGCTGCTGGGTCTATCCGGTGGTCGATGATTCCATCGAGATCGAAATCCGCGAAGCCGACCTCAAGGTCGATACCTATCGCGCCTCGGGCGCTGGCGGCCAGCACGTGAACACCACGGACTCGGCCATCCGCATCACCCACGTGCCCTCGGGCATCATCGTGGCGTGCCAACAGGAACGCAGCCAGCACAAGAACCGCGCGACGGCCATGGCCATGCTGAAATCCCGCCTCTACGAGATGGAATTGCAGAAGCGCGAAGAAGCGGCGAACGCCCAGGCGGCCAACAAGACCGATATCGGCTGGGGCCACCAGATCCGTTCCTATGTCCTGCAGCCATATCAGATGGTGAAGGATCTGCGGACCGGCGTCGAAAGCGGCCAGCCTTCTGTCGTGCTCGATGGCGATCTCGACGAGTTCATGGAAGCCGCATTGGCCCAGCGCGTCGGCGTGGCTACGGACGTCGCGGCAGACTAAGCCAGCACGGCGCTCGCCAACACCCCCTCCCGGCCTCCCCCATCAAGGGGGAGGTGTCATATCGAGTTTGGGGCACTATCTTGCCAGACACTCAATCCCTTCACCTCCCCCTTGATGGGGGAGGCAGGGTGGGGGTGGAGCGGCAAACTCGAACGGCGAAGTTACCTGATCACCGCACCCAGCCGCTTCCCCGCGTCCAAAAACGCCTTGGGATTGATCGCCTCGTCTGACTTGCGGATTTCAAAGTGCAGATGCGGCCCAGTCGAGCGGCCGGTTGACCCCACCTTGGCGATCGGCGTGCCTGTGTTCACCGCCTGACCTTCGCGGGCCAGATAGCCGCTCAAATGCGCGTAGCGGGTGACGAGACCATTGTCGTGCGTCACTTCCACCACCATGCCATAGCCCGACTTTGTGCCCACATAGGTCACGACGCCGGCCGCAGCGCTCATCACCGTCGTGCCGCTCGGCGCAGCAAAATCCATGCCTGAGTGGAAGGCACGAGACCCCGTGAACGGGTCCTTGCGATTGCCGAAATTGGAGCTCTGCCGGAAATTGCCTGTGATCGGCATGTGAACCGGCGCAGTGTCGAGGCTTTCGCGCGCCGCCTTGTAGCGCAGCAGGGCCGACATGACAGCATTGGCGTCGTCGAGCATGGGCGTGCCGTTGAGTTCATCCGTCGCCGGCAGCAAGGGGCCACCCACGGCGTTGGCGTCTGTCTCGGGCAGGGCGAAGGGAATGCCCAGCTGGCGCATTTCCGTTGCGATTTCGTCGGCGCGCGTGGAGGCGACGGCGGCGATACCGTGCATCGCCATTTGCGTTTCACCCATCATGCGCTCAAGGCTGATGGCCGTGGCGTCGACATCGGGATTGCTTGTCATGCTGGCCAGGGACGCAGTGCTGGTGACATCACCTAGAGGCAGGTCGGCGGCGGCAATGCCAAGAGAATCAGCCTTTTCGACCAGGACCTTTACGAGCTGATGCTGCTCAAGCAGCATTTCCTGCTGCTGGGACAGTTCCTGCAATTGCAGGTTGATGTCGCCGGTCTGGGCAAAACTGCGCGAGTGCAGGCGGTCGATCTCGACGCGCATCTGCGCGATCCGGTCCTCATAGGCGCCGATCACTTCTTCGGTGCGGCCATTGAGAAGGCGGGCAATATCGGGTGAGAGGTAGAGGGCGGTGCCTGCAAAGACATTGCCGGCAAAGAGCAGGGCGAACATGCCGTAGAAAATGCCGGGATGAATACCCCGCATCGGCGGCTTGCCCTGGCGCTTGCGGTCTGCGAACCCGGCCTTGGTGACCACCTTGCTTTCCTCACGCTGCGAACACTTATGGTAAGCAGACTATGAGCGAGCGTGGTTAAGAAAATCCGAAAGTCGTCAGTGGCTTCACTTAGCCGGGTCGAGTTCCTCAAGTGCGGCAAGCATCTTGGCAGCGTGGCCCTTGATGCGTGTGGCCCTGATGACGCGCTCAACCTTGCCATCGACGCCGATGATAAAGCTGGTGCGGATCAGCCCCATGAATTCGCGGCCATAGAGCTTCTTGAGCTGCCAGAGCCCAAAGCCCTCGATGGCGAGATGGTCGGGGTCGGCGGCCAGCGGGACCTTTAGCCCATATTTGGCGCGGAATTTCTGATGGCTCGGTATCTCGTCGGGCGAAATGCCGACCAGCACGGCGCCATGCGCGGCAAATTCAGGCGAAAGGTCCGAAAACTCGATGTTTTCGTCGGTGCAGCCACCGGAATCGTCTTCCGGATAGAAGTAGATCACCACCCGCTTGCCGCGCTGGGCGGATAGGGTGAAGCTGCTGCCGTCGTCACGGGGCAGGGTGAAGTCTGGGGCAGGGTCGCCCGGTTTCAAATGCGTCATGATCGACTCGCCTTTGGAAGCAAAGCATTAGAGGGTGTCAGCGCCACAATCCAGCCGGTATCATTGGGCATTGCAGCCACGCGGGCGAATGATTCTGTGACGAATTAGCACTGCTTAAGATGTGTTGAGGTACATTTCGGGGCGAGCCAATTAACTGCGATTGCTGGCCGTCGTCATTTGAATCTCAATACACCTTCGGGTGACCTTGATCTGGATAGACGTGAGCGAGTGACAATTTCGGCAGATCAGCCCGCGCCATCACCGCCGCCTGTTGCGCCACGACGCCGGAAACGGCGAATTCTCGGCTGGGTGTTTGGCGTTCCGGCAGCCATTCTGCTGGTTCTCTATCTCGTTCTCCTCATCACCCCGATCCGCCTGCCGTTTTCAGGCGATGCGACGCGCGGCTTCGTGCAATCCATGCTGCCGCCCACATCGAAACTCGAAATGGGCGATCTGGCCATTGCCGTAGAGAATGGCTTCTGGCCGGTCGTACAGTTTTCGCCTGTTGTGCTAACCGACACGCTTTCCGGTTCGCGGATTGCCATGGAGGCGCTGGAGGTCGGCTTTTCACCGCTGCGGGCGCTGATGGGCCAGCCTGGCGCCTCGATCACCGTGGTGGGACCGCACCTGCAGCTCGTTCAGGATCTGCATGGCCCGCGCCTGGCGCGCATGGAAATTGTCGAAGACCCCGAAGGCGGCGTGCCGACGCTGCGCGTGCTGGAGGGTGAACAGGCCTATTCGCCGGTCGGTATCGGCGCCGAGGGGCTGAACCTGGGTACCGACGGCACCAAGCTGCGCTCGGACAATGACTGGCTGGTCTACAATCTCGAAGCCATGGAAGTGGCGATCGACGATTTCGTCGAAATGACGGAGCAGGGGCGCTTTTCCAAGCTCGTCGTCCGCGATGCCACCATAGACATGACCGATTCCGTCTACGGCCTTTATCGAAGGTTTGATGATGTCGAGCTTGAAGTTGGCCCCTCGGCCGATGGGCGGCAAACGACGGGTGAATTCTCGGCGAGGATCGGCGGACGCACGGTAACCGGCACCATCGACCGCGTGGTCGAGGAAGACGGCACCTCGCGGCTCAAGGTCGATGCCATCAATATCGACTTTGCCGCCATGCTGCCTTTCATCGACGATGCGACCAGCATGGCCGCGATGCGCGGCACGGGCGCACTCTCTATCGACATCGGTTTTGAGCCGGCCGGGGGTAAGCTGGTCGATGGCATATTCCGTATCGACCTGACCGGTATCGACCTGCGCATCGGCAAGGATTATTTCCCGGTCGCCAGTTCGATCATGGAGATCGCCTGGAAACCTGAGCTCGGGCAATTCCGGCTTGCCGATTCCGCCATCCAGATCGGCCAGAGCAAAGCGCGTCTTTCCGGCATTTTCGCCATGGGCCTCGACGAGACCTATGGCCCGACCATCGGCATTTCGATCCGCGCCACCGATGTGGCGCTGCACCCCAATGACATGGCCGCGCCTGAGCAGCCGTTCGACACGATGGATTTTTCCGGCTGGTCCGCGCCGCTCTATGGGGCGGTCGGCATCGACCGGTTCGTCGCCAAGAAGGGCGACGCCGTCATCGAGACGACCGGGCGCATGGATATGCTGCAGACCGGCTTTGGCGTCGACATGACCGTGGCCGGCAAAGGTGTTACGGCCGACGACGTGAAGCGCATATGGCCCTATTTCATGGGCGGGGACAGCCGCGACTGGTTTGTAGCCAATGTGACCGGCGGCCACGTGGTCGAAGGGCGGCTGGAGTTCGATTTTCCCGTCGGCACGCTGTCGATCGACGGCACCGCCAAGGCCATGCCGAAGGACGCCATGGACATCAACATCGTCGGCGACGATGTCGTTATCCGCGCGACCGAGGCGATGGACCCGATTGCTCTCGATGGCTTGACGCGCTTGCAGGTCACCGGCACCAAGACGACGATCTCTGCCGATGGCGGCAATATCGACACCGACGAAGGCACTATCGCCGTCCGGCGTCCGGCCATGATCTTCGAAACCTCCAACCCCGAAGAGAGCATTTTCGAAGTCTCGGGCAGCCTTGGCGCGCCGATCCCGGCCTTGCTGTCGCTGGCCGAGCAACTTCAACCCGAAGCGCTGGACCAGATCGAGCTGCCCGTCGACCTGACCGCCATCACCGGCAATATCGACCTTGGCCTCGTCGCCACCATCGGCCTGCCCGCGGAGGAGACGGGCAAGGAGATGGATATCGACTACGCGGCGAACGGCACCGTCACCGATTTCGCCAGCAGCGCGCCAATCCAGGACCGCACGATCGGCAACGGCCAGCTGACCTTTTCGGCAACGCAGGACAGCTACCAGCTCGGCGGCACTGCCGAAATCGACGGCATGGCGGCAGACCTCGCGGTCACAGGCACGCCGACGACCGCGCCGGTTTTCCAGCTCGGCTCAACCGTTGCGGTAGCCGATCTCGCCAAGCTCGGCTTCGATGCCTCGCAGTTCCTGTCGGGCAAGGTGCGTTTTGTGGCCGAGCCGGCCGCGGACGGGACGATGAAGATGTCCGTCGACCTCCTCGATGCGGGGCTCACGATCAAGGATCTGGGCATCAGCAAAGCGGCGGGCTCGCCGGGCAGTCTGACCGCCACCGTGAAAATGGACGGCGAGGTGACGCATCTCACCGATATCAGCCTCGGCTTCGGCGCGGTGCAACTCTCAGGCAAGATAGACTATCACGCGACCGACGGCCTCGTGCTGGCCGAGTTCGACAAGGTCGCCCTCAGTTCCGGCGACAGCGCGCAACTGAGCCTCAAACCCAATGGCAACGGCTTTGACGTGCAAATCCGCGGGGCGCAGCTTGATCTGAAACCCTTGCTCAGCCGCTTCTTCAGTCTGGGTGAAGGCAGCGGCGGGGTGCAGACCACGCAGATCAACCAGGCGATCAATCTCGACGTGCAACTCGATCGCGCCATCGGCTTTTATGCAACCACGGCATTCAACGTCGATCTGAACCTCGCCCTACGCGGGTCCGACCTCAGAAGCGCGACGGTCTCGGCGCAATTTGGCGAGGGCAATGGCCTGTCCGTCACGACCAATCCGGCACCCAACGGTCGCACGCTCTCGGTCGCGTTCAACGATGCCGGAACGCTGCTCCGTTTCGTCGGTGTCTATTCCCAGCTTGCCGGTGGCAGCGGCAGCCTGGTGCTGACCACCGATCGCAATGCCGATGCCGAGGGCGGGCGATTGCTGATGCGCAATTTTGCCATCGTCGATGAAGCCAATGTCGCGCAGATTCTCGGCAATCACTCGGATTCCCGCGCCGCCATCGCTCGCAGCAACCGGCTCGATTTCGATGCTGCCGAGGCCGACTTCATCCGCCGCAGCGATCGCGTGGAGGTGACCCGCGGCGTTCTCTCCGGCGATACGGTGGGCGGCACCATGCGCGGGTACATCTATACCAACAACCGCACCTATGACCTGACCGGCACCTATGTGCCGCTCTTTGGCCTCAACAACGCCTTCCAGCAAATCCCGCTGCTCGGGCCACTGCTCGGCGGTCGCGATGGCGAGGGGCTGGTCGGGGTCACCTTTGCGGTGCGTGGGCCGCTGGATAATCCGCAGTTCCAGATCAACCCGCTGTCGCTGCTTGTGCCTGGTGCATTCCGCGAACTGTTCGAGTTCCGCGCACGGGAATTACCGCCGGAATGAAAAAGGCGCCGCACCGGAGTGCGACGCCTTTCGTTCTTCTCGATCTTGGTGAGCTTAGATCGGCTTAATCAGCGCGTGACGTTTCTTGCCGACGGAAAGCTTGATGACCCCTTCAGGCAACAGTGCGTTTTCGCCAAGGCTCAGCTTGTCGTCATCAACTGAAGCATCGTTGACCTTCACGGCGCCCGAGGCGATGTGGCGGCGGGCTTCGCCGTTGGAGGCGGCAAGACCAGCCGTCACCAACGCGTTGAGAATGCCGATGCCGGAGTTGAGTTCGGCATGCGTCACTTCTGCCGTCGGCAGCGACAGGTCGATGGCGCCGGATTCGAACGTCGCCAAAGCCGTCGCTGCCGACTGAATGGCAGCATCGCGGCCGTGCACAATGGCGGTCACTTCGGTGGCGAGAATCTTCTTGGCTTCATTGATCTCATTGCCGCCGAGCACACCGATGCGTTCGATCTCCGAAATCGGTAGGCGGGTGAAAATCTTGAGGAATTTCACCACGTCGGCGTCTTCGGTGTTCCTAAAGTACTGCCAGAAATCATAGGGCGAGAAGAGATCGCCATTGAGCCAGACAGCCCCGGAGGCCGACTTGCCCATCTTTTCGCCCGACGACTTGGTCAGCAGTGGGGTCGTCAGCGCATAAAGCTGCGGCCCGCCCATGCGATGGGAGAGGTCGACACCATTGATGATGTTGCCCCACTGGTCCGAACCACCCATCTGCAACACGGTGCCATAGCGCCGGTTCAGCTCGGTGAAGTCGTAGCCCTGCATGATCATGTAGTTGAATTCGAGGAAGCTCAGCGATTGCTCGCGATCGAGGCGCAGCTTTACCGAATCGAAGCTCAGCATGCGGTTGACCGAGAAATGGCGGCCGACATCACGCAGGAATTCGATGTAGTTCAGCTTCAGCAGCCAGTCGGCATTGTTCACCATGATGGCCGGGTTGGAGCCTTCATAGTTGAGGATATTGCCGTAGACGCGCTTGATGCTCGCGATATTGGTTTCGATCTGCTCGACCGTGAGCAGCTTGCGCTGGTCGTCGCGGAACGAGGGGTCGCCGACCATGGAAGTGCCGCCGCCCATCAGGCTGATCGCCTGGTGCCCGGTTTCCTGCAACCAGTAGAGCATGGTGACGGTGATCAGATTGCCGATATGGATCGACGTCGCCGTCGCGTCATAGCCGACATAGCCGGTGATCTTGGAGGTCGCCGCGAGCGTATCGAGGCCCTCGGGATCGGAAATCTGGTGGATGAAGCCGCGCTCATCGAGGACGCGCAGGAAGTCGGATTTGTACTTGGTCATTTTGGTGCGATCTGCATCTGGAATTAAGCCGGAGCCCAACTTCCATCCACCGCGTCATCCCCGCGAAAGCGGGGATCTCCGTCTAGGTGATCGAGATTCCCGCTTTCGCGGGAATGACGTGGTGAAAGAAGCAACTCCGTGGGTGAGGACGATCGCCTCAAATGTGCGCTCGAATTAGCGCCCGCCGCCGTCCGCGATCTCCTGACGGCGACGGTCGAGATATTCGGCACACCGGGTCGTCAGTTCGTCGATCTTGCCTTCATAGAAGTGGTTGGCACCCTCGACGATCTGCTGATCGATGGTGATGCCCTTCTGGGTCTTGAGCTTGTCCACCAGCTTCTGGACGGACGTGGGCGGCGCCACGCGGTCCTTGTCGCCATGGATGATCAGGCCCGAAGACGGGCAGGGGGCCAGGAACGAAAAGTCATAGAGGTTTTCCGGTGGCGACACCGAGATAAAACCTTCGACTTCCGGACGGCGCATGAGCAACTGCATGCCGATCCAGGCGCCGAACGAGAAGCCGGCAATCCAGCAGCCGCGGGATTCGCGGTTGATGATCTGCAGCCAGTCGAGCGCCGCGGCGGCGTCCGAGAGCTCGCCGATGCCGTGGTCGAACACGCCCTGCGAGCGGCCCACGCCGCGCGAATTAAAGCGCAGCACGGAGAAGCCGCGCTCGGCGAACATATAGAAGAGGTTGTAGACGATCTGATTGTTCATCGTCCCGCCGAACTGCGGGTGCGGATGCAGCACGATGGCGATCGGCGCGTTCGGTTCCTTGCCCGGCTGGTAACGGCCTTCGAGGCGGCCCTCGGGGCCATTGAAGATAACTTCAGGCATGGTGTCTTTTCCGGCCTTTTTCGGCTCTGTCACTAAGTTGATCCGACTATTCAGGATTGCTCTCCGCGCGGCTTGACTAAGCGCGGGAGCCTCCCTAAAACATGGGTCGAAAAAACCAGTTTAGAATGGTTCGAAATTCGGTTTTAGGCCGCAAGCGGCCTTGTTGAGCGCCCCTTGTAATGAAGTTGGGCGGCAAATTTCAAGAAGTGTTTGGTTTGCGGGATGCTCAGGCGTCCCGATCCCAGCATGGAAGGTATGTCGGGCACGCAGCCCCAAAGAAGGCAGATGGCGAAAGAGAGCACCTATCTCGATCACAATGCCACCGCGCCGCTTCGTCCAGAAGCGCGCGCGGCGCTCTATGCTGCGCTCGATTTGACGGGCAATCCGTCCTCTGTTCACACCCATGGCCGCAAGCTGCGCGATCTTATCGAGACAGGCCGCAGCCAAGTCGCGCGCCTTGCCGGCGCAGAGACACGGCAGGTCGTCTTTACCGGTTCGGCGACTGAAGCCCTGACCCAGGCTATCGTTGGCGGTGCACGCACTTTTGCAGCAGGCGCCGTGGCGATCAGTGCGGGGGAGCATGCTGCGGTCGCCAAGGCGGCCGACGCCACGGGCCTGCCTGTGTGGACAATCCCTGTTTCTGCCGATGGCCGTGTTGATCTGGATCAACTTCGCGCTGCTTTGCTGCGCGCGGATGAAGAGAACATCACGCTGCTCGTCGCCGTTCATTGGGTGAACAACGAGACCGGCGTCGTCCAGCCCATTGGGCCGATTTCCGTTCTCGTCGGCCCAACGCGCCATACCCTGGTCATTGATGCAGTGCAGGCTCTGGGCAAGCTCGATCTGGATTTTGCCGCTTCGGCTGCCGATATGGTGGCTATCAGCGGCCACAAGATCGGTGCGCCGGCCGGTATCGGCGCGCTGCTGGTTAAGGGCCATGCCGATACGGTGCGGCTCATTCCCGGCGGCGGTCAGGAGCAGGGGCGTCGTGGCGGTACGGAATCGGCAGCGCTGATCAGTGCCTTCGGCGCTGCGGCTGCAGCCGAGCGTATGAATATGGAAGCCGCCGCTGCGCTGACCAAGCGCGTGGAAGACGGGCTTCGGGCCATGGCCCCAGATGTCGTGATTTTCGGCGAAAGTGCCGAGCGCGTCGGCAATGTGGTCAATTTCGCCGTACCGGGCATCCGGAATGCCACGGCGATGATGGCGCTCGATCTGGCTGGGCTGTCGGTTTCGGCCGGCTCGGCCTGTTCTTCGGGCAAGGTTGGCGCCAGCCATGTGCTGCTCGCCATGGGTGTCGAGCGCGACCTTGCCGATTGCGCGCTGCGCGTGAGTTTCGGCTGGAATTCCAAGGCAGAAGATGCCGAGGCGTTCCTGGCCGGTTTTGAAACGATCCTTGCCCGCCACAAGCGGACCGGGAAAGCGGCTTAGCCGCAGAGATAAGTAGTGTTCGCGGCGGCCTTGAACCGCCGAGGGACGAAAAGGAGAGCCTGATGGCGGACTACGATATTCCGACGCTAAAGGAAGAAATCGACCGGGAAACGGTCGAACAGGTTTTGGCGCTCGACGTCGACAAATACAAATACGGCTTCGAGACCGATATCGAGTCCGATGTTGCTCCGGTTGGCCTCACCGAGGACACCGTCCGCTTCATCTCTGCCAAGAAGGATGAGCCGGAGTGGATGCTGGAATGGCGTCTTGACGCGTTCCGCCGCTGGCAGACGCTCGAAGAGCCGAACTGGGCCAAGGTGCACTATCCCAAGATCGACTTCCAGGCGATCAGCTACTATTCCGCGCCGAAGAACTTCAAGGGCCCCAAGAGCCTTGATGAAGTCGATCCGGAACTGCTGAAGACCTATGCCAAGCTCGGCATTCCGCTGAAGGAACAGGCGATCCTCGCCGGCGTCGAAGGCGCGGGCGAATCGACCGGCACGCCCTTTGGTGCCAATGTGGCCGTCGACGCCGTGTTCGACTCGGTTTCCGTCGTCACCACCTTCCGCGAAGAGCTGGCCAAGGTCGGCATCATCTTCTGCTCGATCTCGGAAGCGGTTCGCGAATATCCCGAGCTCGTGAAGCAGTATCTCGGCACCGTGGTTCCGGTTTCGGACAACTACTATGCGACGCTGAATTCGGCCGTGTTCACCGATGGGTCCTTTGTCTACATCCCCAAGGGCGTCCGCTGCCCGATGGAGCTGTCGACCTATTTCCGCATCAACGAGAAGAAGACCGGCCAGTTCGAGCGCACGCTGATCATCGCCGACAACGACAGCTACGTCTCCTACCTCGAAGGCTGCACCGCACCCTCGCGCGACGAAAACCAGCTTCACGCTGCCGTCGTCGAGCTGGTCGCCCTCGACAATGCCGAAATCAAGTACTCCACCGTCCAGAACTGGTATCCGGGCGACAAGGACGGCAAGGGCGGCATCTACAATTTCGTCACCAAGCGTGGCGATTGCCGCGGCGTCAATTCGCACATTTCCTGGACGCAGGTCGAAACCGGTTCGGCCATCACCTGGAAGTATCCGAGCTGCATCCTGCGCGGCGACGGTTCGCGTGGCGAGTTCTACTCGATCGCCATCTCGAACGGCTACCAGCAGGTCGATAGCGGCACCAAGATGATCCACCTGGGCAAGAACACGTCCAGCCGCATCATCTCCAAGGGTATCGCTGCCGGCTTCTCGGACAATACCTATCGTGGCCAGGTCTCGGCGCATGCCAAGGCCAAGAACGCCCGCAACTTCACCCAGTGCGACTCGCTGCTCATCGGCGACAAGTGCGGCGCCCACACGGTTCCCTATATCGAGAGCCGCAACGGCACCGCCGTCTTCGAGCACGAAGCGACCACTTCGAAGATCTCCGACGACCAGATGTTCTATTGCCTCCAGCGCGGCCTCAACGAGGAAGAAGCTGTGGCGCTGATCGTCAATGGTTTCGTCCGCGACGTGCTCCAGCACTTGCCGATGGAATTCATGGTCGAAACGCAGAAGCTGATCTCGATCAGCCTCGAAGGCTCAGTCGGCTAAGATGACGACGGAAACGCGCAAACCGGTTGTTACTCTTGCCTCCCTGGCGCTCGACGCCTGGGAGCAGGGCACGCTTTACAAGTCTGCCGACACTTCGTTCGGCAAGCTCCTGGGCCTGCGCGCTCTCGGCATCAGCTACAACGAAGTGCCGCCCGGCAAGTCGAGCTGCCCCTTCCACAACCATCACGTCGAAGAAGAACTTTTCATCGTGCTGGAAGGCGAGGGGACCTATCGCTTCGGCACCGAGCGCTATTCGTTCAAGGCTGGCGACGTGCTTGGCGCGCCGACCGGCGGCCCGGACACGGCTCACCAGATCCTCAATACCGGATCGGTGACGCTGAAATATCTGGGCATCGCCAACAATGCCGATACCGAAGTCTGCGAGTACCCTGACTCGGGCAAATTCCAGGTGACGAGCCGCTCTTCGGCCGATCGTCGCCTCCGCCACTGTGGCCGCGAAGGCCAGAACAACCTTGATTATTGGGATGGCGAGCCGGGCGCCTGAGGCGCTGCCAGCTATCCCTTCCGCAATTGGAGAGAAGAAAATGACCACTCCCGTTCTTGAAATCCGCAACCTGCACGCCCGTATCGAGGAACGCGAAATCCTCAAGGGTGTGAACCTCGTCATCCCGCAGGGCGAAGTCCATGCCATCATGGGCCGCAATGGTTCGGGCAAGTCGACGCTGAGCTATGTGCTCGCCGGCAAGGAAGACTATGAGGTTACCGAGGGCGAAATCCTGCTCAACGGCGAGAACATCCTCGAGATGGAACCGCACGAACGCGCCGCAGCGGGCCTCTTCCTCGCCTTCCAGTACCCGATCGAAATCCCGGGCGTTGCGACCATGACCTTCCTCAAGGCCGCCATCAACGCCCAGCGCAAGGCTCGCGGCGAAGGCGAACTAACGACGCCGGAATTCATGCGCGCCGTCAAGGAAGCCGGCGCCCAGCTCAACGTCGACAGCGACATGCTCAAGCGTCCTCTCAATGTCGGTTTCTCCGGCGGCGAAAAGAAGCGCGCCGAGATCATGCAGATGGCGCTCCTCAAGCCCTCGCTGGCTGTGCTCGACGAAACCGATTCCGGTCTCGACATCGACGCGCTGCAGGTTGTTTCCAAGGGCGTCAACGCGCTCCGTGACGGCAAGCGCTCCATGCTGGTCATCACCCACTACCAGCGCCTCCTCAACCACATCGTGCCGGACGTCGTGCACGTGTTCTCGGATGGCAAGATCGTCGAAAGCGGCGACAAGGACCTGGCGCTTCAGCTCGAAGCCAAGGGCTATGCCGACTATGACGGTCAGGCGGCGTAACCAACCATGCGTCAGACCTTTCCTGTCCGCCTCGGCGCCGCCGAGGAATCCCTGATCGCCCAGCTCAAGGCTGCCGGCGCCGATCAGGCCGCCGAACGCGTCACTGTGGCGGGTCTTCCGACCCGTCGCGTCGAGGCCTATCACTATACCGACCTCAAGACGCTGCTGCGGGCCATCCCGCCGCTGGCACAAGCGGCCAATGAGGCCACTGGGACCGCTCTGCGCGTTCCGGGCGCCTATGCCCTGTCGATCGTCAATGGCGCCGTCCTCGGCGCTGCTACGGCACCGGAAGGCATCAAGGTGGGCAAGACCCACGGTGGCGTTCTCACGAACCGCGATGACGTCATTGTCAGTGTTAGCAATGCGCTAGCAAAAGAGACGCTTAGTCTCGACCTGAAGGGCGCCATCGAGCAGGTCGTCCAGATCGACCATCGCATCGAGGGCGAAGCCGGCCATGTGGCCGACGCGACCAAGATTTTCGTCGCTGACGACTCTTCCGTCGTCATCCTCGAAACCTTCTCGGGCTCCGACGCCGCCCACGTCGGCAACCACGCGACCTACCTCGCGCTGGGCAAGAATGCCGTCGTGACCCACGTCACCATCGACCTAAGTGGCCGCGCCACCTCGCATTTCGCGACCAACGAGTATCACCTCAACGACGGCGCACAGCTCCGTACGCTGGTCATCCATGCCGGCGCAGGTCTGTCGCGCACCCACCTCTTCCCCCGCATGGCGGGCGAGGGCGCGCATGCGGACGTGACGGGCCTCAACCTGGTGTCAGAAGGCCAACACTCTGATATCACGATGGAAACGCTGCACGCTGTGCCGCACACTTCCTCGCAGCCGCTGTTCAAGTCCATCACCCGCGGCCGCTCGAAGGCCGTGGTGCAGGGCAAGCTGATCGTCGCCCGCGACGCGCAGAAGACCGACGCAAAGTTCATGCATCAGGGCCTGATGCTCTCGGACGATGCTGAAATCCTCTCGAAGCCCGAACTCGAAATCTATGCCGACGACGTCGTCTGCGGCCATGGCTCGACCTGCGGCAAGCTCGACGAGGACAGCCTATTCTATCTCCTCAGCCGCGGTATTCCCAAGGCCGAGGCGGAGACCATGCTGGTGCGCGGTTTCATCGCCGAACTCATTGATCCGATTGAAGATGAAGCGCTGAACGAAGCCCTGCAGGGCATCGTCGACGGCTGGCTGCTGGGGAAGTAATCCCCGGCCTTGCCGACGAAAAAAATAGTGGGTGCGACGCGCTCTGTGCCGCACCATTTCCTTGCCTTTGCTGGAAATGGAAATGACCCTCGACCTCGAAAAAGTGCGTGCCGACTTTCCGATCCTGTCGGAAGTGATCCACGGCCATCGCCTGGTCTATCTCGATAGCGGCGCCTCGGCCCAGAAGCCGGTGCAGGTGCTCGAGCGGATGGATTATGCCTTCCGGCACGAATATGCCAATGTTCACCGTGGCTTGCACACGCTCGCCAATCGCGCCACCGACGCCTATGAGACTGGCCGCGAAAGCGTGCGGCGCTTCCTCAACGCTGGCCGGATCGAAGAAATCATCTTCACCCGTTCAGCCACCGAGGCAATCAACCTCGTCGCGCAGTCCTTCGCCGGGCCGCGCATCGGGGCAGGGGACGAGATCGTCACCACGATCATGGAGCACCACTCCAATATCGTGCCGTGGCATTTCCATCGCGAGCGCAAGGGCGCCGTCATCAAGTGGGTCGACGTTCGCGACGACGGCAGCTTCGACATCGACGCCCTCGAGGCGGCGCTGACGGACAAGACACGTATCGTTGCCGTTACTCATATGTCGAACGTGCTCGGCACGGTCACGCCGATCAAGCAAATCGTTGAAATCGCTCACGCTCGCGGCATTCCGGTGCTGGTGGACGGCTCGCAGGGCGCGGTCCACACCAAGGTCGATGTGCGGGATCTCGACGCTGATTTCTACATCATGACCGGCCACAAGCTGTATGGCCCGACCGGCATTGGCGTGCTCTACGGCAAGTATGATCTCCTCGCCGAAATGCAGCCCTATCAGGGCGGCGGCGAAATGATCGACACGGTCACCCTCGACAATGTCACTTACAACGAGCCGCCGCATCGCTTTGAGGCCGGCACCCCGCCGATCGTCCAGGCCATCGGGCTTGGTGCGGCGCTGACCTACATGGAAACGCTCGGCCGCGACGAGATCGCTGCGCACGAGCATGATGTAGCTGCCTATGCCCATGAAAAACTCAGCCGTATCAATTCCTTGCGCCTGATCGGCACGGCGCCGGGCAAGGGCGGCATTTTCTCCTTCGAGATCGCGGGCGCCCATGCCCACGATGTCGCCACCATTCTCGACCGCTACGGCATTGCAGTCCGTGCCGGCACCCATTGCGCGCAGCCGCTGCTGAAGCGATTTGGCGTCACCTCTACCTGCCGGGCATCCCTCGCCCTATATAACGGCAAGGACGATGTTGACGCGCTCGTGGACGGCATTGAGCGCGCCCGTAAATTTTTCGCCTGAGAGACAGATGATGAGCGAAGACACGACACCAGCAGCTGACGAACAGATCGATGTGCGCATCCAGCCGACCATGCCCGAGAGCCTGGGTGATGGCGAAGTGGAGCGCATCACCTCCGACCTGATTGGCGCGCTAAAGACCGTCTATGATCCGGAAATCCCCGTCGACATCTATGAGCTTGGACTGATCTACAAGGTCGACCTCGACGACGACCGCAACCTGACCATCGACATGACGCTGACCGCACCGGGTTGCCCCGTTGCCGGCGAAATGCCGGCCTGGGTTGAAAACGCCGCCCGCGGCGTCGAAGGCATCCAGGACGTCAAGGTCAACATGGTCTTTGATCCGCCCTGGGATGCCTCGCGCATGAGCGAAGAAGCCCAGGTTGCGCTCAACTGGTGGTGAGATGAACCGGCCGCCGCTCGAGGGGCTGGTCGAAACCGCGCTCTACGTCACGGACGTAAAGCGGAGCCGCGACTTCTACGTCCGGATTTTCGGTTTCGAACCCATGGGCGGCGACGAGCGCATTCAGCCTCTGGTTGTGAAGGAAGGGCAGGTTCTGCTCCTCTTCAAGCAGGGCGCGACGCTGAAGCCGATTCCGCTCGGCGGCGGTTTCATTCCGCCCCATGACGGTGGCGGGGAACAGCATTTCGCCTTCGGCATTGAGTTGGAAGCCTATGAAGATTGGAAAACCTTCCTTCAGGGCTTACATATAGAGTTAGAGAGCGAGGTTGTTTGGCCGAGTGGCGGCCGCAGCCTCTATTTCCGAGATCCGGATCGTCTTGTGGTCGAACTTGTGACCCGCGGCGTCTGGAAGAACTTTTAGGAACAACCCATGGCCTTCAAGATCATGTCGCTGTCCGATGCGGCAGCCGAACGCATCAAGGAAATCATGGAAGATTCCGACAAGCCGGTCATCGGCCTGCGCGTCGGCATCAAGAATGCCGGCTGTGCCGGTGTCGCCTATACGATGGACTATGTCAGCGAACCGCTGAAGGGCGACGACCACGTCACTGATCGTGGCGTCGATGTATGGGTCGATCCCAAGGCGACCATGTACCTGCTCGGCACTGTCATGGATTTTGAACAGAGCAAGATGAGCTCGGGCTTCACCTTCAAGAACCCGAACCAGACCGGCGCTTGCGGCTGCGGCGAGAGCGTTACGCTCAAGGCTGCGGACCTGAAAGCAATTGCCGAGGCGCGCGCTACCGCCTGACCTTATGTCAGTGATTGCGTCAGGGAACGCTTTGTCCTAACACCACGGCATCATGCCGAAAACGCTCCCGCCTGCCTACACCATCATCCCTCCTGGTCGTCCGCTTTCGGGTCGCGTTTCGCCCCCCGGCAGCAAGTCCATCACCAATCGCGCTCTGCTACTTGCGGCTCTGGCCAAGGGTACCAGCTGGCTTACGGGTGCGCTCAAGAGCAAGGACACTGTGCTGATGGCGCAGGCCTTGCGCCAGATGGGCGTCACGGTCGAAGAACCTGATGCGACGAGCTTTTTGGTGACAAGCAGCGGCAAGCTGACGGCTCCAGACGCGCCGCTCTTTCTAGGCAATGCAGGAACGGCAACGCGCTTCCTTACAGCCGCGGTAGCGACCATTGACGGCATTGTGGTGGTCGATGGTGACGAGGATATGCGCCTTCGCCCGATCAAGCCGCTGGTGGATGCACTGCGCTCGCTCGGCATCGATGCGGAAGCACCGACGGGTTGCCCGCCCGTGACCATTCGCGGCACCGGCCGCTTCGGGAAGGGCAGGGTGGAGATCGATGCTTCGCTCTCCAGCCAGTATGTTTCAGCGCTCCTGATGGCTGCACCGTTTGGCGATGGGCCGATCGAGGTCGCGCTGGCAGGCAAGGACATTGGTGCCCGCGGCTATGTCGACCTGACTCTGGCCGCCATGCGCGCGTTCGGTGCTAAGGTCGAAGAGACTTCGCCGGGGACCTGGCTGGTCGAGCCGACCGGCTATACCGCGACAGATTTCCATGTCGAGCCTGACGCTTCCGCAGCAACCTATCTCTGGGGCATCGAGGCGCTGACTGGCGGCAAGATCGACCTTGGGGTGGCGGCCGATGCTTTCACCCAGCCTGACGCCTCCGCGCAGGCGGTTATCGCGCAGTTCCCCAATATGCCTGCCGTTATCGACGGTTCGCAGATGCAGGACGCAGTGCCGACCATGGCCGTGGTCGCGGCATTCAACAATCAGCCGGTGCGCTTCGTCGGGATCGCCAATCTGCGCGTCAAGGAAACCGACCGTATTCGTGCTGTCGCCAATGAACTGAACCGCATCCGGCCGGGTCTTGCGAAGGAAGAGGGCGACGATCTCCTGGTCGCGTCCGATCCGGCTTTGCTCGAAGCATCGCAGCGCAATGTCACCTCGCGCATCGAGACCTATCACGATCACCGCATTGCCATGAGCTTTGCACTGGCGGCGCTGCGCGTTGGCGGCGTGACGATTCTTGATCCGGCCTGCACCGGCAAGACCTATCCGGACTATTGGGAGATGCTGGCTTCGCTTGGCGTCGAGCTGGTTCCGACCGCCTGAGCGGTCGGATCAGGCGGCGGTGACGCCGCCGCGGGTCTCGCTGATTTCGGCGAGGCTTTCTTCGGTCAGGACGCGATTGCGGCCGGCGTGCTTTGCCGCATAGAGGCAGCGGTCTGCGCGCTCGATGAGCGAGCCGGCCGTGTCGGCCGGGTGGAAAGCCGCGATGCCGAAGGAAGCCGTGATGCGGCCGAGCTTCTCATTGGTGGAACGCTTCAGCAATTCCTTGCCATGGATGGCTTGGCGCACGTTCTCGGCGACGATGGTCGCGCCCTTGAGATCGGTATTGGGCAGGATGGCGACAAACTCTTCGCCGCCATAGCGGGCTGCCAGATCGCGCCCCTTGATATTGGACTTGATGGTCATGGCCACGAGCCGCAGCACCTGGTCGCCGGTCTGGTGGCCATAGGTGTCGTTAAAGCTCTTGAAGTGGTCGATATCCATCAAGATGAGGCAAAGCGGATTGCCTGTCTGGCGCGCCTCGGCAATGGCCGAACGGAGCCCCTCATCAAAGCTCTTGCGGTTGGCAATCTTGGTCAGCGGATCGAGCAGCGACTCGCGGCGGACGTCATCGAGGTCACGCTGCAGCGCGGCAATGTCATCGCGCGAGGCCTCGAGCTTCTGCTCGAGCATGCGGTTGGTGTCCTGCATGCGGCGCGTTTCGGCCAGCAGGCGTGCGGCCAGGACGCTCAACGCTTCCGGTCCGATTTCACGTTCGAGATCGCCTTGTGCCGATTGCAGCGAACCGGAATAGGCATTGGCCGTCGTCATGGCGTGGTCGATGGCCGAATGCACCGCCTCGATGCGCGCCTGCATGCGCTCGGAGACAGTCGACATACGGTCGTTGACGTCGGATTTCAGGAATTCGTTGTAGAGCGTTTCGGCTAGGCTCGCCGAGGGCGACTCGCCCGACGCGAAAATGGCGTTGATCCGATGGTTCAGGGTCGGATTGACGCCAGTCGCATAGGTGTACAGCAGCTCATAGAACTGCGGGTAGGGCGGGATGCTGCTTTTCTTGAGGAGGTCGAGCGCCGAATTGGCATAGCCGAGCGCTCGCTTGAACTCGTGATCCGACACAGCCTTCCCCGCGACCCGTTGCGCCGACCACCGGCAAATGCAGTTTTACTTTGAAGTCATTTACAAGTCATAACGGCAGGCAACACTCTGTGTCGACCGACAATTTTTCATAAACTGGCAGTATTTTACTCAGATTCCTGTTCGGCAGTACGTGTCGGCCGAAGCAAGAAGGCCGGAATAGGTCCAGCGTCGCCAAATGGCGAATCAGGCACGATATCCGAAACCGGCGCCGGGGTGTCCTTGGCCTTGCGCCTGGAGTTGCGAGCCGGAGCCTTTTGTGGGGCAGCCTCAACAGTTTGCGGCTCGCTCGGGCGTGTCGAGGCCTTCCGCCGCGAAGAGGTACGGGAGGGCCGTGCCGGCGCTTCCTCGTCTTCATTCTGGCTTGAGGCAACAGGCGCCACGTCGAGCCAGTCGATCGGCTTCTGGATCAACTTGAGAATGGCATCGAGATGCTTCTCGTCGCCCGGGCCAACGAAAGTATAGGCAGTGCCCGAACGTCCGGCGCGGCCGGTGCGGCCAATGCGGTGCACGTAGTCTTCGGCGTGAACGGGCACGTCAAAATTGAACACATGGCTCACGGCCGGAATATCGAGGCCGCGGGCAGCGACGTCGCTGGCGACGAGCAGGGTGAGATTGCCGGACTTGAATGCATCCAGCGTTTCCATGCGGCTCTTCTGGTCCATGTCGCCATGGAGCGCGCCGGCGCTATAGCCGTGGCGCTCCAGCGAGCGGGCGAGGGTCGCCACGTCGCGCTTGCGGTTGCAGAAGATGATCGCGTTGGTCAGACCTTCGGCGGCATCGACGCGGGCGCGCAGCATGGCGCGCTTCTGGTCCGGTCGCGACGAAACTTTCACCAGTTTCTGGTCGATCGTATCAGCCGTGGACGCCGTGCGGGAGACCTGCACATGTACAGGATCCTTGAGGAAACGCTTGGTCAGGCGCTCGATCTGCGGATCCATGGTTGCCGAGAACAGCATGGTCTGGCGGCGCGGCGGCAGGCGCGAGCAGATTTTTTCGATGTCGTCGATAAAACCCATGTCGAGCATGCGGTCGGCTTCGTCGATGACGAGAATTTCAACGCCGGTGAGCAGGATCTTGCCGCGATCGAACTGGTCAAGGAGACGGCCAGGCGTGGCGATCAGCACGTCAACGCCGCGATCGAGCTTCTTGTTCTGGTCCTCGAAGGACACGCCGCCGATGATCAGCGCCATCGAGAGACGATGGTTCTTGCCGTATTTTTCAAAGTTCTCGGAAACCTGGGCAGCGAGTTCGCGCGTCGGTTCGAGAATGAGTGTGCGCGGCATGCGGGCACGGGCGCGGCCGGCCTCAAGCAGGGTGAGCATGGGCAGCACGAAGGATGCAGTCTTGCCGGTGCCGGTCTGAGCGATGCCGATCAGGTCCTTCTTCTGCAGAAGGTGCGGAATGGCTTGCGACTGGATTTCAGTGGGTCGCGTGTAGCCGGCCGCTGCAACAGCGTCGGTAACTTTGCTCGAAAGGCCAAGGCCAGAAAAATCGTCGGTCAACGTCAGAGATTCCACTCGTGGGTCGTCCGGGTGGCTGAGCGAACCGAAATGTTCGGTACGGCGCACCGCGGAAATCATGTGCAAGGCCCGTGCTTTGGGGCTGTGGCCCTAGACCCAATGTCGAATGGAGCGTCGGGTACTTGTTTTTCTGCGCGGGCCCGTCGCCGGGCAGAGAAAACGCAAGAGAAAAAACAGGCAATCCGGCAAACCTTGCGGCGCGGACCATAGCGCAAAGCCCTTGCGTGTCAACGGTCTTGCCCGTTTTCGGCTGGATGCAGCGCCTTAGCCCGACTTTGCGGAGCTGGCCCGCGCTACGACACGCGGGGTAACCACGAAGTGTTCGGAGTGAGAACGGCCATCAATGCGCTCGATGAGCAGGCGAGTTGCTTGTAAACCTAGCACTTCGCCGGACTGGTCGATGCTGGTGAGACGGTTTTGCGAGAATTCGCAAAAGACGGTGTTGTCGTAGCCGACAATGGCAACATCTTCGGGGATTGAGAGGCCTAGTTCGACCGCAACGCTGATGGCTTCGAAGGCCATGAGGTCGGTCCAGCAGAAAATGGCGTCCGGCCGATCCTTGCCTTCGAGAAGGCGGCGGAGGATCAGTTGGACTTCGCGAAGCACCTGGGGCGCGCGAACAATGTTGATCGAGCCGCCGAGGCCTTGCTCGGTCATCTCCAGTCGATACCCGAGCTCGCGCTGATTGATCACCGTCGAAACCGGCGCCGCGAGGCTGAGCATGGCGATCTTCTTGTGGCCATTCTGGCAGAGATGGCGGACGGCGAGGCGGCCACCCAGCTGATCGTCGTTGTTGACCGTGTCGAAGCGCGCGTCGGTGAGGTCGTGGTGGCCGATCGCCACAAGCGGGACACGGTCGGCGATATCGTTCAGTCGCTCATTGGTCTCGTTGGGTCCGATGAGGACGAGGCCATCCATCTGACGGTCGATCATGGCCTCGACGAGCGATGAGGCCGAGACGCTAACCCCTTGCATGGCCTGGTATCGGGTACGCTCCAGAGCCGAGTTCACGCCAGCAAAGATGTCGGCGAAGAATGGGTTGCGCAGGTCGGGGAAAACGAGCCCGAGCGTATAGGTGCGACCACGAAGACCTCGGGCCGACGCCAGGGGGCGATAATTGAGCTTGTCCATCGACGCCTGGACCTTGGCGCGCAGGGCATCGCTGACGCCGTAAGCGTCTCGCAGCACTTTGGAAACGGCCGCTACCGACACCCCGGCATCGCTCGCAACTTCCCGGATTGTAATGCGCGGCGTTCTCGCCGGGGCTTTCTTGGTCATCACGTCCTCCGCCTCAGTCTTCGCACCTATTCTAAAAAAAGCCTATTGCGAAGATCGCAAAAATGTAGAACGCTACACGTAGAACAGTTTACAGCCGCACCAAGCGGCCTGAGGAGACTACCACGTGCTGAATGAAACCGCGGCAGAGCTGGCTTCCAGCTCACGAGCTTCCACACGCGCTTGGACTGCCAAGATGGTTCGTCCGCTCGCTGACAAGGGTGTCGGCACTCCGGCAACCTTCGTTGCGAAGACCTTCAATCTCGACAGCGTTTCCGGCGCCGAAATTCTCGACATCACGGCCCTCGGCCTCTACGTCGCCTTCATCAATGGCAAGCGCGTCGGCAACGATGTGCTGACGCCGGGCTGGACGGCCTATGATGCGCGCCTGAGCTACCAGACCTATGACGTGGGCTCGCTGCTCGTTGCCGGTGAGAACCGCATCGAAATCTGGCTGGGCGACGGCTGGCTGCGCTCGCAGCTGATGTGGGGCAAATTCCCGATCTACAACACCTGGGGCAGCGAGATTGCCGCGCTGGTGGAACTGCGCGGTCGGGCAGGGGACGCTGATCCGATCCTAGTGACCGATGCTTCTTGGGAAAGCGGCGAACTGCCGATCCGCAAGTCGGGCATCTATTTCGGCGAAACTTTTGACGCTCGCATCGCACCGACCGTTTCGGGCGCGACTGCCGCGATTGAATTCGACCACGCCCGCCTCGTCGCCCACGAAACGACGCCGGTGCGTGAGCTTGACGCGCTGACCGCGGTCAAGACCTGGACCGACGCCGAAGGCCGTACGGTTTTCGATTTCGCCCAGAACGTTGGTGGCTATGTCGCCATCTCGGTTTCCGGTTCCGCCGGCGCCAAGGTGACCGTCGAGCACGCCGAAGTCCTCGACAAGGACGGCAATTTCTACAACGTCAATTACCGCACGGCCGAAGCGACGATCACCTATGTCCTGAACGGGCAGGGGACCGAGACTTACCGTCCGCACTTCACCTTCCAGGGCTTCCGCTATGCACGCGTTGCCATTGAAGGCGACGCCAAGCTCGTCGACATCAAGTCGATCCCGATCAGTTCGGTGACCGAGCAGAAGGCAACCTTCACCTCGGGCAACCAGCTGGTGAACCGCCTCTTCCTCAACACGCTCTGGAGCCAGCGCGGCAACTTCATCGAAGTGCCGACCGACTGCCCGCAGCGCGACGAGCGTCTGGGCTGGACCGGCGACGCGCAGGTTTTTGCCGGCACCGCCGCCTATCTCGGCGAAGTGCAGGGCTTCTTCCACAAGTGGGTGCGCGACCTGATGGTCGATCAGCGCGAAGACGGCGCTGTCCCGCACGTTTGCCCCGATCCGACCCGCATGCAGCCGGAACACTATCCGGGCTTTTACGGCTCGACCGGCTGGGGCGATGCCATCTACCAGGTGCCGTGGCAGGTTTATCTCCATTACGGCGACAAGGACTTCCTAAAGGAAGTGCTGCCCAACATGGTCAAGTGGGTCGACTTCGTCTGGTCGATCAGCGACGGCCCTATCGTTTCGCCGCCGCGCGAATGGGGTGCCCGTGGCTTCTCGTTCGGCGACTGGCTGCAGCCCAAGGGCCCGAGCGCCAAGCCGCTGCCGACTATTGGCGACGATGCTGCCGCGACGATCTACCTCTATATCGCCGCCAAGCAGGTTGCCGACATTGCCGGTATCGTCGGCGACGCCGCGACAGCCCAGCGCCTTGGCAAGATGGCGGCCGACGTGAAGACCGCCTTCCAGAGCGAGTTCATCACCGTCTCCGGCCGTCTGGCCTATGACGACCAGACGTCCTATGCGCTGGCCATCGTTCACGACCTGATCCCGGCCGACAAGTACGAAGCAGCCAAGGGCTACTTCAAGAACACCATCGCTCGTGCCGAGGGCCGTATCGGCACCGGCTTCATCGGCACTCCGGCACTGTTGCCCGCGCTGATCAAGATCGGCGAATGGGGCCTCGCCAGCGCAGTCTTCCTGCAGGAAGAAGTCCCGGGCTGGCTCTATCAGGTGAAGATGGGCGCGACGACGATCTGGGAACGCTGGGATGCGATCCAGGCCGATGGCTCGATCTACAACCCGCAGATGAACTCCTACAACCACTATGCCTATGGCGCTGTTTGCCAGTGGCTCTTGGAAGGGGTTGCCGGCTTCCGTCCCGACGAGAAGGACCCCGCGTTCAAGACCGTGGTCTTTGAACCGCTGATCCTGCCCGAACTGTCCCCGGTCAAGGCCGATCACGACAGCCCGGCGGGCAAGATCCGCGCGGAGTGGACCATCACCGGTGAAGCCGTGCGCTACGAGATCGAAGTGCCGGCGGCAAGCCGAGGCGTTCTGCGCCTCGCTTCCACCTATCGCGACGCCAAGCTCGATGGCCAGCCCATCACGGCGGGCCAGGACACAGCCCTCTCTGCCGGCAAGCACGTCGTGACCTTCAACTACACAGCACCGAAGCGCGAGGAGCGCCAGAAGTCGCTGGTGAACGCCAACACGCCGTAAGGCGCGTATCTCGACTTAACCAGGGCCCGCAAAATGCGGGCCTCCCAGGGAGGTAGACTATGACCAAGACCAAACTTTTCGCCCTGACCGGCGCCAGCCTGCTCGGCCTGATGATGACGGCCAATGCCGTCAACGCCCAGCAGTCGGGCTACCTGTCATTCCTCATCGACAACGGCCCGCAGTCGGTCGCCGTCGCTGAAGCATGGGTGGCCGCCTACACCGCGAAGAACCCCGATGTCACCATCGACATCGAAGTGCGCCCCGGTGGCGGCGAAGGCGACAACATCGTCAAGACCCGTCTGGCGACGGGCGCCATGGCCGACGTGTTCTTCTACAATTCGGGCTCGCTCTTCCAGGCGATCAACCCGGTCCAGAACCTGCTGCCGGTTACCAATGAACCGTGGCAGGCTGGCATCCAGGACAGCTTCAAGTCGGTCGTTTCGGCTGGTGGCGAAGTCTATGGCACACCCTTCGCTCCGGCCATGGGCGGCGGCATCTTCTACAACAAGCCAATCTATGAAGAGCTTGGCCTCGAAGTTCCCAAGACCTGGGACGAGTTCATGGCCAACAACGAAAAGATCAAGGCCGCCGGCAAGACTGCCGTGATCCAGACCTATGGCGAAACCTGGACTTCCCAGCTGTTCGTCCTGGCCGACTTCTACAACGTCCTCACGGAAGTGCCGGACTTTGCCGAGAAGTTCACTGCCGGTGAAGCCAAGTTCGCTACCACCCCGGCCGCTGTCCGTGGCTTTGAAAAGCTGCAGGAAGTCTATGAAGCTGGCTTCCTCAATGCCGACTTCGGCGCTGCGACCTATCCCGATGGTATCCGCATGGTTGCGACCGGCGAAGGCGCTCACTACCCAATGCTGACCTTCGGCATCGGCGCTATCGCTGAAACCGTGCCGGACCATCTGCAGGACGTCGGCTTCTTCGCCCAGCCGGGTGACAATGCCGAAACCAACGGCCTGACCACCTGGATGCCGGACTCGATCTACATCGCCAAGACCACGGCTGCTCCGGATCTGGCCAAGGACTTCGTCGGCTTCATCGGTTCGCCGGAAGGCTGCGACATCCGCAACGAAGCCGTGGGCGCCACCGGTCCCTACATGATCGCCGGTTGCGAACTGCCTGCCGACGTGCCGCCGGCCGTGGCCGACATGCTGCCCTACTTCCAGGAAGGCGGCCATAACGGCCCGGCTCTCGAGTTCCTGTCGCCGATCAAGGGCCCGGCTCTGGAGCAGATCACCGTTGAAGTCGGTTCGGGCATCCGCCAGGCCGCTGACGGCGCCGCTCTCTACGACGAAGACGTGCGCAAGCAGGCACAGCAGCTCGGCCTTGCCGGCTGGTAATCGTCTCTGACCCTGCTTAGGCTCCGGAGGGCCCAACCCTCCGGAGCCGCAATGCATTGCGAGGTTCCCCATGACAGCATCAGCTGTTCCTGCGCTGAAAATGCAGCGTAGGTCCCTTTACCCTGGCTGGTTCTATGCGCCGGCTGCGGTAGTCTATTCCGTGCTGTTCCTGGCGCCGACCTTTGCGTCGCTCTATTTCAGCCTGACGCGCTGGACGCTGTTCGATGCCACGTTCATCGGCCTCGACAATTTCGCGCAGTTTTTCCGCGAACCGTTCCTTATCCAGGGCCTCGTAAACACGGTCATCTATGCCGTGATCACCTCGGGCCTGAAGGTCGTCATCGGGATGATGCTAGCCGTGATGCTGACGAGCCAGATCATGGCACGCGGCTATCTGCGTTCGGTGATCTTCTTCCCGGTGCTGGTGTCCACAATCGGCGTCGGCATGACCTTTACGGTCCTGATGCATCCGACCCTAGGCATGATCAACCAGACCCTGGCGATGATCGGTATTCAGGGGCCGGGCTGGCTCGTCGATCCCAAGCTGGCGCTGTTCTCGGTTGCCCTTGTCGACGTCTGGAAGGGCGTGGGGCTTGCCACCGTCATCTACATTGCCGGTCTCGTCGCCATCCCCAAGGACTATTACGAAGCCGCCCGCATCGATGGCGCGACCAAGCTGCAGAACTTCTTCTATGTGACGCTGCCGCTCAGCCGACCGGCAACCGCAACCGTCATCACGCTGTCCTTCATCGGCGGCCTTCGCACCTTCGACCTCATCTGGGCGATGACCAAGGGCGGTCCGGGCTTTGCTTCCGATACCGTCGCTTCAGTCATCTACAAGCAGTACCAGGCCGGTTTCTATGGCCTCTCGACCGCAGGCAACGTGGTGCTGTTTATCCTCATTGCCGTGCTCGTCGTGCCGCTGACCATGTTCCTCAATCGCAAGCAGGGCCACGAATGAAGAAGTCGCGCGCCTCCATCATTGGCGGTATTGCCGCCATCGCGGCCACCTTCGTGGTCTTTGTTATCCCGTTCTTGTTCATCATCCTGATGGCTTTCAAGGACAAGCAGCAGTCGGCTCTGCGCGACTTCTCCTGGCCGAACGGCTTCCACCTCTTTGAAAACCTCTACGAGGTGATCAAGACCCGCAACTGGATGATGATCACGGCGTTTATCAACTCCTCGCTGATCACGGTGGTCAGTGTCACGCTGCTGATCGTCCTCGCCGCCATGGTTGGCTTCGTGCTGGCCCGCCGCAAGACTAAGTGGAACGGTACGATCGAGTTCCTGATCCTCGCCGGCCTGATGATCCCGCCCGCTGTGGTGCCGACCATCTGGCTGCTGCAAGGGCTAAAACTGTTCGGCACGCTGCACGGCATGATCCTGATCCAGGTGGCCTACAACCTGCCATTCTCGATCATCCTCTATCGCGCCTTCATCGCCACCATTCCGCGTGAGCTCGACGAGGCCGCGGTGATCGATGGGGCTCGCCCGCTCGACGTGTTCTTCCGCATCATCCTGCCGCTGCTCTGGCCGGTGACGGTGACCAATATCGTGGTGCAGTCGGTCGGCATCTTCAACGACTTCACCAACCCGCTCTACTACCTGCCGGGCAATCAGAACGCGACCGTGCAGCTGACGCTCTACAATTTCCAGAGCCAGTTCAGCACGGCCTACAACCTGCTCTTCACCAATATCCTGCTCATCACCATCCCGCCGCTCATCGTCTTCATGTTCTTCAACCGGCAGATCGTGGCCGGCATGACGGCCGGCGCGGTCAAGGGGTAGGGCGATGGCAACCAAAATTCTCAGCGAGGAGATCTGACCCATGGCTGGCTTGGAACTCAAGAATATCCAGAAGACCTATGGCAAGGTCGAGGTCATCAAGGGCGTGGACCTGACCGTCGAAGACGGCGAGTTCGTCGTTTTCGTCGGCCCCTCGGGCTGCGGCAAGTCGACCCTGCTGCGCATGATCGCGGGTCTGGAAGACATCACCGGCGGCGAACTCTATATCGGCGACAAGCTCTGCAACGCCGTCGAGCCGCGTGATCGCTCCATCGCGATGGTGTTCCAGTCCTATGCGCTCTATCCGCATATGACGGTCTACGACAATGTCGGCTTTGGCCTGAAGCTCGCCAAAACGCCTAAGGATGTCCGCGACCAGAAGATCCGCGAAGCTGCGCGCATCCTCAAGATGGAACACCTGCTCGATCGCAAGCCGGGCCAGCTCTCGGGCGGACAACGCCAGCGCGTCGCCATCGGCCGCGCCATCGTGCGCAAGCCCGAAGTCTTCCTCTTCGACGAGCCGCTGTCGAACCTCGACGCGGCCCTCCGTGTCGATACGCGCATGGAGATCGCCAAGCTCCATGCCGATCTCGGCGCGACCATGATCTACGTGACCCATGACCAGGTCGAAGCCATGACCCTGGCCGACAAGATCGTGGTTCTGGACGCCGGTGTCGTGCAGCAGGTCGGCAGCCCGATCGAGCTCTATCAGCGCCCGACCAATCTCTTCGTCGCCGGCTTCATCGGCTCGCCGAAGATGAACTTTGTCGAGGTCACCGTCGAAGTCGTCGATGGCGACTCGATCACCGTCTCCAGCAAGGACGTCGCGAGCCTGCGTGTCCCGGCAACGCCTGCTGGCGTCAAGGTCGGCGACAAACTGACACTCGGCATTCGTCCCCATGACCTCGTTCCGGCCAGCAATGGCGCCATTGTGGGCCGCGTGAGCCTTGTCGAACGGCTGGGGAACGAGACCATCGTCAACCTTGAGCTGTCGTCCGGCGCAGCCTGGCTTGCCGTGCTCGAAGGCGACCAGCCGCTGCGCGTTGGCGAAAGCCTGGCGCTTGCGGCCGAACCGGCCAAGGCCATTCTCTTCGACAAGGACGGCAAGTCGCTGCTTGCGCCGCTCAGCTAAGACGCAAAAGAGTTTCCTCCCGACTGGGCTCCGGCATTGCCGGGGCCCTTTTTCTTTGGCGTGTCGAAATCCCGGTGAACCATTCGTCGTGTCACGCGCTTCGCTGACAGAACCTGTCACAGGTGCGCGCTAAGCCCGTTTCGACTTGCCGCCATGGCCGGGAGGGAGGAGAGTGCCCAACCGGCAGAAGGACCTGATCTCCAAGAGGACTAAGCAATGCGTCCCTTTCACCAAATTCTGGCGAACAATCTCGTGGCCAATGTCACGAATTTCACCGTCTGGTTCGCCGTAACCTTTTGGGTTTTCATCGAAACCCAGTCCGTTTTCGCCACCGGCATGATCGCCGGCATCTTTCTTGTCTTCACTGCTGCCTTCGGCATCTGGTTCGGCTCGATCGTCGACCACAACTCCAAAAAGCTCGCCATGCTTGGGTCGAGCGTCGTTTCCGGGCTGTGCTATATGGCCGGCCTCGCAATGGTGCTGTTCGAGCCCGAGGGCGCCTTCACGAACCCCTACGGCCCATATCTCTGGCTCTTCATCGTCACGGTGATGCTGGGCGTCATCGCCGGCAATATCCGCTCGATCGCGCTGCCGACGCTTGTGACCATCCTCATCCCCGAGAACGACCGCGACAAGGCCAATGGTCTCGTCGGCATGGTTTCGGGCATCGGCTTCCTGACGACCTCGGTGATTTCGGGCTTTCTCGTTGCCTATACTGGCATGCTGGGTGTGATGCTGATGTCGCTCGTCGCGACGGTGCTGGTTTTCATTCACCTCAGTATCGTCCCGCTCGATGAGGGCAGGGCGCCCCATGATCCCGAGGTACCGTCCGAGCCAAAACGCGTCGATGTGGCCGGAACCATTCGGGTCATTGCCGCCGTTCCCGGACTTTTCGCCCTTATCTTCTTCGCCACCTTCAACAATTTCCTCGGCGGCGTCTTCATGGCGCTGCTCGATGCCTATGGCCTGTCGCTGGTGTCGGTGGAGGTCTGGGGCCTGACCTTCGGCGTGTTGTCGACGGCGTTCATTTTCAGTGGCATCGTCATTTCGAAGCTGGGTCTGGGCAAGAACCCGCTTCGCACGCTGATGATGGTCAATGTCATCACCTGGGCCGTCTGCTGCGTCTTCACCGTGCAATCGTCCTTCTGGCTGCTGGCGGCCGGGTGTTTCGTCTGGATGCTCCTTGGCCCCTATGCCGAAGCCGCCGAGCACACGACGCTGCAAAAGGTGGTGCCGCTCGAGCGCCAGGGCCGCGTTTTCGGCTTTGCGCAATCGGTCGAACAGGCTGCGTCACCACTGACGGCATTCCTGATCGGACCACTGACGCAGTTCGTGGTGATTCCGTTCATGACGGATGGGGCAGGGGCCCAGTCTATCGGCTCCTGGTTCGGTACCGGCCCGGCGCGCGGGATTGCCCTGGTCTTCACCGTGGCCGGGTTTTTGGGCCTGTTCGTCACCATCCTGGCGTTCAATTCCCGCTACTATCGGGAATTGTCTGCGGCCTATGCCGCCAACAAGGATGATGATGAAGATGGCGGAGCGGCAGTCGCCAGCCCCGCCTGATCGCCTCAGTTACGCCGGCAGTGCTTCTGCCGGCGTTTCCTTTGTGGTCTTGGGCGGGAAAGCCAGGGCAAGCGCCGCAGCGGCGAGACCGACGGCCGCCGAAGCCACGTAGAGCCAGTGGTAGTCACCGAAAGTATCGAACAGCCAACCGCCGCCAACCGGCCCAAAAGCCATGCCGATGGACGAAGTCATCGTGATACCGCCGAGCACGGTGCCCATGACATTGGGCCCGAAATAATCGCGCGCCAGCACCGAATAGAGCGGCATCACACCGCCATAGACGAGGCCCAGCACCACGGCCAGCATGTAGAAGTGCGGCAGCTCGCTGACATAGATATAGCTATAGATTCCAATGGCTTGCATCGCGAGACCAATGACGATGACGCGTTTGACACCGATCCTGTCGGCCAGGACGCCGAAGATGACGCGGCCGAAAAGCCCGGCAAAGCCTTCGACGCTATAGATACTGGCCGCTGCCAACGCCGAGGCGCCGCAGAGCATGGCATAGCTGACCGTATGAAAGATCGGACCTGAATGCGCGGCGCAGCAGAGAAAAAAGACGCCAGCCAGGATGAAGAACTGAGGCGTGCGGAAGATCGCGCCCATATTGGTCGGCTGAGGCTCGGCCGGTGCAATATCGCTGCCCGGTGACGGTGCTTCTGCCATGACGGCGGGTGCACGGCGGATCAGGAAAGCCGCCGGAATGATGAGCGCTGCAGCAGCGATAGCCGTCATCATCATGGCATTGCGCCAGCCATAGTTGGCGATCAATACTGTCGCCAGCGGCGTGATCGTCATCGGGGCGATACCGCCGCCGAGCGAGACGAGCGAGACCGCCAGGCTCCGATGCTTGTCGAACCAGCCAAGCGTGGTTGCGATCAAGGGGGCGAAGAAAGCGCCACCAGAGGCGCCAACTAGCCCGCCATAGGCAAACTGGAACACCAGAAGATCATTGGCGCGGCTGGCAATAAAGAGACCAAGCCCAAGCAGGACGGCCGCGACCAGAACCACCGGCCGCGCGCCGATGCGGTCGGTCAGCGTGCCCCAAAGAAAACCGGCAATACCCATGACGATGAAACCCACCGTCATGGCGCCGGAAATGCCGGCGCGGGTCCAGCCGGTTTCTTCCGCGATGGGCTGAAGGTAGACAGGCAGGGCGAACATCGCGCCCATCGCCAAACAAGTGATCACTGCGCCGGCTGCGACAATGACCCAACCATAGTGCCGTTCCATTCGAAGGTCCTCCTCAGGGAATATGCCTTCGCGACGAACGAGACGCCCGGATTTCAACACGCGCAAGGAAAAATCGTGAGGATGACCTCGGATGTGCGCACAAACTTATCCACGGTGCTTTGGCAGCTGGTATTGTTGCGGCTCAAAGCCCGGTTTGGCGCGCTTTCTCACACACAAAAGTTCCATAATGTATATTATGCGAATTACGTTTGTGCAGCTTTCTGCCTCCCTGCACCTCGCCCGATGTTCCCGACCTCATAAGGTTACAACCTATCCCAAAAGATTACATCCAAACGCAGCCCCTTCACCCCTAAAGCCTACAACCAACGGGTCAGCGCACCCCAAAAGCCTACAACGGCGCAGATGGACAGGTTTAGGTGTATCGCCCTCGGTCCAGTCGAATGACCATAGCGCTAGCCCTTGTGCCATGTTGCAAACGCTTGGCCGAAGGCCACTTGCGCCGCAGCGCGCTCAGCGCTCAGTCTCCGCAAGAATTGGGTTTGGACGCGCTGGAAGCATCAGTTGCCGGCGTGGCACAGCGCCGTCGTGACGACCCGAGAAATTGTGGGCGGGTATCATGTAGACGGACCTTCACGACGGTTTTCAGGTCAACTCTGGCCATCGCGGCTGCCTGGTGACGACTTTGACCTTGGAGACCGCCGAAATGAGGGACACGCCCATAAGGCTCGTGCTGTTCGGCAGCCAAGCACTAGGCGGCGCCAACGGCGATTGTCGGCGTTGTCCTGCAAAACCATCGAGGATCGAAAGTCTGTGATCCGGCATGACATCGCGGAGCTGCTGCGGCGTTCAATCTCGCCAGCTTGGAACTAGACGGCTGCTTGCTGCAGCTTCGTCGGTTAGGGCGCCCTACCCTGCCGTTTGCTCTGACTCCACCACAGCGCGTTCAGGCCTATAGATTGTTCAGGATGAGCTTTTCGAGGATCAAGTACGCTGGCGTGTTTTTGCGTAGCGCCTCGATCTTGAGCCGCTCGATCGCCTCGGCGCTCAAATAGGAGAGCAGCGCCTTGCGGCCGTCTTTCCGCGGCGGTCGTTTCTCAGGATTATCAGTCGACATCACACTCTACCCATCATTGCAGCCGAACCCCAGCAAATCCGCCCAAGGCAAGGCAGCCCAACAATCGCATTTCAGACATCTCGGCTATCTAGATATCTAGCTATCTAGCTATCTGTTGACAAGCCTCGAAGTCTGTACGCTTAATGTGTGCAGGCTGATGCAGACGGCCTCTGGTTACTCCCGAGGCATACGTTCACGTGGCTTAAATGCGTGCTGCTCAGACTGACTCCAACCTTGTCCAGCGCTATCCAGGGTTTCATTCTTGGAAAAGCGTCTCCCCCGTGCACTATCCGCGTCGATGGCAGCGCGCTGTTCTGGTTCAGGCTGCTCTCGACCCCACGATTACTGCGATCGCCCCCCTTCCAGTGGCGATCGACGAGCTACACGCCTACTCAGTGGATTTCGGCTTCGTGGTGACCATCTCTCAAACAGATTTTGCGCTGTTGGTGACGGAGACGCGCCTGGTGCCAGATATTGCTGGCCTGGAACTGCCAGGATTGACTATCTGCCGGAGTTCCATCCTCAAGGAACCCGCGTATTCGACCGCCAACATGATCTGGTCGAAGAAGCGTTTGGTGGTCGACCCAATGACCCGGTACGTGGCCCTGGAAGCAGTGCAGAAGTCGGCAGAAGGCTCGACGTTGTCCACCTTGCTGCAGGCTTTGCAATTCCCCCTCCCCCAGTCGCTCGAGGCGGTATTGGCAATGTTGGCACAGGGGATACTTGTGGCGGACGTCTCTCGTGGGCTGATTAGCACAACAAGGATTAGAGCGGGCGACGATTACCGGGAAATTAGAAATGTCAGACCGTGGGAGCGCCTAAGGCGTGTGCTCTCAAGCTCTTAAATCACCGGCCGCGAGATCGTCCGCGGATACATCCGTTCCCAAGGGGTAAACGCGGACTTTTCAATTGTCGTCGCGGGCCAAAGAATGCCGAAACGCGAACACGTTAGGTCAGGAGCTGTCGCTCCGACTGCGAGAACTCGCTTGCGTTTAATTTCTCGGGCCATCGCAGCAGCGCGTGTATTTGAGTGAAGATTTGGTGCGGAAATGGAAAGTCTGGCTGAGGAGCATCAGGGGCGCAACCTGTACCGCAAGGCTCGAGAATTCGAGGAAAAGGCCCAATCTCGATCGCGTTCAAGATTTGCCCCTCCAAGACAGATGGAGGGTGGAACATATCCATTTGCACATCAGATTCTGGACAGACAGAAACGTAAGCATGAGGAGCTGCGTGGCTCGGAATCTCGTTTCCTGCGGCACGCTGGATCTTCGCAGTACACCGGGATCAAATCAGTTCCTCGCCTTGGCTTTGCAACTAAAGCATTTGAGTCTTCGATCGAGGGCGATTTTTGGGTCGTTGCTGACTTCCTGTTCACCGACATGATTGCCGGCAAGGCGCAACCCGGTTTGCTGCAACTGGATGTCGCTGGTGGACACTCAGACTGGTACCCCGACGCCTGGATTAGACGGCGTGGTCGACGCGACCTGCTTGTCGAATGCAAGCCGATAGCAGAGGCGAAGCCTGATCCGGAGAAATACCCCGACGAGGCGGCCGTTATGAACGCGCGCTTGGCCGCTATGGAGGCCGCTTCCATTCGCGAAGGAATGGACTTCCGTCTCTACACCGAAATCCAGATACGCGTTGAACCCAGATTTCACAATGCCATGGCGATGAAGCGGTCATTTACGGCCCACATCAGCCAACAACAGTTTGCCGAGATCGAGGCGCAGCTACCTTCCCTGCCCCAAATCCTAACTGTCATGGAGTTTTCCCATCATCTCGGTCCACTCGGCGGCGGGGCAATGCATATTGCCTGTCAGTTGGACCGGCGAGGTAAAATTCGGTTGGATCGCAAAAACTATTTCCTCACCGACTCGTACTTCCACAACCTGATGGCGGGTGCGCTGTCATGAACTATCAGATTTCAAGACATGATCTGGAACTCGGCAAAATCGTTCGGATCAAGGGGCGAGTTTGTGAGATCATAGAAGCGGACCCCATCAAGATGGAGTTCGTGGTTCAGGAAATGGCCAGTAAGGCCACTTTCCCGATGACGCGTTACCAGGTTTTCGAGCTGCAGCGTCGCGCTGAAATCGTCTCAGATCATCAATGGCAATCCTTACAACCGGCAGTCAGAGAGCTGCTGGAAGCAGACTGGAATCTCTTTTCGCAGGAGGCGCGTGACCGGGCGAGCTTCAAGTTTGCGGTCTGCCAAAACCTGGATGCGCATAGTCCCATAGCACGGCGTAAAGCGAAAAATATCGAGGCTGCCATCGCCGATGCGATGGCTCAGGACACGACGGGGCAAAAGAAGCCGTCGGTGCAGACAGTCAGGAGATTGTGGGACCCAATTTATATCACTTCTGGAAAGCTCGAGAAGGCACTGATCGATCAGGATCACCGGAAGGGCCGGCGAGGCATCCCAGAGGGATACGAAGAAATTATCGCGGAGATTGAGGACCTAATTACGGAAGAAATTACGAGCCGCATCGACCAGATCACCCCTCTGGGTGCACTGCAGAGGCACGCGGATGACGTGATTTCAGCAAAGCACGAAGCCGGCCTCATCAAGCTGCATCCACGCTTGGGCCGCGACAGGCATATCGGCGCGCACCTTGTACGTCGCCGATTTAGAATGCGTAACGCTTATCAGCAGCTTGCTTATGAGCAAGGCCGCAAAGAGGCTTATCGCATATCGAAGGGTATTGGTCCGGGGCCGGTCGTTGAGGGACCTCTGGACCGAGTGGAAGCCGACCACACTCCCATGGATCAACTCTTGATCCGCCACGAGGGAGAAGACAAGCGGCCCTGGTTCACCCTGCTGAAGGACAAATGGTCGGGTGCTGCGGTCGGATTTCACCTTTCGTTTGAAAACCCGAGCTGGTTCACCCTCCACGAGGCCATTCGTATGGGTGTCATGCACAAAAATGAGCTCCTTGCTTCGTTCTCCTACGAGTTCGTCAACGATTGGCCAGTTTTTGGCGTGCCCATGGAGATTTGGGTGGATCGCGAAAGCACGCACCGCGGAGCCGCACTCGCCGGTCTTGCCAAAAACCTTCATTTCGACCTCCACGATCTCCCAAAGGCTTCCGGCTTCTTGAAGGGCGCTATCGAGAAAGCCCTGGGGGATTTCATGCATTCGCATGTCAAGAAAAAGCCCGGATACACCGCCCCGACATTAAACAAGCGCGACCCCGACCGCGCTGTTGCGACGATGACGATCGAGCAGGCCATGGAAGGCATCGTCGCGTACCTGGTTGATGACTACAACCAAGCGATTGAGCCGGGCACCGGGGAGATCCGCATCCATCGGTACACCCGAGGAATGCTGAATATGTTGAACTGGAAAAACGCGCCCGATCCTGAAGTCTTTGGCGGCAGGGCCGTTTCTGTGGATCTCACTCAAAAGGGTATTGCGATCGCCGGTTTGCGTTACCGCTCGCAGGATCTTCACGACATGTGGTTCGAGGCCGGCGGCAATGTGAAGGTGGTCGCGACGATTCCGAAGTATGAGCATGACGTCATTCGGGTTCTCAGCCTCACCGGGGTCGGGCGGATCGATGCCTATCTCGACGGCGCATTCTCGGGCTTGGGTCTGACCCACGAGGAGGCTGCCCTGGCTGCGAAGAAAGCCAAGGAATCCAAGGCAACGCCAGGACAGAAAAAGAATGCTCGAGATGGTCGTCTTGCACAATGGGCGGCAGATAAGGAGCGTTCGGGCGAACCTCGCCGAACCAGACGAGATATTACGTCGCCCCCCAAAAAGCCCGGTCACGACATCGCAGTGCCACCCGTGGACGCAGGGATCAGCGCAGCGGAGGAATTCGAGCCGCAGAACATCCACGAGGGCGCAGAGTACAAAACATTCGGGTTCAGAGGGCCATATGCCACGACACCGCCGGCGGTGCGCGCTGTGGAAGAAGTCCGGACAGCGAATGCTGCTGCCACGGGACACGTGGCACTTCCCGAACAAGGGCCTCAGTTCAAAGCAGACGGTCCCCAGCCCCTCAAGCCCCTGCCCCGACAGGCATCACTCGCCTCTCACAATACAGACTTGCCGGCCTCAGCGACAATCGCTGCGAAGGCGCCACCCACACCCTCTCCAGGTCGTAGAAACCTGCTCGAACTCCCGGAAGGGCCTTTTGAGATATGAGTGAAGTTGAATTCGATCTGCCTGCCCCGGACTCCGAACGGAACAGCAAGATCGGCCGGGCCGTCGTTCCCATGAGGTCGATGAAACGCATCATCAATGCGCTAGATGACATGTACCGCCTCTATGGGACGCGACACCAAGGACAGATCTGCGCCATTGTGGGGCCCACGCACACGGGTAAAAGCATCGCCCGCGAAACCTTTATGAAGCAGAAGGCGAAACAGCTCGGCGGCTATGTCGAAAACATCGATCGCGACAAAGAGATTATCAGCGAAGTCGCAAACATCTCATTTGTAACGGTGGTCGAAGGCTACCAAATCACGCATCCGGTCATATGCATCCAAATCCTTGATAATCCCACCTTCAACGCTCTGGCTGACAACACGCTACGTGCCCTTCTCCGAGGGAAGCCTCCCAACTGGGACAACGGCGGTGATCTGGCCAGCCTTCTTCAAGAGCAGCTAACAGGCCGAAAAACACGCCTAGTCATCTACGACGATGTTCAGGAGATAGGTAAAATTCGCGGCGGCAACAAGAATGCTGCTGTGACAATGCTGAAGGCACTCTGCAAGGTCGCAAAGGTAGAAGTCGCAGCCATCGGTATCGAAGGCACGCTGGAAGTACTTACCAGCGGTAAAGAAATTTCCGAGCTGGTATGTAAGCGGGTCATTATCCGCCCTTTGCCAGAGCCCAATTGGGAGGCCGACGACAAGGGCGAGTTCGTAACGTTCCTTACAAACCTCAGGAAGGTACTGCCCTTCCACGAGCAAAGCCCCATCGATGAACAGCCAATTGCCCAGCCATTGTGGGAGTATTCGCAAGGCGTAATTGGCACGGTGAAGGCGCTGCTCCAAAGCGCCACGGATTTCGCGATCCAGAACGACCGCCCCTGCGTAGATCGGGATGTGATGCGCCTAGCTTTGTACGAGGACCAAAGCGTCTATGGCGAGAACAATCCCTTCTACGTGAAGGGTGACAAATGGGACTTCTAGCTCTGGTGGTCAAACGGTGGGTGCCGAGCATTGTCGCGATACCGAAGCCGGATGAAACGAGTCGCGCTTTCGCAATACGGGCTGTAGCCATAAATGGGTGGCCAACGTTTTTAGGTTTCTACACCCGCATCGGTCTCAACGGCAGGATGCTTAGAGACACGCGCGACAGCGAGCGCATGTCTGAAGCTTTTGGAATTCCCGCCAAGGAGTTCGATCGGTTCCCGGATGTCTGGGATAAATCCACCGTTGTCCTTGTGAGCGAACGGTTTGGCCGACGCTTCATCGATCTCGAACAACGGCGAGTTTGTCATCATTGCGTGCAGGAGCACGGTTGGTCGCCATTGGAGTGGGAGCTTAAGTTCATAACGACGTGCGGTCGTCACGGCCCGCTGGTCAGCAAGTGCACATGCGGTAAGCCACTCACTTGGGGCGACCGACACCTGCTTGTCTGCAACTCCTGCGCCGCCCCACTCGCCAAGTCGGAATTGCCACCTGCCGGGACGATGAACGCCTCAGCGTTTCAAGGGTACTGCTTGGGCCGTCTGGGGCGTGGCGCACGCGTCGAGGTGCCATTATTGGATGCGCTTGAACTCGCGTCCGTTGTTGACTTAGCCGAGGCGCTTGGGGCGTTGCTAGACATTGGGTTCGCGAACAAAGTTCCCGGAAACGCAAGCCATGAGCAACGCGCGTGTTGGCGAGACGCGGGTTATCTGGCTCTTGCCGAACCAGAAACCTTTGACCTCGTTAATCTGGCGGAAGAATACCGGCTGAAGACCGGAACTGTCTGTCCTAAGCGACCGGCGGATATTCTGGGTTTCTTCTCGGATGCAAAGCCCCTGTACGATCGCGGCAACGAGCTCTTGGTGGGCCTCCTCCTCGAAAAGCTAGCGCACGGGCTTGGCTATCCAGTGCATGATCTGTGGGTCTCAGACTTCGTATCGATCGAGTGGTGCGCAGCTGCGGGCCGGATGCCCATTCCGGCTTACATTAGCGCACTGCAGGAGGCAGGTCTGCGCGACAAATGCATGACCTACCGGGACTACTTTTTTGTTCCCGTCGATATCCACTGGGAGGTAACGCACCTTAACGAGCAATGAGAGCATCAAGGAGCCCAACATGCTGTATGGCCCTTGATGCCTCACCTGCCGAAGCTCGATCTATCTCTAGATTTGCCGAGGTCGGCATGTCCCTCGCCACCCTCAGTTGGCGAAGCGAAACAGGCCCACGCTTGCTGCGAACATCAAAAACAGCAGCAAGCTCATGCCACCACCGACCAGACGAGGCATACGACTAGCCGGCACTTCTGATCTCCCGAAGACATTCAGCACACGGTCAAAAAGACTAATCGCGCTGACAGTCGCGACCACGAAGCCGAAGACGCCCCAAGCGGTGGGCTCGTTGTTGCGATAGGCCTGAGCTATGGCGTCAAACGCCAGGATAATGCCTAGGAGCGTCGCGACAGTGGTGACGTTATCCAGAATTCTCGGTGAAATCGCCTGCATAAGATTGCGCCTCAACATCTCGGTTTGAGCGGATCAGGGAATGTCTTTGCGATCCGCCTTATACCCCAGATATGGAGCAAACCCCTTTGAAATCAATGTTATAACTTCACAAATTGTCTGAGCGGACGAGCAACAATGCTGAGGCAATGTGTTGGTGACAATGTCCTCCGAACAAAGGCGCTGACGGTTCACGTCCGGAAGAAATAGGGCACCGAATGGCCGGCATAGGGAATATAAAGTTTGTCTGCCTAGCCCTGATGACAGAAGGGCTGAGCACTGGGTACGATATTTGTCGCGCTATCCGGCGCACTGAGCTTCGGCGATATGTTAGTTCGGGTCAGGCGACCGTCTACGCCAACCTTCGCGACCTCGAGCGGAACGGTCATGCGATACACACGAGGCGGACCACATCGGGGCGTCCTGACCGCATCGAGTTCGAGATCACAGCGTCCGGTTCTGCGCTGGTCTCGGTAGATTCAATTAGCCGCGATGACGCCGCCGCCATTCCAATCCTGATCCGGTTCTTCTCATTACTGTCGCCGGCCGATATCCGGATGGTGGTCGCCCATCAGCTGGAGGTGGCAGAAGAAGCGAGGACCCAACGCGAAGTCGACCATGGCGAAGGGAAGCACCCCTTGCAGAACTGGATCAACGAGACTTGGCATTCTCACAGTATGCTTCGAGAGCGCGCTATGCATAAGCTCCTGAATGAACTGTCGCGTGCGGAAAACCCTGGTCGTGAACAATGGCCAGCAGGCAACGCCCTGCCCTAACCGCTTAAGCGCGTCGCGGGCATGGCGGCTAATGCAGAGTTTCCGGCACGACCGTGGAGCCCAGTGCGCTGATGCAGTAAACGCCGTTGACCGGTTGCTCGGCGAGCCCGAGGTTCAGCAACTGGTCGCCAAGCACTTTCGGAAGCACGCACGGTCCTCGCTGGTTGAGCAGCGAGATCGCAGCTTGCTGGGCTTCGGTGAGGCTTATCCAATTAAGATTCATGGCCAACTCCTGATCGACGAGCAAGAAAAAGCCCGAGAGCCCTTCAGGTCCCGACCATCAAAGAGTTCAACGCCCCCCAAGTTGAGTCAAGTAACCTTTGGGTCGCCGAAGTCAGTGAATGTATCGAAGATTCCCGCCTCCCCTGAGGTCCTGAAGGAGCTCTGCCAATTCCATGCCCCAGTCTTCAAAAACGTGGCGTCGAGGTCACACAACTACTCCTTGAAGGGTGAGACATCGAGTTTCCCTCACCTCGCATTACCGCTGGTTGAGCCTGATGTTCCGCCAGTGTAGACCTCAGGCGAATTTTCTGTCGGGGGACAACATGGCTTCGGGCCTGCCTTGGATTGTTGGGTTTGCGACCTCCATCATTTGCGGCATTGCCGTCGCTGCAGTCGAAGGGCCGGCCCGCTGTAACAGTGGCTGGCAAAGCCCGTCGATTGGCCGGCAAGGTGCATGTTCGAGCCATGGCGGCGTCGCCGGCAGTTATGCCCTCGTAGTTGGGATTGGTTCCGGCATCGGCATGGGGATACTTACAGCCGCTGTGCAGGGCGGAAAAAAGGTTTCGCTAAGCCCAAGCGGTAGCGACCCAATTCCGGAAAACCGGGCGACGACAGCGCATTCGTCAAAGAGCGGCGTCCGCTATTGCGGGCATTGTGAAGGCGCTATGCGGCCTCGAAAATTTGAGGTCGGCCAGCCGATCAAAGGCGAGTTCTGGGAATGCACGAAGTCCGGCTGCGGGCGGCTTGCGCCGCTGGAAATCTGATTTCGGCTAATCGTATGACCGGTGCTGCAGGAACCGGAACGCGCTTGCGCCTCGTTCCCCTGCCCATTAGGGCCACAGCATCAACTCGTGACTCGCTTCGCCACCAGTCGCCCAGGCCGATATTTCGCCTGACGGTCGCTCAGCGCTGTCAGCTTCGGCAAGACCAGATCCCCAACGGTGTAGGTGCGGCACTCGCTGACGCGAAGCTATCAAGCGTGCGGGAGCGCGATGTCTTGCGGATTGATCATTTGTTCGTAGACGGAGGTCATACCGAATGTTGCTCGCAGGTCAGGGCATATGCAGATTGCCTCGAGCAAGTTATAGGGGCGACTCAATGGGTGACAACGTCGACGGTGACGACGGCGACATGGATTTCGAGTTCAGGGGCACAGAGTGGCTGCCGTGGACTGGAAGTCCGAAGCCTGACTATCTGCTTGCCTTGGGACAGTTCCTCGTCACGTTCAACAAGATTGAGAACATCGTCTCGGATCTGATCGTGCTCGTCCTGACTGGGTTGGACCGCGAGGACCGCATCAAAGATGCCATCAAGAAGCAGCTAGGTCAGCGGCTCGAAGTTCTCGATTGGCTGCTCCTGCACCGACCCGACGTTCCACCAATGCCCATGAAGCAGATGAAAGAACTGTCCGACCAACGAGCCAGCCTCGCGCATGGGCATTTCGAGCCCAACCCGTTCACCGGTGAGTACAAGATTGTCGGGAAAGGCGAGCGTTATGAATGGTCACCCGACGCCATAGCTCCCCTGACAAAGGAAGCAGAGCGTCTTTTCGATGAGTTCTATCAGGTGAAGATGCATCTGTTCTATGAAGTGGTGGGGGCCGTGGAGGCTAGGAAGCGGGAACAGCAAGAATAGGCTGCGGGTGGGGCAATGGACTACAATCTCGATCGCAGTCTGCGCTTCAGCGCGTCGTCTGAGGGCAAGACCCTCTATACTTGGTCGATCGGCGAATTCGATGAGGCCGGCAAGCAGCTCGGCATCGACCAGATCCCGTGGGTGTGGAGCTTGAGCTTTGCGGCCACGGAAATGGTGCTGGCAGACAGCGTTAGCATCAAGCGGAATTTCAAGGGCGAGGACGTGCCCGCGGAGCTCGAGGTCGGAGAGCGTCACGTGATCCGCGCTAAACTCAGGCCCGGGGATCCATACCGCGACCACGAATTCCATCGTCAGACGAAGTTCCGCATGTTCGGCACCAACCGCGTCATCGAGCAGTTCACGCTTGATATCACGCCCGTCGCCCCCGGTGAGCCGGAGCGTTGCTGGGCATGGGGCAGCCCTGAGTATGAAGCCGAAATTGACTTCTACAAGCGGGCCGAGCCGGACATTGTCTGCTTCTACATGCAGGTCAATCCGGACAAGTTCGACCGTTACGCTCGCAGGATTGCCGACGGCACCGCCGATGAGCTGGTGCTTCGCGTGCAAGGCGTCCGTGGCTTCTACTCGGAGTGGTCGCCATCCATCTTCACGCGGGAGGTCAAGGTCCTGACGCCGGGAACGGAACACGCAGTCGTTGCGCCTGACGGCAAGACCTACGACGTGCCGCGCCTCGGCGACATCCGCGAGGGCGAAATCTACATCAACGCAAAGCGATTGCAGTCCAAGACACTGCCCGGCGCCGATGACGTCGTCGACGAGGACGAGACAGCGCCGTTGATCCGACCAGATGTCGAGAGCCGCTACGCATTGCCAGATCCGCAGCTCGCCCTCGCGCTCAAGACCCTGCAGGCCTCGGCACGCTGGATCATCGGACTGCTCGTCGTCATCGTGCTGGTGTTGGCGTTCGGGGGTCATTGATGGACGAGGTATCGAAGCCACGAGCGCGTCGGCCGGTTCATCAGGCAGGCTCGTCGGTGCCGGCCATACGCCATCGGCTTGTCGAGACGGCCGGGCTTTCGGAACAGAAGCTAGCGTCGATCGGTGCCATAGCCGTTCTTGCGTCTCATGCTGAGCACTTCGCGGAGCGTGCGATTTGGGCCCTCGATGACGTCGACGTCAAAGGCGTCAGGCCGAGGACTGACGCTCGACCTATCAGCGAACTAATCAAGATGCTTCGAGAACACGTCCCGACTGTGAGAAAGCCGGGTCTGGCGCCCATCGTCGAGAGATGGTGCGATGCCGCTGAGCTTTGTTTCAGTTGCCGCAACAGCATCATGCACGGCACCACCGCGTATATGGACAGCGAGTGGACTATCTTTGGTCGCAATTCTCCGACCGGTGGAGTTAAGCGGAAGAAGGACCCCACCGACTTCCATGCGTCGCCCCATACATTGGCGATGCTCGAGGAGGCCTTCGGCTACGTGCTGCACGTCATTCATTTCGTATGGACCGCGGCACAGACATCGGTACCGATTGGAGACATCAGCGAGATCATGATCCGGCTGAGCCGAGCTCGTTCCATGGCCGCCGAGCTGGACAACCTCGCTGCAGCTGTAAACCACGAGAGGTATTGAGTACCTGACTATTCTCGACCTTGATGAATGGCCCACGGTTGTGTCGCTCGCATCGAGCCATATTGATGCGAGAACCGGCTCCCTCAACAAAGGGTGCGTCACACAATACAAAGTGCTGGTTCGCGATGACCGCTTTGGGCTCCGGCCAGAACTCGCTTTGAAGTCCGCAATGGGGTCGGCAGCCGCCTACGCTAAGCGCGTCCGACCAGCACCAAAGATATTCCAGTCTGGAGGATTTTCGGCTTTACGAAGAGCGTGTCGCAATAGATAGCTTACGCCTCACCCAATGCGCCCTGCTCCTTACAGATGCGAGTTACCAGCGCGTCGAAATCCCCTCGCGGCGGCCTGCCATTCGCCAGCCGGCGGTGCAGGTGGAGAATCGGCTCCTCCAGGATTTCCTCAAGGCTTTCTGCACACTCGAAATCGCCGACCACTCCTTTGATCTTGGAATTGTCGAAGATTGCACTCCAAGCTTTGTCCCCGGTCAACGGCCCCACCCAGTCCGGGATGTATTTGACCAAAGTGTCCGTAGGGACGTGAACAATTTTAGCTTGGACACCGAGCAATCTTCCGATTGCCATCTGAATCTGGTCCCAAGTGTGCGCCTTGTCGTTGGTGATATGGAAAACGTCGTTCATGGCAGCAGATTTTCCGAATAGGCGCACAAATGGAACCGCGAAGTCAGCGGAGCGCGTCAGCGTCCATAGCGTATGGCCATCTCCAGCAACGATTGTCGGATCCCCCTCGAGCATGCGCCTGGCCATGATGTCGCTATCGCCGATCATGACCGGCAACCCTGTTCTGACGGTATGGCTGGGGCGAACGATAGTCCACGGGAGGTTGGACGAGGATTTCAGAAGTTCCTCGCACGCTATTTTCGCCTGGCTATAGGTCCAATATGGATTCACTGCCGGCGTATTTTCGGTGATCACATAGTGGGAGGCGGGCTTTTCATAGACAGATGCAGACGAAATGAAAATGTATTGCCCGCAGTGACCAGCAAAGACCTCAATGTCCTTGGCCATCTGCTCACGCTTGAACACGATGAACTGACAAACCACATCGAAGCCGCGATCGGCGAGGGCTGCATATTCCGACCCACCCAGTTCGCCGACTATGGATGTCACACCTGGCGGTAGCTCGTCCTGTCTCTGCCCCCGATTGAAAACGCTCACCCTATGCCCGTCGGCGACTGCCCTTTGCACGCATGAATAAGAAATCTGGCCCGTACCGCCGACAAAGAGAACGTTCAAAGACATTGTTGGACCTTTCGATTTCAAGATCGTGCCTCTGCAGGCATTTGGGCCTAAAGCACAGTGACGTAGTCGGTTAGCGTATCGCCGACCTCATACCTAGCCGAAGGACAGCTTTGACTTCAGGAACATGAAACTCGCTTACGGCTCGCCAGAGCGCGCAGGCCGGCATGCATCCACGTTATGTCGCGGTCATCGGCCTGCCTCCTCCAGTAAGATGCTCCGCAAGATCAATGACCGCGTAGCCATGGGGCGCTAAACTGAGCGTGCGGCCATTTATAGTACCGACAAGTGCGAGACAGCGCCCCTCTGGAGCCGAGGATACCACGATCTCCTCGGCCGACGTATTGATGAGGAAGGCAAGCTCGGCATCCTCGCTCCGCCTTAGCGTGACCTCCAACTTTTCCGGCTTCTGATCGACGAGCGGCTTGATTGAAACGTCATTGGCAATGTGGTCGACCAGCTTCGGCACAAGCCCCTCGGAGAGGTAGGTGCCAACATAATAGACGCTGCCCCTACCCTGCTTCAGCCGTGTAATAGCGGGCTCTCCTTTAAAGTACCTGGAGGCCCAACGAGCCAGCACTTCGACATCGTCGTTCTGGAGACTGAGGCGCTCGAAGATATGGCCGACATCGATTTCCTCGCCGCCGAATTCAACAGATACTCCCCTCGCCGCCGAGTCCGCATTCGGTTTGGGTCGGTGATAAAGAGAAGCGTGCCGGCTGTCATAGCCCGCAAGTCCCTTGGCCCCAGGCCCGACTGCTCGGCCTAGCTCCGCGATCTTGATACCCGTGAGCTCCTTTAGTCCCAGTCCCGGAGGTGTCTCATGCAAAACGTGAGAATTGAGGTCTCTGGTCGCAGTCATGGCGGTGAAAACGACGGTTCCGCCGTTTTCGACGAAGTCGGAGATCTTTGAGGTCCACTCCTTCCGCCACATGACGAAATGCGGGACGAAAAGGACCTTTAGGCGTGACAAGTCATCTGCGGGGTGAATGAACCCGCTGGCAAATCCACGGCGATAGCAGTGCGTGAAGACTTCGTTGGCTTCGTCCTGTGGATTTGGCAACCCCATCGGGTATCCCCGATACGCCGTCTGGTTCTCGAAATCAGCACTGGCGATCGCGATATCCATATGAACATGCGTCCCCATCAGCTTCGGTTCGATGATCTTGAGGTCATCGACAAAGCTCGCAACCTCGCCCAAGTGGCGGGTGGGCACGTCGTCATGGCCGATCAGGCCACTCCAATAGATTTCGGCGCCAAAGTGGGCAGGACGCCAGCGAAAATAGAGGATGCCGTCAGCGCCATGGGCGACCGAGCTCATGCTGATGCGCCGCAGCTCACCAGGATCAGGTCCAACGGTCGACAGGGTTGTCTGAGCTCCGAAACCGATCTGATGCTCGGGAATGATGAAGTTGCCCGCAAACCCTCGGAAATAAGCCAGTGAGACGGCTTGGTTCAGCGCCACGCTGCCTAGGCGCTGTCCCTCGTCATGGAGGAACGGGTACATGTCGTAGCCGAGGAAATCGATCTGGTCGGAAAAGTCCCCCCTCAAGTCCACATCCTCAATGCGGCCTAGGTTGTGGAAGACGAACCAGTCGGATTTAGCAGCACGAATGATGTTGACCTGGTCGGCCTGGAAGCGAGCTGTGCTATAGGCAAGAAAGCGGTGGTAGTCTTGGTAGTGTGCCGGTCCCGGCTGCACCGGAGCGCTCGGCACTGGCAGAACAACGTCGTCGAAATCATCATATGCGGTCGCCCAGAAGTCACCTCCCCAAGCGTGATTGAGGGTCTGGATTGAACCATATTTTGACTTCAGGAATTGCTGAAACTCGCTCAGCGTCGCCTCTGAGAACGAGACCGACATCGAGGTGTTCAGCTCATTGTCCGTTTGCCAGCCAATCACGTTCGGATTGTCTTTGTAGTGCGAAACGAGAGCGCTTGTGATCGCTCTGCTGTACTGCCTGAAGATCGGGCTGGCGGTGTCCGCATGCTGACGGTTGCCGTGAGACATCTGCCTCCCACGCGCATCGACCCGCAGGATTTCCGGATGTTTTTTTGTCAGCCAACGTGGCGGTGTTGCAGTCGGCGTGCACATGATCGTCTGCACCCCCGACGCCGACAAAACTTCGATCGCGTGATCGAACAAATCGAAGTCAAACTGCCCCTCAGAAGGCTCGAAAATGTGCCAGGCAAATTCTCCTAGACGCGCCACTTTAAATCCAGCCGCGGCCATTCTCTGGGCATCACGTTCCCAAAAAGTGGAATCGACATGCTCTGGATAGTGGGCCGAACCCAATAGGAAACCTGCGAGGGAGGTTGGACGCCAGGCGGAGGCCGGCTTGGCTTGGAATGGGGACATAGATGAGTTCCTAACAGTGTGACCGACGGTCGTCGGCTCTTGTCCTCCGACCCGCTCTATTCAGCGAACGTGGACGTGAATGTTATTTTCAATATGAAACTTATAGGTCACGACGAGGCGTGGGCCCGTCGCACCTTGGAAAATCAGTGCGAAGCCGCGGCCAAAACGTCGTGGGCTGTTTCGATGGTTGTGTCGGGCTGGAGAGTGGTCAGGTCCATGACTGCCTTGGCAGCTCCAAGCATCACGGCTCTAAACCCGAGATCGCTATGAACAATTCTCGGGACTTGGAAAACATCGCCACCCATGATCGACCGCAGCTGATCAATGACCAAACGACCTCCACGGGAAATCTGACCCGTCATTACCACCACCGTGGGATTAAGGATCGCCGCGGCGGAAGACATTGCCAAGGTCGTGTAGACCATGAGTTGACGAATCTGATCGAGGCTAGGATCCGGGTTACCCTCCAGGAGCAGCGCAGGATCAAAGTCGCCAGCCTCGTATGAGACCGCGAGTTCCTCCAGCCTGTCAAAGGCCTCTTTTGGCAGACCGAAGCCATACCTGAGTTCGGTCTTATCTCCCAAGAGGGGGAACCGGTGGCCGCCTAAGCGGGGGTCGTCCAAGAACCACTTGAGTTCGCCAGCCGCGTCTGATGATCCGCGGAAAACCTCCCCGTTCATAACCAGGCCTGTACTGGCGCCAGGGCCGACTGACAGACGGACCAGAATGTCAACGTGGCGCGCTGCGCCATAATTCCATTCGCCGACAGCGCCATAAATGTGGTCGCTATCGACAAGGACCGGCAACCCGAGATTCTTTGTCAGAAAGGCACCCAAGGGCGCAGAACGCCAGTCGAGCGCCGAGCTGGTCAAAACGACTTCCCCGGATGGTTGCTTGACCATCGCCTGAACCGCAACACCAACCCCTCGTATGCGTTCGAAATGCCCCTGCCCGGTCGTGCATAGCTGGCGCGCCATCTGCAGTACGAGGTTCATATTGGCTTCGCCGTTGCTCAGGGGAGCGGCGGAAACTTCATGGACGATGTTGCCAGAAAGATCGGAGACCGCCCCGAAAATGCCGGTGGTGTGAGCATATATGCTGACCAGGCCCTGACGATCGCCGATGAACCGCACGACGGTAGCGGGGCGCCCGCCCGTAGAAGCTTCGTGGCCGGCGTATTGTACCAGCCGCTCCTCAACAAGACTGGACAAAATTCTCGTCACGGTGGGCAATGAGATGCCTGTGGCCGTAGCAATTTGGGAGGGAGACGAACTCTCGGTACGACGGAGATATTCTAGGATGATGTAGCGGTTTCGCACCCGCGATAATTTCTTGTTGTCCATCCTGGTCCCCCCAAGGCGTAGGGCTTTGTTCATTTGCCGGCCGCCAACTCAACAGAAAGATCGCACTGCTTGGGCGATGCAGCGCTGCCTCCGTCTCCAAGCTGTGTGGCAAACACTGTCATAACGCAAGCGCATGTGTCGGTCCGCATCTGTCATTGCCCCTTATAGCGGATGCGCACAGTTGAGCCGCGACGGTGCGGGTCGGCAACAGGAACTGCCGAGAGCAAGGCCCGGGTGTAGTCGTGCTGCGGTGAAGTGCAAACCTCCTCGGTGTCGCCGGACTCGACCACTTGGCCGCGGTACATGACAGCGATGCGGTCGCAGAAATAGCGAATGACGGCAATGTCATGACTGATGAGGATGAAGCTAAGATCAAGCTTTTCCTGAAGATCGAGCAGCAGATCGAGTATCTGTGTTCGTAGGCTCACATCGAGTGCACTCGTCGCCTCATCAGCAATGATCACTCGGGGATTTGGCGCGATAGCGCGCGCGATTGATATTCGCTGACGTTGGCCGCCAGAGAAAGCATGCGGATAGCGCGTTGCCGCATAGGCCGGCAGACCAACCAGGTCGAGCAGTTCGCTGACCCGGTCGGACAACGCCTTGCCCGAGAGTGCGCCACTGGTCACGAGCGGCTCAGCTATGATCTGGCCCACCGTCATACGTGGATTGAGTGACGCGAATGGGTCCTGGAACACGGTCCGGATGTCACGCCATGGCTGCTTCAACGCACCATCATTCATGGGCGCCAGATCGGCGACACTTCCATGGCGGTCGGTGTATAGAATCTGCCCAGCGGAAATGGAGTGCACGCGCTGCAGGCAGCGGCCCAGGGTCGTCTTTCCAGATCCGCTTTCGCCGACGATACCCAGGTTTTCGCCGGAGTGAAGCGTCAGATCGACGTCGTTTACGGCTACCAGGGTTTCCTTGTTCCTGCCCAGGAAACCGCTGACGAGCGGAAACTCCTTGCGAACCTTCTGTGAGACCAGGATCGGTGCCCCGATCTGCGTCTTCGAGCGCATCTGCAGGCGGCGCTCTGAAGGCTTGTCGAGCTCCTTGACCGCTGCCAACAGGCGTTGCGTGTATTCGTGCTGCGGCCTGTCGAAGATGTCGAAGACGTCACCGCGTTCCACCACCTTGCCAAACCGCATCACTGCGATTTCGTCGGCGATCTCGCTCACAACACCCATGTCGTGAGTGATAAAAAGCACCGCTGTATCATTCTCCGCCTGAAGTTTCCTGATCAGCGCCAAAATTTCCGCCTGGATCGTCACATCAAGCGCCGTCGTTGGCTCGTCGCAGATGAGAACCGTGGGATCGCAGGCGAGAGCCATTGCGATCATCGATCGCTGGCGCATGCCACCTGAAAATTCAAACGGGTAGCGGTCGATAGCGATTTCTGGTTTGGGGATCTCCACCTTGCGCAGAAGCTCGACGGTTCGCTCCCTGGCCTCCTTCTTAGAGACCTGCTCGTGGACCCTGATCGTCTCGCCAATCTGGTCACCAATTTTGTGCACCGGCGACAGGGAGCTCATCGGCTCCTGAAAGATCATTGCAATGTCGCGTCCACGAATAGTGCGCAAGGCCTTCGCCGTTGGATTGAGGCGAGTGAGATCGATTGCACCCTCTACCATCCGCCCATCGGAGTCCCGGTGCCGGTGCAGAATTATCTGACCGCCAGCAATGCGACCGGGTCGATCTACGATCTGCAGGATAGACCGCGCCATTACGCTTTTGCCTGAACCGCTCTCGCCGACAACGCAAAGCGTCTTTCCACGATGCAGTTCAAGGGTGACATCGTCGACCGCATTGAATGGCCCTTTGGATGTCTCAAACACTGTCCGGAGATTCTTGATCTCCATCACTAGGTCCGACGGATTTGAAGTATGTGGGGCCATTTTAGCGTCCGTCATTGGCGTAGGGGTCGGCGGCGTCGCGCAAGCCGTCACCCAGGAAATTAAGGGCAAGAACAGCAACGCAGACGGCGCCACCGGGAATGAATAGCCAAGGCGCCTGAGCAATCGAGCGGATATTCTGCGCTTCCTTGAGCAGCACACCCCACGAGATTGTCGGCGGCATGAGGCCAAGCCCGAGGAAGCTGAGAGCCGTCTCAGCGATGATCATCGCTGGGATCGCCAGGGTCACGGATGCAATGACGTGGCTCACCATGCTTGGCATCATGTGCCTGAAGATCACTCGCCCTTGGCTTCCGCCATCGAGCCTTGCGGCCACAACAAAATCTTCCGTTCGTAGAGCCAGAAAACGTCCGCGGACAACGCGCGCCAATTCAGTCCAGCCGATAAGGGACAGGATGACGGTTATGGCGAAATATCGCGCCATGGGTGGCCAGTCCTGAGGTAGCGCCGCGCTCATGCCGAGCCAGATCGGAATAGTCGGCAAGGACAAGATCAACTCGACCAGGCGTTGAACGATCATATCGACGGTGCCGCCGTAGTAGCCCGAAAGACCACCGAGGATAAGGCCGATGACAAGGCTCATGGTGACACCCACCAAGCCGATCGACATCGAAATACGTGTTCCTTCGATCGTTCGGCTCAGAACATCTCGGCCAAGCCGATCCGACCCGAACAGGTAGAACCTGTCCGAAGGATCGGCCGTTGTCAGAAGGTGGCGGTCCGAGGAGACGAGACCCCACATTTTATAGCTGGCGCCCTGCCCGAGGAACGACAGGTAGATTTTTCGACCATCGGGATCAGGGGCGTAGGTGCTTTTGAGGCTGAGCGGATCGCGCTGCAGTTTCAGTGCCTCTACGTGCGGTCGGATTGCCCAATTTCCGTCGGCATCCCAGTCGATGAGATGGATGGCCTGCGGCGGATGGTAGACGTCACGCGACGAGGTGCTGTTCGGATCAAACGGTGCAAGAAATTCAGCGAAAGCCCCGATCAGATAAAATGCCAATACGATAAATACGCTAACGAGGGCGAGCTTGTGCCGGCGGAAGGCCCGCCAGGTCAGCGAGAACTGTGACGCCTGAGCGTCCTGTGTCATGCCAACAGCACGTGGATCTGCAGTGGTCGTCATGAAATCACCTGTACCGGATGCGGGGGTCGACGAGGGCAAGGAGGATGTCAGAAACCAGCATCCCAATGATTGCGAAGCAGCTCAGCAGCAGGATGAATGCTCCTGCGAGGTACATGTCTTGAGCCAGCAAAGCCTGCAACAGCAATGGTCCGGAGGTCGGCAATCCCAGAACGAAGGACGTGATGACGGCGCCCGAGATCAGCTGCGGAAATGCCCAGCCGATAGTTGAAACAAAGGGATTCAGGGCGAGCCGCACAGGGTATTTGAGGATGAGCTGAAACTCGGACAGCCCCTTGGCACGAGCCGTTGCCACATAGGGTTTGTGTAGTTCGTCGAGCAGATTGGCGCGCATGATGCGGGTCAGCCCAGCGACGGTGCTGGTGCCCAGGATCACAATCGGTATCCACATGTGACCGAGGAGATTGACGAACTTTGCCCAGGACCATGGCGCATCCCGGTATTCCGGCGAGAAGAGGCCAGAGACATCGGATCCGAAATGCACGACAGCGACGTACATCAGGACGAGCGCGATGAGGAAATTTGGCACCGCAAGGCCAATAAAACCGATGATGGAAGCGAGGTAGTCGCCCACAGAGTACTTACGGACCGCCGAGTAAATGCCGAGCGGCAGAGCGACGCTCCAGGCAAAAACCAGGGTCGAAATCTCAAGGAAGAACGATAGGCCAAGCCGCTCCCAGATCAGGGTGGCCACAGGCTGTTGCCACTCAAATGAGACACCGAAGTCTCCCTGCAGCACACCGCCGATCCACTTGAAGTATTGGACGAAGAACGGCTGATCGAGGCCAAAGCGCTCACGCAGCGCGTTCAATCTGGCGGTATCAACGATATCACCCGACTGTGCCAGAGACTGCGCATAGGTCGTCGCATAGTCGCCAGGCGGCAGCGTTATGAGCGCGAAGGCAACCAGAGAGGCTGCAAACATGAATGGTATCGACCATATGATGCGGCGGAAAATGTAGTTGAGAAGCATGACTCACCGGGTTGGCTTGGGATGCCCGCGCAGGGCGGGAGGACAAGTGCTCTGCGCGGGCTTCTGCCGGCCGCCGCTAGGGAGGAGCGACCGACGTTCTTTGTCCGGCTTCCTGCTACTTGTAGAACCAGGTCTGCAGCAGCGTCGGCCCAGGCGTGGGATAGAAGAAGCTGCTCGGCATGGTTTCAGGGACGTTCACCAGGTTCCTCTTGACGATGCCGTAGGTAGTCATCGCCTTGGCAACACCAATCGTCTCGAACGCGTCCGCGGCTAGCTGGTTGATCTGGCGCCGGAGCTCGATCTTGGTGTCCATGTCGACAACGCTGCGTGCCTCATCCCAGAGACGCAGGCGTTCAGCGACACTTTCGTTCGGTTCTTCGCCTTCCTTGCCGCCAGAGGTGTACCATTTGGCCCAGTCAACAGCCCACAGAGGCCCAATGCCCGCAGGGACAACGTCCGGTATGCCGATCATCTTGGCGCCTAGGGCATCCCACACAGCCGCATCGTGCTGATTGCCGTATGTCGCACGCTCGAAGAAGAAGCTGCGTTCAAGCGTATTGATGTCGACATCGATGCCGAGCGCATCCCACTGACGGGTGATGATCTCGAGCTGGTCCACGTGGTCCGGCGTGAGCGTCGGGATCACGTCGATCAGGAATTTCACTGGCTTACCACTAGGCAGACGACGGATGCCATCGTCACCGCGCTCAAGCCCGATACCGTCGAGCAGAGCATTCGCCTGATCCTGATCGTACTCCAGATACTGGGTTGAGAGCTGCTCGTGATAATAGGGATAGCCTTCGAAGTCGCCGATCTGCCACGGTTCTCCCAAACCGAGGAGCGCGGTGTCAAAAACCTCCTGGCGGTCGATGCCGATCGAGAGCGCAACACGGAAATCCTTGGTGTTGAACAGCTCCCGCATTTCCGGATCGGGATGCGTGAGGTTGAAGTTGATCACCATCTGCGTGCCGCCGCCCGGGTCCGCGGCAAACATGCGATAGCCGCCCTTCTCCTGGTTCTCGAACAGCACTGGGCGGTTGGCCGGGCCGTCGATGTGACGAAGAGCAAAGTCGATATTGCCGCCAATGACCGCCAGGATCAGGCTCTCTACATCCTGAGAAACCTCGGCAGAGAGTTTATCAAGGTAGGGGAGCTGATTGCCCTCGGTATCGACCTGCCAGAAATAGGGATTTCGTCCGAGAACAACCTGGGTTGCGCCACCGGTATAGGGTGAGGTTACAACCCACGGGTCCATGGTTGGGCGGTCGACATTTCCCCAGCGAGCCGGAGTTTCGATGTCGCCGCACTTCTGTAGGAACAACGTTTGCCAATCACCCGTGCCATTCGCAGCGACGAGGTCCGCGACATTGTCGTTGTAGGCTGGCAAAAACTGCGAACAGTAGTGCTTGGCATACATTACAGGATGTTGACCCTGCGGCGTAGCTAGTTCGGCGAGGAAGTCGCCATAGGGGGCGGTGAAGGTAAAACGCACGGTCGCATCATCGATCTTTTCGACGGCGATCGGCTTGCCGCCAATCATGTAGCGCGGCGGTGTCGGCGCGAACTCGGTGTTGAGCACCAGATCATTGATGTTGAACAGCACGTCATCGGCCGTAAAGGGCGATCCATCCGACCACTTCAGACCCTTGCGGAGATGGAAGGTGAAAACCTTACCCTCGTCCTCAATCTCCCAGCGCTCGGCGAGGTTTGGAACCACTTCTGTGAATGTCGGATTCCAGCGCACCAGGCCCTGCGCACCAAGCAGGCGCAGAATGTGATTGTGGTCGGAACTGCCGCGAAGACCGAAGCGCAGCACACCGCCATAAGTGCCGGTCTCCGTCAGCGGGTAAACCACTTCAGGATTGTCGGGCAGGCGATCTTCCAATGCGGGAAGCGAACCGGCGGCGACAAGGTCAGCCAGAGCGGGCGCTTCGTGATATTCTTGCGCGATGACACAAAGTGTCGACGTGGCAAGCAACAACGCGCCACCAAAGGTGGCACTCAATCTTTTATCCATCATTCCTCCCTGGCCCCACTGCCCGCTCAGACCGAGCGACCTCCGCTTAGAGCCTCGTTGCACTAGGTCCGTGCTCTCCCAAGCAACGGCCACCTCCTCGCTTGGCTCGTTCGAGCAGATCGAGGGGATCATCAGCATCTTTCTTGCGATGTGATAATAAGGTATTGCTCGCAGCAATTGAGGGGTGATGTCAATCCATGAAATGAAATGGCTGGCTTCGCCGGAGGAACGCCGTCTCGAGCGTCCACCTGGAGCAGGTCAGACGCTGACTATTGGAAGGGGAAAGTCTTTGCCAGCCACTAATATGAAAGCTGCCACGCCTATGTGGCTTGCGAAAATGATTGGGCCTGAGAACGATGCTGGTGAGGGCGGCCCGGCCTATCGGCTCGTTCGCAATTTTACTGTGACCGAGATAATGGGATCAGAGCTGCTGCGTGTATCGGCCTTGGGGATGTACCGAGCATTTCTCAATGGAAACCGCGTAGGCCATGATGTCCTGACGCCCGGTTGGACCACCTACGATGCCCGCATCTCTTACCAAAGCTACTCAGTGGCCGAACTGCTGCAAGTTGGTGAGAACACCCTCGAGATATGGATCGCAGACGGCTGGTACCGGGCGCCCTTGATGTGGATCGAAGAACGTCGCGTGAATGTTTGGGGCACAAAAATCGGTGCAATCGCAGAGGTCCGTCGCGGTGCAGACCTCGAGGATATGCTCCTTGCGACCGACGAGAGCTGGTCGAGCGGGGAGACAGCGATCCGGAAATCACAGCTCTACTTTGGCGAAATCTATGATGCCACGCACCGGGGCACAGCATCGGCCGGCGTCGTTGCGCTGGATTTTAATACCCAGCTGCTCCTGCCCCACGAGTGTGCTCCGGTCCAGGAATTACCGCCGTTGTCGGTGGCAGAGAAATGGCAGGACGATGAAGGTCGCTGGATCTACGATTTCGGTCAGAATACAGCTGGATATGTTCGCCTTTCCGCCTCGTCCGAAGGATCGTCCGAAATCCTGGTGGAGCATGCGGAAACCCTCGACGAGCTCGGGCAATTCTACAATGAAAACTATAGGACTGCAGAAGCAATCCTAGCGCTGAATCTTGATGGCAATGGCGTCCTTGACTACAGCCCCAGCTTCACGTTCCAGGGCTTCAGATACGCCCGAGTATCGGTGAAAGGAAATGCTTCCGTTACGCGTCTGGAATCAATTCCAATTTCGTCGCTTCCCGTTGCCACGGCAGCTTTCTCCTGTAGCAACCCACTCGTAAATCGACTTGTCGAGAATGCCATCTGGTCCCAGCGATCGAATTTTCTCGACGTTCCAATCGATTGCCCGCAGCGCGACGAGAGGCTGGGCTACAGCGGTGACGCGCAGGTCTTCGCCGCCACGAGCTGTTACCTCGCAGATAGCCATGACATCCTCGTCAAGTTCCTCCGGGACTTAATGGTCGATCAGGCTCCCGATGGTGCCATTTCTCACACCTCGCCTCATGTCGTTCGCGTGAAACCTGGCAAGAGGTTGCAACGGGGATCGACTGGTTGGGGCGACGCGATCACCATTATTCCATGGCGACTCTATCTCCACTATGGCGACACCGACATTCTGGCCGAAACGCTGCCTGCCATGGAGAGGTGGATCGACTTCGTCTGGTCGCTGGTGAAAAACGGAATTGTGCGTCCACCGGCAATCCCCGGTACGCGGGGATATTGCCTCGGCGATTGGCTGCAGCCCAAATCAATCGGAATGAAGGCTTTGCCCACCATCGGCGATGACGCTGCGGCTACGCTCTATCTTTTCATCAGCTTGAGCATCGCAGAGCAGACCGCCAAATTGGTCGGCAGCCCCGCTCAGGTGAAGCGGTTCGCCGACATGCGTGAAGAGGTGCATGCCGCCTTCGCCAACGAGTTCGTCACACCATCCGGACGTCTGGTGTACGACGATCAAACTTCCTACGCGTTGGCGCTATTACACGACCTCGTGCCGGCCGACAAAATACCTGGCGCCGTCAAATTCTTCCGAAATGCCGTTGAACGCACCGGAGGTAGGCTTGGCACCGGGTTCATTGGCACCCCTGCCCTATTGCCGGCACTTTCGAAGGTGGGCGCAGGTGATTTGGCGGCACAACTCCTCCTTCAGGAAGAACTTCCTGGATGGCTGTATCAAGTCAAAATGGGAGCCACTACCATCTGGGAAAGGTGGGACAGTATTCAGCCGGATGGTCGGCCATTCGATCCTGAAATGAACTCGCTGAACCACTACGCATTCGGTGCAGTGTGTGAGTGGTTTTTCGAGTCGCTAGGGGGTTTTCGACCCGATCCAGAGGCGCCGGGATTCGAGAACATAGTCTTCTCCCCCACGATCGTGCCCAGCCTCTCTCCGGTGTCGGCGCACTACGATTCTGTTCGTGGGCGTATTTCTGCGTCATGGGAACTCGAAGGCGAGAGGGTGACGTACCGCGTGGTGGTCCCTGAAGGGTCTTCGGGCACACTTCGGCTCCCACCCGCCTACGAGAACGTCTTGCTAAACGGCAAAGCCATTCCGCAGAATGCCAAGCTTCCCGCGGGCGCTCATACGATCACATTCGCCGTATCAGCCTGATCTTGGCGTCTTGGCTAGGTTCAATGCCGAAAGCATTGCGACGGTGCATTGCCGTGACGGTTACGTCATCGAGTAGTCTGGGGCGACCTGGGTTGCAATCTCAACAAAGCGTCGAGCCAAAGTGCCTAGCGCGCGACCTTTTAGGATTTGCAACCCAAACGTCCTCTCGGCGATTTGAGCCTTGAGCGGGATCGCAATAAGCGCCCCGCTCAGGAGTTCGGAGCGTACGATCTGGTCGGACAGGATTGTCACTCCACCCGACCGGCGAACGACTTCCTTGAGCACTCCGAATGGGGCAGCTTCAATCACATTGGTTGGAAACGGTAAGCCATGTGTCGTGAACAGTGCCTCGATCTGCAAGCGAAATGCCCCGCCCTTTGGGGGCAAAACACAAACTTGGGTAGCCAGATCCTCTAGCGTTAGCATCTTGCGGCCAGCGTATTCATGACCTGGTCGCACAACCGCGACCGCTCGAGCTTTAAAAAGTGGGATGCCTTCAATCTCCGAAGGATTGGTGGTCAGGCCCAAATTGCTGATAGCCACGTCCAATTCGTGACGCAGCAAGCGGCCGATTAGCTCCTCGTCGACCCCCTCAATGACGCGGATGTTGACCTGCGGGAACTCCTGGCACAGCTGAGCGATGACGTCGGGGATGATGCTTGCAGTCCCAAGAGGCGTACCCCCAACAGTGAAAGGACCGGCGACACCATGATCGAAGAGCCGCATTTCGTCGCGCGCTGCCTGCAGCACCATTTCCACGCTCTCGGCGTGTCGAATGAGTTGCTGCCCCGCATTGGTCAATTGCGCGCCATGACGCCCACGCTCCAAGAGCTTGGCGCTGACCACATCCTCTAGTCGTGAGATAGCAATGGATAGCGCGGGCTGTGAGATGTTCAGCGTTTCCGCCGCTTTCACAAACGAACCGGCCCGGCTGATGGCTAGCAAATACCGCAGCTGCTGTGGATTGAGATCCATTATCCCTAGTGGGTTCGACACGCTTTTCCATTAGCTAGCATTATGTATGGGGGAAGTCGTGCGAAACCGGATTCGGTCTGGCTCAACCGTTTGAGCGCTCGGCCATGGTCAGGCTGGCAGGGTAAAATAGCGATTCCACTGTGCGGTCAGCACCAATAAGGCCGTCGGCACAGGCATACCGTAGCATGGCCTCTAGTCCCGCCCGGTTCTGAGCCAGACCGTAGCTCCATGGATTCTCGCCCATGACTTCGATCGTGCGACGCGCTTCATCTGCTACCCAAGGCAGGCTGACGCGAAGGTAATTGCCTTTCAGAAGCTCGCTCTGCGCCAGGTTCTTTGCCGCCGTAAAGGCATCAAAAAGCCCAGCAACGATGTCGTCGTCGGCTTGTGCCTTCTTGATACCCAAGACATGCATCACCGGAAATATGCCGGTCTTCGCAAAGTACTGGCGCTCTTCTTCAGCGCAGTTCCCGAACAGCGATTTTATGGGCGCATCCGCTCCTCGTGCACCGACTGGCGGCGCAGGGGAGATGATTGCGTCGATCTCGCCCGCGAGCAGCATGGCGTTGAGCGTCTTGTCGTCGCCGGCCGGCTCTAGATGGCGCGGAACGCCAGCGGGAAGCGTGGTACGTTCCAGATTGCCTGGCGCATCGACGCCGCCGACGATCCATGAGACGCTGGCGAGATCGAGCCCGTAATGTTCCGCCAGAATTCCCCTGGCCCATATGGTCGCCGTTTGTTGGAAACCAGCGATGCCAATGCGACGACCATTGAGATTGGCCGGCGCCAGGATCGAACGGTCGCTGCGTACAAAGATGCTGCCGTGCCTAAATGCGCGAGATAGGTAGATTGGTATTGCCCAATAGGCGGCGGTGCCCATGTCCGTCTGGAGCAGATGAGTTCCGAGGGACATTTCGGCAACATCGAGTTGGTGACCAACCTGCCCCGACCTGAACAGCGCTTGCGGCTCATCGATCGTGAGCTTCATGTCGATGCCGGGAATGGTCACGCGTCCGTCGATGATCGCACGCGTTCTGTCTGTTGAAGTGATCCCTACGCTAAGGACGCGCTTCGCCTCCGAGGCGGCGTTGCCCTCAAGCATGGTATTGCAGACCCGCTGCGGCGAGACCGGCTATCGCCGCTTCTTCGTCACGCTCGCCAATGTCGCCGCTGACACCAACGGCCCCGATAACGGTTTCATCGTCATCGACGATCAGAATTCCCGCAAGACCTGGGACCAGCTTGCCCTCTGCCGCGACCGTCAACGCCGAAAGGAAGGCCGGTTGCCCCCCAAGTCGTTCAGCGATGGTCCGCGACGGCAGCCCCATTCCCAATGCGCCCCAGGCCTTACCCAGGGCAATATCCAGCCTTAGCAATCCGGCCCCATCTTGTCTTTTGGCGACAACAATCTGGCCGCCAGAATCAAGAACGCAGATAGCCAGCGGCTGCAGGGCCCTTTCTTCGCCGTAGGCCAGAGCCGCCGAGACAATGGTGTCTGCCTGCTGCAAGGTGATCGAACTGGCAAGGCGGCTAACCATCAGGAGCGCGCCTCTTCCAAGCCGCAGAAGACATCAACCGGGCTAGTGCCGGTGAAAGGAATTTGGCCAGTCAGGGCTTTCACCAACGCCTGCTGCACAGGGGTAACGGCCGCATAAGCGTTCACGAAGGTTCTGCATTCGGGCATGTGGTAGAGGAGATATGGCGTGCCCAGGGAAACGAAGACCGTTGGCATGTAGGCCCACAAGCGCTCCATCGACAGTGGGAAGTTCCCATGCAGGCGTTCCCACTGCGGCCCAAGGTTCTCTTTCGCAGAGACCCCTTCTTCACCGACGAGGTAAAGGCCAATGTCGTGGGCAGAAGCATCTATGGCCTGACCACGCTTATGATAGGCAACCTCGAAACCTGCGGCCTCTAACATCTCTCCGACCTGCAGTTGAGGCAGAGGACCCGAGGGACTATGGCGCTCTTCGAATTGCGCAATCAGGATACGACGATGACGCGCTGGATCAAGCGGGAGGAGATTTTGTGTGTCTTTAACCAGGGTTATCGTCCGCTCAGAAACTGCGCGTGACCAATCCGCGTGCTCAGCACTGCCCAAGAGGTGAGGACGCTGGTCTTCGGCCGGCAGGGCGCCTCCCGTCAGATGTAGTCCCAGCGATGCCTTGAGCGCCAGAATGCGCAAAACTGCATCGTCGAGCCGGCCTTCCGATAGTCTACCGTCATTCAAACCATCGCGCAGGTAGCCGAAGTCTTCTGCCAGATCATTTGGAAACAAGAGAATGTCGCAACCATTCTCAATGCACGCCGGCACGATGTCGCGACGGTGCCCACAGGCCTCAAAACCGACCATACCGGTTGCGTCGGAGACAATGACTCCATTGAAGCCATACTCACCCCGCAGCAAACCAAGATTGAGGTCGGCATTCAACGTCGCCGGCATCTGGACTTGACTGCGAGCCTTCCCCCCGAGTGATTGACCGTATGCCTTCAGAGTTATGTGACCGGACATGACCACCTGCACGCCATTGGCAATGGCGTCGGCATATACAGCACCGAAAGACTGGCGCCACGCATCAAGCGAAAGCGTATTGTGGGTCGTGGCGAAATGCTGATCGCGGTCGTCCAATCCGTCACCCGGCCAGTGCTTGATGGACCGGGCAAACCCGTTTTCTCCTGCGCCCTTGTGATAGGCACGCGCCAATTCGGCCACCATGTCGGGATCTTCGCCAAAGGCCCGGGTGTTGACGACATTGGATCTGAAATTCAGACAGAGATCGGCAACAGGGGTCCACGTGACGTTGAACCCGAGGTAACCACCTTCGCGAGCTGCGATGGTGCCCATGCGTTCAGCGTCCACTGGGTCTTTGGTCGCTGCGACGGCCATCTGGTTTGGAAAGGGAGTACCTGCCTTGACGCTGCTCTTTTCCGAGAACTCGATATCGCAGCTCATCAGCAGCGGGATCGAACTCCTGCGTTGGGCATATTCGCCGCTTACACGCAGATCCTGCTCTTCGCGAGCAGGCATCCGGTGGATGCCACCGACATGATAGGCCAGGGCCGCGTCGATCGCTGCAGGAGAAAGATCCCGACAAAGCGGCAGGATGATCTGGCCGAGCTTCTGGTCCGTGGTCAGAGACGCAAAAGTCGACATTACCCAATTGAGCGCCGGCACATCGAGGTTAAACGGTGCAGCGATCAGCTGGTCTTGCTTCACCGAGCCCTTCACAGTCGAACTCCGCTCTGCTTGTCGAAGACGTGAATGTTCTCTGACTGAGCGCTCAACCAGACCTGATCGCCAGCCTTTTGGCCAAACGAGGCATCGAGCTTGGCACAAAGCACCTGATCACCCAGTTTGATCCAAACCAGCTTCTCAGGGCCCATTGGTTCGATCACGTCGATAACGCCGTTGATACCGCCATTGTCAGCGACATCGACGCGCAGATGCTCGGGCCTGATGCCAACAGTCAGTGCCTGATCGTGGGTGGCTTTGGCGTCTGCGTCTACTGGAAACGACTTACCGTCAATCTCGACTGACAGCCCGCCTGCTTCGGCGCGTGCCATCGCTGGCATGAGGTTCATGGCGGGTGAACCGACAAAACGGGCCACGAAGGTGTTAGCCGGCTTACGATAGATTTCGTCGGGCGTTCCGAGTTGCTGGATCACGCGATCCTTCATCACCGCGATGCGGTCTGCCAGGGTCATGGCTTCGATCTGGTCGTGCGTCACATAGATCATCGTCGCGGAAAGCCGTTGATGCAGGCGCTTGATCTCGACGCGGAGGTCGGCGCGCAGCTGAGCGTCGAGGTTGGACAAGGGCTCGTCGAACAGGAACACCTTCGCCTCCCGCACAACGGCGCGACCGATAGCAACTCGCTGACGCTGTCCCCCGGAAAGCTCGGCCGGTCGCCGGTCGAGAAGAGCTTCAATTTGCAGCATGCGAGCCACCTCGCCCACACGCCTCTCAATCTCTGTCTTCGCAACCTTGGCGACCTTGAGACCGAAGGACAGGTTGTCCCGGACAGTCATTCGCGGATAGAGCGCATAGGACTGGAACACCATTGCGATGCCGCGATCTTTGGGCTCAACGCGGGTTACATCGTGACCACCAATTTCGATGGTCCCTGACGAGACCTCCTGAAGTCCGGCAATCGCGTTGAGCAAGGTCGACTTGCCGCAACCCGATGGCCCCAGGAGGACGATGAACTCGGACTTAGCAATATCGAGATCAAGGCGTTGTAATACCTCGTGCTGGCCATAATGGACGCTGACGCCGCGAATTTGTACCTGTGACATGGAGTTAACCCTTTACCGCGCCGGCGGCGACACCGCGGACGAACCAGCGGCCAGATGTAAAATAGACAAGAAGTGGAACAATCGAAGTCAGCAAGGTCGCTGCCATTTCGACGTTGTATTCGCGCTCTCCATAAACGGAGTGTACGATGTTGTTCAGCTGCACTGTCATCGGTGCATAGTTGATACCGCCGAACACCAGGCCCACCAGGTAGTCGTTCCAAATGAATGTCACTTGCAGGATGGCCGCAACGGCGATGATGGGTACCGACATCGGCAGGATGATGGACCTGAAAATGCGCCAGTACCCTGCCCCATCGACCCGCGCAGCCTTGAATAGCTCTGCCGGAATCGTGGCGAAGTAGTTTCTGAAGAGAAGCGTCACCACTGGCAGAGCAAAAACGACGTGGACAGCGATCACGCCAGGGAGCGAGTTGAAGATGCCGATGCTCGAGGTAATGCGGACCAACGGATAGACAAGAACTTGGTAGGGAAAGAAACCACCGATGAGCAGCACACCGAACAGCACGTTGCCGAAAGGCACGCGCCAGAAACTGAGGGCATAACCAGTTATGGCGCCAGCTGAAATCGCGAGGATGACACTGGGTATCGTAATCAGGACAGAATTCCAGAATCCAGCCTGAAGTCCTTCGCAGCGCAGTCCGGTACAGGCCGAACTCCAGGCCTTTGTCCAATGGCTGAAATCAAGCGCCTCAGGCAGCGCAATGATCATCGAAGTCCTGATTTCCTCCACCGACTTGAAGGAAGTCACGATCATGACGTACAGTGGCAGGAGCGCTATGAGGGCGATGGCGATCAGAACGACATAGGTCAGTACACGCAGCAGCTTGCGGGTCGTTTCGGACCGTTGGGGAGGCGTCGGGGCAAGCTGGCTCATCGGGCGCTCCGGGACTTGCGGTTTTGCAGATAGATGATCGGGATTGCGACAGCGAGCACCAGCACGAGCAGAACCGTGGCGGCAGCTGATGCAAGACCAACCTGCTGGCGCTCGAAGAGATGGTCGAGAATAAACTTTGCCGGCACATCGGTCGCAATGCCTGGGCCGCCCCCGGTCATTGCGACGACGATGTCGAACAGACGCACCACTGCCAGCGACATAAGAACAACGGCGGTGGCGATGCTGGCCGAAATGGTCGGCGCAATGATGAATAGGTGGGCACGCCAAGCAGGAATGCCTTCGATGCGAATGGCTTTCCAGAGATCGTCATCCACCCCGCGTAGTCCCGCAAGGATGACCACCATAACCAGTCCTGCGGTGTGCCAGATGGCAGCAAAGACGATTGTGAAAAGTGCGAAGCGCGCGTCAACGATCCAGTCGAAAGTCACCCCGGTAAAGCCCAGGCGATGGGCAATATCCTGGATGCCGAACGTCGGATTGAGAATCCAGCGCCAGACGAGTCCAGTAACGATGAACGACATGGCGAATGGGTAGAGATAGATGGTCCGGAGGATGTTCTCCCCCTTGATGCCGCGATTTATGAGTGCGGCCATTGCGTAACCGAGAAGCAGGGTTACCGGTATGAATGTGGCCCCAAACACCAGCATATTGGTCAGGGAAACCTGCCACCGGGCATTTGCGAAGAGGGTCGCATATTGAGCGAAACCGACGAAGTTGTAGTTCGGCAGCATCGATGAGCGAGTGAAAGAGATACCTGCTGCCCAGAGCGTACCGCCCACGTAGACCGAGAGCACCACTATGGCCACTGGTAGCAGGGTCAGGGCGGCATTTATTCTGTCGCGGGAAGGCGCTCTTGCGAGCATGGCAAACTCCAGTCCAAAGAATACGGCCGGCCCTTGAGAAAGAGCCGGCCGCTCGATATGCGTTAATTATTGAGCGGCGAGACCGTTGGCATAGGCTTCGATGAACTGGTCCTCATCGAGCCCACCATTGTTCCAGAAGCGCGTGATTGCATCCTCGACCGCACCGACCACAGCGGGTGAGAAGATCATCTGGTCGCCGCCGGCAGACAGTTCGGGATTGGCAAAGTAGCCAGACGCTTCAGCGATGCAGGAGTTCAGGTCCGACGCATCGGCACCCTTGAGAATGGGGATCGTTCCGTTTGCCTTGGCAAATGCTGTCTGGGTCGCCGGGTCAGAGAAGGCCTGGATCAACAAGTCCTGCGCAGGCTTTTGTCCCTCATCATTTGGGAACAGGAAGACGTCGCCGGAAATGACCATGCCTTGATCCGCACCGATAATAGCGCATTCATAGTCGACACCCGGCTCGAGACCCGCCGAAAGGAATGCTCCGTTCAGCCAGGTGCCACCCTGAGTCATCAGCGCCGAGCCGCTGATCACGAGATTGGCCGAGTCCGGCCACGAACGGCCCGGGCTGCCAGCGTCGACATAACCACGAAGGCGCGAGAAGACATCAACCGCCTTCCGGTATGCTTCGCTGCGCACCGCATCGGCATTCTGATTGTAGATGACGTCCACATAAACGTCGCGACCCGCCACTCCCAGGACAACGGCATTGTACAGCAACCGCTCCCAGCGCGGCTCGCCGGCCGCAGCGAAGGGAACGATGCCCGCTTCCTTGGCCTTGTCGAGAACGGCGAAGGTCTCGTCCCAATTGGTCGGCTCGGTGGCACCGAGCTTGTCGAGCACGGCTTTATTAAACCAGAACCAATTGGCACCATTGCCGGAGATCGGCAGTGCCCACACATGGCCATCGACGGTCGAGGCGTCCAGAAGTGCACGAGGCATAAGATTTGCCCAGTCGTTCGCTTCGGCAATGTCGTTCAGGTCACGAAGCAGACCATTCTGCTGCAGTTCAATAAACTGGGCACCGGTGTTGAACAGCATCGCGGCTGGCGGATTGCCGCCCAGAACGCGATTCACAGCGGTCGAACGAGCTGCGGGGCCACCGGAGATGGCGTTGTCGACCCACGTGCCGCCGAGCTCTTCGAACTTGCGAGCGAGTTCCTGCACACCGGCAGACTCCGCTGCAGACGTCCACTGGTGGATGACTTCGCCCTTGATTTCCTGTGCCAGGACCGGCTGCGAAACGGAAAGTACCAGGCCTAGAGCGGCCACGCGCATAACATTCATATTGTTCCTCCCATGGAAGTGGGGAGAAGGCCTCCTCCACTTCATCTGGACGTTGAACATGGGAGAAAGCCAATCCATTCGTCCAATAATCGAATCTGAGTTCACGATAAACCCTGCTTATGGAATGCCTAGCTGCACTCAGAGCTGACCTTCCATTTGCTGCGCTTATGGATGTCGAAAGATATATTATTTTATCGCCCGGCCGCACCACGGCATCGTGCGCCCCTTGCACAGGCATATTGCGCCTTGCGCCAAGGGAGACTTTGAATGGTTTGGGACGTAGTGATCGTAGGTTGCGGGCCGATTGGTGCTTTCGCGGCCAACGCACTGGGAAAGTCAGGCCTGCGGATACTCGTTCTCGATCGCGACAGTGCGCCCTACGCCCTGCCCCGAGCGGTACATATCGACCATGAGATGGTTCGGTTGTTCAGCGACATCGGCCTGGCCGATCAAATTCTGGAGAAGGCGCGCGCTGGTGATGGACACATCCACATAGGGGCCGATCATGGCGTGATCAGGTTCCTGTCCGTGGCAGGCGCCCCTCGCCCATTCGGCTACGCTAACGACTACTTCTTCTACCAGCCCGAGCTCGAAGGCGTGTTGCGCCAAGGTCTAGAGCGTTTCGACAACGTCGAACTCCGCCTTGGCGCCGAGGTGCTGAATGTGCAGCAGAACGATGAGATCGTTACGCTGTCCCTTGCCGATGGAACACAAGTCCAATCGCGCTGGGTGATTGGCTGCGATGGTGCTCGCTCGACTGTTCGGCGTTCTCTGTCGATCAAACTCGATGACCTCGATTTCAACGAACCATGGCTGGTGGTCGACGCCGAAGTCGATGGACCCATAAGCTTTCCAGACTTCTCCCTCGTCCCCGCGGGCGCAAATCTCCAAAACCTGTCGCTGATGATGTGCGACCCACAACGGCCCGCCACCATCGTTCCAGGCCGTGGCAATCACCGTCGCTGGGAGTTTATGCTTCTTCCTGGTGAAGACGACGCGCACATGGCCGAGCCATCCAATGTCGCCGAGCTCGTCGCACCTTGGGTCTCGGGCGCATCGCACAAGATTATACGCGCAGCGACCTACCGGTTCCATGGCCTGGTGGCCGAGCAATGGCGCAAGGGGCGCGTCTTCCTAGCAGGCGATAGCGCCCACCAAACGCCCCCATTCTTCGGCCAGGGTATGTGCCATGGCCTGCGCGATGCGGCGAACCTTGCATGGAAGTTGGCTGGCGTTTCCAATGGGACATTGGGTGCCGCGGTTCTAGACACCTACCAGATCGAGCGTGAAGCTCAGGTGCGCCACGTCATCCACGCCGCTATCGATGCGGGTCGTTACATCTGCGAGCTGGATGCGAGCAAAGCGGCCGAGAGAGATTTGCGTATTCGCGGACAGAAGGACATCCGTTCTGCATCTGAGCTAATCGCCCCAATTGCTTCGCCACTCTTCCCGCATAGGCCGGGCGAGCGCTTTATCAACCCGCAGGTCGCCCCCGAGCAAAAGCTTGATGATGTGACTGGCGGCGGCTGGGTCCTGCTCATTGACGGCCTCATAGAGCTGACGCCGGTGGCACAGGACGTTCTGACCGCCATCGGTGCCAGGACATTCGATATGGATAACCTGACCGACGCAACCGGCTTTGTCAGGGGGTGGCTGGATCAGCGTGACGCGGTCGCAGTGCTCGTCCGGCCCGACTTCTATGTCGGCATCGTCGCCAACTCGGCGGCAGATCTGTCGAGGCAGATCGAGGCCTTCGGCACCCATCTCGTCAATCGGCCAAGCCCAGTCTTCGCCTAGTGCTTCCTCCAGACTTGAATTGAGAAATCATGCGTTTTGTCAGCTTTCAGACCGGTAACAAGACTTCTTGGGGACGCGTTGACGGTGAGGATATCATCGACCTCGACGCGCTCGCCCCAGACCTCAAGACCGCCATCAGTGTCGGCCTCCTGGGAGATATGAACGATGGCCCCCGCGTGGCCCGTAACACTGTGAAGCTCCTGCCAGTTGTGCCCAATCCGTCAAAGATTCTCTGCGTCGGCCACAATTACGAAGAGCACCGCGTGGAGACCGGTCGTGATGCAACCGAGCACCCGTCAATCTTCACCCGGTTCGCCGACACCTTGGTCGGCGCAGATTTCCCGATCGTGCTCCCCACTGTCTCGAGTAGCCTGGACTATGAGGCTGAGCTGGCCGTCGTCATTGGCAAGGGTGGACGAAACATCTCCGAAGCCGACGCGCTCAATCACATCGCCGGATACAGCTGCTTCAACGATGCGTCCCTCCGCGATTGGCAGTGGCACACTCGTCAATTTATCCCCGGGAAGAATTTCCCAGGCACTGGCGTGTTCGGACCAGAGTTGGTCACCCCGGACGAGCTTACCGACATGGATTCGATCCGCGTCGAATCCTATCTCAACGGTATTCGCATGCAGTCTGCGACCCTGGACCATATGTTGTTCCCGATCGCGACAATCATTGCTTATGTTTCCGCATTCACGCAGTTGAGCCCAGGTGATGTCATCGCCACCGGAACGCCCGGTGGTGTTGGCGCCAAACGCAATCCACCGGTTTGGATGAAGGCGGGCGACCAAATCGAGGTGCGCATTTCGGGCGTGGGCTCCCTGAACAGCCACGTCGTTTCAGAGGACGCAGCATAATGAGTGCGGCGCCCCGTTTTCCGATATCGGCGTTAAGGAGCGTCGATCTGCAGGTCCCCGACCTAGATCGCGCCTGCGACTTCTATACCAATGTTTGGGGCCTAGAGGTCGGTGATCGCGAAGGCGACCGCGTCCTTCTACGTGGCAGGGGAAACGACGCTTACCTTCTGGCGCTTCGCAAAGGTGACAGTCCTGCCGTAGAAGGCGTGACATTTCGCATCGACGCGATGACAAACCTTGACCAGTTGCGGTCCCGGGTCGCCGCAGCAGGCGCGAGCGCTCTTCAGCCAATCGACGGATCGGGTTCAGGCCTCGGCGATGGCTTCTCGTTCCGGGACCCTCGAGGGAGGCGTTTCTCCTTGGTTCAGGGTGACCAACCGGCGCCTCCTCACCCCGGACTTGAGCATGCACCGACGCGTTTGGCCCATATCAACATCAACACCTCCGCGATCGAGGCAGATATCGCGTTCTTGCGCGATGGTATGGGATTTCAGGTCACAGATCGTACAAAGCAGATGGCCTTTTTGCGAACCAATGCCGACCACCACGCAATTGTTCTAGCCGAAGACAGCGTGGATACGCTCAATCATGTGGCGTTCCTTCACGACGATCTGGAGAGCGTCATGAAGGCTGGCGGCAGGATTAGGGACGCTGGGTATCCGATCGGTTGGGGACCTGGGCGCCATGGCCCCGGTGACAATGTTTTCCTCTATTTTGTAGACCCATTTGGAATTGTCATTGAGCATACGGCCGAGGTTCTTGAGGTAGATGACGGCTACCGTGTTGGAACACCAGAGGACTGGATCTGGCCGCCTGGCAGAACGGACCAGTGGGGAATTTGCAGCCCCAAAACGACCGAATGCAAGAATGCCCAACGCCTGATACCATTCTTGTAAATAGCCGACCAAACCGTTCACAGACGGTGCCTCCTGCTACCTACGAGAAAATCTCAGCCGTGAGAGGAATGCGTCGTCGACAGGCAATAGTAACCCCGGGACATTCAAGCATCCCGGGGTCCAGAGGCTGGAGAGTTACCAGCCAGGCAGGCCCAACTGCTGCGCTTGCTTTTTCACATCCTCGTCGTACAGAGCAGCGCCGTCGGCGGCGGTTCGGATGCCTGATCCGATCTCAACCGTTATCTGCTCCAATGCCGGCCCCTTGATCGGCGACAGGAATTCCAGCGCAGGCCCGTTCTTTCCGCCTTCGGCGAAATAGGGAAGCATGTCTGAAACCGAGACCGCCACATCTTCCGGTAGCGTGCATCCTTTTACGAGATAGGGGCCGTTGGCACCGCCCGCTTTGGTCTGGATGTCACAGCCCTCGACGCTGGCCACGAAGGCCACAAACTTCTTGGCCATGTCCAAGTTGGAAGTCGTTTGTGGGATGTAGATGCCGCCCGGCATCCACACTGTCAGGCCATTTTCGTCCGCATTCGGGCCCGGTTGGGCAAAGAAACCAACGTCATTCACCTTGTCCGGATAGGCGTCGATGATTGCGGTGATAGCGAAGGTCAGCATCGGATAGTGCGCACCCTCCCCGTTGGCGATCATGCGAATGCCATCCTCGTAGCTCGCAGCGCCAAAGTCAGCGTTGAAATAGCCTGCCTTTGCCGTTGCCTCGAGGCGCTCGAACCCGGCTATCGCTGCTTTGCTTGTCGCGAACTTTGCTTGACCGGCTGTGTACTGGGCAGCGAAATCTGGCTGGGCGGCACTGACGTTGTAGAAGTCGGCCAAAACGAATAACTGGCTTGTCCAGGTGTCGCGATAGGTCTGGATGACCGGCACCTTGCCGGCGGCTTTGATGGCCTCATTGTTGGCCATAAACTCGTCCCAGGTCTTGGGAACCGAGAGGCCGAGCTCATTGTAGGTGGGGATGTGGTAGTAGATGCCCCCGCCCATGGCTGTACCATACGGCACGCCCCGAACGGTCCCATCTGGAGCCGTCACCGTCTGTTTGAAGCTGTCGAGCACATCAGCCATGAAGGGCTCGGCAGTCAAATCCACAAGCGTTTGCTGGGGATTGATCGCTTGGAACAGCGATCCCGAATTGTAGATGAATACGTCGGCCATGGTCTGCGTCGAGAGACGCGTCTTGATGATATTGTCGCCTTCGCCGCCGCCAGGCCGTGTCTCAATCTCGATGTTAACGTCAGGGTTAGCGGACTCAAACGCTGCCACGAGTGCCTCGGCCGTAGCGACGGTATGTGAGCCATTGTCGATCAGAAATGACAATGTCGTACTCTGCGCTAGCGCGGTGCCAGACATTACCACAGCTATCGAGAGACCCAGCATGAGCGCCCTCTGCGGGCTGCCAACTCTTCTATTCATCGATTTCCTCCCTATCGCCAGGACAACCCGGACGTATTTTCTCCACTTGACCGTCGCAGGGGCCGGCCACCCGTACGACTCCCACTCTGCCCATCCTTGCGGACTCCTCAGGGCAACCGGGGCGCACCCGGAACAGTGAAAATCGAGACCTTTTTGTATAATGTTCTACGTGATCCTGTTCCATCGACCCAAAAAAATCAACAATGTTTTGGCGAGAAACTGCGCGATACGATACAAAGTCCATCACTTGCGCTAACATCAGCGCCACAACACGACGGCGATGATCAGGTCCTTTTATGTGGAATGATTTACATCGGAGTCTTGCTCGTTCGGGGGGGATTCCGATGGTATCGGACACTGCAAGACGGAAAAACATCACCATTAAGGATGTGGCAGCCGACGCCCATGTCTCCGTGGCCGCGGTGTCTAAGGTGATGCGAGATGCCTACGGCGTCAGTGACGCTATGCGGGAAAAGGTACAGGCGTCGATGGACCGCCTGGGCTATCGCCCCAAGGCCTCGGCACGCGGCATGCGGGGACAAACGTTCACAATCGGCGTGGTGCTGCCAGACCTGAGGAACAATTTCTTCGCTGATATTCTAACCGGGATAAACGCTGCATTCGAACGGACACAATACCAGCTGCTCCTTGGCGTAAGCCAATCAACCGTAGCTGTAGAAGGGGCCGTCATCGACTCAATGATTGATCGGCAGATGGATGGCGTGGTGCTGGTGGGTACAACCGAGAATATCGATCACCTCAGCGACATCGCCACCGAGATTCCGCTGGTAGCAATTGGGCACCGGGCGCCACCAAGGGTTGCTTTCGATACGGTCAATAACGATGACCGCTTGGGCGCGATGCTAGCCGTCGAGCACTTGGTGGAGAATGGCTACCAGTCCGTAGGAATGCTCAGCCTTAGCTCGTCCAGTTCCACCATCGTCCACGAGCGCGAGGTGGGCTACCGCCAAGCCATGCAGGTGCACGGGTTGGAACAGCACGTTTCCATAACTCGAACCGGCCGCACTGTGAGGGAGATTGGCCTCTCTGTCGCCCGGTTGCTTAGGTCGCCCAACCGACCGGACGCGCTTTTCTGCTGGTCGGACCTCGTCGCCATCGAGGTGATAAGCATCGCCACGGAGATGGGATTGTCGATCCCGAATGATCTCGCCATCGTTGGATACGACAATACCACTCATGCTCAATATGCGCAGAACAGCCTGACGAGTATCGATCAGTCTGGAGAATTGCTTGGCCTGCAGGCGGCGCGTTATCTGTTCGAGCGGATAGAAGGTCGGACAACGCCGCAACACTTCGTCGTAGAGCCAAGACTTGTCCCTCGGAGAAGCTCGGCGCCGAGAAACTGAATTTTCGCTAGCACCATAGCGAGGGCCCAGCGGGCCCCACGCTAACTCGATTTTCCGCGGCAGCTCAGTTGGCTGCGGTGTAGCTCGTCTTCACGATGGTAAAGAACTCCGACGCATAACGTCCCTGCTCGCGCGGACCGTAGGAAGAGCCCTTGCGACCGCCAAAGGGCACGTGGAAGTCGACACCGGCGGTCGGCACGTTGACCATCACCATGCCGGCTTCCGAATTGCGCTTGAAGTGCGTCGCGTACTTCAGCGAGGTCGTCACGATACCGGCCGACAGGCCGAATTCCGTGTCGTTGGACGTCGCTAGCGCCTCTTCGTAATCCTTCACCTTGATCACCGCCGCCACCGGCCCAAATATTTCTTCGCGAGCGATACGCATGGAATTGGTCGCTTCGGTGAACAGCGTCGGCTGCAGGAAGTAGCCTTCCGTCGACGCCTTCACGCGCTCTCCACCAGCGACGAGCTTAGCACCTTCGCTCTTGCCGATTTCGATGTAGTCGGTGTCCTGCTTGAGCTGGCTCGGATCGACCACCGGGCCGATTTCCGTATTCTTATCAAGGGCATCGCCAACACGCAGGTTGCGAGTACGCTCGGCGAGAGCCTCCACGAATGCGTCGTGAATACCAGCAGTGACGATCACGCGCGAAGCCGCGGTGCAGCGCTGACCGGTCGAGAAGAAGGCCGACTGCGCAACGGTTTCAACGGCAACCTTGAGATCAGCATCATCGAGCACGATGGTCGGGTTCTTGCCGCCCATTTCGAGCTGGAACTTGCGGGTGTGCTCGATCGAAGCGGCCGCAACGCGCTTGCCCGTACCCACCGAACCGGTGAACGAGATGGCGTTGACGTCCTTGCTGTCGAGCATGGTCTGCCCAACGACCGATCCTTTGCCCATGACAAGGTTCAGCACACCCTTCGGCAGGCCCGCACGAACAAGAATGTCGACGATCGCCCAAGTTGAGCCCGGCACCAGATCAGCTGGCTTGATCACCACGGTATTGCCATAGGCCAGCGCCGGAGCAATCTTCCACGACGGGATGGCGATCGGGAAATTCCACGGCGTGATGATGCCGATGACACCCAGCGGCTCGCGGGTGATTTCGACGCCAACGCCGGGACGAACCGAGGGAAGCACTTCGCCCGAAAGACGCAGCACTTCACCGGCAAAGAAATCAAAAATCTGGCCGGCACGGGTCACTTCGCCGATGCCTTCCGGCAGGGTCTTGCCTTCTTCGCGGCTCAGCAGTTCGCCGAGTTCCTGCTTGCGGGCGAGGATTTCGTCGGCGGTCTTGCGCAGGATCGCATGGCGCTCAAGGATGCCCGAGCGCGACCAGGCCGGGAACGCGGCCTTGGCGGCAGCAATGGCTTGCTTGGTCTCTTCGACCGTGGCGCGGGCATAGACGCCGACCACTTCGTTGAGATTGGACGGGTTGATGTTCTCGGTACCGTCTGCGCCAACCCATTCGCCGTTGATCAGGTTCTTGTGCAATGCGCTCATTTTGTCTCTCAAAGTCACTCAGGTGATTGGGTGCGCTTGGGGCACGTAAACAAGGCGGCTCCCACGAAGGAGCCGCCTCAAATCTTACTTGGCCTTGCCGTAGAGCTTTGCGAAGTCGGGGCCGGCAGGATCCATTTCAACCGCACCCTGCCAAGAAGGGTGTTCCTGCCAGGGGCGAGCCATCCGCTCGGTCAGCTCGTTGACACGCTGCATGAACGGAACAGCCTCGTTTTTGAGCTTCGCTTCCATGGCGTTCATGTCCGGGAACTGATCGAAGGCTTGGGCCCAGATCGCGCGTCCAGCGAGGTAACCGCTGGCCCCGGCGCGATATGCGTAGACGAGCTTCTTGAGGAAGTCTTCCGGGCCCGCGCCCGCGCTCAGGAGTACCCAGGGACGTTTGAGATTGCTGGCCATTTGGTCAAAAATCTTCTGGACCGCCGCCGCTTCCGGACCATCCGGATCCGGCACGTTGTGGACATGGATTGGAGCTTCGAGCTTGTACACATCGACGCCGTCGGGATTCATCACATCGGGGTCGGACAGAGCTTCCAGCACCATCTTCGTGCGGTTCTGTACAACGAAGTTCGGGTCTTCCTGCGGGAAGGGATAGATGAGGAATTCGAGCAGGAAGACAATGTCATTGGCCTTGCAGGCGTCCTTGACGGACTGCAGATAGGCCAGCTGGTGTGCCCGTACTTCCGGATCGATGTCGGAGCGGAACCACAGGTTGACCTTGACGGCGTCGGCACCGATCTTTCGGATCTCGCCAGCATCCCACTGCGGAATATTGGACGACTTCCGACCGCCTTCGGTGACAACCCACGTTGCCCACTCGGTCGCGAGGATAAGGCCAGTACGCGGCGGGATGGCGTGCACTGCACTGGCGTAGCCGAAGGGTGGATCGACGAGCACAGCCGAGGTGTGCGGGGCGAGATATTCCGCCAGCATGCCCTTGACGGCGGAAACGTCAGAGAACGGGGCAACATCCACGCCGCGCTTCTGCTTGATCGGGTTGACGATAGGACCTGTCTGGTCCATCGCCAACATCTTGAACCGACCGCTGTCGTCGGACAGGCGGCGCAAGCTCCAGAGCTTACCGGGCGAAATCTTCATCATTATGCTCCGTTCAGAAAGAGATCGACTTCAGAGCGATTGGCAATGCTTTCCCAGCCACTGCCTTTCGCGCATTTGAGTGCAGCCGCGGCGCTTGCGAAGCGCCCGGCCTGCTCGACGCTGCGCCCCTCGGCGACGGCCACCGTGTAGGCGCCGTGAAAGACGTCGCCAGCGCCATTTGTATCCAGCGCCTTGACCTTGAAGGCCGGCAGGTGCCGCGTATGACCTTGCTCGAGCCAGTAGAAACCTTCCTCGCCGGCGGTCACGGACACATGGCCTTTGGTTTTACGTGCAGCCGCCTCGAGACCCAGACTCTTGTCCTGATGGCCGGTGAGCTGCGCCAGGCAACGCTCCGAGAAGACGACATGGTCGGCGATCGGCAGCAGCCGCTGCACCGCTTCGATATCGTTGATGTCGGCATCCAGGACCGATTTTGCGCCGCGGTCGCGCGCCGCGTTGAAAATGGCGGTGGCTCCCTGCCACCAGCTGTAGTCGGCCATCACCGCGTCAACGCCGTCGAGCTTGGATAAATCAAGCCAATCAGCGTCATCTGACCAACCTTCGCCCATGAATCCAAAGCCCATGCGCTCGCCGCTGCTCTCGACGATGATCGTGCCTTGCGGGCTACGACCACGTTTGAACTGGCGCACCTGATCTGTCGCAACCCCGGCCTCACTCAGGCGGCGGATAATTTCTTCACCCGCCAGGTCGTCGCCAACGCGGCTATAACAAGCCGTATCAGCACCGAGCCTAGCGCAGGCTACCGCTGCCGTTGCGGCAATGCCGCCACCGGTTTCCAGCTGTCCCTTTACGCGCATCTTGCTCGGTTCGACCGGCAGGTTGGCGACATAGAGAATGCGATCGAGGAATGCGTTGCCCAGTGTCGCGACCCTAATCGGGGCAACCATGGATATTCTCCGCTAAAATGGGGAGGCGGCGGACCAAGGCCCGCCACCTGGGAGGATTAGAACCAGTAGTCGGGCAGGTTCTCGTTGACCGTGCCGATCCACTCCTGCTGAGCGGCCTGCAGATCGCCCGAGTTCCACAGCAGCATAATCTCGGTATTCACCCACTGCAGGAGGTCGCTCTCGCCTTTACGGATACCGACGCCCATCGGCGAGGTGCGCATGGGGAACTGCGGCTTGAAGGCGTCCGTTTCTTTGGTGATGGTGAAGGCTGCGGCGGTGCCCGAGACGATGCCATCGACTTGGCCGGAGAACAGGGCTTGGTTGCCGGTCGCAGCGTCCTCGAAACGCATGATGTTGGTCCCCGGCAGCGCCTTTTCGGTCAGCAGCGTGTCGTTGGTGGAACCGCGGGTGACACCGATATTCTTCCCAACCAGGTCTTCGTAGGAGGAAAAAGTGGTGCTCGAGGGGGCGATCACGGTCTGTGTGTCGACATAGATCGGCACAGAGTACCAAACGGTCTTCGCGCGCTCGGCCGTCACGCCAAAGGACGAGATCAGGATGTCGCAATTGCCGGCTGTCAGGCTCGGAATGCGAGCCTGCGACGCCACGTCTACAAGCTCGAGCTCCACAGCGAGATCGCGCGCCAAGAGATTGGCAACCGCGATGTCGAAGCCAGCAGGCTTAAGGTCGGCGTCGGTGATGCCATACGGCGGGGTCGAGAAGGATGTGCAGACGAGAAGCTTGCCCTTGGCAATGATCGCATCAAGTGACGAAGGCTCTCCCTGCGCCATGACCGGAGTTGCAGTAATTATTGCACAAAAGACACTAGAGACGGCAAAGGCAATTGCAGACTTATTCATTTCTTCCTCCAATCAGTCGTCGGTTCATTAGTTTGAACTTCAACGACTTCAACTGCGACCCCACCTAATCACCAATATACTCTCAACGCTACGGTGTTGCGTGGCACCCTGCCCCAGCTGTCTCACTTAGTGAGATTTCACCAGGCCACCGACCTTTAGGCGGCTTTCGAGGTGACGGCTTAGCAAGGTCAAGGGAAAGTTGATCGCGAAATAGAAGGCGGCAGCTGTCAGGAAGACCGGCAAGGGTTTGAAGGTGGCATTGCTGACAATCTGGGCCGCACGGGTCAGCTCAGTGATGCCAATGATGGAAACCACGCTGGTGCCTTTCACCAATTGCACCAGAAAGCCGATGCTGGGCGGAATGGCGATGCGCATCGCTTGGGGCGCAATGATGCTGCCCATCGTTGTAGGCCAGCTCAATCCAAGTGCGTGGGCACTTTCCCATTGGCCTTTCGGAACGGCAGCAAGCGAACTGCGCCAGATTTCGCCCAGAAACCCACTGGTGAAGATTGCGAAGGCAAACGTCATCGACCAGGTCTGGTCGAGGTTCAGCCCGAGCATAGGAAGCCCGTAATATGCCATGAACAACGTCACGATGATCGGAGTGCCTTGGATGATGAAGACAAATGCCTCCGCCAGCCAGCGGATCGGTGTGAAACGGGAGATCAGCATGGCGGTGATGATCGCGCTGCCAATTCCCCCACCGACAACGGCGATCAGCACAAGCTGCAGGGTGACAAGCGATGATTGAGCCAAGAAGAGAACGTGGTTGAAAGTGAACTGCTGAAACATGGATCACCTACCCAAGTATCTGAAGGGAAAGGAAACTCGGGCAAGACCAGCAAAGACGAGCCGGAAGCCAGTGGTCAGGAGGATGTAGAAGCCCGCGACAAAGAAGAAGGCCTCGATATTGCGCACCGTTAGGCTCTGTATGTCATTGCCGGCACCGGTCAGCTCAGCGACAGAAATTGCCGACAGCAGGCTCGACGACTGAAGCAGCAGCACGAATTGCCCGGAGAGCGAGGGAAAGATCGATGCCAATGCCGGCCTGAGGACGATGCTTCCAAAGATCGTCGAGCCACGCATACCGAGCGCCTTGGCCGCCTCCACCGGGCCAGGCGGGACATTGTCGATCCCTGCCCTGATGATCTCGGCGAGGTACGCACCCCCGTAGATGCTGAGTCCAATGATCGCCGACGTCACTGGAGAAAGCCGGATGCCCAGGCTTGGTAAGCCGAAATAGACGACGAAAAGCTGGACTAGAAAGGGGGTATTGCGAATGACTTCGATGTAGGTGAGCACCAGCAGCCGAACAGGACGATTAACACCCATGGCAACTGCGCAAGCCAGGCCAATCAAGAGGCCGAACACCATTGAGGCGCCCGATATCCACACCGTAGTCCAAGCGCCCGCGACTAACAGATCGATACGCGACAGTGTGCCGCTGAATTCCAGACCGTTCATGGCTCCTCCATGCCCAATCGGTATTGCCGCTTCCCCTCACGGTCAACGCGAATGCTCCAAACGCCATCCGCGCGTCTCAATTGGTGAGACAGCCATGAGGGAGGCCCGTCGGCCCTCGGTGACGACTAGCCCCGCTTGGAATAGGTTCGGGAGAACAACATCGCCTTGAGGAGGTGCGCTATGTCGACCGGCAACGCGGGGGTAGTCCCAGCAGTAGAAATCGAGCGAATGGACAAATTTTATGGTCAGTTCCAGAGTCTAACCGGCGTTTCTCTGACCATCACTCAGGGCGAAAAGATCGTGGTGTGCGGGCCCTCGGGATCTGGAAAGAGTACTATGATCCGCTGCATCAATGCGCTGGAACGGCATGAGGGCGGCTCACTCAGGGTTCTCGGTCGCGAAGTCACCGATGACCGAGCTTCGGTTGATGCCGCGAGAAGAGCGACCGGCATGGTGTTTCAGAGCTTCAACCTCTTCCCGCACATGACGGTTCTTGAGAACTGCATGATCGCCCAGCGCAAGGTTAAGGGCGCGTCTCCGCAGGAGGCCCGAGAAATGGCCCTCCACTATCTCGAACGGGTTCGCATTCCCGAACAGGCCGACAAATATCCCACTCAGCTTTCCGGTGGGCAGCAACAACGTGTGGCGATCGCACGCGCCCTATGCATGAAACCAGCCATCATGCTTTACGACGAACCGACCTCGGCACTCGACCCCGAAATGGTCAAGGAGGTGCTCGACACCATGCTGGAGTTGGCCAAGGAAGGCACCACGATGGTCTGCGTGACGCACGAAATGGGTTTCGCACGCAGCGTTGCTGATCGGATCGTCTTCATGGACAAGGGCCAGGTAGTCGAAACCGCCGCTCCTCGCGATTTCTTCGATAATCCCCAGAGCACCCGAGCGAAGACCTTCTTGGCTCAAATGCTGCACTGATGATGTGGCATGCCAAAGCAAAGGGGCCGGTCTCGCGACCGGCCCCTTTGCTTTGAGAGAGCTATCTCAGCTCTTCCAGGCTACTCGGCGGAATGGGACTATCTCAATGTCCCCCCACACACCTTCGCGCGCATAGACCTCGTCGGCCATATAGGCGTCCAAACCGGATTTGTCGGGAAACTCGCAGAGCACGATCGAGCCGACCATGTTCCCGGCCTCGTCCAACATCGCACCGCCGTCTACGATGGTGCCCTCTGCCTTCATGGCATGGATTTTTTCGAGATGTTCGTCCCTGTTGGCGAGACGCTTTTCGAGCGTCCCCGGTGCAGTGTTGTCACGAGCGATGATAGTGAAATACATGGCAGCAGTTCCTTACGCGTCGGCCGCTTCAGCGATGAATTCGCCAAGTTCCTTCGTCTGTGGCGTGCGCAAAATGTCTGAGGTGCCCATTTCGTGGACCCGGCCATCCCGCATGTAGATCACCTTGTCGGCGACCTTGCGGGCGAACGACATTTCGTGCGTAACCAGCACCATTGTCATTCCTTCGGCGGCCAGCTGCTCCATGACGCGTAGGACTTCGCCCGTCAGCTGCGGGTCGAGGGCAGAAGTCACCTCGTCAAAGAGCATCAGCTTCGGCTCCATGGCGAGGCCCCGGGCGATAGCGACGCGCTGCTGCTGTCCCCCCGAGAGCTGCTCCGGATAGGAGGACAGTTTTTCGAGCATACCGACCTTCTTGAGGACACTCGCGGCCTTATCGCGCGCCTCAGCTCGACCTATCCGGCGAACAAGGCGGAGCGCCAGGGTGACATTCTGCTCTACTGTCAGATGCGGGTAGAGATTGTAACCCTGAAACACGATGCCGACGTCGCGACGTAATGACTTCAAATCTGGATCGGGAGCATCAAGCCGATGCCCGCATACCTCCAGCGTTCCGCCTTGGATGGTTTCGAGGTGGTCCATACAGCGCAAGGCCGTGCTCTTGCCTGAGCCGCTTTGCCCAATGATGGCGGCCACTTCCCCCTTGTTTACCGAAAATGTCACGCCCTTAAGGACCTGCACTTGACCGTAGCTTTTGTGGACATCCACCAGATCAACGATTGGCGACATTGAACTTCCTTTCCAGGATGCGGCTCTGCACCGAAAGGGGGTAGCAGACGGCGAAATAGAGAATTGCGGCCAGTCCGAAATAGATGAAGGGCTGGAACGTGGAGTTGTTGATGATCTTGGCGTTGTAGGAGAGCTCGGCGTAGCCAACGATCAACGAGGCGATCGAGGTGTTTTTGACGATCTGCACCAGGAAACCCACGGTGGGTGGGATGGCGATCCGCATAGCCTGGGGCAGGATAACGGCACGCATCCTCTGCCAACGCGACAAGCCAGCGCATTCGGCTGCCTCCCATTGGGGTTTTGGAACCGCCTGAAAGCACCCACGCCAGATCTCACCAAGATAGGCGCTGCTGTAGATGGACATCCCTGCCGTAGCAGCCCAGAGCGGCGTGGCGGATGGCCAGCCAAGGATATCGGGGCCATAGAAGCAAAGCCCCATCAGCACGAGAAGAGGGATGCCTTGGACCAGCTGGATGTAGCCAGATGCGCACCACCTCACGCCGTTCACGGGCGAAATTCGAGCTAGTGCGACCACAAAACCCATAGCTCCGCCGATCACAAAGGTCAGCGCGCTTAGGAACACGGTGTTCCATAGTCCCCACAGCAGCGATTGAATGAAAATTAGGTTCATGATGCGTGATCCTCAGAGAGGCGTTCCCAGCTTGCGTCGCCGGGGAAAGATGAGCTGACCGAAGAGGAAGAAGGCACCTCGGACGAGTACCGAAAGGACCAGGTAGATCACTCCCAGCACCACGAAAATTTCGAAGTTGCGGAAGGTTTCGCTCTGGATGCGGTTTGATATGCCGAACAACTCTTCGACACCCACGGCCGACAGAATGCTCGAGGCCAACATCAGCAGCACATACTGGCTGGTAAGCGCGGGATAGACCCGTTCAAGCGCAGGCCGGATTATGACATGCAGATAGGTCTGAACCTTGCTAAGGCCTAGGCATTCGGCTGCTTCGAGCTGACCTTTGTTGATAGACTCGATGCCTGCTCGGACGATTTCGGTAGTGTAAGCGCCGATGTTGACAGTCAGTGCGATGGCGGCGCCGACAAAGATAGGCAAGCGAATACCCATGCTGGCGATGCCAAAGATCAGGAAGTAGGACTGGATAAGCAGCGGCGTGTTCCGGATGAACTCGACGTAGGCGGTCACGATGACCTGTGCCCATTTCGGCCCACCGGTCCGCACGACGGCACAGAAGGCGCCGATAAGAATGCCGAGAACTGTGGTAATTGCGGTCAGTCGCAGCGTAACCCAGATGCCTTCGAGCAGCAGGGGCCAGTACGCTAGTACCGCTGCAAAGTTGAATGAATAGTTCATTGGGCCCCTCCTGCTCGTGGCTGGTTATTGGATATTGGCGAGGATATCGGCGGGCAGTTCGGTACCCTGATATTCGCTATAGATTTCGCCGAGCTTGCCGTTCTTAAGGTTCTCGACAACCCAGGCGTCGATATACTCGCGCAGATCTTGATCTTCCTTGCGGATGCCTACGCCAACTCGGAAGTCACGCAAGGTGATCTTTGGCTCAAGGTCCTTGCCTGGATTGCGTTCGTTGATCACGTCGAGCAAGGTCTGCGCCTGTGCGACGAGATCTAGCTGGTCCGAGGCAACCGCGGTGATCGTAGTGGCCTCATCCTCGAACCGAACGATCTCAACGTCGGCGGGAACCGCCTTGGTCAGATCGGTGTCATTGGTCGTGCCTCGGGTCACCGCGATGCGAAGCCCATGCAAATCGTCGACGGTCTTGATGTCCATCGACTTGGGTGCCGCAATGAAAGTGGTCGCTCCCGAATATGGGATCGAAAAGTCGATGGTCTGCTTGCGTTCGTCAGTGATGCTGAGAGCGGACATAATGATGTCTGCACGGTTCGACAGCAAAAATGGGATACGATTGGCACCATTGGTCGAAACGATCTCGAGCTCGACACCAAGCGACTCGGCCAGGAGCTTTGCCGCCCCAACCTCCGAACCAACCGGCTGCAGGTTCTCGTCCTGAAAGGACCAGGGAGGGACACTCAGGTCGATTGCAATGCGGATTTTTCCGTCACTGCGGATGCGCTCCAGAGTGGACTGCGCATGGGCTGAAACATGCAGCGTCGCCGCCAATGTTACGCCGATGGCAATCGCAGAAAATGTCTTCAATAGCTTCATGGTCTCCTCCTGACGAAGCTGGTTGCGACGTTACGACTATCGGGCGCCCGGGAAGGCGATACCGAACTGGTCGAAATAGGGTTTGAGCGGCACAAGGATTTCGTTGGCCAGAAACACACCATCGCGCTCAGCGACGTCGCGCCGACGCCGAGCCTGGTCGCCAGGAAGACGTACCCGGTCGACGCCGGGGCGTGGCGGGTTCTGCCGGCACTGATCGACGAGCCAGTCCATTTCCTCCGCAAATACCCGCTTCCCACCGAATGCCTCCGGATCGATAACCTGGAGGAAGGTGTTCATGACTGTGCCGGACAATTTCTGACGACGGCCCGTGCCACTCAGCCCTTGGGTTAGCGCCTCGACGAGCAGCGCCATGGCATAGCCTTTGTGGCCATGATCAAGACCGCCCACAGGCATAAGAGTGCCCTGCCCTTCAATCAGGACTTTGGGATCTCTGCTCGGGATACCTTGTTCATCGAGCAGCCAATCGTGTTCATAGAGCCCGTCAGCCTTTGCCAACTGAGTTGAACGCTTCACGGTGGTAATCGAGCAGCTGATATCAAGAAGAATCGGGTCCGACCCGGTAGGTATCCCCGCGGCCAATGGGTTGGGCGTGAACACGCCTCGCGTACCGCCGAATGGCGCCACGCCCTGGTGTGCAGGACCAGAGCAAGCAAGGATGACCATCAAGCCTCGCTCGGTCAGTCTCGGCAGATAGGTGGCCAGGGCACCCGTGTGATAACCTTCACCGATCGTGACGGTGACCACACCCTCACGGTCAATGCGTTCCAAAGCGAGATCTATGGCCTGATTGATCAACCATGCGCCCGCAAGACGCCGGCCGTTCCAAGCAACGCATGATGGCCGGTCAGAAATTACCTCGAAGCTGCCTTCGACCAGAAGGTTACCGGAGGCGATCTCATCGAGGTACCACGGCGCAATGGCAAGGCCATGCGTGCTGTGCCCGATAGCGTCGGCCGTCACCAGGGAACTGGCAACATCCAGAGCCATGACCTTCTGCATGCCGGCCGCGGTGAATACCGCAGTGACGGCGTCTCGCAATTCAGAGAACACGAAATGCGAACCGTGAGCCGGGCTAGCGGGCACCGCGTTCATTTTAGTGCCCCGACCACTCGGTGACTTCTGGGGGCAGATCGATGCCGAAAGCGCCACTGTAGATCGTGTTCAGGGAGCCGTCTGCCAGACCGTCTGCGACCCACGCATCAAGTTTGTCACGCAGGGCATCCTGGCCCTTGGCGACCCCAATACCGGTGACATTGGTCTTGAGGACGATCAAGGGGCGCACGTCCATCCCAGGATTCTGGGCATTGACGGTGGTCAAGAGTGCGGGAGCCGTGACGTAAAGATCTGCCTGGCCAGTCAAGAGAGCTGTGATGGCCGTGGAGTCATCCTCAAGACGAACGATGTCGGCGCCTTCCGGGGCATCCTTGGTGATCTGCGTATCGTTGGTGCTGCCGCGAACGACTGCGATACGCTTTCCAACGAGATCATCCAAGCTATCGACACCCGACGCTGCCGGACCGCCGACCACGATCTGGATGGCGCTGTACGGGCGGGAGAAATCGATGACTTCCTTGCGTTCGTCCGTGATCGAAAGCGTAGAAATCACCACGTCAGCGCGATTGGTCTGAAGATAGGGAATGCGGTTGGCAGCGGAAGTTGGGACAAGCTCAGCCACTACGCCCCAGTCCGCAGCAAGCTTCTTGGCGAACTCGACTTCAGAGCCGACATACTGACCGGAAGCGTCGAGCGAGGAATAGGGTGGCGCCGCAGGATCAATCGAAATGCGGATCTTGCCTGCGGCCTCGATGTCCGAGAGCGCGTCGGCGTGAACCGCAACCGGCGTTAGCGCGCTCGCGGCCAGCATCAGCACGAGGACAGTACGGCGCGTGAAACGATTTCTCGTGGTCATGGTTTGATTTCCTCCTAGGTTTCGCGTTTGCCGCGATGTCTCAAACTTACGGTATTGCGACCTCGAAGTAAGCCGAACACGCGCCTCTTGGTGGTCGAGCGTCTCACTTCGTGAGATTCAAATTAGCGAGTAGTCATGAAGTCGAAGAGCAATTGCATCTGCCCTTCGAGCATGTGTGTGCCATCGCGAGTCACACACCCGCGAATACTGGCTTCCATCAGGAGCTTAGTGGGGACAGGATCGGTAATGACGTCAGCAACGACGGTGAGAGCCGAAAGTCCTGAAGGATCAACCGGAAGCGGGTCGGACTCCTTGAAGCCCGCGTAGCTGGCATTGATCACGACATCAAAGCCAGCAACCTCGCCGCTGCCTTTAGATGCTCGGCCTGGGTAGTGCTTTTCCAAAAGGGCGAGCAACGCATTCTGCTTGTCCACATCGGGATCGTGCAGGGCAAGCCGCGTCGCTCCAGCTTCGAGCATTGAGACCGCGATCGACGATCCAGCCCCGCCGGCACCAGCCACATAGACCGTCTTTCCGACCACATCCTGTCCAGCGTTCAGCAACCCCTGCAGCATCCCGGCGCCGTCAAAATTGTCGCCGTACCAGGTGTTGTCGCTTTGGCGTCGCATCGCGTTGACAGCACCAAGAATGGCTGCGCGAGGCGATAGTTCAGAACAGTGTCGAGAGGCGCCAAATTTGTGAGGAAGGGTCACAAGGATGGAGTCCACGTTGGGCATCGCCATCAGTTCGGGCAGCGTTGTGTCGAGCCGATCAGGCAGGATTTGAATAGGAACGAGCAGCCCGTCGTACCCTGCTTTTTGCATGCGATCGGTCAACCACCCGGGTGCCAGCACCTGTGAGATCGGCGAGCCGATAAGCAGATTGATCCGAGTTTTGCCTGTGAGTGCGGTCACTGGACGAGCCTCTCGTTGAAGTTTGTTAGTCGAGTTTTGGCGGCAGCGATGGCGACGCCATTGCAAACCCCCGCCCCTCGTAATCGAAATCGTGGAGCGCATTCAGCGGTCGGGACTTATCAACCGGAGAAGCGTAATAAGCTCGGATCTCGACGATATGCTCGATGGCCTCGTCGAAGACGTACCACTCGTCGCCACGTAAGGTTTCACCGACCGCGGTTTTCCAGTGTGTCCATTCGATGACCGCTTCCAGGCCATCGGCTCCGGCAAGCACCTTCTCGATCGTCCACTGCGAACCGAGCGTCTTCACGCACCAGACCCACCCATCCGCGATGGCCTGGGCACTCCTCCATGGGGCGCCCGGCAGACCGGGAGGAAAGTAGTGGACAGCATCAGGCGTGAAGCATGCAACGAGACCAGCGTGGTCAGCGGCGTTGCAGGCAGCGAAATAGCGGCGGATGAGAGCCTCAGCTTTGAGCGCAGCTTCGGTCATCGTGCTATTTCCCGTTCTCCGCACGCCAGGAAGCGTATTCGGCCAGAGTTTGCTCGTTGGGTGGATAGACACCCCAAAGGGGCTGGCCCGCATCGATCTTGGTGAAAAGGAACCGCTCGCGCATTTCCTGTTCGTATGCTGCCTCGGCCAGGACTGGTGCGAGATGCCGCGGAATGACTACGACGCCATCGGCATCGCCAACAATTACGTCGCCTGGATACACAGCCACACCCGCACACCCGATCGGGCGCTGCATATCGATGGCACGGTGATAGGCCGGTCGGGTGGAAGCGGTGTTGGCGGCGCAATATGCCGGGAAATTCATGCGAGAGATTTCCGTGCCATCGCGAAAGGCGCCATCGGTAATGGCGGCAACGACACCCTTTCGCATCAATCGGGTCATCAGCATATTGCCGGCAGAGGCTGCACGCGGGTCGTTGCGGCTGTCGATGACGAGGACCTTACCAGGCTCGATCGCCTCAACGGCCTCCCACTGGAGATTGTCATCGCCACGCTTGGCGAGGTCGCCAAGATCCCAGTCCTTATCCTCGCGGGAGGGAATGAAGCGAAGGGTAAACGCCTCCCCCGCAAAGCTTCCGGCATCCCTGCTGAGGGCATTCAGCCCCACAAGAAATTGCTGCCGGAAGCCATGCTTGAACAGCTGGGTGGTCAGGGTGGCCGTGCTGGCCTGTTTCAGCTTATCCAGGATATCCTGGGTGATGACGATATCGCTCATCTGAGACTCCGCTTGACGCAGTGCGACTGGTTTATTCACTTGGATTTGGTCCGGCCGACGGCTTCGTCGACCATGTCAAACAATGAGTATTGAGGCTGGAAACCCAGGATGGAGCGCGCTTTGACGCTGCTGCCGTGGGTACGCCCGAGGGGCACAGGAATATGGGCCTCGACGTAGCGGCGGCCTGTGGCTTCGGCGAGATAGGGGATGAATTCGGCAAGGCTGACCGGGCTGACCGGAGCGATGTTAAAGGTCTCTCCGATCGCCTCGGGCTTGTCGTGAATGAGAAGAAGCCCCTGCACGATGTCACGTACGTCGACCAGTTCCTGGGTGTGCGGCTTGCCGTTCTCGTCGTAGGTGAGCAGCAGCGGCTCGTCATCACCCATTAGCGGCTCGAGGATGTCGAGCACCTTGCGCAGCTGGTCGTCGCTATTGGCTCCTGCATGATGGGTGCTGCTGGCCTTGAGACTTTTGACACGCGCATTCACATAGAAGGCAGCGCCAGAGTATTCGCCATTGGGATCGATCAGTTCATGAGCGGCTTCGGTATGGGAGAAGACCGCAATGCTGACATCGAGATTGGCTTCGGAGCGGTTGTAGAACTTGGCCATCTCCTCGCCCAGCACCTTGGACATGCCATAGAAGGTGTAAGGCTCGTGAGGATGCAATTCGTCAGTCGGGCGATAGCGCGCAAAGCGCGTAGGATAAACCTGATCGCTCGACGCAAAGACCATGCGCACCTTGCGCTGCTTGGCCTGCTCCGCTGCGGCACGCAGCACATTGTAGGTGCCGACCACGTTGACATCCCACAGGAGGTCTCGCGCCGTGGGCTGGAACGAAATGACAGCAGCCATATGAAAGATCGAGGACACGCCCTCGACGGCCCGCTGCACGGTATCGAGATCAGCAAGGCTGCCCGTGATGCACTCAACGCCTCGCGCCTCGGCGGCGGCTCGGTTGGGATCATTGGGAACAGCAATGGTTCTGACGGACAAACCGCGCTGCTGCAGTGCGGTGGCCAGCGTCCCACCAACCCGGCCGGTTGCACCCGATACAAAAACGTCCATTCTTCTCTCCCAAGGATCGTCAAGAGCCGGCAGACCTTGGTCATCCGGTGTCGTCACCTTGAAAGAGTTGGAGGTTGAATGGAAGCGCAGATCTCGCGCGCCTCCTTGGGTCATCTCATATGATGAGACTATTCAGAAATTACGAAGCGTTCCAATGTCTTCATCTCAGGCGTAAAGCCGATACCGGGACCTACCGGCACGATCATCTTGCCATTTTCAAGCGCGGGCGGCTGCTGCAGCCAGCCCTCGGGATCGACGAATAGGTATTCCAGAAGGGACTCTTGCGGCAGTAGCGGTGCCATCGCAAGGGTCGCAAAGAAGCCGGGACCAAAATATGGGGTATGGGGCATGACCAGCTTGCCGAGGCTTTTGGCGGTTCGACACACGCCTAGGAACTCCGAAACACCACCCACCTTCGTCATGCTCGGCTGAGGGTAACGCAATGACTCGCTCACGCGGGTGAAGTCGAATGCGGTCGAAGCATTCTCACCAGCACCAACAGCCATCCCTGCAGCTTCAATGAGTTTGTGGCCACGATAGTCGTCTGGTGGAAAGATTGGCTCCTCTATCCACAAGACGTTGCTTTGCTTCAGAGAAGGAATTTGCGCGATTGCCTCATCGGTCGTCCAGGCACAGTTGGCGTCGACCATTAAGACGGCGTCCGGTCCAATGACTTCCCGCGCTGCGGCGATGATCGTGGGATCAACCTCATGTAGTTTGATGTGATGGAAACCCAGATCGATAGCTCGCTGGCAATGATGGCGGACCAAGTTGATATCGCCGTAGCGGACGAGACTGGCATAGGCGTCTATTGCTCGCGGCTCGATTGTGGTGCCAGACACCTCCGCGGCCAAAGTCTTATTCGATCGCTTGGCCTGAAGATCCCACAATGCGATATCAACGCCCGATAGCGCGAACGTGGTGATCCCGTACCGACCGAAGAGGTGGAGCTTCTTCTGCACCTCCAAGTTCCACGCCGGAATGTCCCCAATGGAGCGCCCGACGACGATGGGCGCAATCATGTCGGTGACGGCTGCATGAGTGGCGCGTGTGCAGAAATATGAGAAGGAATCCCCCCAACCGACATTCCCGTCTTCGTCTTCTACGCGCACAAGAACCATGTCTAGTGTGTGCCAACGAGATGGGGTAGCACCGGTCCCCTCCCCGCCATCAACGAACGGAATGGAGACAGGAAAGGTCGTCAGGGAGGTAATGGGTGGAATTGTTTGCATCAGAGGATTGGAGCGAGAGTGGTAACTGAAGATGGAGTGCTCAACTGGTCGTCTTCCAGCTCGAGCACGTGGCCCGATAAAGGCGCGTGCATCAGCGCCTCGCGGTTAAGTCCGAGCCGAGCACTGGTAACGAATATCCGATCGTAATTCTCGCCCCCGAAGCAAATGCCTGTCGGGGCGGGCACTGGCACTGCAATGGTACGATCGAAATCGCCATCTTCGTTGAGCCGGATCACGCTCCAACCCTCGGTCATGGCAACCCAAACCCTTTCGTTGCCATCAAGGGCAAGCGCTGCGGGGGATCCAGCAACCTTCGGCAGGTCCGCAAAAATGCGTTTCCGCCTGTCCTGCATCGACAAGTGGTAGATCGCTCCTCGGGCCGGCACCGATGCATAAATGGCCGACCCGTCTCGCGTAGCCACCATTGCGGCAACGGTATCCGGAAGCTCAAAGGCTATCTGGATTTGACCAGTGTTTGTGTCCATCGGCCCCACAACACCAACATCCGATCCAGGGCGAGTCCCGGCGACCCAGAGACCACCGTCAGGCATAGCGAGGAGCGAGGATAACTGCATGCCCTCTTCGACGGTTCGCAGGGTGAGTTCCCCCTCCAGCGACAGAAGCCCAATGCGGGTGGTGCTGGCGAAGACTATACCCTGCTCATGGGGGGCTGCACCTACGAGACTCTCCCCGAGCGCGTCCAGGGCAAAAACATCCCCTGGGCCGCGAAGCCCGTGAACAGACGGAGCAAGGTTGTCGACCCAACATAGGCCAGCCCTGTCAGCGTTCCAGAAGGGTGATCCTGTCACGAAGCCCGCAGTCTCCGTGACCTGATGAATATCTGGATGGCGCGCGCGCGCTTCAAACAGATAGGGCGCCAATTGATCCGAAATTCGTCGGGCTGCTGCTGCGATCTCTCGTCCAAGCTGCTCGGCCCGCTCCACCGTCATTCGGTACACAGGGCCAGCGACGCTGATTGCTGCAATAGGACGTCCCGATCGGTCCGTGACAGCTGCACCGACGCAACGGGTCCCTTCGACAATTTCTTCGTCGTCTGTGGCGTAGCCGCGTGCCCGGATAATCTGCAGCTGAGTTTTGAGAGCGACCGGGTCCACGATCGTGTGCGGGGTGAACTTCTCCATGCCGTCGCTGAGTATCGCATCGACTTGCGCCTCGCTTAGACCTGCCAGGATGGCCTTCCCTTGGCTTGTGCAGTGCATAGGCTTGAGAGCACCCAGGCGGGCGTTGGAGCGACGGGAATGCGCGCCCTCGAACCGACCGAGGGCTAGGACATGGCGCTTTTCCTGAACCGCCAGGTAAGCTGTCTCGCCCGTCATATCGCGAAGCCGGCGCAACTCTGCCGAAGCCACGGAGGCAAGATCGGCAGATGACCAAACGTTCTGCGCCAGCTCAAGAAACTGAAAACCCAAGGTGTAGTTTTGGGTGACTGGATCTACCCGGATCAGCCCACGGGACGTGAGAGCGGAGAGGATGCGATAGAGCGTTGCTCTGGCAATTCCCGTCGCGCTCGACAACTCCGCAAAGCTGACCTTGCCCGGCGAATTCCCAATACGAGTCAGGACTTCGGTCGCCTTCCCGATCAAGGCGGCGCCCTTCACGCTGCCTTTGGGCGCATCCTCATCTTCCCAATCGGTTGGTGTGTCTCGTTCCGTTGCCATCACCTTGCCGCCTCGCTTCGCCCTCGAATTGTCATCGATATGGTCGCAGAAAGATCTTCGTCCGGATCCAAGGTGCGTGTGCCTGTCCCGAGGACGCCACGCTCATGAAGATTGAAGCCATTGGCGAGGTGAGAAACGGGCTCAACGCAAACATAGTCCCCATCGCCCTTATGAAGGACGAGATGACTCATCACCGGCGTCACCGACAGGTCGACATCCAGACCACTCGCGGTCTTCAGATTTAGATGTGACCAGCATGAGAGATACTCCGTTCCCGTCACCGGCGCAGGATGGTGGTGCTGAATGCTGGAGCGAGTTCCCCTAGGAAGGTAGTCCGGTCTGAGCGGCCAGACAAACTCGGCGTCATGCGCCACATCGAGACACCCCGCGACATATGGATGCCAGCCTAATCCCGCTGGCATTTTCATATTCGATTTATTGGTGACTGACAGTGAGAGTTCCAAGCCGTCGGGCCGCAGCGCGAAAACCTGACGGACTTGAAAAGCCCATGGCCAATTTTCGTCTGCAGCTCGCACTAATTCCAGGGTGGCATGATGATCGGATTGGAACACCAATCTCCAGCGTTCACGCTGCGCCGGCCCATGAAGAGAATGGGGAAGCGCGTCGGGATGCGGCGCGATTTCGTAAACCTTGCCGACAACAGCAAGACGCCCATCCTCGATCCGATTATGATAAGGGACCATGGGATACGCGCCCGCCCGCGGCCATCTTACGGGATCGAAGGTATCGGAACCCAACGGAACGAGCACATCGACGCCGTCTAAACTCAGTCGAGCAACTCGCCCGCCGAAATCGGGAATGAGTTCGAGCAGCATGCCGTGATGCTGCAAAACAACGCGATCTGTCACTGCAGGCCTCCAGTCCTAGGAGCAAGGTATTGGGACTTTTTACACCCCGTCAATGAGAGGAACGCCTGTTCGTCCCATATGATGAGATTGAAAGGGGGCGAGAGACTCGGACTGGCGAATGTCTCATTGCCAAAAGGGGTGACCCGATTTCAGGTTGCGGGCCAAGGAACCCGCCCGTGTCGCTGCAAGCCCACTCACACCGCGAACTGATAGAAGCGGAATTAAACGTCCGGCTCTTCATCTCATTCCGAGGGCATGCAGAATGCGAAGCCCCCGGTTGCATTGACCTGTGTGTTCCAGAGAGGAAATGTCCGCTGTGCGCCAAGGCGTTGATCGGCTCCTAGCGCTATATTTCGAATACTAAGCCAGGCGTGAACCCAAGGATTTTCTCGTTCCTATATCCAAGAGGATTGCATCGAACGTGGGTCTCGCCCACGAAGTAGTCGAAGGCGGTGTGCGTATGCCCATGAACCCAAAGTGCCGGCTGGTGACGACTAATCACCGCGCTCAGGTCGGACACAAAGCCGGCGGTGATGGGATCCCTCGCAAACTGTGGTGCGATGGACAACGGGTGCGGCGCGTGATGACTGACCACGACCCGGCAACCGTTTTGCCGAGACAAGACATCCTCCAACCAGAAACGGGATTGGAAATGCTGAATCCGGGCCATTTCGGGCGTCCAGATTTCAGGTGAGCCCTGGCTCGGCCTTATCAGTCGGAAATCGTTTAGCGCGCGCCCAACCTCAGCCATTGCGTGATCCCGCTTCCTCAAATCGTCGCCAGCGAAAACTGAGAAGTCCGACCATAAAGTGGTGCCCGCATACAAGACGCCGCCTATCGTGACGGTCGTGTCGTCGAGCAGATCAATGCCGAACCTTTCGGCGGCCATTTTCGTCCGTTGGCGGTCTCTCTCCATGCTGCTGTCGAGATTGTAGAACTCATGATTTCCCAAGACGAAAATCACCCTCATTAGCGGCCTGATGTTTTTGGCGAGCCAGTTGATGCCTCCGACGGGGTCGGATTCGATCAGGTCCCCAGCGCAGATGCACAAGTCGGCATCCGGAATTCGCGGAAATACCCGCTCGATCGGGATATCTTTGTGTGGAAGATGCGTATCGCTGAATATCCAAACTCGCATGGCATAGCTCCGCCCTGCCCGAAGCGCAGGGCTAAAATTGGTGTGACGATGGGGAAAATGGGCAGGGGAGCCCCCCCTGCCCGATCAACAGCTACTGCGTCGGCAAGGTTACGCCGAAGCGCTTGCGCAATCTGGCGAATTCAACTCGCCGATTGAGGACCTTCGCGATTTCGCCGAGGACCTCGTCGGCATCGAGATCGTACTGCGCCGAGAAGTTTTCGGCCGCATCTAGAAGGCGGTCGACCTCCTCTCGGGCGTGTCCGCCGAGAGCACCTGCAGAATATCCGAGGAACCGGCTCATTCTGCAGCCTCGTTCGTGTTCGCGTTCGCCGTCAGGGCGAAGCTGTCGACGATCTCGTTCACCTCTTCGCCGGAGAGGTAGCGACGCGCGCAGAGTTCATCAGCCAGGCGCAGCAAGACATCCTGATTTTCCTTCAGGATGGTCGCGGCTCGCAGTTCCGCGGCCTCCAAGCGCTTGCCGATCGCGCCCAACAATACCCCGCCGGAATAGAGACGGTCGGCCGGCTGCCCGAGGACGTACGCAGGGCCAAAAACGCCCAGGCCGTACTGGCTTTCAAGCTTGCGCGCCATTTCCGTCGCACGCGCTAAGTCCGAAGAACCACCGTTTCCAGCGCCGATGCTTGCACTCCCGAGCACAAGGATTTCCGCAGCGCGACCTGCCAGCGCAACGACGATATGACGTTCGACCTCCGATGCTGTCATCGTTCCGCGAATTTCTGCCTGCAGCTCGGCTTCACCGCCGTTTGCGTGAAGGGAGACGCCCACGACATCCCCAGCGCCGAGGAGAAGTGATGCCAGCACATGGCCAGCTTCATGCAACGCGACGCGTCCGAGATGGTCTTCTGGAAGTGAATGTCGCCCGTTCCATATCTGGACAAGAAGGTCGTCAGGCTCGATTTCGCGATGAGCACGGCGGGCTGCCGCCTTGGCGCGACGGACCCAGGCCTGCACGTCGGCGCCTGTCGCACCACGTGACGCCATAGCTATTGGCATCAAGTCGACATCAGCGAGAACTGCCTCACCGATGTGAAATCTGAAGATTTTCGCCAGAGAATCCAGGTCGGGCTTTTCTAGCTCGATATGGTGATCAAGTCGCCCTGCCCTGACAATTGCTGGGTCGATCCGATCTGGATGGTTGGTAGCTGCGACGACCACCACACCTTCCCGATCTTCTACGCCGGCCAGACATTCGAGCAGCAGGTTGACGATCTGGCTCCAGTATTCGACGTAGTCCCCGCTGAGGTTTGCGCGATTGCTGATGCCGTCAATTTCGTCGATGAACAAAACACTGGGTGCCGAGCGCTTGGCCTGCCCGAAGACGTCTCGAATGGCCTGAAGGGTGCCGGACAAATAGCTCGAAGCGTTCCACTCAGCGACCGACGTCGCAATAAGTGGAATATTAGCGGACTTCGCTAATGCCTTGGCAAATTGAGTTTTCCCTACTCCAGGAGGGCCGCTGAGCAGCAGGCCGCTATGGTCCACATCAGACCAAGCAAGGCGCCCTGACCGGTACTCGCTGATGTCTTCAATCAGCTCAAGTCCCCAGTGCATCGCTTCGCCGTACCCCGGCAGTTGTTGCAACGTCGGGCCATCAATGTCGACGTTCGTCTTCTTGCCGACCATATCTGCGAGGCGCTCAAGGCACTGTTGGGGAGTGAGGTCTCTGTGGATGGCAAGGGACAGGTCCGTGTAGTCGACATTCTGCAGCAACTGCTCGTCGATCTGGCCGTCATAGGGAATGCCAGTGATTGCTTCCAAGACCAAGCTGAGCGACCAGCGGTCGATCGGTGGGATCGAGATTTCATACTGCATCATGCGAATGAGGCTGCTCGGCAACTGCTTCCTTGGCGAGGGAGCAATGCCGACGATCGGCCAGCTCCTGTTTCGCGCCTCGACCACATCAGCATTGCCGCGGCTGGGTGTGTGGGATTTGTCGGAACCGTCTCGTGCGATCACGTGCCGGCGGTTGGGAGCTGCGGGCAAAACGCATGCGGTGACGACGTCGCTTATCTGCTCAACCAGGTCGGAGACGCGCGTATTTATGACCACGATGGGGCTCTCCTTGCGCAGGAGGCGCGCAAGGTTGTTGTGTTGCGCGATTTCACGAGCGAGCAGAACGGCGGCCATGGCCACATCGGCGCGCATTTGTGGAGATGACTTGCTATCGACGGATTCTAGGTCGTCGAGGACCGTATCGACCAGATTGCTGTGGGCGTGATTTCCACGCAGCATGCTTCTCTTCATTTTGATGCCTTCGGCCTGAGCCAAGGCGTCCAAATAGGCGCGCGCGAGGATGTCTGCCTGCGCTTGGTTGTGTGCGGATGTCTCTTGCATCACGTCCTCCATAAGTGGCCGCCCCTGGCCACGGAAGGATCGCGGTCAGCTCATAGCGGCGGGTTTTTCGGGGAGGTCACGTGCTGCATACGTGAGCGAGAAGAGATAAGAACAAAAACAGAACAAGGTCAAGGCGTGGTGGCAGAAATTAGTCGGATAACAAGCAGCCGACTGCTACGTAGCCGGTTGCTTGGCATTCTCCGCCAATTGGGCATCAGCGATTGTTTGAAGTCGGTTTCGCCTGATTTCCTAGCTGAGACAGGCTTTCCAGGCACCTTCTGAGGTGCCCCTCTGCTTGCGATACGAAGTGTTTGGACACCTCCACTCGGCCAGGGTCAGGCTTCAGTTCCCCGGAACTCATTTGAACGAGCTGATCCGCAATCATCGAAAGGTTGTCGGCAAGACTACAAACGGTGAACGCCGCATTGTCGAACGAAATGCTCGCGGAAAGGGCCGTTTCCGCCTCTGGCCCGACGTCTGTATCGACGTCGATATCGAGGTCGACGAACGGTACAAGAAGCAGATTTTCTGACCCTACCAATTTGCCGACAGAGACCAGCAATGTCATGTTTGTCGAGCCCACATATTCCAGCTCGTGGGCGAGATTGCCTGGCAGAGCAATCTGCGCGATTGGGATGTCGTCGCTATTCGGATCCATGATCACCTCTTCGACGCTCATTATTTTGGTCTCGTCTTGGAAGCCGTCGATCCAATTGCAAACGGGGCGTCGGCAGTGTGCGCAACGGTCATGCTATGAATCGTTTCGATGAAGTTTGCGCTACCAACGTCAATGTTCACATAGCGCATGATCCTAGAGGGCCGCTCTATCTCTTCTATGACAAGCCCGGGTTGCTGCAGCGGCTTGCGGGGATTTCGACCCGCTGTGTGCACTCCACGCCAGTGGTGGTGGCGTCGACTGACGACTTTGCCACTTCTGCTACGCTGTATTGCGTCATCGAGCTCAGCGAGACGTTCCTGGCCAGTGCGACTCAACCTCAGCAATACCTTCCTGCCATGCATTGTTTTCTCGATCAGCCCAGCCTGCGAGGCGAGGTTGATCACGCGGGTCAAATTCGACTGGTTCAGCCCAAGGTCACGGCCAACCGTATCCCTTTCACTTTGAACACCGTGCGCATCCCTGAGGTAACGCAACAGTTCGACGACATGCTTCTTTGACAGAACCTCGTTTTCCGACCGCAGCTCTGAAACTGAGATCGACTCGTAGATCAGCTCGTACAGCGTTTGGATCTGCGCAGCTATCACCGGAAAATCGTCGACCAGGGCCGCATCGACCTTCCGATAAAGATCATACCACCCTCGCAATTCCGCATCGCGCCGACGATCATCGAGAGCCTTCCAAACCCAGGATCGGAAGGCTGCGAGAATACGCATGGCTGCGTGGTCTGAACCCTCGTCAAGAATGCTAGCCACCACGACCCTGGCACTTGGCAGGTCGATGTCGGCGCGAGCGATGAGGTCGAGGTCGTAGTTCTGGTTCATACCCGTATCTTGAGTGTTCATTACTAAGAAACCTTTACAACCTTTCACATTGCTACAGCATTGTGCAACATCAAGTAGCGAAGTTTCCCGTGTACGATCTTGCACTTTCTGTCTGCAGGGTTACTGCCCCTGCAGCTTGAGGGTTCTCGACCATACCCATGACCCACGCTACAGGGTCCCTCGTCCCATCATCAGGCTGTTGAACAACGAAGGCCCGAGTCCCTCGTTCCACAGCCAGGTACGCGGCCGAAATCTTGTGCCCATCCAGAGTCTTGCTGCCGCCCATCGAGGGGACGAGGAAAATATCGACATCCAGCCGAGCCAGTTCACTGAGCCGAGACGGGTCACAAAAATCCTTACATATTGCGACCGCAACAATGTAGTCGTCGGTGACCACGACGGGGATAGAAAGCCCTAACTCGATATCTTCGTAGCCGATGGCGCCGGAGTAAAAGGACGAGATTTTTTCGTAGGTCGCGACCACCTTGCCATACGCGTCCAGGATGGGGGCAGAGTTCCACCATTTCCCATCGCGCTCGACGTGCCAGCTGCCGGCAACGACAACCTGGAGATCGGTTTGCTCTTTTGTGATGCGCTGCTTTCCGAGACCTCGGCGGATCGTTTTGAGTCGCGCTGGGGGCACAGTGAGTTCAGGCCAGACCACGGTAAAGACCCCGGGCTCTAAGGCCTCCTGCAGATGCGTCGCAAGGACAGCATCAGCATCGTCGAGTTTTGCATCGAAAGCGCGAAAGCTAGGGCCCCCTTCCCGTTCCGAAGTTGTCCGCGTATCGAGGGCCAGCCCCGGGAAAGCCGCGGCTACGCCGATGATCGGAAGCTCTCCTTCCTGTGCAGCCATGGTATTTGCGAAATGCACGTGAACGGGAAGTCCACCAACGATCTTTGGAATAACTCGGTGATGGATCAGACCACGCTTTGAATAGCTTTGATTGGGTTTGAGCCGGGTGGCGGGACGCGGGCGCTTCCTGCGGATAATATACCCATCGACGTCGTCGCTTGTGATGTCATGAAGCGCCTGAGGGCCGAGGGAAGCGGCGAACTCCAGGAGCAGGCTATCGAGAGCCCTAGCAACTCCAGCCAGCACCAAAACCATATCTTTTTCAGTCAATGTCTCGCGAAGCGATGGTGCACCCGCTGAGAGCACTTGAAACCATTTGTCTTGCTGCGCCTGGAGCGATGCTTCCTGCAGCATCGTATACGCGTTGTGAAAGTCCCGGTCTGGCCTCGTCAAAAACTCGTCCAGCGCAAATAGCGCTCGTTTCACCGACCGTTCAGTCGGCTCGTACTCGTGAAAAATCTCTGCAAAGGCAGACGCCGCGTCGGCCCGCCATATGGAAAGGGACATCAATGCATCGCGTAATCTAAACTTGAATGGAAAACATATGTGTTCGATTCGAGGAAAATCCGGAAGTCCTCATCGCCGACATGATGCAAAGCCAGACGATCATGCTTCAGCCAGGTGGACATATTCTTGTTGAGAATTACCGCCTATTCCGACAGGCGACATCTTCGGGCGCTGGCGAAGCCGGACCAACGAGCAAGCTGGCAATAGCTCGCTATCGACACGTCGCACGTGCCTGCAGGCACAGGCGCGGGCCAGCTAGAACGCTAAAATCCAAATGATTGGCGTAGCAGAGAATTTGCGGCACTGAGCTAGTTAAGCAGGATGAATGAACGTCCTCGCGTCACCACAAAGCCTACCGATCTTCAACCGCAGAGAGGCGAGTCCGTCTCCGGTTTCTTTTTGCGCATGGGA
>NZ_CAXUPK020000006.1:0-231837 GCF_964252865.1 Devosia sp. LjRoot3
CTCGGCCAGTTGAACGACAAAGTGGGGATGCGGTTCCGTGCCGCGATAGAAAATTGGCCCCGACTGTTCGCGCAGCCGGGGCCAGCAACACCACACGATCGGGGACAGGTCGTGGGACACGTCCAACGGTCAATTAGGGTGATAGTTCCGCGGGGCGTCCTGGCTTGGATATCGGAGTGTTTTGCAGAAGCCATTCGAGCAGAAGTGCCCGAACCGTGTCATCCGCGGCGCCGTCGCCTTTCACCGCCGTGAAAAGCCGGCCTTCGATATTTGCCTGAATGATGTCCTGTTCGAGAAAATATGACGCGGTGTAGGTCTGTCCCTCGAACTCTACCTCAACGGTTAGAACTTGGGATTGAGTGTCCATCGCTACCTCCTCTTGACGGAATATTGGTTCGTCTAAAGGTGCGGTCAACTGGTCGGGCCGCCCGACGAAAAAGCGCCCCGGGCTTTGCCGGGGCGAGTGTCAGAGCTTCGTCTGTCCAGAGATGTCGAAGGCCCTGAGCGGTTAAAGGCCTGAATATATCAACCGCCTCGCTCGGCATCATTTAAATAGATTAATCGGCCTCGCTTCTGCGCGGAGGCGCTTTCAATCCGTTTGATCTGAGCGGCTCACGTACGCATCGCGGCGACCGATTTCATTGCCAGTGTCGTCTCTTACCACGATCTGAACCTTGAACTCCGGATGACGCATGGCTTCATCCTGCAGGACACTGATCAGTGTTCGGGATGCCGCGTCCAAGGCTTGGTGAGGGCCATCTAGTTTCACGCCGATCACGTCGTGGGTCATCGTCCCATCTCGTTCCAGCACATCGAAAAAATACATCGGCATGGCTTTGCCTCCGAAGCGCAAACGATGCGTTCGGGTCGATGTTCCCTACGCCGTCTTCACAAGTTACCGGTGGCCCAATTGGGTATCAAACTCGGGACTTACGCCAGCCTGCCGCGCGGGCCTCTTCCTCGGAGCAGAACCAGCGTTCGCCGTGTGAAGCTTGGATCACGGTCTCGTCGTAATATTCCTGCCCCGGCACGTGGTAGATGCGCTCGCCCTTGGTGCTAACGTTACCCTTGATATTGCAACCGTCCTGCGCGCCGGCGGCACCAGCAAGCGCGATGACTAGCGCCGTAGCCGCAGCGATCTGAAATTGTCTTTTCATCTTGAGCCCTCCCAGTGCAGGGCACCACGGAATTCCGCGGCGTGCAAGCGGGCGGGCCAATCACCGAGGCGGCGGTGCAGCTTCCACCTCGTCCCACAGTGGTCGATAGAGCCGGACCATGCTCGTCTGCCCGTCCTGAACCCAATAGACGCGGCACAACAGGCGGGTTTTGTTTTGACCGCCACGAATTCCTTTTTCACCCAACGCCAACATCGCCGCCTCTTCAGGCGAACGGGCATCAATGATGTGTTCAGGCTCGATAACGCCTGAGCGCAAATCGATGACGCGAAACTTGCCCACGGGCGATTCCTCCAATTTGGAGGGCGAGCCATAGCAGGTCGCGCCAGTTCCACTCTTTCACTTTGCAAACTAGGAGGCCCATATGGCCAATGAGCGCGGCCTTTGACCAAACGCTTCTGCACATTCACGAAGTTGGCAAGGACAACCACCCTACGCTTCGAACAATCGATTGCTCGATAGGTCTGCTTTCGGGAATCTTCCCAATGACGCTGAACGGCTGAAATGGGGCGCAAGGCGGAGCTTTGTCTACTACCGCAAAGCATTGCTTAAAGTTGAGACCGGCATCCCAGGAACCGAGATCAGAAGCACGACGAAATAGTGCTTCAGTGGGGCCTGCCACCCTGCGACTACAAAGTCGTTGGGATGCACGATGCCATCAGTTCAGCTGCTACGGATCCGCGTCCCTTACAAACGCCAAGCCCGTGCCTGCCGCGATATCGTCGCCGGTTCGCCAAGCATGCGTAATAGGAAGTGATACGAGATAAACCGTTGCAGCGTCCTCAGCGAGTTGGTCGAACACACCTTGGAAGTGTTCCCTCTCGGCTTGGATTGTTGTGTCCGGCATGTCGCGGAGCGACTGCACGATCTTCTCGTTGCTATAGCCACCAACCCAGACGTTGCCGGCATTTTCGGGGTCGTAGTAGCCGAAGACCCGATACCAATCGTAGGGATGCGATTGGTTGTAGATGACTAAGTCGTAGTCCAAGCCAAATGCTCTCTTATAAGCAATATTCTCGTCGTCGATCACGTCTACCGTGACCTCAAATCCAACGATACTCAGCTGCCGGCTGATCTCTTCCCACAGCTTCTCGTCCGATCCTGCCTGTCGGATTGCGGTAATCCGCCGCCGCTCATCGCTCACAGTTTTCAAAACACCTGCAGCGGCATCTACGGACATAACATCAACGGACTCAACCAGCCGAAGGTTTGATGTGGCGGGAAATGGCTGTGTTTGGGCAACAGCGACACCAGAATAGACCGCTTCGCTTATCGCATGCCTGTCAATTGACGCTGCCACAACGCGGCGCATCTCAACGTCACTGAATGGCTCACGAGTGTGATTGAATACGAGGCGTGATACTGTACCGTTGTCGAAAGAGCCAACCTCGACCCCCGAGCCTTCCAACTCGTGTAGGCTTTCCAAAGGCAGCGCGTATACCCAGTCAACCCGTCCGTCTTCCAAAGCTTGGAGGCGCGCAGCCGCATCCGGTTCTACACTGATTATAGCCTCGTCAGCCAGAGCCTCATCCCGGAGTCGAGGATGCGGAGAAAACTTGGTGAGCACCGCTTGGCGCGTCGTGAACTCGTTCAGTCTGTAGGGCCCTGAGCCGATTGGACTGACGATATTTCCGTCACCATCTACAGATTCAGGAGGGATTATTGCGCAACGACAACCGAGGGCAAGGTCGCTGAGAAACGATGAACCGCCACGATGCAGCTCTATCTCTATTGTTGCGTCGTCCAACGCTGCAACTTTGGCGATTCTTTCGCTCAGAATGGTGTGCATTGCGAAGCGCGCATCACCCAGGACACGATTGAGCGAGAAGACAACATCTTGAGCTGTCACACGCCGGCCGTTGTGAAATTCAGCGTCCCTAAGCGTAAATCGCCAAAGCCTGTTTTGGTCATCAGAGAACCAAGAGGTCGCCAGAGAAGGCATCACCTCGGGAAACCGCATCCTTACAAGGCCCTCGTACACCACCGAGTGGACGATCATATCCGCATCGGAGAGGACTTGGTGTGGATCAGGCGTGTTTAGTGCCATATCTAGCAAGCCTCGGAATGTCGAGCTCTTACCATCTTGCCCGTGGGCGCCGCCTCCAAGCGCGTAGCTTGTTACCGCAGCGCTGGTTATTAAAGAGAACCGCCGTCGTGAAATCCGCAGATGATCATCGTTCGCCATAACCACTTCCTGTACAACTAATAAATTGCCCTGAAGTAACCTTGCGAATTCACTATATGGCGCTCGCTTCTAAGCGTCGATCCCCTAGTCGCTATTCCGAAGGTGCCGCTCGAGCTTAAGTAGATGTGCCAGTCCGAATATTGGCTCCATCTCAATTATCCGAGCTGTCGCAACACGTCGGCGGGCATCAGGACAGTTGTTTAGACGATGCAAGTTTGAGCGCTCGTAACGGACGCTTAGGTACCCAGCCCAAAACTCCCTCATGATTCAGAAGCCGACGTCCGCTTTTGGAAACGCGCGACGGTTCGTCGAAATCGAATGGCCGGAATGGGGCGCAGAGTCGTTAGAGCGCTTGTCCGAATTCCACTTCAGAGACCGAACAACTCTTCCGCCGTTAGTTCTTTGACCTCGTTCGGTGGGATCATGTCGTGAGATCCGATCTTCCATTTCAGCAATTCCGGGTGGATATCTCCCCACTTGGCGAACAGCTTGAGCTGGTAGCTTCTGGCCCACTCCGGAGGCAACACGTTCAGCAGGTGGAATGTAGGCTCATCAACCCCGGTGAGATCGGTAATGGCCTCCTCGCAGACAGTAATCACCTCGTGGAGAATTTGACCGGGAAATGGAATACCGGCGGCACTGTCGAGCTGGATCCAGGCTGAATATGCTTGGGTCATGAGCAGCCCCAACCGCATTGCACCGGGTGGATGACGCTCCTTAAGCACGGTTTGCGGATCAAATTTCCGCCGCTGAAAGAGCCGGCACGCGATGTAGATCGAGATCATCGTGTTGTAGAGGCGAAACCGAAGCCGATCCTCTAAACTCTTAAAGCGGAAATGCTTCTCCACCGAAAGAGATGTTTGAAGCGAGCCACCTATAATTCGCACACCTGCGAACATGTCGGCATCCCACTCCAAAGCATGTGCAGTCCATTGTTCGTCGCCCGAACAATGCGCGAACTCTTCCCACTCCAAGAGCTCACGGCGATCGCGCGCCGCCGAGAGGAAGAGGTGCCCATTGAGCACATGCGCGATTTCGTGGGAGATGAGAAACGCTGCAAACTGGGAGTTCAAGTTGCTGACGAGGTCTCGTTCATCCTCGTTCAACGATCCGAAGGGCCGAGGTTCCCTTAAGGCCTGAAAAGCCTCGAAAGTGTCCAACCCGTCTAAAGGGCCGATGGAGGCCTCCGGTCGCGCCTCTATTCTATATCTCTTCGCGAGGGTCGGAGTTACCAACAGCCGATTGATCAGCCCCTGGCCAATGATCAATGCACCCATCCAGATGGCGATGCATCTGGTGTTTCCTTGCAATAGGAATGAACACCCTTGAATGGCTGGTGACGACACAAGGCAATAGTAGATCGGCTCGTCGACTTCGCAGCTCTTTCGGATCGCCGAAATAACTGTGTTGGTCCTCCTCCCCGCGCGGATGGCGCTGATCGAGAAGGCCTCATCAAGCGGAAGCTCAAAAATGATATCCGCCTCCGGATCTTGCTTCCACAAGATGGCTTGGGCTTCACGCTGCAAGCGCGCAGGAAGGTTTGTCAGCAAACCATGATATCGGCCGCTAAGCTTACGCTGAGCTCGTGTGAGGCCAGGCTTTCCAAATTCAGACATCGCGCGTCAGCGGCCCCTTCGCGGACGCAGCGTTCGGCGTCGTTGAAGCATTGCTATTTCAGATCTAGGGAAAGTCCAGCGGTTGAGGGCCGAGCCCTTGCATAGAGCTAGATCTCTACGACCAAACCTGGATTAAACTCGTCAGCGTTCTCAGTCCCGTATCCTCGGGGATTGCAAATGACCCTCGTGTCGCCGACGCGGTAGTCGGAAGAGTTATGCGTGTGGCCGTGAATCCAGAGTTCCGGATGATGCTCTGCAATAGCGGCGGTCAGATCGCTCACGAAAGCCGCGGTTAGCGGGTCGTTGTGGAACCTGGGGGCGACCGAGCCCGGGTGGGGCGCGTTGTGGGTCACTACGACCTTTCGTCGGTCCGTTCCAGCCATGGCGGTCTCTAGCCAAGTTCGCGAAATGAGGTGCTCTCTGCGAGCTCGGGATGCAGTCCAGATTTCCAGCGAATTCTCGTCCGGGCGAATGAGCCGAAAGTCGTTCATGTACATCTCGCACCACGCCATATCCCGCTGGCGCCTTGCCTCGTCGCCCTTGGCGAAAAAGTCAAAATCAGACCACAGTGTGCTGCCGAAGAACCTGATGTCGCCGATGTCCACGAATTCGTTGTCCAAGAAGTCTATCCCCGACTGAAGAGCTGTTTCTTTCGCCTTCTCTTTCAGGTCCTGCATGCTTGAATAGCGATTGTAGTACTCGTGATTCCCCGGCACATAGATTACGGGCATGTTCGGCCGGACGTAGTAGGCTAGCCAAGCCACACCGTCCTCGGGGTCGCCTTCACTCAGATCGCCGGCACAGACAGCGAGGTCCGCCTGAGCGGGGGCCAGCGTAAGGTTCCACGGGGTGCCTCGACGGCGACGATGGAGGTCGCTGAAAATCCAAATCTTCATCGCTAGAGCTCAACGATGAGGTGCGGATCGAAGTCTCGGGAGTAACCATCCTGGGTAAACCGAAGACCCAGAGGATTTGCGACAATCCTCGTCTTTCCGATTCGGTAATCCGACTTCTTGTGGATGTGCCCATGGACCCACAGGTCTGGAGCGTCGGGTCGATGAAGGATTGCGCTCAAGTCACTGGCATAGCAGTGATCCAGGGGCCCGATGCGGTCCGAATGCAAAGAATTCGGATGCGGAGCGTGATGACTGACCATCACCGTCGGTCCCGCAAAGGGCATCGTCAAGACCTCACGCACGTAGTTCAAGGTGCCTATATGTAGGCCAATGGTGTCGATCGGTCGCATTCGCCGACGCTGCTCGGGATTTTTCTGAGAGGGGCGCTTAATGCGGCGGTAGTCGTTCATCCCTTCTCTGCCTCTGGCGACCCTCATTTTTTCAAACATGGGTGGGTCAAAACCGAGTCGGAAATCGGTCCAGAGGGTTGCCCCGATGAAGCGCACACCAGCAATCTCGACGGTGTCATTCTCGAGGAGATGGATACCGAGTTGATTGGCTCGTTCTCGAGCGCGATTCAGGACCTGCAAATAGGTTTGCAATCCTTCATCGCCGCCGGCTTGGGGAAACTGATAATAATCGTGATTTCCCAAGACATAGACGACCGGAACGTTGCTGAAATTCCGGGAAATCCAGTCGAGAGAACGCGTGGCGGGTACGTGTACGTCCCCAGCGAGAACGACCACGTCAACGGCGTCGAGGATAGGGTCGGGTGCAAAGAATTGCGCCGAAGCGGTCTGGCGATCCCCAAGGGTGAATTCTTGATGCAAGTCGCTCAGTACAGCGATACGCGTCATGTTGCGGTTTCCGACAATTTGAGAGCTTCGAAAGGCTCGCCAAATCTGTAGTAGCGAGAGGCAGTCCTGACCCATCCGCTGTTGCCCCAGACTACGATTTCACTGGTTGTGATAATCCGACGCCCCTGAAGGCTCCCCGGTAGGTTCGGATGGTCAGCAACATGGCCGACGAGTGCCGGCACTCTGCGGTCACCGCCGATCCAGTTGGAAATCGTGACAGCGGTTTCTAGTTCGCCGGTTGAGGGAGCTTCGCCTTGCAGCATTCGGCGGAGGTCGCGTGCCAATGCCTCGAGCTTTTCAATTTTCTGCCAGACCGCGGCCGGGTCTGCGAAACCGTTCTGCTCAAAGAGAAGCATTATCGGCTACCCCCGATGTCGGGGCTCGGATCTCCCCAGACCCCATCGCCGTCAAACTTCTTTCCGAGGCGGTAAAAGCGCCCGACTGTCCTTACCCAGCCCCCCTCCTGGTTCTCGATTACGACGGCCGATGTAAGCCGACTTTCCATGCTCGATGCGGCATCGGGGTGATCTATCGCCATAGCTGCTAACGCCACGGCGTCTGGTCGAGCCACGGCCCAACCCACGAGTAGCGGGGCTGCTGCCAAAGTCTGGCGGGATACTGGCTCGCCGTTGAGAAGCCTCTCAATGTCGGTGGCCAACACCTGCAGCCGGCTCAGTTCGGCCTGTGCCGCGGATGGATCAAGAAACCCCGTCGACCGATAGCTCAGCATCTATGCTCCATCCACGCTTGGTGATTCGGAAATGCGATCGTCTATTCGCTTGCTTCGTCCGTTTCGTAATCCTTTGAATGGCGACGGCACAGATGGATTGTCACACAAAGTGACACTTTTTGTCACTTGAAGTGACACGCATTACGTGACTTATGGACTATTTTGCGTTGCCGCTGGCAGCGCCAAATGTCGTGTGCCATGCCAAAGCGCATGAGCACCAACATCCATATCCTCAAAGCTGTGCGGGTGGCCTTTGGCTACAGCCAGGCCGATGTGGCCGCGATGATCAACGTGAGCCGGAGGTCGGTCATTCGCATGGAAAATGGTGAGGATAATGGACTGAGCACGTTCAAAGCTGTGCAAGCAGAATTTGAGCGACAAGGGGTGCGCTTCATCAAGGCGGATGAAGATGGTGGCTGGGGAGTAAGAATGCCCATGGGCTGGAGTGGCCCCACTCCAGAGATTAGGAACGCATCTTCGCTACAAGGGCGCAAGGACGACTAAGGTGCCCTCAAGATAGTCTGAGGCAAGACGCCACTGCTGAGCCAAATTGCAGCTCCGGTTGAATACCGGCGTGATCTACGAGGCTAAGAGTCGGTGCGCACAATTACATCCAGCAGGGGTGGTCCGGCTCCTCCGCTAGGTGGTGGCCCCTCCGCCGGCCCACCCTTCCAAACGCCCCGCTGACGGTCGGCATATGGAAATCACCCTGGTTCTACAACCTTCATTTTCAATGATCGGACAGACAATCGTGCGCTGCTTCATGAAATTCCCCCATTCGCCCGAATGGCGACATCAAGTGCTAACAGTATGTCAGCAAAAAGCCGCCGTTTGACAACGGCGGCTTCTCGTTTTTTCAGGCCTTGTTATTCGGCAGCCCAGTTGCCGTACATGATCGGCATCAGTCCGACCATGGACTTGAACCGGTCCCAGCTCTTGCGCTCGGGCAGCGTCCAGCCGGCTTCTGCAATGGCCGAAAGACGCGGGAAAACCAGGCGATCGAAAATGGCGCGGTCGGTCATGGATTCAGACCAGATGCAGCTCTGGATACCCAGGAGATGCTTGAGCCCTTCTTCCGAGAAACCGGCGCGGGCTTCGAACTCATAGGTTTCCTGCGGACCCGACCAGCCGGCCCAGCCGGCGCCCGGTTCGGCCCAGGAAATTCCGTTCGCCATATCAAGATAGTAGCGCTGGCCGGGCGAGACGACGATGTCGAAACCGCGCTCGGCAAGTGCCGCATTGATCTCCACATTGCGCCAGCCGATGACATAGGAGGTCTTCTTGTCCACGGCATCGCCATGGGCCGCTTCTTCCCAGCCGCCGGTGATCGCGCCCTTGGACGCAATGTACTTGTGCACACGCTTGATGAACTCGGCCTGGATGATCGCCGTGGGCGAGCCTTCGATTTCATCGGCGCCGTGGTGATTGCCCAACTGGTTGAATTGCTTGGCGTGCTTTTCGCGCATTGCCGGGCCGGCGATCTTCTCGATCATGTCGAGCGCCAGGGGCGAGCCCGACCAGGCGGCCAGCGGCACTTCGTCGGCGCCAAGGTGGAAAATGCCCGCGGGGAACATTTCCAGCACTTCGTCGATGACGGTCTCGACGAACTTGTAGACCGGCTCATGCGCGGGATTGAGGCTGTTGTTCGGAAAGCCCTGAACCGACTGATATTCGCCCTGTTCGTTGGGGTCGCGCAGTTCGGGCAGTGCCTGCAGAGCCGCGTAGAAGTGGCCCGGCATATCGACTTCCGGGATCACGGCGATGCCGAGGCTGTCGGCGAGCGCCACGATCTGGCGAATGACGTTCTTGGAATAAAAGCCGCCCGTCGGCTGCGGACCGGAGCCGAGCAGCGGCGGCAGCGCCTTGCCATGGCCGCGCCAGGCGGCAACTTCGGTCAGAGCCGGATAGGCATCGATCTCGATGCGCCAGGCTTCGTCTTCCGTAAGATGCCAGTGGAATTTGTTCATCTTGTTCCAGGCCATGATCTTGATGAGCTGGCTGACTTCGCCGCCGGTATAGAACTGGCGCGCCACGTCGAGATGGCTACCGCGGAAGGCAAAGCCCGGCTCGTCGGCAATGACACCGCCTGTCGGGAAGGTAAAAGTGTGCGGATACTGCTTGGCGCCGCGCAGGATATGGCCGAGCGTCACGAGACCATAGAACATGCCTTGGCGCGTGCTGGCCGAAATGGTGGCGCTATTCTCAGCAAAGGTCAGTTCATAGGCTTCCGGGCCCATGCCGACCTTCTCGGTAATGTGGACCGGCATGCCGGCTTCCGAAGCCGGACGCACCAGTGCTTCGACCGCAAAGAGATCATGCACAAGGCCGGCAAACGCGGCGGCAGCGCGGTTGGCAGCTTCGCCCTGCGGCTGCAGGTCGAGCCCGGCCGGGGCGATGCGCGCGCCAGTCGTCGCGACCGACTTCGGCCAGGGAATGATCGAATGCGGCACCGCAGCCTTGGCTGGCACCGGGAATTTTGCCGTGCCCTTCAGCAGCGGCGAATTGTGGCCCTTGCCCTGGGTCGGCTTGGTCGGGATGACGACGGTCTGGCCGTTCTCGAGCACGACATAGGCCGAATTGGCGCCATCACTCCAGTGGCGCAGGCCATAGGAGAGGCCACGTGCCGTCGAGGTCCAGGTCGCACCGGGCTCGAGCACATAGCCATCGGGCGGCGCGATCAGGGTGTGGTTGGAGAGGCGCACCAGCAGCTTGCCGTTTTCCAGCGTCGCATGCGGGTCGACGCGGGCGGGACCGGAAAAGCCGAGCTGAAAATTGGAAACGGGTTCGTCGCCGATATTGGTCAGCTCAAGCCCATAGCCGAGCGGCTCGCTGCCTGCAGCAGGGGTCCAGGTGGTGACGAGGGAAAACTTGGCAGTCATTTGCTTCTCGTTTTTTTGGCAAAAGGCGCCGCGCAACCGCGATGCCGTGTCGGGATGGATGGCTGCGGACTGACGTCCGGGATGAGGGTCAGTCCCCGAGGGGCTGGCCGTCGTCGCCGTCACGATTGACGACGAGCTGATGTTTTATGCGGCGCATGCTGGCGACAGCGGATGGGCCAAGACGGGTGGCAACGGTCTGGGCGAGCACGTCGACCGTGGCGAGAAAGGCATAGCGGCCGGGCGTTGGCCGCAGAATGTCGGCATTTTCGTGCCAGTTGACCGGCAGCAGAATGTCGGACTGGGCCGAAACCATCGAAGCCGACCGGGTCGCAACGACGCGCGTCAGCCCATATTCGCCGGCAACCGTCAGCGTCTTGGCGAGCTGCGCATTATTGCCCGAAAGCGAAAAGGCGACGATCACCGTGCCCGGCGGGGCGGCGGCCACGCGCATCAACTGCAGCTGATGATCATCGGTCGAAGCAACCTTCAGCCCCAGCCGGAAGAACCGCGTCTCGATCTCCCCGGCCATCATCGACGAGGCGCCGCCCGAACCGAACGAGAGAATAAAACTGGACTTGGCGATGCTCTCGGCGGCGCGTTCGACGGCGCCGAAATCGAGATGCTCAAAGGTCTCGTAGATGATCGACTGGATGCCGTTGACGACGCCCTGGGCGATTTCGTGCACCGAAGTCGGGCTTGCCGCGGGCGAAAAATAGCGCTGGCCGACAAAGCGCGACTGGGCCAGCCGCACCTTGAAATCAGCATAGCTGTCGCAGCCGAGGCGGCGGCAGAAGCGGGTCACCGTGGGCGGGGACACTTCGGCCTGGGCCGCGAGGTCGACAATGCTCATTTTCAGAACAGAGTCGACATCGGCAAGGACGATGTCCGTAAGGGCCCGTTCGGAGCGGGTAAAGCCGTTCTTCTCGGTCTGCAAGAGGCCGACGATGTCGAGCATTTTCCCTCTCCCCAGCGGGCCCCTCGGGCTTAGTAGACGGCCAGCCCCCTGGCGTCGAAGAGGTGCGTATGGGCGACAGAAAAGCCCATGTTCAGCGCCTTGCCATCCTCGATCGACGGGTCGCCTTCGAAGAGCCCGATAAAGGGTTCGCCGCCCGGCAGGGTCGAATAGGCAATGGTGTGGATGCCCAGATGCTCGACGATGTTCGGCGTGATTTCGAGGGTGAACTCGCCATTACCGAGCTGCATATGCTCGGGACGAATGCCCACGGTTACGTCCTGACCGGCGACAGAGGTGCTGGTGCGCGGCAGCACCAGGGTGCCGAGCGCGCCGAGGTCGATAGTGACCTTGGAGCCATCGGCGCTGCGCACCTTGCCGTTGATGAAGTTCATCTTCGGGCTACCGATGAAGCCCGCGACAAAGAGATTGTCGGGCTTGTGGTAGAGTTCGAGCGGCGAGCCGACCTGGGAAATTTCGCCGGCATTGAGCACGACGATCTTGTCGGCCATGGTCATGGCTTCGATCTGGTCGTGGGTCACATAGATCATGGTCGAGCCGAGGCGCTTGTGCAGCTCCATCAGTTCGATGCGCATTTCCGAGCGGAGCGCGGCGTCGAGGTTGGACAGCGGCTCGTCGAAAAGGAAAATCTTGGGCTGGCGCACGATGGCGCGGCCGATGGCAACGCGCTGACGCTGGCCGCCGGAGAGCTGGCCGGGGCGGTGCTGCAAACGGCTTTCAAGCTGGAGCACTTTTGCGGCAGCGCCGACGCGCTTGTCGACTTCGTCCTGCGGCAGTTTTTCGACGCGCAGCGGGAAGGCAATGTTCTCATAGACCGACATATGCGGATAGAGCGCATAGGACTGGAACACCATGGCGATGCCGCGCTGCACGGGCGGCAGGTCGTTGACGACCCTGCCTGCGATCTCGATGTCGCCGGCCGTAACGTCCTCGAGGCCTGCGATCATGCGCAGCAGGGTGGATTTGCCACAGCCCGAAGGACCGACAAAAACGACGAACTCACCATCGGCGACTTCGAGGTCGATACCCTTGATGATGCGCGCTTCGTTAAAGCTCTTTTCGAGGCGCTTGAGGCTCAGTTGCGACATGGTTCGCGTCTCCGGTCGGCGGGGCGGTTCCCGCGGGCAGGCAATCTGGGATTTTGGTGCCGCCGCCCCAAAGGGCGGCGGCGGGATCAAAGCTGAGGCTTACTTGTACTGCTCGAGTTCGCTGGCAGCCTTTTCAAGGGCAGCCTGCGGCTCGGCAGCGCCGGTCACGACCGACTGAACCATTTCGATCATCACGTTCTGCAGACCGATATAGTCGGTGAACAGCGGTTCCGGACCACCGAATTCGATGCCGTCGAGGAACGGCTTCCAGTACGGCTTTTCGGCAACCAGTTCATCGGAGTGCAGCGGACGGAGCGGGGTCAGACCCTGGGCCATTTCAGCGTCCCACTGGCGGTCGCCGGTGGTGATGAACTTGGCAAGGCTGGTGGCCTGTTCTTCAACACCGGTGCCCTTGAAGATGGCGAGAGCGTCGGTGATCAGCAGCGTGCCGGGACCCTTGGCATCCGGACCGAGCGGCAGGTTGGCAACGCCCCAGTTCATGCCGGCTTCTTCAGCGCGGATGGCAGCGCCGGGCGAGGCTTCGATCATGGCAACGCCACCATCGAGCCAGATGGCGCGAACTTCGTTCTGTTCGTAAGCGGTCGGGCCTTCTTCGCCATAGGGAACGATGTCCTTGAGGGCGGTCAGAGCAGCCAGAACCTGCGGCGAGTTCAGGACGATATTGCCATCGGCGTCGATGACGAGGCCGTCATTGGTGTAAACCCAGTGCAGGAACTGGTGCATGGTGTTGTCAAAAGTCTTGGCGACAACGCCGTAGCCGGCTGCATCGGTCTTTTCAGTGATCTGCTTGGCGAAAGCGATCTTTTCTTCCCAGGTCTTGGGCGGGGTTTCCGGATCGAGGCCAGCGGCTTCGAACAGGTCCTTGTTCCAGAACAGGGCCTTGGTCGAGAAAGCGACCGGAACGCCCCACTGAGTGCCGTCGAAGGTCACGGTGTCGGGAACGTAGTTGTAGTAGGAGGCCTTTTCTTCGTCCGTCATCGGCACCGGAACGATCAGGTCGTTCTGGGCGAACTGCTTGAGGGTACGCGAACCGACATAGGCGAGAGCAACCGGTGTACCGGCAGCAGCAAGCGTCGTCACCTTGTCCTGGCACTGGCCCCAGCCGACGATTTCCGGAACGACCTTGAAGCCGGGATTGGCAGCTTCCCACTCGGCGAAGATTTCGGCATAGCCGGCAGTCAGCTCGTCGCCGCAGTTGATGAAGGAGATTTCCTTCACGTCCTGGGCGAAGGCGCCGGTCGACGCACTGGCAAGAGCCAGCATCGATACGGCCATCAAACCGATAGTCTTGTTCATTGTAGTCTCCCTTGAATTGGGCCCCCTCGGGCCCTTCTCACTACTGCTTCACGGCTCCGGCGGTCAGGCCGGCGACGAGATAGCGCTGCAGGAATATGATCACGATCATGACCGGCAGGATTCCGACGAAAGACGCTGCCATCAGCTCGTTCCAGATCACTTCCTGCTTGCCGAAGAAGGCGAAGAGGCCAACCGGCAGCGGCATGAATTCGGTCTTGGAGTTGAAGGTCAGCGCGAAAATGAACTGCTGAGCATAGGCACCGATGAAGGTCATGATGGCGACCACGACGATGCCAGGCATGGCGAGCGGCAGGATGACGCGACGCAGGGTGTAGAGGCGCGAGGCGCCATCGACCCAGGCGGCTTCGTCAAGCTCGCGGGGAATGCGCATCATATAGGTGCGCAGGAGCCAGATGGACGACGGGATGAGGAAAGCCGCACCCGGCACGATCATGGCGAAATAGGTGTTGAGCAGCCCCAGGCTCCGCATCAGGCGGAAGAGCGGGATCAAGAGCACGGCGCCCGAGAACATGTTCACGGCAAGGAACATGCCGAGCAACAGCGCCTGGCCGCCAAAATTGAAGCGGGCGAAGGAATAGGCCGCGGGCACCACGATGGCGACGACGATCAGCGTCACCACCGAGGAGATGAAGAAGGAGTTGAAGATGTGCATGCCCAGTGCAGGGACCGAGGTCCACATATTGATATAGGCATCGAACGACCAGGTCTTCGGGATGAAGCTATAGGGCGTCGAAAAGAGCTGGGCCAGCGGCTTCAATGAAACCAGGAACCCTTCGATGAAGGGCGAGAGCACGAAGAACAGGAAGACCGCGATGCCGGCATAGAGGGCGGCAACTTCGTACCACTGGTAGCGGTCGATCATGGCCTTGGCGGGACGCGCTTTCGCCTTGGCCTTGGCTTTGCTGAGTTCGGCGACGGAACTGGCGCTGGCGGCCAGGGGGTTGGCACCGGCAGGCAGGGTTACCTTGGAGTCATGAAAGCTCATTTGGCTTCTCCCTGCTGGAGCTTGCGGACGGCGCGGAAGTAGGCGAGGCAGAACAGCGACACGAAGATACAGATCACCACGGCGCGGGCGGCGCCTTCGCCATATTTGCGGCTGCCGATAGCGGTCTTGTAGGTGTCGATGATCATGGTCGTGGTCGAGCCCGAGGGACCGCCCTGGGTCAGGATCCAGATGATGTCGAACGAGTTGAACGTGGCGATGAGCGAGAGAAGGCTCATGGTGATGATGGCAGGCACCATCAGCGGCACGGTGATGCGGCGGAAGCGGTAGAAGCGACCGGCGCCATCGGTCCAGGCAGCCTCGTAGAGATCCTTGGGGATCGACTGCATGGCGGCGAGGAAATAGATGGTGACCATGGGCACGCCGATCCACACGTCGGTGACGATGGTTGCCCAGAAGGCGGTGTGGCCATAGGCGAGCCAGGCGACGGGACCGTCGACGATGCCGAAATTCTGCAGCAGGCCCGAGATCATGCCGAACTGGCCGTTATACATCCAGCTCCACATATAGATGCCGATGGCCATGGGCACGATCCAGGGCGGCATGGTGAGGATGCGGAACACGGCCTGGCCAGGAATGGCGGCATTGAGCAGCACAGCGCCGGCCATGCCGATGATCATCTTGGTTGTGACCGAGAAGAAGGTCCAGATGAAGGTGCGAAGGATCACCTCGGTGAAATTGCCGACACCGAAAATGCGCTGATAGTTGGCCCAGCCGACAAAATCATGGCCGGCCTTGAGCGAGGCATTGGTGAAGCTGAGAATGATCGTATCGACCAGCGGATAGGCAACGATGGTCAGGATGTAGATCAGTGCCGGAGCCAGAAGGGCGAGGGCGAAAATGGTGGCGCTACGCGTACTGGTCATCGGCTAATCCTCCTCAGCCCTGTCGTCCGAGGGCAGTGTCGAAACGCTGCCAGATGGGGGCCATGTCGACCACGGACTTGCTGCGCATGGCTTCATCCATGGCAAGAGCAAGCAGCCCAGCTTCGAGCGCATCGACCACCGAAACCGGCAGCGGCGCGCCATCGACGAGATGCTTCAAAATATCTTCGGCCATCTGCTCGTCAGCACCGTAGTGCTGCGACAGTGTGCTCGCCTCATAGGTTTTGTCTTCGAGCCGATCCGAAGTGCGGCTGTCGGTGACCTTGAAGTAGTTGCGCACGAAGTCGCCTTCGGCCATGCCCTTGGCGCCGATCACGGCAAAGCGCCGGAAATCGTCAGCCACGTTGAGATTGGTGTGGAAGGTCAGCGCCGCGCCGTTTTCGTACTGCACGAGAGCGGTCTGGAAATCGATGATGTCGCCATCGCTGTCGAACACCTTGTCCGAACCCATCCAGCCCGAGGGCTTGCGGTGGTAGACTTCGAGATCGTTGACGCCGGAAACCTGCGGTGCGTTTTCCGGCACGAAGCTGCGGCGGCCACCAAAGCTTGCGACATAGCGCGGGCGGCAGCCCATGACGCCATTGTAGAGATCGAGGTCGTGGCAGCACTTTTCGAGCATGAAGCTGCCCGAATAACGGCCGTAACGGCGCCAGTCGCGCATGAAGAAGGCGCCGTGATAGGGCGGAATGGTTTCCGAGGCTTCGATCGAGGCAATATTGCCGATCTTGCCCTCGGCCTGCGCCTTGCGCAGGTCGACATAGAGCGGCGCATAACGCAGCACTAGACCGACCATGACATTGTCAGAGCCGTATTCGCCGATCAGTTCGGCAATGGCCATCGTGTCTTCGATCGAGGTCACGACCGGCTTTTCAGCAAACATCTTCATGCCGCGCTCAAGGCCGATGCGGATGTGCTCGAGATGCATGTGATTGGGCGAACCGACCATAAGAAGGTCGAGATTACCATTGTCGATCAGCGCTTCGAGGCTGTCATATTGCTTGCCGACGGAGACACCATGCTCCTTCGTGTAGGGGAGACCGGCCGGAGCCGGGTCGACATAACCGACGATCTCGAAATCACTCCGGGCGGCGGTAAAAACCCGCGCCAGATAAGCCAAGCGATAGCCAAGGCCGATAATGCCTACCCGCATATTCCCTGTACCCTGTTTTCCGCCAATCTCTTCCGGATTAGTCGGCATTTCTGTAAACGATTTTCAAGACTAGGCGCCTTTATGACACAATGTCAACACAGATTCCGAGCGTTGACAATACCAATTTAAGCCACCTCTTCGTGACGCATTTTTGGGCGGCACTTTGCTGTATTTCTAGGCGTTTGGCAGGGGTTTGGCAGAAAAATCCATGTGGACAAGCCGCCGGAAAGCGCGCAGCATGTCGCAATTGGTATCCATGTGGCCTCTTTCAGGAGTGTCACCAGAGATGACATGCCTGAAAATTTCATACAGAGTGCATCGCACGGCCCAAAATGAGGAGCGGGCCGTTCGAAAGATCACGAAAGACCCCTAAAATGAGCCTTTCCACCAACCCCTTCCCCAATGACGCCGACCGCTCTGATATCTGGACCATGCTGGTGCCGCGCGATATCGCCGCCTATGTGGCCGCCGACTGGTCCATGGTCGCAGGTGATTTCGTCGCCGAAGACTTTGTCGGTATCAACGGCAACAAGAACGACAATCCCGACGGCTGGACCATCAGCTATCCCACCCTTGCCGACTATAGCGCCGAATGGCTGCGCCAGGCGCATGAAGGCCAGAAGCAATCCTATGCCGAGGATGTGGAAGCCGGCATTCACCGCGCCACGAGCCTCACGGAAATCGAGATCACCGGCGACCGCGCCATCGCGCACAAGAAGTTCAACGGCGAGATCAAGCTGAGCAATGGCGGCGTCGATCGCCTGAACTGGCAGACCCTCTACTTCTGCCGCAAGGTTGCGGGCCAGTGGAAGCTGACGGGGTTTGTGGGGTATCTGCCCTACCCCATGGGTAAATCGGCTTAAGAAGCTCGGTGTCATTCCCGCGAAAGCGGGAACCCCTGTTTGCGTTCGGTCATCCCAAACGGAGGTCCCCGCTTTCGCGGGGATGACACCGCAGGGACAAGCCACGGAATTTGTTCCATGTCCTTCCTCTCCCCCCAGCGTCTGACCATGCTGGTCTTCTTCCTGCAACCGATCGCCTTCGGGTCCTGGCTACCGCGCATTCCGGAAATCCAGGCTGGCCTCGGCCTCGGCCCCGCCGCCCTGGCGCTGGCGCTTCTCGGCATGCCCTGCGGCACGCTGCTCACCCTGCCCTTTGCCGGCCCGCTGGTGGCCAAGATCGGCGCCCGTAGCGCCATCATCTGGGGTTTTATCTTCTATTCCATCGCCGCCAGCCTGCCCGTGCTGGCGCCGCACCCGATCCTGCTCTTCATCGCCCTGATGCTGGCCGGTTCCGCCATTTCCTTCGTCGAACTCGGCCTCAACGTGCAGGCCGACCTCGTTGAAAAATCGAGCGGCAAGATGATCATGAACACCTCCCATGGCTGCTGGTCGCTCGGCATCATGGCGGGCAGCCTCATCGGCTCGGGCTTTGCCGCCATCGGCGTTATCCCCCAGATCGCCGTGCCGCTCCTTGCCGCCCTGGTCCTGCCTGTTGCCATCGCCGTCGGCTACGCCCTGCCAGTGCTGCATGACGCACCGGCCGAGGGCCAAACGCAAAAATCCGCATGGTCGCTGCCGAGCCCGGCCCTGGTCGGCATCTGCCTCTTCGTCTTCGGCATCACCATGACCGAAGGCGCCATGGCCGATTGGTCGGCCATCTTCCTCCGCGACGCGCTTTCGGCCGAAGGCGGTCTCGTCGGTCTCGGTTATTCGCTCTTCGCATTCATGGTCGCCGCCGGCCGCTTTGGCGGCGATACGCTCAAGCGCACCTTTGGCGCCGTGAACACCGCCCGCATCTGCGGCACCCTCGCCGTCCTCGGCGGTGTTTTGCTCTATTTTGCCCCAGGGGTCGAACTCGCCCTTGTCGGCTTTGGCATCGTCGGCGTCGGCGTATCCGTTGGCTTCCCGCTCGCCGTTACTGCCGCCGCCGGCATTGGTGATCGCGCCGCCTCAGCCAACGTCGCCGTGCTCTCTTTCGTAGCGCTGACCGGCTTTCTCATCGGCCCGCCGCTGATCGGCTTTGTCGCCGAACATTCCGGCATCCGCTTCGGCATTGCCTGCGTCGTGCCCTTCCTCTTGGTCAGCCTTTTCCTCACCGGACGCCTCACCCCGCGCCCGGTTAAAACCAATCACAATCCAGAAGCCGAAGTTCCAGGAGTGCTCTGATGCGCATTGCCGTTGCTGGCCTGCATACCGAATGCAGCACCTATAATCCCGTCATCGCCCGCGAGGCCGATTTCCGCGTGCTGCGCGGCCCGAGCATGCTCAAGGACCAATACTTTGACTTCCTGACGCACTTCCCGGCCGAATTCATCACAGTGCTCCATGCACGCGCCATTGCCGGCGGCCCCGTCGAGAACGCGCTCTACAGCAGGTGGAAGGCCGAAATCCTCGACGGCATCAAGGCGGCCCTCCCGCTCGATGGCGTCTATCTCGCCATGCACGGCGCCATGTTCGTTGAAGGCATGTTCGACGCCGAGGGCGACTTCATCGCCTCGGTCCGCGAGGTCGTGGGCCCCGATGTCATTATCGCGGCGAGCTACGACCTCCACGGCAATGTCAGCCAAAAGATCGTCGACGGCCTCGACATCTTTTCCACCTATCGCACAGCGCCCCATATCGACGTGCCCGATACCATGCGCCGCGCCGTGACCATGCTGGTCCGGGCCCTGCGCACCGGCGTCAGGCCCAAAGTCGCCTGGTCCCCGGTCCCGGTCCTCCTGCCAGGCGAGCGCACCTCCACCCAGGATGAACCCGCAAAGAGCTTTTACACCCAGCTCCACGAAGTCGAAGAACCGACGGGCATCTGGGATGCATCCTTCCAGGTTGGCTATGTCTGGGCCGACGAACCCCGCTCCACCGCCTGCGCCGTCATCACCGGCACCGACAAGGCGGCCATGGAAAAAGCCGCCACCAAGCTCGCCCAGGACTACTGGGATGTCCGCGAGCAATTCGTGTTCGGCATGGAAGTCGGTTCCATCGACGAATGCGTCGACCGCGCCATTGCCAGCAAGACGGGCCCAGTCGTGCTCGCCGAATCCGGCGACAACCCAACCGGCGGCGGTGTCGGCGACCGCGCCGAAGTGCTCGCCGCCCTCATCGCCCGCAATGCGCAGGGCGTGGTCTTTGCCGGCATCGCCGACAAGGCTGCCACCGAAGCCGCCTATGCAGCCGGTGTCGGCGCCACCATCCCGCTCCATATCGGCGCCAGCCTCGACCCGTCCTCGACCCCGGTCGATACCACGGCGGAAGTGGTCTTCCTCCTCGAACACGACAACCCGCTCTTCCGCGAAGCCGTCGTCCGCATCGGCGGCATCGATCTCGTCCTCACCGTCCGCCGCCGCCCCTTCCACAATATCGCCGACTTCACCAAGCTCGGCCTCGATCCGCGCACCGCAAAGATCGTCGCGGTGAAATCGGGCTATCTCTCCCCCGAACTCGGCCCCATCGCCAATCCCGGCATCATGGCCCTGTCGCCGGGCGTCGTGGACCAGTTCGTGGAACGCACCACCCGCAACCACACCCCGCGCCCGAGTTTTCCATTCGATCGCGATTTTGCCTTCGTGCCGCAAGTGAAGTGGTCGGCGCTGGCCAAGTAGTTCCGCCCACCACCGCACGTCATCCTCGGGCTTGACCCGAGGACACTTCACTCACGGAAGCACACCTCAAGTACGGAGCCCTCGGGTCAAGCCCGAGGGTGACGACGGAGGAAGGAGCACCCTTCCCCCGCCCCCCACTTTCGTTTACTCAAAAACCGAAAGCGGCAGGCCCTCATGAATCCCTTGATGCGACAGGCTCAGATCGTCGAACTCGCCCGCAAGAAGGGCGGGGTCACGGTGGAACAGCTTGTCGAAGCCTTCGACGTCACTCCCCAAACCATCCGCAAGGATCTCAACCTCCTCTGCGATCGCGGCGCGCTCAAACGCACCCATGGCGGGGCCATGCACCCCTCGGGCGTCGAAAACGTCGAATACGAAGCCCGCCGCCAGATTGCCACGGACGAAAAGCAGGCCATCGGCCGGGCCGCCGCCGCGCTGATCCCCGACAATGCCTCGCTCTTCATCAATATCGGCACGACGACGGAAGCCGTGAGCCAGGCCCTTGCCGAGCATCGCGGTCTCATGGTCATCACCAACAATATCAATGTCGCCAATCGCCTGCGCGTGGCCCCCACCATGGAAGTGGTTATCGCCGGCGGCGTCGTGCGCTCGTCCGATGGCGGCATTGTCGGCGAGGCAGCGGTCGATTTTATCCGCCAGTTCAAGGTCGATTTCGCCGTCATCGGCGTCTCGGCCATCGATGCCGACGGGGCCCTCCTCGATTTCGATTTTCGCGAGGTGAAGGTGGCCCAAGCCATCATCGCCAATGCCCGCCACGTCATCCTCGTGTCGGATTCGAGCAAATTTGCCCGCACCGCCCCGGTGCGCATCGGCCACCTTTCCCAGGCTCATACGTTCATCACCGATCACTGCCCCTATGACTCGATCAGAACCCTCTGCGCCAATGCAGGAATCACGCTGATCGAAACTGCCGCTTCCTAACCAGACAGGACCCCAAATGACCGCCAGCCAAGAGACTCTCGCAAAAGCCCTGATCGCCGCCCATGATGGCGGCCCGCTGGTGGGGCCGGTTGCTGCCGCAGACGTGCCCGCCGACATGGCCGCAGTCTACGAGATGCAGAACCTTATCATTGCGGGGATCGGGCCGGTCGGCGGCTGGAAGATCGTTGCCGGTGGCCAGGGCGAACCGCTCTGCTCGCCCATCCCGGCCAATCGCTTCTTTGCCAATGGCGCAGTGCTCGATGCCAAGACGCATCGCCACTTTATCGCCGAAGTCGAAGTCGCCGTGCTCCTGGGCGCCGATCTCTTCGGCAAGCCCAACAAGTTCGAAGTCGAAGCCGCCATTGCCTCGATCAATCCGGTCCTCGAAATGGTCGCCAACCCGTTCACCGACCGCGACGCCACCCCGCGCAATCTGCAGCTGGGCGATCTCCAGAGCAATGGCGCCGTCGTCGTCGGCCCGGCCGTCTCCAACGACATTCGCGCCGATCTGCCGACCCTGGCGGTGTCGCTGGTCTATGACGGCACCCTCGCCAAGGATGTCGCAATCGGCGCTTCCTGGGACGACATCGTCGCCGCCCTCGTCTGGCTCGCCCCGCATGCTGAAGCCCGCGGCTTCCCGCTCAAGGCCGGCCAGACCATCATCACCGGCGCCCGCGTCGCCGCCCCGCTCGGCACTGCCGATCTCGTCGAAGGCAAGCTCGGGGATTGGGGCAAGGTTTCGGCTCGCTGCACATATTAGGCGTCTCAGCCCCTCCTCGCCATCGTCACCACCGGGCTTGTCCCGGTGGTCCATGCCTCCCCGAGCTGGATTGCCGGGACAAGCCCGGCAATGACGACAGAATTGACGTTTGATCCAAAACCTTCTGTTGGCGCCCCCAACAAAAAAGGCCCGCTTTCGCGGGCCTTTTTCATTCAGAACATCAGGGCTTCGAGGTCCATGTCATCGGCCGCTTCTTCCACCGGCGCTGCAACCGCGCCACCGAAGAACCGGCTATGAATCTGCCGCTCCGCTTCCATCGTATAGGTTTTGCGCAGGCGTTCGAGCACCGGCACGAGTTCCGCCGCCAGTGGGTCAGGCATGGCCTCGGACGAAAGCCCGGCAATCTGGAGCGCAATATCGTCCATGCTCTCGGCCAGGCGCGACTGCCCATCAATGCCCCGCGCTGCGGCCTGCAACTGGGCGATGACCTTCGGGCCATCGGCATTGAGGCTGGCCATGGCGGCAGACAGGCCTTCATCCAGCTGCGTCAGCAGCGTCATGGCGTGATTGGCCTGCTGTTCGAGCCGCCCAATCTGGCCGGCATTGTCCCCACCTGCAGCGGCGCCAAAGGCACCGGCCAGGGCCGAGGCCTCATCAAGCTGCGCCATGGCAGCTTCCGCCGCGACAACGGTTTCGGTGGTCAATTCGCGCAGCTGCGAAGCGATCACCGTGAGCGAGGCACCGCGCGGCCCCAGCTGGGCGCAGCGCACCGCCGCGTTGAGCGAGACAAGGCGCATATTGGATTCGATATCCTGCACCGCCGCGACATGGCCGAGAAGGATCGACACGGTCTGCTGCACCGCCGCGGCCACCGCTTCGAGCTTGCTGCGCTCCATTTCGCAATCGCGCAAAATTTCCGTCGCCACCCGCAACTGCGCACTCAGCACTGTCAGGGCCGAAGCCTCGTTGTCGCCGTCGCCGTAAAGATTGCGGCTGCGCGCCATGATGGTGCCGGCATCGCTTGCCAGCGCCTGCAATGCCTGTTCGGCCTCGCCCACTTCGCCGGCGAAGTCGGCGGCGGTTGCCCGTAACTGTTCCTGTTCGAGCAGGCTCAGCGCGGTCAGCGCCTGGGCGCTGGCGGCCGCATCAAACTCGGCACCGCCAACGATATCGGCGAGGCAATTGAGCCCGGCTTCCACATGTTCAAGCCGCTGGCGGGTGGAATCGCCCACCTGCAGGGCCATCACCGCACTGCCGATCCGGCCGACGATCTGGCGCGACACGCGGCCTGTCTCGGCCGAGCTTTCCACCGCCGACTGCCGCTGCCGGTCGAGCGCTTCGAGCGTCTCGTCGAGATTGTGCGCCAGTTCGGTAAGCGTATGAGCATGGGCCGCATCAAAGCGGTCGCGCTGGCCCGCGGCCTGATCGACCTCGGTCACCAATTGCCGATAGACCTGGCTGAATTCGTGGATGGTCGAGCGTGCCGAATCCGACAGCGTCGAGATATCGGTGGTAAAGACCTCAAAATCGTCGCTGTCGCCGACAATGCCGGCCGCCGTCACCCGCGCATTGATCGAAACGATACCGATCATTTTTACCGTGCGCCGCAAGACGCTGATCGGGCCATTGGCGGCCGAAACCACTTCCACGAGGCGCGTCAGATCGGCCTTTTCCTTGGCAAAGTCTTCAGTGAGCTGCAGCGCCGTGCGCGCCACGGCACGCAACTGGCTCGAGGCTTCGCTCACTTCCTCGCCCTGCAAGGCCGCGGGCAGTGCTTCGAACTGCCGCGTCAGCCTGTTGAGCATGGCCGCGCCCTCAGACAGGCGCGAACCGACGGAAACGAAGGCCTCCTCGATTTCCTGCCGCGGCTTGGCGAGAGCCGAAGAAAGTGCGGAAACGTCCCTGGCTTGGGGCTTGTTATTGGTCATGCCATGCCTCCGGTTGGTTTTGGAGCGTTACGGGCAAAGGCGACGATTTCGGTCGCCATGCGAGAAAGTGGCAGCACGCGCACGGCCGCACCGCGCTGGATGGCCTCCTTGGGCATGCCGAAGACGACGCTGCTTTCTTCGTCCTGAGCGACCGTGGGACTACCCATCTGCCGCATTTCGAGGAGGCCCCGCGCGCCATCGTCGCCCATGCCTGTAAGAAGCATGCCGAGCGCATTGCGGCCTGCGGCCTGGGCCGTCGAGCGGAAGAGCACGTCCACCGAAGGACGATGGCGCGACACATGCGGGCCTTCGACGATCTTGATGGTGTAGCGCGAACCATTGCGCACGAGCTGCATATGCACATTGCCCGGCGCAATCAGCGCGCGGCCAGCCATCACCAGGTCGCCATCCTCGGCTTCCTTGACGGTAATGGCACAGGTGGAATCGAGCCGGCGCGCAAAGGCCCCGGTGAATTTTTCCGGCATGTGCTGGACGATGAGAATGGCCGGGCTATTGGCCGGCAATTCCTCCAGCACCTCGCGCAGGGCTTCGGTGCCACCGGTCGAAGCGCCGATTGAAACAATCGGCTCGGTCACCGGCATGCGTGCAATCAGGCTGTCGCGGCGCATATCCGAAATCGGCGGCACCACGGCGTCGGCCGTCAGCTTGGCTTCGACCTTGAGTTCCGGGGCGGCCTTCTTGAGGCCCTTCATCTTGGCATGCGCTGCCGCCTTGGCGGCGTCGCAGATGCGCATGCGCGATTCTTGCAAAAACTGCGCCGTGTCGACACGCGGCTTGGTCACGACATCGACCGCGCCCGCTTCCATGCACTGCATCAGGGTATCTGAGCCCGCCTGGGCCAGGCCCGAGCAGATGACCACCGGAATGGGGCGCTGCGACATGATCTTCTTGAGGAAAGTCAGGCCATCCATGCGCGGCATTTCGACATCGAGAAAGATCACGTCGGGCACTTCGTGCCGGATCTTCTCGACCGCCACATAGGGATCGGCTGCCGTCGCCATGACCTCGAGGTCAGGGTCGGCGGAAATGATTTCGCTCAGCGTGGTTCGGACCGAGGCGCTGTCATCGACGATCAGCACGCGGATCTTGTTCATGACTAATCAGCTCTCACACGCGCTGGAAGACGGCAGGTGCAACCTGCCGGACGGGGATCGACGTACCGATCATGGACTCGGAATGACCAAGAAGTAGATAACCACCGGGCCGCAGATGGCCGACAAGCCGGTTGATCACCTTGGCCTGGTCGGCCTTGTCGAAATAGATCAGCACATTGCGCAGGAGGACGATGTCGACATCCTTGTCGAAGGGGTACTTCTCGTCCATCAGGTTGAGCCGGTGGAACTGCACCAGACGCCGCAGTTCAGGCACGATGCGCACATCGGGCCGGACGCCGGCCTTGCGCGACCACATCAGATATTGCGCCTGCATGGATTGGGGCACCGGCACGATCTGCTCGGCCGGATAAACGGCCCGCCGGCCCATATCGAGCACGTCGGTCGAAATGTCGGTCCCAAGGATCGAAAAACGGAAATTCTTCTGGGCCTTCATCATGTCGGCCAGAACCATGGCGCAGGTAAAGGCCTCGGCGCCGGTTGAAGACGCCGCGCTCCAGATTTTCAGCACCGGATTGCGCTCGGCGTCCCGCGCCGCCAGCAATTCCGGCACCATCTTGGACCGCATCAGCTCGAAATGCTCGGGCTCGCGGAAAAAGTCCGTCTTGTTGGTCGTCACCACATTGATGAGATAAGGCAGCTCGGCCTTGAGCCCATCCTTGCGGAAAACATAGTCGCAATAGCCGTCGAAGGTCGCGATCTGCAGGGCGCGGAGGCGCCGGCGCAGGCGGCCTTCCACCATCAGGCGCTTGGCCGGCGGCAGGCGGATGCCGGCCTCGGAACCGATCAGGGCCGAAATCTTGGCAAAATCGGCATGGCTCAGATGGTCTTCGCCATCGTCTTCAAGAATTTGGGCACGCGATACTAGAGCCACTCTGGTCTCCAAGGGGAGAGGAGCCCGCGCCAAAAGCGGCGCGGGTCGATAAGGTTCAGGCAGCCGAGAGGACGTCAGCCCCCTCGCCCAGGAGCTTGTCGAGATCGAGCACGGTCACGAAGGCGCCGTTGCGCCGACCGATGCCCTCGATGCAGTGGTCCTGCCAGCGTGCATTGAAGGTCGGGGGCGGATCGAGCGTCTCGCTGTCGAGCACCGTCACCTCGAAGACGCGGTCGGCCCGAAGGCCCAGTGTCACCGGCCCCGAAGCGCTGTTGACGCAGAGCACGACGATGCGCGTCGTTTCCGTGTCGGCCGCCGGCTCCATGCCGAGCGTCAGCCGCAGGTCGAGCACAGGCACGCCCTGCCCGCGCACGTCGATAATGCCGAGGAAATTGTCCGGGGCCCGCGGCAGGCGCGAGATGACGCGCATGTCGAGGATCTCCTGGACCTTGGTCACCGGGGCAGCGAAGAGTTCCTCCGCCACGCCCAGGGTCACATATTGATTGTGGTCGGCCATGGTGCCCTCTTGTTATGCCGAAATACGGGTGAAGCCTTCGTCGATCTCGTCCGACGCGCTATCGAGCGACAGATCGAAGCCGCCGGCATTCGCCTTGGGCCGGCCGGCCGCCTTGTTCATGTGGGGAGCCGAGGCCATGACGGCGCTCTTGAGATCGCGCTTGGCCTTGGGTGCGCTCGCCTGGGTGGCGGCGGCCTTGTTGAGACGGAAGTAGCTGATCGCCGCCTGCAGCTGTTCGGACTGGCTCGCCAGTTCCTCGGCGGTCGAAGACATTTCCTCGGCGGCCGAAGTGTTCTGCTGGGTCACCTTGTCGAGCTGCTGGATGGCGGTATTGATCTGGGCAGCACCGGCATTCTGCTCGCGGCTGCCGGCAGAAATTTCCTCCACCAGTTCCGCGGTACGCTGAATATCGGGCACGAGCTTGTTCAGCATCTCGCCGGCCGACTGCGCTGCCTTGACCGTCGTCCCCGACAGGGTCGAGATTTCGGCAGCAGCCGCCTGGGAGCGCTCAGCGAGTTTTCTCACTTCCGAGGCAACAACCGCAAAGCCGCGGCCATGTTCACCGGCGCGGGCAGCTTCCACCGCCGCATTGAGAGCCAGCAAATCGGTCTGGCGGGCGATTTCCTGCACCACCATGATCTTCTGGGCGATGGTCTCCATGGCGTTGACAGCGTCCGCGACGGCCTGGCCCGAGGCAATGGCGTCGGCAGCGGACTGGCGAGCGATCTTTTCGGTCTGGCTCGCATTGTCGGCCGACTGCCGGATGGTCGCGGCCATTTCTTCCATCGAGGCGGAGGCCTCTTCGGTGGACGAAGCCTGTTCGGTTGCGCCCTGGCTCAGCTGTTCGGCCGTGGAGGACATTTCCTGGGCACCGGCCGAAACATTGTCGGCTGAGGAGATGGCGTCGGCGATGACCTCACGCAGCTTTTCAACCATGCGCTCGAGCGCAATGCCCAGCGTATCCTTGTCCGACAGGCGCTTGGGTTCGACTGTCAGGTCGCCATTGGCGATCTGGTCGGCAAGCGCGGCGGTCCCACGCAGGTTCTCCGTCATTTTGTTGACGGTTTCGACCACGTCGCGGATTTCGTCATTGCTGGTCACCTTGATCGTCTGATCGAGATCGCCAATGGCGACCGCGTCGATGGCCCGCTTGACGCTGGCAAGGCCCCGGGCAACGCCGACCGCGATCCAGAAGGCGGCAACGAGCGCAAACAGCACCGCGCCGATCGAGACGATGATGGTCGCCATCGAGGTCGAGGCATATTGCTGATTGGTGCTTTCATCGGCCTCGCGCAGCATTTCGTCGGCCCGCTCCACGAGCTGCCTGACGGCCTCGTCCATCTCGACGGTAACATCGCGCGATTCACCCTTGGAAAGCTGGGTTGCGGCCGTCACATTGCCCGCCTGCACCAGGGCCAGCAGGCGATCGCTGATGGCGTCGAAGCGCTTGCCCACGGCGCTGGCATTCTGCCACAGCGCCTTGCCTTCGGCCGGCACACTGCCTTCGCCGGCCACCTGGGCCGACCAGAAGGCATCGCGCGCCGCGACCATGGCCGTGGCATATTCCTCCACATCGGCCATGCTGGTGGTCAGCAGCATGCTCTTCTGCTGGCGCACGCTTTCCAGCGTCGCCATCTGCAGGTTCTGGGCCAGCTTGAGACGCTCGACCGGGCCCGTGATGATATTGGTGATTTCCTGGTTGAAGTGGCCGAGATTGAGCATGCCGAACGTGGCGATGCCGGCCATCATGACAATCAGGAGGCCGAAGGCAGCGGCCAGTTTAAGCTTGATCGTTAAACGCATTTGGTTTGTCCGGGCGGAAAGCCGATTGACGATATGACGCTTGGTTCGCCGCCGTGTTCGGGCGTGGGCGATCTTCAGGCGGACGCGCCGGGAATGCGGCGCGTCCGGCTCATGTCAGAAGTCAGGCTGCGCCTGCGCGGGAGAACTCGCTGTCGAGATCATCCGAAGCGCCATCGAGCTCGAGATCAAAACCACCCGTATTGGCCTTGGTCCGCCCGACGGAAGCCGTCATGTGCGGCGCCGAGGCAGCGACAGCGGCGCGCAGGTCGCGCTTGGCTGCCGGTTTGCGGGCGGCCTGACCGGCCGTTGCCGAGACGTTGAGGCGGAAGTAGCTGATCGCGGTCTGCAGCTGGTCGGCCTGGCTCGCCAGCTCTTCGGAGGTCGAGGACATTTCCTCGGCTGCCGAAGTGTTCTGCTGGGTCACCTTGTCGAGCTGCTGGATGGCGGTGTTGATCTGGGCCGCGCCAACATTCTGCTCGCGAGAGCCGGCAGAGATTTCTTCCACCAGTTCCGCCGTGCGCTGAATGTCGGGCACGAGCTTTGAGAGCATTTCGCCGGCCGACTGTGCTGCCTTCACCGTGGTGCCCGACAGGGTCGAGATTTCGGCCGCAGCTGCCTGGGAACGTTCAGCCAGTTTTCTCACCTCAGAGGCGACCACCGCAAAGCCGCGACCATGTTCGCCGGCACGGGCGGCTTCCACCGCAGCGTTAAGGGCAAGCAGGTCGGTCTGGCGGGCGATTTCCTGCACCACCATGATCTTCTGGGCGATGGTCTCCATGGCCGCCACGGCATTGTTCACTGCTTCACCCGAGGCGATCGCATCGGCAGCGGACTGGCGGGCGATCTTTTCGGTCTGGGCGGCATTGTCTGCCGATTGCTTGATGGTGGAGGCCATTTCTTCCATCGAGGCGGAAGCCTCTTCGGTGGACGAAGCCTGTTCGGTCGCACCCTGGCTCAGCTGTTCGGCGGTTGCCGACATTTCCTGAGCGCCGGCCGAGACATTGTTGGCCGAGGTGATGGCGTCGGAGATCACGTCGCGCAGCTTTTCGACCATGCGTTCGAGCGCAATGCCCAGCGTGTCCTTTTCCGACAGACGGCGCGGCTCGACAGTGAGGTCGCCGGCGGCGATCTTTTCGGCCACAGCAGCCGAGGCGCTGAGGCCTTCGACCATGCGCTGCATGGCCTGACCGAGCACGTCCTTTTCCGAGAGCACGGTGGGCTTGGCAGAGAGGTCGCCATAGGCCACCTGATCGACCACCTTGGCCGAAGCGCGCAGGTTGTCGGTCATGACATTGACGGTGTCGACGAGGTCCTTGATCTCGTCATTGCTCTTGATTTCGACGCGCTGGTCGAGATCGCCGATGGCAACGCCATTGACCACCTGCTTGACCCGATTGAGGCCACGGCTGATGCCCAGAACGATCCAGGTTGCAGCGACGCCGGCGATGATGGCCGAACCAATGAGCAGGCCGAGCAGCAGCATCATGGAATTCTGATAGGTGGCGTTGGCCTGCAGCACACCGTCACGCAATGCGTCGCGGTTGGTCTGGATCATGGTGTCCAGAATGGCGACGGCTTCGAGGCGAATGGCATTGGCCGCATCAACCTGCTCGGTGGCCAGGAGGTCGGCGCGCGTAATGCTCATGGCGACGGCCTTGTCCATGGCCAGGACCATTTCGTCGTAGGCAGCCTGGACGGCGCCGAAGAGCCCGGCTTCGCTGGCCGGCAGGGCGCGTCCCAGCGTCGGCATCTGCGAGGCGATGGCGGCGACACCGTCGAGGTAGTCCGTGTGCCACTTGTCCTGCAGCTCGCGATCCATCGAGGCGAGGAGCACGTTGCGTTGCTGCCGGAAGATGTCCGTCATGGTGAGGAACATGTCCGTGGCCTGCTGATAGGCTGGGAAGGCGCCGGCATCGCCAGCAGCAACGCGGCTCGCCAGCGACTTCTTGAGCGCGCCCATGCTCTCTTCGACCTTGCCCAAGGCGGCGCTGCCCTCGCTGCGGCTGATCGCCAGCGCCTGCAGGTCGCTGTTGACCTGTGCCGGTTCCGAGGCCTGCTTCACGCCTTCAACATAGGCTTCAAACTTGACGGTAAACTGTTCCAGAGTCGCAATGTTTTGCGGATCGATCAGGTTGGCCTCGAGCTTTTCCGTAGCGGCCGAGGCCGCGTTATAGCTCTCGAGCAGTCGCTCGGTGATGGTGGTCATGGTGGCCGGATCGTCGGTGAGGATCAGGGCGCGCGCACGCGACCCCATCGCTTCCATGTCGGCCTTGAGGTCCGCCATCGTCAGGGAGTTCGCTGCCCGGACATTGACGATGTTCTCGAGCGAGTCGTTGAGCTGACCCAGGTTCTGGATCGCGATCAACATGCTGCCCGCCGAAAGTGCGACGACCGTCGCAAAAGTGGCCGCGAGCTTGGCCTTGATAGTCATTCTCATTTAGATAGTGCCCCTTCTAGGCCGGTCGTGGCGCGTCACAGCGCGGTCGTCGAAATGGATGCCGCGTCGTCCATCGCGGCACCCGGGTTTGCAATCGGTCTCAGGCCGCGCCGCGGCGTGAGAATTCGTCGTCGAGGTCGTCCGAGCCGCCTTCGAGATCGAGATCGAAGCCGCCGGAATTGGCCTTGGCGCGGACCGGAGCCTTGCTCATATGCGGTGCCGTCGCCATGACAGCCGAGCGCAGGTCGCGCTTGGCCTTCCTGGCCGGCGGAGCGGCATGGAGCGCGGCGGCCGCCGTGGCGTCGAGCCGGAAGTAGCTGATCGCGGCCTGGAGCTGCTCGGCCTGGCTCGCCAGTTCCTCGGCGGTGGAGGACATTTCCTCGGCCGCCGAAGTGTTCTGCTGGGTCACCTTGTCGAGCTGCTGGATGGCGGTGTTGATCTGGGCCGCGCCGGCATTCTGTTCGCGGCTGCCGGCGGAGATTTCTTCCACCAGTTCCGCCGTGCGCTGGATGTCGGGCACGAGTTTGCCCAACATCTCACCGGCAGACTGCGCCGCTTTCACCGTGGTGCCCGACAGGGTCGAGATTTCGGCAGCAGCGGCCTGCGAGCGTTCAGCCAGTTTTCTCACCTCAGAGGCGACCACCGCAAAACCGCGGCCATGTTCGCCGGCACGGGCGGCTTCCACCGCGGCGTTAAGAGCCAGCAGGTCGGTCTGGCGGGCGATTTCCTGCACCACCATGATCTTTTCGGCGATCGTCTGCATGGCCGCCACGGCATTGTTCACCGCTTCGCCCGAGGCGATGGCGTCGGCAGCAGACTGACGGGCAATCTTCTCGGTCTGGGAAGCGTTGTCGGCCGACTGCTTGATGGTGGAGGCCATTTCTTCCATCGAGGCGGAGGCCTCTTCGGTGGACGAAGCCTGTTCGGTCGCGCCCTGGCTCAGCTGTTCGGCCGTGGCCGACATTTCCTGGCTGCCCGAAGCGACATTGCGGGTCGCGGCGGTCACTTCGGACACCACTTCGCGCAGCTTGGCGGTCATGGCGTTGAGCGCCTTGATCAGGTCGCCGACTTCGTCGTCGCCCTTGATGCTGACACTGGCATTGAGGTCGCCGTCGGCCACTTCATTGGCGAGACGAACTGCGCTCGACAGGGCCTTCGAGATCGACATGACGATCCAGGTGGCCGCGACGGCGGCGATCAGCACGGAAGCGATCAGGAGGCCGATCAGGAGGGTCAGCGACTGGCTATAGAGATTGTCGGCTTCGACATTGGCCGCCACTACCGAGTCGTTGTTGGTCTTGATGACCACGTCGAGCGCACCAATCAGCTCGTCCCGCGCCGTCCGCAGACCGCCGGACAGAACTGCGCGCGCCTTGGCATCGCCATTTTCAAGCGCCACTTCCGAAACCCGATCGGCGGCGTCGAGCCAGGTCGAAATGGCCGCGGTCAGAGTGTCGAACTGGTTGCGATCGCTCCCGACCAGTTGCCGGCCCAGGGCGTCAGTGCTGGCCTGAAGATCGGCGCGCAGCTGGGTCAGTTCGGCACCGAACCGGGCCTGCTCGTCTATGTCGTCCGAAGAGACGAGCACCTGCAACAGGTTCGCCTCATATTCGGCAATGGCGGTATCGAGGTCGCCGACCGCCTGATAGCGGGCGAACTCCACCACGCCGCCGCCGGAAACCGGAATCGCCAAGGTCGATTCAAGCGCATCCATGGCCGCGTCAACCTGGGTGTAGGCAGCGGCAACCTCGGTCTGGGCCAGTTCGCGGGCGACGGTACCCGAGTTCTGCAAAGCCAGCTGGCGGAGGTCGGCGTCGGCGGCCTTATAGGCTTCCCAGGCCGGCATCATGGCATTGACTTCAGCGTCTTCCGCCTCGGTCTCGGCCAGATCGAGCAGCGTCTGAACGCCGGCTTCGAAGGCTGCCATTTCGGCATCAATGGTACCAACGATGGTTTCCATTTCCGGGACGTCATCGGCCAGCACGAGCGAGCGCTGCTCCCGGCCGATCCGCGTCACCCGCTCCTGCAGCTCGTTGGCTGCCGATGCGCCGGTGAAGTCCAGATCGATGATGTCATCGAGCGTGGTCTTGAGCGTGCCAAAATTGGTGATGGCGACAAACATGCTGACGCCGGAGAGCAGCACGACTGCGCCGAATGTGGCGGCCAGTTTGGCCTTGATGGTCAGTCTCACGATGCAGGTCTTTCTTCTGAAGCTGCCACGGACGCGCTTCTGCCGCCCGGTGTTTCGAAAATGCGTTCCATGTCGGGAATGATGATGAAGCCGCCATTGCGCTTGCCGATGCCCTTGACGAATTCGGGGCGCCAGCGCATGCCGACCTTGGGTGCCTCTTCGATGGAAGCAGCCTCGATATCGGTGACGTCATGCACCTTGTCGGCCAGGATGCCGGCAATGGTGGGTTCGCCGTCGATATCGACTTCCATGACGACGATGCGGGTATCCTCATCGGGTTCGGGCCGTTCCATGCCGAACATGACCCGCAGATCCGCCAGCGGCACGACGCGGCCGCGCACATTGATCAGCCCGCCCACGAATGCCCTGGCGCTCGGCACTTCGGTGATCGGCACGAGATCGAGAATCTCGCGCACTCGGCTCGCCTCGACCGCAAAGAGCTCGTCTTCGAGCCTGATGGTCAGGGCGGTCATAAACTCCTGGTTCTCGCTCATGCGGCCCTCCCCAAATTGCGTTCGACATAGGACTGGCCGGAGGCCACGAGGTGCGCGGTGTCGAGGATCAGCGCCACCGTGCCGTCACCGAGAATGGTGGCGCCGGAGAACGACTTGATGCCCGAGTGCAGTTTTGAGAGCTGCTTGATGACCGTCTGGTTGTTGCCGATGATCTGGTCGACCACGAGCCCGACACGGCCTTCGCCCGAGGAGACGATGACCACCTTTTCGTGCTCGTCGCCCTGCCCCTTCAAACCGAAGACTTCGCGCAGGCGCAGATAGGGCACGAGCGAGCCGCGGATATCGAGGAAGTTGCGCCCCTTGGCCGAGGCTTCAAGGCCAACCGGCAGCTCGACGCATTCCTCCACCGCCGCGAGCGGGATGGTGTAGCGTCCATCCCCGACCCGGATCAGCATGCCGTCGATAATGGCAAGCGTCAGCGGCAGCCTGAGCGTAAAGACCGAACCCTTGCCCGGCGTCGTCGTCACATCGATGGTACCGCGCAGTCCATCAATGGTGCGCTTGACCACATCCATGCCAACGCCACGGCCCGAAAGTGCCGTCACCTCTTTCGCCGTCGAAAAGCCCGGGGCGAAAATGAGATGGTTCAGTTCCTGCTCGGTCAGCTTGGCATCGGCAGTGATGAGCCCGTTTTCCTCCGCCTTGGCGCGGATGCGCTCATGGTTGAGGCCGGCGCCATCGTCGATGACGGAGATCGCCACTTCCGCGCCCGAATAGACTGCCGAAAGCCGCACCGTACCCTTGGGCGATTTTCCGGCGGCAATGCGCTTTTCCGCGCTTTCAAGCCCATGGTCGACCGAGTTGCGAATGAGGTGCACCAGCGGATCAGCCAGGCGCTCGATAACGGTCTTGTCCAGTTCGGTTTCTTCACCGGTGGTGATGAACTCGATCTGCTTGCCCAGTTCCCCCGAAAGGTCATGCACGAGGCGCCGGAAGCGCGAGAAAATCGTTCCGATCGGCACCATGCGAATGCCCATGGTGGTGTCGCGCAGGCCCGAAGACAGGCGCTCCAATTCCTCGGCAATGGTTTTCAGCGCCGTATCGGAGGAACTATTGGCGATCTGGCTGAGGCGCGCCTGGGCGATGACCAGTTCGCCAACGCGGTCCATTAGCTCATCGAGCCGTTCGGCCGGCACGCGCAGCGAGGTTGCCGCCGGCTTGTCGGCTTCAGCCTTTTCGGCAGCCTTTGCCTTCTTCGCTGGCGCCTTGGCGACCGCGGGTTCGGGCACGAAGGGCGCTTCGGGCATGGCGTCGTCGGACGGCGCTGCAACGGCGACTTCAACCACCGGTGCCGGCACCTCGATCACGGGCGCCGCCGCCTCGCCACCAAGCGGGGCCAGCGTCAGTTCCATATTGTCGCGCAGGAACAGGAAGACATCGTCGATCGCGGCGGTCGGATCGTCCGCCACCTCGATATCGACCTGCCAGCCGAGATAGCTGACTTCGGGATCGATGATGTCGAGATCGGGAATCCGGTCGGTCAGCGCCAGAACCACTGTCGGGCCAATCCCGGCCAGCTCCTTGAGCAGCAGTTCGGGATTGGTGCCGTAGATCAGCGCATCGCTGGGCAGATAGAAGGTCAGGCGCCAGCGCTTTGCACCGCTGTCCGCGGGCTTTGCCGGTTCCGCAACAACGGCTGCCGGGGCAGGAGCCGGTGCTGCCACCGGCTCGGAAGCCGCTTCCTCATGCCCACCAACCGCAGCGCCATCGACGATAGCGCGCAGCTGAACAAGAATCTCGGTGCCGCCATCCACAGGCGCATCCGGGTTCTCGATAAGAAGGTGAATATGGTCCTTGGCATCGAGCGCCACGCCGATAAGAGCGGTATTGGCCTTGCTCTGGCCCTTGCGCACACGGTCAAAGGCGGTCTCGAATTCGTGCACGAATTCGGCGACCGCCGTAAAACCGAACATGGCCCCCGAACCCTTGATCGTATGCAGGGCCCGGAAGGTGGAATTGATCAGGTCGTCATTGGAGGGGTCCTGCTCGAGATCGAGCAGGCCGGCCTCGAGCTGATCGAGCAGCTCGCGCGCCTCCTGGCGGAATGTCTCGGTGGGATCGGAGATGTTCATGCCCCGGTGACCTTCTTGATAACGGCCAGCAACTGGTCCTGCTTGAAGGGCTTTACGATCCAGCCGGTCGCGCCCGCTTCCTTGGCCTGACGCTTGAGTTCCTCGTCGGACTCGGTCGTGAGCAGGATGATCGGGATGCCCTTGCTGGCGGGATGCTGGCGATATTTGCGAATGAATTCGATGCCGTTGAGAACCGGCATGTTGAGGTCGGTGATGATGGCATGGACCGTATTGGTGGTGGCCTTGTCATAGCCGTCCTGCCCGTTGACGGCTTCGATCACGTCGAGGCCGGCGGCGGTCAGGGTCATGGCCACCATCTGGCGGATGGAGGCGGAGTCATCGATGGTGAGAATTGTCTTGGTCATGCCGTCGCGTCCCGTGGCGTTAAATGTGTTCTGTCCAGAAGCGGGCCGTCGGCTGGGCCGGGTTGAGGAACCCCGCGCCTTCAAGCACAGCTTGCAATTTCGGGCCCGGCGGCCCCTTCAATGTCAGTGATTTGCCCAGGGCCTCGGCCTTGGTGCGCGCCGCCAGAAGTGTCTGGACGGTAGTCACGTCGGCCTGGGCAATGTCCCTGGTGTCGAGCGCAACCGCGGCATGTTCGGCAACCGCCTCCTTGAGGCGGCCAAGCATGTCCTGAGCGGACTTGACCGAAACGTCACCGGTCAAAACGAGCGTGAAAGTGCTGCTCCCGGTCATTGCAGCGACCTGGTCGGAAAAAATATCAGCGATGTCATAATGCTCTCAGGCGTGGGTTAGTTAACAACCGATGAACGGTTCAAAGTATTCAGGCGGCGTGCGAACCCGTCTGGATAGTCAATGGACGATGTTTGCAGCCGTATTCCCATCCGGCCTGGTTATGATCATTCCTTAAATGGCTTAATCATTGGTTACAGGCAGAAGTTTTTTACTAGTCTAGCTTGCTGTCCGTTAGTATAACTCGCGAATAAATACAGACTCTTCTCAAGAGTATCCCGCACCACGATTCTGAGTCCAACCGGAGCGGCGGGGAATCGTGGCAAATAGACTCTTGAACGATTCAGAGTCCTGCGCCGGGCAATATTGATTGATTCATTGGTCCCGCTACTTGCCAGCGGGCCGGAAACGCCAAAATTGATGCAATTTTATGCAGTGCGGCAGGGCGCCAGGGCCGGGCGCGCCCTGCCTTTATTTTGCCCTGATTGCGGCAAGGTCAAATCGCGCACGTGCTGAGCGCCAGTTCGCGAAAATGCGAAATGCGACTATTTTCTCATGTCATCAGATATTTGCGCGGCGGACCACGCCGCCGCATTGCCCAGCCACGAAAATCCGGCGGGATCAGGACGCGGCCCGTTCGGTCCAGTGGAGGCTGGGCTTTGCCAGATAGGAAAGCCCCTCGGTCTCGCCGGAAATACGGCGCAGCAATATCTGGCCGAGCTGACGCCCCGCTTCGACAAAGTCCTCGCCCACGGTTTCGGCGGCCGGCTGGAACTGCATGAACATGGAGGACGCCTGCTTGGTCACCACATGAGCGGTCTTGCCCACCACATGGCCGCTATCGGCCAGGCCGCCCAGAATGGCCAGGGCCGAAATCTCGGAGGCGCCGATATAGCCGTCCGGACCATCCGGGCGCTTGGAGCGCTTGATCACATAGTTGCGGATGGCATCGGTGGCACTGTTGAGGTTCACGTCGGCGGCAAATTCATAGGCGATACCGGTCTCGCGCGCCCCCCGCTCGATGCCGGACTTGAGATGTTCCGTATAGGTCAGCGCGCTGTCGGGCAGCACGATGGACACCTTCTTGCAGCCATGCGCCGCGAGGCGCAGCGTTGCATGATAGGCAAAATCCTCATTGTCGAAATCGACATAGGGATGGGCCTCGGGCCACTGGCTGCGGCCGTGGCTGACAAAGGGGAAATCATTGTCGACGAGGAAGCGGATACGCTCGTCGAATGTTTCGGCTTTCGAGAAGATCACCCCGTCGGCCATGCGGTTGCGCACGATGTGCCGGATCGGCTCGATCGGCTGCACATTGCGGAACAGCGGGGTGATGACGAGGTGATAGGACGTGTCGCGCAGCGATTCGGTGATCCCGGTCACGAGCGAAGTGCCAAACCCATAGATCTGCTCATCCGGTTCAAGCACCAGCGCGATGACATTGGTGCGTCCGGTTTTCAGGCGCAGAGCCGCGCGGTCGGGCAGATAGCCTATTTCGGCAGCGATGCGCTGCACGCGGTCGCGCGTTTCCTGAGCCAGTTCCGGCGCATTGTTGAGCGCCCGGGAAATGGTGGTCACGGCAAGGCCCGTCATCTGGGCAATGGTCTTGAGCGTCGGCTTGCCGGAAGGCTTCACGCCGCGCTTGCTGCGCCCGGCGGACGGCAAATCGTCTTGCGACACGGAAATATCCCCTCATCCGTCCTTGGGCGGACGACGTTGTGAAGGGAAAACAACATCAGATTGAAGGCAAGAGATCAAGATAAAGCACAAAAGTCCCAACAGGCTCGACGCCCGTGGGATGTGCTCAACGCTTGGAGGCTGCCAATTCGGCCACCTTTGCGCAGTAAAATCCTCCTGAGGTACGTATGTCAATATGCCTCCGACAATATTTGCGGCGACAGCTCTTAGCCGTTGTCTTGGCCCAAGTTGACATGTCAGAAGCGAAGTGAGGACGCTGCCATACAAGGCGGCGAGGCATTTTGGCGGCGATGACTTTCCCGCGGCAGGAGGAGACAGAAGATGCGCAAGGTCGGCATCGGTATCGTTGGTTTGGGCAATATTTCGGCCGCCTATCTGAAGGCCGCGCAGAGTTTTCCGGTTCTCGACATCAAGGCCGTGGCCGATCTCAATCCGGCCGCCGCTGCGGCGCGCGCCGCCGAATTCGGCGTCAAGGCGGTCAGCATGGACGAGATCTTTGCCGATCCTGAAATCGAGATCATCCTCAACCTCACCATTCCAAAGGCCCATGTCGAAGTGGGCCTGCGCGCCATTGCCGCCGGCAAGCACGTCTATTCGGAAAAGCCGCTCGGCGTCGTCTTTGCTGAAGGCAAGAAGCTGGTCGAGGCGGCCAAGGCGAAAAACCTGCGCGTTGGTTCGGCGCCCGACACTTTCCTTGGCGGTTCGCACCAGACCGCCCGCCGCATCGTCGATGAAGGCCAGCTCGGCCAGGCCGTCGGCGGCACCGCCTATTTCATGTGCCCCGGCCACGAGCGCTGGCACCCCAATCCGGCCTTCTACTATGAAGCCGGCGGCGGCCCCATGCTCGATATGGGCCCCTATTACATCACCGACCTCGTCAACCTCCTCGGTCCGGTCGCAAAAGTCTCCGGCTTTGGCACCATGCTGCGCGATACGCGCACCATCACCGCCAAGGAGCGCAATGGCGAGGTGATCCCGGTGCATGTGGCGACCCACGTCTCGGGCACCCTCGTCTTTGCCAATGGCGCCGTGGTGCAGATTTCCATGAGTTTTGACGTTGCCGGCCACAAGCATGTGCCGCTCGAAATCTATGGCACGGACGCGACGCTTGTTGTTCCCGATCCCAACAATTTTGGCGGCCAGGTCGAAATCTTCAAAAAGGGCGGCGAGTGGACCAATGTCGACACCGACCAGCCCTATGCCGACGGCAATTACCGCTCGATCGGCCTCGCCGACATGGCCCATGCCATCGTCGAAAACCGCCCTCATCGCTGCAATGGCGACCTGGCGCTCCACGTCCTCGAAGTCATGGAAGCGTTTGAAACGTCCGCGCGCAGCGGCCAGGCCGTCGAAATCACCACCCCCGTCACCCGCCCTGCCCCGCTCGGCACTTCATTGGTGGACGGCAAGCTCGGGCGGTAGGCAGCTCGAGCCGAAGCCACACACTCGATTGTCACCCCGGCGAAGGCCGGGGCCCATCTTGAGATCTCGGGATGGATCCCGGCCTTCGCCGGGATGACAGCCGGGGTAGTCACGCCAGACCGCGGCGGTTCGTCAGGGCTCAGCCCCGCTTCTGCGCCATCAGCGCCAGCGGCCTGCCTTCGAGATCGCCAAAAAAACCCATCCACTCTTCCATTCCATCTTCATGTCGATGGATGAGGTGAGGCGTCTGCATGAACTCGACCCCACGCGCCGCGAGCGCCTCATGGGCCGCGTCGATATCGGCAACGCGAAAATACAGCACCGATTCCGGCCCCGCCTCGGTGCTCTCCTGCAGATAGAGCCGCAGCCCACCGCAATCGAAAAAGCTCAAGGCGCCGAACTGATAAAGATGCGTCAGACCCAAGACGTCGCGATACCAGGCCGTAGACGCCTCGATATCGAGCACCTGGCGCGAGACCTGCCCTACCGCCTGCAATAGTCCTTCATCGGCCATTTTCTCCTCCCCTCCCAAGCCCAACCTAAATTGGCGCCTGCCGGGGAGAAACGTCGAGTCCCAATTGCTGTCGGAGCTTCTTGCTCAGTTTCGCAGCGACGAGCCGATGCGCTTCGACCACATAGGCTTCCACGTCCTCTGGCCCGAGCGGCGAGTTGACCGAAATCGCCACCCAACCCGCCCGCGCAAAATAGGGTGCGGGGCGAATGCCGGGCAGCTCGGTAAGAAGGTCGAAGCTCATATCCGAGACCTTGCACCAGACCTCGCCGGGATCACGATCGAGCAGCGCAAAGATCTTGCCGCCGACTTTTGCGACCGAATCGTCGCGCCACTGGCGCACCAGCGTCACCGCCGGGAGCGCCTCGAGAAGGCTTCGAAACCTTCGCGTCGCATGATGGAGGGATAGGTGAGGCTCAACGTTAACAGTCTGCTAACAAAAAGCGGCGCGTCAGAGACGCGCCGCACAGGGAAGTGACTACTCGGCGGCAACCCCGAGCCCGATGGGACAGCTCACGCCCGTCCCGTTGAGCCCGCAATAGCCATTGGGGTTCTTGGCCAGGTATTGCTGGTGATAGGTCTCGGCATAGTAGAACGGACCGGCCTCGCCGATCTCGGTGGTGATTGCTCCCAACCCCTTCTCGCGCAAGGCCTTTTCGTACATGGCCTTACTCGCAGCCACGGTTTCAGCCTGCGCCGGCGTCGTCGTATATATGGCCGAGCGATACTGGGTGCCCACGTCATTGCCCTGGCGCATACCCTGGGTCGGATCGTGCTCCTCCCAGAAGGTTTTCAGCAGCGTTTCCAATGAGATAGCCTTTGGATCATAGACCACCTTGACGCTCTCGGTATGGCCCGTACGGCCCGAACAGACCTCCTCATAGGAGGCATTGGGCGTGTGCCCGCCCTGATAGCCCACGGCAGTCACGAAAACCCCGGACAACTTCCAGAACAGGCGCTCAGCGCCCCAGAAGCAACCGAGCCCGAAATAGATGGTCTCGGCACCCTCGGGATAGGGTCCCTTGAGAGCGGCGCCATTGACAAAATGTTGTGATGCGACAGGCATTTCCATGTCGCGACCGGGCAACGCCTCGGCTTCGGTGGGGATGGTAGTCGGCTTGGTGCGGAAGAACATGAGTTTCTCCTTTCGCCGCGTAATATGGGGATTGTCGCCCCCGATTTTTAGATCAGATATCGTCAGCCCGCAAAAACCGCTCCCGCCGCGGCTTGCGCCCCAGAAGCGCGAGCACGATCCCCGGCACGCCGATCACAGCGAACGCGGGATAGGTGAGAACAGCGTCGAAGACCCGGTCGAGCAGATTGGCAAAGAACCGGCTATGAAAAAACTCTCGAACAATATCAAGGCTTTGCGCATGGATCTGCAGCCAGATATCGCCCAATGACGTCATGACGACGGCATTGGCCGCCAGTGACTTCGTGCCATCAATGACAAGCAAGACCAGCGCCAGGCCAATGAGCCAGGTGCCGACAATTCGCAAGGCTATCCGCATTCACCCCGTCCTGTGCTTGTGGGCGCCGACCGCTGCACCCCTGCACGTCCTTCCTTTTGCCACGCACCGGGGCCGTTTCACAAGAGATCAGCCCAATCACGAAAAACATACGGGACAGGACAAAACTCATGCTTGCGCCCGAAACGTTCATCAGTATATTGCGCCACGCTCGCAACGGCATAACAAGGCCGTGCGCTACCTGGTTCCAGGGTTGCAAAGGCGATGCGGAGAGATGGCCGAGTGGTCGAAGGCGCACGCCTGGAAAGTGTGTAGGCGGGGAACCGTCTCGAGGGTTCGAATCCCTCTCTCTCCGCCATTTACCCCAAAGCCAGCACTTTCAATAACTTGGGCACCCGGAAATCTTGCGGACGCATTCGCATGTCTGTCCGCCCTTCAAGACCCTTCCGCCGCAAGGAGAATGGCTTCGATTGCCGCATAACCGCGGTTGCGAGCGTGCTCGAGCGCGGTGACGCCTTCCCTGTCGGCGAGATTGATGTCGGCCCCGGCATCAACGAGCAACCGCACGATCTCTACGTGGCGCTCGCCGCCGTCGCCGAGCGCCGGTCATCTCGGAAATGGTCTTGGCCAGATCGCGCACGCGCTGCGTCTCGGCCACCTGGTTGAAGATCTTGACCCGATCGCCGCGCTGGGGCGGATGCTCGATCGCCAGGCGAATGCAGCGAACCGTATCCTGGATATTGATGAGAGCCCGCGTCTGCCCGCCGGTGCCGTGCACAGTCAGGGCATGCCCGACCGCGGCCTGCATGAGGAAGCGATTGAGCACGGTGCCATAATCGCCATCATAATCGAAGCGGTTGATCAGATCGTCGTGGAGGCGCGTCTCTTCGGTCTGCGTGCCCCAGACGATCCCCTGATGGAGATCGGTGATCCGCAGCTCGTCATTGCGGGCATAGAACTGGAACAGCAACTGATCCATGGACTTGGTCATGTGATAGACCGAGCCGGGCGCGGTGGGGAACAGGATGGAACGGGGATAAACCTCTTCGTTCGGTCCTTTCACGACGACGTCCAGATAGCCCTCCGGAATTTCAAGGCCCGAGCCGTCATAGCCATAGACCCCCATGGTTCCCAGGTGCACCACATGGATGTCCCGGCCCAGTTCGGAAATGGCGACGAGCAGATTGTGGGTGCCGCGGATATTGTTGTCGACCGTGTAGCGCTTATGCGTCGCATTGGTCATCGAATAGGGCGCGGCGCGCTGTTCGGCAAAGTGCACGACGGCATCGGGCTTGAAGCTGTCGATGGCGTCGCGCAGCCCGGCATAGTCGTTGGCAATGTCGATATGGAAATAGTCGATCGTCTGGCCGGCAACGCCATGCCAGGCCTGCAGGCGTTGGCCGATGGAGGCGATCGGGGTGAGACTGGCCGCACCCAGCTCATCGTCGATATGCCGGCGCGAGAGATTGTCGATGATACCAACGCGATAGCCGTTGGCTGACAGATGCAGGCTAGTCGGCCAGCCGCAAAAGCCATCACCGCCAAGGATAAGAACTGACTTCATCGGTTGCCTCCTCGCTGGTGGAAGAGGCTATCACGACGAAATTCGACCGATACTCCCGGAAGAGGTAGCGGTAACACAACCTTAACTTGGTATTACTGAATCCTTAACATTCGCGGCGGTGGATCAACCGCTCCGACATGGGTCGGGTGCAACGGAAACGCGGCCCCGCATTAGCGCGCTGCGGGCACCGGCGGAAGCCGGACCAAGCGAAGAAAGCAGGGAGCAACACACCGCGTCGCTCCCCTGAACGGCCTTAGCGCAGACGACCCGAAAGGTTCGGCACGGCCGCCGGGCGCTCGGCAGCGGGCGCCGTTCTGCCACCCGTGATCCTGCCCAGCGTTGCGCCCCAGGCGTTCTGCGACAGGTGCGAAAGAACCGAAAGGGCACGGCGATGGGAGGGCATGAACCAGGCAAAGAACAGGACGCGGATGACCCAGGCGAGGCGCCCGGTAAACTGCAGGCCCCAAAGCTCGGTGATGCCGCGCTGACCGGCAAGGCCCGCCGCCTGACCAAGGCCGCGGAAGTTGAAGCCCTTGACCGGCTGGCCCTTGATGGTGCGGGCAATGTTGCGACCGACGCAGTCGCCCTGCTTCATGGCAAAGAGGGCATTGGTCGGGCAAGGTTCGCCGGTGACCGGATGCGGCACTGCAGCGATGTCGCCGGCAACCCAGATATTGTGACTGCCGCGAACACGCAGGTCTTCGTCGGCAATGATCTGGCCAACGCCATTGCGCGGCAACGATTCAGTGCCAGGCAGGACGCTAAAACTCACCCCGGCCGCCACGACCGACAGATCGGACGCGACGGTCGCGCCGTTGGCGAGTTCGACATGGTCGGCCAGGATCTGGGAAACGCGCACGCCCTGATGGAGCTGCACGCCCTGATCGAGGAGCTGGCGCGTGGCCGTCTCGGCGATATGGGTAAAGTCGGGGCGCAGCGAGGGCAGGAGCTTGTCGCTGGAGGAGACAAGGTGGACATTGACCTTGCCCGAACCAGCGCGACCGTAGCGGGCGGCAAGAGCGGAGGCCGTTTCGACGCCGGCAAGCCCGCCGCCAACGACCACGACATTGCGCGTCGTTTGGGCAGCGGCATCGCGGCTTTCGAGTTCGCCGACGAGCTTTTGCATGTCGCGCGAATTCTTGACGCACCAGCCGTTCTCTGCGAGCCCGGGAATGCGATCGAAGGGATCGACGGACCCGGCGGCGATCACGAGATGCTCGAACTTGATTTCCCGTGCGGCCCCCTCGCCCTGCACGGTCAGCGTACGGCCGGGCAGATCTGCGGAAACGACTTCGCCCTGCACGAAGCTATTGCCCAGGATCGGCTGGATCGGGGTCAATGTGCTGCCCACAGCCAGGTCGCCGGACAGCACTTCGCCGGTCCAGCCGTGATAGGTGTGGTGCCCATCGCGCGAGATCAGGGTCAGCTCGACCTCGCCGCGCGCGACCTGGGAACCGAGGCGCGAACGCAGGACGGAAAAGGCGTGCAGGCCGGCATAGCCGCCGCCCAGGATGACTATGCGGCGCATATGACCTGCTCCTCTGCGGGTGCGAATGTGCGGGAGGGGGCGTCTTCGATCAGCCGGCCAAAGGACCGGAACGGGGCGAGGTGGAAGCCCAGATGCTCGTGCTCTTTTGCGAGCTTGAGGATGTGCTCTGCCTGATCGAGCTGAGCGTCGCCCATGCAGAAGTGCCCCTGGTGACCAGAGAGGGCGAGCAGCATGGTTTCGGCAAGGCACGCATAGGCAAGCTTGGGCGCCAGCGCGATCGAGCCGCGCAGATCAAAGCCCGGAATTTCAACGAGGCCGCCATCGACGATCAGAACGTCCGGGCGCTCCGTAAGAAGGCGCTCATCGGTGTTGCGCGGCACGGTATCGTCGAGAACGATGGCGCCGCGCTTGAGGTGTTCGCTGCGCAGCAGGGCATCGGGCGAGGACGTCAGCAGGACGACCAGATCGGCCTTGGCCACATCCGCCATGTCCGTGCTCACGGTGGCTTCGACGCCATCACGACGGACATCGGCGGCCAGCGCTTCCAGACGCTTTTCGTTGCGCGCAACCAGGAGAAGGCGGCCGGGGTGCTTGCGGGCATAGAGCCGGGTCAGGCACGAGCCGACGCTGCCCGTCGCACCGACCATGGCAATCAGCGGGTCGTGGCCAAGCGAGGCGGTCAGCTTTTCAATCGCCTGCAGCGTCATGGCCGCCGTAAAGGCATTGCCATTGGTGACGCCGATATCGCTGCGCTTGGCAAAGGCCTTGCCGCCCACGGAAGCCGGTGCGGTGAGCGCCCCGAGACCCACAACGGAAGCGCCAAGATCGCGCGCCTTGTCGATGGCAGCAGAAATACGACCCTGCACCTGCGAGCGCGGCAGTGTAAGCAACTGCGTCGGCGTCAGAGGAACAGTAATGATCCTGCCGACAACTTTCCCGGGCAGATCAACCCGAGACATCTTGCCTGTAACCATCGGCGGCACCGGAAGATGCTTCAGCGCGCTACGCCAGATGACCTCTGGAACCAGCGAGAACGGCTTGCCGAACAGTATACCCATATCTGCACGCAGCGTATTTCTTGGGTGCACCAAGAACGCAAACTCAGAATGCATAACAACCCCGCCCTACTCGCGCCGCAACTGGCGACGCCGCAGAAAGGGTTTTAGCACAATTTTAAGAAAAGTTTAACGAACTGTTAGGAGACTTTAAGACTTAGTTAACGCGACCCGTTCAAATGCACGAAAACATGGCAACACACGTTTAAGCCTTTGCCTTTATGATGCTATTTTGGAGTATCTCCGTAGCGCCTAGTGTCAGGCCCGTTGCGAATGGCAGGGTTCCCTGCTCCTCGCCTGAAAATTCAGGGCCTTGCCGCGGGTGGGAAGCAGGGGTTGGTCATGAGTGCAACTGAGCCGGACATTTTCGACCTCAAAGGTCTTACGACCGCTTTGGACGACAAGGCGGAATATTCGCTGAGACGCGCCCTCGAAGCCGTGCGCGTGCATCTTGGGATGCAGGTGGCCTATGTCTCGGAATTCGTCGGCGACCGTTCCTATTTCCGAGAAGTCGATGCGCCGGGGCTGGAGCATGTGATCAAGCCCGGCGACTCCATGCCGCTTGACTATGTCTATTGCCGGCACATTCTCGAGGGCCGCCTGCCCGAACTGATGCCCGATGTGCTCGACGTGCCCTTCGCGGCGGCCATGCCCTTTACCCATGACATGGGTATTCGCGCCCATATGAGCGTGCCCATCAAGCTCCAAGACGGCACGACGCATGGCATGTTCTGCTGCATCAGTACCGAACCGCAGCCTTCGCTCAATATGCGCGACCTCAAGATGATGCGCGCCGTCGCCGAACTGACGGCCGTCCTGATCGGCCGCGAGATCGATGCCACGACCGAGCACCGGACCAATCTCGAACGCATCCAGCGGGTCCTGGCCAGCGACGAACTTTCGATCGTGGTGCAGCCCATTTACCGGATCGCCGACCACCGGCTGGTCGGGTTCGAATGCCTGTCGCGCTTTGCCAGCCCCGAGGGATGGACGCCTGATATCTGGTTCACCATGGCAGCCTCGGTTGGCCTCGGCATTGAACTTGAAATGATGGCTGTCCAAAAAGGTCTGGCGCTGCTCGATCTCTTCCCCAAGGACATCTACCTGACCTTCAACGTCTCGCCCGAAACGATCATTTCGGGCGCCGTGGCGGAAGCCATTGCGGGCAAGGACGGACGGCGCGTGGTGGTCGAAATCACCGAGCATGCCAGCGTCTCGGACTATGAGGCGCTGGGTCGCGCCCTGAACGACATTCGCGTCAACGGCGTTCGTCTGGCCGTGGACGATGCGGGTGCCGGTTATGCGAGCCTGCGTCATATCCTGGCGCTGCAGCCCGATATCATCAAGCTCGACATCAGCCTGACCCGCAACATCCAGGACGACCTGGCGCGCCATGCCCTGGCCGCCGCGCTGGTGCATTTCGGCCGCGAGACCAAGAGCCAGATTCTGGCGGAAGGCGTTGAGTCGGCCGTTGAATTTGAAGCCTTGCGCAAGCTTGGTGTTGAAACGGCGCAGGGATATTTTATCGGCCGGCCAATGCCATGCGCCGATGCCTGCCTGCTCATTGCCCAGCAGCAGATCGCTGCCCGGCCGCGGCCAAAGCTGGCTACCCCCAGCGTAAAGGCGGCCATGTAAAGCGGGCCTATCGACGGGTGGGCATCCTCACCCGTCGACAGTTGTGCCGCCCGGTCTCTACCCCTCAAAATCAGGTTTTTTGGCGCGTCGCGAGCTTCCGGCGTCGCGCTGCGCTTTGGTGCAAGTCACCGTCAGAACTGGAGCCGCATTCGGGGTGCGGTCATTAGCAACTCTAAATCATCATAAGCAAGATTAAATTGCCTAATCTTCTCGGGATCGCTAGCGCAGCCGAGCCCAAGCGTTGGGTGGCCCAAATGCGTTGTGCAGAACGCAATTGCGCAGACATCAGGATGTGTCGTTCGCACATGTCGAGGGGGAACGATTGAACTACAATGCCGCAATTCCGGAAGCCAAGCGAGGCTACCAGGCCCTTCCCGCCAATTGGGTATTCATCGGCAATGGCGAACCCGAGCCGCAGAGTTTTCATGTCTCCCGGCGGGTCACCCTCGAAGGTCCGGTCTCAGGGCACCTGATCTCGGAACCCGTTCGACCGGGTGTGGACCTCTTTTCGGTAGAGGCCCGTGCCGAGGCGGGGTTTCATCTGACCATCGACCAGCAGGTCAAGCCGGGCACCTTGCATATTGGCTGTGTCGCCACCGGCGAGGGGACGTTCGCGACCTCGCCCGGCAAGCTGGCGCCACAACGCTGGCGCGGATCGGGGACCATCATGACCCTTGTGCCGCCAGAAGATCGCTTGATGTATGAGGTTCAGCTCGATCAACCCGTGGCGGGCCTCGGGATCAGCGTCGAACCCGAGGCGCTGGGGGCGATGTTTGGGGGCGATGAATTGCCCGATATCCTGCGCAATATCGTCGAGGGCCGGGTGACGCCGGTGTCGCAGGTGACAAAGGCGCGGTTCGACCCGGTTCGCGTCGCCAATGAACTGCTGCGCCCGACATTTACCGGATCCTTGATGAGCCTGCACCGGGAGTCCAAATCCCTTGAGTTCCTGGTGCATCTGCTTGGATCGCTGGACGGCGCGCCGCCCGCAGGCGCCGAAGAACTCTCGCGACGCGTGCTTGCCAGAGTTGAGGAGGCGCGCGACAGGCTGGTATCGGACCTGCGCAACCCGCCCGGGCTGCACGACCTGGCCGGTGCCGTCGGCCTGACGGCCAAGGTGCTCAATCAGGGTTTTAGGGAACTCTACGGCACGACCGTTTTCGACTATCTGCGCGACACGCGGCTGCAGGCGGCCCGGCGCATGATCGAAGAGGGGCTGAACCTGCCGCTCAAGCAGATCGCCTGGCAGGTCGGCTATGCCCAGGCCAGCAATTTCGTCAGCGCCTATCGCCGCCATTTCGGCACGACGCCGCGCCGGCATGGCCTGCAATACGAAGCCGAAAACTGAGGGGTCGATTATGCGCACGAGCAATGCTTATGCGCGGAAAAATCGACATTGAACCGGTTCACTCCCAATCGCTAACCCTGCCTGCAAAACATCAGGCAGGTACATTTTGCGTAACAATCACCATCGGCTCCCCGGCTCGGCCCGGGCCTCAAAACTTCCCCTCGCCGTCCTGGCCCTGATGGGCTGCAGCGCACTCACGCCCAGTTCGGCCTTGGCCGGCGGCGATGTCGCCTGGTTTCTTGATTGGCTGTCGCCGGCTCGCCTAATGGCCATCTCGGCCGATGGCAAGGTGGTGGGCGGCTATGTCAGCAATGGTGCTTATCCAGTTGCCACCGTCTGGTCGGCCGCAGATGGCCGTGTGGATCTCGGGTCCAATGGCGGCCTGACCAGCGCGGTCCATGCGCTCTCGCCAGACGGGTCAAGTGCAGTTGGGTATTGGGTGACTTCGACCGGCAAGCAATATGCCATGCGCTGGACCAAGACAGGCGGCATGGAAGATTTGGGCTCGCTCGGCGTCGATGGCTTCGCATTCGCCAATGCCATGTCCGCCGACGGCAGCGTGGTTGTGGGTACGTCCGACCACGACAACACCAATCTCATCGACGAACGGCGGGCTTTCCGCTGGGTCGAGGGCGGCACCGGGGGCGATGCCGCCAATCCGCAGATGTATTCGCTCGGCACGCTGGGCGGACAGTACAGCACCGGCACCGGCGTTTCAGCGGATGGCACCATCATCGTCGGGGATTCCGACAATGGCATGGGCTCCATCCTCGCCTATCGCTGGACCGAAGGGACCGGGATGATCGGACTTGGCCATCTGGGCGGCGGCCACAGTTTCGCCAATGCGATTTCCGCCGATGGCAGCACTATTGTCGGCCGATCGCTCGACGCCGAGAATACGGTCGACGCCTATCGCTGGCGTGAAGATATCGGCATGCAGAGCCTCGGCACCCTGGCCGGCGACGTATCCAGCCACGCAACGGCCGTTTCTGCCGATGGCTCGGTGATCGTGGGGCGCTCCTTTAGCCCCGGAACCAATACGGCGTTCCGCTGGACTGAGCAAACTCAGATGCAATCGGTCTCCGACTGGCTCGCGGCTGGCAATGTATCCGCCCCGGTCTGGGATAGGTCCGAAGCCACCGGCGTTTCAGCCGACGGCACGGTGGTGGTGGGCAATAGTGCCGGCGCCGACGGGGTCTGGCATCCCTATATTGCCAGGGTCACCCCGACGACGGCCGGCGTCATCGATCCGACGAAATTTGCCGCATCGCTCTATGATGCGACCCAGACCGCCTATGCGGCGCAGCAGCTTTCCTTCCTGCCGCTCAATGGCGCGCACCACCAGCCGCTGATGACACAGCAGAGCCTGGCGGAGGATAGCTGCGTCTGGGCGACGGGCGACATCGGCTATTCCGGCCATGGCCGCGATGGCGGTGCCGGCCTTGCCGAAGTGGGCGCCTGCCACGACTTTGCCGACAATGTCCGGGCCGGGCTCGGGGTGGGCAAGAGCGGCGCCTGGCAGAACCTGGCGCTTGGCGGCAGCATGCGTGCCGATGGTCAATATATCGTCGGCGAGATCGACTGGGCGCCCGAGGGCACGCCGCTGCTGCTCTCGGCCACGGCCCTTTATGGTGGCTGGGCGACGACCACGCGCCGTGGCTATGCCAATGGCGGCGGCACGGACTATTCGGAAGGCTCGACCCATGCACGGGCCGCCATGCTGCGGGCCCGCATCGACTGGCTGGACGCGGCAAGCCTGGGGGCCACAACGTTCAGCCCCTGGGCCGCGCTCACGCTCTCGCAGACCAATGTGGACGGCTATACCGAACAGGGCGGCGCGTTTCCGGCCCGGTTCGACGCCCTGGCCCATACCGCGGCCGAGCTGCGCGTGGGCCTGACGGCAAAGCGGCCGATCACCGATGCCACCACGCTGACCGGCACGATCGAGGCAGTGCATCGCTTCGATGCCACGGGACCGGCGACTTCGGGCGAAACCCTCGGCTTGTTCGCCTTCAACCTGCCCGGCCAGGCCCAGAACCAGACCTGGCTGCGGGTCGGTGCCGATCTAGAACACAAGTTCTCGGCCTCCGCCGCCGGCTCGCTCTCGCTCCATGCCAGCACCAATGGCCAGGATGCGGCACTCTCGGGCGCCGCCGGTCTGCGCTTCAGCTTCTGAGAAAAGAGGGGCCCGCATCGCGGGCCCCTCTCCGTTCAGGCAGCGACCCAGTTCATCCCGGCCTCGCCATGGAGAAAGCCGTTGGCGAAGGGCGCCTGCGGATAGATTTCCCGCAGCCGCTCCATGGCCTCGTCGGCGGCAAGCGCGCCGTCGCGAACTCTAGCAAAGAGCTGCGCCACCGCCACCATGTCGCAATCCTGCGGCGAGAGGCGGAGATGGGTAACACCGAGCGCCGCCAGCCCCGGCAATTCGCCGAACAGGACCTGACAATGGCGCGACATCGTCTGGACGCCATTGATGGAGAGGAAGGGCTGGCCATCGAGCGTATCGACATCGAGCCCATCGGGCTCGTCGCCGCAGACGAACTGGCAATTGTCCTTGGCGTGCCCCTTGGCGCGGGCATGGGCACAGCGGGCCGAAATCGCCAGCGGCAGGCGGCCAAAGGCAAAGACCTCGTATTCCGCATCCGGCGCGCCGGCGATGATCGGGCCAATCGACGTTTCAGACAATTCGGGGCCAAGGCAGAGCCGGACAGCCCCGCGCTTGATGAGCAGGCGCGCCGTGGAAGCATTGTAGACATTGACGAAGGGGCCGACGAGGTGCGGCCTGCCGGCGAGAAGCCGCAGGGCTGAGAGGTCGTTGGCCTCGACAAGACTGGTCGCAACGGCAAGCTTTCGCGTCGCGGCGACTTCGCGCTCCTGCGTCACCAGGATCAGCGAAGCCAGAGCCACCGCCTTGCCGCTCTTTTCCAGGCGCTCGACGACCTCGGGAAGAAAGGGCCGGGTGAAGTGGTCGCGCTTGGAACAGACCGCTTCACCCAGCGTCACCGCATCAACATGCCCCGAATCGGCGATGCGGTAATAGAAATCGCGCCATTTTTCGCCCGACCAAAGATAGGGGACCGGCCCCATGGTGATCTTGAGCGTTTTCGTTTCAGCCATGGTCAGCGCCACTTCTTCTCATAGGCCCCGGACGTGGTGCGCTGGCCCTCGCTGAGGCGCCGGAGCTGGGCGAGATGCGCGGGGCGATCGGCGGGCGCGGCCGAAAGCGCCGAGCGCAGCTGCGAAACGACCTGGGCGACATAGGCCTTGCCGCGCTGCCGGCCCTCAATCTTGAGCGCCGTAACCCCAGCAGCTTTCAGCGCATCGAGATGATCCATGACATCGAGGCTTACGGGGTCCTCGAAGGCATAGGCGTCCTCGTCGGCAATATGGAACCGCCCTTTGCATAGGGTCGGATAGCCCGCCGGCTCATCGGCGCCAAAGCGATTGATGGTGAAACCGCCGAGTTCGGACACCATCTCCGCCCCGTCCTCGCGATAGCGCACATGGCTCGCTGGCGAGCAGACGCCCTGCATATTGGGGGATTGTCCGGTGATATAGGAGGAGAGCGAGCAGCGCCCCTCGGCCATGACGCAGAGCCCGCCAAAGGCGAAGACCTCCAGTTCGCAATCGACCTGCCGCGCGATATTGGCGATTTCGGGCACGGTCAGCACGCGGGGCAGCACCAGGCGCTTGGCGCCAAAGCTCTCCACCAGGAGGCTGACGGCATCGACATTGGAGGCCGAGGCCTGCACCGAGACATGCAGGCGCTGGCCGGGGTGATTGGTCGCCACATGCTCCATCAGTGCAAGATCGGCGAGGATGACGGCATCGGCACCCGCCGCGACCGCGTCGTCGGCCGCCTGGAACCACAGCTCCTCGGCCCCGGCACGCATAAAAGTGTTGAGTGCCACATAGGTCTGGACACCACGGGCATGACCGAAGGCCACGGCTTCCCTAAGTTCGGCGCGGCTAAAATTGAGGCCGGGGAAATTGCGGGCATTGGTTTCGTCCCGAAAGCCGCAATAGACGGCATCGGCGCCGGCTTCGACGGCCTCGCGATAGGCGGCGGGCGTGCCGGCTGGGCAGATCAGTTCCATGGCTCAGACGATCCCGACCAGGGCGCGCTGCCGCACCAACTCGCCCACCCGGCGGAAGGGCTGCGCAAAGGGGCCGGCCAGGCCGGAGAGATCGGCGGGCAGGTCAAAGCCGCAATCATCGAGCCCATTGCGCAGGGCCAGCATGGCCTCCATGTCGCCGGTCACAGTCAGGCTGCGCGAGAAAAAGACCGCATCGCCATCGATGCGCCCTTCGAGCAAAGCCAGCAGCATCAGCATAGGGCCGGAAACGGCGGAAGAAACGGGCGGTGCCTTGTCCTTGCGATAGGCGCGGATCGTGCGCCGGGCGGGGTGAATGACGAAGCTGAGGTCGAGGTCGGCGGGGGTAAAGCGAAAGCTCTTTTCCGCCTGGGAACCGAGGCGATCAAAGAGGTCGGGGTGCTGCTGCAAGGCGCGGTGAAAGACCGCGTCGACCACGCGCTGCACGACGCCGAGCGGTACGTGATCGATGGCACGGGAGAGAGGCCGGGGCAGCAACATCGGGCGAGGTCCTGTTGGTGAACGCGGGCAAAATCTAGGTCGCGCCAGCCCCCCTCACGTTGATGTGGCGCAAAGATGGGTGGGATTGACGGCGCTAGGGTCTGGCCATGTCCTCACCCCTGCTCCCGCCGCTGCGCCACCCCACCGCCGACACGCTTCGAGGTTTTCTGGACCTTTTGGAAACACGCGGGCTGCTGAAGCGAATTTCCCAGCCGGTCAGTGTGCGGCACGAGATCACCGAGATTCATCGTCGGGTGCTGGCCGATCACGGGCAGGCGCTGCTGGTGGAAAAGCCAGAGCTCGCCGATGGCACGGCTGCCTCGATGCCCATGCTCGTCAACCTCTTCGGCACGGTCGAACGCGTGGCGCTGGGGATGGGGCTCGACGCTGCCGATCTGCCGGCTCTGGGTGAGGCACTGGCCGATCTGCGCTCGCCAAAACCGCCGCGCAATCTCAGGGCCGCCTGGGCGCAGCGCGACATGTTGAAGGCGGCGCTGACCCTGCGCACCAAAAGCGTGCAACGTCCCGCCTGCCAGCAGGTGGTTCGCGAAAATGGGGCCATAGACCTGACGCGATTGCCGATCCAGTGGTGCTGGTCGGGGGAACCGGCACCACTGATCACCTGGCCCTTGGTCATCACCCGGGCGCCGGACGATCCCGATGACATCAATGTCGGCATCTATCGCATGCAGGTCCTGGGGCCGAACCGGGCGATTGTGCGCTGGTTGCCGAGCCGGGGCGGCGCACGGCATCATCGGCTCTGGCAGAAACAGGGCCGCGACATGCCCATTGCGGTCGCCATCGGCGCCGATCCCGCGACCATTCTGGCGGCGGTCATGCCCCTGCCCGATGGCATCAACGAGATGGCCTTTGCCGGCGTATTGCGTCGCCGCGCCAGCCCGGTGGGGCGGGCGACCAGCGTCGACCTGCCCGTGCCGGCCGAGGCGGAAATGGTGATCGAGGGGACGGTTTCGGCCAGCGAAACGGCACCCGAAGGCCCCTATGGCGACCATACCGGCTACTATAATGGCGTCGAGCCGTTTCCGGTGATGACGGTTTCGGCCGTGACCTCCCGGCGCGATCCCATCTATCTCTCGACCTATACCGGGCGCCCGCCGGACGAGCCTTCCCGGCTCGGCGAGGCGATGACGCCGCTTTTCGTGCCGCTGGCCAGGCGGCAATTTCCCGAGATCACCGATCTGTGGTTGCCGCCGGAGGCCTGTTCCTATCGCGCCATGGTTGTGGCCGTGGACAAGCGCTATCCGGGCCAGGCGCGGCGGGTGATGATGGGGCTCTGGTCCATGCTGCCGCAATTCAGCATGACCAAGCTGATCATTGCCGTCGATCCCGATATCGATGTGCGCAACTGGGCCGATGTCATCTGGGCCCTCTCCACCCGCTTCGATGCCCCGCGCGACCTGGTTGTCGTGCCCGACACGCCCATCGACTATCTCGACTTTGCCTCGGCACATCCGGGCCTTGGGGGTAAACTGGGGCTTGATGCCACCAACAAAATCGGGGCGGAAACCAGCCGCGAATGGGGACGGCCGCTTACCATGTCGGCAGACGTGGCCACCCGCATTGACGCCATCTGGCCGAGCCTGGGATTGGGCATATGAGCAAGCAACGCGTCATTGTCGCGCTGACCGGCGCTTCGGGGGCGGCTCTCGGCCTGCGCGCGGTCGAAAAACTGGCGGCGCGCGGCGATGTGGAAACCCATGTCGTGGTTTCGCCCTCGGCGGAGCGAACCTTACGGCACGAAGTGGACGCGGGCGCGCTCGAACGACTGCGCCGGCTGGCATTCCAGTTTCACGCCCATGACGATATCGGGGCCAGCATTGCCAGCGGCTCTTTCCGGGTCGCGGGAATGATCGTGGCGCCCTGCTCCATGCGCACGCTCGCCGCAATTGCCTGCGGCATCAGCGACAATCTGATTGCTCGCGCCGCCGATGTGCAGCTCAAGGAGCGTCGGCGGCTGGTGCTTTTGGCGCGCGAGACGCCGCTGCATCTGGGCCATTTGCGGAACATGCTGGCGGTGACCGAGATGGGTGCCATGGTGATGCCGCCCGTTCCCGCGTTTTACCATTTGCCGCAGACGGTTGCCGACATTGTCGATCATCTGGCGGCGCGCGCCATTGACCTGCTCGCGCTGCCGGGCGAGCCTGAGGCCCGCCCGTGGACCGGGCAGGGTCTTGCCTAAACCGCGAGCGAGTGGCGCGCGGCGCCCTGGCCGAAATAGCTGTCGAGGCGCGCGGCGATGGAGCGCACGAAGGGGCGGCCGCGAGCGGTGACGCGGAATTGCCCCTCGGCCATTTCCACCAGCCCGTCCTCGTCCACCAGGGCGATGGCCTCTATTTCGTGGAACAGCGCCAGGCCGGCTTCGCCAAAGCCCGAGAGGTCCCGGGGCGAGAGGGTGAATTTGCACAGCAGTGTCATGATGGCATGGGCGCGCAACTTATCCGCCGGCATCAGGGCAAAGCCCTTGGCTATGGCGCCATCGCCGCCTGCGACGGCCTTGCGATACTCGCCGGTCGCGGTAATGTTCTGCACATAGCCCTGCGGTAATTGGCCGATGGCGGAAGCGCCAAGCCCGATCAGCGCATCGGCGCCATCTTCGGTATAGCCCTGGAAATTGCGCCTGAGCCGGCCGGTGCGGGCCGCAATCGCCAGCCCGTCGTCGGGCCGGGCAAAATGGTCAAAGCCGATCGCCTCCATGCCCGACGCCTCGAGCCGGTCCGCCGCCAGTTGCGCCTGGGCGAAACGGGCGTGACGATCGGGCAAGGCTGCTTCGGGGATCATCTTCTGGTGCGGCTTCATCCAGGGCACATGGGCATAGCCGAAGAGCGCCACCCGATCGGGCGCCAGGGACAAGGCCGAAGCGATGGTGCTTTCAAGCCCCGCCTCGGTCTGGTGCGGCAGGCCATAGAGGAGGTCGAGATTGACCGAGCGGACATTTCGCGCCCGCATGGCGGCGACAACGTCCCGTGTCTGTTCAAACGTCTGCAGGCGGTTGATCGCCTGCTGCACCTTGGGGTCAAAATCCTGCACCCCGATGCTGGCGCGGGTCAGGCCGAAATCGGCCATGGCGTCGTAGCGCCCGTCATCGAGATCATTGGGGTCGATCTCGATGCTGATCTGGGCATCAGGCGCGATATTGAAATGCTCCGCAAGTTTTCGCTTGAGCACCGCAAAATCCTCGGGCGCAAGCAGCGTTGGCGAGCCGCCACCGAGGTGGATGGCCGTCACCTTGCCATGCCCGCGCAATTGCCGGGAAACCCAGGCGATCTCGTCGTAAAGCGCCAGCAGATAGTCGGCGACCGGCTCATAGCGCAGCGTGTGCTTGGTGTGGCAACCGCAGAACCAGCAGAGCCGATCGCAATAGGGAATGTGGAGATAGAGCGAGATGGTGGCGCGCTCGGGCAGGGCCGCGAGCCAGCGGGCATAGGTTTTCGTGTCGATGCCGGCATGAAAATGCGGCGCCGTGGGATAGCTGGTATAGCGGGGAACCGGCGTTGAATATTTCTCGACCAGAAAAGTGGTTTGGTCCTGCATCGCCGCACCTGATTTGTTTGACCAGGAGCCAGTATCACTCGGGGCGAAAGCGAGATTGATGCGGATCAAACCGGATCGGGATTGCGCGCATGCCTCTCCTTCCGGATGGGATGGCCCCGGTTGATCCAGAACAAGTGCAACGGGGGCGAATGCGCCTATTGAGTGCCATGCCGATGAAAGAGCGCTATGAGGCTGCAATTGTGCTGAATGACCACCACCATCCCAGGAAAGCGCTTCGTGGACACAGTGCTTTCCTTCTAGCCGGAGTTAGCCTTGCGTAGCCTTGTCGCCGCCGCGGTTGTCGCGCTCCTGACGATCGTTTTCACGCTGCCGGTCTTTGCCCATGCGAGCCTGCTCAGCGCGCAGCCGGCCGACGGCGCCGTGCTCACTGAAGCGCCGACCGAGCTGGTCCTGACCTTCAACGAACCGGTCAGCCCGCTTGCCGTGCTCCTTGTCGGCCTTGATGGCGCCACGAGCCCGCTCGACACGGTTTCTGCGGTGGGGAACGCCCTCACCATCGAACTGCCCGCCGATCAGGCGGCGGGAACGCGTGTGATCAGCTGGCGCGCGATTTCTGCAGATGGGCATCCCATAGCCGGCACGACGAGCTTTTCCGTCGGCGCTGCGGGGGCCGAACCTGTCGTGGCTGAGGTGGCGCCACTCCATTCGGAGGTGGCGGCCACGCTTTGGGTGACCCGGATCGTTCTCTTTGTCGGACTTTTCTTCGGGGCGGGCGGCGCGGCCTTTCGGGCGCTCTCCCCACTTCTTCCCCAACCGGCCCGGCGCCTGAGCATGATCACCAGCGTTGCGGGCATGGTGGCCGCGTTTTTGGTCATCGGCCTGCAGGGCCTCGATATTCTGGGGCTCGGGCTTGGCAATCTGACGGAGGGCCGGGTCTGGATTGTGGGCGTCGCTTCCGTCTACGGGCAGACGAGTCTGGTGGCGCTGGGCGCCCTGGTGATCGCCTTGGTGGGCCTTGGCGCAAAGAGCGCCGGCTGGGGCAAGGGCCTGGGCATTGCCGCCATTCTTTTGGTCGGCCTCGCCATTTCCCTTAGCGGGCATGCGAGCGCTGCCCAGCCGCAATGGCTGATGAAGCCGGCGCTTTTCCTCCATGTGGTCGCCATCGCCTGGTGGGTGGGCGCGCTTTATCCGCTGATCCTGCTGTTGCGCGCCGACCCCGCCGTGGCAACGCTGCCGCTCGTCAAATTCTCCCGCGCCATTCCCTTCGCTGTGGCGCCGCTGGTTGTGTCCGGCCTGGTTCTGGCCGTTGTGCAATTGGGTTGGCCCGGTCCCGCCTGGCTCTCGGGCTATGGCGCTATTCTCGCCGCGAAACTGCTGCTATTGGCCGGGCTCTTTGCCATAGCCTGCTGGAACCGCTGGGCGCTGACCGCGCCCGCTGCGGCGGGGGATGCCGGGGCGATCGGGCGCATGCGCCGGTCCATCCTTGGCGAAATCATCCTGGTCCTTGCCATTCTCTGCCTCGTTTCCGGCTGGCGCTTTACCCCGCCGCCGCGGGCTCTGGCCCTTGAACAGCCGGTGGCGGCCGAACTGACCCTCACCCAAGGCGACTTTGTTGCCACGGTCCAGATTGCGCCGGCAAAAGTCGGACCGGTCGATTTCAGCATCGGCCTCTCGACGGCGGATGGCGAAACAGTCGCCCCCAGGGCGGTGCGCCTTTCGGTGGAGCCGGTCGGCGCCGATCTTGCGCCCATGACGCGTTCGGCCGAGGCGGATGCAGCGGGGACCTGGCACGCCAACGGCATGCCACTGCCCCTGCCCGGCGCCTGGACCGTGGAGGTCGAGGTGCGGGTCAGCGATTTCAAACTGGTCAAATTCAGCGGCGAGTTCGATCTGGCGCCCTAGGCCAGCAGCGCCGGATTTGTGCAGCCGGTCGCCCGGAACGGCTGCAGGCGATGGGCGGGAACGCCAAGCGTTTCAAGCTCGGTGGTCAACCGCGCCAGAGCCATTTCGTCGAGCAGGAGATCGTGCACCGTGGTGCGGATATCGCAGGCAATGCCGCTCGCCAGAACCTTGAGAAGACTGGCCCGACCCTTGGCGCCGCTGCCTGCAACCCCGGTGACGCGCTGATATTCGGCAAAGGCGGCTTTGACGTCGAAGCCGATCCAATCGATCAGCGGCAGCACCTGCGCCAGCCGGCCCGGATAGGGGCCGGCGCTGTGGAGGCCGATCCGAAAACCGAGGCCCCGCACCGCCCTTATGGCGTCGGGCAACGCGGCCTGCAGGGTCGGCTCGCCGCCGGAAAAGACGACACCATCAAGCAGCCCCCGCCGGCTCGCAAGAAAATCCATGACCTCGGACCACGGGATCGTGTCCTCTGAGGTGGGAGGGATGAGGTGGGGATTGTGGCAATAGCCGCAATCCCAGGGGCAGCCCTGGCAAAAAATGGTGGCAACCAGTTCGCCGGGCCAATCGCAGGTGGAGATTTTCGTGAGCCCGCCAACGCGCAGCTCAGCCGAGCGCTGCCTGCTTTTCGCTGAAGAACCGACGCTCATTATGCTCGCCCTTCTTGCCGCGATTGAAGGAGGAAACGGGGCGATGATAGCCCATGACGCGGGTCCAGACCTCGCAGGGCTGACGCTCTTCTTCGGTGAGGGTGATTTCGGCGCGCAGTGGCTTTGTCGTCATCATATTCATGCGGTTTTCCTTTCAGCATGCGGCGGCCTGCCGCTTGGCTGCGAGCCGTTCGGCGTCGCATTTTGGACAGAAGGCGTGCTCGCCTTCGAGATAGCCGTGGGTGGGGCAGATCGAGAATGTCGGGGTGACGGTGATATAGGGCAGGCGGAAATTGCTCAGCGCCCGCTTCACCAGCTTCTTGCAGGCCGCGCCCGAGGACAGACGCGAACCCATATAGAGATGCAGCACCGTGCCGCCGGTATATTTGCGCTGCAATTCGTCCTGCTTTTCCAGCGCCTCGAAGGGGTCATCGGTGAAGCCGACGGGGAGCTGGCTGGAATTGGTATAGTAGGGATTTTCGTCGGTTCCGGCCTGGATGATGCCGGGAAACCGCTTCCGGTCTTCCCTGGCGAAGCGATAGGTGGCGCCCTCGGCGGGCGTCGCTTCGAGGTTGAACATGTTGCCGGTTTCTTCCTGGAACTGGGTAATGCGCTTGCGCACATGATCGAGCAGGCGCACCGCAAAGGCATGCCCCCAGGCCGTGGTGATGTCTTCGCAATCGCCGGTGAAATTGCGGATCATCTCGTTGACGCCATTGACCCCGAGCGTCGAGAAATGATTACGCAGCGTGCCGAGATAGCGCCTGGTATAGGGATAGAGCCCCTCATCCATATAGCGCTGCACCACGTCGCGCTTGATCTCGAGACTGATGCGCCCGAGATCGAGGAGAGCATCGAGGTGGGCAAAAAGCCCGGCTTCGTCACCCCGATAGACATGGCCCAGCCGGGCGCAATTGACCGTCACGACGCCGATGGAACCGGTCTGTTCGGCGCTGCCGAAAAGGCCATTGCCGCGCTTGAGCAATTCGGTGAGGTCGAGCTGCAGGCGGCAGCACATGGAGCGGATCATGTGCGGCTTGAGCTCGGAATTGAGGAAATTCTGGAAATAGGGCAGGCCGTATTTGGCCGTCATGTCGAAAAGCCGGTCGGCATTCTCGCTGTCCCAAGGGAAATCGGGCGCAATATTGTAAGTGGGGATCGGGAAGGTGAAGACGCGCCCCAGGGCGTCGCCATTACTCATCACCTCGATATAGGCGCGGTTGATCATGTCCATCTCGGCCTGGAGGTCGCCATAGCGGAACGGCATCTCCTCCCCGCCGATCAGCGGCACCTGATCCCTGAGGTCCTCGGGACAGGTCCAGTCGAAGGTGAGATTGGTGAAGGGGGTTTGGGTGCCCCAGCGCGAGGGCACGTTGAGATTGTAGACCAGCTCCTGCATTGACTGCAGGACCTGCCGATAGCTGAGCCCATCCTTGCGGACAAAGGGCGCCATATAGGTGTCGAAGGAACTAAAAGCCTGGGCGCCGGCCCATTCGTTCTGCAGCGTGCCGAGGAAGTTGACGATCTGCCCGACGGCGCTCGAAAAATGCTTTGGCGGGCCGGATTCGACCTTGCCCGGCACCCCGTTGAGCCCTTCGGTCAGGAGCATGCGCAGCGACCAGCCGGCGCAATAGCCCGCGAGCACGTCGAGGTCATGGATATGAATGTCGCCCTCGCGATGGGCCTCTCCGATTTCGGCGGGATAGAGGTGGGACAGCCAATAATTGGCGACGACCTTGCCCGAAATGTTGAGGATGAGGCCGCCCAGCGAATAGCCCTGATTGGCATTGGCGTTCACCCGCCAGTCGGAGCGGTCGAGATATTCCTCGATACTCTGGCCAACCGCGACCTGGGGCGCCACTGTCTGCGGATTCACTGGTTTTTCGCGATGCATTTCACAACCCTTAGTATGGCGCGACTGCGAAATGTATAGATGTGGTATGCCTTGACCGTCTTTGCGCTGACGCAAAGATCGGCCCCGACTGGGTAGCACTTCGGGTCCGAACTGGCGGATTGGTTGCTGGACGGTTGACATCGCGCTAACGCGTGGTAACGTTCCCACGAAGGTCATGACAAATTGACCGCGGAGGATCTGCCGTTGCGCAAGCGCCGGCCTACCATCATCGATGTGGCTGAACGGGCCGGGGTGTCTAAAAGCACCGCGGCGCGGGCCCTTGCGGGTGCGGAAAGCATCCTCGATGAGACGCGCGAGCGCGTGCTCGCGGCGGCAAAAGCCGTGGGCTATGAGCGCAATCACCTGGCGGTGGGCATGCGGTCCGGTCGCTCGGGCATGCTGGGCCTGGTTATTCCAGACATCACCAACCCCTTCTGGGCCGATGTGGCGCGGGGCGCGCAGGATCGAGCGGCGGAGGCGGATGTTTCCCTGCTGGTGTTTTCCTCGGACTGGGACCCGGCCAAGGAAGAGAGCCATTTGCGGGCCTTGCGCCGGGCGCGCGTCGATGGCGCGATCGTCAATCCGGTTTCCGATGCGCTCGATGATCTCGACCGGTTCGGCCTGCCCTTCGTGCTGATCGGTTCGAGCGCCGAGCGCTTTGCCGATGTGTCGAGCGTTGGTTCCGATATTGCCCAGGCAGTGACGCTGGGGCTGAACCATCTGGTTTCCAAGGGACACCATGCGCCGCTGATTATTGCCGGGCCGAAATTCCGCCTGGCGCGCACGCGCTTTCTCAACACCGTGCAGCGTCATTGCATCGAGAGGGATGTGGACCCTGCCCAGCTCGTTGTCGAGGACGGCGAATATACGTTCGAGGGCGGGCGGCAGGCCATGTTGCGGCTACTCGACCGCCCGCATGTCGTCCATATCTGCGTCTTTGCCGCCAATGACATGATGGCGATCGGCGCCATGATGGCCGTGCGCGAGCGCGGCCTGCGCTGCCCCGAAGATGTGTCGATCCTTGGCTTTGACGGCATCCCGTCAGGCGCCTTTACGCTTCCGGGATTGACGACCATTGCCAAGCCCGGCCGGGACATCGGCACGCGGGCGGTGGAGAGCCTTTTCGACGAAATCGAAGGACGGCCGGAACACGGCCGCGTCTATATGCCTTGCCGGCTGGTCGATCGGGCCTCGCTCGCCGATCTGTCGCGCGAACCCCGCAAACTGGCGGGGTAGGGAGGATCTGACTGATGGCGGAACCAAGTGCTGGTGGCATTGCTGCACCCAATAATGGGAACGTTCCCAACGCTGACGCCGTCGCGGGTGGCGCGGGGCAGGAGTTGGGTAACAGACTGTTACCGTCTGGCGTAACGTTCAGGGCGCAAGTGCGACAGTGGTGGCCCTATTACGCCATGATGGCGCCGGGACTGATCTTTTTCATCATCTGGCACTACGTGCCGATCTGGGAAGCCAAGATGGCTTTCGAGCAGGTGCGCATCATCCCGCCCAATATCTGGGTCGGGCTGAAGAACTTTCAGGTCCTGTTTTCGTCCCCGATCTTTTATCAGGTGCTGGCCAATACCCTGATCATTTCGGGCATGAAGATCCTCTTCGTCTTCCCCGTGCCGATCATCGTGGCGCTGCTACTCAACGAAATCCGCAGCGGCAAGCTACGCGGCACGCTGCAGTCGGCGATCTATCTGCCGCACTTCCTCTCCTGGGTTGTCATTTCTGGCGTGTTCATCGCCCTGCTCTCGCCTACGGACGGCGCGGTCAACCAGATCCAGACGGCGCTCGGCTTCCAGCCGATCAGCTACATGACCAATACCGGCACCATTCGCTGGGTGCTGGTGATCTCGGAAATCTGGCGCTCGGCCGGCTGGGACAGCCTGCTCTATCTCGCCGCCATCTTCGCCATCGATCCGCAGCTTTATGAGGCGGCGGAAATGGATGGAGCCAATCGCTGGCAAAAAATCTGGCACGTCACCATTCCCGGCATCGTGCCGACCATCGCGACGCTCTTCATTCTCAATATGGGCATGTTCCTCAGCGCCGACCTCAACCAGGTCATCAACATGCAGAACGACGTCAACGCCTCGACCATCGATATCTTGGACACCTATGTCTACCGACTGGGTCTTTCGACGGGTGAGTACGCCCTCGCCACGGCCGCTGGCCTCTTCAAGGCGGTTATCGGCATGATCCTCGTGATCACCTCGCATCTCGTCAGCAAGAAGCTGACCGGCAAGGGAGTGTGGTGATGGCTAGCCAGGTACGCCGCAGCCCGCTTGAGCGGGTCGAATACGTGCTCATTGTTTCAACCCTGCTGCTGCTGGTTGTCTTTACCCTGCAGCCGCTGTTGAACCTGCTGGCCCTGTCGTTCACCGATCCGAGCAAGGTGGCCGGATTCTCGGGGCTCTCCATCGTGCCCGATGGGTTCTCGCTCGATGTGTGGATGCTGCTCCTGCAGCACCCCAATGTGCAGCGCGGGCTGTTCAACTCGATCTGGATGACCTCTACCAGCGTGCTGATCGGCGTGATGGGTACGGCGCTAATGGCCTGGGGTCTGTCGCGGCCGGGCCTGCCCGGGCGTCGGCTGATCTTTTTGATGGTGCTGGTCACCATCGTCTTCGAGCCGGGCATCATTCCCGACTACTTCCTGATGAAACGGCTGGGCCTCCTCAATTCGCCCTGGTCGGTGATCCTCTATAAGGCTGTCAGCGCCTGGTACCTGATCATCCTCGTGCGCTTCTTCGAGGAGATTCCGAAGGAGCTGCTGGAAGCTGCGGAGCTCGATGGCGCCAATCCGTTCCAGACCTTCTTCATGGTCGTGCTGCCGCTGGCAAAGCCGGCGCTTGCCACCATTGCGCTGTTCTACTTCGTGCTGCACTGGAACGAGTTCTTCCGCTCGATGATCTACCTCAACGACCAGACCAAATGGCCGCTGCAGGTGGTGCTGCGGCAGTTCGTGATCGAGGGCGACAAGATCGCCATCGTCGGGGCGAACAATGCCAACAACAATATCGGGCTGGCGCAGATCAACATCCGTGCGCTCAAGGCCGGGATGATCTTCATCACCATCCTGCCGATCCTGGCGATCTACCCGCTCATCCTCAAATATTTCACCAAGGGCACCATGTCGGGGGCGCTGAAGGGATGAGAGGGTTTGCGACCACGAGCGTGACTTCACCTCTCCCTTTGGGGGAGAGGTCGGCTTGCGCAGCAAGACGGGTGAGGGGGCCTTCGTCTTGGTTCGTGGTTGCCGAAGGCCCCCTCACCCGACGCTTCGCGTCGACCTCTCCCCCGAAGGGAGAGGTGAAGAGAGCACCGAGCCAAAAATCCAAAAATTCCGCGGAAGCGGTGTGACCAAAAAACAACGGAGGAGACTACCAATGACACTGAAGAAACTGCTCCTGGCGACGACGGCTGTTGCCATGCTGGCCGGCATTGCCGCGCCGGCCATGGCCCAGACGACACTGCGCCTTGTCAGCAAGGACCTGCTTTCGACCAACCCGGATGACGTGAAGGAAATCGAAGCCATCGAAGCCGCGCTCAAGGCGCAGGGCGTCGATGTCGATATCCAGACCATCGACCTGCCGAGCGGCACTTCGGCCTATGGCGAAGCGCTGGGCGTGATGCTGCTCTCGGGTGATATTCCCGACATCATCTACTTCCAGGGCGGCGACCAGAAGATGGCCGACCAGGGGATTCTGGAAGACCTGACGGCGCATATCGAGGGTTCGGAGCATGTGAAGGCAGCGCTCTGGCCGCACAATGTCGATCGCCTCGCGAACTATCCGTACCTGCTCTACATCTACCCGCCGCGCGCACCGCAGCCGGTGATCCGCCAGGATTGGCTGGAAAAGCTTGGCCTCGAAGCGCCGAAGACCGTCGAGGAATATGAGGCCCTGTTCCAGGCCATTCATGACGCCGATCTCGATGGCGATGGGACAGCCGGCAATACGCTTGGCCTGACCGGCTTTGGCAATACGGGCGAACTCGACTCCATCTTCAACCAGGCGTTTGGCGTGACCGGCACCTGGATGAAGAATGCCGATGGCCAGTGGGTCAATGCCCGCGTGACCGATGCCGAAAAGGCAAAGATCGAGTTCTATGCGCGGCTCGCGGAAAAAGGTCTCTTCGACAAGGAATATGTCACCAACACGTTCGACGTGAAGGAAGACAAGTTCTACACCGGCAAGGCCGGCGTAGTGTTTGGCTCCTCGCCCGAAGTGATCGACATCTATGCGGGCAAGATGCGCCAGGCGCATCCGGGCGAGGACATTTCCCTCACCCTGCTGCCGATCCCCTCGGGCCCGGGCGGCCAGGGTCTGGCAGCGGTCGACGTTTCCAAGGAATCGCGCGGCTGGGCCATTTCCTCGCTCTCCGAGCACAAGGAAGAAGCCTTCAAGGTGCTCGATTTCATGGCTTCGAAGGAAGGCCAGGATATCGACCGCATGGGTTTTGAGGGCACGCAATATACCAAGGACGCGAGCGGCGCGGTGACGTTCACCGACGCGATCTCGACCTGGTATGCGCGCTTCTTCAACGCTGCCAACTGGACCCCGCCGACCCCGCTGCTCTCGGCCACCGCGCAGGAAGCACTCGACACGATCAAGGCGAACTTCGTGGCTGACAATGCCTTTGTCTGGCCGGCCGAATACGCTGCCGATGTCGATGCGACCGAGCAGGTCTACCGCTCGTGGGTTGCCAAGTTTGTCACTGGCGAAGCCGGGATCGACCAGTGGGATGCGTTTGTTGCTGAGTACAATGCTGCCGGTGGCGAACGTATGGCCGAGCACGCAAGGACTGTGTTGGGCGAGTAAGCGACAGACCGGGCCTGACGGGATGCTGTCAGGTCCACAGGACGGCACCTCCCCCTTGATGGGGGAGGCTGGGAGGGGGTGCGAGAGCCGCGATGTCGTGGCTCACACCCCCACCCTTGATCCCTCCTCACAAGGGGGGGGGGGTGTCGACTGAAAGCGCACGGCAAGCGCCGGGTCATGATCCCGGCGACAACTGAAATATAAAAGAGTCGGAGTCGACATGACCCCATCCTTCCAGTCCCGCATTCGGGCCATGCTTTATGGCATTGCCCTGGGAGATGCGCTGGGCGCGCCGGTTGAAAAACTGTCGGCGGCGCAGATCAGGGCGCGCTATGGCCGCGTGACATCGGTGATGACGCGCTGGCACAAGATGGACCTGCCGCCCGAACAGCGGAACCACCGCGTGCGCGGCGACGGCATCATCACCGACGACACGATGATGACCCTGGCGCTGATGGATATTTATGCCGATACCGGACGGCATCTCGACGCCTGGGACATGGCCGACGGCATGGTCAAGCAGATCGCCTGGACGCCGCGCTGGGTACCGGAATTGCAGCGCGAAGCCATGCTGATCGATCGACTGTTTTATCCCGAGAAGTGGATTTTCCAGCGGCACCAATTGTCCAATTGTGACCCACGCCAGGGCGGGATCGGCAATATGGTGAACTGCGGGGCGGCTATGTATATCGCCCCGATCGGAGTGGCCAATGCGGCCAATCCGCGGGCGGCCTATGACGAGGCGATCGCCTTTGCTGCGGGACACCAGGAAAGCTATGGACTCGAAGCGGCCGGCGTGACGGCGGCGGCGGTGGCTGCGGCTTTTGTGCCGGGAAAAACCATTGAAGGCGTGGTTGAAACCGTCCTGGGCCTCGCCAAGGACGGTACGCGCGATGCCATTGCCGAGATTGCCGATGTGGCCAATCGGTTGCGCGGCAGCGGCGCGGAGCATGCCGAGATTTGCGACGCGTTTCACGCGGCCATCGCGCCCTTCTCGGTGATGGGCGACGACGTCAACCACATGCCCGAAAAGGTCGGGCGGCTGACCGATGCCTATCGGCCGAGCCGGTTGCAGGCGATTGAGGAATTACCTCTAGCGCTCGGCTTCTGCCTCCTCAATCAGGGCAATTTCCGCACCTCGATCGAGGACGGGATCAATTCGGGGCGCGATACGGATTCCATCGGCGTCATGGCCGGCGCCATTCTCGGGGCGCTGCATGGCGAGGCGGTTATCGATGCCGCCGATCTTGCCCAGCTCAATTCGGCCAATCGACTCGATCTCATGACTTCGGCTGACGCCTTTGCGGCGACGGCTTCCAAAATCATTGCCGCTGATCGCGCCGCTGCCCGCGCCCGCGAAGAGGCCTTTGCTCAACTCAATCTCGCCTGAAAGTTGCCCATGCTCTCCGAACAACAAATCCTTGAAAAGATCTATGCCGGCTTCATCGCCAAGGCCATCGGCGTGCGGCTTGGCGCGCCCGTGGAGCCGACCATCTGGAGCTATGACCGCATCCAGAAGACCTATGGCGAGGTGACGGAATATCTCCGCGATTTCAAGAATTTCGCTGCTGACGACGACACCAATGGCCCCGTCTATTTTATCCGCGCGCTGCGCGATTATGGGCTCGACTGCACGGCCGAGGATGTGGGCAAGACCTGGCTCAACTATGCAGCCGAAGAGCATGGCATGTATTGGTGGGGCGGGTTTGGCGTCTCGACCGAACACACCGCCTACAAGAACCTGCAGGCCGGCATTCCGGCGCCGCATTCGGGCTCGATTGCCACCAATGGCACGACCGTGGCCGAGCAGATCGGCGGGCAGATTTTCATCGATAGCTGGGGCTGGGTGAACCCGGGCAATCCCAAGCGCGCGGCCGATATGTCGGCCATGGCGGCATCAGTGGCGCATGATGGCGATGGGCTCAATGGCGCGCGCTTCTGCGCGGCGGCGATTGCGGCGGCGTTTGAAGCCAAGTCGATCGACGAGATCATCGAGACGGCGATGGCTCAGATTGATGCCAACTCGACCTATGCAAAAGTCTGCCGGGCGGTGATCGATTTCCATAAGGCCAACCCCGACAACTGGCGGCTTTGCCGCGACATGCTGACGGCGGACTGGGGCTATGATCGCTATCCCGGCGTCTGCCACATCATCCCCAATGCCGGGGTGACCATCATGTCGATCCTTTATGGTGCAGGCTCGCTGCCGCGCACGGCCGAGATCGCCACCATGGCGGGCTGGGATACGGACTGTAATGCGGGCAATGCCGCGGCGATCGTCGGGACGTTCCAGGGGCTCGATGCGGGCTGGGACAAGTATCGCAAGCCGATCAGCGATTTTCTGATTGCTTCGGGTATCGTGGGCTCGATCAATATCGTCGATATTCCGAGTTTTGCGCGGGAACTGACGGTGTTGGCGCTGCAACTTGCGGGACGCGATGTGCCGGCGCTGTGGCTGGAAGATTTTACCCGCCGCGGGCTGCGCTTCGATTTCGACCTGCCGGGTTCGACGCATGGCTTTAGGACCGAGGGCTTCAATCAGATCAGCCTGAGGCACTCGGACGAGCGGCATGTCGAGGGATCGCGCGGGTCGCTGGAGATCCAACTCGACCGGCTGGAGCGCGGACAGGGCGGGCGGATTTTCTGGAAGCCCTTCTATCGCCGCAGCGACTTTGACGACGAGCGTTATCGCCCGATGTTCTCGCCGGTGGTGGATGCGGGTCAGGTGGTCAAATTCAAGCTCTGGCTCGATCCGTGGAATGGCGACGGCAATCTGCGGGTGGCGCCCTATGTGCGTCGCGCCATGAGCGGGACCATCGAAGAAACCGGCGCCTGGCATGTGCCTTCCCATGATGGCTGGCAGGACTATGAATTCGTGGTGCCCGATGGGGTTGAGGCAATCGACGAGATCGGTATTTCGGTCGAGTATTTTGGGCGGCTAAAATTCCTCGGGCGGCTGTTCCTCGCGGATTTCAGCGTGACGGGACCGGGGCATCTCACCATCGATCCGGCGACGGAAATCCAGGAATGGGGCGCGATTTCGCGCTTTACCTGGAACCGCGGGCACTGGACCAAGCAGTTTGGCCGCATCCATGGGCACGCTTCGAGCGATGCCGATATGTGGACCGGGCACTACTATAGCCGCGACGTGACGGTGTCGGCCGACCTAGAAGTTCTGGCCGGGCAATCGCAGCTGGTGACGGCGCGCGTGCAGGGCACGGGGCGGTTCTATGCGGCCGGGTTCCAGAATGGCGAAGCGGTCATTGTGAAGCATGACTTTGGGCAGACGGTGCTCGCGAGCGTGCCGTTCAAGCCGGAGGCCGGGCGGGTTTATCGCTTGGAGCTTGCTGTTGAGGGCGACAAGCTGGCGTTCTCTATCGACGGCAAGGTTTTGGGGTCCGCAACTGACAAGACCTTTGCCTATGGCATGTCCGGGCTGCGGCTGGGCTCGGCGGGCCGCATGGCGGTTGACCGCTTTGCCGTGACGGAAAAGTAGGAGGCCAAGAAAATGCCGGAAATCGAACTCCGCAATGTCAGCAAAAACTATGGCGGCGTGACGGTCATCAAGGACCTGTCGCTGACCATGGAAAAGGGCGAGTTCGTGGTGCTGGTCGGGCCCTCGGGCTGCGGCAAGTCCACACTTCTACGCATGATTGCCGGACTGGAGCCGATTTCCGGCGGCGAGATCACCATTGGCGGGAAGGTCGTCAACAACATGCCCGCCAAGGAGCGGGACCTCGCCATGGTGTTCCAATCCTATGCGCTCTATCCGCATATGAAGGTCGCCGACAATATGAGCTTTGCGCTGCGGCTCGCCGGAGTGTCGAAGGCCGAGCGGGACAAGCGGGTGGCCGAGGCGGCGGCGATCCTGGGGCTCGAAAACCTGCTTGATCGCCTGCCCAAGGAGCTTTCCGGTGGGCAGCGGCAGCGCGTGGCCATGGGGCGCGCCATTGTGCGCAATCCGCGGGCGTTTCTGTTCGACGAGCCGCTGAGCAATCTCGATGCGAAACTGCGCGTGCGCATGCGCGGCGAGATCAAGGCGCTGCATCAGAGGTTGGGCAAAACCACGGTTTATGTGACGCATGACCAAACCGAGGCCATGACCATGGCCGATACGATCGTGGTGCTGAATGGCGGGAAGATCGAACAGGCCGGCGCGCCGCTCGACCTCTACAATGATCCCAATAATCTCTTTGTCGCGGGCTTTATCGGTTCGCCGGAAATGAACCTGCTTGAGGTTTCAACGCTCGGACCGGATGTGTCTCATGTGGCGTTGGCGGGCGGGGAAAAACTCCCAATTCCCCGTCCGCTGTCGCTGCCCGCTGGCACGCCCGTGATCTATGGCATTCGGCCGCAGCATATCGGGCTGGCTGCGGGCGGCGTTGCCGCCGAGGCGCTGGTGGTGGAGCCGACGGGCGAGGCGCAGGAAGTGCGGGCGCGGATCGGGGCGACCGAGATCAGCGTCGTCATTCGCGATGCGGAGCTGCTGTCGCCGGGCCAGGCGATTGGGCTCGGGATCGATCCGGCAAAGGTGCTGGTGTTTGACAAGGCGAGCGGGGAAAGGCTCGACCGGTGAGTTTTGCGCAGCTTCGGTTTGATGGCGCGGCGACGGGACCGCTGGAGGGCATTCGCGTTGTCGATCTGTCGCGGCTGATGGCGGGCAATATGCTGAGCCTGCAGCTTGGGGATTTTGGGGCCGATGTCATCAAGGTGGAGCCGCCAGAAGGCGATCCGCTGCGCGACTGGAAGGAGGAGGGACACTCTTTTTTCTGGAAGGCCTATGGGCGCAACAAGCGGTCGATTTGCCTTAATCTGCGCGAAGCGGCGCAGATGGATGTGCTGCTGAAGCTGATCGATACGGCCGATGTGTTCATCGAGAATTTTCGGCCGGGGACGCTCGAAAAGATGGGGCTGGCGCCGGAGACCTTGCTGGAGCGCAATCCGCGATTGGTTGTGGTGCGGATTTCGGGGTTTGGACAGACCGGGCCCTATGCGCATCTGCCGGGGTTTGGGACCATCGTTGAGGCCATGAGCGGTTTTGCTGATCGGACGGGGTTTCCCGATCGCGAGCCAGTGCTGCCGCCCCTGGCGCTGGCCGATATGATCGCCGGCGTCTATGGCGCTTCGGCTGTGATGACGGCGCTTTATGCCCGCGATGTGCGGGGTGGACGGGGGCAGGTGATTGATCTGTCGCTGCTCGAATCCATGTTCTCGGTACTCGGGCCCGAGGCGGGGATTTTTGCGAAAACTGGCAAGATTAAGCAGCGGGTGGGTAGTGCGTCCAACACGGCGTCACCGCGGAACGTCTATCGCTGTGCCGATGGGGGCTATGTCGCTCTGTCGGGGTCGACCCAGACGGTGGCGCGGCGGATTTTCGAGATTATCGGGCGGCCGGACATGAATGACGATCCGCGCTTTGCGAGTAATTCGGATCGGGTGAAACATCGCGATCTGGTGGATGCGGCGATTTCCGAGTGGTTCTCGACGCGCACACGGGATGCGGCGCTGGCGGAAATGCGAGCGGCAGGAGCGACGGTGGGGCCGGTCTATAATATCGGCGACGCTATGGAGGATGCGCATTTTCAGGAGCGCGAAATTGTCGTGGCGCTTGAGGACAAAGAGTTCGGCGATATGCCGATGCACAATGTTCTGCCGCGGCTTTCTGGCACGCCGGGCGGATTTCGGCGGCCGGCGCCGGGGCTCAATGAGCATGGCGCGGAATTGCTGGCGGAACTGGGGTTTGATGGGGAATTCCGGAGGGGCGCCTGATGCGTTCGCTGCTCTATGTGCCGGCTGATCAGGAGCGGTTCATTGCCAAGGCGCATTTGCGGGGGGCGGATGCGGTTATTCTTGATCTTGAGGATGCAGTGCCGGAAGAGCGCAAGGATTTTGCGCGGGGGAGTTTGTCCGAGGCCGTGAAGAGCCTGCGGCAGGGTTCGGGCGGTGTGGCGGTGCGGATTAACTCCGGATCGGAGGCGGATGTTGCGGCGGCGCTGACGGCGGGGGTGGATCTGCTGGTTTTTCCCAAGGCCAATTCGGTTGCGGCTGTGGACGAGCTCGACGTGATGATGCGGCGGCATGGTGGGGCTAATGTTCCCGTGTTGGCGACGATCGAGAGCCCGGCGGGAGTGCTGGATGCGGCGGCGATTTGCCGGCATCCTCGGCTGGCTGCGATCAATCTTGGCAGCGAGGACCTTGCGCTGGAGCTGGGCGGGGTGCCGGATCCGGATGTGCTGCGCATGCCGAAACTGCTGGTGCATTATGCGGCCAAGGCAGCGGGGAAACGCTCGCTGGGGCTGCTGCGCTCGATCGCCGATTATGCGGATACGGAGGCCATTGCAGAGGCGGCGCGGGAGGCGCGGCGGCATGGGTTTGATGGGGCGACCTGTGTGCATCCTTCGGCGGTGCCGCTGTTGAATGAGGCTTTTGCGCCCAGTGCGGCGGAGATCGAGTGGGCAAGGGCGGTGATGGCGACCGAGGGGACGGTTAGCCTGGATGGGAAGATGATCGACAAGCCGTTGCGGGATCGGGCGGCGGCGATTTTGCGGCAGGTGGAGTAGCCCCCCTCCCCGGTGTCATTCCAGTGAAAGCGGAATCCCGGTTCCGAAACGGAGATCCCCGCTTTCGCGGGGATGACACGGTGGGTGTTTAGGCGCCGCTCCACGCACAGTCGTCATTGCCGGGCTTGTCCCGGCAATCCACTCTTGCGGAGACATGGACCACCGGGACAAGCCCGGTGGTGACGATGGAGGGGAGACGTTGGGGACTCTCAGGCCGGCTCCAGTCGAAGGCCTCAGGCGGCCGGATTCTTCTGCGGCACATCGCGGAGGTGGTCGAGGAGATAGGCGTGAGTGGCCTTGTTGGCGACGACCAGGACGCCGGTTTTTTCGAAGGTTTCCGGGCCGCGGCCCCACCAGTCGGTGACCACGCCGCCGGCTTCTTCCACCAGCAGAATGCCGGCTGCTGTGTCGACGAAACCGGTTTCTTCAAAATAGCCGGTCAGGCGACCGCAGGCGACCCAGGCGCAGGAATTGGCGGCGCTGCCGACGATGCGGACGGCGCCGATGGGGGCGCGGATGGCGTCGAGGCGGGTGTAGGCGCCGGGGTGCAGCGACAGGTTGGGTGTGGGGAGGCCGGTGCCGACGCACATCATGGCGACATCGGTGGAGCGGCTGACGTGGAGGCGCTCGCCATTGAGGAAGGCGCCCTGCCCTTTTACGGCGGTGAACATTTCGTCGGCGACGGGATCGTAGACCAGGCCGCAGACGGTCTCATTGCCACGGCGCAGGGCGATGGTGATCGTATAGTGCTGGCCATTCAAGAAGTTAGTGGTGCCGTCGATGGGGTCGACGAGCCAGCGATGGGTCTCGTCGTCGCGTTCGGCGGGGGCGAATTCCTCGCCGGTCAGGCCCCATGGGTAGCGAGACAGCAGGCGATCGCGGATGAGGGTTTCGGATTCGCGGTCGGCATCGGAGACGAAGTCACCGGGGCCCTTTACGCCGATCTCGAGATCGCGAAAACGCTTGAAATGTTCGAGGGTCAGCGCACCGGCTTCGCGGGTGGTGGCGACCATGTCAGCGAGGATAGCGTTGTAATCGTGAGTCATTTTTCGAGGGCCGCCTTCAGCCCCTCGGGATCGTCGGTGGTGATCTGATCGACTTTGAGCGCCAGGAGGCGCCGGACTTTGGGGAGCGTCGTGTCGTCGACAGTGCGGATGGTCCAGGCGTCGATGCGCCGGCCGGAGGCGTGAATGGGGGCTACGATATCAAAGCCGGCGGCATCGGCTTGGAGGACGATGTCGTAGGCGAGATAGATCATTTCGGCGTCGGGCGCGGTTTTGAGCGCGTCGTTGATGAATGCCGAGAAGTCGCCTGTGGCTTTCAGACGGGCGAGAGAGTCGCCGTAGCAAGGGTCGTAGCCGGTGCGCAGATCGGGGGCCGAATTCGCTAGCAGACTGATAGCATCGAAGTCGCCGCCCGAGAGAATGAGTGAACGCGCGACGGGGCCAACGGTGGCGCCGAAATTGGCGATCACTTCGGGTGTCAGGGCCGCGGAATCTTCCTTGAAATCGAGCTGCAACAGCGCGTCGGGATGCGGCTGGTTTTGCGTAAGGAGCGCGCAGAGATCTTCGAGCAGCATCACCTTGTCGTCGATGGGATGCCCGTCGGTGCCGCGCAGGTGCAACTCGCGCAGAACTGCGGCCGGCGTTTCGCGCACAAGGCCGAACCCGGTGGTCTCTTCCTCAAGCGAGAAGTTATGGAGGATAGCACAGCCATGGTCGGCGTGGATAACCAGGTCCACCTCGACGCTGGCGCCGAGGCGCATGGCTTCAAGGATGCGGCTGCCGGTGAAGACCGGGTCGGATGCCTTACGGCGGCCGCGGTGCCATTTGAGCCAGGTGCGGTGACCGCCCTGTTCAATATAGAGCGGGTCGCTCATGCCTCGCTCCGGAAGATCTGCTTGTTGTCGCGATAGGCGGCGACGGCGCGGGGAGCGAGATTGACGCCCTGGCCGTGGCTGAACTGGCCGGGGTGGTTGACCATGGCTTTTACGCGGGTGCCATCGGGCAAGTTGAGGTCGAGCAGGCCATGGGTGCCATAGTCGGTGACGCGATGGACCTTTGCGGCGCCGGGTTCGGCGGCGACGAGGTCGAGCGCTTCGGGGCGGATGGCGAGGGTTGCCGGGCCATCGGCGACGGCGAGGGGATGGCTAAAACTGGCGCGGGTAAAAATGCCGTTGGAGACGGTGCCTTCGATGAGGTTCATGGTGCCGATGAAGCCGGCGACGAAGGGGGTCTGAGGATCGCGATAGACGACGTCGGGGCGATCGATCTGCTCAGTGCGGCCATCGCGCATGACGACGATGCGATCGGCCATGGAGAGGGCTTCGTCCTGACCGTGGGTGACGAAGAGCGTGGTGATGCCGACGCGCTGCTGGATGTCGCGGACTTCTTCGCGGAGGCGCTCGCGCAGGTGCTGGTCGAGGCTGGCAAAGGGCTCGTCGAGTAGCAGGATTTTGGGTTCGAGCACCAGCGAGCGGGCGAGAGCGACGCGCTGCTGCTGGCCGCCGGAGAGCTGGGTGACGCGGCGGGTGCCGTAGCCGCCGAGCCCCACGAGTTCGAGCACGGCTTCGACCTTGCGCTTGATTTCATCGGCCGGCAGGCGGCGGAGTTTCAGGCCAAAGGCGAGGTTCTTGAAGACGTCCATGTGGGTCCAGAGCGCGTGGCTCTGGAACACCATGCCGGTGGGACGCTTTTCCGGTGGCAGGTGGGTGATGTCCTGGCCGTCGATGGTGATGAGGCCGGAGGTCGGCTGTTCAAAGCCGCCAACCATGCGGAGGAGCGTCGATTTTCCGGAGCCCGAGGGACCGAGGAGGCAGACGAGTTCGCCGTTCGCCACTTCGAGCGAGAAGGAGTCCACGGCCTTGGTGCCGCCGGGGAAGAGTTTTGTGACGTCTTTGATAGTCAGAACGGACATTTTTACTCCCGGTCCAATTGGATCGGTTGGGATTCTTGAGGGGTCGTCATTGCCGGGCTTGTCCCGGCAATCCACGGCAGGCGCTGCTGGTCAGCCATCCTGCGGATGGCTGGGGACCACCGGCACAAGCCCGGTGGTGACGATAGATGGGTGGAATTGGTGGCGCCCATCATCCGCCAAAGCCCTTGGCGAAGGAGCCGGAATTGACGACGCGGCGCGCGAACAAAAGGGCGATGAAGCTCGGGACCCAGAGGAGGACCGAGAGCACCGCGCCATATTGGATGACGGGCTGGTTGTTGATGAAGGAGATCATCAGCACAGGCAGGGTGCGGACCTGGGGCGCGCCGATGAGCCAGGCGCCTTCGGTTTCGTAAAAAGTGCCGACAAAGCTCAGGAGCAGGGCCGCGGCGATGGTCGGGCCGGCCTGTGGCAGGGTGATCGACCAGAAGACGCGGAACGGGGAGGCGCCCACGTCTCTTGCGGCTTCTTCCATGCGGCGGTCGACGGCCTGGAAGGCGGCGACCGGAATCCAGATCATGAACAGCAGCGTGCCCACGAGCTGGATGAGGACAACGCCCCAGAAGGTGCCGATGAGGTTGAGCTGGAGGAAGATGCCGGCGATGGCGACGAGGAGGCCGAATTTTGGAAAAGCGTGGCCGGCGAGGAACGAGAAAAACAAAATGTCGCGGCCGGGGAAATCCAGGCGGGCGAAGGCGTAGGCGGCCGGCAGGCAGATGATGGCAGAGAGGACCGTCACCGTGGTGGCCAGCGTCAGGCTCATGGTGATGGAGCTCCAGACGTCGGCGCGGGCCAGCGTCTGGTACCAGAATTTCAGGCCAAATTCCTGCGGGATGACCGAGGGGAAACGCCAGACATTGGTGAAGGCCCAGGTGCCGACGACGAGCAGCGGCGCGACGATGACGAGGGTGAGGACGACGGCGAAGACAATGCCGGTCCAGTCCACGGGTTGTGCGACTTTGAGAGAGGCGCTCATGTCAGGGCGTCCTGTTCTTGGCGACGGACCGCACATAGAAGAGCCCGAAGAGGATGCAGAAGCCGAAGGTGATGACGGCCTGGGTGATGGCGTTGGTGGGGTCGAACAGGTCGCGGAAGGTGCGCTGCATGAAGGGGCCCATCATTTCCGGCGCGGCGGGGCCCAGCACGTAAGGCAGGGTGAAGGCCGAGAAAATGCCGAGGACGGCAAAGGAAATGGCAACGAGGATCGAATTGGAAATGCGCGGCAGGATGATGTGCCAGAAGAGCATGAGGCGCCCTGCCCCGACATCGCGCGCCGCTTCGATGGCCTGATTGGACACATTGCCGAGGCCGGAAAGCAGGATCAGCACGGTGAGCGGGATATTGTCCCAGACAAGGCCGATGACCGGACCCCAGGGGGTGAGGTAGGGCGACTTGATCTTAGGCAGACCCACGGAATTGAGCAGCAGATCGACCGTGCCATTGGGGCCGAGCACGCGGATGAAGGCGAAGCTCAGGATGATCGAGGGCACGAACATCGGGAAGATGGCGAGGCCCTGCACATAGGCCGAGATCTTTGAATTGGAAAAGCGCAGATAGAGCGCGATCGGCAGGCAGATCAGCAGCAGGAAAATGGCGCAGACGCCCGTGGTCCAGAGCGTGATGGCCAGGTTCGCGCGGCTATAGGGATCGTTGGCGAAGAACTCGTAGCTCGAGACCGAAAGGGCGCGCCCGCCATCTGATGCCGGCAGCCAGAGGGTCTGGATCACGGCCGAGATAATCGGCCAGATGATGAGCCAGAGAACGAGCAAAACGGGGGCGGCCACGAGCAAGAGGCCAATCGGCCTCTTGCGTTGCGTGGGTGCGGGCGCCAAAGCGCCCGCGTCTGTCGTGGTCACGAGGCAGGGTCCACGTTCGGAGCAACGGCGCGATACCAGCCGTCATTGAGCGCGGTTTCCCACTTGCCGCCCGGGAAGGTCGGGATCGAGGCCGGGATGATGTCGGCAAAGCGCTCGCGCAGGTCGGCCGAGACATAGTCCCAGGCAACGCCGGGGAAGCCACCGAGTTCGGTGAGGACGGCCGACTGGATTTCCTCGGTGAGGAGGAAGTCGGCCAGGAGAATTGCCGAGTCCTTGTTGGCGCCGTTGGAGAGCACGGCGATATAGGTGAAGCCGCCGGGCAGGCCGAGGTCCTGTAGCTGGACGAGGCCGGTGGTTTCCGGAAGCACGCCCTGGGCGATGGCCGAGAGCGCCTGATCGGACCAGGCCGGGATCATGGTGACGGCCGACTGGCCGAGCAGCTGCAGCGACTGGGTATTGCCCGACGTATAGGCGCCGCCTTCAAAGAGCGAGGGGGCGAGGTCGTTGAGAATGGCAAAGGCCGGGGTCAGGGCCTCTTCGGCAAATTCAGGGGTGAAATTGTCGACGGTGAACTTCTTGGGATCCTTGCCATTGGCTTCGAGCACGGCGCGGCGCACGAAATTGCCACCCGAACCGCCCTTGTTGGGACGGTTGTAGATGAACTGGCCCGGGTTCGCCTTGATCCAGGTGACGAGGTCGGCCCAGGTCTTGGGCACGGCAGCAGGATCGAGCTTGGTGGTGTCATAGGCGAGCAGCACCTGGCTGCCGCGATAGGCCAAACGGGTCGGGATGTCGTTGGCGAGCGGATTGACCTTGGAATAGTTGGAGAGGCCTGCGGCCGAGAAATCGACGAAGAGACCCTTGTCGATGGCGCCGGCATTGACGCGGGTGTCATAGCCTTCGAAGAGGTCGGCCTGCGGATCGGCGCCGCTGGCAAGCGCGGCGAGAGCGCGATCGCCGATGGCGGCAACGCCCGGACCGTCGCCACCGTCAACGAGGTTGAGCGTGATGCCGGCATGGGCGGCTTCAAATTTGGGCTTCACCACATTGGTCCAGAAGTCGATGACGTTCTGGTCCGAGGTGAAATAGACGTCGATCACGCCTTCGGCACCGAAGGACATGCGCGGCATAATCGTCACGCCGGCGGCAATGCTGGCGGCGGAAATCAGGAAATGGCGGCGTTTCATCGTGTTCTCCCATGTGGGCAGCCCCAGAGGGTACCCTAGCTGCGCTGGCGACGGAGTCCATGAGCCGGCAAGGCCGACAAGCAGATGCGCACCAGCCCGCACCCGCAAACTTGATGGAACTCCCCTCCTCGCTGCTTGAGCGCGGCGGGCAATTCCGAATTCTGTGTCGGATATTGCCGGGGCCGCGCCGAGCGCATGCATAGACAACACCGAATGATGCTTGCACACAAGTGCATTTGCATCTCTTTCGGTGAAACTAGATATTTGGCTTCGATAACGCTTTCATGACAGCGCTGTTATTGCGACCGTGTGCAATGCTGTGCAAGGTGCAAGACGAGCCGTTTGGGCGCGTTAGTCCGCTGATGGCCTTACACTTTTTCGCCAGATGGGAATGGGCTCGAAAATCCGTCTTCCGGTTTCGGCTGCAACGGTCTGGCCGAGCAGTTCAACCAGGTGATCGCCCATGGCGGCGAAGGGCTGGGCGAAGGTCGTGAGCTTGTAGGATTGCCAATCGCCCTCGTCGATATCGTCGAACCCGACAAGGCAGAGATCGTTCGGGAGGGAGAGACCGAATTCGTGGCGGGCGGCATCCATGAAGCCGAGCGCCAATAGATCGGTGACGCAAAAGACGCCATCGGGACCATCGGAGCGACCAAAAAGGCGGCGTGCGCTTTCGTAGCCCGAGGCGTAATTGGTGGGGCCGGCGGCCATGACGGTGACGGCCATGCCGGCTTCTTTGGCGACCTCGACGAAGACGCGTTCGCGTTCGAGAAGGCTCGCGGTGCTAGCCGTGGAAGTGACGAGGGCGAGGCGCTTGCAGCCGGCGCGGCGGAGCAGGAAGAAGGCTTCGCGCCCGGCCATTTCGTTATCGACGCTGAGATTATGGCAGCCGGTCAGCGGATCGTCGCGATTTATGAGGATAACCTGCTGTCCATTGGCAAGGCTGGTTTCGATCAGTTTTGCCGAGGGGGTGCCGGAGAGGACGACGGTGGCGTCGGCGCGGTAGTTGAGGGTCTGGCGCAGCGCAGCGGCGACGCTTTCCTCGTCGGTGCCGGTATTGATGATCATGATCACCTTGCCGGCGGCCTGCAATTTTCGTGTGAGCACGTCCACCAAGCGGGCGCGGATCGGGGTCGTCATGTCGGCGACGACGAGGCAGACGATATTGCTGCGCTCGCGAAGACCCCGGGCGAGGTGATTGACGTGGTAGCCGAGCTCGCCGGCGGCTTCGAGCACCTTGCGGCGGGTTTCTTCGGAAACGCTGGCGCCATCGGTAAAGGTGCGGGACACGGCCGAGCGCGACACGCCGGCGCGTTCGGCCACTGTGCGGGCACTAACGAAGGGGCGGCGTTCCTGCTCGCTCATGGGGCTCTGCTCTTGTTCAACGGCCGCGATAGTGCGGGCATTATGGCGGCCGTCAAGGGCCGTCAGGCTTTGAGGGCCGCTGCGTGGTGGGCGATGTGCTCGCCGATGAAGCTGGCGATGAAATAGAAGGAGTGATCGTAGCCGGGGCGCAGGTTGAGGGTGACCGGGTGATCGAAGCGCCTGGCTTCGGCGGCGAAGATTTCGGGTTTTAGCTGGGTCAGCAGGAAATCGTCGGCGTCGCCCTGGTCGATGAGGATGGGCAGGCGCTCGGCGGCCGAGGCAAGGAGCGCGGTCGCGTCGTACTGTTTCCAGGTGTCGCGGTCGGGGCCGAGATAGGCGGAGAAGGCCTTTTCGCCCCATGGGACCTGGCTTGGCGCGACGATGGGGGCAAAAGCCGAGACGGCGCGGTAGCGGCCGGGGTTCTTGAGGGCGATGGTGATGGCGCCGTGGCCGCCCATGGAGTGGCCCATGATCGAGCGGCGATTGCTCACAGGGAAATTGGCTTCGATCAGGGTGGGGAGTTCTTCCACGATGTAGTCGTACATGCGGAAGTGTGCTGCCCAAGGGAATTGCGTGGCGTTGAGGTAGAAACCGGCGCCTTTGCCGAGATCGTAGGCCGGGTCGTCGGCGACGTCATCGCCGCGGGGCGAGGTGTCGGGGGCGACGACGATGACGCCGTGTTCGGCGGCATAGGCCTGGGCGCCTGATTTGGTGATGAAATTCTGCTCGGTGCAGGTGAGGCCGGAGAGCCAGTAGATCACCGGCAGGCGCTCGCCCTCTGCGTGCTTGGGGACGAAAATCCCGAAGTTCATGTCGCAGTTGAGGGTTTTCGACGTGTGCCGGAAAACGCTCTGCGTGCCGCCGAAGCTGGCGTGTTGTTCAATGAGGTTCATTGTTTGGGTCCTCTGGGAGGGAGGGCTGCAATGGGGCCGCCCTTACCCGCGGCGTCATCCCCGCGAAAGCGGGGATCTCCGGTCGGAAAAGAGATTCCCGCTTTCGCGGGAATGACACCGAGGATGGATGGGAGGAAGCGGCTGGGTGCCGACCAAGAGCGCCAGCACCCAGTTGCAAATTAATACTTGATGACCGAGCGGATCGATTTGCCTTCGTGCATGAGATCGAAGGCGTGGTTGATTTCGTCGAGGCCCATGGTGTGGGTGACGAACGGCTTCAGGTCGATTTTTCCCGCCATCGCGTCTTCGACCATGCCGGGGAGCTGGGTGCGGCCTTTTACGCCGCCGAAGGCGGTGCCCATCCATTTGCGGCCGGTGACGAGCTGGAACGGACGCGTGGAGATTTCCTGGCCGGCGCCGGCAACGCCGATGATGATCGACTGGCCCCAGCCGCGATGGGCTGATTCAAGTGCGGCGCGCATGACGTTGACATTGCCGATGCACTCGAAGGAGTGGTCGACACCCCAGCCGGTCATTTCGACGATGACCTGCTGGATCGGCTTTTCATAATCTTTCGGATTGATGCAGTCGGTCGCGCCGAATTCCTTGGCGAGATCGAATTTACCGGGATTGGTGTCGACCGCAATGATGCGGCCGGCCTTGGCCTGGCGGGCGCCCTGGATGACGGCGAGGCCGATGCCGCCGAGACCGAAGACGGCGACGCTATCGCCTTCTTGCACCTTGGCCGTGTTGTGCACGGCACCAATGCCGGTGGTGACGCCGCAGCCGAGAAGGCAGACGTGTTCGTGGTTGGCTTCCGGGTTGATCTTGGCGAGGGAGACTTCGGCCACGACCGTGTATTCGGAGAAGGTCGAGCAGCCCATATAGTGGTAGAGCGGCTGACCATTATAGGAGAAGCGGGTGGTGCCGTCGGGCATGACGCCCTTGCCCTGGGTGGCGCGGACGGCGGTGCAGAGATTGGTTTTTCCGGACTTGCAGAAGAGGCATTCGCCGCATTCGGCGGTGTAGAGCGGGATGACGTGGTCGCCCGGTTTTACGGACGTGACGCCTTCGCCGACTTCGACGACGACGCCGGCGCCTTCGTGGCCGAGGACGACAGGGAAGAGGCCTTCGGGGTCATCGCCCGAGAGGGTGAACGCGTCGGTGTGGCAGACGCCCGTATCGGTGATCTTGATCAGCACTTCGCCCTTCTTGGGCGGGGCGACGTCGATCTCGACGATTTCCAGGGGCTTTCCGGGTGCGAAGGCAACGGCAGCACGGGATTTCATCTGGGGCATCTCCTTTTTGGGCGTCAGTTTCCGTTGGGTACAAGTGGAACCGGGCCGGCGCAAGCCCGGTGGGTGTCCATGGCCGGGTCTGATTGTATATGCTGTGCCAACAGCCCAAGGGAGTGGATCATGCAGCTTAGGGACAAGACACTTTTTCGGCAGGCCGCCCTGGTGGGGGACCGCTGGGTCGAGGCGGACGGTGCCGGCATTGCGGTGACCAATCCAGCGACGGGCGAAGTGATCGGGCATGTGCCCAAGCTTGGCGCTAGGGAAACGCGCGAGGCCATCGAATTCGCCGAGGGCGCGCAGAAGGCCTGGGCGAAGCGGACGGCCAAGGAGCGCTCCAATATCCTGCGGCGCTGGTTCGAGCTGATGATCGAGAACAAGGAGGATCTGGGCAAGATTCTCACGCTCGAACAAGGAAAACCCGTGGCAGAGGCGACGGGGGAGATCGTCTATGGCGCGAGCTTCATTGAATGGTTCGCCGAGGAGGCGCGGCGGGTTTATGGCGACCTGATCCCAGGCCATCGGGCCGATGCGCGGATCATGGTGATGAAGCAGCCGATCGGGGTCGTGGCGGCAATCACGCCGTGGAATTTTCCCAATGCGATGATTACCCGCAAGGCGGGGCCGGCGCTGGCGGCGGGGTGCGCCATGGTGCTGAAGCCTGCTTCGCAGACGCCGTTTTCGGCGATTGCCATTGCGGTGCTGGCCGAACGGGCGGGATTGCCCAAGGGGCTTTTCAGCGTCGTGACCGGCTCCGCTAGAGAAATCGGGGCGGAGATGACGGCCAATCCGATCGTGCGGAAGCTGACCTTTACCGGGTCCACCGAGGTGGGGGCGGAACTCTACAAGCAGAGCGCGCCGACGATCAAGAAACTGGGGCTGGAACTGGGGGGCAATGCGCCCTTTATCGTTTTTGACGATGCCGATCTCGATGCGGCAGTGGACGGGGCGCTGATCGCGAAATTTCGCAACAATGGACAGACCTGCGTCTGCGCCAACCGCATCTATGTGCAGGGCGGGGTTTATGACGCTTTTGCGGAGAAGCTCAGCAAGGCCGTGGGGACGCTGAAGACCGGCAATGGTTTTGACGAGGGTGTCATTTTGGGGCCGTTGATCGACGAGGCGGCGCTCGAAAAGGTGGAAGAGCATGTGGCCGATGCGCTGGGGAAAGGCGCGAAGGTGTTGCGCGGGGGCAAGGCGCATGCGTTGGGCGGGACGTTCTATGAGCCGACGGTTTTGGCCGATGTGACGGCAGACATGGCCGTGGCGCGGGAAGAGACTTTTGGGCCGGTGGCGCCGCTGTTCCGGTTCAAGGACGAGGCCGATGTGATCGCGCAGGCCAATGATACGGAGTTTGGGCTGGCTTCGTATTTTTATGCGCGGGATCTGAGCCGGGTGTGGCGGGTGGCCGAGGCGCTTGAATATGGGATGGTCGGCGTAAACACCGGGCTCGTTTCCACGGCCGAAGCCCCGTTTGGCGGGGTAAAGCTTTCGGGGCTGGGGCGCGAGGGATCGCGCTATGGCATCGAGGAGTTTGTCGAGATCAAATATGTTTGCCTTGGCGGGATCAGTTGAGGCTGCGCCACCCTGTTCTCCACTGCATAACGTCATCCCCGCGAAAGCGGGGATTTTTGTTTTGGGGCCCGGAGCTGGGATTCCCGCTTTCGCGGGAATGACGCCGTGGGTGTGGGGCGACCGAGGGCGCGGCACTTGGCACCGCAACTAAGTGAAGTGTCCTCGGGTCAGGCCCGAGGATGACGTTCGGTGGTTGGGACGGCGTGCGTGCCGTTCCAAAAGAATCCGTCTTGCCAACTTCTCGGCTCAACCTTATGACATATGACTTATGACATAAGTTGGAGCGATAGATGTCTGACCTTTTCAGCGTCGCTGGCAAAGTGGTGGTCCTGACCGGTGGTCTGGGGCAGCTTGGTCGCGAATTTACCACTTCGCTGGCCAAGGCCGGTGCCAAGGTGGCCGTATATAGCCGTCGTTCGATCACGCAGGAAAAGTTCGACGAGCTGTTTCCCGGCCTTGGCGAGAATGTGCGCATCTATGAGGCCAGCGTCACCGACAAGGCGGCGATCGAGGCGGCAACCGACAAGGTGATTGCCGATTGGGGCGTGCCGGAAGTTCTGGTCAACAATGCCGGCATCGACTCAAAACCCGATGGCGGCGCCGAGCAGAATGCGCCGTTCGAAGTCTATCCGCAGAAGTTCTGGGACGACATTATCGACGTGAACCTGACCGGCGTGATGCTGTGCAGCCAGGTGATCGGCGCGAAAATGGCCGAGAAGGGCCGCGGCAGCATCATCAATGTCGGCTCGATCTACGGGATCGTCTCGCCCAACCAGGCGCTCTATGCCTATCGCGAAAAGCGCGATGGCGTGCCCTTCATAAAGGCCGTGTCCTATGCCGCGTCAAAATCCGGCCTCGTCAACCTGACGCGCTATGTGGCGACCTATTGGGCGGAAAAGAATGTCCGCTGCAACCTGATCTCCTTTGGTGGGGTCAAGACCGGCAGCTTTGACAAGGAATTCGTCGACAATTTTCTCGAGCGCGTGCCGATGCGCCGCCAGGCCGAGAAGGGCGAATATAACGGGGTCATCCAGTTCCTGGCGTCCGATGCCTCGACCTATATGACCGGCTCCAATGTCGTGGTCGATGGCGGGTTTACCGCATGGTGATCTCAGGCGCGTCAGACCGGGAAAAGCTCCACACTTCGGTGGTTGCCGCCATTGAGGCGGAAATCCTCTCGGGCGAATTGAAGGTGGGCGCCCGCCTGCCTTCGGAAGCCGAGCTGGCGCGCCGCTTTTCGATTTCGACGCGCTCGGTGCGCGAGGGGCTGCAGATCCTTGAAACCAAGGGTCTCGTCCGTCGCCGCCATGGCGAGCGCGCCGAAGTCGTGCGCGATGACGTGGACCAGTTTCTGGGTTCGCTCGCAACGACCGTGAAGGCGCTCTTTGCCGAGGACCCGGCCTATCTCGTGCAGCTCATGGATGTGCGTCGCATGTTCGAGCTGGAGGTGGTCGGGCGGCTCGCTGGGGGTGAGGGCAAGGTTTCCGAGGCGGTCGAGACGGCGCTGGCCGATCTCGCTGCCGCCAAGGATTTTGCCCACTATGCCGAGGCCGACGCGAAGTTTCACCTCGCGCTGGTGCAGTCGCTGGGCAATGAAATCATGTCCAGCGTCTATGCCAATCTCTATGGGCTGATCACCGACGTGATCCGGCTGACGAGTCGCGTGCCGAGCAAGACGCAGGCCGAAGGCGTCGCCGAACACCAGGCCATCTTCAAATCCATCTGTAGTGGCGACGTTGAAAAGAGCCGCGCGCTGATGCGCGAGCATATCGACAATTCCACCACCTATCTCGAACAGGCGATCGACGCCGCAAGAAAGGGACGCTGAGACAATGGCGGCTTATGACTACAACAATACCGATTGGGCAGCGATCAAGCGGCTTTCCCAGTGGTATTCGGGCGATATCCACGACGTGCTCGATGGCCGCGGCCCCTATGGCTATCTGAAGGGTATTTCCCAGTTTGGCGTTCTGGCCCCCGGCCAGGTCGTGTGTGGCCCCGTATCGACCGTGCTCTATGAAAAGAGCGCGCGCACCGGCCAGCCGCAGGACGTTTATCACGGCGCCATCGATGCCGTGGTCAAGGGCGGTATTCTGATGGTCGACAGTTCCTGCGCCGAGGGCTCGGGCACGGGCGAACTGATGTCGAGCGGCGCCAAGACCAAGGGCGCGGCAGCGACCGTGGTCAATGGCACGGTGCGCGACCTGGCCGAAGTTCGGAAGCTCGACTACCCGCTGTTCGCCAAGGGCATGAGCCCGGTGGGCGTCTCGGGCCGCATGGAAGCAACCTATTACCAGACCGAACTCAACATCGATGGCGTGCGCATCCGTCCCGGCGACGTGATCTTTGCCGACGTGACCGGTGTGGTGGTCATTCCCTCTGAGCTGGTTGGCGTGATTGCCGATGCGGCAGATGAACTGGGGAAGAATGAAGTGGTTTGCCGCCAGCGGATTTTGGCGGGTGAAGACCTGCAGAAGATCTGGCCGGTGGGGAAGACTGGCGGGCCGGTCTGATCACGAACGACGCCCGGTTTCCCACTGACCGTCATCCCGGCGAAGGCCGGGATCCATCCTGAGATCTCAAGATGGGCCCCGGCCTTCGCCGGGGTGACATGCGGTGGGTGGAGACGGCCCGGAAGTACGGGCAACCACAGGGCAAAAAGCCCAAAAAACGCCAACCGGAGGAGGGAGGCGATGACGCAGTTAGCGCACGTATCCCAGGCGCTGGGAAATCAGGTTGGCGTGGTAGATGACGACCTTGTTGAGTTCGTCGACCTCGGCCATGGGCAATTGCCAGGCGGGGGAACTGATGCTGATGCCGGCAAAGACCGCGCCAGACTGGTTGCGGATCGGGGCGCCGATGCACCTGAGGCCCGGCTGGTGCTCGCCATTGTCGATGGCGTAGCCGCGCTGGCGGGTGAGGTCGAGTTCGGCGCGGAAGGCGTCGGGTTCGGTGAAGGTGGTTTCGGTAAAGCGTTCGAGACCGGCATCGATCACCCGAGCGATGATCTCTTCGGGCTGGTGCGCGAGGATGGCCTTGCCGACGCTGGTGCAATGGACCGGCGAGTTTTCGACCATGGTATTACTGAGCATGGGCTCGGCTTCGGTGCGCTGGATGACGACGGCGCGATGGCCGTCGAAGACGGCCAGATGCACGGCGCGGCTCGTCAGGCGATGGAGGGCATCAACGATGACGCGGCCTTCGCGATTGAGCTCGAGATTGGCGAGAACGGTATTGCCCAGTTCGAAGAGGCGCAGACCCAGGCGGTAGGCGTCGCGCTCGCGCTCCTGCTCGATGAAACCGACCTCGCGCATGGCGGCGAGGAGGCGATGGGTGGTGGAGCGCGGATAGCCAGTTTTGGCGCAAATTTCGGCCAGCGTCAGGGCGCGGTGCGCAGTATTAAAGCAGTCGAGCACCCGCGACACCTTGGTGAGCGATTTGAGGCTCTCGTCGCTGCGGGCCGGTTTGGCTGGCGCCAGTGCTTGATCGGTATCGGTCATGTTCTGGGTCTCAACGCTCAGATTGAACAGTCACGCGCGACCGTCAAGCCTGGTTCTATTAGTTCACTTGCGAAGCACTCTCAAGCAACGGACGCACTGTCATGCTGAGGGTTTTGAGCAAGACTGCGGACAATTTCGGCCAGAGCCAGCATGCCGGGATCATCGAGACCGACGCTCTTTTCGGCAAACATGCGGGCGCGGCCCATGGCGGAGGGACGATTGCGGAATTCGGCGAGGACGTCGTGCATGGCCTTTTCGGCCGCAGCGGCGGTGCTCGCGGCATCCGTCTTGCCCTCGATGCCGCTGGCAAGCGCGTCGAGGCCGTCGATGATGGTTTTGGCGCCGAGTTCCGCCTTGCCGCGGGCCATGGCGGCGTAGCGGATGGCGGCGATGATGCCGGAGAGGTCCGACCAGGCGATTTCGCTCTTGCCGACGGTGGCTTTGCCGGCCGTCATCATGGCGGTGATGATGAGCGTGCCGAGGCTGGAGCCAGTAGAGGCCGCGCCGGCCTTGGCGAGGGCCATGAAGCCGGCGCCGAGGTTTTCGGCATTTCTCACGTCCACGGCAGCGAATGTGCCGATGAGCCGGGCCAGCATGGTGCCGGTATCGCCGTCGCCCAATTTGGCGTCGGCGGCGTTGAGCACATCGGTCAGGCTGGACATGGAGGCATTGGCGCGGGCGATGGTGTCGGCCAGGGTTTCAAGCGTAATGGCCATGGTTCAGCCGACCTTCCAGAAGGGGCACTCGGCCGGGGCCGCAAGCAGGGTTTCGATTTCGTCGTCGAGGAAGCAGAGGCTGATCGAGGCGCCACCCATTTCCATGGACGTCACATAGGGACCGATCAGAGGGTTGACCACGGTGAGGCCGGCGGCGTCGAGCTGCTGGGCGGCGCGGCGATAAAGAATGAAAAGTTCCTCGAAGGGCGTGGAACCCAGCGAGTTGACCAGCACGGCGACACGGGTCGCGCCTTGGGGCTTTTCGGCAAGGAGCATGGAAATCATTTCGTCGACGAGGTCGTCGGCGGGGCGGATCTTGTGGCGCCAGATGCCGGGCTCGCCATGGATGCCCATGCCGAATTCGATCTCGTCATCGGCAATGGTGAAGTTGGGGCCGGCGGCTCCGGGAATCTGGCAGGAGGAGAGCGCGACGCCAATGGTGCGGGTGCGGTCGACGGTCTTTTGCGCAATGGCGGCGACCTCGTCGAGGCTGCCGCCCTGCTCGGCGAGGGCGCCAGCGGCCTTGTAGGCAAAGATCAGGCCGGCGACGCCGCGGCGCTTTTGGGATTCTTCGGGTTTGGCGCTGGCGATATCGTCGGTGCCGAGCACGGTGCGGGTTTCGACCCCGTCCATGGCGGCGAATTCGCTCGCCATCTCGAAGTTCATCTTGTCCCCGCCATAGTTGCCGAAGAGGCAAAGGACGCCCGCGCCACCATTGGCGGCCGCGATCGCGTCCTGACAGGAATTGATGGTGGGGCCTTCAAAGACATTGCCGATGGCGCAGGCATCGAGCAGGCCTTTTCCGACATAGCCGGTAAAGAGCGGCAGGTGGCCGGAGCCGCCGCCGGAAACGACGCCGACCTTGCCCTGGCGCATCTTGGTGGCGCGGGCCACGGCGCGGCGATCATCGCCGACACGAACAAGGCCCGGATGGGCGAGGCAGAGACCGTCGAGCATCTCGTCGACATAGTTGGCGGGGTCGTTGATCAGCTTTTTCATGTCGTCCTCCCAGGCGTCGTGGTGGAAGGCGGGCCGCTTCTGCGGCGGCCCGCCCGAGATCGATCAGACAGTCGATCAGGCGGCCGACTTGGCGCGCACGCTGGTCAGCTCGAGCACCGGGCCGAGCACGGCATCGATGGCAGCCTTCTGGGCATCGGTGACGCGTTCCATCGGGGCGCGCGGGTGGAAGAGCGGCAGGCCCTGACGGTGCTGGATGTACTTTACGCAGGCCGGCAGGTTGTCGTGGCGGAGGGCATTCCAGAGCGCGTTGAGACGGAAGTGGATGTCCTTGGCGGTCTTGTGATCGCCAGCCTGAACCGCGTCGAAGAGCTTTACGGTGACGCCTGGAACGGCGCAGGTGAGCGCGCTGATGGCGCCATGGGCGCCCAAGGCGAAGCTGGGATAGAGCAGCGCATCGATGCCGGTGAGGACGATGTTTTCGGGCTTGGAACGGAGCATGAGGTCGGAAACCGACTTCACGTCACCCGAGGACTGCTTCATGCCGACAACGCCGGGGACGGCTTCCATGATGGCGAGCATGTCGTCGATGGAGAGGTAGTTCCAGGGAATGACGTTGTAGATCAGGATCGGAACCTGGGTCTCTTCCCAGATCGCGCGGAAGTGCTCAATCGTGGCTTCGCGGCCGGGCTTGAAGAGATAGTGGACCGGGGTGACCTGCAGGGCGTCGATCTTGATGTCGCCCAGCGCCTTGACGCGATCAATGGCTTCGCGGGTCGACTGCACGATGAGACCGACGACGAAGGGCACGCGGCCGGCATTGGCGTCGTGAGCCTCGATCATGGCTTCGGTGAATTCGGTGGAGGAGAGCGTGTGACCCTCACCGGTCGAGCCGCCGACGACGAGCCCGCGCACGCCGGAATCGATCATGAAATCGACCTGGGCCTTGAGCGCGCCTTTGACGAGGTTGCCGTTTTCATCAAACGGCATGGAGAGGGGCGGCAGGATGCCCGTCAGGGTGTTGCGCAGCTTGAGCGCGATGGGGTTGCTCATCGAATTCCTCCAAGGCCTGGACGGGAGCCACCATGGCGATCCTCGTCCGAAATTTTTACAGGATGCGGGCTGCGATTCCAGCGCCGCATTCATGAAATTCCACAATCCGGAACATCATTCCTACATTTGATAGAGGTGATCGCGCTGTCATGTCAACATATTTGGGCCACGTACCGTGCAAATGCACATTTTTGGGGCAGGGAGTTGACATGTTAGTTCCGGAATGTGGTACAGAAGTTTGCAATACGGCAAGCAATGTTCGTATGTCGGAACACCCGACTCACCTGGGAGGACAGAAATGACCCATTTGAAGACGCTCGCTGGCGCCCTGGCGCTCTCGGTCCTGGCAATCGCCCCGGCGGCCGCGCAATATCCTGACCATGCCATCAACCTGATCGTGCCGTGGGCTGCCGGCGGCGGCACCGACGCAACGGGCCGCATCATCGCGACCCTGCTCGAAAAGGAACTCGGCCAGCCGATCAACGTCATCAACCGCACCGGCGGCGGCGGCATTGTCGGCCACACCGAAATTTCCTACTCGCCGCCCGATGGCTACACACTGGGCGTGATCACCACCGAATTGTCCATGTATCACTGGACCGGCGTGTCGCCGCTCAACTACTCGAACTACGAGCCGATCGCGCTGTTCAACGCCGATCCGGAAGCCGTGTTCGTGCGCGCCGATGGCCCCTCGATCGAAGACCTGCTGTCCGAAATCCGCGCCAATCCCGGTTCGGTAAAGGCATCGGGCGCCAATCTCGGCGGCATGGCGCATCTGGGCTGGGCCGGCGTGCTCGTGACCAATGACATCGACCCGGCTGCCGCCCCCTGGGTGCCCTCGGAAGGCGCTTCGGCCAGCCTGCAGCTTCTAGCTTCCGGCGCCATCAGCGTCGTGACCACCACCATGCCGGACGCGCGTCCGATGGTTGATGCCGGTGAAGTCAAGCCGCTGATCGTTGCCGCCAATGAGCGCGCTACCGCCGCCCCCGACGTGCCCACCGCCGAAGAAGCTCTGGGGAACAAGTGGGCCGCCTATGCATGGCGCGGTATCGCCGCTCCCAAGGGCCTGCCGGAAGACGTCAAGGCGCGCCTCGTCGAAGCCATGGAAAAGGTCGTCAATTCGCAGGAATTCAAGGACTTCATGGCCCAGCGCAATTTCGGCATCGACTATCGCGATGCGGCTGGTTTTGAAGCCTTCCTCAGCGAAGCCGACGCATCCATCGGCAAGGCGCTGCAGGCCGTGGGCCTCGCCAAGTAAGCACTTTGCTTGCCCCGACGGCCGGAATGCACCTCCGGCCGTCATTTCTCCAGAGCGCGAATGATCCCAAGTCCCTCAAGGGATCAGGCGCTCTGGTTTTTCTCTTGGCGCGGCGGCTCTGCCCCGAACAGCTGCGCCCCAGGTCCAGTGCTTTTAGGAGGAGCGCATGAGGCAGTCATTTCCAATGGATAGCGCGCTGGGCGTGGTCTTTGCACTGGGCGGCGCTGCAATCCTGCAGCAGGCGCTCACCATGCAGGCCCTGCCCGGCATGAATGTAGGCCCCGGCCTCTTCCCCTCGATCGTCGGCGCCGGCATGGCCATCATGGGCGTGGCGCTCACCATCCAGGGCTGGATCGTGCGCGATACGCCCGAGGACGAGGCCCAGCCGCTCGTCACCTGGTTTGCCGTGGGCATTGTCGTCGCCCTCGCGGTGACGACCCTGGCCATGCCCTATCTCGGCTTCCTCGTTGCCGGCACCATCTTCTCGGTGGTGATCGTGCTGATGAGCGGCGGCAAGTGGCTCCCCGCCATCATCTTCAGTCCCATCGCCTCGGCAGGCATCTACTACCTGTTCATGTCGGGCTTCCGGGTTCCCCTTCCTCGCGGCATCCTGGGATAGAGATCATGGACGCATTCGCTCTTGCCGTCGGCCTTGTCTTCAATGCCGAAACGCTGATCACCATTTTCCTCGCCGCCGTCTTCGGCCTGTTTGTCGGCGCCATTCCGGGGCTGACCGCCACCATGGCGACGGCGCTCTTGGTGCCCGTCACCTTCTATATGGCGCCCATTCCGGCCATTGCCGCGATCATCTCGTGCACCGCCATGGCGATTACCGCGGGCGACCTGCCGGGCACGCTGCTGCGCATTCCCGGCACGCCGGCATCCGCCGCCTATGTGGAAGATTCCTATCGCCTCGCCCAGAACGGCAAGGCGGGCCTGGCCATCGGCATCGGCGTCGTTGGCTCAGTGCTGGGCGGTCTTTTCGGCTTCCTGTTCCTGCTCTTTACCGCACCCATGCTGGCAAAGGCTGCGCTGGGCTTTTCGAGTTTTGAATATTTCTGGCTGGCCGTGCTCGGCCTCTCCTGCGCCGCCCTCATTTCTTCGGGTGGCCTGGTAAAAGGCGCGCTGGCATTGCTGCTCGGCCTCTTCATCGCCCAGGTGGGCATGGACCCGCTGACGGCGACGCCGCGCTTTACCTTTGGCAATATCGAACTAATGGGTGGCATCAGCTTCATCCCGATCATGATCGGTATGTTCGCCGTGTCCGAAGTGATGCGCGCCGGCCGCCGCGCCATGGCCGAAGTGCCCCAGATCAACCTCAAGAACCCCTTCGAAGGCACGCTGGGGGCGCTGTGGAAGTATCGCAAGAACCAGGTGCGCGGCTCGATCATCGGCTCGCTCCTGGGCGCCCTGCCCGGCGTTGGCGGCGATCTGGCGGCCTGGATCACCTATTCGCTGGCCAAGCGCACGTCCAAAGAGCCGGAAAAATTCGGCAAGGGGCATCCTGAAGGGCTCGTGGAAGCCGGCGCCACCAATAATGCGGCGCTCAGCGCGTCCTGGATCCCGGCCATGGTGTTCGGCATTCCGGGCGACGCAGTGACCGCCATTGCCGTGGGCGTCCTGGTGATGAAGGGGCTCGATCCCGGGCCGACGCTGATGACGCTGCACCCGGAAAATTTCTATGCGGTGATGATCGTCTTTGCGATCGCCAACATCCTGATGCTGCCGCTCGGTTGGGTGGCCGCGAAATCGGCCCGCTGGATTTTTGAAGTGCCGAGGGCGCTACTCAATGCCGCCATCCTGCTCTTCTGCATCGTCGGCTCCTATTCAATCAACAATTCCATGTTCGGCGTCTGGCTGATGCTGGGGGCGGGGATCGTCGCTTATGTGCTCGAGGCACGCATGATCGCCATTGCCCCCATCATCCTGGGCATCGTGCTGGGTCCGCTGGTGGAAACCAACTTCACCACCTCGATGATGATCGCCGACGGCAACCTTCTCGGCTTTTTTGGCCGGCCGGTGGCTGCAGTCTTCGGTGTCGTGACCCTGCTGATCTGGAGCGTCGCCATTTTCAGGACCGTTCGTGGTCTCGTGAAGCACCAAGAGAACCCGGGAAGCGTGAACCAGCTCCCCTCCTGAGCTGCGACAAATCGCGCCCCGCACCCCGGAAGTCACTGACTTCCGGGGTTTTTCTTTTCCGTCATATGACAGTTTTTTAACGTTTTCTTCATGCGCCAGTCTTTCGCCCCATTTGCCCCTTAGCGAGACCCCGGCCTGCTCATCACGAGACGGTGAAGACGGTTTCAAGGCGGTTTTTAGGCAGCATTGCGCCATGCGTTTGCTGCATGCCCGCCATGCGACAACTTTACCGGCTTGGCGACGTTGCCGGAAATTGATGGATAGCGAAGAACAACAAGCGTCACAAATGCTCACCGCCCCAAATAATCGACTGTCTCGCCGCGCCTTTCTCTCCGGCGCCGCCGCTTCCATCGCCCTTTTGTCTTCAACATCGCTGACCCAGGCTGTCTTTGCGATCGAGCCCATGTCGGGCGCGTTCGACTATGACAGCTTCTCCCAGCGCATGAAGGATCTGGCGGCTCAGCCCTATCAGAGCCCCGTCCTCATCGACTCCGAGGTCTATACAGGCCTCAACTATGACGGCTATCGCCGCGTCCAGTTCAATACGGACAAGGCGCGCTGGCGCGGGGACGGTCACGGTTTTCAGATCCAGGCCTTTCCGCCCGGCTGGCTCTTCAAGGAAACCGTCTCGGTCTATGAAATCACCGATGGCGACGCGCATCCCTTCGCCTTCGACAGCGAAGACTTCATCTATCACTTCGACGATGATGAAGAGCGCAAGACGATCGAGACTGCTGAATTTCCGGGCATTGCCGGCTTCCGCATCAACTATCCGCTCAATACGCCCGATCTCGCCGACGAACTGGTCGCGTTCCTGGGTGCCAGCTATTTCCGTGCCCTTGGCCGCGGCAATATCTATGGGTCGAGCGCGCGAGGCCTGCTCATCAATTCCTGGCGCGAAGGCCCGGAAGAGTTTCCGCGCTTTTCCGAGTTTTATGTCGAGCGCCCCACTGGCGACGGCCCACTGACGGTCTATGCCGCGCTTGAAAGCCCGAGCGTGACCGGCGCCTATCGCTTCCTGATTTCGCCTGCGAACCAGGAGCAGCAGGAAACGGTGATGGATGTCACCGCGCGGCTCTATTTCCGCAGCGATATCGGGGAAATCGGCATTGCGCCTTTGACCTCGATGTTCCTCTTTGCCGAAACCAATCGCCACCAGTTCGACGATTTCAGACCGCAGGTGCACGATTGCTCTGGTCTCGTCTTCGAACCCGAGGCCGGGCTGCCGCAATGGCGCCAGCTCAACAATACGCCGCAGCTGGGCAATTCCTTCTTCTGGGATGCCAATGTGCGCGCCTTTGGCCTTTATCAGCGCAATCGCAATTTTGACGACTACCAGGATGCCGGCGCGCATTACGAGCGCCGCCCCTCCATGCGGGTCGAACCGACCGGCAATTGGGGCCAGGGCCAGGTGCGTCTCATCGAAATTCCGGCCAAGTCGGAAACCGATGACAACATCGCCGCGTTCTGGATTCCGAACGAAGCCCCCAAGGCCGGCCAGGAACGCGAATATGGCTATCGCCTGATCTGGGGTGACCTCGTTCCCAAGGAGAATGCCGAGCTGGCGCATGTGGTGGAAACCCGCATTGGCCAGGGTGGCGTCTCCGGCGTCGAAAACGCGGCAACCCTGCGGAAATTCGTCATCGACTTCGATGGCGGGCGTCTCGCGGACCTGTCGCCGGACACGATTTTTGAAGTCGATGCCAAGGCATCGGCCGGTGAAATTACATCGTCGACCTTCTCGCAGATCGACGCCAATGGACTTTGGCGCCTGGTCCTCGATGTCGAGACCCAAGGTCAGAACCTTATCGAGCTGCGGGCCAGCATTGGTTCCGGCGGCGAACCGCTGACGGAAGCCTGGCTTTATCAGTGGCGCGGAGAAGTTGCATGAAGCACCAGCCCTTTCAGCCCATAGACGGCCTTCCCAATGCCCCGCTCGCCATGCCCAAGCAGACGCTTGAGCGCGGCTCGGCCTTTGGCGGCTTCTTCAAGGCCTTCTTCCTCGTCTGGCAGCGCAACTAGGACTGGTGAATGGGTAATCGGCTAACCACGGGGCGGGCTGGGTGGCTGCGGCTGCTCACGCTGGGCTTCGCCGCGGCCGTGAGCCTGACCGCCGGCACTGCCTTTCTCGACCTGATCGGGGGCAATCGCCCGGTTTTTCTCGACTGGGTGCGCACGATCCTGCTCGTCCTGACCGGCTTCTGGCTGGTCTGGGGCGGCACGATCGGCCTGCTTGGTGCGCTCTCGCCAAGGTCGCGGCGCCTGCCCGACCTGACACGGCCCGAGGGCAAGACGGCCATTCTGGTGCCGATCTACAATGAAGATCCGGTCGAGACCTTTGCCCGCATCGCCGCGATGAACCGGCAGATCGTCGCCAAGGGCCTTGGCGAGCATTTTCATTTCGCCATCCTTTCGGACACGACCTCGCTTGAGGTTGCGGCCGAAGAGGCGAGCGAATTCGAGCGGCTGATCGTCGAGCCGGAAGCGCCGGGGCGGATTTTCTATCGCCGCCGCGAGCGCAATGTCGGTCGCAAGGCCGGCAATATCGAAGACTTCATCGCCCGCTCGGGCGCGGCCTATGACTATGCCATCATTCTCGATGCCGATAGCCTGATGGAAGCCGACACCATGCTGGCCATGGTGCGGCGCATGGATACCGATCCGCGACTTGGCCTGTTGCAGACCGTGCCGGTGGTGATCGCCGCGCGAACCCTGTTCGGGCGGATGATGGCTTACTCCTCGGCCTATTTTTCGCGCTATTTTGCGCGGGGCGCTGCTCTGTTGCAGGGCGAGGACGGGCCCTATTGGGGGCATAATGCCATTGTGCGTGTGCGCGCCTTTGCCTCGTGCTGCGGCCTGCCGGTGCTGTCGGGAAAACCGCCCTATGGCGGGCATATCTTGAGCCACGACTATGTCGAGGCGGCCCTTCTGGCCCGTGGCGGCTGGAAAGTGGAAGTTGATCCCGAGCTGGCTGGTTCCTTCGAACAGGGTCCGGAAAACCTTATCGAATATGCCAAGCGTGACCGGCGCTGGTGCCAGGGCAATCTGCAGCATCGCCGACTGATCGCGGCCCCGGGCCTGAAATTCTGGAGCCGGTTTACCTTCGTCCAGGGCATCATGGCCTATCTCGCCTCGCCGCTCTGGCTGCTGCTGATGGCGGCGAGCCTGCTTTCGAGCCTTATTCCCGATAGTGGCGGGGACCGCTGGGGCGCGACGCCGTGGATCATCGGCATTGGCGTGTTGACGACGCTGCTGCTGCCCAAATTTGCCATTGCCCTGCGCGGCGCCATTGATGGCACCAATAGCGCGTTCGGTGGCTGGCGCATCATTCCCTCGGTTTTGAGCGAAATCGTCATCTCGACCATCATGGCGCCGGTGCTGCTCGGTTTTCAGAGCCGCGCCGTGTTCCAGATTCTTTTCGGCATGGATGGCGGCTGGCCGGCGACCGAGCGCGACGCCAAGGCCGTGCCGCTGAAGACGGCTTTTTCGGCCAGCTGGTGGATCGTGCTGGCCGCGCTCGCCGCTTTGGTTTTCATGGCCTATGCCGGTCCGGCTTTCCTGCCCTGGCTATTGCCGGTGGCGGGCCCTGCCCTGCTGGCGCCCCTTGTCATCTGGGCCACGGCGCGCGGCAGCGACCGGCCGGTCAGCACCTGGCTGTTCTCGACCGCCAATGAGCGGGCGCCGAGCCCGATCATTGTTGAAGCCAATGCCATTCTCGCGAGCTGGCGCGCCACCGAGCCGGTGGTGACAATGGGCTTTGCTGAAGTCGCCGCCCATGCTTGAGCGCAAGCCGACCGTCTGGGATCGTATCCCGGGCCTGCGTGCTATTGCAGCGGGTCCTGCTCCGCTGCCCCCCGGCGGGCGCGACGAGCGGCTCGACATGTTCCGCGGGCTGGCGCTGGTGATGATTTTCATCAATCACGTGCCGGGAACCGTGTTCGAGGCTTTTACCAATCGCAATTTCGGTTTTTCCGATGCGGCTGAGGCTTTTGTCTTCATGTCGGGCGTGGCGGCGGGTCTGGCCTATTCGGGCGCGTTTTTGAAGAAGGTGCCGCTTTGGCTCGCCGTGGCGCGGCCCTGGGCACGCGCCAGACAACTCTATTTCGTGCACCTGACGCTGACCTTCATTTTCCTCGGCACCTTTGCCGCGGCGGCGCACTTTTTTGGGCTCTATGAGCTGCTGACGACCAATAATCTGAAGGCGCTGGCACAGAAGCCGCTGGAGGTGCTGATTGGCATTCCGCTGCTGACGCATCAGTTCGGCTATCTCAATATCCTGCCGCTCTACCTGACCTTCCTGCTCCTGACGCCGGCGCTGATCGTGGCTGGGCTCAAAAAGCCCTATTGGCTGGTGGCCGGGTCGGTGCTGCTCTGGGTGCTGGCGGGTACGTTGCGGCTCAACTTCCCGAATTACCCCAATTCGGGCGGCTGGTTCTTCAATCCATTCTCCTGGCAGCTGATGTTCGTGCTGGGCCTTGTGGCCGGCATGGGCATGAAGCTCGGCAAGCGCGCTTTTCCGGCGCACCCGGTGGCCTTTCTGCTCGCGCTGGGCTTTGTCATCCTCTCGCTCCTGTGGATGAAGGTGCAGCCGGTTGGCGCCATGGGCAATGGCGTCTTGCGCTGGCTCTGGCAGATCGGCGCGCCGTTCCATATCCACTCCTTCGACAAGACCTTTTTGTCCTTGCCGCGGCTGCTGCATGCGCTGTGCCTCTTCTATGTGCTGGCTTCGATTCCGAGCATGCAGGCGATTGCCGCTTCGCGCTGGGTTTCACCGCTGCGCGCCATGGGACGGCAGGGTCTGGCAGTGTTTGCGACGGGCACGGCGCTGAGCCTGTTCTTCCAGGCGGTGAAGGCTGGGGTGCCGGAAAGCGCGCTGACGGATGCGGCGATCCTGGTGGTGGGGCTGTCGATCCAGATCGGGCTTGCCTATGCGCTCAACCATACGGTCAAGATGAAGGCCGCGCTGGCACGGGCTAGGGCCTAGGACATCACCTCTCCTATCCGCCGTCATTGCCGGGCTTGTCCCGGCAATCCATCTTGGCGCGGCCTGCCACCCTGCGGATGGCATGGACCACCGGGACAAGCCCGGTGGTGACGACGGCGGGGATGGTTCGGCGTTTGCCGCCTTAGCCGCTGCGCCAATGCGGCTGGGGCTCCGCCAGGGTCTGCAATTGCTTGACCGGGTCGCCGTCGATGCGGCGCAGAAGCAGGCGGGTCAGTTCGCCGCCGGCGGCAAAGACATCCTCGCGAATGCTGTCCATCTGCGGGAAGAGTGTGGGCAGAATGCCAGAAGTCTGCTTGTAGATCAGTTGCACCTCACGCCCGAGGGTGACCCCGCCTTCGGTGAGGCCACCCACCAGGGCAATGGTGCGCATTTCGCTGTCGGAAATGATGCCATCGGGGCGATTGGGATCGGCTGCGAGCTCCATGCCGACGCTCCGCATTTCGGCGGGGCTCAGTTTTGCCGTGCCTTCGAGCACGCGCGCCTCGATGCCAGCGCGGGCGGCCTCCTTGCGATAGGAGGTGACGATGTTGTGGTAATTGGTGGTGCTGTCATCGCCGATGACAAGCATGATGTCGCGGCAGCCCTTGCCGGCGAGGCGTCTTACGGCAAGCGCGGCAAAATCCTCGGAATGGAAGTCGTGATAGGCGTGGGGCGTATAGAACTCGGTGCGCCCGTGGCTGACAAAGGGGAAGTCGGCATCGATCATCATTTGCACGCGCGGATCGCGCGGGCCGGTATGGGTGATGATCACCCCATCGGCGGTGCGATTGGAGAGTATGTAATTGATCGTCTCGGTGCTGTTGTGCCGCTCGAATTCCGGGATCACCGTCAGGTGATAGCGCGTGCCGGCAATGGCATGGCCAATGCCCTGGATCATATTGCGGGCAAAATCGATGGAATCCTCGGACCCGTCGAGCACCAGGGCAATGACATTGGTCTTGCCGGTGCGCAGGCGCACGCCGGCGCGATCGGGCACATAGCCGAGCGCCTTGGCGGCTTCTTTGACCTTGTCGCGGGTTTCCTGCTTGAGGGTCGTGCCGCCCCTTAGAGACAGCGAAACGGTGGAAAGGCTGAGACCAGTCATCTCGGCGATGGTCTTGAGCGTCACGCGCCTGGTGCCACTGGCCATATTGTTTGTCGTCGTCTTGCTGCTCATTGCTTTCCCCGCCCCGATTTTACACGGGCTCGCGCTCAAACCAATGCGAAATTTTTGCAACGTTTTAGAGATTCATGGGCGTGATGAAATCGATGCAAACTTTGTAACGACATTGAAATAAAACGATAAAAATTTGGATATGTCAGCATTGATGACGAAAACGGATTTGGAATTGCAACGTTGCATCACATGTGATTACGTTCCTGCGTTCGGGATAAGGAGGTCCCGGGCAATGCCGCACCGATAAGCGGCAGGAGCAGCAGAGGAGGAGTTGATGCTCAGAACTGGCTTTCTGACGACGGTCGCCGCCATATCGCTAATGGCAGCCGCCACCATTCCGGCACGCGCCGAAGTCTCTATTATGTATATGGAATCCTTCGCTGCCCTGATCGAATCGGGCATCGAGAAATTCGAAGCGGAGACGGGCGAAACCGTCAACGCCATCAAGCTGCCCGGCCAGGGCTATGATCAGCGTATCGCGCTCGATCTCAGCGCCGGCACCGCCGCCGACGTCAACCTGATCGACAGCTTTATGGTCAGCGAACTCGCCGCCGCCGGTTATCTCGAGCCGCTCGGCGCCCAATTGGCCGGCTGGGACCAGTTCCAGTACTATCTGCAGGGCCTCTTAGAAGTCGCGTCCTATCAGGGTGAGGTCTATGCCCTCCCCACCGACACCGATGTGCGCATGCTCTGGTATGATCTCAGCAACTTTGAAAAGGCCGGTATCGCCACGCCATGGGCGCCCAAGAACTGGGCCGACATTCTCGATGCTGCGACCAAGCTCAAGGAAGCCGGGGTACAATATCCGTTCCAGCTGCCGGCCGGCACCAAGCAGGCGGAAGCAGCCACCATGCAGGGCGTCTATATGGCGCTGCTCGGTGCCGACGTGCCCGAGGGAGATCGCAATCGTCTCCTCAAGCGCGACACCAATCAGTGGATCGGCGACAGCCCGGCCCTGCGCCGCGTCTTCGACCTCTATCACCAGGTCTATGTCGCCCAGGAACTGAACCCTGCCGACCTCAACTACGCGACCGATATCGGCGCGGCGGTGCGTGCGGCGCTCGCCAATGACCAGCTCGGTATTCTCGCCTCCGGCTCCTGGGAAGATGCGTGCCTCTGGGATTGCAACAATCCGCCGAGCCGCGAGGAACGCGACGCCCAGGTCGGCTGGACACCATGGCCGGGTTCTGGCGAACCGGGCACCAAGGCCACGACCAATATCTCGGGTGGCTGGACCCTCGGCATCAATGCCAACGCCGCCGACAAGGAAACCGCCTTCAAGCTCCTGACCACGATCTTTGACGAGGAGAATTTCAAGGCCTGGACGCTCGCCAACCATCGCATGGGTGTGCGCACCGACATTTCCGAGTCTGCGGAATATACGGCCGACCCCTTCCTCGCCGAGGCCACGGGCCTTGCCGCTGATACGACCGGCCGCGACACTATTCCGGGCTATCAGACGGTTTCGGCCCTGATCCAGCAGGCAACATCCGATCTTCTGGATGGTGTGTCGGTCGAAGAAGCGATCGAGACCTACCACAATGCCCTGGTGGATGAGTTCGGCGAAGAGAACGTCATCACCTACGAATAAGCAAACCTCCCGACGCGGCGGCGCCCGAAATGTCCTCCGGGTGCCGTCGCGACGGGAGTTTTTGATTGTCTCCCGCGTCATTCCCGCGAAGGCGGGAATCTCCTTCCCGAAGCGAGATCCCCCGCTTTCGCGGGGATGACACCGAGTTTGTGGATGCGTGTTGGCCTGCCGACCGCCCAAGCGAGAAAGCCCATGAAAAACCAGGCCAATCCTTGGCTTACCGGCAATCTCTTCGTCCTGGCGCTTGGCATGTTGCCAGCCATTCTCCTGATCGGGGCCCTGCTTTACTTCACCGCCTGGGCCTTTGCCTTTTCCTTTACCGACCTGGCGCTGGTGGGGAAAAAGAGCGTTGAATGGAGCTGGGTGGGGTTTGAGAATTTCGAGCGGCTGTTTACCCGGCGCGGGTTTCTGGAATCGCTCTGGACCACCGTTATTTTCGTGTTTTTCTCGGCCATTGTCGGGCAGTCGGTGCTGGGCTTTTTGCTCGCAGCAACCCTTCGCGGCACGCAATCGAGTATTCGCGGCGTGGTGGAAGTCTGCATCATGCTCGGCTGGCTGCTGCCCGATATCGTGGCCGCGTTTCTGTGGTCGGCGACGACCAGCCAGACTGGGTTGATCAATCAGCTTTTCGTCGTGCCGTTTGGCTTCAAGCCGATCAACTTCATCAACGACTACGCCCTGCCCATCGTCACCATCGCCAATGTGTGGAAGGGCACGGCCTGGTCGTATCTGCTGTTTTCGGCAGCGCTCGACTCCGTATCGCGCGAAGTGGTGGAGGCTGCAAAAGTCGATGGCGCGACGCCGTTCCAGCGCGTGTGGCTGGTGCAATTGCCGATCATTCGGCCGCATATCGCCACCAACATGCTCTTCATCACCATCTGGACCTTTACCTACTTCCCGCTGATCTTCGCCATGACCGGCGGCGGGCCGGGGCGGCAGACGGAAACGCTGGCGGTCTTTCTCTACAATCAGAGCTTTTCGCGCGGTAATCTCGGCTTTGGCTCGGCCATTTCGGTCGCCATGTTGCTCATCGTCGGCGTGCTTTCGCTCTTCTATCTGCGCATGTTGCGGGAGCCCAAATAATGGAAAACCAGCCTTCCCGCCTGACCGCAATTGCCCTGGCTTTCATGGCAGTCATCTGGGTGAGCCCGTTTTCCTGGCTTGTTCTCAACGCCTTCAATCCGCTCTCGACGGGGCAGCTCGAAATTCCCAGGGCTTTTGGCTTTGACAATTTCGGGCTTGCCGTCAGCGGCAATGCCGGGCGGCAGTTTCTCAATTCCATCATCATAGCGGCGGGCACGGCGACGCTGTCCGTCATCGTTGGTATTTCGGCGGCCTATCCACTGTCGCGCCTCAGGATTCCCGGTCGCAATGCCTTTTTGTGGACGCTGGTGCTCTTGCGCATGCTGCCTTCGGCCGGCGTGCTGGTGCCGCTCTATTTTGCGGCGCAGCGCTCGGGGCTCTTGAACCAGCTTGGCGTCATCGTGGCGCTGACGATTTTGAACCTGCCGTTCACGCTGCTGCTGCTGAAAAACTTCTTCGATACCGTGCCGATCGAACTTGAGGAGGCGGCCTATGTGGAAGGCGCCAGCCTTATTCAGATTGTCACGAAAATCGTGTTGCCCATGTCGCGGGCCGGGATCGCCGTGGTCTGGTTCTTCAGTTTCACCGGAGCCTGGAACGAGTTCCTGCTGCCGCTGATCTTTGCGCGCGTGCAGGATGCTTTCCCAATGTCGGTGGGGCTTTACGCCGCCTTCGGGCAGCAGGGCGCCATCAACTATGGCTTCCTCACGGCCTTTTCCATTCTCTACGCTGCGCCGGCGATCGGCGTCTATTTCTTGTTGCGGCGGAACATGAACACAGGGTTCGCCGGTGTCGGAGTCAAAGGATGACCTATTCCAATCCCCAATCTACCAAACTTGGTCTTCTCGACGACGACCTCAAGATGGAAGGAAAGCTCCTCCGTCTCTGCAAGGATCTCGAAGCGAAGATCCGCACGCCGATCGCCAATGTGCCGTTCCAGTGGCATGTGCAACGCGCCGATGGGTTTACGGCTGCGGAGGCGCTGAAGGCCGACTGGAAGACTTGGGAAGAATTCGGCCGCCACACCGTCTGGGCCAAGCACCAGGAACACACATGGTTTGCCGCCGAAATCACGGTGCCCGAGGAAGCCAAGGGCAAGGTGTTTGTCGCGCACTTCACCAGCCAGTGGCAGGACCGGCCCGGCTCGACCGATCCTCAATGTCTCGCCTATCTCGATGGCAAGATCGCCCAGGCGCTGGATGGCAATCACACCGAACTTGTCATCGAGCGCAATGCCAAGCCGGGCAACAAGCACGTCATTCTGGTCAACGCTTTTACATTTTTTGACCGACCGCTGGTTGGGTTCGAGGTCGATTTCTTCGTGCGCAATGAGCGCGCCGAAAAGCTCTATTATGACCTGCAGACCCCGCTCGATGTGGCGGTGCGACTCTATCAAAACGATCCGCGGCGACAGGCTATTCTCAATATTGTCGAGCGCGCACTGCGGGTGCTGGATCGGCGTGATGGGCACACGGATGCCTTCGAGGCCGGCCTGCCTGCGGCAGAGAAAATCGCAAAAGAAATCTACGATCTCGTCGATACAGAAGTGCAGCCGCAGATTACGGCTGTCGGTTCGACCCACCTCGACGTCGGTTGGCTCTGGCGCGTGATGCATACGCGCGACAAGACCGGGCGCAGCTTTGCCACGGTGCTCAACCTGATGGAGGAGTATCCGCAGTTTGTCTTCATGTACAACCAGTCGGTGCTCTTCGACTTCGTGAAGCGGGACTATCCCGAAATCTGGGAGCGCATGCTCAAGAAGGTCAAATCCGGGCAGTTCGAGATTGAAGGCGCCATGTGGGTGGAGCCGGACGTCAATATCGCCTCGGGTGAATCGCTGGTGCGCCAGATCATGCGCGGGCGCAAATTCCATATCGAGCATTTCAAGGTGACGCCGAAGACGGTGTGGCTGCCGGATACTTTTGGTTATTCGGCCAACCTGCCGCAGATCATGGAGAAATCCGGGCTCGAATATTTTGTGACGTCGAAGCTCTCTTGGAACGACACCGACCGGCATCCCTATGACACGTTCTTCTGGCGTGGCATCGACGGGACGGTGACCAAGGCGCAGCTGATCACTGCCCAGAAGTATGACAGCGAGCAGATTTTCACGACCTACAATGGCGACCTCTCGGTCTCCGAGACGATGGGTGCGTGGAAGCGCTATGAGCCCAAGGCCGCCTACAATGAAGTCGTCATGTCCTACGGTTATGGTGACGGTGGCGGCGGGCCGACCCGCGCCATGATCGAGCGCGGCACGCGTCTGGAGCGCGGTATTCCCGGCGCGCCCAAGGTGAAGCTTGAGGGCATCGTTCCGTTCCTCGATCGCCTCGGCAAGGCGATGGATGCCAATCCGGCAAAGTTCCCGACATGGAATGGCGAACTTTACCTGCAGTACCACCGCGGTACGCTGACATCGGTCGCCAAGAACAAGGCCAACAATCGCAATGCCGAGCGGCGTTTGCGCGAGCTTGAGTTCCTGGGCGCCATGGCGCTGAGCCAGGCGGGGCATGCCTATCCCACTGAAACATTGGCTGAATTCTGGGAACTGGTTCTCATAAACCAGTTCCACGACATCCTGCCGGGCACGTCCATTCCTGAGGTCTATGTCGATAGCGACAACGAATATGGGCGGATTTTCTCGACGCTGAGTTCCCAGAATGGGCCGTGGCATGCGGCGGCGCAGGCTTTTGCGAAGCCCGGTGCCGATCAGCTTCGTGTGCTCAATTTCACCAGCCAGAACCGGGCGGAACTGGTCAGCCTCGGCAATGTTGGCGCGGGCAATGGGCTTGCTACTGCCGGCGGCACGGCGCCGATCCAGAAGACTACGCGGGCCGATGGCACGACTGAAAATGTCGCGCCGGTTGGCAATATCGCGGCGCTTGGCTGGACGGCGGCGCAGGTTGTGTCTTCGGCTCCGGCCGCCAAGAGCACGCTGTCAGTTTCCGAAAAGCATCTTGAGAACGAGTTGATCAAGGTGAGCTTCGACAAGGCGGGCGAAATCACCTCGGTCTTTGACAAGACGCGGCAGCGCGAAGTGCTGGCGCCGGGCAAGGCGGCCAATCGGCTGATCGCCTATGAAGACAAGCCGATGGAGTGGGATGCCTGGGATATCGACCGCTACTTCGAAGAGCAGTTCTGGCCGCTGGCCGATAGCCCGACGAAGATTTCCGTGGTCGAAACCGGCCCGCATCGTGCTGCGATCCGGGTCGAGCGTAAGTACCAGAAGTCACTGATCGTACAGGTGATTTCGCTGGCTGCGGGTGCGCGTCAGGTGGAGTTCGACACCTTTATCGACTGGCAGGAGCGGCAGCAGGTCATCAAGGCGCAGTTCCCGTTCGACCTCAACATTTCCGAAATCCGCTCGGAAATTCAGTTCGGCCACGTCAAGCGCCCGACGCATCGCAACACCACTTGGGACCGCGCGCGGTTCGAGGCATCGATGCATCGCTGGGTGGATATTTCGGAGGCCGATTTCGGTGCGGCGCTGATCAATGACAGCAAATATGCCTATGATTGCCATGAGCAATCGGTACGCCTAACGCTGGTGCGTGGCTCGACTTTCCCGAGCCCGGACGCCGATCTTGGCGAACATCGCATTCGCTATGCGCTGTTTGTCCATGAAGGCGTTGCCGATCTGGCGCAGGTGCATCGTGCGGCGGAACGCTTCAACAATCCGGTTGCGGTCATCGGTTCCACTTCTCCCCAGGCGCAGGCTGCCAAAGACTTTGGACAGTTTAGCCTGGCGCAGGTGAGCGGGGATAACGTCACTATCGAGACGGTGAAAAAGGCCGAAAAATCGGACGAAGTGGTGCTGCGCGTCTTCGAGCACGCCAATATTCGCGCCGAGACGACGATCTCGTTTGGCGTGAAGGTCAACAAAGTCCGGACGGTCAACCTGATGGAAGAGGGTGCGAGCAAGCCGTTGGAAATCAAGGACAATAGCGTCACCTTGAGCCTGCGGCCCTTCGAGATCGTTACGCTCCTGGTAGAAGTCTGAGGAGGCATTCATGGCCGATGTCACGCTGCGGCAAGTCCGAAAGTCCTATGGATCGCTCGAGGTGGTCCATGGGGTCGATCTCGACATCAAGAGCGGGGAATTCGTGGTGTTCGTCGGGCCTTCGGGCTGCGGGAAATCGACGCTTTTGCGCATGATTGCCGGGCTTGAGCCCATATCGGGCGGCGACATTTCGATTGGCGGGAGGGTGGTCAATGACGTGCCCTCGCCCCAGCGTGGCATCGCCATGGTGTTTCAGTCTTATGCGCTTTATCCGCATATGAGCGTTTATGACAACATGGCCTTTGGCCTGAAGCTGCAGAAGACGCCGAAAGAAGAGGTGGATCAACGGGTTAGGGAGGCTGCGCGCATCCTGCAGATCGATCCCTATCTCGATCGCATGCCGAAAGCCTTGTCCGGTGGGCAGCGCCAGCGCGTAGCTATCGGGCGGGCGATCGTGCGCAATCCAAAGGTGTTTTTGTTCGATGAGCCGCTGAGCAATCTCGATGCGTCCTTGCGGGCGCAGACGCGGGTAGAGATTGCCAAACTGCACGATACGCTTGACGCGACAATGATTTACGTGACGCACGACCAAGTTGAAGCCATGACGCTGGCGGATAGGATCGTGGTGCTCAATTCAGGGGTGATCGAGCAAGTGGGCACGCCGCTGGAGCTTTATCGCAATCCGGTGAATACCTTTGTCGCCGGGTTCATTGCCAGCCAGCGGATGAACTTTGTTCCGGTGACACCCGAGGCTGGCGGCTTGCGGCTTCCGGGTAACAGACTGTTAGCACTTGGGGGCACCGATCTGGCGAAAGTGCGAACGATCGGGGCACGACCGGAGCATATGGAGCTGGCGAGCCCGGAAACGGCGCACCTGAGCGGGACTTTGGCCGTGATCGAACAGTTCGGGGAATATGCGCTGGCCTATGTCGAGCTGCCCGATGGTGAGACGGTGACGATCAAGCTCGATGGGGCACCGGAGCTGGAATTGCACCAGCAGATGCATATCGGACTGCCGGCTGGGCAGGTGCATCTGTTTGATGAGGCCGGAAGGGCGATAAGGGTCTGAGAACCGAGTTTGCGGCCCCACCCCCACCCGACCTCCCCCATCAAGGGGGAGGTGAAGGGACGGTGGTTTTTGACGGGATCGCGCCACACACTCGGTACGGCACCTCCCCCTAGACGGGGGAGGATGGGAGGGGGTGACGGCGAGCGCGGCGGCCCGCCTTAGCCAGCAGCCCTAGGCTGAATGCCGGCGGCGCGGCGCAGGAAACCGTCGGATTTTTCCAAGGCGGTTTCGGCCGTGGGGCGGTCCATGCCGGTCAGGGCCATGAGGATGGCCAGTTTGACATTGTTGCCGGCGGTGACGAGCAGGCGTTCGGCTTCGTCGGCGCTGCAGCCAGCGACTTCCACGAGGATGCGGATGGCGCGGGCTTCGAGTTTTTTGTTGGAGACCGAAAGGTCGACCATCAGGTTCTGATAGGTCTTGCCGATGCGGATCATGCTGGCCGTGGTCAGCATGTTGAGCACCAGTTTTTGCGCCGTGCCGGATTTCAAACGGGTCGAGCCGGTGACGGCCTCGGGGCCGACGACGGGGGAAATGGCGATTTCGGCTTGGCGGGCAATGGTGCTGTCGGGATTGCAGGACAGGGCCACGGTGGTGGCGCCGACGGACTTGGCATAGTCGAGACCGCCGATGACATAGGGTGTGCGGCCGGAAACGGCGATGCCGACGACGACGTCGCGGGCTTCGAGTTTGACGCGCTCAAGGTCCTTGCGGCCCTCTTCGGGGGAATCTTCGGCGCCTTCAATGGGGTGGCGCAGGGCGTGGTCGCCGCCGGCGATGAGGCCGACAACCATTTCGGGCGGTACGCCAAAGGTCGGGGGGCATTCGGAGGCGTCGAGAACGCCCAGGCGCCCGCTGGTGCCGGCGCCGATATAGATGAGGCGCCCGCCATGGCGGAAGGCCTCGACGATCTTGTCGACGGCCTCTGTGATTTCGGGCAAAACCTTTTCGACGGCTTGAGGGACCTTGTTGTCTTCACGATTCATGGCCGCGAGAACTTCGCGGGTCGACATGAGATCGATCTCGACCGTATCGGGATTGCGGGCCTCGGAAACCAGCGTTTCCAGCTCCGCCATCAGAGCGCTTTTTGCCATGGGTAGTCCCCTCTGTTCGCGCAAAAATGCTAGAAGCGAATATTCCGCTTGTCAATGAAATGTGGAATAGAATATTCCTGTTGATGTGGGATGGCAGTTGATCCCTTGAGGCCCTATCGTCCCGCCCTGCGGACGCGGTTCTTTGGCAGGGCGTTTGCCTTCCACAGACAGCGCGCAGCCCGAGGAATAGAACATGTCCATCCTCAAAATTCTCGGTGCCAAGATCGAATCCATGACCCAGGCGGATCGCCAGATCGCCCGGTTCATTCTCGACCATCCCGAACAGATGCTGACCATGTCCTCGGCGGCCCTGGCCGAAGCGACCGGGCGTAGCCAATCGAGCGTGGTCAAATTCAGCCAGAAGCTTGGCTATGAGGGCTATCAGCAGTTAAAACTCGATGTGAACAAGGCCAAGGCGCAGGAGTTTCATGCGCCGGCCGGGGTCATTCACGGCACAATCGATGCCAGCGACTCCTATATGACGATCCTGCAAAAGTTGATCGGTTCGAAGCTGCTTTCGATGCGGGAAACGTCGGCGGTGAATACCGAGGCGACGATCGATTCCGCGCTCGATGCGCTGATGTCGGCGCGGCGGATCCAGCTTGCCGGCGTCGGCGCGTCTTCGCTGGTGGCGCGGGATTTTTCGTACAAACTGCTCAAACTGGGGCGGACTGTGCTGGTCGATAGTGACAGCCATATCCAGATTTCCAATGCCTCGGCGCTGAATGACCAGGATCTGATCATTGCGCTGTCCCATTCGGGGCGGAGCATGGAAACGCTGCGCATTGCCGAACTGGCGAAGAAGCGTGGGGCAACGCTGCTGTCGGTGACGGGATTGCAGCCCAATCCGTTGCTCGACATTGCCGATATCAGCCTCTTTACGGTGGCAGACGAGGAACGGGTGCGCTCTTCGGCGATCACCTCGCGCGATGCGCAGCTGATGCTGACGGATATGCTGTTCATCCTGCTGCTGCGGCGGCAGGCGGATGCTTATGACTATATCCACCGCAGCGAGGCGGCGGTGACGGTGCTCAAAGCCTGAGGGCTAGGGCAGATCCCACAACCATTCCCATTGCTGCGACATCCCATGGACCACCGGGACAAGGCCGGTGGTGACGATGGTGGGTCAGATTCAGTTTCCATCCACGAAGTCATTCCCGCGAAAGCGGGAATCCCGGTTATTGAAACAGAGATTCCCGCTTTCGCGGGAATGACACCGAGTGGGTGGGGAGAGCGGTAGTTATTGCCGGAAGCCCCTACCCGCCCGCCATTCGAGCGTAGCTCTCATGGCCTTCTCACTTCAAATCGCTCCACCGGAGCGATTTGCCCTGCGGGACAGTTCGAAGCCTTACCAAAATATGACCTGTCACAGTCCTGATGTAATTTTCTATTCTTGACATGATCAAATTTTGGAATTTAGTATTCCATCCCAAGGTGCTCATGAGGGGGCATCGAGGGATTAGCGGAGGGCATCTTGGCTCGACTATCGCTGCGCGGCATCAAGAAGCGCTTCAAGACCACCGATGTGCTCCATGGCATCGACCTCGAAATCGGGGATCGCGAATTCGTCGTCTTCGTCGGTCCCTCGGGTTGCGGCAAGTCGACCTTGCTGCGGTTGATTGCCGGGCTTGATCCGATTTCGGACGGCGACTTTTTCCTCAATGACCAGCGCATGAACGATGTGCCGCCCTCGCGGCGCGGCATTGCCATGGTCTTTCAATCTTATGCGCTCTACCCGCATATGGACGTTTACGAGAACATGGCCTTTGGCGCCCGGCTGATGGGGCTGACCAAGGACGAAGTCGAAAAACGCATTGCCGATGCGGCGCGCATGCTGCGGCTCGATGCGCTGCTGAAGCGCAAGCCGCGCGAGCTTTCGGGTGGCCAGCGCCAGCGCGTTGCCATCGGCCGGGCGCTGGTGCGCAAGCCCGATGTGTTTCTGCTCGATGAGCCGCTGTCGAACTTGGATGCGGCGCTCCGCTCCGATGTGCGTCTCGAAATCGCGAAACTGCACCGCGATATCGGCGGCACCATGATCTATGTGACCCATGATCAGGTCGAAGCCATGACGCTGGCTGACAAGATCGTGGTGATGAATGCCGGCCGCATCGAGCAGGTGGGTTCGCCGCGCGAACTCTATGAAACCCCGGCTAATACGTTTGTCGCGACCTTTATCGGGTCGCCGCGCATGACGCTGGTAGATGTGGCGCGGGATGGAGACCGCCTGGGCGTTGCAAATGGTGGTTCGGTCGCGACCGGCGCCCTGCCCGATGCGAAGAACCTGAAGCTCGGGCTGCGGCCGGACGCCGTAAAACTGCATCGCGGCCAGAGTGGCGAAGGGCTGTCGGCCACGGTCGTCTATACCGAATATCTGGGCGACAACGCCTATGTTTATGCGCGCCTCGCCGATGGCACGCTGCTCTCGGCGCGTACGACCCCCAATGATCTCTTTGCGCCTGATGAGGCTGTAACCGTGACGGTCGAGCCGGGATCCGCGCATTACTTTTCCGCCGAGGATGGCCGGCGGCTGACCTCGTAAAGGGTCGGGACAAACTATCCAGAAGTTTTCAAGGGAAGGGAACACAATGAAGACCAATCTGATCCGCATCGGCGCCGCACTCAGCGCCGTGCTCGTCGCAGCCCCGGCTTTTGCCCAGGAACTGACGTTCTGGAGCTGGCGCCAGGAAGACCGGGCCGCCTACGAAACGTTTATCGATACGTTCGAAGCGGCCAATCCGGGCATCACCGTCAAGTTCGAGACGTTTGAAGCGGCGAACTACAACACCATTCTGTCGACCGCTCTCGCCGGTGGTGTCGGCCCCGACGTGATGATGGTTCGTGCCTATGGCGGCATGGAAAACGTTGCTTCGGCCGGTTACCTCGAAGCGCTGACCACCGAAAGCGTGCCGGCTCTCGCCGATTTCGCTGCCCCGGCGATCGCCGCGGAAAGCATGCGCTCGGACGGCACGACCTATGCCGTGCCCTTCGCCAGCCAGACCCAGCTCGTGATCTACAACAAGGCCCTGTTCGACGCGAACGGCATTGCCGAGCCGCAGACCTGGGACGAGCTGAAGGCTGCAGCCCAGAAGCTCAAGGATGCCGGCGTCATCCCCTTTGCCAATGGCACCGCGACCGCCTGGCAGAACGAAACCGTCACCTTTGGCCTCGGCTCCTCGCTGATGGGCAAGGCCTTTTATGACGAGCTGATGGCCGGCACTGCCGATTTCACCGATGCCCGTTTCACCGGCGCGCTGGGTGAAGTGGCCGCCGTTGCCGCCGAGTACTTCCCGGACGGCTTTATCGGCCTCGACTACCCCTCGGCCCAGCAGCTGTTCTCCTCGGGCATGGCCGGCATGTTCATCGGCGGTTCCTATGAACTGGCGACGTTCAAGACGCAGAACCCGGATATCGAACTCGGCGTTTTCGCGGCTCCCGGCAAGACGGCGGAAGATGCCAAGCTCGTCGGCCTCTATTTCGACGGCGGCTATGCAGCCAATGCCGCCGGCGCCAATAAGGAAGCTTCGGTAAAGTTCCTGAATTACCTCGCGAGCCAGGAATTCGGCCAGGCTTTCGCCAATACGCTGAACAACATCTCGACCATTCCGGGCGTGACGTTCGACAACCCGCTGCTGGCTGAAGTCAACGACCTCAACAAGTCCTCGATCCCCTACCTGATGCTCGCCCACTTCCGTTATGGCGAACCCTCGGGCTCGGTGCTGATCCAGGGCGAAATGCAGAAGCTGTTTGCCGGCGAAACCGCTCCGGAAGCCATCGGTGAAGCCCTGACCACGGGCCTGGCCGCCTGGTACGAGCCGTTCAAGAAGTAAGGCGGATCTCCCTCCGCTGAGGGGGTGGGGCGTAAACCCCACCCTCATTCCCTCCCCACAAGGGGGGTGCGCCGGTGATTGTCTGAAGTCAGGCGTTCTAAATATCGGTTCCTGAGTCCCCCTCCTCCCCGTGGGGAGGGATCAAGGGTGGGGGTAAATTCCCACTCGCTCCATCGCAAAAGCGAGCCCTAAAAGTGCCCCAACTTCGGATGACAGGCCGCGGCCTCTGGATTACCGCGCTCATCGTGCCGCCACTGGCCTTTGTGGCTCTCTTTATCGTCTATCCCATTGTTTCGGCTTTCGCCTATGCCTTCTTCGATTGGCAGGGTCTCAAGCGGCTCGATTTTGTCGGCCTCGAAAATTTCTATACGGTGCTGTTTGTCGAGCCCTATCGGAGCTGGACGATCAATGCCTTCAAGAACAATGTCATCGTCTTTTTCGCGCTGATGGTGCTGCAGAACGGGCTGGGGTTCATCCTTGCCTATGCGCTCTGGCGCGAACTGCCCGGCGCGCGCTTTCACCGGATTGCGGTGTTTCTGCCGGTAGTGCTGTCCACCATCATTGTCGCCTATCTCTTCAAGCTCTTTTACCACCCGCTCTTTGGCGTCGTGAACATCACGCTAAAGGGGATCGGGCTTGGTTGGCTGGCGCAACCGTGGCTCGGGCAATCGGGCACGGCGCTCGGCAGTATTATCGTGGCGCAGGCCTGGCATATGGTTGGTTTTCCGACGCTCGTCTTCCTTGCCGGCATGCAGCGCATCCCGAGCGAAATTCTCGATGCGGTGCGCATGGAGACCGAGAGCGAGTGGGTGAAAATCACGAAGATCGTGTGGCCGCTGGTGGCGCCGAGCGCGACCATCGTGTTCACGCTGCTCTTTGTCGGCGCGTTCAACTGGTTTGAGCTGCCCTATATCATGGGTGGTCTCGATGGCTCGCCGTTTGGCTCGACCGACGTGCTGGGGCTCTATTTCTATCGCACGGCCTTTGGCAATGTGTCGGCCGGGCAGCAGGACTTTGGGCTGGGCTCGGCACTGGCTGTGTTGATCTTCATCTTCATTGCGATCGTTGCGGGTGTCATCACCACGCGGCTGCGGGCCCGGGAGATCCAGCTATGAGCGCGGCTGCGACCAATTACTATGACCGCAAGGGCCTGTTCGCGACCTTGGGGCGCGACGGGATGCTGCAGATCATCCTGATCGCCAATACGGTGCTGATGCTGGCGCCGATCGTCATCATGGTGTTTTCAGCCTTTAAGACGACGCCGGAAATCTTCAAGTCGCCGTTTGGGATTCCCGACTTCACGCAGGTGGCCAACTTCGTGAAAATCTGGAGCGAGACGAACTTTCTGCGCTACCTGCTGAACTCGTTCGTCGTGACCGGCGCCTCGATGGTGCTGATCCTGACGCTTGGGACCATGGCGGCCTATGCGCTGGGGCGCTATGCCTTTACCGGCTCCAGTTTCATCCTGATGTTCTTTTTGGCGGGGCTGACGCTGCCGCTGAAACTGGCGATCATTCCGCTGTTCATGCTGATGCGGGACCTTTCCATTCTCAACAATCAGCTCTCGCTGATCTTCGTCTATACGGCCATGGGCCTACCAACGACCGTGTTCATCATGACCGGCTTTATCCGCAGCCTCCCCAATGAGCTGGAAGACGCGGCGCGCATGGATGGGGCGAGCGAGGCGCGGATCATGTGGGCGATCATGTTGCCGCTGGTGCGCCCGGCCATGGTGATTGCCGGCATCCAGAATGTGGTGCCGATCTGGAACGACTTCTTTTTCCCGCTGGTTTTCATCCAGAACGATAACCTGAAGACGCTGCCGCAGGGTCTGACGACGTTCATGGGCGAATATACCACCGACTGGGGCGTGCTGTTCTCGGGCTTGACCCTCTCGGCCGCACCGATCATTCTCATCTATATCGTCTTGTCCAAGCAGTTCATTGCCGGCATGACTTCGGGAGCGGTGAAGTGAATCTTGCGCTGCCCAAGGGCCTGATCGTTTCCTGCCAGGCGCGGGCCGACAATCCGCTCCATGGCCCTGTGTTCATGGGCGCCACCGCGCTGGCGGCGCGCGATGGTGGGGCCAAGGGCTTGCGAGCCAATGGGCCGGCTGATATTCGCGCCGTGAAGGGCGCGGACCTGCCGGTGATCGGCATTCACAAGGTGTTTTCGGACGAGTACCCGGTCTATATCACGCCGGACTTCGACGCTGCGGCGGCGATTGTCGAGGCGGGGGCGGAGATCGTGGCGCTCGATTGCACCATGCGGCCGCGCAATGGGGAAAGCCCGGAAGTGCTGGTGCGGCGCATTCGCGAGGAGCTGAAGGCGGAGGTTTTCGCCGACATTTCCACGTTTGAAGAAGGCGTTGCGGCAGCCGATTGGGGCGCGACCTATGTGGCAACGACCCTGTCGGGCTATACGGAATATACCGAGCCCAAGCCGGCGCATCCGGACCTCGACTTGCTGGAAAAGCTGGCTCAGCGGCTGAACGTTCCCGTGGTGGCCGAGGGTCGCTACAATACGCCTGAATGGGTGAAGCGGGGCTTTGGGGCCGGCGCTCATGCCGTTGTGGTGGGCACGATGATCACCAATCCGCGCGAAATCACCAAAATGTTCGTCAGGGATGGCGTGCCGGAATGACGGCCGTGCATCTCGGGGTCGATGTCGGCGGCACGGCCAGCCGCTGGGTGGCTTGTGACGATTCCGGCGCTGTCTTGGCGCGCGGAAAAACGTCGGGTGCGACCGGGCATCTGTTCAATCCGGTCGAGAAGGAACGGCTGCGCACGGCGCTCGGCGCTATTGCCGGTGACCTCAAGGCGCATGGGTTTTCGGCGAAATCGGCGACGACGGGGCTGACGGGATTTGGGGCCGGGGTTTCCGGATTGCTCCGCGAGCAGCTGGTCGAATTTTTCGGCGTGGCGGCCGAATGCTGCATCACCGTCGACGATATGACGCTGGCCTATGCCTCGATCTTCAAGCCGGGCGAAGGGCATCTGATCTCGGCAGGGACGGGGTCGATCGGGCTCCATATCGGCACGGGCGACGCCTATGTGCGCGTCGGCGGGCGGGGAATTCTCATCGATGATGCGGGGTCGGGGAGCTGGATTGCGCTGAAAGCACTCGACACGCTGTTTCGGCGGCTCGATCACGATGGGTCGTTTGCCGGCGTTGCCGTGCTGGCGGACGAGATCGCCAAGCGACTGGGCAGTGTCGAATGGCATGTGGTGCGCGAATTCGTCTATGGCGGCGATCGTGGGCGGATCGGGACGCTGTCGGTGGCGGTTGGCGCGGCGGCGGAGCGCGGTGATCTGATCGCGCGGGAGATTTTGGCTTCAGCCGGGCGCGAGCTGGCGCTGATGGGTTCGGCGCTGACGGGGCGGGTTGGGCAGAGGCCGATCGGGTTTGTCGGTGGCGTCTTGGCGCTGCCGGGGATTCGTCAGGCGATTGTCGAAGCGCTGGCGGGACACGAGGTGATTTTCCCCGAGGCGGACGCGGCGCTGGCGGCGGCGCGGATGCAGACGGATGTATCGTCGGAATGGCGAGCGGCCCTGGCTGGGAATAGCGGGCTGGCGTGAGGGCCACCGCAACTTAGACTCTCACAGCGTCATTCCCGCGAAAGCGGGAATCTCCGTTTCAAGTTCAGGATTCCCGCTTTCGCGGGAATGACGCTGTGGGTGAGGCTAGTCTGGCAAGATGGATTGCCCGGACAAGCCGGGCAATGACGATGATTGCTGAGCCCAGTTCTATTTCTTCTTCATTGCAGCACTGAGCAGAGCGCCGAAGGCGCCTTGGTCATTGCCCTTGGTTTTTTGTTCCGGGCGCTGTTGCTGGGGGCGGCTATTGCCTGGACGGGTTTGTTCCGGGCGGCTTTCGCGGGCCGAAGTGCCGCCGTCGCGGCGCATGGTGAGGCCGATGCGTTTGCGGGGGACGTCGACTTCGACAACCGTCACTTTCACGACGTCGCCGGCTTTTACGACCTCATGCGGGTCTTTGACGAACTTGTCGGCCAGCTGCGAGACGTGGACGAGGCCGTCCTGGTGCACGCCGATATCGACGAAGGCGCCGAAGGCGGCAACGTTCGTCACTGTTCCTTCAAGCTGCATGCCGGGTTTGAGGTGCTTGATGTCATCAACACCCTCGGCAAAGGTCGCCGTCTTGAAGGCGGGGCGCGGGTCGCGGCCGGGCTTTTCCAATTCGCCGATGATGTCGCGGACGGTGGGGAGACCAAAACGCTCATCGACGAAGACGCGCGGGTCGAGGGCTTTGAGGGCTGAACCATCGGCCATGAGGGCACGGACGTCGCGGCCGCAGGCGGCGACGATTTTCCGCGCGACGCCATAGGCTTCGGGGTGGACCGAGGAGGCGTCGAGCGGTTCGGTGCCGTTGGGGATGCGCAGGAACCCCGCGGCCTGCTCAAACGTGCGCTGGCCGAGGCGGGCGACCGAGAGCAGGTCTTTTCGCGTCTTGAAGGGGCCATTGGCGTCGCGATGGGCGACGATGGCTTCGGCAATGGAGGCGCCGAGGCCGGAGACGCGGGCGAGGAGCGGGGCGGAGGCGGTGTTGAGATCGACGCCGACGGCGTTCACCGCGTCTTCCACCACGCCATCGAGCGATTTTGCCAAACGGTATTGATCGACGTCGTGCTGGTATTGGCCGACGCCGATGCTTTTGGGCTCGATCTTGACCAATTCAGCGAGGGGGTCCTGCAGGCGGCGGGCGATGGAGACGGCGCCACGAAGGGACACGTCGAGGCCGGGGAATTCGGCGGCCGCCAATTCGGAGGCCGAATAGACCGAGGCGCCGGCTTCGGAGACGATCACCTTGAGCGGCTTTGGCGCGGGCATGTGGGCCAGCATTTCGGCGACGAGCTTTTCGGTCTCACGGCTGCCGGTGCCATTGCCGATGGCGATCAGTTCGACATTGTGGGCGCGGATGAGCTTTGCGAGCTCGATCTGGGTGCCGGTGACGTCGTTGCGCGGCGGGAAGGGATAGACGGTTGAGGTGGCGAGGACCTTGCCGGTGCCGTCGACAATGGCGACCTTTACGCCGGTGCGGATGCCGGGATCGAGGCCCATGGTGGCGCGGGAGCCGGCGGGGGCGGCGAGCAGCAGGTCCTTGAGATTGCGGGCGAATACGGTGATGGCTTCTTCGTCGGCGCGTTCGCGGAGGTCACGCATCAGATCGAGCGAGAGGTGCACATAGAGCTTGGTGCGCCAGGCCCAGCCGGCGACTTCGAGCAGCCATTTGTCGCCAGGAAGTGAGCCGCCGATCTGGTAGGCCGAAGCCACCATGCGGACGGCCGGTTTTACGGGCGCAGTGTCGTCGGCATCGACTTCGATATCGACGGAGAGCACTTCCTCGTTGCGGCCGCGCAGCATGGCGAGGGCACGATGGCTGGGGGCCGTGGCCCAGCGCTCGGTATGATCAAAATAGTCGGAGAATTTTGCGCCGGCTTCCTGCTTTCCGTCGATGACTTTTGCCCGGAGGGTGGCGCGATCCTTCATATAGATGCGCAGGCGCCCGACGAGGTCGGCGTTTTCGGCCATCTGTTCGACGATGATATCGCGGGCGCCATCGAGGGCGGCTTTTGCGTCGGGGATGTCATCGTTGAAGTAGCTGGTTGCGAGATCGGCGGGGACGAGGCGTCGATCGCCAAGGATGGCTTCGGCCAGGGGGCCCAGACCCCGCTCCCTGGCGATTTCGGCCTTGGTGCGGCGCTTGGGCTTGAAGGGAAGGTAGATGTCTTCCAGTTCGGCCTTGGTGGGCGCGGCAGCGATGGCGGCGGCGAGGTCGGGCGTCAGCTTGCCCTGTTCGGTGATGGATTTGAGGATAGCGTCGCGGCGGGCGTCGAGTTCGCGGAGATAGCCGAGGCGCTCTTCGAGGTTGCGGAGCTGGGTGTCATCAAGGCCGCCGGTCACTTCCTTACGGTAGCGGGCGATGAAGGGGACGGTGGCGCCGCCGTCTAGGAGTTCGATGGCAGCCTTGGCCTGATCGGGCCTGGCGCCGATTTCCTGGGCAATGCGGGTGGCAAGGTTTGGAGTGGGGAGCGCCATGGGTCAGCCAGTCTGGATTCGAGTTGGCGCGACCATAATGGGGATTTGGGCGAAAACCCAATCATGAGGGGGAGAGGGTGTGGAAAGGTGGCATCCGGGCCCGTCACCCTCGGGCTTGACCCGAGGGCTCTGTACTTGCCGCACGCCCGCTAAGTAAAGTGTCCTCGGGTCAAGCCCGAGGATGGAGGGCGGAGGGATTACACGCTCGACATTTCGCGCAGCAAGAGCGCCGGGCGGATGGAGAGGACGCGGAGGAGCGTCGTCGCACCGAGGATGGCGGTCATGCCGACGAGGCCGGCGACGACGATGCCGATGGTGGCGGGATCGACGGCGAAGGCGACGTTGAGGAGGACCTGGGTGAGGAGCCAGGCCGTAAAGATGCCGGACGGGATGGCGATCAGGGCGGCGAAGACGGCGAGGAGGAGGAACTGGATGAGCGCACTCACCAGAATCTCACTGCGTTTGGCACCAAGCACCTTGTTGAGCACGGCGTCGGATTCGCGCTGGCGGCGACCGGCGGCGAGGCTGCCGATGAGGATGAGGAGGCCGTTGAGGACGGCGATGCCGCCTACGGCCGCGACGGCGAGGGAAAGCTGGCTCAAGGCTTCGGTGATGCGGGTGAGCGTGGCGCCGATCTCGATGAATTTGATGTCGACATATTCGCTGGCGAGGAAGCGTTGCACCTCTTCTTCGCGGCCGGGTTCGGCGGTGACGGCGGCAAGGATGGTCGAGGGGTACATGTCCAGGACGCCGGGGGAGAAGGCGACGAGGAAGTCGATGCCGCCTTGCCAGGCATAGTCGCGGAAATTGCCGACGGTGGCGGTGATCGTCTCGCCGAAAATTTCGAAGGTGATTTCGTCGCCGATTTTGGCGCCGAGACCCTGGCGCAGGTTCTGGTGCAGGGAGACGAGGGCGGGGCCGGTATAGTCGGCGGGCCACCACTGGCCTTCGACGAGGCGGGAAGCAGGCGGCAGGACCGAGCGATAGGTCATGGGGATTTCGCCCGAGAGCAGGAAGGCGGCTTCGGGGCCGTTGGCGGCAAGGTTCTCGATGGGCTTTCCAGCAATGCTGACGACGGTGCCGCGCAGCATGGGCGTGGCGGTGACCAGGGCAATGCCGTGTTCGGGGCCGACCGAGGCTTCGAGGGTCTGCATTTCGTCGGGGAAGAGATCGGAGGCGACAAGGGTCGGGGCGTCGAAGACCGAGGCGCCGAGGAACTCGTTGCGGAGGTTGATGGCGAGGACCTGGACGACGACGAGGATCACCATGGCGAGGCCGACAGCAGTGACGACGGCCGAGGAATTGCGGGTGGTGCCGATGATGGCGCGGAGCGACTGGCGCAGGGGGCGCCAGCGGACGGCGGGGAGTTTGGAAAGGCCGACAAGTGCGAGGCGACTGCCGAACTGGAGGAGCACGGCGGCGCCGATGGCGGAACCGGCAAAGGCGAGGACCAGGATGAGGTCGTTGGTGAGGACCACGGCCAGCCAGAAGAACAGCAGCACGGCGATAGCCAAAGGCAGGAGTTCGCCTGAAGCCAAGAACTTGCGCCAGTCGATGCGTGGGGCGCCGAGGCCTTTTGAGCGGAAGAGATTGGCCGGGGACACCATCTGCGCCTGGACGAGGGGCAGATAGGAAAAGGCAAAGGCGGTGAGGAGGCCGACGGCGCCGGCGACGAGAACGGCGAGGAGATCGAGTTCCCTCGCGAGCGGAATGCCGATGGCTTCACCCACGGCGGGGAGCACGACAAGGCCGATGGTGACGCCCACGGCAATGCCGATGCCAACGCCCACGAGGCCGAGGGCAAGCACCTGGACGAGAAAGTGGACCAGAACGCGCCAGCGCGAGGCGCCGAGGCTGCGGAGCACGGCGATGACGCCGGAACGCTCGCCGATATAGGCGGACATGACGCTCCAGACGGAAACGCCGCCGATGAGGAGCGAGCCGAGGCCCACGACCATCAGGAAGCCGGTGAAGAGTTCATAATAGCGCAGCATGGGGCCGAGGCCGTCAAGGGCGGAGCGGATTTCCCAGCCGGCATCGCCGAGTTCGGCGGTCAGACGCTCGCGTTCGGCTTCGGTATCGCCGGAGGCGAGGAGCAGCTTGTAGCGGAAATTGGTGCCGAGGCCCGGAAGGGGCGAGGTGCGGTCGGAGACATGGGCGAAGCCGTCGGTGCTCAGCAGCGCCGAGAGGCCGAGGCGGAAACCGCGGACGGGGCCATCGGGGAGGCCGGTCAGGGTGCCGCGGACTTCGAAATCGGTGCCGCCGATGGAGATGGTGTCGCCGGTTTTGAGGCCGAGCTGGTCGAGCATGACGGGATCAACGAGGGCGCCGAACATGCCGTCGCGCTCTTCAAGGGCGTTGAAGGGCGAGACCATGGCTTCGCTATCGCTGGTGCCGACGCCGCCGAGAAGGGGATAGCCGGGACCGGCGGCGACAAGGTCGACAAAGGCTTCGCCAGTGAAAGATTCGGCGCCCAGATTGGTCTCGACGACGCTGGCGAGGGTGCCGGCCTGTTCGAGGATGGCGAGTTCGCTGGCGTTCGCCGCCCGGTCGGAGCGGGTGAATTCGAGATCGCCGCCCATGAGCATGGCAGCGTTCTGGTCGACGGCGCGGGTGATGGCCGAGGAAACCGCGGAAACGCCGGCGATCAGCGCGGTGCCGACGGCGAGGCAGATGATGAGAAGGGAAAAGCGGGCCCAGTCGCCGGCCATTTCCTTGAGGCCGACACGGGCCGCAGCAAGCAAGGCACGCATCAACGGGGGCTCGTGGTTTCGGTCAGCTGACCCTGTTCCATGGTGAAGGTGCGGTCGGTGCGTTCGGCCAGGTGCGCGTCATGGGTGATCATGACGACGGAAGTGCCATTCTGGCGGGCGAGGTTGAACATGAGTTCCACCACCACGGCGCCCGACTTCTGGTCGAGATTACCGGTGGGTTCGTCGGCCAAGAGGAGACGCGGTTTTGTCACGAGGGCGCGGGCGAGGCCGACGCGCTGCTGTTCGCCACCGGAAAGGGCGGAGGGGCGGTGATCCAGACGCTTGCCGAGGCCGACGGCGTCGAGCGCGGCGGCGGCTTCCTTGCGGACATCGCTGAGCTTCATGTCGGGGCGGGCGATTTCGAGCGCGAGGCCGACATTGTCGAGGGCCGTCAGCGAGGGAATAAGATGAAAACTCTGGAAGACGATGCCGAGGGTCTGGCGGCGGAAGACGGCCATGGCGTCTTCGTCGAGTTTTGTGATGTCGGTGCCGCCGACCTGGATGCGACCGGCGCTGGCGCGTTCGAGGCCGGCGAGCAGCATCAGGAGCGAGGTCTTGCCGCTGCCCGAGGGGCCGACAATGGCCACCACTTCGGCCGGATTCACCGACAGATCGACACCGCGCAAAATGTTGAGCGGCTTGCCGGCGACTTCGACGCTATAATCGACCTTGCTGGCGATGATGATCGGGCTATTGGCCATGCGCGCCGCTTTCTTGGGATTAGCAGGAGCATCGGAAAGCGGGGACTGTTCAGGCGCGGACACGCTGCCTCCGGCGGTAGTGGTTTACGCGGTGTAAATGCCGCATCTTTGCTCGATCATATTAAACTGGCATTGTTGGATGAAGTATAAAGAAGTCATGCCCGGGGGGCGGACAATTATGACCAAGAGGATTTGACGTGGTGAAGGGTGGGAAGAGCGCCATTGGCGTGGCAATGATGCTGGTAGGGCTGGCCGCAGCGCCGGCGCTGGCGGGGCCGGGCGAGCAGGCGCTGCTGGCTTCCTATGTCGGCAATTGGCGCGGCGAGAGCATTTTGCAGGGCGGCGACAAGCCCGAACCCTTCCGCTGCCGCCTGGCCGTAAGCCCCGGAAATTCCGGCAAAATCAACTATACCGGCCGCTGCACGCTGGTGAACATGAACCTGTCGGTTTCGGGCACCATCGCCTATGTCGACGCCAAGGGCCAGTATGAAGCCGTGATGACCTCCAATGCCGGCTTTTCGGGCATTGCCGTCGGCAAGCAGGGCGGCAATGAGATCGGCTTTGACCTCGTCGAGCGCCAGAAGGATCGCGGCGGCAATGACGTTGCCATCGGCTCGCGCATCTTCCTCGTCGGCGATTCGATTCGGGTGGATTTCCAGGTGGAATTCAACGATTCGGGGAAACTCCTCACCACCAGCGTGCCGTTCGCGCGCTGATCACAAGGTTTTGCCCCGCCCTTTGTTATGAGGGCCGGCAGATCGATCCCGAGGGATCGGACCGGAGCGCATAATTGCGCGCCGGTGCAATGCGGCTCTTGCAGGATAAAAACATGATGCAATGTGTCATGTTTTTATCACACGACGAAAGTCGAGCACGGTTTTTCGATTTTTTCTCGCTTTGCGCATCACGCCCCACTGGTGAAAACGCAAAAGCTCGCCTATCTTGCCATCGCTGCGCCGCAAATGCCGCGCACTCATACAGTCAACACTCGCAAGGAGAGGAATGACGATGACTACATCGCCGACCATTACCATCCATGCCCTGTGTTCGACCGTAGTAACCCGCCGCACTGACGCCAAACGCTGGCAAGGGTCCTGCTCGAAACGAATGTGATTCCGATCACGTTCACGGTGTGAAGACAGTCACACCACCGTCTCAGAGTTTCGATAAGACCCGCAGCGAAATGGCTCACCGGCGTGGACAGTTCCACCGCCCGTGTTTTCCCATTCGTCGCGCAAGTGGAGATTCCACCCATGCAGGAAAACAGTTTTTCTAAGGCCGAAACGCTTCGGCCAACCGTGATTGAAGTTGGCGGCGAGCCCCAGGGCGTCGTCGTGCCGGCAGAGGGCGGCTTCCGCTTCCTCGCCGTGAAGCTGCCGGCCTTCGTGGTCGATGGCCAGCATTTTGCCTCTGTCGAGATTGCCCATCGGGCGGTGCGCGAGGCCGTGCAGGGTTCTGCTGAAATCTAGGCGCGGTCGGCCCTGGCCGCGCCACCATATCTGCTCGTCCCGATGTCCCCGCGTGAGCGGGGATTTCTGTTTTTTGGGGGATGGGCCCCTGCCCTAGCCGCACTCGATTGTCACCCCGGCGCAGGCCGGGGCCTATCCTGAGATCTCAAGATGGGCCCCGGCCTGCGCCGGGGTGACAGCCGGTGGGAGTGGCGATCATCGTGCCAACCTGTTTCAGAGTCCCCGCAGGCTCGGGAAAAGCTCCGGCCAATAGGCCAGCGGTTCGAGGACGACGAAGAGGTCGGCATCGACGGGCATGTCGGCCATCATCCGGCAGATGCCGAGGATCAGGTCTGAGGGCGAGGGATTGTCGGGCACGAGGCGCTCGAGGCGTCCTTCGAGGCTGTGCCTCAGAACGCCTGCGCAAAGCTCTCCGTTGTGCACGAAGAGGAGAAGGGCCGTCTGGCCCGCCGGAATCTGGTCCGGCGTGACGCGCACATATCCCGGCATTTCCGCACCGCTTGGGTTTTGACCGTGACGCTGCGAAGAGGATCAGGCCCAGGCGGTTGGAACCGTCTTTCCGGCCCCGCGCGCAAAAATGCGGAGCCCCATACGGATTTTGACGGAGCAATTAGCCATCATTGCTCGAATTGAGCTCTTCGGGACGCTGGCCCTCTGCCAGAGGCGGATGGGGATCGAGCGCACGCAGAACCGCATCGGCCAGCGCCTCGACATCGATACGTAGAGCGCCCGCCTTGGCCTGACGCTGCAATTCGGCAGATATGGCCGCGGCGATGGCCGAGCGATGCGTTTCCCTAGCCGTTTCCATCGATGGACACTCCCTGCTCGTCGATCCGCACTTCAATGCCCGGTTGGGATTGCTGCTGCTGATAGGTATAGATCGCAAAGGCGACGACGGCCACGGCGAGCACGGCCACCAGGGCATAAAGTCCGTTTCGGCTCATGGAGAACTCCTGACGCTTGGATAGTCAATTTCCAACGCGATAGGAGGAAAAGGGTTCACTCTTCGGCGAGGGCACGAAGGGCCATGACGAAGGCGGTGACGCCGATGCCGACGGAGCTCGAATTGTCGATCATGACCGGGGACACATCGGCCGGCAGCGCGGCGCCCTCGCGGGCGAGGCGGGCGGTGATCTGATCGCGGTTTTCGCGACCGCGTTTGGAGAGGCGCTCGGCGCGCAGCGAGATTTCGGCGGTGATCATCACGACGCGGCAATTGGGATATTTGGCAATCGCCGTGGGCACGACATGGCGCGAGACATTGGCGACGACAATACGGCCCAAAGCCAGATCGGTATCGACGCCGATGGGCAAGGCGTAGTTGAGGCCATGGGCCTCCCAATGAAGCGCCAGGCGTCCATTGACCAGAGCCTCGGCGAATTCGTCGGGCTCGATGGAGAGATGATCTTCGAGATCGAGGTCGGTGGGACGGGTGACGAGGCGGCGCACGAAGCTGAAGCGCTTGTCGGCATCGAGCGCCTGGCGGGCGCCTGTGATCAGCGTGTCCTTGCCGACACCCGAGGGGCCGATGACCAGAACCAGCACTCCGGGCGGACGATCGCTCAACTGACCCTGATCCCCTCTTTCCAGACGGCGCGTACGGCGGGCACGCGCGTCTCACCTGAAACTCGCACCAGATCGGCCCTTTTGCCAATGGCGATCTCGCCGCGGTCCACAAGACCGGCGGCTTCGGCCGGATTTTTGGTGACGGTGAGGAGGGCCTGCGGAAGGCTGACCTCCTGCAAACGCTGGGGCAGGACGAAGACGGCCTGCAGCAGGGCGAAGGGCACGTAATCGGAGCTGAGAATATCGAGAAGGCCGGCGGCGACGAGATCGCTGGCGGAAATGTTGCCCGAATGGGATTTGCCGCGGACAACGTTTGGCGCGCCCATCAGCACGGCCTGGCCGGCATCGTGGGCGGCGGCGGCGGCTTCAAGCGTTGTTGGGAATTCGGCGATGGAAACACCGTCTTCAGCGGCTTCTTCGACCTGCGCCAGGGTGGCGTCATCGTGGCTGGCGAGAGCCAGGCCCAGTTCGTGGGCGCGAGCGACGATGGCTTGGCGATTGGGGGCGGAATAGCGGTCGTGCTCGGCCTGGCGGGCTTCTATATAGGCCAGCATCTGCGCTTCGTTCTGGCCCATATGCTTGGCGTAAAAGCGCTTGTAGTCGTCGAGCGAACGGAACTGGCGCTGGCCGGGCGTGTGGTCCATGACCGAGGCGAGGCGCGTCTGGGGATGGTCGGCGAAAGCCTCAAAGTGTTCGACCACGTCATGGCTCGGCAATTCGCAGCGCAGGTGCAAAAAATGCTCGGCGCGCAGCCAGCCCTGTTCGGGACCGGCACGGACGGCATCCACCAAATTCTTGGAATGCTCGAACATGCTGGGCAGGTCGACATCGGAACCGATGCGGACCGCGTCAAAAACCGTGGTGATGCCGGAGCCGGAAATCTGCACGTCATGGGCATGAAGCGCGGCCAGCGGATCCCAGAAGACGCCGGGGCGTGGGCGATAGTGATTTTCGAGATGATCGGTGTGGAGTTCGACGAGACCGGGGATCAGATAATCGCCGCCGAAATCCTCGCCGGTTCGGGTGTTCTTGGTGTCGATATCAGCGATTTTTCCATCGCGCACGAGGACGCTGCCGGTGACGACGTCATCGGCAAGGACCACACGGGCATTGGAGAGAACGAGTTCGGACACGGTCAAGCTCCCAACTTGTAATCTTCGAGGCGGCGGAAGGGGCGGCCGCTATCGGGCTCGTGGAAGAGAACCAGACGATCGAAAAGGACCGGCTCGGCAATGTCGGGCGCGAACCATGATTCCAAGGCGGTGCTGATTTCGGCGCGCTCTTCTTCCGGCAGGCGATCGGTCAGCGTCATGTGGAAGCGGAATTCGTCGAAGACATAGGGATAGCCGTAGGAATCGAGCAGTTCTTCCTGACGCGGGGAGAGGCCGCGGGCGGCGCGGGAGGCCCGGTCCTTGATGCTGAGCGGGGCGCGGAAGGGTTCAAATTCCTCCACCACATAGGCGGCAAAATCCTGCAGGGCCTCATTGGGCTCGGCCGGGATGAGCGCGAGAAAGCCGTCGAGCGAGGCAATGCGCAGATGGCCCAAAACGAAAGGCGCCTGCTTGCGGGCAAAATCGGCGAGCGCGGTGCGCAGTTCCTCGATGCTCGCCCCTTCGGCCAGGGCCATGGGTGGCTTGATGGTGGCGTGGAAGGCGTAGCGATTGGCCGACTGGGTGAGATTGAGCAGGCGATTGCGCTCGATGCCGGCGACGGCGCCGTCGAAAAGCTGATTGGTCAGGGGATCGCGGCCAAGCCAGGCGGCGGCGCGGTCCCAGAGCGGACTATTGGCGGAGGGCGCGTAATAGATGGCGAATCGTTCGGTCATGAAAACTCCAGAAGCGTGCCGCTAGCGCCTCTATGTGTCTGCCTTTTGACATGACGGCAAGGCTGGACAAGGTGGGCGCCACTCTCCACAAAGACGGCGAGGAATTTTGGGGGTCGGAGGATGACCATGGACCGCGCGCTACTGCAAACCCTGTTCGAGCTTGCCGTGGAGCGCGCCCAGCCGGCGCTGGCCGTTTCGCGCCATTTGCCGCAGAAACCCAAGGGGCGCACGATTGTCATCGGGGCCGGCAAGGCTTCGGCGCAGATGGCGCGGGCTTTTGAAAAGGCCTGGCCGGGCGAGATCACCGGGCTCGTCGTCACCCGCTATGGCTATGGGGAAAAATGCGAGCGGATCGAGATTGTCGAGGCGGCGCATCCGGTGCCGGACGCGGCGGGTTTTGCGGCGGCAAAGCGGCTCAAGGAGATCGTCAGCGGGCTGACGGCGGACGATCTCGTGGTGGCGCTGATTTCGGGCGGCGGTTCGGCGTTGTTGCCGGCGCCGGCCGAGGGGCTGACGCTGGAGGACGAGCAGGCGATCAATCGGGCGCTGTTGGCTTCGGGTGCGCCGATCGGGGTGATGAACCTCATTCGCAATCAGTTTTCGACCATCAAGGGTGGGCGGCTGGCGGCGCTGGCGGCGCCGGCGCGGGTGGCGACGCTGGTGGTTTCGGATGTGCCGGGGGACGATCCGGCGCTGGTGGCCTCGGGGCCGACCATTTCGCTGGCGGGCACGCGGGCCGACGCACGAAAGTTTGCCGAGCTCTATCGGCTGGAACTGCCCGAGGCGGCGAAGAAGCTCTTGGCCAGTGATGAAAATCCGGCGCCGCGGGCGGATGATGCGCGGTTTGTCGGCAATTCGGTTGTCACCATTGCTTCGGCGGCCCTGTCGCTGACAGCGGCGGCTGAGGAGGCGCGAAAGAGAGGGATTGCGGCGGCAGTGCTGTCGGACTCCATCGAGGGCGAGGCGCGGGATGTGGCGCTGGTGCATGCGGCCATTGCCAAGGAAATTGCGCAAAGGAACCAGCCGTTTGAAAAGCCGGTGGTTTTGCTCTCGGGCGGGGAGACGACGGTGACCCTGCGCGGAAAAGGGCGCGGGGGGCGGAATGGGGAGTTTTTGCTCTCGCTCGCCATTGCGCTTGATGGCGTCGAAGGGGTGACTGCGCTGGCGGGGGACACGGACGGGATCGATGGGTCCGAGGACAATGCCGGGGCGTTTGTCGACGGCACCTCGGCGCGGCGGATGCGCGAGGCGGGGGTGGATCCGCTGGCAGCGCTTGCGAACAATGATGCCTATGGGGCGTTTGAGGCGATTGGGGATTTGTTTGTCACCGGGCCGACGGGGACGAATGTGAATGACTTTAGGGCGATTCTTATTCGTTAGCGCTCCTTTCCAACACCGCGTCATCCCCGCGAAAGCGGGGATCTCGACATGGGCAGGGATTCCCGCTTTCGCGGGAATGACGCCGGGTGCAGACTGCATGCCTGTTGGGGTGAGGCGAACCGAGGAGGAGCAAAAGAATGGCAAAGGCACTTGGTATTGGCGGCTTTTTCTTTCGTGCGCGGGACAAGGTCCAGTTGGCGGCCTGGTATGAGCAGCATCTGGGCGTGACGGAGCTCTGGACCCAGGAGGGCGGCCTGACTGTCTTTGCCCCCTTCAAGGACACGACCGACTATTTTCCGCCCGACAAGCAATGGATGATCAATTTTCGCGTCGACGATCTCGACGCGATGATGACGCAGTTGCGGGCGGCTGACATTGCCGTCGAGACGCGGCCGGATGAGTGGGACACGCCCGAGACTGGTCGCTTTGCCCGAATTCATGATCCCGAAGGCAATCAGATCGAGTTGTGGGAGCCTCCGGAGCCACAGTCGGAATAAAAATCATACTTTTGTTGCGAAAGGGCCTTGGCAGGCGGGGGAGAGGTTTGCTCTAACGTGCCGCAAACCGGCTCGGGGAGATGGATATGGCCAAGCGCAAGATTGCGGTGATCGGTGTGGGCAAGATCGCTGTGGATCAGCACCTGCCGGTGATCGATGCCTCGGGTGATTTTGAACTGGCGGCGACCGTTTCGACGCGCGGCGTGGGCCATGGCAATGTGCCGGTGTTCAAGACGCCGGGCGAGCTTTATGCGGCCATGCCCGAAGTTGGTCTTGTTTCCATCTGCACGCCGCCGGGCATTCGCCACACCTACGTTCGCGAGGCGCTCGACGCCGGCAAGGACGTGATGATGGAAAAGCCGCCGACGACGACGATTTCGGAACTCGACGACCTGATCGACCACGCCAAGCGGCTTGATCGGGTGCTGTATCAGACCTGGCACAGCCAGTTTAACGCGGCGGTCGACCGGGCCAAGGCGATCCTTGCCGACGAGGGTGTTACCTCGGCGCGTATCGACTGGCGCGAAAGCGTGCGGAAATGGCATCCGGGGCAGGACTGGGTGTGGGAGCCCGGTGGGTTCGGCGTTTGCGATCCCGGCATCAATGCGTTTTCGATCTTTACCAAGGTCATGCCGTTCCCGGTTTTTGTCGAAAGCTCAAAACTGACTTTCCCGGCCAATCGGCAGACGCCGGTCGATGCCGATATCGTCTTCAAATCGAGCCAGGCGCATAAGCCCAAGCTCTCCTGCGGGTTCAACTGGCTCGAAGAGTCAGGCGAAATCTGGACGATCCGGTTTGAGACGGGGCGGGGTAACGAGATCAAGCTTGAGAATGGCGGGCGGAAGCTGGTGGTGAATGGCCAGACGGTGCTCGAGCACGGCGATCTCGAATATTCGGCCATGTACGACCGGTTTGCGGACCTGCTGGATCGGCACCAGAGCGATGTCGACGCGGCGCCGCTGCGGTTGATGTCGGATGTGTTTTTGCTCGGGGCCCGGATCAATGGGCCGGAGTTTGAGTGGTAAGTCGCTCGGCGTCATTCCCGCGAAAGCGGGAATCCCGGCTTTGAAACAGAGATCCCCGCTTTCGCGGGGATGACACGGTGGGTTGGGATGGACAGAGACCAGCCTAAACCCCCTCCAATATCCGCTCGTGGTCCAGTTCCAGACACGTCGACAGATGCTTGCGGGCGTCTTCGGCATTGCCGGCTTCGATGGCCAGGATGACTTTTTCCAGCCCTGCGACGCTCGCCTCGCAATAGGTGCTGACCGTGCTGCTGTTGCGTGTCAGGGCCACCGCCAGCAGAAGTTCCACGACACCGACGACGCCCCTAAGCAGCGTGTTCTGCGAGCTTTCGGCGATGAGGCTGTGGACTTCCAAACAAGCCAAGCCGAACTGTTCGAGGCTGTCGCCTGATGTGGCGGCCTGATGCAGCCAGTATTTCATCAGGCGGACGTGTTCGGCGGTGCGATGGCGCGCGGCGCCGGTGACGGCGGGCAGTTCGAGGGCGGCGCGGACTTCGAAGAGGTTTTCGTAAAAACGCCGGTCCGGCGGGGCGTGAAAATGCCAGGCGAGGACCTGGCTGTCGAAAAAGTTCCAGCGGCTTTTGGGGGAGACGCGGGTGCCGACCTTTGGGCGGGCTTCGACGAGGCCCTTGGCTTCGAGGGTTTTGACCGCCTCGCGCAAAACGGTGCGGGAGACGCCGTAGGTCTCCATCATGACGGCATCGCTGGCCAAAACGGAGCCGACCGGGAACTCACCGCTGACGATGGCCCGGCCGATTTCGTTGATCACGAAACTATGGAAATTGCGCGCAGCGTGCCGGCCCGAAAGGGACCGGATAAGGCTGCCAGCTTCGATCATGGTGCGGTCTTGCCTTAGGCCTTTTGGGCTTTTTCTCCAGGTGCGGACGCAACGAATATCAGGCGCTGCAGCACGATGAACAGGAACAATAGAATGCCGATGACGATTTTCGTCCACCAGCTCGAAAGCGTGCCATCGAAGATGATGTAGGTCTGCACAAGACCCAGGAGCATCACGCCGATGAAGGTGCCGAGGACGAAGCCATAGCCACCGGTAAGGAGGGTGCCGCCGATAACAACGGCACTGATGGCATCGAGCTCGACGCCGACCGCGGCCAGCGGATAGCCGGCGGAGGTATAGAGGGAAAAGACGATTCCCGAAATGGCGGCGAGGACGGAAGAGAGCGTGTAGATGGCGACGGTGGTGCGCGCCACGGGCACGCCCATGAGCGAGGCGGAAACCGGATTGCCGCCGAGGGCATAGACATAGGAGCCGAACTTGGTCCGGTGGGCAATGAGGGCTCCGATGACGAAGATGGCGACCATGGTGAGGCCGATGAAGCTCAGGCGCCCGCCGCCGGGGAGGCGAATGGTGAGGTCGGAAATCCAGTCATAGAATTCGTGGTTGATCGGCACGGAATCGCGGGTGATGACCGAGGCACCGCCGCGGGCGAGGAACATGCCGGCCAAGGTGACAATGAAGGCGGGCACCTGCAGATAGTGGATGGCGAGGCCCATGGTGGCGCCGAAGGCGCCGGCCACGAGAATGGCGATGGCAAAGGCCGGGACCGGATGCATACCGGCCCAGGTGATGAGCACGGCGACAAGCACGCCGGTGAAGCCGATCACCGCGCCGACCGAGAGATCGATACCCCCTGACAAAATGACAAAAGTCATGCCGACGGCGGCGATGCCCAAAAAGGCATTGTCGGTGAGGAAATTGCCGAGAACCCGCGTGGAGAACATCGACGGGAACTGCATGACCGCCAGGGCATAGGCAATCGCAAAAATCAGCGCCGTGGCGAGGAGCGGGCGAAGGGAGCGGTTCATTTCGCTGATACCTTGGCGACGGGTTTTATGCGGGGCGGCGCGAGGCGGCTCGCCAGGGGCGACTGGATGACGAGGACGATGAAGATCAGCCCGGCCTTCACGATCAGGTTGAATTCGGGCGGGAAGCCCGAGACCAGAATGCCGGTATTCATCGCCTGGATGATGAGGGCGCCGATGACGGCGAGGGGCACGGAAAAGCGGCCGCCGAGGAGCGAGGTGCCGCCGATGACCACGGCCAGGATGGCGTCGAGTTCGAGCCAGAGGCCGGCATTGTTGGCATCGGCGCCGCGGATGTCACCGGCAACGATGATGCCGGCAATGGCGGCACAGAGGCCGGAAAGGGAATAAACCAGCAGCAGCAGCATGCGGCTGCGGATGCCGGCAAGGCTTGCCGCGGCACGATTGACGCCGACGGCTTCGATGAAAAGGCCGATGGCGGTGCGGCGGACGACGAGGGTCACGATGACCATCAGCACCAGGGCGATGACGGCGGCCATGGGGAAGCCGAGGAAGGAGCCGGTGCCGATATAGATGAGCAGGGGATCGTTGAAGGTGACGATAAAACCTTCGGTGATGAGCTGGGCGATGCCGCGGCCGGCGACCATGAGCACGAGCGTCGCGATGATCGGCTGGATATCGAGAATGGCGACCAGGATACCGTTCCACAGGCCGCAGAGGAGGCCGACGACGAGCGCGGCGACAACGGCGATGGGTGCGGGATAGCCGGCGACGACCATGGTGGCAGCGACGGCGCCGGCTACGGCCATGACGGCGCCAACCGAGAGATCGACGCCCTTGGTGGCGATGACGCCGACCATGCCGACCGCGAGGATGGCGACGGGGGCGCCGCGATTGAGCACGTCAATCAACGAACCGAAGAAGCGACCGTCCTGCCAGGTGACGCGGAAGAAATTGGGGAACAGCAGCCAATTGATCAGCAGCACGCCGATGAGGGCGAGGAGCTGGGGATTGGCGAGTTTGAGGAGCGAGCGGCGGATCATGCCTGCGCTCCGTCTTTGTGATTGGCGATGGCCTGCACGATGACCCCGGGATTGATGTTTTCGCCATTGAGCTCGGCGACCAGTTCGCGATCGCGCATGACGACGATGCGCGAGGAATAGGCGACGACCTCGTCTAGCTCGGAGGAGATGACGACCAGCGCCAGACCCTCATCACGCAGGCGATTGATGGTGCGGACGATTTCGGCATGGGCGCCGACATCGATGCCGCGGGTGGGCTCGTCGAGAATGAGGAAAGCGGGATCGGTGGCGAGCCAGCGCGAGAGAATGACCTTTTGCTGATTGCCGCCCGAGAGCAGCTTTACCGGCATATCGAGCGAGGCGGCGCGGATATCCATGGCCTCGCCGAAACGGCCGGCGATTTCCATCTGCTCGTCGCGATTGAGCGCGCTGAACCAGCCGAGCTTTCCCTGCAGAGCGATGACAATGTTTTCACGCACGGAGAGATCGCCAAAAATGCCTTCGGCCTTGCGGTCCTCGGGGCAGAAACCAAAGCCGTGGCCGATTGCGTCGGTGGGGCGGGCGATGGAGGTTTGGGTACCGGCCACAGAGACTGTGCCTTCATCGGCCGCGTCGGCGCCGAACATGATGCGGGCCATTTCGGTGCGGCCGGAGCCCAAGAGGCCGGCGACGCCGACGACTTCGCCCTTGTGAATGGTGAGGTTGAAGGGGTGGACGCTGCGCTTGCGGCCGTAATTTTTGAAATCGAGGAGCACATCGCCAAGCGGGCGGTTCTCTTCGAGCTTTGTCGCGCCTGAGAAGGCGATGTCCTTGCCGAGCATAAGGCGGACGACATCGGTGCGCGTCAGGGAGTCGAGGGTTTTGGTGTCGATCAGTTTGCCATTGCGCAGGATGGTTACGCGATCGGCGATGGCAAAAACCTGGTCGAGGAAATGGGTGATGAAGACGACGGCCAGGCCGGTTTTCTTCAGGTCCGCGATGATTTCGAAGAGGCGTTCGACCTCGTTGCGGTCAAGCGATGCGGTCGGCTCGTCGAGGATAAGCACCTTGCCCGAGAGTTCGACGGCGCGGGCGATGGCGACGATTTGCTGGACGGCGACGGAATGGGCGCCGAGTTCGCTCGAGGGGTCGATATTGAGGCCATAACGCGCAAGAACGGCGATGGAATCGCGCTCCATCTTGCGCCGGTCGACGAGGCCGAAACGGGTCGGCTGGTGGCCGAGATAAAGGTTTTCGGCGACGGAGCGGTTGGGCAGGAGATTGACCTCCTGGTAGACTGTGCCGATGCCATAGGTCTGGGCGTGCTGGGGATTGTTGAGGGTGACCGGGACGCCCTCGGCCAGGACTTCGCCACCATCGGGCTGATAGGCGCCGGTGAGGATCTTGATCAGCGTTGACTTGCCGGCACCGTTTTCGCCGAGGAGCGCATGGACCTCGCCGGGCTTTAAGCCAAAATCGACCTTGTCGAGCGCTACGTGATTACCAAAGATCTTGACGATCCCGCGCGCTTCAAGCGCGTAGCCGGTCTCCGCCATTGCCCCTCCCCGCCGCCCTTTGGGGCGGTCTAGTCCATTCACTGTCGCCCGTTCCGGTCACGGTGTCATCCCCGCATTGGCGGGGATGACATTGTGGGTCGATGGGCGGCAGCGGAGTGTGCCGCCGCCCATTCCAGGCGGAGGTTCTTAGTAGCCGAGGCCCTTGCGGCGCTCGTATTCGCCGGCCGGGTCGTTTTCGGCGGTGTAGAGCTTGGACTCGGTGATGATGAACTTTTCCGGTTCCGTGCCGTCTGCCAGGTAAGCAGCGAGGGCGTCGAAGGCCGGGCCGGCCATGTTCGGGGTCAGTTCAACAGTGGCATTGGCTTCGCCGGCCGCGATGGCGGTAAAGATATCGGGCACGGCGTCGATGGAGACGACGAGGATGTCGGTGCCAGGCTTGAGGCCAGCGTCCTTGATCGCCTGGATGGCGCCGACGGCCATGTCGTCGTTATGGGCATAGACCGCGCAGATATCGGCGCCGCCATTGGAGGATTTCAGGAACGCTTCCATGACTTCCTTGCCCTTGGAGCGGGTGAAGTCACCGGTCTGGCTCTGGGTGATCTTGACGTTGGCAGCGCTGGCGATGCCTTCCTCAAAACCCTGCTTGCGATTGATGGCCGGGCTCGAACCCACGGTGCCCTGCAGCTCGACCACGTTGCAGTCCTTGCCGGCGACCTGGTTGACCAGCCACTCGCCGGCCGTGCGGCCTTCGAGGACCTGATCGGAGGCAACCGAGGTCAGGTAGAGGTCTTCGGGCGCATCGACGCCGCGATCGAGCAGGACGACCGGAATTTCGGCTTCCTGGGCTTCCTTGAGGACGTCTTCCCAGCCGGTGGCGACCACGGGGGCGATGAGGATGGCATCAACGCCCTGGGCGATGAAGCCGCGCAGGGCCTTGATCTGGTTTTCCTGCTTCTGCTGGGCGTCGGCAAATTTCAGATCGACGCCACGGGCTTCCGCTTCTTGCTTCGTCACAGACGTTTCAGCCGCGCGCCAGCCCGATTCCGAGCCGATCTGCGAAAAGCCGATAACCTTGCCGGTCAGGTCCTGCGCAAAGGCAGCAGTGGACAAGGCGGTAGCGAGGCCGGCCGCGAGGGCCAGCTTGGTAATGATGCTCACGATGGATCCTCCCAAAAGACCGCCCGGCGTTTCGCTTCGGGCGATGAGAGGACGCTATATAAAGTACTATTATATGTAAAGAGGGTTCGGAACAGGAACAAAAAACGGCGACCCGAGGGCCGCCGTTTCAGTTGGGAGCTTTCCGGCATGGGACGGAAAGCTCTTGTTTTTGAGATGTTTAGTAGTCGAACTGCTTGGAGAGGGTCACCTTGAAGGTGCGCCCCTTGGAGCGGTCCGAAGCCAGATTGGGGCGGTAGTCGGCATCAAAGACATTGTCGATCGATGCCTGGAACTGCGTGCCTGCAAACGGGCCGGCTTCCGGCTTCCAGGAAGCGAAGAGGTCGAGCGTCTGATAGGCCTCGGCCGGGCCGTCGCCGCCGCTGGAGGTCGGGACAATGTACTCGCCCTTGGCGGCCAGCGTTACCCGAGCGCCGTATTCGAGGTTCCATTCCTGGTTGCGACCACCAACAGTGGCCACGATCTTGTTCTGGGGAACGGTCGTCAGCGGCTTGTTGGTCGTCAGATCGTCGCCGATCGTGAAGGTGTAGGCGAGGTTGGCGAACCAGGCGTCGGAATTGTATGCGCCTTCGATTTCCACGCCATAGATGCGGGCGGCCGCGATATTGGCGTAGTAGGGAGGAGCGGCGACGCCGAAGGCCGGTGCCGTACCGGTCGAAGCGATCAGGTCGGTCAGATCGCTATAAAAACCGGTCGTCTTGATGCTGGCATTGTCGCCGTTCTGAAGCAGGTCATAACCGCTCAGGGCAAAGCCACCTTCAACGGTATTTGCTTGCTCCTTGCGAAGACCGAGGCTCGCAACCTTGCCCGAGCTGCCGGTCGGGTTAGCGACGGTGGGCCGCACTTCATCCGCGATCGAATAGAGCTCATCGATCGTCGGCAGGCGCTCAGTGTGCGCAAGCGAGCCAAACACTGAAATGTTGTCGTTGATCTCGTAATGCGCTGCGATCTTGGGCGAGAAGGCCGAGCCGTCGATTTCGCGGATGCCGGGCGTCGTTGCCTTCACCCAGTGGAAATCGCTGCGCAGTCCGGCAATGAGCGTCAGGCGCTCGTCGTAAATATACTCGTTCTGAGCAAACAGGCCGAGCTTGTTCTCAGTGCCTTCTGGGTGCGCCGGCAGGGCGAGCGCCGTCGCGGGACGCTTGGCCGTGCGGCCAAGCGTGCTGGCCTGGAAGCCGAAGGTGAAATAATTCTCGAAGTCTTCGCCGATCCATTCAACGGTATTGTCGGCCTGGAGCTGCCAGGTCTTGTAGCCGTAGATCGTGTCGGCCAGGACATTGGTACCGGTCTGTGCGGTCGGCACACCCGTAGCGCTGCGATGGTTGAACTGATTGTTCTCGGTGTCAGAGAAGGACAGCGAAACATTCATGTCGAGCCATGGATTATCGCTGTCCGGGTTCTCGTAGGACAGAACGGCAGTCTGGTCGGTAACCTTGCGGTCGATGATGCCGAACATCTGGTCGATCGTCATCCCGGGCGTGCCGGGCCGACCAACGACCAGGCCACCGCGGCCGCCGGTGCCGGTCTGGGCATAGGACTGGTTGAACGCTTCGCTGTACCAACGCTGGTAGGAAGCACGAATGACCTGCTCATTGTTGTCGCCGAAGCGGACGGTACCCTTGAGCAGCCCCGACCAGGTATCGAAGGCGGACCCGGTCAGCGTTGTCCCCTGAGCCTGGGTGGCGTCCTCGGCGCGGCGCCAGATGCCGGTCGCCAACAGATCGACGTTCTCGTTCGCACGATGGGCAAGAACCACCGAGGTGGTCGTACCAAGACCATTGCTGTCAAAAGTTTCCTTGAGACGGACAGCGCCGGTTGCGCCATCGGCGATGAAATCGGAAGCGTCCTTGGTCGTGAAATTGATCACGCCGCCAAGCGCACCAGCGCCATAGAGGGTGGAAGAGGCGGGGCCGCGGAGAACTTCGATCTGCTTGTAAAGCTCGGGATCGGAGAAGAACGAGCCCATACGGTATTGTTCGTTGAACTTGGGCGTACCATCGACATTGACGATGACGCGCGAACCGTCCGAGGAGTTTTCGGGCGTACCGATGCCGCGAATGTTGAACACTTCGCCGAAGGGCCGGACGCTGCCGGTGATGTTCACGCCCGGGACGTTGGCGAAAAGCTCGCCCGTCGTGGAGGCCTGTTCCTTGTCGAGATCTTCCTGATTGAGAACCGTCACGGCCTGCGGCGTGTTGATAGCCACCTTGGGTGCGCCGGCGCCGATGACCAGGCGCTCGAGAAGGGTAATATTTGTTGCGTTGGCATTCTGCGCGACAGCCCCCTGTTGCGCAACAATTGCCAGCGCGACGCCGCCCAAAAGCGCGGCCGCGCGTGACCTGACCAGCCCCATGTCTGTCTCCAGTTTCTTATCGGTTTTTTGTGATCGGTTGGCTGGCGGAAGGCTGGCAGACCGGCTGAAAGAATGCTGACTCTTTCAATCACCTATTGCGCAGATAATTTATTCTGTCTAAAGAAGTCAAGTTTAATTCTCCTGCCGCGACGTTTGTTGATGACGCCGCAACAGACTGACTTCATTGGATAAATTATGCCCGCGAATGATCTCCCGTCCACAACAAACCAGTCGAAGATCGTCACCAGTGACGAGATCCTGGGTGGTGGAAACGAGATTCAGATCGAGCACAAGGGCATGATCTATCGTCTGCGGGTCACGCGGCAGGACAAGTTGATCCTCACAAAATAGGCCCTTCCCGTGACCGAGACCGTTGCCAAAACCGCTGAAGACATCCGCAGCCTTCGCGCGCTGCATCCGCAAATGCGTGAGCGCGATTTTGCGCGCATTCACGGCATTACCGAGGGCCAGCTTGTGGCCGCCGAAGTCGGCCGCACGGCCACCCGCATCAAGGCTGACGTGGAAGCCGTTCTGAAGGGCCTGCCCGGCGTGGGCGAAGTCATGGCGCTGACGCGCAATGAAAGCGCCGTGCACGAAAAGATCGGGCCCTATGAAAAGGCCTCGTTCAATCCGCACGCGTCCATCGTCTTGGGCGACCAGATCGACCTGCGCATTTTCCCGAGCCGCTGGGTGCATGGCTATGCCATCGAAAAGACCGCGGAAGACGGTTCTACAAAACGCTCGCTGCAGTTTTTCGATCGCGCCGGCAATGCCGTGCACAAGGTGCATGGGCGCCCGGCGACCGATGTTGCCGCATGGAATGCCCTCGTTGAGACGCTGCGCCATGACGAGCAGGTCGATGTCATCGAGGTGACGCCCTACCCCCCGACCAAGATCGACGGCGAAGCGGCTAGCATCGATGCGCTGCGCGATGCCTGGTCGGCCATGACCGACACGCACCAGTTCTTCGGCCTGCTGAAAAAGCTCAATTTCCACCGTCTCGACGCCGTGGAAAGCGTGGGCGAGGATTTTGCCTGGCAGCTCGATCACACGGCCGTGGATGCCATGTTCCGCAAGGTGGCAGGTACCGATCTGCCGATCATGGTTTTTGTCGGCAATGACGGCTGCATCCAGATCCATTCGGACCCGATCACCAATGTCAGCGCCATGGGCCCCTGGCTCAACGTGCTCGACGAGACCTTCCACCTGCACCTGCGCCTCGACCATGTCGTGGCGGCCTGGGCCGTGCGCAAGCCGACCAAGGATGGGCACGTCACCTCGGTGGAGCTCTATGACGAGAACCGCGAATTGATCATCCAGTTCTTCGGCCAGCGCCATGAAGGCGTGGACGAGCGCCCGGAATGGCGCGCCGTGGTCGAGCAGCTGCCGCTTTTCTCCACTTCCAACGCCGCTTGAGATCTTTTGCAAATGCGCATTCGCACCCTGACTTCCCTTGCTGCCGCCCTGATGGTGGCCACTTTTGCGGTTGCCCCGGCTTCGGCCGAAGACCTGCACAAGTTCGCCGACACCGCCCGCCTCGTTTCCATCGGCGGCTCGCTCACCGAAATCTTTTATGAGCTCGGCGCCGAGGGCACGCTGGTCGCCCGCGACCAGACCGCCCTTTTCCCCGAAGCTGCAACAAAGCTGCCGGACGTGGGCTATATGCGCGCCCTCGCCCCGGAAGGCGTGCTCTCGGTCAATCCGAGCGGCCTGCTCGTCATCGAAGGCAGCGGCCCGCCCGAAGCGCTAGAAGTGCTTTCGCATGCCGGCGTCGAATATCAGACCGTTCCGGAAGGCTATTCGGCCGAAGGCGTGCTGGTAAAAGTGCGGGCCGTGGGTCAGGCGCTTGGTCTTGAAGACAAGGCCGAAGAGCTTGCGACCAAGCTCGAAGCCGATTTCGCTGCGCTCAAGACCCGCACCGATGCCATTACCGCGCCCAAGAAGGTGCTGTTCATCCTTTCCAACCAGGGTGGCCAGATCCAGGCTTCGGGCACCGGCACGGCGGCCAATGGCATCATTGCGCTCGCTGGCGCCACCAATGCCATCACCGAATATGAGGGCTATCGCCCGCTTTCCGAGGAAGCCATTACGGCTGCCGCGCCCGACGCTATCCTGCTGATGGATCGTGGTGGCGACCATGGCGCGACGGAAACCGAACTCCTCGCCAATCAGGCTATTGCCCTGACCCCGGCCGGCCAGAACAAGGCGATCTACCGTCTCGACGGCGCTTATCTGCTCGGCTTTGGTCCGCGTACGGCCGCTGCGGCGACCGAGCTGGCTGACCTGCTCGAAGCTGGGGCGCATAACTAAATATGGCTGGCACCATGACCCTACCCGCCAGCAACACGCTGGCCCGGCCCGCAGGCGATCGCAGCCATATCGGACGCATCACCGTCATCGGCCTGGCCTTTGCGCTGCTGGCAGCCATGGTGCTGTCCATGACGACCGGCGCCTCGGGTGCCTCGGCGATCAATCTCGTCGGGCACTGGCTCGGTTTTGGCACAGATGACGCAGCGGTCTTCAAAGACTATGCGGTGATCGTCAATATCCGCATGCCGCGCATGATCCTCGGCGTGCTGATTGGTGCAGGGCTGGCGGTGTCGGGCCTGCTCATGCAGGGACTGTTCCGCAATCCGCTGGCTGATCCCGGTCTTGTGGGCGTGTCGAGCGGCGCGGCGCTGGGCGCCGTCATTATCATCGTGCTCGGTGGTACGGCGCTGGCGCCGTTCACCACCGCGCTCGGGATATGGTCCCTGCCTGCAGCGGCCTTTGGCGGCGGGCTTCTTACGACTTTTGTGCTCTATCGCGTGGCGACGCGCGGGGGCCAGACGGCGATTGCCACCATGCTGCTGGCCGGCATCGCCATCGGTGCACTGGCCGGGGCGTTCAGCGGCGTTCTCACTTACATTGCGAGCGAAAATCAGCTGCGTGATCTCACATTCTGGGGCATGGGGTCGCTGGCCGGGGCCACCTGGATCAAGGTTCTGGCGGCCGGGCCGATCATTTTCGTGGCCCTCGCTGCGGCCGGGTTTCTCGCCAAGGGGCTCAATGCCATGACGCTGGGCGAAGCCACTGCATCGCATCTCGGCGTACCGGTACAGCGGTTCAAGCGCATCACCATTGTGGCCGTGGCGGCGGCGACTGGGGCCTCGGTGGCGGTCAGTGGTGGTATCGGCTTTGTGGGCATTGTCGTGCCGCATCTGCTGCGGCTCGTGATCGGGCCGGACCACCGCTATCTGCTGCCGGCGAGTGCACTGCTTGGGGCGACCTTTTTGCTGTTCTGCGACGCGCTGAGCCGCACCATCGTGGCGCCGGCTGAGCTGCCGATCGGCATCGTCACGGCGGCTTTTGGCGGACCGTTTTTCCTCTGGATCCTGCTGCATCGCCGCAGCGCCTTTGCATGGTGAGATCAATGATTGCCATCGACAGCATTGATGTCAGCGTAGGCGGCCGCAAAATCCTGCATGGCGTTTCCATGGAAGCGCCGGCCGGAAAACTGACGGCGATCATCGGGCCCAATGGCTCGGGGAAATCGACGCTGCTCAAGGCGCTGTGCCGGGACTATGCCTATTCGGGCACGATCTTTCTCGATGGGCGCGACATTGCCACCATGAGCCCGGTGGAGATCGCAAGTCTTCGCGCCGTGCTGCCGCAATCGAGCAACCTGCCTTTTCCGTTCACCGTGCGCGAAGTCGTCGCCATGGGGCTGACGGCCGGGCGGCCGGGGGTGCATCCGCGCGCCTTGCAGCATCTTCCGGAAGAGGCGCTGGCGCGGGTCGATCTCGCCGGCTTTGGCGCGCGCTTTTATGGCGAGCTTTCGGGCGGTGAGCAGCAGCGCGTGCAGTTGGCGCGCGTGCTGTGTCAGGTGTGGGAGCCGGTCATATCAGGCGTGCCGCGCTATCTGTTCCTCGACGAGCCGGTTTCGAGCTTGGACATCAAGCACCAGCTGATGATCATGGACGTGGCCAAGAGTTTTGCGCGCAGCGGCGGCGGCGTCATCGCCGTGCTGCATGATCTCAACCTGACCGCACTCTATGCCGATGCGATCACGGCCCTCCGCGAGGGTCAGGTGGTGGCGAGCGGGCGACCCGAGACGGTTCTTACAGACTCTGTTTTGGAAGCTGTGTTCGACGTGCCGCTCAAGGTAGGCGCCGCGCCGAGGCCCGGTACACCATTCGTGCTGCCGCAATCGGTGCAGCTCACAAAGTCCATGCAGGTCGCCTGACCGCCCCTATTGCAGGGGCGGCTTGCTCAGAAAGTCGTTGCGATCGGCGGTCTTCACTCGCAGCCAGGATTCTCTGCCGGAGCGGACGATGCGTAGGGCGAATTCAGAGCCGGCGGGAGATTTGGACCAGAGCTTTCGATAGAAATCGCCGAGGCCTTCCACCTCTTCGCCATCGAGTTCGGAGATGACATCGCCACTCTTGAGGCCAGCTTGTTCGGCCGGACCGCCATCGGAAACATTCATCACCACCACGCCGTTGTTGCGTTCGGCAGAGAAGACGCCGAGCCAGGGGCGAGCCTCGCGGCGCGCCTGGCCGCGGGTGACGAGATCGTCGAGAATGGGTTTCAGGAGGTCGATGGGGACGACCATGTTGATGTCGGTGGTGTCGCCGGCCTGCAGCATTTGCAGGCGCAGCGAGCCGATGCCAATGAGATTGTCGTTTTCATCGAGCAGGGCCGCGCCGCCCCAGGACGGGTGGTAGGGCGCGGTGAAGAGCGCCTCTTCGAGCATATATTCCCAGTAGCCGGCAAATTCCTGCTTGGCGACGATCTCGTTGACGACTTCCTCGCCCTCGCCATCGATGATGCGACCGACGGCACGCACCTTTGCTGCCGTGGAACTGCCGAGGCGCAAAGCGGGCAGGTCGAGATCGCCCATGGCCTGGACGAGGCCAAAGCCGGTTTCCTGATCATAGGCGACGACATGGGCCGGCAGGACGCGCTCGTCATGGGTCGTGAGCCAGACTTCCTCGGCCTCGGTGATGAGATAGCCGATGGTGACGATAAGACCCTCGTCATTGATCACCGCGCCGCTGCCTTCGCGCAGCGTGCCGAGAGTATTGGCGGTGAAGGCGGTTTCCGGGACGTGGGCCCTGAGGGCGACGATGGAATGGCGCGCATTGGTGGACATGGTGCATCCCCTGTTTGGCTTTTCCATTAGATATGGCGCATCGCGGCGGAAGCAAGGTTTTCGCGGTGCCGTGAAGTAGCCATTCAAAATTGAATGATAATCGCCTGATTTTGGCGAATTCTATTCGCGAGTGAGGAGGCCTATCTTCTTTCCAACACGGAAAGGAATTTTGCCATGAACGGTATTGCTTCGACGAAGGAACGTGCTTCCGCTTTCAATGCCATCGTGCTGCAGCGCCTTGAAGGGCTCGCGGCGCTGGGATTTGGCGTTTTCGCCTATGCCTCACTCGGGCAATCGTGGCTGGTCTTCGCGGTGCTGTTCCTGGCGCCCGATTTTTTCATACTGGGCTATCTGCGCTCGGCGCGAGTTGGAGCGATGACCTATAATCTTGCGCACACCTATGTGGCGCCGGCGCTGCTGGCTCTGCTCGGCTTGCTCGTCGGGCCGCTGGCATTTGGGCTGGCGGCGATCTGGGTAGCCCATATCGGGCTCGACCGGATGCTGGGCTATGGGCTGAAGCTCGATGGCGGTTTTGAGCAGACGCATCTGGGGCCGATCGGGAAGGCACGGCGGAAGTAGGGGAAGGCCTACTTCACAACGCGATAGTCCATATGCGTCACGTAGCGGGTAGCGCGAGCGCCGATGGGCTCGAGAGTGGCGGTCAGCCCCTCCCAGAGGCGTTCGCCCTGCCCGGCGATGAGCGGGACGATCTTCAAATGCAGGGTGTCGACGGCGCCGGCATTGAGATAGTGGCGGAGGGTGGAGACACCGCCGGCGATGGAGACGTTGCGGTCGCCGGCTACTTCCCGGGCGCGGGATAGCGCCGCGTCATAGCCCTCGGTGACGAAGTGAAAAACCGTGCCGCCTTGCATTTCCAGGGGCTCGTGCTCGTAGTGGGTCAGGACGAAAACCGGCGCGTGATAAGGCGGGTTGTCGCCCCACCAGCCGGTCCATTCCGGCTCCCACACCGTGTCGCCCGGCGCCGCGAACATGTGGCGGCCCATGATATAGGCGCCGTAATCGGTGATGGCCGCCACCTCGGCCTCGTTGTTCTCACGGTCCTGAAACATCCAGCGGGCAAGCTGCTGCGGATCGATCGTGCCGAAGGGTTTTTCGCGGGACTGGTTGAGGCCGGTACCAAAGCCATCCAGCGTCAGCATCATATGGGCAGATACGGTCTGGGGCATCTTGGGGCCTCGAGATTGTTAAGTTGTGCCTTTAGTATTGGCACGTGGGGTGGGTTTGTCAATGCCCTCCAAACGTCACCCTCGGGCTTGACCCGAGGGTGTTGCGCTTGCTGCATCGAAAGTAAGAGAAGTGTCCTCGGGTCAAGCCCGAGGATGACGATTGGGATTGTGGAGGCATGGACCACCGGGACAAGCCCGGTGGTGTCCATCGAAAATAGATCGCGGTATTGGGGGCTAGGCCCGCGGCCTTGGCGTCAGGCCATGCAGGAAGAGCTGTTCCAGGTAGCGCGCTGCATCCTCGAAACGCCCTTCCCCGCCGCGAGCTTTGCCCAGCACGGCGCGGACCTGGACGTCGAAGTCGGCATAGTGCTGGGTGGTGGCCCAGATGGAAAAGATCAGGTGATAGGGGTCGGTGCGGGCGATCTTGCCCTCATCCATCCAGGTGAGGAGCACCTGGGCCTTTTCGTCGACCAGCGCCTTCAGGTCCACCTCGATCATGTCGATGATGTGCGGCGCGCCGCGCAGCATTTCGTTGGCAAAGAGCCGGCTCTGGCGCGGGAAATCGCGGGCCATTTCAAGCTTGCGCCGGATGTAGGAGCGGATTTCGACGAAGGGGTCGCCATCGGCGCGCATTTCTTCAAGCGGGGCGAGCCAGGTGACCAGCAGTTCGGACATCAGGCGGCGATGAATCTCTTCCTTTTTCGGGAAATAGTAGAGCAGGTTTGGCTTGCTCATGCCCGCGACCTCGGCGATCTGGTCGATGGTCGAGCCCCTAAAGCCGTGGGCGGAAAACACTTCCAGCGCCGCTTCGAGGATAATGTCCTGTTTCTCGCGCTGGATGCGCGTCAAAGGACGCGGCTTTGCCGGCGTAGCCGCAGCAGCCTTCGCATCCGCCTTGTGCTGGCGCCTGGCGGAGGTCTGGGTGGGCTCTGCTGTTTTCAGCTTTCTGGGCGCCATTTTCGCCTTGCGGGAATGAACAGGAGTGCTAACATTTTTCCAACTGGTCAAAAATCTTGGTTCCGTCGATGCGTGTCAAGCGCCAATCAGGAACGAAACGACCAGACATGAAAATTGGGAGCGCCTAAGCCGTGTCCACCACAACTGTCGTGCCGAACGATCTCAACGCGTTCTGGATGCCTTTCACGGCTAATCGGCAATTCAAGAAGTCTCCACGCATGTTCGTGGCGGCCAAGGATATGCACTACACGACTTCGGATGGCCGTCAGGTGCTCGACGGCACCGCTGGCCTCTGGTGCTGCAACGCCGGCCATGCGCGCCCGAAAATTGTTGAGGCGATCGCGAAGCAGGCAGCGGAACTCGACTATGCGCCGGCCTTTCAGATGGGCCATCCCAAGGCGTTTGAGCTGGCCAATCGGCTGATCGACATTGCGCCCAAGGGGCTCGACCATGTGCTCTTCACCAATTCCGGGTCGGAATCGGTGGAGACGGCGCTGAAGGTGGCGCTGGCCTATCATCGCGTGAAGGGCGAGGGTTCGCGCACCCGCCTTATCGGCCGCGAGCGCGCCTATCACGGCGTCAATTTCGGCGGCATTTCCGTGGGTGGCATTGTCACCAACCGCAAAATGTTCGGCACGCTGCTTAGCGGCGTCGACCACATGCCGCATACGCATAACCTTGCCAAGAATGCCTTCTCCAAGGGCCTGCCCGAATATGGCACGGAACTGGCGGATGAGCTGGAACGCATCGTCACGCTGCATGACGCGTCGACCATTGCGGCCGTGATCGTCGAGCCGGTGGCCGGTTCGACCGGTGTGCTCATCCCGCCGCCGGGCTATCTGAAGCGCCTGCGCGAGATCACCAAGAAGCACGGCATTCTGCTTATTTTTGACGAGGTCATTACCGGGTACGGCCGTCTCGGGACGCCGTTTGGCGCTGACTACTTTGACGTCGTTCCCGATATCATGGTCACCGCCAAGGGCCTCACCAATGGCGTCATTCCCATGGGCGCGGTGATGGTTTCGGCCGAAATCCACGATGCGTTCATGAATGGGCCGGAACACGTCATCGAGTTCTTCCACGGCTACACCTATTCGGGCAATCCGATCGCCTCGGCGGCGGGTCTGGCGACGCTCGAAACCTACAAGGACGAGGGCCTGCTTACGCGCGGCGCAGAACTGGCGCCCAAGTGGGAATCGGCGCTACACTCGCTCAAGGGCCTGCCGCATGTCATCGACATCCGCAATATCGGGCTTGTCGGTGCCATCGAGCTGGAGCCGATCGCCGGGCAGCCGACCAAGCGTGCCTTTTCGGCCTTCCTCAAGGCATTCGAGCAAGGCGTGCTCATTCGCACCACCGGCGATATCATCGCGCTTTCGCCACCGCTGATCGTTTCGGAAAGCCAGATCGATCAGATCGTGACCACACTCGCAGGCATCCTCAAAACGCTTGAGTGAAATGGAACGGAAATTCTATAGGTAGAAATATAGAATATTTGTTCCCAAGAAGGAGGGGAGGTTCTGATGCAGATCATCGAGAATGCCGTAGGCGGCAAGCGTTATGTATCGAGTTCAACGCGGCGCGTACCCGTGTTCAATCCGGCAACCGGCGAGCAGAGCGCGGAACTGCCGCTCTCGACGCTGGACGAGCTTAATGCGGCCGTGGCCAATGCGGTCAAAGCGCAGGTCGCCTGGGGCGCCACCCCGCCGATGAAGCGCGCCCGCGTCATGTTCAAGTTCAAGGCGCTGCTCGATCAATATGCCGACGATCTCGCGCGGGAAATTTCGAAAGAGCACGGCAAGGTGCATGACGATGCGCTGGGCGAAGTGGCTAGGGGTATCGACTGCGTCGACTTTGCCTGCGGTATTCCGCACCTCCTCAAGGGCGAATTCTCGCGCAATGTCGGGCCGTCGATCGATTCTTATTCCGATCGCCAGCCGCTTGGCGTCGTGGCCGGCATTACGCCGTTCAACTTCCCGGCCATGGTGCCGATGTGGATGTATCCCGCGGCCATCGCCTGCGGCAATGCGTTTATCCTAAAACCGTCGGAGCGCGATCCTAGCGCGCCCATGCTGGCCTGGAACCTTTTTATGGAAGCAGGCCTGCCCGAGGGCATTCTCAATGTCGTCCATGGCGACAAGGAAATGGTCGACGGTCTGCTAGACCATCCGGATGTGAAGGCTGTGTCCTTCGTGGGTTCGACGCCGATTGCTGAGTACGTTTACCAGCGCGGCACGAAAGCGGGAAAACGCGTGCAGGCTCTCGGCGGCGCCAAGAACCACATGATCATCATGCCCGATGCCGATCTCGATCAGGCGGCCGATGCGCTGATGGGTGCCGGCTATGGTTCGGCCGGTGAACGCTGCATGGCGATTTCGGTGGCCGTGCCGGTGGGCAAGGCGACGGCCGACGCGCTGGTGGCAAAGCTCAAGCCGCGCGTCGAAAGCCTCAAGATCGGTCCGGCGACCGACAAGGACGCCGAGATGGGTCCGGTGGTCACCAAAATGCATCGCGACAAGATTCTCGGCTATATCGACTCCGGTGTCGAACAGGGCGCTGAACTGGTCGTCGATGGCCGCGGCTTCTCGCTGCAGGGCTATGAAAACGGCTACTATGTCGGCGGCACGCTGTTCGACAATGTCGAGCCGGAGATGAAGATCTACAAGGAAGAGATCTTTGGGCCGGTGCTCTCCGTCGTCCGCCGCGACAGTTTTAAGGACGCCGTCGACCTGATCCATGGGCATGAATATGCCAATGGCACGGCGATCTTTACCCGCGACGGCGACGCCGCGCGCGAATTTGCCGACAAGATCGAAGTGGGCATGGTGGGCATCAATGTGCCGATCCCGGTGCCGGTGGCCTATCACTCCTTCGGCGGCTGGAAGCGTTCGCTGTTTGGCGACCACTCCATCTATGGGCCCGAAGGCGTGCATTTCTATACGAGGCTGAAAACCGTAACGACCCGCTGGCCCGCCGGCATCAAGGGTGGTGCGGAGTTCACCTTCCCGAGCCTCAAGTAGCGCTACCGGCCCCGCCCTCGCATTGCGACGGCGGGGCTGTTTCTATGACCAACCAGAACTATGAGCAAAACCATGACCTCTCCCGGTGAAAACCTTCGTATCAATGGCGATCGGCTCTGGGAGAGCCTGATGGACATGGCCAAGATTGGCCCGGGCATTGCCGGCGGCAATAATCGCCAGACGCTGACCGATAGCGACAAGCAAGGGCGCGAGCTGTTTCAGCGCTGGTGCGACGAAGCGGGGCTCACCATGGGCGTCGACAAGATGGGCACCATGTTCATGACGCGCGCCGGGACCGATCCCGATGCCCTGCCGGTCTATATCGGCAGCCATCTCGATACGCAGCCGACGGGCGGCAAGTATGACGGCGTTCTGGGCGTGCTTGCGGGGCTCGAAGTCGTGCGCTCGATGAATGATCTCGGGATCAAGACCAAGCACCCGATCGTCGTGACCAATTGGACCAATGAGGAAGGCGCGCGCTTTGCGCCGGCCATGGTCGCGTCGGGCGTTTTCGCGGGCGTTCACACGCTCGACTACGCCTATGGCCGCAAGGATATGGACGGAAAGCTCTTTGGCGACGAGCTGAAGCGCATCGGCTGGGTCGGCGAGGAAGAAGTCGGCGCGCGGAAAATGCATGCCTATTTTGAGTATCACATCGAGCAGGGGCCGATCCTCGAGGCCGAGGAAAAGCAGATCGGCGTCGTCACCCATTGCCAGGGGCTGTGGTGGCTCGAGTTCACGCTGACCGGGCGGGAGGCGCATACCGGCTCGACGCCGATGACCATGCGCGTCAATGCCGGGCTAGCCATGGCGCGGATTTTTGAGGCGGTGCAGGCAATCGCGATGAGCGAGCAGCCGGGCGCCGTGGCCGGTACCGGCCAGGTGAAGTTTTCGCCGAACTCGCGAAATGTTTTGCCGGGCACGGTGGTGTTCACGGTCGATTTGCGCACGCCGAGCCAGGAAAAGCTCGACCGCATGCGCGCGACGATCGAGGCCAAGGCGGCGGAGATCTGTGCGGAGCTGGGCGTCGGGTGCTCGGTCGAGGCCGTGGGGCACTTTGATCCCGTGACGTTCGATCCGACACTGGTCGGGCGCGTGCGCTCGGCGGCGGAGAAGCTTGGCTACAGCCACATGAACATCATTTCAGGCGCCGGGCATGATGCCTGCTGGGCGGCGAAGGTGGCGCCTAGCACGATGGTCATGTGCCCCTGCGTCGGTGGGCTCTCGCATAACGAGGCCGAGGATATTTCCATGGAATGGGCAGCCGCTGGGTGTGACGTGCTGTTCCATGCCGTGGTGGAAACGGCGGAGATTGTGGAGTGAGGTTCAACACCTCCTCACGCGTCGATCTTACCAGCCACCTCTCCCTTCGGGGGAGAGGTGAAGAAGGAGCCGCAGGCCCATAGGAAACAAATAACAGTCTCACCGAGGCGCTGAGGGGTGCGTGGTGGGGCTGAGCGAATGCAAGGGAACGAAGATATGAGCAAAGTTATCAGGGGCGGCACCGTCGTCACGGCTGATCTCAGCTATGTGGCCGACGTCAAGATCGACGGCGATGTCATTGTCGAGATTGGCCAGAACCTTTCGGGCGACGAAATTCTCGACGCCAGCGGCTGCTACATCATGCCCGGCGGCATTGATCCGCATACCCATCTCGAAATGCCCTTTATGGGCACCTATTCGGCCGACGATTTTGAAAGCGGCACGCGCGCGGCCCTCTCCGGCGGCACGACCATGGTCGTGGACTTCTGCCTCCCCAGTCCCAATCAATCGCTGCTTGAAGCCCTGCAGATGTGGGACAACAAGACCGGCAAGGCGAGCACCGATTATTCGTTCCACATGGCGGTCACTTGGTGGGGCGAGCAGGTGTTCAATGAAATGGCCGAGGTGGTCGATCGCGGCATTACCTCGTTCAAACATTTCATGGCCTATAAGGGCTCGCTGATGGTGAACGACGACGAGATGTTCGCCTCGTTCCAGCGCTGTGCCGCACTTGGCGCCCTACCCCTCGTCCACGCAGAAAATGGCGACGTCGTTGCGGCGATGACGGCAAAGCTGCTGGCCGAGGGCAACAATGGCCCCGAAGGCCATGCCTATTCGCGGCCGCCCGAGGTCGAGGGCGAGGCCACCAATCGCGCTATCATGATTGCCGACATGGCCGGGGTACCGCTCTATGTGGTGCATACGAGTTGCGAGCAAGCACACGAGGCCATTCGCCGGGCGCGGCAGAAGGGCATGCGGGTTTATGGTGAGCCGCTGATCCAGCATCTGGTCTTGGACGAGACCGAATATTTCAATCCCGATTGGGACCATGCGGCGCGGCGCGTGATGTCGCCACCCTTCCGCAACAAGCAGCATCAGGATTCGCTCTGGGCCGGTTTGCAGGCGGGTTCGCTTTCCTGTGTGGCGACAGATCATTGCTCTTTCACCACAGCGCAAAAGCGCAATGGGGTGGGCAATTTTTCCAAGATTCCAAACGGGACGGGCGGGCTCGAAGATCGTCTGCCAGTGCTGTGGACGGCGGGCGTGAACACCGGCCGGCTGACGCCGAACGAGTTCGTGGCGGTGACATCAACCAACATTGCAAAGATCCTCAACATGTACCCCAAAAAGGGTGCGGTGATGGTTGGCGCGGACGCCGATCTGATCGTCTGGGACCCCAAGCGCAAGAAGACGATCACGGCCGCCAAGCAGCAGTCGGTGATCGACTACAATGTGTTTGAAGGCTTTGAGGTGACCGGCCTGCCGCGCTTCGTGCTAAGCCGCGGCAAGGTTTCCATCGTCGAGAACGAGGTGAAGGCCGAGCCGGGCCACGGCAAGTTCGTGGCCCGCGAGGCCAAGAACCCGGTCAACCGGGCTCTCAGCCAGTGGAAGGAATTGGTCGCCCCGCGAAAAGTCGAGCGCGCGGGCATCCCGGCTACGGGGGTGTGATGGCAAAGCCGATCAGTCTGGGCATCATTGTCCTCGTCGCGGGGGCCAGCGCGGCCTCCGCAGCGAGCCTCGTCCTGCCGCATGATCGCTATGGCAACAAGGAAGGTTGCGAATATCTCGCCACCGGCAATGTCGACAGCGATGGGTTGCAGCACCTGACGAAGGATTATCTCGCCACCTATGCCACCGGTTGCATGATCGTTGATGTGCATGCCGATCCCGCCGGCAATCAGCGGGCCGCAGGCATTTGCGGCTATGAAGGCGAGGAAATGCTGGGCGCCGAAGATTTTATCGTCGCCGCGCCGCTCTCTTCCGGAACATTGAAAATTTACACCGCAACGGGCGAGACCTGGGGCGAGTTGGAGCCGTGTTTGTGACGACCCCTAACGTAGTTTCCGCCGAACATCTCGGCCTGACTTTTTCGACCAATGATGGCGATGTCATTGCCCTCAGCGATGTCAACCTGACCATCGAGAAGGGCGAATTCGTTTCCTTTATCGGGCCTTCGGGCTGCGGCAAGACGACGTTTTTGCGCACCATTGCCGATCTCGAACAGCCGACCTCGGGCGCGCTGCATATCAACGGCCAGACGCCGGAAGCGGCGCGAAAAGCCCGCGCCTATGGCTATGTGTTTCAGGCCCCGGCGCTTTATCCCTGGCGCACCATCGAGAAGAACGTGGCGCTGCCGCTCGAAATCATGGGCTATTCAGCCGCCGAGCAGGCCGAGCGCATCAAGCGCACGCTGGAACTGGTCAACCTTTCCGGGTTCGAGAAAAAATTTCCCTGGCAGCTGTCGGGCGGCATGCAGCAGCGCGCCTCCATTGCCCGCGCTTTGGCGTTTGACGCCGACCTCCTGCTCATGGACGAGCCGTTCGGGGCGCTCGACGAGATTGTCAGGGATCATCTCAATTCGGAGCTTTTGAAACTCTGGGACCGGACGAAGAAGACGATCTGCTTTGTGACGCACTCCATCCCCGAGGCGGTTTATCTGTCGACGAAAATCGTGGTGATGTCGCCGCGGCCGGGGCGGGTGACCGATATCATCGAGAGCAACCTGCCCAAGGAAAGGCCGCTCGATATTCGCGAGACGCCGGAGTTTCTGGCGATTGCGGCGCGCGTGCGCGATGGACTGCGGGCCGGGCATTCCTATGAGGAGGTGGTGTGATGCTTCGAGCCGTCCCTCAGGGCAAATCGGTCCAGTGGACCGATTTGAGGCGAGAAGGCCATGAGAGCTATGCTCGAATGGCTGGCTCATGTCATTCCGCCGAGAGCGTTGGCGCGTGGGGAGAGACACCCCCACCCTGCTCGATCACGGACTTAGCTGACGCCAAGTCCTATCTCGCTTCCCTCCCCACAAGGGGGAGGGTAGGTGGCTCACTGGCCCCTCGGCAGGCGCTTCCCTCCCCCTTGTGGGGAGCAAATGAGGGTGGGGGGTCTCCATGAACCGCGTCCTCCCCATACTCACCATTTTGCTCGCCATTCTCGCCTTCTGGTATGCCGCGGCGATCTGGATGAATGCGCCCTGGCAGAACATTCTCAATGGGCGCGCCAATCTCGAAAACGTGCCGTTCATGGAATTTGCCCAGCAAACCTGGGCGCAGGACAAGCCAGTGCTGCCGGCGCCGCATCAGGTGGTTTCGGAAATCTGGAACGCCACGATGGGGCTCGAATTCACCTCGCGGCGCTCGCTGGCGCTCCATGCCTGGATCACGCTTTCGGCGACGCTCCTGGGTTTCGTTTTCGGCACGGCGCTGGGTGTCGTCTTGGCCGTTGCCATCATCCACAATGATGCGACGGATCGCTCGCTGATGCCGTGGATCATTGCAAGCCAGACCATTCCCATTCTCGCTATTGCTCCCATGGTGGTGGTCGGGCTTGGCGCCGTGGGGCTGACCGGGCTCGTGCCCAAGGCGCTGATCTCGATGTATCTGAGCTTTTTCCCGGTCGTCGTCGGCATGGTGAAGGGATTGCGCTCGCCAGAGGCGATCCAGCTCGATCTGATGCGGACTTATGACGCCAATTCCTGGCAGGTCTTTTGGAAACTGCGCTGGCCGGCGGCGCTGCCCATGCTCTTTGCCTCGATGAAGGTGGGCATTGCCATTTCGCTGATCGGCGCCGTGGTGGCCGAGCTCTCCAATGCAGCAGGGGGCGGTCTTGGCGTGCGCCTGCTCACGGGCTCCTACAATGGCCAGACCATCCAGATCTGGGCAGCGCTATTCATTGCAGCAGGTCTTGCGGCGGTGCTCGTCGCGATCGTCGGGGCGGCCGAGAAATTCGTCAATGCGCGGATCGGGGTGCGGGCGTGATGAAATCAGGTCTCACTCTCCTGCAATCCCTCCTGGCGCTGCTGGCCGGCGGCATGGCGCTGTGCGGGCTCATCGGGGCGGCGATTTCCGCGGATGCGGAAATTCTGCTCACCGTGGCCGTTGGGCTCGGTGCGCTGACGCTGGCCCGGTTTTTCTTCCGACCGATCAGTTTCTGGCTCGATGGCCTTGCCGCGGTGCTGATTGCCGTGGCGCTGGTTCTGGCGCTGCCAAGGGGTTCGGCCATGCCGGGCCACTACTGGTTCGCCATGATGAGTGCCTGGGCCTTTGCCTGGCTTTTTGTCGATCAGCTTTCAGGCGAGATCCGCAAGGGAACAGTGCCGCGAAAGACGATGGGGCTCCTCATCCCCGCCGTGTTCGGCGTGGCCCTGCTTGTCGTGTGGGAAATCGTCACCCGCGGCGCCAATGTGCCGCCGGTGCTGCTGCCAGCACCTTCAGCTATCGGGGCGCAATTGGCCAATTCGGCACCGATCCTCTGGGCCGACTTTGTCCAGACATTCGTGAAATCCGTCATTCCCGGCTATATCATCGGCTGTCTCGCCGGGCTTGTCGTCGCCATTGCCGTCGACCGCTCGCCTTTCCTGAAAGCCGGGCTGCTGCCGATCGGCAATTTCATGTCGGCGCTGCCAATCATCGGCATCGCGCCGATCATGGTCATGTGGTTCGGCTTCGACTGGCAGAGCAAGGCTGCCGTCGTCGTCGCCATGACGTTCTTCCCCATGCTGGTCAATACGGTGGCGGGGCTCAACGCAGCCTCTTCCATCGAGCGCGACCTCATGCGGACCTATGCTGCCAACTATTGGCAGACGCTGTTGAAGTTGCGCCTGCCCGCTGCGGGGCCCTTCATCTTCAATGCCCTCAAGATCAACTCGACTCTGGCCTTGATCGGCGCAATCGTAGCGGAATTCTTCGGAACACCTGTTGTGGGGATGGGTTTCCGGATTTCGACCGGGGTGGGGCGTCTTGCCATCGACCTGGTCTGGGCGGAGATCGCGGTTGCCGCGATCGCGGGGTCCGCCTTCTACGGGGTGATCGCCCTCATAGAAAGGGGCGTCACCTTCTGGCATCCGTCTGTCCGTGGTGGACGGGCGTAAACTGTTACAGGGAAAAGGGAACGACAGAATGAAGACTTTTATCACTGGTCTGCTTGCCGGCACCATGGCGCTGGCGGCCATGCCCAGCGCCTTTGCAGCCGATGCGCTGACCCTGCAGCTCAAGTGGGTGACGCAGGCCCAGTTCGCGGGCTATCTCGTTGCCGAAGCCAAGGGCTTTTATGACGAGGAAGACATCGACCTGACTATCCTCCCCGGCGGCCCGAACATCGCCCCGGAACAGGTGATTGCTGGCGGCGGCGCCGACATCATCGTCACCTGGATGGCAGCCGGCATGGCGGCCCGTGAATCGGGCGTACCACTGGTCAACATCGCCCAGCCGTTCAAGCGCTCGGGCCTGATGATGATCTGTCCGGTCGAGAAGGAAATCAAAACCGTCGCCGACTTCCCGGGCCACACGCTCGGCGTCTGGTTCTTCGGCAATGAATATCCGTTCTTCGCCTGGATGAACAAGGAAGGCATTGCCACCGACGGTTCGGCCGGCGGCGTCACGGTTCTCCAGCAGAGCTTTGATATCCAGCCGATGATCCAGGGCCAGGCCGACTGCATCTCGGTCATGACCTATAACGAATATGGCCAGGCGCTCGATGCCGGTTATGGCCCGGATAACCTGACCATCTTCAACTATACCGAGATGGGCAATGACCTGCTCGAAGACGGCCTCTATGTCCTCGAAGACTCGCTCTCCGATCCGGCCAAGGTCGACGCCTATACGCGCTTCGTCCGCGCTTCCATGAAGGGCTGGGCCTATGCCCTCGAAAACCCGGAAGAAGCCGCGCAGATCGTTGTCGACAGCGACGAAACCGGCGCTGCCGAACTCGCGCACCAGCTCTATATGGTGGGCGAGGTTTCAAAGCTCGTCGACGCGACCGACCCGGCGCTCAATATGGAAACCTATGATCGTACCGTGAAGGCCTTGCTCGACCAGTCGATCATCAAGGCCCAGCCGGAAGGCGCTTACACCACCGTCGTCACCGACGCGCTGAAGTAAGTTTTCGTCACCTTATTGAAGCGGGCGGGGAGCGATCCCCGCCCGTTTTGTCTTTCTGAAAACTTGAAATGGCCACGCTCACCCGGCACAAGGCGCAAAACACCGAGGAGCGCAAAATTCCGACAGAGATTCCGACAGACCCGCTAACCCTTATGGGCCTCGGCATTGGTGCCGTCGTCGTCATCTGGCTCATCTTTTCGGTGGTCAAGAAAGTAGTCGGGATCGCCATTGTGCTGGCTTTGGCCGCGGGCGCCTGGTTCCTCTGGACCAATCCGCAGCATCTGGCACCGATCATTGCCTATGTCAGGCAGTATATCGGCTAGGCCCTGAGGCTATTCAAAGAATCACTTAAGGCGCTTTAGTTCCTTGTTTTTGTGCATTTCTTTGCCGGAAAGCCGGCAATAGCTTTCGCTCCGCGACCGGAACGAAATCGCCCTCCCGCCAGTTGAGATGTCACATTTCAATTGCCGGAGGGCATTTTCATGAATTCCATTATTTATCTCGTTGGCCTCGTGGTCATCGTCATGGCCATCCTGTCCTTCATCGGCCTTGCCTGAACGGGGGCCGCAACCATGACCGTTTTGCATCCGACCGAAGTCGCTGTTGTCGACGCGTCGTCCACCCGTGAAAGCGCCAGCTATGTCGACTGGTCCGCTATTGTCGCGGGCATCATCTTCGCATCAGCCATTTCACTCCTGTTCATTGCCTTCGGCGCCGCCATAGGGCTCAACTTCGTCGGTTTTCACGCCCGCGAAGGGGCACCCGGCATCCTGATCGGCATTGCTGCGGCAAGCTGGTTCCTCTGGGTGCAGGTCTCGAGCCTGATGGCCGGGGGCTATCTCACCGGCCGGCTGCGTCGCCGGCATTTTGATGCCACCGAAGACGAAAGCGATGTGCGCGATGGCGCCCATGGGCTGATCGTCTGGGCCGGCGCCACCGTGCTCGGCGCCATCATCGCCGTGGGTGGCGTGGGTGCCGTCGCCAATATGGCGGGTTCGGCGTTGGCAACGGCCACCACCGCCACCTCCAATGTGGCGGAAGGATCAGCGGACCTGATCGATCCCAATGCCTATTTCACCGATCAGCTGTTCCGTTCCGAGCAGCCGGTGGCCGGTGATACGGAAACCGCCCGTGGCGAGGCCGCGCGCATCTTTGCCCAGGCGGCCCTGGGCGATGGCACCGTGCCCGATGCCGACCGCACCTATCTCGCCAATGTCGTTGCCGCCAATACGGGCCTGACGCCCGAGGAATCGGCAGCCCGGGTCGATGCGGTCATTGTGGCCATTGACGGTGCCAAACAGGATGCAGTGGAGGCCGCGCGCATCGCCCGCAACACGGCCATCATCGCCGCCTTCCTGCTCGCCGCAACGACACTCGTCTCGGCCATCGGCGCCTATTGGGCGGCGCAAAAGGGCGGCAACCACCGCGATGAGAACACCGTTCTCACCGACGTATTCCGCCGCTTCTAACCAAGCCGGAGAAAGGAAAACACCATGTTCAAAGGTCTTGCTCTCTGGCTACTCGGCGTGCCGATCTGGCTGATCATCATCATTTTTCTCGTGACGTGACGAGAACGAAAACGGGGCCGAAAGGCCCCGTTTTCCTGTTCCCTGATCGGCGCGACTTACGCGTCCGGATGCTTGAACACCAAAGCGGCATTGGTGCCACCAAAGCCGAAGGAATTGGAGAGCACATAGCCCAGATCGACATTGTCGCGGCGCTGGCGGAGGATCGGCATGTCTTCGAAGGCGGGATCGAGCACGTCGATATTGGCGCTTTCGGCGATGAAGCGGTTCTTCATCATCAGGATCGAATAGATCGATTCATGCACGCCCGTGGCGCCCTGGCTGTGGCCGGTCAGCGACTTGGTCGCCGAGATCGGCGGGCACTTGCCCTCATTGCCGAAGACGGCGCGCAGGGCTTCGATTTCCTTGAGATCGCCCACCGGGGTCGAGGTGGCGTGGGGATTGATATAGTCGATCGGCGCCTTGATGTTTTTGAGCGCCATGCGCATGCAGCGCTCGGCGCCTTCGCCCGAAGGCGCGACCATGTCGACGCCGTCCGAAGTCGCGCCATAGCCGACAAGTTCAGCCCAGATTTTTGCGCCGCGCGCCTTGGCGTGCTCGTACTCTTCGAGCACCAGCACACCGGCGCCGCCGGAGATGACGAAGCCGTCGCGGGCCGCGTCGTAGCAGCGCGAGGCCTTTTCGGGGGTCTCGTTATAATTGGAACTCATGGCGCCCATGGCGTCGAAGAGGTTCGACAGGGTCCAGTCGAGATCTTCGTGGCCGCCGGCAAAGACGATGTCCTGCTTGCCGAGCATGATCTGTTCCATGGCATTGCCGATGCAATGCTTGGAAGTCGCGCAGGCCGCGGTGATCGTATAGTTGACGCCCTTGATGGCAAAGGACGTGGCAAGCGTCGCCGATGCCGTCGAGCCCATGGCCTTGGGCACGGCAAGCGGCCCGATACGCTTTGGCGACTTTTTCTCGCGGGTGACGTCGGCTGCTTCGACGATGGTGCGCGTGGAAGCGCCGCCCGAACCCATGACGATGCCGGTCATGGGATTGGAAATGTCTGATTCTTCGAGCCCTGCATCGGCAATGGCCTGCTGCATGGCGAGATAGTTCCAGGCCGCACCCTTGCCCATGAAGCGGGTGACGCGACGATCGAGGGCTTCAAACGGATCAAGACGCGGATCGCCCTTGACCTGCGAGCGGAATCCCAATTCGGCATAGTCTTCGGCAAAGACGATACCAGGCTTGGCCAGGCGCAGGCTTTCAGTGACTTCGTCGAGCGAATTGCCGATCGAAGAAATGATACCCATGCCGGTTACCACTACTCGTCTCATAGAATCCTCGCTCTGGTCGTCTGGTGAAGTCGCCATGGGGGCCGGCGCTTCACTCTATATAGTTTCGGTTCGGTACGGCATTAAGGCCGATCAGGCAGACTTCTGCTCGTGAAGCTGCGCATCGGTGAAGAGACCAACGCGCAAGTCCTTGGCTTCGTAGATCAATTTTCCGTCAGCCTTGACCCAGCCATCGGCAATGCCGAGGGTCAGGCGCGAACGCATAACGCGCTTGATGTCGATACCGTATTCGACCAGCTTGACGTCATTGGTCACCTGGCCGGTGAACTTGATTTCGCCACCGAGAGCGCGGCCCTTGCCCGGCTGGCCGATCCAGCCAAGAAAGAAGCCGGTCATCTGCCAGACGGCATCAAGACCGAGGCAACCCGGCATCACCGGATCATCGATGAAATGGCACTTGAAAAACCACAGGTCCGGGTTCACATCGAGCTCGGCGCGCACAAGACCCTTGCCGAAATCGCCGCCGGTTTCATCGATGTGAGTGATGCGGTCGAACATCAGCATGGGCGGCGCAGGCAGGCGCGCATCCATCTGGCCGGGCAATTCGCCGCGACCATGCGCCAAAAGCTCTTCATAACCAAATGCGTGTTGCCGGTCCGCCATTACCCATCCCCGCTAAGCTCAAGCCTTGTCTCGTATAGAGGTGCGGAAAAGGGGTCAAGCCAGCCCAAAGGACAAGGGAGGCAGGCAGGCCCGCGCTGTGACAGTTCGGCGACTTGTTTCAAACCCCTGGCGCCACTATAACTAGGGTCATATTTTATGGACCAATGAGACGAGTAGCACTGGCCCAATGACCGATTTTGACCTTGCCGACCGTCCTGCGTCCCATACGCCCTGCCTGACGGCGGTGTTGCGCATGGCTGGCCTCCGGCCGACACGGCAGCGCGTTGCGCTGGCCGAACTGCTGTTTGGCGGCCCGCACCGCCATGTCAGCGCCGAGCAATTGCATACCGAAGCCAACGCGGCCGATGTGAATGTGTCGCTGGCAACGATCTACAATACGCTGCACCAGTTCCATGAAGCGGGGCTCCTGCGCGAAGTAGCCATCGACGCTTCACGCTCCTACTTCGATACCGACACGTCCGACCACCATCACTTCTTTGTGGAAGACGAGCAGCGGATGATCGATATCCCGGCCTCCTCGGTCGAATTCAAGGCCCTGCCCAAGCCCCCCAAGGGCATGGAAGTGGCCCATGTCGACGTGGTCATCCGCGTGCGCAAGGCGGCGGTCTGACCTTCAATCGTCACCCTCGGGCTTGCCCCGAGGGCTCTCCACTTGCGGCATCGCTTTCAAGTGAAACGTCCTCGGGTCAAGCCCGAGGATGACGGCCAATGGACGCCGAAGCTGTCGTGCACCCCGTGACAAAAGCCCGTCCTTTCCCCATATAGTGGGGCCCAGGAAACAGCGACAAAGGTGGTCGATGCCCGAAAAGGTCAATCTCAATGCCTATTTCGAGCGAATCGGCTTTGCCGGTTCGATAGCACCCACCATTCAGACCCTGGAACTGCTGCATGCCCTGCATCCGGCTGTCATTCCCTTCGAAAATATCGGGCCGCTGACCGGCGAGCAGGTGCTGCTCGACCAGCAAAGCCTTGAAAAGAAGCTGCTTGTCGAAAAGCGTGGTGGCTTCTGCTTCGAGCACAATTTCCTGTTCATGCGCATTCTTGCCGATCTCGACTACGAGGTGCGGCCGCTCTTGGCGCGGGTGATCTGGACCAATCCGGAAGCCATCAGCGCGCCGCCGAGCCACATGCTGCTGCTGGTCGATATCAAGGGCGTCAACTACATCGCCGATGTCGGCTTTGGCGGCTTGAGCCTGACGACGCCGCTGCGCCTCAGGGCCGGCGCCGAACAGGCGACCCCGCACGAGACTTTCCGCCTGACCGGTGGCGATCCCGATTGGACGCTGGAGGTCAAGATCGGGGAAGAGTGGCGAGGGGTCTATGTCTTTACCACCGACACAGTGGCCGAAGTGGACCTCTGGGACATCAATCGCGACCTCTCGAGCAATCCCGCCTCGCCGTTCACGCTGCAATTGCGCGCCTCCCTCTCGCCCAGCGGGCGGCGGCTAAAGGTGCACAATGACCAGTTCACGGTGCAGCCGACCGGCGGAGCCGCGGAAAAGCGCACCTTGAACTCGGTTCAAGAAATTCGCACGGTACTCACCGAAGAGCTGGGCCTGACCCTGCCCGAGAACGACAAGCTCGATGCCAAGCTTGCCGGGCTCCTCCCGGCGCCACCTGAAACGGTCGAATAGCTCATGGCGCCCGTCACCGTGCCGCTTGAGGCCCTCCGCGAGTTTCCTGATTTCCACTCGTTTTACGATTGGCTGGCGCACAATCACGACAGCGCGCCGGAAGTGTGGATCCGCATCTTCAAGAAGGGTGCGGGCAAGCCGACCGTTACCCCGGTCGAGGCGATCGATGCCGTGCTCTGCTGGGGCTGGATCGATGCGATCAGAAAAAGCTGGGACGACGAGAGCTTTGTGCAGCGCTATTGTCCGCGCCGGCCCAAATCGGTGTGGAGCCAGATCAACCGCGACAATGTCGCGCGGCTGACCGAAGCGGGGCTGATGACCGCGCATGGCCTGGCCCATGTCGATCTCGCAAAAGCCGATGGGCGCTGGGACGCGGCCTACAAGACCACTATGGGGCCGCCCGAGGACCTGCTGGAGGCCATTCGCGCCAATGCGGATGCGCTGAAGACCTTTGAGAGGCTGACCGCGCAAAACCGCTTCGCGCTGACCTTTCGCGTGCAAAACCTCAAGACCGAGGCCGGCCGCAAGAAGAAGATCGCCAGCCTTGTCGAGATGCTGGCGCGGGGCGAAACGATCTATCCCCAGAGCTAGTTTGGAATTTTCTCCAACCGGCACCCTCGGGTCTGACCTGAGGGCTTTCTACTTGCGGCAGCTTGCCAAAAGTGTCCTCGGGTCAAGCCCGAGGATGACGATCTGTGGTCTTCGTGGCCAATTCCGCTTCCAGTCCCTCATTGCGCAATTTTAGCGCTGCAACGATGTCGGACAGAAACCGCTCGATGACTTCGATGTCACTGCGCGAATAGCCCGCCATGACGGTTTCGCGCAGGCGCTGGGCACTGCGGGAGAGCGGAAGCGCCATGTCCTCGGCGCCCGGGCCGACCCGCAACAATGTCGCGCGGCGGTCATTGGGGTGCTGCTCGCGCAGCACATAGGCGTCCTTTTCCAGCCGATTGATGAGGATGGCCGTGGCGCCCGAGGTCATGCCCAGATACCGGCCGAGAGCCGTCGGGGTCGCCTGGCCCTCCTGATCCCTCACGAAACGAATTGCCATCATGTCGGACATGTTGATGCCGGCCGCTGCCGAGAAGGCGCGATAGCCACGGCTCATCTCGTCGGTCAACTCGCGCATCAATGGTTCGATCCGGTCCTGCATGCCCCCTCCTTTATGCGATTTTTACTATTTTGCAAAGATACTTTCTTGCAAAGGTATATTTTCGGCACTAGATAGCGTCCCACACCAGCAATCGAAGATATCCAAATGGCCAAGCTTTCTCCTATGACCGAGGGCGACATTCAAGCCGTCCGCGCCGAATCCCGGCCCGCTATTGTCCCGCCCGTTCCGGCCGAGGCCGAGCCCGCCGTGCCCACTATCGTCGCCGAGGAACCGGCAAAGCCCTCACGCAGCCGCAAGAAGGCGCGCATGGTGGGCCTGGGCCTCTTCGTCGTGCTGGGCGGCGCCATCGCCTGGTATCCGCTTTCGGACCATAACGCCCCCTTCGCCTCCGGCGGTTCCGTCATGGGCAATGTCACCCAGGTGGCAGCGCGCGTCGCTGGCCCCGTCGCCGAAGTGCTGGTCTCGGACAATTCGAGCGTTAGGGCGGGCGACCCGCTGTTCCGTATCGACGAGACGACGTTCAGGATGGACGTGGCCCAGGCCGAAGCGCAGCTTGATCTGACCTCGACCAATATTTCCTCGGCCAGCGCCGCCATTCCGGCGACGCAGGCCAAGCTCAGCCAGGCCGAAGTGGCGCTGGTGACGGCAAAGGACGCCGTCGAACGCACGCGCCAGATGTATGATCGCGGCCTTGTCACCGATGCCCAGAAAACCCAGGCCGAGGGCAATTTCCAGACGGCCGAGCTCAATGTCGCCGCCGCCAAGGCCGAACTCGACCGCGTCACCACTTCGGCCGGCGCGCTCGACGACACCAATCCCAATTTCCGCGCCGCCCAGGCCGGGCTTGAAAAGGCGCGCTTTGCGCTCGAAAGCACCACCGTGGTGGCGCCGGCCGACGGGCATGTGTCCAACCTGCTGCTTACCCAGGGTCAGTTCGTCGCGGCCGGCTCGCCGGTCATGACCTTCATTTCGGGCGACCGCGGCAGTGTCCTCGTCGATTTCCGCGAAAACCAGCTGGTCAATGTCGAGCCCGGCGACAAGGCCGTGGTGGTGTTTGAAGCGGCGCCCGGAAAACAGTTCGACGCCACCGTCGATTCCATCGCCTGGGGCATTTCGAGCGGCCGCACCTCCACCAATGGCCTGGCGCAATCTTCCACGGACACGCGCTGGTTTCCGCCCGCCCGCAAGATCCCGGTGCGCGTGACCATCGACGATCCCGCGTCGCTCCCCGCCAATGTGCGCATCGGCTCGGAAGCGGCGGCCCTGATCCTGCCCGATGAGGGCGGTATCGTGCCGGTCCTTGCCCGCGCCATGCTGGGCTTTTCGAGCGTGATGTCGGGCTTCAACTAAGATGGAACCGCTGCCGCGTGTCGACCCGCTGGACGATCCCTATCTCGCACTGCGCACCATGCTCTGCGTGGCGGTTCTGTTCGCCTTTGCAGAACCGCTGGGCGTCACCCAGCCCATGCTGCCCATTGCCATCGGCATGAGCATGATTTCCAATCAGCGCGGCGCCCTCAATGGGCGCACCTTTGCCGGTCCTCTCGTGCTGCCCGTCGTGGCCATGCTGTTCGGCTGGCTTGCGGGCCTGACGGTTCACCAGCCGGCCATCTTCATCTTCTGGAACGTGGTGCTCGCCACGGGCGGCATTGCGCTGATGCTGTTCAAGGGCTCGCGCGGCGGCATGTTGCTCACCGTGTTTCCGGCAATGATGTCGATCTCGGCGCTCTACAATGAATATGCGCTGACCGTGATGGCCGAGGGCATGGCGACAGCCGGGCTGATGGTCGGGATCATGGCCATCGTCACCAATCTGCTCTTCCCGCCGCAAACCAAGCAGGTCTATGTCGAACAGGTAAAACCCTATGTCGGGCGAAAGCCGGGCGTGGAACTGGCCATTCGCGTCGTGGTCTATCTCGCCGTGCTCATCGCCACCTATGCGACCAATAATCTGAGCCTCTTGATCGCGCCGATCATGATGATCTTCATCTGCGGCGAGGCCGACCATGGCGGGCGCATGGAGCAGGTGGTCGATCGGGGCGGCGGCACCATTGTCGGGGCCATTATCGGGGTCGGCGCGCTGATGGTCTACCATCTCGTGCCCCAGTTCATCGTACTATTGGCCCTGCTCAGTGCCATCACCTATGTGCTGATCGACAAGATGACGACCGGCTCGGCGCGCCCGCAATATTATCAATATGTCTGCTCGGTCGCGCTGGTGATCGTCCTGTCCTCGATCTATGGCGCCAATTCGGCCGTGGAAGTGGTGGTGCAGCGCGTCGTGCTCACCGTTGGCATCATGCTCTCGGGTATTGTCCTGCTGGCGCTGCTGGAAACCATGTTCGTGCCGCGCGAGGACCGGAGCGAAGAAGTGGCTGAAGCCACCGCCTGAGCCTTCCAATTCTCCGCCGCCCGGTGCTAGATCGGGCGGCAGGGTCGAACGCTTGTGGAGGGGCGGGACATGGCTGTGGACGTCGCTTTTCTGCGTGGCATTAACCTGGGCAAGCGCCAGATGAAGATGGCCGAACTGAAAGCCTGCCTCGAAGAGGCGGGGTTTTCGGACGTGAAGACCATCCTTGCCAGTGGCAATGTACGGTTTCTCAGCAAAGCAGGGCCGGCCGAGAGCAAGGCGCTCCTTGAAAAAACCATCGAGAAAAAGTTCGGCTTTGCCGTGGGCGTGGTGCTGCGGACCGAGGACGAGATCAAGGAAATGCTCGCCGAGCATCCCTTTGACAGGATCGACCCCGCGGCCGATGTGACGCGGCATGTGCTGATGTTCGATGAGCCCCTGCCCAAGGGCGTGGTGATCGAGGACCGGCCCGGCCATACCGAGATCGTCCGCGTAGACCCCAAGGAAATCTACATTGCTGGCTATCGCCAGCCCAATGGGCGCTATACGGAAGGCGTCGAAGAGGTGCTGAAGCCGCTTTATGCCAAACTGGGCAAGGGCGTGCTCGACACCATGCGCAACTGGAACACTATCGAAAAGGTCCTGAAGTGATCGTTGTTTTCGGCTCTAGTAATCTCGATCAGGTCGGCACTGTTTCGCGTCTGCCCGAACCGGGCGAAACCGTTGCGGGCGGCACTTTTTCCATGGCGCCGGGCGGCAAGGGTGCCAACCAGGCGCTGGCCGCGCGCCGCGCCGGGGCCGATGTGCGCCACGTTTCCGCCGTGGGCGACGATGCCTTCGCCGATATGGCGCTGAAGCTTTTGCAGGAGGGCGGGGTAGACCTGTCGCAAATGCGAAAAGCGCATGCGGCAACCGGCATTGCCATGATCTTCGTCGATAGCGCGGGCGAAAATGTCATCGCCATCCTGCCGGGCGCCAATGGCACGATGAGCCCGGACGATGCCGACCGGACGCTGGGCAATCTGACGGCCAGGGACACGATTCTGCTGCAACAGGAAATCCCGCAGGCGGCGACGCGGCGGGCGCTCGACATTGCGCGGGAAAAGGGCGCGAGGAGTGTGCTCAATACCGCACCGTTCCTTGCCGATACGCCGGAGCTGGCGCCGCTGGCCGATATCGTCGTTGCCAATGAAACCGAATTCGCCCTGCTTTCGGGTCGCGGCATCGCGGAACTCGATACGGCCATGGATGAGTGGGTGAAGAAGACCGGACGCACCATTGTGGTTACCCTCGGCCCCGAAGGAGCGCGGGCGGCTTCGCCGGAGGGCAAATTTGCCGTGCCGGCCTATAAGGTGACGCCGGTTGATACGGTGGGCGCGGGCGATACGTTCTGCGGGTATCTGGCAGCGAGCCTTGATGCCGGGATGACGCTGGAACAGGCCATGCGCCGTGCGGCCGTGGCGGGAAGCCTTGCCTGTCTCAATCCGGGTGCGCAGCCGGCTATTCCGCTCGCCAGGGATGTCGACGCGCTGGTTTAGAAGCGGGTCACGGCGTCATTCCCGCGAAAGCGGGAATCTCCCTTCCCCAAACAGAGATCCCCGCTTTCGCGGGGATGACACCGTGTTTGAGGTTGGGCTTTAGTGAAAGACCCGCCGCGGCTTGAACTGGCCGAATTCGACCGAGCCGGTGGCAAGCACCTTGCCCTTGAAACTGACCCAGCATTCGTCGAGCTGAGCCGGGGCCGCCGCGCCGGTAAGAAGTACCGGATTGCCATTGCCCACCGCGCTGGCCTGGCCGGCGTCGAGGCGGATTTCGGGGAGGTCGACGAGACCGGCCGAGGTCGGGGCCAGCAGCGCGTCACGCGCTTCGCCCGCTTCGGCGGCCTCCAGTTGTTCCAGCGTTACCGCATCTGCGTCGGAAAAGGGCCCGACCGCAGCGCGGTGCAGGCTGCCGACGTGGCCGCGGGTGCCAAGCACTTCGGCGATGTCGCGGGCGAGCGAGCGCACATAGGTGCCCTTGCCGCAGGTGACTTCCAGCATACTTTGCTCCGTGCCGTGTTCGAGCACAGTCAGGGCGTCAACTTCGATGGGGCGCTCGGCCAGTTCGACGGTTTCGCCAGCGCGCGCCAGATCATAGGCACGTTCGCCGTCGATCTTGAGTGCCGAAAAAATCGGCGGCCGCTGCATGATGAGGCCGGTGAACTGCGGCAAAACAGCTTCGAGCGCGGCGCGGTCGGGGCGAACGTCCGAAGTGGCGATCACCTCGCCTTCGCGGTCGTCCGTGGTCGTGGCGCTGCCCCAGACAATGGAAAACCGATAAACCTTGGTGCCATCCTGCACCTGCGGCACGGCCTTGGTGGCTTCGCCGAGGGCAATCGGCAGAATACCGGTCGCCAGGGGATCGAGCGTGCCGGCGTGACCGGCCTTGGCCGCGGAAAACAGCCAGCGCACCTTGCCCACCGCCTGGGTGGAGGTGAAGTCATAAGGCTTGTTGAGCACAACCCAGCCGGAGATGGGGCGCTTCTTGGATTTCTTCTGTTCGGTCACGGCTATTCTTCGTCGCCGCCGTCGTCTTCGAGGTCGCGCTTGACGCGATCGGAACGCAGCAATTCGTCGATCCGGCCGGCTTCTTCAAAAGTGTCGTCGACGAAGAAGCGAATGTCCGGCGCGTACTTCATGTTGATCTTGGGCGCGACGCGGCCGCGGATAAATTTCGAATGCCGGTTGAGCGCGGCGACGATCTCTTCGGCATGCACGCCGCCGAGCGGCATCACATAGGCATTGGCGAGTTTGAGATCGGGCGTCATGCGCACTTCGGGCACGGTCACGACCGAACCGACCAGCGCTTCGTCCTCGATGTCACCGCGCGCAAAAATGTCCGCCAGCGCGTGGCGCACCAATTCGCCCACGCGCAGCATGCGCTGGCTTGGACCCAGGGGCTTGTTGTCTTTTTTCATGGGCAAGCGGATTAGGCTTTTAGGGCCCTTCCGTCAATCCGCCTTGCTGAGCGCGGCCTCAGCCTTGAGCTGGTTTGCCCGGGCCTGAACCACTTCGGTAGCGACCGGCCAGGACTTCGGATCGCCCGGATCGAAACTTTTGCCGCGCCATTCCTGGTAGATGATGGCAACACCCGTGTCCGAGCGCTGGAAGCTGGCGACCATCACCTCGCCGAGCCCGGCAAAGGTCCTGTACTGATCGGCATAGGCGCCGCAGACAAAGCCGAGCGGGGCCAGGTCATTGTCGCCATTGTCCTGGCCGAGCTGGAAGAAGCCGGTCAGTTCCGGCTTGCAGCTATTGGCGTGCAGCATCATCAGGGCGGCGCGATAGTCGGCCAGGGTTCGCTCGTTTTCGTCGCGGCTGATGCGCGCGCCATAAAGCGTGGTCCAGAGCGCTTCGCTTTCGCCCTTGGGATAGATTTCGAGGAGGGCCTGGCCGTCTTCAGCGAGGAACGAGGTTTCCACCCGGCCGAGCGCCGCATCGTCACCCGTGAGCCAGTCGGGCCGGGGCAGCGACAGTTGGTGACCCAATGCATCGAGAACCAGCTTGCCGCCCTCTTCCACGAGGGGCGGGGTGCTGCGAATCTGTGCCGCAGCCGGCATGGTGGCAACACCCAGCGCGATCAGGACAAAAAGAGCGGTTCTCAACGGCGTCACGGGGCACTCCTTAGCCCAAAGACAGGTGCAGTCCGGCCCAAGCCCCCAAAGGCCAGCTGCTATCGGCACGATTAGAAAGGAAGTTTCGCCCATGCAAGGCGAACGAGTGATGGGCGTGATGATGATGAGGCGGTTGAAGGAAAGCTGCAACACATGGCGTGGTGCATGGGGTGATGGGCAAGCGCCAGCCTACCCTCTTGCACTCCGCGGGAGCGGTGTTTCCGGTAGCAGGCGATGCGGCGGCTGGTGGCCGTCCATAAAGGTGCGGATATTGACGATGACGGTCTCGCCCATCTCGATGCGGGCTTCGAGCGTCGCCGACGCCATATGGCCGGTGAGAACCACCTGATTGGTCTCGGCAAGACCCAACAGCCGGGGATTGATCCCCTTGCGATTGTCGAAAACGTCGAGCGCGGCCCCGGCAAGGCGGCCGGCTTCGATGCGCTCGATCAATGCGATTTCATCAACGAGTTCGGGCCGACTGACATTGAGCACATAGGCGCCCGGCTTCATGCGGTCGAGTCGCTCGGCCGAAAGGATGTTCGTCGTGTCGCGGGTGAGCGGGGTGTGGAGCGAAACGATATCCACCGCTTCGAGCATGGGTTCGAGTTCGGGCCAATAGGTGGCGCCCAGGGGCTCTTCCACGCCCGGCGGCCGGCGATTGCGGGAGAAGTAGTGGATATTGAGGCCGAAAGCCCTGGCGCGCTGGGCGACAGCCGTGCCGATGCGGCCCATGCCGACGATACCCAGCGCCTTGCCGCGCAGGCGATGGCCGAGCATGGAGGTGGGCGACCAGCCGGCCCAGGCTCGATCGCGCAGCAGCAATTGCGAGCCTTCCACCAGTCGCCGCGGCAAAGCCAGCATCAGGGCCATGGCCATGTCGGCGGTGTCCTCGGTGAGAACGCTTGGCGTATTGGTGACCGTCAGGCCGGCGGCCCAGGCCGCCTCGAGGTCGATATTGTCCACCCCATTGCCGAACTGGGCAATCAACCGCACGCTTTGCGGCAGGCGGGCGATGAGATCGGCATCGATCCGGTCGGTGATGGTGGAGACCAGCACATCCTTGCCCTCGACGCCGGCCAGAATATCCTCGGCGGTCAGGGTTTGGTCGGTTTCATTGACATCGGTTTCAAAAAGCGTCGCCATGCGCGCTTCGATGGTCTCGGGCAGGCGACGAGTCACCAGAATTTTCGGTTTGCTCGATGTCATGCTTGCCTTGCGACCTGATCACAAAGGGATGGCTTGCGCCTATCCTTTAAGGACCGTTAAGGATCATGCCGTAGTGATAGGGCAATTCCAATCCGTCTGCAAAGTCATGTTCATTTCGCACGCCGCTTCGGGCCGTGTCCGTCTGCTTTTTCCGCGTATTTTCGCAATCCTGCCGCTGGTGTTCGCGAGCCTGTTCGTCAGTGCGCCCGCCGCCTGGGCCCAGGCCGAATCGGTTTCGGGGCTGAAATTGCCGCGTTTTGTGTCCACGCGCTCCAACCCCATCAATGTGCGTGTCGGCCCAGGCACCAAATATGACATTGCCTGGAATTACACCGTTTCGGGCGTACCGGTCGAAATCGTCCAGGAATTCGACACCTGGCGCAAGATTCGCGACATGGACGGCGAAGAGGGCTGGGTGCACCAGAGCCTGCTCGTGGGCACGCGCGCCGGCTATGTCACCCCCGTCGCCGCCAATGGCGAAGTCGATATGTATGCCTCGCGCTCGACAGAGTCGGGTGTTCGCGCGCGGCTTGCGCCGGGCGTGCGCGTCAACATTTCCGAATGCGACGGGGACTGGTGCACGGTTTCGGCCGGCCAGCCGGGCGAACGCGCCAATTTCTCGGGCTATGTGCGCCAGGAAGAAATCTGGGGCGTCTATCCCGACGAAGTCTTCGACTGATTTTTTGCTTGTCGCGTTTTTAGGAAGAAACGCTCTAGGCGTCGAGTTCGGCCAGCGCCTCGTCGCGCTGCCGGCCCAGACGCACGTCATCCTCCTGCTTGGGGCAGGAGCTGCAATAGGTGGCGGGAAAAGCCAGATAATCGAGGCAGCAGCCTTTTCGGGCGGTGATCAGCACCTGGCGCCCATCGGCGAGGTCGAGCGTTTCCAAATCCCCCTGCCCCACCAGATCCATGGCTGACAGCCAGAGGCCGCAGATGCGCCGCTGCTCTTGCATGCTCATGCCGGGCACATAGTCGCGCAACCGCAGCATCAGCCCCAGCATGCGATCGGTCAGAAGCCGCAGCGCGGGCACGCGCTTGAGTTTTGTAAGCTCATTGATTTCAGCGAGGAGACCATCGGCGAAGGCGCGGAGGTCCGTGCCGGCGCGCCAGATGAGGTCGTCGAGATCGGCCTTGTGCTGCGGGCCGGCCGGCAGACGAAAACCGCTGACATCGATCCCCTTGACCTGCTGGCTCACGCTCGACAGTTGCGGCAGGGCGCCATGGACGTGCGCGCCGATGACAGCGACATAGGCCGGCTGCCAGAAAAGATTGGTGAGGAGGCGCACGGCATAGAAGGGCTGGCCTGCCGCGGGATAGGTTGCTTCGAGCCTTGCATAGAGCTCGCGCAGGAATTGCAGATTGTCCCCGCCCGGCACATACCAGCCCGGCAGAGCTTCACCCGGCGCGCCCTTGAGAAAGCCGGTGACCCGCGCTGCGGTTTCAAGAAACCGCGTCAGCGCGACATCATCGCTATCAAGGGCAAACAGAAAATTACGGGCGGCCACAGGGCTTTTCCATGGTTTCGCCCTCCCTATAACCGCATCCGCCCAATATTCAAAGACCCAAGTATATTGGGAAATATCCGTAAGTACGGTTTTATACTTTTATAACAGATGAAGCGGACAATTACCTGACAACGAACGTATGGGGGCAGTATGCTGCACCACAGCGCTTCTTGTCTACGCAGTAATCATGGCAGTGCGGCAGTAGAATTCGCCATTCTGGCGCCTGTCTATCTATTGATGCTTTGCGGCATGCTGGCCTATGGGCTCTATTTCGGGGCGGCCCATTCGCTGCAGCAGCTGGCTGCCGACGCGGCGCGCATTTCCATTGCCGGGCTCGACAGCGCCGAGCGCGACAGCCTCGTCGGGCGTTATCTCGACCGCCATGCCGGCGACTATATGCTGCTCGATCGGCAATACCTGACCTATGCCATTGGCGATGACCCCGGCGATCCCACCCAATATCGCGTCGCCCTGCGCTATGACGCCATAGAATTGCCGATCTGGAACCTTTATCCGCCCCTGCCCATGCCCAGCCGCTACATGGTCTATGGCGCCACGATCAGGCAGGGCGGGCTGTGATCGCTTCATTCTTTCGCGACAGCAGCGGCAATATGGCGGTGCTGTTCGCCACCGCCTTTTCGCTGTCGGGCGTCATCGGCGCCATCGCCGTCGACGCTGCCGCGCTTTATCACGAGAGGCGCGTCATCCAGTCCACCGTCGACCTTGCCGCCCTCAGCGCCGCGCGCAATCCCGGCCGCGCCGAAGAAATCGCCGCGGAAGTGCTGACCCAGGCCGGCTTTGCCGATCAGGCCGGCCTCGTCGTCACCGTCGGGCGCTTCGAGGCCGATGCGAACCGCGCGCCGGAAGACCGCTTCGTGCCCGACCGCACGCCGGCCAATGCGGTCAAGGTGCAGTTCGAGCGCCCGGGCACGCTGCATTTTGCCGCGAGCTTCACCCAGTCCCCGATGATCGGGGCGACGGGTCTTGCAACCGTCACGCCGGAAGTCTCCTTTTCTTTGGGATCGCGCCTTGCGAGCCTCAATGGCGGCATTGCCAATGCGCTGCTGAGCACATTGCTGGGCACCACGGTCAGCCTTTCCGTCGTCGACTATAACGGGCTTGCTTCGGCGCGGGTGGATGCCCTGAGCTTTCTCGATGCGCTGGCGCTCGAAATGGGCCTCAATGCCGGCAGCTATAATGAAATCCTGTCCTCTGAAGCCTATGCCGGCGACATCGCCGCGGCGCTTGCGAGCCTCGTCAGCGGGGCGGAAAAGGCCGCGCTCACGACGCTGGCCAATGCCGGCCAGGGCAGTCGCGTGCCGCTCGGCAAACTTTTCGACCTTGGCCGCTACGGTTCCCTGGGCCTCGACAGCGCCGGGGCGGCCCTCAATGCCCGCGTCTCCGCCCTCGAAGTCCTTTCCGCTGCCGCCGCGCTCGCCGATGGCGACAAGCAGATCTGGCTCAGCCTTGGCGGGCATCTGCCCGGCATAGCAGCGCTTTCGGTTGAACTCGCGATCGGTGAGCCGCCACAGGGCGGCGCATGGTTCGCCGTAGGCCCGGTCGACACCGTCATCCGCACGGCACAGGTGCGCTTGCGCGTGGATGCGCAATTCCTCGGCGGCCTCGTCCTGCAAGGCGCGGTCATCCGCCTGCCGCTCTGGCTTGATCTTGCCCATGCCGAGGCCCGCGTTGCAGGGGCCTCCTGCCCCGATCGCGACCACCCCAATGGTACCGCCGAGATCGCCGTGCTGCCCGGCGCACTCGAACTTGCCATCGGCCAGGTCACCAATGCACAGATGCGCGATTTCGGCGCCACCCTGCCTGTCACACCGGTGCGTATCCTCGATGCACTCCTCCTGCGCATTTCCGCCGCGGCGCATGTGGAAGTGGCGCAGACGACGCCGGTGCTGCTGGCATTTTCCTCCAGCGATATCGGCTCGGCGCGTCTGAAGACGGCAAAAACCACGACGCTGGTGACCTCGCTCGGCCAATCGCTGCTGGCCGACCTCAAGCTGGAAATTTCCGTGCTCGGCCTCGGCCTCTCCCCGCTCAATGTCATCGCCAATGCCCTCAAGGCTGCCATCACCCCGATCGCCGCCCCGCTCGATTCCATCGTCAACACGCTGCTCACCACGCTGGGCCTGGGCATCGGGGAAGCGGATGTGCGGGTCTATGGGGTGCGATGCCTCAATCCGGTGCTGGTGGGATAATTTCGCTCTCGGCCAGCAAAAAGCCCGCCCAGCTTGTGCTGGGCGGGCCAAATTTTCAGATCGCTATGGAGCGACCTTCAACGCTCTTGCAGAACTTACTGCTGAACGAGCGTCAGGTTGATCGCGGACTCGCGGCCATCACGACCGGTCTCGACCTCGTAGGTGACCTTGTCGTTTTCGTACAGGCCATCGACGCCCGAACGCTGAACTGCGGAGATGTGAACGAAGTGGTCCTTGCCGCCATTGTCGGGGGTGATGAAACCAAAACCCTTGGTGGCGTTGAAGAACTTGACGGTGCCGTTGATGGTGGCCATTTCAGTATCCTAAAAGCTCGGAGCCGAAGCGAAGCGAGCGTTTCCCTCCGCAACATGCAAGAGGGCCTACAGACGTTCGCAAAGCGTATCAGTGAGCCAAGACCGGGATTAACCGGGAGAGGCAGCCAACTTCGGCTGAAAACGTATGGGGTGCTTTATGACAGCGGATCGTGGCTAGAGCAAGACCGCAAAGAAAAAACCAAGATCGTGTTTGGGGCCGGGCGAGAAAACGCGTTCCCATTCCGAGCTTTATCACCGCTTGACTCGGCGCATTAGTGTGCTACACATGTATCACACTAGATAGGCACGACACATGGATGATTTTCACGCCAGCCAGCCGATCTTCGTGCAGATCCGGCAGCGGCTGATCGAGATGATCCTGCGTGGCGCAGTCGGGGAGGGCGATTCCCTTCCCTCGGTGCGCCAGATTGCAGCAGAACTTTCGGTCAATCCGCTGACGGTCACCAAGGCCTTCGAAGCCCTGGTCGAGATCGGCGTGGTCGAAAAACGGAGGGGTCTTGGAATGTTCGTTACCCAAGGCGCACAAGACAAATTGCTTACCCACGAGCGCGAAAAGTTCCTCAAGGAGGACTGGCCGCGCATCCTCACCCAGATCAAGGCCCTGAACCTTGATCCCAAAACCCTCTTTGCCGAAACCCCGGTGGAGCCCAAGCCATGACTGACACCAATCTCACCCTCGAGCCCGTCGTCACCGCACGGGGTCTGAGGAAAAAATTCGGCCGCAAGGAAATCCTGCACGGGCTCGATTTCGACATTCCCGCCGGCCGCATCTATGGCCTTGTCGGGCACAATGGCGCGGGCAAGACCACGACGCTCAATGCCATGCTGGGGCTGACGAGCTATGAAGGCACCATTCGCGTGCTCGGCGAAGATCCCTTTGCCCGCCGCGCCAAGCTGATGGAAAACGTCGCCTTCATTTCCGACGTGGCGAGCCTGCCGCGCTTCCTCAGGGTGCGCGAACTCTTTGCACTTCTCTCCAACATCCATCCCAATTTTTCGACCGACAAGGCGCGCAGCTTTCTCGAGGGCACCGACATCAAGCCCGAGATGAAGATCAAGACGCTCTCCAAGGGCATGGTGGCGCAACTCCACCTCGCCGTGGTCATGGCGATCGATGCCAAGCTTCTGGTGCTGGACGAGCCGACGCTCGGCCTCGACATCACCTATCGCAAGCGCTTCTACCGGCGGCTTCTCGAAGACTACATGACCGAGGAACGGACCCTGATCATCACCACCCACCAGGTGGACGAGATCGAGTTCATGCTCTCCGACATCATGTTCATTCGCGATGGCGACCTGATCCTCCACATGCAGATGGAGACGGTGAACGAGAAATTCTCGCAGCTCGTGACCAATGAGCCGGAATTGCAGGCCCAGGCCCGCGCCCTCGGCCCGGTCTATGAAGAAACGCGCTTCGGCCAGACCGTCTTTATCTTTGACGGTGTCTCGCGGGAAAACCTCGAACCCCTTGGAAAAGTCTCGACCCCGACGCTTTCCGACCTCTTCGTCGCGCTGATGCAGCGACCGACTGCCAATCCGGAGACGGCCCGATGAAGGCTTTTGCTGCACTCGTCCATCGCGAATATATCGAGCATCGCGGTGCCTTCTTCATCGCGCCGCTGGTCATGGTGGCAATCGTCTTCCTCCTCACCATCTTTGCCTTCAGCGTCGACCGCATCAACACGCGCTTTTCCGGCCAGATGCTGACCGTGATGCCCACCTGGGTGTTTGAGGCCGGCTTTGCCGCGCTTGCTGCCGGCTGGCTGATTTACCTCGGCTTCGTGCTATTCTTTTACTGCGCCGATGGCTTTGCCGCCGACAAGCGCAACAATGCCATGCTGTTCTGGAAATCGATGCCGGCTTCGGACCTGAAGGTATTGCTGAGCAAGCTCACCGCTGCCGTAACCATCCTGCCCGGTTCGATCTTTGCCGTGGCGCTCCTCAGCATCGTCCTGATGTTTGGCGTCGCCTATGTGACGACGATGATTGCGGGCCTTGGCAGCGCCACCCTGCTCTGGAGCATTCTGGTCATTTTTGCGCAGATGAGCCTTGTGCTCCTCGTCGTCATCGCCTGCGCTCTTCTGTGGTACCTGCCCTATATGGCTTTGGTGGGGGCCATGGGCACGGCGGCCGGCCGCTGGGCCATCCCGCTGGCCCTGCTTTTGCCTTCGATTCTCTCAGTGCTCGAATGGGTCGTCATGGGCGGGGGTATGCATCCCTTTGCCACGCGCACCTGGGACTATCTCAATTACCGCTCGCAGTTTCCGGTCGCCGTCGACTATCTCGACCGCGTCTGGGAAGGCCAGCAGGCCTTTGACGCCACGGCTTTCACCATCGACTTCCTGCAGAAATTCGACTGGCTGCAGGTCGGGATCGGCGCCGTTTTCGCTGTCGTCGCGATTTACATCGCCAGCGAATATCGCCGCCGCTCCGCCGCCAATTGAGATTTCGTGCGGCTTGACCACCCACCCCTGCCCCCCTCTTCACACGAGGCGAGCGCCTCCCTCCCCCTTGCGGGGAGGGAATGAGGGTGGGGGTATTTTGGCAGTGCCAAGTCCATGCTAGGGAGCGGTCCGAACAGGACCGCTTCCGATGACCCTGCCTACCATTGTCAGTTTCTGGCACGGCCCTTTGAGCTGGCTCGAAATTCTCTGCATCACCTCCTTTGTCCGGCAGGGACACAAGGTGGAGGTCTATTCCTACGAGCCGATCACTGCCCTGCCCGCGGGCGCCGAATGGCGTGACGCTACAACTGTGCTGCCGCAGGAAAAGCTGGTCTTTTACAAGGGCCGCGGTACGCCCGGCGTCTTTTCCGACCATTTTCGCTACGCGGCACTGAAAGCCGGGCTCGGCGTCTATGCCGATCTCGACATGTATTGCCTGCGCCCCATGGAAGGCCCGTTCGACTATCTCATGGCCTGGGAACGGCCGGGCTCGGTCAATGGCGCCGTGCTCTATATGCCGCCCGATGCGCCGCTGCTGGCCGACCTGCTTTCTGTCTTTGAAGAGAAGAAGCGTCCGCTGCTCGAGCCGCACCTGCCGCCACTGCGGCGCTTCGAGGTCGCCATTCGCCGCCTCGTGGGCGACCGGGTAACGCCCGAACACATGCAATATGGCGCAACAGGGCCCATGGCCCTCACCCATTTTGTCGCGGAACATGGTCTCACCGCGCGGGTGCTACCCTCGGCAACCTTCTATCCCGTGCCCTATGAAGGCATTCCGGCACTGATGAAGTCGGGTTCGGACCTCGACGCGGCGATCAGGCCCGAAACCCTCGGCATCCATCTCTGGCGCAGCCAGCTCACCGACCGCGGCCGCGCCGGCCTGCCGCTGCCGGAAGCGGACAGTGCCTTGGCAAAGCTGTGCGCCCGCGAGGGACTTGATCCCGCGAAAGTTGCTTAGCGCCCTAAGCGCAGCTTTTTGAGCCACCACCGCTTCCAGCGGTGTTTTGCAAAGCGATAAAACAGATCATTGGTCATGACGTGGCGATAAAAGCGCGCATAGGCCACGGACTGGAAGGTATGCGCAAAGACGCTCCACGGCTTGGTATCGCCCGTATAGTGGACGATAGCCGGATCGAGCCCGTCATGGGCGTGACGCGCATCGATGGTGTTCCAGCGCCAGGGTAGCTGCAACCACTTGCCCCGAAAGATCAGGTTGAGCAGGTCCTGGTCATAATAGATCCGCTGCATGATCCCGGAGGCATAGGCCTCTTCCATGCGCCCCAAAATGTCGGCCTCGCGCCACTTGGCGATATCGATAAGCACCATGCCGGCATTGAAATAGGGATCGGCGGGATCAAAGATATCTCGGTTCTTTTTCAGGTCCCGCTGCCCGGTAATCAGCGCCCCAGCCGGGTCGCGTACCGCGGCAATGGCCTTGCCCTCAAGGTCGAGATCAAAAAGACAAAAAATATCGTCGCGCACCAGCATGTCGCAATCGAGATAAAGGATGCGCTCGACATCGGGGCCAACCAGACGGTCGATCATCAGCCGCGCATAGACGATATTTGAGAGACGCTTGTTCTCCGGCATGCGGCCGGCGATGTCGCGGAACATGTCGGACTGGTCGAGATCGTACCAGCGCAGCTCGACCGGAAACTCTTCCACGATCTTTTCGAGATCGGCCCTGTGCTCGGGCGCCAGCGTCCGGTGGCAGAGGTGAAAGACCAGGTCTTCGCGCCTATGCGTGAAGAGGCAGACCGAGCGCATGGTGGCAAAGGCCGGCGCCCAGAAATTGTCATCGAAAGTCAGGCAGACATGCATTTTCATGGGTCAGCGCGCCAGCCGCAGCTTCTTGAGCCAGTATCGCTTCCAGCGGTGCCGCATGAAGCGATAGAAGAGGTCATTGGTCATGACGTGCCGATACCAGCGCGAATAGGCCGACGAGCGCAGCATGCCGGCGAACAGCCCCCAGGGTTTTGTTTCACGCGTATAGTGCAGGATGTGCGCATTGAGCGCCTCATGGGCGAGATGTGCGTCAATGGTGTTCCAGCGCCAGGGCAGAGCCTGCCAGCGGTTGCGGAAGACCAGATTGAGCACGTCCTGATCGTAATAGAGCCGTTCGATCCAACCCTTGCCCGCAATCACGGCGACTTCGGCCTTGACGTTGAGCTCGCGCCATTTGGGCAGGTCGACCAGCAGCATGCCGGAATTGAAATAGGAATCGGCCGTGTCGAAAATCCCGACATTTTGGCGCATGTCGCGCCGGCCCATGATGAAGGGCTGCAACGAATCCTGCACCGCGCCCAGCGGATGCCCGCCCAGGTCCAGCTCATAGAGTTTTTCGATCGGCGCACGCACCAGCATGTCGCAATCAAGATAGATGATGCGCTCGATATCGGTGGGCAGGATGTCGGCCATCAGCAGCCGGGCATAGACGATCTTTGGCCAACGGCTGCTGGCCGGCAGTTCGGCAACAAAGAAGTCGAAGAGTTCGGATTTTTCCAGCGGATACCAGCGCAGGCTCGCGCCGAATTCGCGCACTATGCCTTCGATGTCATAGCGATGCTCATCCGATATCGGCATGTGCAGCAGATGAAAAACCAGATCCTTGCGCCGATGGGTGGAGAGGCACACCGAGCGCATCACCGTATAGGCGGGCGCCCAGAAATTGTCGTCGAAGGCGAGGACGATGTGGATGGGTGCGCTCATTCCGCTCTCAAACTCAAGATCGAGAGTTTCTCATAAAGGCTCGGCGCACAAAGGGAAGAGGGTTTGGGTTATCCCGCTAATCCCCGCCCCCTCGGGCGGGTGGAAAATAGGGCAATCTCTCAACAAGGATTGCCAGACATGGACGACACCCCCCGCCTCAGCCTGCCGCAGATCATTTCCGGACAGGCGCTGAAACACATCACTCACAACGAAGCCCTGATGCGGCTCGATGCGCTGGTGCAGGCCAGCGTCGAAGCGAGCACGGTCACGACACCGCCCACCACCCCGCTCGAAGGCGAAGCCTGGATCGTTCCAGTTTCGGCCACCGGCGCCTGGGCCGGACATAGCGAGGAAATCGCCGCCTTCCAGGCCGGCGCCTGGACATTTTACGACCCCGCGCCCGGCTGGCAGGTTTTCGACAAGGCCAGCGGAACGCTCTGCATCTTTTCCGGCACCGGCTGGATTGCCGTGGCTGCCACCGGCGCCGGCCTGCCGCAGTTCGGGATCAATGCCGATGCCGATACCACCAATCGCCTGTCGGTCGCGGCCGATGCGACGCTCTTCACCCATGATGGGGCCGGACACCAGCTAAAACTCAACAAGGCGACAGCAAGCGACACGGCCAGCCTGCTCTTTCAGAGCAATTGGTCGGGCCGTGCTGAAATGGGCCTGCTCGCCGACAATGCCTGGCGCCTCAAAATCAGCGCCGATGGCAGCAGCTGGAGCAATGCGCTGGTCGTGGCCAGCGATGGCAGCGCCAGCTTTGCCGGCGCGGTAAAGCCAGCCACCGACAATGCGCAGACCCTCGGCGCCAGCGGCGCGCGCTGGAGCGCGGTCTGGTCCGCCACCGGCACGATCCAGACGTCCGACATGCGCCTCAAAACCGATATTTTGTCGACCGACCTTGGCCTTGATTTCATCCTGGCCCTGAACCCGGTGCGCTATCGCTGGCGCGACAATGCCTTGGACGAGCGCGTGCATTATGGCCTTATCGCGCAAGAGGTGCTCGCCACCGCCCAGGCCCATGGCGCACCAAATTTCGGCGGCCATGTGCTGGTCGACGATGACGACGCCGACAGCCAGCAGGCCCTACGCTATTCGAGCTTCATTTCTCCGCTCATCGCAGCCGTCCAGGCGCTGGCGGAGCGCGTCAAAAAACTGGAATCAGGTCTTTAGGCCCCTAATCAAGGCCTTGATTGTCTTGCGATAGTCGGCCAGTTCCTCGGCCGGCGCCAGGGCGGCGCGATCAAAAAGCGCGTCGAGGAGCTGGGCGAGCGGCAGGACCGGCAGGTCGCGGATCGCGCCTGCCGCCACCGCGGCCGCAACGCCCTCCACCAAGGTCTTGAGCCCGAAGCGGGAATTGATGGCCTCGAGCCTTTCCCGCGCGATCACGGCCGGCGCTTCGATGAGAAGAATGCGCCGACGGCCGGGATCCTGCATGGCCGCGAGATAGGCGTCGCCCCCCTCGATCAGCGCCCGGACCGGGCCCGGCTCATCCTCTGCCTCGGCCGCCGCATTGATGGCGAGCGCGAGAAGCGCGTGCTCTTCCTCGACCACCGCCTCGAACAGCGCCTGTTTGTCGGCAAAATGGTGGTAAAGTGCGCCGCGGGTCACCCCGGCTTCGGCCGCGATGGCGGGCGTATTGGTGGCGGCGTAGCCGTTTTCGGCAAATTGCCGCCTTGCCGCTGCGATCAGGGCGCGGCGGGTCGCGTCCCGCCGCTCCTCCTGTGTTCTGCGCTGCACTTGCATACATACACCATGTTTGTTATTGTTACGTACACACAGTATGTTTCTAAACTGTCGTTTTCGCAAGGAGAGACCGATGTTTTCAGCCTATTATCCGCTCCTGCAGGTCCGGGACGTTGCCGGCACAGCCGCATTTTACAAGGACCTCTTCGGCTTTACCGAGGTTTTCGCCAGTGATTGGTACATGCATCTGCGCGCGCCCAATGGCTCGCAAGAGCTCGCCATCATTGCCCATGACCATGACACCATCCCGCCTGAAGGCCGCAAGCCGACCAGCGGCCTGATCCTCAGTTTTGAAGTGGCGGATGCCGCCGCAGAGGCTCAACGCTTTGCCGGCAAGGGCATAAAAATCGCTCAGGAACTGCGCGACGAGGTTTTCGGCCAACGTCATTTCATTGCCAGCGATCCCAATGGGGTGCTGCTCGACGTGATCACGCCGATCGATCCGGACCCCACCTGGCTCGCCGCGCAGGGCGGTCAGTAATACCAGGTCAGCGCCGCGGCCGTGTCCGCATTGAAATGCAGCGTCACCGTCACGTCGTTGGTCGGGTCGGTGACGCCATCGGTAAATTGCCGCTGCAACAGGGTGATGGTCTCGGCTGCGGTGTCCGACCCTTTAAGAATATAGTCGTAGCAATCGATGCCTTCGCTGCGACCCTCGCCGATCTCGGTTTTTAGCGACCAGAGCGGGCGGCCATTGACGGCCGTGCCGTCGGCGCGATTGATGGCGCGCAGCGTCGGCACCCAGTCATAGCCCGTCTCGCAGATATAGCGGTTCTCTTCGAATGTTCCGTGGTCGGTAAAGATCACGTCGTAATCGGCGTCCCAGGCATTGCCGATCTCATAGGTCGCGCCCTCGTCTGTCACCTCGAGATAGATATCGGACCAGGAGCAGCTGCCCTCCTGTTCGATATAGCACCAGCGCTCGGCATTGCGCATCAGCGTGGCAATCTCGGTAATGGGAACCAGCTTGCCGACCTTCATCCGGTCCAGCACGTCCTCAGTTCCTGCATCGAAGGCCAGAGCAGGCGAAATCCCAATGAGACCAACAACAAGGCAAGCTAAGAGACGACGCATATTCTCCCTCCCAAGGGCTGTCCGCGCCGCACTCTAGGTCAAACGCGACGGGAGCGAAACCTCGGCTTGACATTTTTGTTATGTTATTACATTGCAGTCGATATTGCGACGAATGGAGATCTTTCATGCAGGATGTCATCATCATCGGCGGCAGCTTTGCCGGCCTCACCGCCGCCATGCAGCTTGGCCGCGCCCGTCGAAAGGTCACCGTGCTCGATACCGGCCTCAACCGGAATCGCTATGCCTCGCACGCACACAATATATTCGGGCACGACGGCACGCCGCCGGGCGACCTGCTGACAGCCGCCAGAGCCCAGGTCGCGCACTATCCGACCGTCAAGATGATCGAGGCGCGGGCCATCGGTGTTTCCGGCGAGCCGGACAATTTTGTCGTCACCACGGCGTCGGGCGACACGATTTCGGGCCGCAGGCTGATCCTGAGCTATGGCATCGTCGATGAATTCCCCGCCATTCCCGGCTTTGCCGAGAGCTGGGGCAAGACGGTCATCCATTGCCCTTTCTGCCACGGCTATGAAGTGGCAGGTACGCGCTGGGGCCTTCTCTATTCCTCGCCCATGTCGCTCCATGGACCAGTGCTTTATGCCAATTGGACCGATGACATCACGCTGATCCTCGATGGGCACGCGATCGTCGACGAGGAGCGCAGCAAGCTCGAAAAGCGCGGCGTTAGAATTGTCGACGGCAAGCCCTCAACCATTCATCACGATGCCGGACGCATTTTCGGCGTCACCATGCAGGACGGCGCGCGGATCGACCTCGAAGCCCTCTATGCGCATCCGCGCAATCGGCCTTCGGCGGACCTGCACCTGCAGCTTGGCCTCGACACCAAGGAGACGCCGACCGGCATCATGCTCGCGGTCGGGGACATGCAATTGACCTCCCGCCCCGGCATTTTTGCCGCCGGCGACCTGGTCACCGGCATGCATTCGGTCACCTTTGCCAACAATACCGGCTCGCTCGCCGCCATGGGCGCGCTGCAATCGATAATGGTTTGAGGTCTTTCGAGACCACCTGACTATCCCAACCACGGCGTCATTCCCGCGAAAGCGGGAATCCCCGTCTCGAAATGGAGATCCCCGCTTTCGCGGGGATGACACGGTGGGATTCGAAAGTACGGTTGGAACAAAGACGGGCAGCCCCAAGCAGGGCTGCCCCAAATCCCCTACCGCAACCAGCCCTGCGGGCGCGGATGCAGTTCCATCTGACCGCCCTTGGTCGCTTCATCGATCGCCGCAACCTCTTCCGGGCTCAGCTCGATATTGTCGATCACGCCCAGATTATCCTTGAGCTGGGCCAGGGTGCGCACGCCGATCAGCGCCGAGGTCACCTCCTTGCGCCGCAGCACCCAAGCGAGCGCCAATTGCACCAGCGACTGGCCGCGATTCCGCGCGATAACGCTGAGCTTGTCGACCGCTTCGAGCACGCGCGGCTCGATATGGCTGGCGCGCAGCGTGCCATTGGGATTGTCGCCACGGGAGCCATCCGCGTGGCCCGAGGAATATTTCCCCGAAAGCACGCCTTGGGCCAGGGGTGAAAAGGCAATGATGCCGATACCGAGATCGCCACAGGCATCGATCGTCTTGTCGTTCTCGATCCAGCGATTGAGCACGGAATAGCTCGGCTGGTGGATGGTCGTCGCCACGCCCATTTCCTTGAGAATTCGATGCGCTTCGCGCGTTTCCTTCTCGGGATAGGAGGAGATGCCGACATAGAGCGCCTTGCCCGAGCGCACCGCATGGGCCAGCGCGCCCATGGTTTCCTCGAGCGGCGTATCGGGATCAAACCGGTGCGAATAGAAGATGTCGACATAGTCGAGCCCCATGCGCTTCAGGCTCTGGTCGAGGCTGGCGAGCAGGTTTTTCCGGCTCCCCCATTCGCCATAGGGCCCCGGCCACATATTGTAGCCGGCCTTGGTGGAAACGATCATTTCGTCGCGATAGGGGCGGAAATCGCGGCCCAAAACCTGGCCGAACAGTTCTTCGGCCGAGCCGGCCGGCGGCCCGTAATTGTTGGCGAGATCGAAATGGGTGATGCCCTGGTCGAAGGCATAGCCCAGAATTTCCATGGCACCGGGATAGTCGCGCGTGCCGCCGAAGTTTTGCCAGAGGCCAAGGCTGAGCACGGGCAGTTTCAGGCCCGACTGCCCCGAACGGCGATAGTGCATGGTGTCATAGCGTGCGGGATCCGCGCGATAGGTCATGAAAAGTCCTCCCGATGTCTTGCTTGCGGCCGCCCGTGACGCCGGGCTCGGCCAGTGGTATGAGCGCGCCATGACCGCGCTCAATCCAAAATCCGCCGCCACTGTGCAACAGGACAATCATCCATACAAGGTGATGGCGATCTACAAATTCGCCTCCCTGCCCGATGCCGAAGCGCTGAAAACGCCGCTCGCCGCCTTTTGCTGCCACCGCGGCATCAAGGGCACGCTTATTCTGGCGCCCGAAGGCATTAATGGCACCGTGGCCGGCACGCCCGACGCGATCGACGCCCTGGCCGATTTTTTGTTTGTCTCCGGCCCCTTTGGCACCCGCCTTCTTGGCGCGGAAACCAAATATTCCTTCGCCGATGACGCCCCGTTCCTGCGCATGAAGGTGCGCCTAAAACCCGAAATCGTGACGCTGCGTGCGCCCGAGGCCGATCCATCCCAACAGGTCGGCACCTATGTCGAGGCCAAAGACTGGAACGCGCTCATCGACCGCAACGATGTCGTGTTGGTCGATACCCGCAATGACTATGAAGTCGGCCTCGGCACGTTTCAGCGCGCGCTCGACCCGAAAACCGCGAGCTTTGTCGAGTTCAAGGACTATGTGGCCAAAAACCTCGACCCCGCGCGGGACAAGAAGGTCGCCATGTTCTGCACCGGCGGCATCCGCTGCGAAAAGGCCTCTTCCTACCTGCTGAGCCAGGGTTTTGAGGAGGTGTTTCACCTCAAGGGCGGCATCCTCAAATATCTCGAAGTGACACCCAAGGAAGACAGCCGCTTTGCCGGCGAATGCTTTGTGTTCGACGAGCGCGTCTCGGTCGGCCACGGCCTTGAACTGGGCAATGCCACCCTCTGCCGCGCCTGCCGCCATCCGCTGACGGAAGCCGATCGCCAGCACAAGGACTTTGCCGAAGGCCTCTCCTGCCCCCACTGCATCGACGACACGGCCAAGCACGAAGCGGCCGCCGAACGCCAGAAGCAGATGGACCTCGCCAAAAAGCGCGGCACCGCGCATCTCGGCGACGCCGTCGCCGAAATCGCAGCCAAGGCCAAGGCCCGGAAGCAAGCTCTGGCCGAAGAGTCCCGGGCGCGCAATTCGGAAGACTGACGTCATCTGCGCCATTCAACGCATAGACATGTCCTATGCGAAAACCCATATTCCGGCTTATCGACCGCTCTTGCATAAGCCAATCCTATGGACCTCGACCAGCTTCGCACCTTTGACCGCATCGTTCGCGAGCAGAGTTTTACCAAGGCGGCGGCCTATCTGAACATCACCCAGGCCACCGCCTCGATGCGCATGCGGGCGCTGGAACAGCTTTTAGGCGTCACCCTTTTTGTTCGCGGGCGAACGGTCAGCCTCACCGACCAGGGCATGACCTTTTTGCCCTTTGCCCGCCGCATCATCGGCACCGCACAGGAGGCGCGCGAAGCCCTGCGTAGGGTCGAGCGCGGGCGCATCGCCATCGCTTCGCTCCGCAGTCTCGTCTCCCCGCTCATCACCGAAAGCCTCCTGCGCTTTCAGGAAAAGTACCCGGCCGTCGACGTGGTGGTGAACGAAGGTCGGCAGGCCCAGATCGCCGAAATGCTGCATGAGCGCGAATCCGAACTGGGCATCCTCTGCTGGCCCAATCTCGAACCACTCGCCGTCGATCTCGTGCCGCTTCTCACCATGCGCGAGCGTGTGCCGCTGGTGATCTCGGCCGACAAGGCGGCAAAACTCAGCGCCACCCCGGAGATCGAAGAGGTGCTTGCCTTGGTGCCGCGCGCCATTTCGCTGATCTGGTGGCAGGTGGCTCCTGAAGCCTCCACCGCCCTGACCCGGCGCGCACCCACCAGCGTCGAACTCCCCACGGGCCCCGCGCGGCGTCTCGCCATCAAGGGCGAAGGCATCGGCTTTTTCGTCAATTCCGCCGTGGCCGACGACATCGCCGCCGGGCGCCTCGTCGAAATCCAGCCGATCGATATCGAACCTCTCCATCGCGACACCGCCATGGTGGTGCGCTCGCTGGCAGCGCTCGAGCGGCCCATGCTGGTCGATTTCATCCGCGAAATTGCCGTGGAATGCGCGCGGGTGGGCACAATCCTCGATAGCCGACTAGAAGACCTGCTTGCTGCCGCCTAATCTCCCGCCAAGAGGAGATATTATGCCCACATACGACTTCATTATCGCCGGTGGCGGCTCGGCTGCCTCCGTCACGGCCTGGCGCTTGGTGAAAGAATTCGGCTTTTCGGTGCTGATGCTCGAGCGCGGTCGCGCCCGCACTAACCGCATCATGGCCATGCCCGCTGGCTATATGAAATATCTGGGCCAGGACACGTTCCTTGAAATGCACAAGACCGTGCCCCAGCCCCAGCTTGGCGGCCGCGCGCCCATCGTGCCTGTCGCAAAAGTTCTCGGCGGCGGCTCCTCGGTCAATGCCATGGTCTATATGCGCGGCCAGAGGGAAGACTATGACGGCTGGGCCCAAAGCCTCGGCAATGACCCGAGCTGGTCCTATGACGCCATATTGCCCCACTTCAAGGCCGTCGAAGACAATGCGCGCCTCCATGACGGCTTCCACGGCAGCGGCGGGCCCCTCCGTGTTTCCGATCCCGGCTATGCGACGCAAACGACGCACGATTTCATCGCCGCGGCACAGGCGCTCGGCCACAAGGCCAATCCCGATTTCAATGGCGCCACCCAATTCGGCGTCGGCATCATGCAGCACACCTATGGGCAATGGGGTCGCTACAAGGAACGCTCGGACGCGGTAAAAGCCTTCCTCGATCCGCTGAAATCCGACGGCAAGCTGACGATCATTTCCGGCGCCCGCGTCGATCGCATTCTGGTCGAAAACGGCCGCGCTAATGGCGTCGCCTATACCAAGGATGGCGAGAGCCACACTGTTCGCGCCGAGCGCGAAGTGCTCGTCGGCGCCGGCACGTACAACAGCGCAAAACTGATGATGCTCTCGGGCATCGGCCCCGCCGATCACCTGCGCCAGCACGGCATCGACGTCGTCGCCGACATTGCCGGCGTCGGCCAGAACCTGCAGGACCATCATGAGGTCCCGGTCATCGCCACGACCAAGGGCAAGTCCGGCTACTTTGGGCAGGACCGCGGCTGGAACATGATCCGCAACGGGCTGCAATATATCCTGACCAATTCCGGCCCCGTCACCACCACCGGCATCGAAGCCTGCATGTTCTTCGATCCCGATGGCGGCAGCCGCCCGACGATCCAGCTCTATTGCGCGCCCATCGTCTATCTCGACCGCGACGTCTCGGCGGCAAAGCCCACCTATGGCGTCACTTTTACGTCCTGCCTCTTGCGCCCCAAGGCCCGCGGCAGCGTCACCCTGCGCTCGGCCAATCCAGAGGACCAGCCGGTAGTCGATTGCAATTTCTTCGGTGACCCCGACGACTTGCGCCTCACCATCGCGGCGCTGCACGAGGCACGAAAACTGCTGAAGTCAGCACCCCTAGCGGACAAGATCGACACCGAACTGCTACCCGGCCAGGCCGTGATGGACGATCCCGAAGCGCTCAACCGCTATTGCGGGCAAACAGTGAAGACCAACTACCACCCCGTCGGAACGCTGCGCATGGGCCGCGACGATGATCCGACGGCCGCGGTCGATGCCGAACTAAAGGTCCGCGGCATTGACGGCCTGCGCGTGATCGACTGCTCGATCATGCCGCAGATTGTTTCCGGCAACACCAATGCTCCGGCCATGGCGATCGGCTCGAAGGCGGCGAGTCTGGTCGCGGGGGCTTAGCCCCCGCGTACGCCGCTGGCGCATCTCGCCCACCGCGTCATTCCCGCGAAAGCGGGAATCTCTACCTGGGCGCGCACCACGGAGAGGGATTCCCGCTTTCGCGGGAATGACGCCGCGTGTGGGGCGAGACGCTAAGCACTCCCGATCAGCACGCCGGCCGCAAACACCAGCGCGCCGCCCAGAACCACCTGCATCACCGCCCGCCAGAACGGGGTCTGCATGTAACGCTTCTGGATGAAGGCGATGGCCCAGAGTTCAAGCAGAACCACGAGGCCGGCAATAAAGGTCGCCGTCCAGAAATCATGGATGAGATAGGGCAGCGCGTGCCCGAGCCCGCCCACTGCCGTCATGATCCCCGCGGCAAGGCCACGCTTGATCGGCGAACCACGGCCCGTCAGCTTGCCATCGTCGGAAGCGGCCTCCGTAAAGCCCATGGAAATGCCGGCGCCCACTGCGGCAGCAAGACCAACCAAAAAAGTCTGGTGCGTATCGCCCGTCGCAAAGGCCGCCGCAAAGACCGGCGCCAGCGTCGACACCGAACCGTCCATCAGCCCGGCGAGGCCCGGCTGCACATAGGTAAGAAGGAACTGGCGATGCGCCTCGTCCTTCTCCGTGTCGTGGCCGGCGTCGCCCAACAGCTTTTCGTCGAGCTTTGTCGCCGATGCCGCATGGCCGCGCTCGGCCCGGGCGAGATCGCCGAGGAGCTTGCGGATGCCCACGTCATTGGCTTGCTTGGCCGCCTCAAGATAAAAGTGGTAGGCGCTCTCCTCCATTTCCCAGACCTGCTGGCGCGCCTGTTCGAGCGTCAATGTCTTGAGCAGCCAAACAGGCTTGCGATTGAGGAAGCCGCGCACATGCTCGCGGCGAATGGGCACCAGGCGTTTCCCAAAACGGTCGACATAGATATCGAGCAACCGCCGGCGATGATCGTCTTCCTCGGCCGCCATGGCTTCGAGCAGCGCGGCCGTGCCGGGATAGGTCTCGCCCAGCCGCGTTGCCAGTTCGGAATAGATGCGGCCATCCTCTTCCTCTGCGGCGATGGCGAGAGACAGGATTTCACGTTCCGAAAGCGTTGCGAAGGCGCGTCTATTGTCCGGCCAGAGGGTAAACATGTCCGCCTCATAGATTAGAATGATTCCAAACATTGTTTAGAACCGTTCTAATGTCTATGCAAGAGGCATTCGGCCCTGCGACGTTAACGCTCTTTCCCGCTTTGTGGCCTCTGCCATTGTGACGGGGGCAGCGCATTCCCATCTGCTTTCGCTCAAACGGGAAAAAACATGTCCAGCGACAAGCCAGATCACGCCACACTCGAAGCCCAGCGACGGCGCTCGAATGTCTATGCGTTCCGCCGGCTGAAATGGGGTGCGCCCGAGAAGCTGAGGTCAAGCGCGTCGCGGACAAAGGTAAAAATGCCGCTGCCCCTCGCAAGACCGAGCAATGGAAGGACGCTCAATGTCGCCCTCCTCGTCGCCGTGGGTTTTGCCTGCGGCGTGATCGCTGTGGCGGCGCTGGGTTAACCGGGCATCTGCGTAACCCGAACCCCCTCCCCATCCCTCCCCGCAAGGGGGAGGGTGTTGGGCCGGTGGCTAGCGCATATCCAGCCAAATACTCGATGCAGCACCTCCCCCTTGACGGGGGAGGTTGGGAGGGGGTGTCGGCAATCTCAGAAGACGGGCCAAAGCCTATCAATGTCCGAGGAACCTTTCCATCCGGAACGGCTTTACATCAATCGCCGTCGCTTCCCCGGTCATCATCTGCGCCAACAGCTCGCCCGTCGCCGGCCCCAGCGTAAAGCCGTGATGGGCATGGCCGATACCGGCATAGAGCCCCTCATGACTTGGCGCCTTGGAAATGATCGGCATCATATCCGGCGTACAGGGTCGCGCCCCCTTCCACGGCTGCGGATCGACGCGTTCGCCCAGCGGAAAGACTTCCTTGGCCGCCTGCTCGGCCTTGCCCAGCTGCACCGGGGTCGGCGCCGCGTCGCGCAGGTTGAACTCCGCGCCCGTCGTCAGGCGAATACCGCGCGCCATGGGCGCCAGCACATAGCCAACCTCGGCATCGAGCAGCAGGTGATTGAGCGCCGCGCCCTCGGCCGGTTTGTAGTGCATGTGATAGCCACGCTTGACGAAAAGCGGCAGGCGATAGCCCAATTTGTCGAGCACTTCCGGCGCCCAGGGCCCGAGCGCGATGACGGCCTGCTTTGCCGTATGCAGCGTGCCGCCGACCCGTGTCTGCCAAGTGCCCCCATCCTGCGTCAGCCCCGAAGCCTCGCCGGACACAAAAGTGCCGCCCAGTTTTTCGAAAAGCTTGAAATATTCCGTCACGAGCCCGCCGGGATCCGTGACGGTCCAGGGATCGGTCCAGTGAATGCCACCGGCCAGCCCGCCGATCAGGCTCGGCTCCAGCGCCTTCAAACCGGCCCAATCCACCACCTCGTGGTGAATGTTGAAGCGCTTCCGGTCTTCCTCCGCCTTGGCGGCTTCGCGCTGCAGCTTTTCGAGCGTGCGGAAAACCAGGTACCAGCCCTTTTTCGAGATCAGCTTTTCCGCATCCGGCCCGGCCTCGGCGATCAATTCCGCATGGGTATCGATCGAGCGGGCAATCAGCGGCGCATAGTTTTCGACCACCTGCCGATAGTGGTCCGGCGAAGAAGCCCACCAATATTTCAGCAATGGCGGTGCAATGCGCGGCAGGGCCAGCGGCTCATAGCGCGCAGCAGTGGACAGATGCAGCCCCACCTGCATCAGCGTATGGAGATCACGCGGAAAAGCGTGCGGCCGCACCCCTTCGCGCTGAATAATACCGGCATTGCCATAGGAGGTTTCGCGGCCGGGCTGGTTCTTGTCGACCAGGGTCACGCTGCGCCCGCGCTTCAAGAGATGGATCCCGGTAGAAATGCCGACAATGCCGGCTCCAAGGATCAGGACGTCTTGCATATTCGCCTCCTTGACGAATTTCCGGTCCCCGCCCGCCTAGCCGGCGTTTGGCGGGGACTGGAACAGATAGCCTCTGGCGCTGGCAGGCACTTCCTCGGCCAACCAGTCGCGAAACAGTTTTAGTTTTTTGGACTCTCGGCGCCCCTTGGCGGTCGCGAGATAGTAGCCATGCCCGCCCTGAACCGGCTTTTCGAAGGGCCGCACCAGCCGCCCGTCGCAGACCGCATCGGCGCTCATCATGTCGGCAGCGAGCAGAATCCCCTGGCCGGAAATGGCGGCGTCAAAAGCCAGCGACGCGTCGGAATAGACCGGGCCCGACAGTTTTAGTTTCGGATCGAACCCAGCCGCCCCGAGCCAGAGCGGCCAATCGAGCATGCTTGTCTGGTCGGCGATCACGGGAATTTTTCCGAGGTCGGACATATCGGGATAGCGCCGCAAGAATTCGGGCGCGCAGACGGGCTGGAAATCCTGCCCGCCGATCAGGCTGACGGAGACGGCAGGCCAATTGCCATCGCCAAAGCGAATACCGCAATCAAGGTCCGGCCGCGTCAGGTCGAGCATGGCGCCGGTCACGGTCAGACGCACCTCCAGCCCCGGATGGCGCGAAGAGAATTTGTTGACCCGCCAGATCAGCCAGCGCGAAGCAAAGACGCTGCCTACCGTGACATTGAGTACGCCCTCATGCGCGCCGGTCAGCGTCGCCAGCCCATCGCGCAGCGAGGCAAAACCGGCCGAGAGCTGCGGCAGGATGTCGATCAGCTCCGGCACGGGTTTCAGGCCCTGCGGGGTACGCGAAAAGAGCTCCATGCCCAGCCGCTCCTCGGCCCGCCGCAGGTGCTGGCTGACCGCGCCGACGGTGACACCCAATTCCTCGGCAGCCGGGGCCAGTGCACCGGCCCGCGCCACGATCTCGATCGCCCGAAGGGCATTGAGCGGAATTGGAAAAGGGCTGCTCATATAGATTTTCTATACTGAGGTAAAAACCTTGTCCATTGCGGCGAAGGGGTCTCGGGCGCAGGATGAAGACACTTCAACACCACCCCGCAACGTTAGCGAACAGGAGACAACCATGTCCCGCCTGAACGACCTTTTGCGCCTTGTCATTGCCTGGCTCAATGCGCCCGCCGTGCCAGCACTGGTGGAACCGGAAATGAGTTCGAAGGATTGGGCTGACCTGCCCCCGCACCATCCCAAGGCCGACTGCACGCCGTGCTGAGGCCATAATCGGCCTGACAATGGCGGGGAATGTTTTCCGAGCATGGAGTGCCGACATGCCCCGCTTCGCCCTAGCCTTTTCTGTCCTTGCCCTGACCATCGCCGCCCCCCTGGCGCAGGAGGCCGCACCGGCACCTACTGCCACCCCGACCATAACGGTCGATCCGAGTGCAGTCGTTGATGCCATGCCCAAGCAGGGCCAGCTTCTTACCGGTCTCTACGCCACTCAGGCGACGATTGAACTGTGCAACATCACTGTCGCCGAGCCGGGCGTCACCGCCATGAACGCGCATCGCCGCCAGCTCGAAACCGATTTTCACCTCGAAGGCGAGTCTGCAGTGAAAGCCTATGAGACGGTAAAGGCCGATGTCGAAAAAGCCGGCGTCGATTGCGCCGAAGGCAGCGTCGACCGCCAGCAGACCGACGCCGTCATCGCCGTCTATTCCGGCACCTGATTTTACTCGCAGATCTGCGCCGTGCAGGTCTGCCCGTGGCAGCCGAGGTCGAGATGCAGGTGATCTTCATGATCTGCATTGGCCTCGGGCCCTAAGACAGTCGTGAACTTTCCACACGCCGCGCCATGTGACTGCCGGAGCAGCTTCGCCTCCGGCGTCGTCGCCGGCAGCCAGTTTTCCTTCACCGCAATGCTGCGCCCATCGGCCAGGGTAAAACCGACGATATCAACGGCATTGGCAAAGCCATGCTCCGAGGTGAACTGCTCCGCCCCACCGACACGGGGGCGGCACATATAGCTCGTGCCCGTCTGCAGCGCTGCGAGTTCGCTATCCAGCGCCGCCTTGGCATAGGCATCCACTTCCCCAGCCCAATCAACCATCGCCGTCGCCATCTCGCAATTGGTCTGGATCGGACTGGTCAGTTCCACAGTCTTCCCATTCAAATTCAGCGCCGTCACCTCGAGCGGCGATTGCACCGCGCAGACACCTTCAGCGATCGGCGCCAGCATTTTGGCCACCACCTTGCCTGAAATCACCGCCGGGCATGCCGTCTGGTAGATTCGGTCATCCACTACCTCGGCCGCAGGCGGCTCGGGCTCCGGCGCAGCCTCCTCCTCAACCGCCACTTCCGGCTCAGGCTCGTCGCCCAAACCCTCCGGCCGCGGTTTTGGCAGCGGTGGCGGCGTTTCGGCCTCTTCCTCTACCTCCATTGCCTTGGGCACAGGCTTCGTCGCCGGCGCCCTTTGGGGCACGAGATCTTCGACGAAATCCTCGAGGGGTTTGAAAAAATCCTGGGCCGGGACGGAGACCGGCAGGAGGATCAAAAGAGCGGCGAGGGTGCGAATGGGAAAAGTCATGCCCCTGCAAACGCGCTTTCGCATGCAAACGTTGCCGTTTACCGCGCGGAAACCATCTTTCTTGGAGTCCAGCCTTCTGCTATCAGCGCCCCATGACCACGCCGCTCAAGAATATCCGCAATTTCTCCATCGTCGCTCACATCGACCATGGCAAATCCACGCTCGCCGACCGCCTCATCCAGATGACCGGTGGCCTCGACCTGCGCGAGATGAAGGAACAGGTCCTCGACTCGATGGATATCGAGCGCGAGCGCGGCATCACCATCAAGGCGCAGACCGTGCGCCTCAACTACAAGGCGAAAGATGGCGAGGACTATGTCCTCAACCTCATCGACACGCCCGGCCACGTCGACTTCGCCTATGAAGTTTCCCGTTCCATGGCCGCCGTCGAAGGTTCGCTCCTCGTCGTTGACGCCTCCCAGGGCGTCGAGGCGCAGACCCTCGCCAATGTCTATCATGCGCTCGACGCGAACCACGAAATCGTCCCCGTCCTCAACAAGGTCGACCTGCCCGCAGCCGACATTCCGCGCGTAAAGCAGCAGATCGAGGACGTCATCGGCATCGATGCTTCCGACGCCGTCGAAATCTCGGCCAAGACCGGCCTCAATATCGAGTCCGTGCTCGAAGCCATCGTCACGCGCCTCCCCGCCCCCAAGGGCGACATCAATGCGCCGCTAAAAGCCCTGCTCGTCGATTCCTGGTACGATACGTATCTGGGCGTCGTCGTTCTCGTCCGCATCATGGATGGCGTGATGAAGAAGGGCCAGCGAATCCGCATGATGGCCTCGGGCGCCGTTTACGAACTCGATCGCGTCGCCGTGCAGACCCCCAAACTGCTCGAGGTCAAGGAACTGACCCCCGGCGAACTCGGCGTCTTCACCGCCTCGATCAAGGAAGTGGCCGATACCAATGTCGGCGATACCATCACCGATGATCGCAAGCCGACCGAAAACCCGCTGCCCGACTTCCGTCCGGCCCAGCCGGTGGTGTTCTGCGGCCTCTTCCCGGTCGATGCCTCGGATTTTGACGAGCTGCGCGCCGCCATGGGCAAGCTGCGCCTCAACGACGCCAGCTTCTCCTTTGAAATGGAAACCTCCGCCGCGCTCGGCTTTGGTTTCCGCTGCGGCTTTTTGGGCCTGCTGCATCTCGAAATCATCCAGGAGCGCCTCTCCCGCGAGTTCGATCTCGATCTCATCGCCACCGCTCCTTCGGTGGTCTACGAGGTCCAGATGACCAATGGCGAGACGATCATGCTGCACAATCCGGCCGACCTGCCGGATGTGATGAAGATCGAGGAAATCCGCGAGCCCTGGATCAAGGCGACGATTCTGACGCCCGACGAATATCTCGGCGCGATCCTGAAACTCTGCCAGGACCGCCGCGGCATCCAGAACAATCTGAGCTATGTCGGCAATCGCGCCATGGTCGAATATGACCTGCCGCTCAACGAAGTGGTCTTTGACTTCTACGATCGCCTGAAGTCGATCTCGAAGGGCTATGCGAGTTTCGACTATCACCTCGATACCCATCGCGAGGGCGATCTGGTGAAGCTGTCGATTCTCGTCAATGCCGAGCCGGTCGACGCGCTCTCCATGCTGGTGCACCGCTCCGTTGCCGAATCGCGCGGCCGTTTGATGTGCGAAAAGCTCAAGGAGCTGATCCCGCCGCATCTGTTCGTCATTCCGATCCAGGCCGCCATCGGCGGCAAGATCATCGCGCGTGAGACTGTGCGCGCCATGCGAAAAGATGTCACCGCGAAGTGCTATGGCGGCGACGCGACGCGTAAGCGAAAACTCTTGGACAAGCAGAAAAAGGGCAAGGCCAAGATGCGTCAGTACGGCAACGTCAACATCCCGCAGGAAGCGTTCATCAAGGCGCTGAAGATGGGCGATGAGTGAGTTTTCAGGCTCATTCCATTCTCTGACTGTCACCCCGGCGAAAGCCGGGGCCCATCCTGAGGTGCTAGTCTCGCTATTCCGATTCTGACCTGTCCAGGCTGTCGAACAGATCAGGCGTGTCTTCGTCTCGCTTTCGAGACAGCCCGCGGCCAACAGTGAAGCACGGGTGCTTCACCTGCCTCAGCCCGTCACCGCCCTCAAAGAATGCAGCACCTGAATTCGGCATCCTAATGCGAATGATTGGCTTGCCGCATATCGGGCACGACAGGCTATACGATCGCAGCTTCCGCTGCGATCGGTCTTCCCGAAATACCGTCGTTTCGCTGACTCGGATAGCACGCCCGCCTACAAATCGTGGATGTGCCTTTCTCGTGTGAAAGTTCCCTGCCATGGCACATCCCGCCTTTAGCCATTCGCTTTCGGCCAGACGGCTCGAAGCGTCAGTGGCCGATAAGGCCGCCAGTCCTTAGCCTTGGCCTCGTATGCCAAACGGATCTTTGTGCTCTCGGAAAGGAGGTCGGCCCGCTGCGGCCCATCACGATCCGCAAGTTGATAGATGCGATCCATCAAGCCCGGCTTCTGCGTCTGGTTATGCAGAGGCGCCAATGGGTCCGTGGCTCTCCGCAGTGCCTCCAACCTATCGAGGTTGAGTGCCAATCCTTCAACGGCCGCGCCATCCATGATCCACGCCAGAGCGTCATTGGATAGTTCCCTAATGTCGCCGCCACCGCCCACAGAGCCGTGATCACCGGGAAACCAGATTTGCTGGTACTTCCCGCTGTCGCCCGCTGCCGCGTTCAAGATGTCTAGATTGTCCCAGAGTGATGGCTCGAAGCTGAGCCGGCGTTCGTCAGTCGCCACGGCGTGCCGTGCGGCTCTTACCGTGCTGCTGAGCTGGTGATCGTGGAACTCGTACTTCTTTGTCGGGAAGAACGTATTGATAAGCAGGTGCTTGGGCACCCCAAGCGCTCCCACCGTATCCCAAACGCCGACATAGCGAATGGTCAACATTTTCGCAGACGAGACGACATCCGGCAGAGCTCCATGATCGAGACGCCATTGCCTATCAAGCTCCTTGAGGATCACGCCCGGCGACCAAAGCATCCGGCGCCTCTGCGCCTCGTCGCTATCGGGCTTCGTGGCCGCGTCTTTGTAGAACTCGACGATCTCGCGGATTTGTCCGGCCTGCGACCGAGGTGCGATACCGCACTTCCGAATTAGACCCGCAAGGGACCGGGCGGTGTAAGCTCCACGCGAGAACCCGAAAATATAGACCTCGTCGCCTGGCTCATAGTTGAAGATCAAGAACCGGTAGGCGGCTTCGATCTTCTCAAGCAAACCCCAGCCAAACGCGCCTTGCAAAAGCTTGATAAATTCCGGGCCATCCGTGCCGACGCCTTCGTCGTAGTACGTGATCTGCTGGATGCCTGCTGCATCAACGGGCAATACAAGCTGCGCGCCAACCAAAACATTGGTTGGGTGCTCCGCAGACATTCGGTTCCAAGTTCCGTCGCAAAATATAGCGATCCGCTTCATTAATGCGTCCTCACGCCAATGGGTATGTCGGGATACTCTTTCGCCTGCCGCAACTTGGCCTGCATGTACTCTTGGTAGTCGTCTCCCTCATCCGCCTCGGCGCGTAGCCTTTTGATCTGCAGATACTTAGGAGTTTTTGGTGTCTCGACCATCTGGTTCCTTCGCAACCCCCTTGAAGGGGCCGTCCGACTGTTTCACTTCCATGAAGTGACCTGTGCGCTCATCGCGCTTTTGGTAATTCCCATCCGGACGCTGAAACTGCGTGCGTCCAGTCACTGAGCCACGGCGAAAATCGTTGCCGGTGTTCTTTGCCATTCTGTTCCCCGATCAATTCGAGCGTAATTGCTCTCGGCGGTCTCATCGCAGCGCGATGCGGGCTTGCGGCGCAATGCGTTTTGAGCGATTCTGACCGTCTCAAAACTATATGGGTCTAATTTGTGTACCCGTCAAGATACTATGCTGGTGATCCACAATGACCGAACGAGAAGACCGCTCCTGGGGACAGGCGAAGCGTTTTGAATTCCTGGAATGGAGGCTGTTTTGGGTTGGACGGCTCAACCGCCGAGATTTGGAACAGCAGTTCGGCATTTCCACGCCGCAAGCTTCTATTGACCTGCGTAACTACCAAGAAGCTGCCGAAGGCAACTTGGCGTATGACGCGACCCTAAAGGCCTACGTGAGGGGCCCGCGCTTTGCGCCTCACTTTTTGCGCGTATCCGGTGAGCGATATCTGCTTCAGATGCGAGCTTTGCACATGGGCGCAATAGATCTCGCGGATACTTGGTTTTCAGAAACACCGAGCACAGATACGATGCCTCAATTGTCAAGAAAAATGAAGGATGAAGACCTAAGAACGGTCGTCTCTGCTATATCAGACAAAACAGATCTAAAAATAAATTACAGATCATTTAGCGGCTCAAGAGTCCGGAATATTGCGCCCCACTGCTTGGCTTATGACGGCCACCGATGGCACATTAGGGCTTGGTGCCACGAGCATAAAGAATTCCGGGATTTTCTGCTTACTCGCATCTCTGAACCACTGATCGGGCAACGTAGCTTGGCGGACGCGAGCGCAGACCTAGTGTGGCATCGAAGTGCGACTCTAGTAATCTGCCCGCACCCAGATCTCTCAGAAGAACAGAGAGAAACAATAGAGCTAGATTTCGGGATGATCGGGGGGAAGGTTGAAATCAAAATGCGATTGGCGCTAGCCTTCTATTTCATAGCCCGGAATGATTTGGACAAGCCCCACGCTGACCCCCTACGCCAACAGATCGTGCTCCAAAATATTGACGACGTGAATGATGCAGTCAAAAAAGCTGCGGATGAATCAAAGACATTAGCCACCTGGACGGAGCCAGCCAACTAATCCCCGCCCCCTGGCCTTGCATTATGCTTTCCTATCCGGCACCCGCCGAATAGGAGACTTTGATGCCACTCGCCCCGACAATCTCGCACTTCCTCGCCGAGCGCCACGAATCCCTCTGGCTGCAACTTTCCGCCCTGCACAAGGACATTTGCACCATCGCCGCCAAAAAACCGGAAGCGCCGGTGGGAAATACCGAGCGGGCCACGGTGGAAGGGTTGATCAGCGATTGCAGGCCGTTTCTCAAGAAGCCGGCCGATCGGCTGCCGGTTGCCGCGCAAAACTTTGCCGGGCTCGCGGTGCAGTTGGGTCAGGTGCTGGCCATGCTGGAGGATTTTGAGAATCGCCATGCCTTTTGGGATGGCAAGGCGGGTTGTCGGTGCTGGCGCGTTGCCGGTGCGGCCCTGCCGGTGGCCCGGCTGCGCCAGGCGGTGCCGCCCTTCGAGCTCAAGACGTCCAAGGGACGCGATATGCGCGAGGCGCTGGCAAAGCTGATGGATGCCAAGGAAAGCCGTGTTTATGAGGCGGGTTTTGCCGCCGGGCGCGCAGCGCGGTTGGGGCCGCCTGATATCGACCAGGACCTTTTCTGAAAAAACTTATCCCCGCCCCCGGGGCGCGGACATAAATTGGCGCCATCACCTCGCGCGGGCAGGTCTGCATGCGAACTGAGCGGGGTGTGCCGGTCGCGGTCCCGTTCGCATGGGAAAGCGGGTTCGGGCATCGGTCCCTCGCGACGAGCGATCAAGAGGCGCTGTGGATGCTGTCCAAAAACCCGGCCCCCGGGGTGGCTTTTGCCCCGTATGAAATAGTCCCAAGGAGCAAATGCCACCTCGGGGTCTGCCTACTTTTGGAATTGAACCGGAGGCGGTGACGCCGGCCGGGGTTTGGGCTTGGGCTGAAAACTCCCCAACCACTCGGTGTCACCCCGGCGCAGGCCGGGGTCCATCTTGAGATGATGGCGTGTGGCACTTTTCGGGGATGGGTCCCGGCCTACGCCGGGATGACATCCAGTGGGTGAGGTGACGTAGAACCCAAAAAAAGCACCCCTCCCCACACGAAGCGGGAAGGGGCAAAAACCCTAAAAGCCCAAAAATTAGTTAGGCAGGGCGAAGGCCATCACATAGTCACCCTTGTCTGCCGAATAGGGCGCGCCGCCGACGGAAATGACCACATATTGCTTGCCCGTTTCGGGGGAAACATAGGTCATGGGCGTAGCGCTCGAGCCGACCGGGAGCGGGTACTTCCACACTTCGTTGCCGTTTTCGGCGTCGTAGGCGCGGATGTAATAGTCCTGGTAGCCGGCAAAGAAGACGAGGCCACCGGCTGTGGCCGAGGTGCCGGCATAGGTCGGCAGGCCCATGGGCATGGGGAGCTTGGTCTTGATACCCAGCGGCCCGAGCTGTTCGGCGGTACCGGCGGGCACCTGCCAGGCGATCTGGCGGGTGTTCATGTCGATAGCGGTGACAGTGCCGAAGGGCGGGTTGACGCAGGGCACGCCGAGCGGGGAGACCCACATTTCGGTGGCCATGCCATAGGGCGTGCCATGCTGGGGCGAGGGGCCGTGGCCCGAACCGTCGGCATGGACGCTCTTGGCGAAGGCTTCATAGTCGTCGCGGGGCACGAGGGCGAACTTGCTGGGGGCCCGCACGTCGTTGAGGAAGATGCGGTTATTGGGCACGTCGACCGAGACCGAACCCCAGTTGAGGCCGCCGATATTGCCCGGCTGCTGGATGACATAGTCGAGCCCGATGGGGGTGAAGTCACCCTCGTAGCGCAGTTCCTTGAAGGCGATGCGGCACATGAGCTGGTCGAACATGGTCAGCCCCCACATCTTGGCTTCGGTCAGGTGTTCCGCCCCGATCGTGGGCATGCCGACCGAATAGGGCTGGGTGGGGGAGAGATATTCTTCCGGCACATGCCCGGTCTGGGGCACGGGCTTTTCCTCGACATCGGCCAGCGGCTCGCCGGTCGCGCGATCGAGAAGGAAGAGCTGCCCGCGCTTGGTGGTCTGCAGGACGGCTGCAACCGTGCCGCCATTGCCATCGGGCAGATCGAGCAGGGCCGGTTGGCTCGGCAGGTCATAGTCCCAGATGTCGTGGTGCACGGTCTGGAACTTCCAGCGCTCCCGCCCGGTATTGATGTCGAGCGCCACAAGGCTGGCATTGTATTCGTCCGCAAAGGGCGGGCGATTGCCACCAAAGTAGTCGGGCGTGGAGTTGCCGAGCGGGGCATAGATCAGGCCCAGCTCGTCGTCATAGGCGGCCGTGGTCCACATATTGGGCGTGCCACGGGTATAGGTTTCGCCCGGCGGGGGCAGTTTTGTGATGGCCTTGTTGCCAAGGTCCCAGGCCCAGTCGAGTTCGCCGGTGACAGCGTTGAAGGCGCGAATGACGCCGGAGGGTTCGCCCACCATCTGGTTGTCGACCACCCAGCCGCCGACGACGATCTTGTCGCGGGCGACAAGCGGGGCAGAGGTCTGGAAGTAGAAGCCGGGGATGACTTCGCCCATGTTTTCGCCGAGCGACACGAGGCCATTGGTGCCGAAATCGGGGCAGAGCTGGCCGGTCTTGGCGTCGATGGCGAAGAGGCGCGCGTCCACGGTGGTCATGATCAGACGCGTGTTGCAGAGCTGGCCATCGACCTGCTGGTCGGCGGGCAGTTCAAAGTAACCGAGGCCACGGCAGCGTTGCCAGAAGGGAGCGCTGGCCTTGGGGTCGAATTTCCAGACTTCCTCGCCGCTATCGCCATTAAGGGCGATGACGACGTTGGTGGTGGTGCAGGAATAGACGAGATCGTCGATTTGCAGCGGCGTGTTCTGGTCAAAACCGATATCGCCGCGACCGGTGCGATAGGTCCAGGCGACATCCAGGTCTTTCACGTTATCGCGGTTGATCTGGTCGAATGGTGAGTAGCGCAGGCCAGCGGTCGTGCGGCCATAGGAGGTCCAATTGGCCGGAGTGTTGTCGCCAGCCGCCAGCTGGTAGGCCGGAATATCGGCCGATGGGCGAATGACGCTTTGCGGCTGGAAAGCGAACGCAAAACCAACGGCAAAAAGCACGGCGGCAAGAGCCGCACCGCCATAATAGACGCCGCTTTTCGCGGGCTTTGCAACGGCCGGCGTGAAGAGAAGGGCAAAACCGGCCAAAGCCAGCGGCGCCATAAGGCGGGCAAAGAGCGGCCAGAATGCAAAGCCGGCTTCCCAGATCGCCCAGGGCACGGTCAGAACGGCAACGAGAAGGACAAGCTGTCCGCCAAGGGCCTTGTCGCGCAGCATCAGCACAGCCGCGACGAGATAGACCAGACCAACAATGGCGTAATAGGCCGAACCTCCGAGAGTAATCAGCCATAGGCCACCACCCGCCAGCCCCACGCCGATCAGCGCGAGGACAATGGCGTATAACCGCGCCAGCAGTTTCATGAATCACCTGTTCTCAAAAATTGACGGCCGAGAGTGACGCTGGGCCGAAAAGGCCTATGCCGCCCCGTCGGATCAGCTTAGCGCCGCCCCGGCCTGACGTATAGGTCAAGACATAAACATGGGTCGCATGCGCTCTGAAACAGTGCCTTGTCAAGTTTTGCGTGCCGGGAGGGAAAGCCCCCTTGCCCATCGGGCAAGGCCGACCGCGCAGATGATGCCAAAGTAGATACCGGGGTTCGCTGGACATTTCGCCGGCGTTTTGTATCAGGGGTGCCGGGCCTCTCCTGCCCCGTTTCTCGCGGAATCTTTCTCCATGCGCGGCCTTTCCGGCAACTCGCTCGGGATCATCTTGATGGTCCTCTCCACCGCCTGCTTCACCATCAATGACAGTCTGCTCAAGTTGGCCATGCATGAATTGCCGCCTTTCGAGGCGCTGTTCCTGCGCGGGCTTGGCTCGACCTTTCTCGGCCTGCCCCTGCTGGCTGCGCTTGGATTTTTGAAGTTCGTGCCGCGCATGCTCGATGGGCGGGTGCAGATCCGCAATCTGCTCGAACTCACCGCGGCGATGGGTTTTGTGGCCGGCCTTGCCTATGTGCCGATCGCCGATCTCACGGCGCTGGGACAAACCTCACCCCTGCTGCTGCTCATCGGCGCCATGGTGTTCTTCAAGGAAAAACTGACGGGCCTGCAGATCGGGCTCATCGTACTCGCCTTTGCCGGGGCACTGCTCGTGGCACAGCCGGGCGCCAGCGGGTTTTCGCCCTATACCCTCTTCGGCCTCTGGAGTGCGGCTGCCGTCGCCGCACGCGATCTCGTCGGGCGGAAAATAAAACTCGAAATTCCGGGACTTGTGGTGGCGGTTGGCGCCGGAGCCATTGAAATCATCGGCGCAGGCCTTGCCGGGCTCCTGCTCGAAAGCTGGACCATGCCGTCACCGCTGACACTGGCCTTTGCCGTCGGGTCGAGCGTGTTCCTGATCCTGGCGCATTGGCTTTTGCTCAATGCCTATCGCGCAGCCAGCGTCGCGGCGGTCGTGCCCTTCCTCTACATGTCGACCATCTGGGCGCTGATCTCGGGCATGCTGATTTTCGGAACTTTCCCCAACGCCCTGGCTCTGTGCGGCATTGCCGTCATCATGGCGAGCGGGGTGGCCGTGGTGGCGCTGGAGCGCTGGCCGAAAAAGGCCGTCATTTCCGACGGCCATCCGCTGTAAGAAAAAGGGGGCCGTCGGCCCCCTTTTTGGATCAAGCGACCGACTGATCGGCCAGAACCACGATGGGCGAGCCATTGGGCACGCGGTCGTGCAGGTCGATGATGTCGTGGAACAAGAGGCGGACGCAGCCCGAGGACACGGCCTTGCCGATCGAATGCACGTCCATATTGCCGTGCACGCGATAGAGCGTGTCCTTGTTGCCCTGATGGATATAGAGCGCGCGGGGGCCGAGGGCGTTTTCGAGCCCGGGCGGCTGGCCGTGGCGGTATTTCTCGATTTCCGGCTGACGCTCGATCATTTCGGACGGCGGCGTCCAGGTCGGCCATTTGCGCTTATAGGCGATATGGGCGCGGCCATTCCATTCAAAGCCGGCGCGGCCGATGCCGACGCCATAGCGCATGGCGCGGCCATCCGGCATGGTCCAGTAGAGGAAGCGGTTGGCAGTATCGACCACCACCGTACCGGGCTTTTCGCCGGTCACATTGTCTACTTCCTGGCGCCAATAGACGGGGTCGAGCAGGTGAATGGGCGCGGCCGGAATCGGGAAATCCTCATCGGGCAGTGGTCCATACATGGCGAGCACGTCGGGCGGCACGATGCGGCCGGCCGGTTCCGCCGTCGCGACTGCGGAGCGGGTGGAGCCGGTGGTCGAGCAACCGGCAAGAGCAAGGGCGCCGAGGCTGGCAAGACCAGCCAGCACGGCGCGGCGCGACGGGTGCGCGCTCACAGCGATAGACATGAAAAGATCCTTGGCCCCGGAAGGGGCTCTTGAACGAAAGGGAGGGGCGGCGCGGGGTTTAGGCCGCTATCGGGGGCCGCAAGACCTGGGCGCCGGGCCAGACGGCGACAGTATCGCATTGGCGCTCGGGAACATCCTCGCCCTCAGGAGCCACCGGCAATTGGGGCGGCAGGGCGGGAATGGCGTGGTGCGAACCACACGGCATGACGATGCCCTCGCCGAGATCGATCTCGCCGCGCTGCACTTTTACAGTGACGCGAATGGGCACGTTCTCGGCATCGACGTGATTGAGCACGACGATGGGGGTCGCCACATAGCGATGCGCATGCGCAGTCGTCACCCCGGCAAGGGTGGCGAAGGCAAAAAGAATCGCGATGGACAAAACGAGACGCTGCATGTCCCCAAGGCTGCTGGGGGTCAATTGCGGCGACAAGGGGGCAGATGGGATGATCAGCCGCTATTGCCGGGCGGTTCCCATGCCATGAGCTGCCGACCGTGTGCTTTTAGCCACGCTCGCCCGCGCTCCATGTCCGGCAGGGTGCGCGTAACCGTGGCCCAGAAGGCATCGGAATGGTTCATCTCGACGAGATGGGCAACCTCATGGGCCGCGACATAGTCGAGCACGAAGGGCGGGGCGAGGATGAGCCGCCAATTGTAGTTGATCGAGCCGGTCGAGGAGCAGGAGCCCCACCGGCTCGACTGGCTGCGCAGTTTTATGTCCTTCACGGTCACGCCAAGCCTTTGCGCATGAAAGGCGCTGCGCTCGCTGAGATCGGCAAGGGCTTCGGCCTTCAGCCAATCGAAAAGCCGACGCGGCTGATGCTCGGGCGTTCCCGGAACGCGCAATTCAGGCAGATCGACAAGGGGCAGGATTTCCACCCGTCCCCGCGGGACACCTGTGCCAACCACCAGATGCGGCACGCCGCGCAGCGGCACTTCCGTGCCCGCTTCGAGGCGCATGGAACGGGCGGTGCGTGGCAGGCGCGCGGCCAGCCAATGGCGATGGCGCAGGAGAAAGGCTTCGGCATCGGCCCAGCGGGATCGCTCCGGCAGGGTCAGCACCGGCCCAGAGGCCGGCAGCGACAGGCGAAAGCTCGACGCGCGCTTGCTCAGTTTGACCGCGACCTCGACCAGCCGGCCGTCGAGTTCGACGGTGACGCTCTTGGGTGCTTTCGGGGTTTGGCGAAGGAATGAGAACATGGAGCCGCAGAATCAATCGAGGCCAGTCTAGTGCGGTTTGCCGGCAATGCCGATCAAACTTATCCGACACCTTGGCGACGAACAAAAAATGGCGCCCTTGCGGGCGCCAGTTCACTTGGGAGGTAAAGGGAGGGCGGGGCCGGCCTTAGCCGTTATTGCCCCAATTGTTGTTGTTCGGGTTGTTGTTGTCGCCAAAACCCTGGCGGGAGCCACGATGCTCGCTCATGAAGCGGTCGAACTCTTCGCGATCCTTGGCCTTGCGCAGGTTGGCCATATAGTCGTGGAAGGCGTCGATTTCGGCGTCGAGCCGGGCGCGTTCTTCGTCGAGACGGCGCAGCTGTTCGGCGCGGTAGTCGTCGAAGGCAGCATTGCCCGAGGAAGTGTGTTCACGGCTGAAGCCGCCAAAGTGCTTCTTGTTGTTGCGCATATAGCCACATCCCTTGTTCCAGTAGGCCTGTGCTTTTTCGGCAGAGCCGCCAAACTTCTCACCCCAGAGGATGTAGCCGAGGACGGCGAGGCCAATAGGCCAGAAGATGATGAAGCCGAGTACCATGAGGGCGATGGTCAGTGGCGACCATTGCGGTTTGATGATTGCTGTGTTCATGTCGTTTCGTTTCCCAGTCACGTCGCGATGCGCATAACGTGGCCCTCCATGGGGCAGGATCAAGAATGTGCCTATGGGATTTCTAGGCTTGAAATGACGCTTTTCCCTTCCTATGCGGCGCATAACCGTTCCCCAAAATCATGAGCGAAGAGAGCCTGTCGATCAGCGACGACACCTCCCATTGGCGGCCGTTGCGCCTGCAGACGCTGGTGCTGCTGCGCTGGCTGGCCGTGGTGGGGCAGACCATTGGCGTGCTCTTTGTCCATCTGGGGCTCGGCTTTCCGCTGCCGCTCTGGGAATGCCTGGCGCTGATCGCGCTTTCCGCCGGCCTCAATGTTGGGCTGTTCCTGCGCTATGGTGCCAAGGGACAGCTCTCCCCGCGCTTTGCTGCCATTCAGCTCGCTTTTGACCTCTGCCAATTGGGCGGGCTGCTGGCCCTGACTGGTGGCCTCCTCAATCCCTTTGCGCTGCTGCTTCTCGCCCCGGTCTCGGTTTCGGCCACGACCCTGCCGCCGCGCGAAACGCTGCTGATCTCGGCGCTTGCCGCCGTGATCGCCTCGGTGATTTCAGTGCTGCACCTGCCCCTGCCCTGGACCCCGGGCGAGGAACTGGTGTTCAACCGCATCTATGTGATCGGCATCTGGGTCTCGATCATCTGCGGCATTGCCTTCATCGCCGCCTATACGATCCGCGTCGCCCATGAATCGCGCCTGATCGCCGATGCGCTCGCGGCGACCGAACTCGCCCTCTCGCATCGCGAGCAGCTTTCAGCGCTCGATGGCCTCGCCGCCGCTGCCGCCCATGAACTGGGCACCCCACTCTCGACCATTGCGCTGGCCGCCAAGGAAATGCGGGCCGAGGTCGAAGAGGGCAGCCCCCTGGCCGAAGATGTTGAACTGATCATCTCGCAGGCCGCGCGCTGCCGCGCCATCCTCTCAAAACTGCGAAACCTCGGCAGCGATCCGGCAGATATGTTCGCCAAGGCGCCGCTGACCGATATTCTGGCCGAAGTCGCCCGCCCGCATGAAGGCCGCGGCAAGGTCATCTTGTTCTATTCCGAGCGCGCGACGGGCACCTCTCCGGTGTTTCCGCGCTCGGTGGGCCTGCTCTATGGCCTTGGCAATCTCATCGAGAACGCCACCGGCTATGCGCGGGAAACCGTGCGCATCGATACCGAATGGGACCAGTCCGCCATCACCGTCACGGTGACCGATGATGGCCCCGGCTTTGCCCCCGAACTCATCGCCCGGCTGGGCGAGCCTTATCTGACCACCCGCCCGCGCGACCCGCAGGGCGGCGACGCCCACCAGCCCGGCGGGCTCGGGCTCGGCATCTTCATCGCAAAAACCCTCCTGGAGCGCACCGGTGCGCGCCTCAGTTTTGAAAACGAAAAGCCCACGGGCCATGCCCGCGTCACCATAACCTGGCCGCGCGCGGCACTGTGATCACACGGCACGCGCTCGATTTTGACGAAAGAGCGGCAAACGCATAAGAAAGCGCCATGAACACGCTCGAAGAACTCCTCGCGGCCGATCCCAGTCTTCTGCTGGTCGATGACGATGCGGCCTTCCTCTCCCGGCTCGAACGCGCCATGGCGCGGCGCGGCTTTGCCGTGCGCACCGCCGGTTCGGTCGCCGCCGGCGTTGCCGCCGTCAATGAACAGCCGCCGGCCTTCGCCGTCGTCGACCTGCGCCTCGAAGATGGCAATGGGCTGGAAGTCGTCTCGGCCCTGCACCAGAAGCGCCCCGATGCCCGCGCCGTGGTGCTCACCGGCTATGGCAATATCGCCACCGCCGTGACCGCGGTGAAACTCGGCGCCATGGACTATCTCTCAAAACCCGCCGATGCCGACGACGTCATCAATGCGCTGCTCGCCACCGGCGAAGACAAGCCCGAGCCCCCGGAAAATCCGATGTCGGCCGACCGGGTGCGCTGGGAGCACATTCAGCGCGTTTATGAACTGTGCGACCGCAATGTGTCCGAGACCGCCCGCCGCCTCAACATGCACCGGCGCACGTTGCAGCGCATTCTGGCCAAGCGCGCACCGCGCTAACAAGCACGAACCGCCGCGTCATCCCCGCGAAAGCGGGGATCTCTGTTTCCATGAGCGAGATTCCCGCTTTCGCGGGAATGACGCTGCGCTAGTTGCGCCCCTAAACCACGAACAGGTTCGAAAACCCGCCAAAAATCATCCGCTTGCCGTCAAACGGCATGTCGGGGACGTTCTGCATGGCCGGGTCTTCCATCATTTTCTTCATGACGACGTCGCGCGTCGCCTTGTCGGGATATTCGATCCAGGAAAAGACGATGACCTCGTCCTCCTTGGCCTGCACGGCGCGCTGAAAGTCCGTCACCTTGCCCGGCGGCACATCGTCGCCCCAGTTCTCGACCGTGCGGGTCGCACCCCACTGCTTGGCGAGCTCGGCCACGCCCCGGGCATGGGTGATGTATTGGTCCTTGTTCGCCCTCGGCACGGCAGCGACATAGCCATCGATATAGGTCATTTCGTCTCTCCTCATTCACTCGAGCAAAACGGCAGAGACACAATCACGGTTGCTCCGCCGCCTCGACTTTGACGAATGGCTGGGGCTAAGTTCGACACCCAACGAGAAAAATCGGGAGTCTTTTCGATGACGGTGACCCTCCATTTCCACGGCGCAGCAGGGACGGTCACCGGATCGTGCTACCGGGTGGTGCATCCTCAGGGGCAATTCCTCGTCGATTGCGGGCTGTTTCAGGGCAACAAGTCGGTGCGCGACCTCAACCTGAAACCCACGCCCTTCAATCCCAAAGAAATCGACTTTCTGCTCCTGACCCACGCTCATATCGACCACGCGGGACTGCTTCCAAAACTCTATGCCGAGGGCTGGCGCGGGCCGATGTGGATGACCGAGCCCACCGCGGGTCTGCTCGAATATCTCCTCCCTGACAGCGCCGGCATTCAGGAAAGCGAAGCCGAGCGCGAGACCAAGAAGCGCGGCCGTCGCGGCGATGAACCGGCCAAGCCCCTTTACACCATGGAAGACGCCACCGAAGCGCTGCTGCATCGGCAGACCTGCAATTATGGCGAATGGATCAATCCCGGTCCGGGCGTGCGTGCCCGCTACTGGAATGCCGGCCATATCATCGGCTCGGCCTCCATCGAGGTTGAAGTCATCAATGGCGACGGCAAGCCGGTGCGCCTGATGTTCTCGGGCGATATCGGCCCCGACGAAAAGGTGTTTTACAACGAGCCCGAAGGCCCGGCCGGCTTTGACTATATCCTCTCCGAATCCACCTATGGCGGGCGCGAGCGCGAGGACTATACCCTTGCCCAGCGCCGCGAGGCGCTGAAGACCGAGATCAACCTTGCTTTGGGCAAGGGCGGCAATCTCGTCATCCCGGCCTTCGCGGTCGAGCGCAGCCAGGAATTGCTGCACGATATCGGCGTCCTCATTCGCGACGGCGAAATCAACCCGCGCCTCGTCGTGCTCGATTCCCCGCTCGCGAGTAAAGTGACCGGCGTCTATCGCAAATATGCAAAGATGTTCGAGGACACCGAGCTCGCCGCCGACGAGCTCTTCAACGATTCCCGTTTCCGCATCATCGAGGCGGTGGAGGATTCAAAGGCGCTCAATGCCATCAAGGGCGGCGCCATCATCATGTCGGCTTCCGGCATGGCCGATGCCGGCCGCATCAAGCATCACCTCAGAAACAACCTCATCCGCGCCAATGCCACGGTGCTCTTTGTCGGCTATCAGGCGCCGGGCACGTTGGGCCAGATCATTCTCTCGGGCGCCAAGGAAGTGCGCATTCACGGCACGCTGGTGCCGGTGCGCGCCACCGTGCGCTCCATGGGCAACTATTCGGCCCATGCCGATCATTCCGAATTGATGGAGTGGATCAAGGAGCGCCTGCCCGCGCACGGTGCCATCTTCCTTACCCATGGCGAGGACGAAGAGCGCACGGCCCTCCGCGCCGCGCTGATGGCCACGGGCCTTGGCGGCGACCAGATCGTCTTGCCGCAGCTCGACGACTATTTTGAACTGACCGCTGCTGGCATTGCCGCCGCCAAGGCACCGGCCGCCCGCCGCGTCGATCTCAGGCAGTTGCCGGCCGATTGGCACAATGCCTTTTCGGATTTCACCATCCGCTTGAGCCAGCGCCTCCACGACCTGCCCGACAGCGAAAAACTGGCGCTGATGACCTCACTACAGCGAAAGCTCTCGGAACTGGGCGCCGCGCCCAGCCCCATGCCCGTGCCGACGCCGGTCACCCCGGTCGAGACACAGGCCTTCGACGAATAGTTTTCTATAACGCCGGGCGCGGCTTCAGGCGCCCGGCCATCACAAAGGTCAGGACCAGCAAGGGGATGAGCATGGAAAACGCCATGCGCACCCCGAGCCCCTGCGCCACAGCGCCGATCAAGGCGGGCGCGCCGAGATTGACGAGCTGGAAGATCAGCGTTGTCGCGGCAACATTCTGGCTCGCCGGACGATCCCCGATCCGGGCGGCAGCCGAGAGCATCAGCGGATAGAGCACGCAGATGCCGATGCCCACGATCACGAAGCCGGCCAGCGCGATGTAGGCATTGGGCGAGAGCACGATGAGGACCATGCCTGCAACCGCGACAGCCGAAAGCAGCCGCGCCACCCGCACCGGCCCAAAGCGGTCGATGACACGATCGGCCAGCAACCTGCCCACAGCCATAGCGGCGAGAAGAGCGGGCAAAGCCAGCGACTCGACAAAGGGCGACACATCAAAACTGTCGCGCAGATAAATAATCGACCAGGCGCGCGAGGCGCCTTCGGTGAGGCCGGCACCAAGGCCGAAGGCAACAAGGCCCAGCGTTGCCAGCGTCGGCAGCGCCAGCTTTTTGACTTTTTCGCCGCTATGGGGCCGCGGCGGCATGACCGGCATGGGCACGACGACAACCAGCAGGAGCACGATCAGCAGCGGCGCCAGCGCCCAGAGGTGAATGGCGGGATCGACATGAAAACCGCGCAGCGTCGCGCCGAGGAGCGAGGTCAGCAAAAATCCGACGCTCCAGACGCCATGACAGGTGTTCATCACCCGCGCGCCGGTCGCCGCCTCTACCCGGTCGGCCTCGACATTCATGGCGATATTGCTGAGCGAGAAGCCGATGCCGTTGAAAGCAAGGAGAATGAACAGCGCCGCGGGATGCAGCAACACGGTCGCCAGAGCTGCCGTGATGATGACGATGGGCAGCACCGCCAGAATGGTCCGCCTTGGCCCGAAACGCTCGATGATGGCGCTCGAAAACAGGAACATGGAGAGCGCGCCAAGCGGCTGGCCCATCAACACCAGGCCAAGTTGGCCCTCGGAAAGCCCCATAGCGACCTGCAGGTCGGGAATGCGCGTATGGATCGCGCCGGCAGCCAAGGCATGGGTGAAGAAGAGCGCAATCACGCGCCAGCGGGCAGAGGTCATTATCTGGTCAGTACTTTAGCGCGGACCGGGGTCCATCAGCACATGGATGCGGTCGGCGCCCAGGCGGGCGAGTTTCAGCATCAGTGCCTTGCGGCGGGCGGGAGCAAGGGGAGTGTCGGGACTATCGCGCAGAATGGCGCCATCATGCCCGTCGGCAACAATGAGGCCCTCGCTTTCGGGAAAAATTTCCCCATCGAGTTCGGGCGGCTTGGCAAAGAAGAACTTGTCGGAAAATTCGCGATATTCGGGCCATTTTCGATCGACCTGAAAGTCGATCAGGCTCGACTTGATCTCGATGATCCAGATCTCGCCTTTTGGCCCCACCGCCAAGACGTCGGCGCGCCGCCCATTGCTGAGCGGCACTTCGGCATAGCAGGCCATGTCGTGCCGCTCGCGCAGCATGCGCATGACCCCGCGCTGCACGCGCAGGGCCGTGGCCGATTGTCTCAAATCGACAATGGACGGCAGATCCTCAGCCATGGGCGACCGCTGCAAATCTCCGCGCCGGCAGGGCGCGGATGACAAGGAGCGCGGCAACCAGCAGCGGTACCACGACCCAATAGGACATGCGGATACCGAACTCTTCGGCAACGAGGCCAAGCAAAGGCGGGGCGAGGAAGAAGACCACAAAGGTCATCTGCCCGAGCGAAGCAACATTGACCGATGCCGGCCGATCAGTGCGCTGCGCTGCCGCCGAGACCGCCAGCGGATAGACGGCGCTGCAACCAATGCCGGTCAACACGAAGCCGAAGAGCGCCACATATTCATGCGGCGCCGTCGCCACCATGATCAGGCCAGTCATGGCGATCAGCAGCAGCGTTGCCGCCACGGCGCGCGGCGAAAAGCGGTCGACGACGCCATCCATGGAGAGACGCGCCACGGCCATGGCCAGCGAAAAGACCGTGACGCTGAGGCCACCAATAAAGGGTTCGACGTGGAACACGTCGCGCATATAGATCGCCGACCAGTCGATCCCGGCGCCTTCGGCCAGAAGCGGCGCCGCGCCGATGATGCAGAGGGCTGCCAGGCCAATGGTCGGAAAGGCGATGCGCGGCGCTTCACCGGCATGAGAGTCAGGACGCAGCGGCGCATTTTCGATGCCGCGGAAGACAAAAAGCCCGGCAATCACCACAACGATGAACGCCCCCACCAGATGCAGAGTGACCGGTACGCCGGCCTGCCGCAGGCCGGAACTGATGAGCGCCGTTACGAAAAAGCCCAGGCTCCACATGCCATGGGTGCGGCTCATGATGCCGTAGCCGAGCTGGGCTTCAAGGCGGTCAGCCTCGAGATTGACGATGATTTCGACCGCACCCGCGCAGATGCCGGCAAAAAACAGCAGCGGCACCACGAAGAGGGCCGAAGGCATGAAGGGCACCAGCGCATAGAGCGCCGAGGCAATGAAGATGGTGACGAAGACGCCGGTTCGCGCCGGATAGCGGGCGATGAAGGGACCGGAAAAGGTAAGGCCCACCAGCGCCCCGCAGGACATGGCGATCAGCATCAGCCCCAGCTGTCCCTCGCTCAGTCCAAACTGGAGCTGCAGGTCGGGCAGGCGCGACAGCATGGCGCCCATCGAGAGCGCGAAAATGAAGAACACCCCGAAAATCCGGTAGTGTGGGCGCATGAAAATTCTCCTTGCCCGGGTTCTGGCGCGCGGCGGCGTCAGAACCCGTCAGCAATCGTCTTTTGGCCGGTCAGCCGAGCGGCGTCGGCTCGGGCGGCAGTCCGTGGGGCGCATCCACCTTCTTGGTGCCCAGCGCAAAGCTAGACGCCCAGAGACCGGCCAGCAGCAGCGGCAGGCAGATGAGGTAGGACCAGCGGATGCCCAAAAACTCGGCGACAAAGCCAAGCAGCGGCGGGGCGAGGAAGAATACGACAAAACTCACCTGGCCGATGGCCGCCACATTGACCGCCGCGGGGCGATCGGTGCGCTGCGCCGCGGCCGAAACCGCCAGCGGGTAAACCGCCGAGCAGCCTGCGCCCATGAGCGCAAAGCCGACCAGCGCCAATGCTGCCGTCGGCGCCGTGCCGACGAGGAGAGCGCCAAAACTCGCCGCCGTCAGCATGACCATGGCGACATTGCGCGGCCCGAAGCGGGCAACGATCGGATCGGCCGAAAGACGCATCGCCGCCATGAAGAAGGCAAAGAGCGTCAGGCCCATGCCGCCGATGAAGGGTTCCACCGCAAAGACGTTGCGCATGTAGATGGCCGACCAGTCGATCCCCGCGCCTTCAACAAGGAAAGCGGCAAAGCCGATGAGACAGAGCGGCAGCAGGCCCAGATTGGGGAAGGCGAAGCCATGGCTTTGGCCCTCGACCTTTGCCGGTTTCGGCGCTTCCGTCGCCGAAAACAGCAGGTAGCCAGCAACGATAACGACGATCACCGCCACGATGCCCAGATGCAGGCCGGCCGAAAGGCCGGACTGGCGGATCATGGCGCCAAAAAGCGCGGTGACGAAGAAACCGACGCTCCAGAAACCATGGGCGCGGTTCATGAAACGCTGACCAGTCTGCACTTCGAGCCGGTCGATTTCGACATTGAGATTGATCTCGAGCGCGCCAGCCAGAAGCCCTGCCAGGAACAGCACGGCAAACATGGCCGGGGCCACCGGCAGCCAGGGAATGGTGGCAAAGAGCAGCGCCGGGCCAAGCACGGTGAACAGCGCCGTCTTGCGGAAGCCGAGCTTTTCGACCACTGGCGGGCCAAAGGTGAGCGAAATCAGCGAACCAATGGCCATGCCGATCATGGTCAGGCCCAGTTGCCCCTCGGAAATGCCGAAATGGGTCTGGATATCAGGCAGGCGCGCCATCAGCGCGCCCGTCGTCACGGCGAAAAGGAAGAAGCTCGCATAGATGCGGTGCTGGGGCGCAATCATGACGTGGCCTCACGCAGAACGGGTTTGGGCGCCAGGACATGGGCCGTGGTGAAGCCAAGAAGGACGAGCGGAATACCGACACCAAAGACCCACTGGATGCCAAAATGCTCGCCGATGAACCCGAGGAGCGGCGGCCCCAAGAGGAAGGCGGTGAACGAGAACTGCGCGAGCGCTGCCACATTGACGGCGGCAGGACGGTCCGTCTGCTGTGCGGCAGCCGACATGGCCAGCGGGAAGAGCGCACTGGAGCCGACGCCAATCAGCGCAAAACCGAGATAGGCGACCCAGGCGGCCGGCGCGAAGAAGGCCAGCAGCACGCCGATGCCGAGAACGGTGAGCAGCACGCGAGCGACAAGCACCGGACTAAAACGCTCGACAAAACCATCGGCAAAAAAGCGCGCCACGCCCTGCGAACCGGCAACGGTTGCCACGGCAAGACCAGCCCAGAAGGGTTCGGCATTGAAGAGATCGCGCATATAGATGGCCGACCAGTCGATCCCTGCGCCTTCCATGAGCATGGCGGAGAGACAGACGGCGACCAGCGCCATGATCGGCAGGGTCGGGCGGGCAAAGCGCGGCGCTTCATCCGTGCTGGTGCCGGCGCGATGCGCGGCTGGCTCGAAACGACCCAGGACCAGAAGGGTCGCGACGATGATGACCGGGATCATGATGAGCAGATGATAGTGCACTTCAAGCCCGGTCTGGGCGATGAAGGAGCCCACCATGCCGGCGGCAAAGAAGCCCAGGCTCCAGAAGGCGTGCGCGCGGCTCATGATGCGGCGGCCGATGGCGTGTTCCACCCGGTCGGCCTCGACATTGATGATGACTTCAATGGCGCCGATAGTGAGACCAACCGGCAGCAGCAAGAGGAAGAATGTCAGCGGCGTCTGCGCCCAGCTTGCCAGCGCATAAAGCGCCGAAAGCAGCGGAATGGCGGTCAGCAGCACGCGGCGATAGCCAATGGCTTCGACCACGCGGCCGGCAAAGGTCAGCGAGATCAGCGTGCCGACGGCCGAGCCGATCAGCGCCAGGCCAAGCGCGCCTTCGCCCACGCCCATGGCCGTCTGGATATCGGGCAGGCGCGGAAAAATGCTGCCCATGGCAAAGGAATAAATGAAAAACGCCCCGAAGACCTTGATCTGGGGCGGCAGCTCAATGCCGAATCGCATGATAGGAAAATGCTCTAAAGATCAGTCAGAGGCGACGTTAGGACATTTCACGGCTCAGCGAAATGGGCGCGCGCATGCCCCAATGGAGTTTATTGCAACGTTTGCATTGCTGCCACATCACCGGACGGGCTGGAGAACTCGTCGCGCAGCACCGAGACCCCATCGAGCAGATTGCGGACGATTTCGAGCCGCCGGAACGGCCCGCCGACGCGATTGGCGACCGGGTTCGGCTTCAGCGCCGCGACGCGATTGCGCCGGTCGGGACCGAAATAGCCGGCAGTCTCGTAAAAAACCATATTCTGGCCGATCTGCCGGCCGAGGCGCTCGCGCAGTTTCGAGGTCGACTGCGGCAGGGCCACGATGTCGTCAAAGCCCATATTGATGCAGGCCATGATGGTGTCGATCGATGGATCCTCGGCGCAATAGACCATGGGCGAAAAGCGGATGGTGCGTGAGGAGGCAAAGCGGATCGCATCGGCCACGGGCCGCAATGCGCTGAGATCGGCGACGGGAGAAAAGAGAAAATAGCAGACCGGGGTTTCACCCGCCTGCTGCACCACCTGGCTGATACCGCGATAGTCCGACACACCGGCAAAGCCGATATTTCCGGCCATGTCGAAAAGCGTCTGCCAGGCCGTGTCCCCCGGCCCGACGACATAGGCGTATGCTTTCATAGCACCGCTGTCCCTGCTGCATTCCCGGAGCGAATGCTAAGCCCAAGCCCCTAATAGGGGCCTAACGAAATCTTCCGGAACTACCCGTAGATCGGCTTTTCCCCGCGAAACAGCGGCCCGTTCTCGTGCATCAGCGCGGCGATGCGCTCGGTGACCGCACGCACGGCCGGGGTGTGGCGCTCTTCGTGGTGACAGACGAGCCATTGGTCGGTCTCGAGTTCGGGAATGGTGCCCGCCATACGATCGACGCGTGGATCGCTATCGCCGACAAAACAGGGAAAGACCGACATGCCGGCACCGGCTGCCACCAGTTCCAGCACGCTCATGGCGTCATTGCCGCGCGTCGCGATCCGATCGCCATGCCGGGCATGCAGCCAGCGGGCCGAATGGGTCTGGCTGCCGTCGCCAGCGACACCAACGAAGTAACCGGCGGCCACGCCACTGATGAGTTCCGGTCGCGCATAGAGCCCATAGGCAACCTTGCCCACCAAGCGCCCGGCGAGCCATTGTTCGGTCGGCCGCTGGTTGCGGATGCCGATATCGGCATTGCGGCGGCCGATATCGACCTTGTGGTTGGCGGTCACCAGTTCGAGCGCGAACCGATCGCCCGCCGTCCAGATTTTTCCGATATTTTTCGCGAGGAAAGCCGAGGTCCAGGGACCAGCTGAGACGCGGACCACGCGCTCGCCGATGGCACCATCCTTCCAACGCTTCAGGGACAGCATGGCCCCCTCAACCTCTTCGGCGCGCAACAGCAGTTCTTCGCCCGAGGGCGTTAGCCGATAGCCGGTCTGGCTGCGCACGAAGAGCGGCTCGCCCACCTGCCGCTCCAGCGCCGTCACGCGCCGGCCGAGGGTCGCCGCCGAAAGGCCCGTCGTTTCCGTCGCCGCGCTCAGCCCGCCGAGCCGCGCCACATCGAGAAACAGCCGGAGATCGTCCCAGGAGAAATCCATTTTTCATTCCTGAAAAGCGCCTTGCAGTCTCGACTGTAGCCTAACGGCATGCAGAAGCGCAATTATCTCCTCACCGGGTCGCCGGGAGCGGCCCAAGCCTTTGCAGAAAGCACCAGTTTTGAAACGCCTGATCCCAATCCGGCGCCGGATGTTTGCGCGCAAAATCCGAGGAGACGAAATCATGTTCGAACCCATCACAAGCCGCCTGCGCCGCTGGCACCTGCGCAACGTCACTCGCCGCAAGCTGTCCATGCTCGATGACCGTCTGCTGACCGATATCGGCACCAAGCGCAGCGGCATTGCCGACTTCATTTCCGCCCGGACCTGCGAAGGAGAATGACATGATGCAAAAACGCAAACTCGGACCCAATGGCCCAAAGGTCGGTGCCGTCGGCATGGGCTGCTGGGCCATTGGCGGGCATTTTACCCTCGACGGGCGCAATGACGGTTGGGGCCAGGTCGATGACGCGCAATCGGTGCGTTCGATCGAACTGGCCCTCGATCTCGGCGCCAGCCTCTTCGACACGGCCGATGCCTATGGCACCGGCCACAGCGAAAGCATTTTGGGCAGCGCGCTCAAAGGCCGCCGCGACGAGGCTTTTGTCGCCACCAAATTCGGCTTCACCTATGACGAGGGCAGCAAGGCGCTGGTCGCGACCGATGTGTCGCCGAGCTATATCGAATGGGCCTCGGCCAAATCGCTGAAACGCCTGGGCACAGACTGCGTCGACCTCTACCAGATCCATGTCGGCGATCTCAGCGACGACGTCGCCGACCGGGCCGGCGAGGCTTTGGAAGGCCTTGTCGAAAAGGGCCGCATCCGCGCCTGGGGCTGGAGCACCGACAATACCGCTGCCGCCCGGCGTATGCTGAAGTATCCGCATTTTGCCGCCGTGCAGCAGGAACTAAGCGTGCTCTGCGACGGGCCGGACATGCTGGCCCTCTGCGCCGAGGCTGAACTTGCCAGCCTCAATCGTTCGCCCCTCGCCATGGGCATGCTGAGCGGCAAGTTTTCCGCCACTTCGCGCCTTGCCAAGGACGATGTGCGGGCGGCGGGTCACTCCTGGGTGCGGTTCTTTGCCGATGGCAGGCCAAAGCCGGAAACCCTCGCCAAAGTGGGCGCCCTACGCGACCTCCTCACGACTGGCGGCCGCACCGTGGCGCAGGGCGCGCTCGGCTGGAACCTTGCCCGCTCGCCCCACACCATCCCCATTCCCGGCTTCAAAACCGAAGCACAGGTCCGCGACAATCTCGGGGCCTTGGAAAAAGGCCCCCTGCCCGCCGCCGTCATGGCCGAGATTTCGGGCATTCTGAACAAGGAAATCGAACATGTTTGATGCCGATACGCTTGCTGAAACAACCATGACCACCAATCGCCTCGGGCGCTTTGGTCCCGTCAGCCGGCTTACCCTTGGCGGTGGCGGCATCGGCCAGGTCTGGGGCCCGACCTCGGAGGACGAGGCCGTGGCGACGCTGCGCGCGGCCGTCGATGGCGGTATCTCACTCCTCGACGCGGCGCCCGGCTATCTCATCTGCGAAGCCATGATCGGCCGCGCCTTCGAGGGGAAATTGCCCAATGGGGTGCGGGTGACAACCAAATACAGCCTCGGCACCGTGCCCGAGGAAGACGTCTATCCGCGCCTCAAAACCTCGCTCGAAAAAAGCCTTGCCGCCATGCGGCTCGAACGCGTGGACATGATGCTGCTCCATAGCGAAATACGCCCGGACGATTATGACTATCCGCCCGGCGAGCCACCCAAGAACGAGCGTTCGACCAGTCTGTCGCTCTATCGCAATGCGGTGCGCCCGGCTTTTGCGCGCCTCGTGCAGGAAGGCCTCATCGGCGATTGGGGCATTACCGGCATCAACCACGCCGCCGCGACCATTGACGCCCTGTTCTCGGGGCCTCTCCCGGCTGCCGTGCAAGCCATTGCCAATCTGCTCGACAGCCCGGGCGCGATGAATGGCACCGGCCTCGCCCCGCGTCCGCGTGATGTCATCGCGGCGGCACAGGCGGCCGGTGTCGGCGTCATGGGCGTGCGGGCCGTGCAGGCAGGGGCTCTTACAAGCAGCTTCGATCGGCCCGACACCCACGGCCCCGACCGCGAGGATTTTGCCCGCGCCCAATCCTTCCGCGAGCTTTGTGCCCGCTGGGGCGAAGACCCGGCTCTCGTCGCCCACCGCTATGCGCTTGGGATCGACGGCGTCGATACGCTCGTGCTGGGCGTGAAGAACCGCGAGGAACTGCGCATGGCGCTTGAAGCGGAAAGGCGGGGGCCACTTGATCCCGAACGGCTCGCCGCCATCGAGGTTTTGGGCCTCAGATAACGAAAGGCCGCCCTACGGGGCGGCCTTTTCACTGACGCATGATCAAAAAGGGATCACATGGATTCGAGGCAGACCGAAGTCACGCCGCGATTGCGGAAGCCGAGGGCGTTGGCCGCGGCTTTCGAAAGGTCGATGATGCGCTTGCCGTGGAAGGGCCCGCGATCATTGATGACCACTTCAATCGACTTGCCCGAGTTCTGGTCGGTGACCTGAACCTTGGTGCCGAAGGGGAGAGAACGATGCGCCGCCGTCATGGCGTTTTCGTTGAAGATTTCTCCCGATGCTGCCCGCTTGCCGTTAAAGCCGGGGCCATACCAGGAAGCGCCACCACATTGGGCGTAGGCTGCCGTCGAAGTTAGTGCGAGGGCGGCCGCCGCTGCGGCGACGAGAACGGCTCTTCTGATCAATGGTCTATGCTCACTGAAGTTGTCGATGAGCTTTGACTAAAGATGAGGCGCGGCACGATTAAGGGCGGAATCGCGCGAGATTGTGCTGTGTTGCCTCATTGCCGCAGGTTTGGCGGCAGTCATTCATTAACCATTCAGGTGGACTTGATCGATTCTTAGAAACTGAATCTCAAGAAATGCCGATTCGGCACGCCCCACGCCCTGATCGGTAAGAATCAGGAAACCACGTTGTGCACTGTGGCCATGAGGCAACGGTTCCAAGGAAGTGACAGAAAAGCCCGGATTTCGGGCGGTCAAGCCTGTGAACTACGAGAATTCCGGCCTTTTCATAAAATGCGAACAATGACTATGGCCCGATTTGGGCAGGCAAAAGGCCAATTGCGGCAAAGAAAATGGGCGATGGAGTGATCCACCGCCCAGTCAGTCAGGGAGAAGACAGATGCCAGTGGCTCAGCCACGCGGCTGAGGCACAATGCGGAGATAGGGCTTCAGTTCCTTCCAGCCCTCGGGATACTTGGCCTTGGCCGCTTCATTGGAAACGGCCGGAACGATGATCACGTCCTCGCCGCTCTTCCAGTTCACGGGCGTCGCCACCTGGTGCTTGGCGGTCAGCTGCAGGCTGTCGATCACGCGCAGCACTTCATCGAAATTGCGGCCGGTCGAAGCGGGATATTCGATCTTGAGCTTTACCTTCTTGTCCGGACCGACGACGAAGACGGAACGGACGGTCAGGGTATTGTCGGCATTGGGGTGGATCATGTCGTAAAGACGCGCCACCTTGCCTTCGGTATCGGCCAGCAGCGGGAAGTTGAGCGAGGCGCCCTGCGTCTCTTCGATATCCTTGGCCCAGCCGCCGTGGTCTTCGAGCTTGTCGACGGAAAGGCCCAGGACCTTCACGCCGCGCTTTTCGAATTCGGGCTTGAGCTTGGCGGTATAGCCGAGTTCGGTGGTGCAGACCGGGGTAAAGTTCTTGGGGTGGCTGAAGAGCACTGCCCAAGACCCTTCAATGAAGTCGTGGAAGTGAATGGTGCCTTCGGTGGATTCGAGGGTGAAATCAGGGGCGGTATCGCCGATCAGGATCGCCATGTTTGTCTTCCCTTGCCGCCAGCGGGCGGCGCTTAATGTCTGAAAAGAGAATATCGTGCCCCATGCCGCCGTTTGAAGCGGCTGCGAGCGGAACGCTTTTGCCTTGTTTTAGCCAAGACCGGCAAGGCTTTGCCTGGTGAGGGCAGAGGCCGGAATGGCCTATTGCACCATGACCGAGCCGGACACTGCACCGGCGGCGGGCGCACCATTCTTCCAGGTTACGTCGAGCCCGTTGAGCGGCACAACCGAAAGGCTCATCTTGCCCGAGCCCTGCTGGATTTCGCGCGCATGCGCCAGATAGATCAGCGAATTGTTCGCCTGATCGTAGATGCGGGTGACGCGCAGCGACTTCCAGATCAGCGAGCGCGCTTCCTTGAAGATTTCTTCGCTGCCGCTCTTCGGAATGTCGCCCACAGTGATCGGGCCGACGGCCGAGCAATCGAGCGCGGAATAGGATGGGTCCTCGAACCAATTGCCCTGGCTGATGCGGTCAATGAAGGAGCGATTGAAGAAGGCCAGGTGGCACACCACACCCTGCACATCGGGGTCGGCCACCGCTTCGATGGAAATATCATTGCCGGTCCAGTCGACCCCGACATTGCCCACCTCCGAGCGATTGCCACAGGCGGCAAGGGCAAGAACGGCGGCTCCGAAAACGGCAAGGCGGGCAAATTTGTGCATTGGGTCCTCCAGCGATGTTTTTACAACATGGTTGGTGTGAAGAGCTGCCGCAAGTGACCTCCCCTCCATCGTCATTGCCGGGCTCGTCCCGGCAATCCATCTCTCCTCCGCTGGGGACTACCGGGACAAGCCCGGTGGTGACGACGGAATGGAGAGCGTCGCGACTAAAAACGATCTTTTCGCGCCATGAACATTTCGAGCCATCGCACCAGCAGCGAAAGCGAAATCGTCATGGTGAGATAGAGGAAGGCCACGACATTATAGGTCTCGAAAAACTGGAAGCTCGACGAAGCGTGCAGCTTTCCAAGCTGGGTAATGTCCTGCACCCCGAGCGCTGACACCAGCGCCGAGTCCTTCACCATGGAGACGAAATCATTGCCGAGTGGGGGCAGAATCGTGCGCAGGGCCTGGGGCATGATGACGAGGCGAAAGCACTGGAAGCGCGATAGCCCGAGCGAGCGCGCCGCTTCCACTTGACCGCGCCCCACCGCCTCGATGCCAGCGCGAAAAATTTCGGCGATGAAGGCGGAGTAGCAGATGGTCAGCGCCAGGATCGCGCGCCAGACGAAGTCGAAGCCGCGCACTGTCGCGGGTTCCATCCAGCCCAGTTCAATGAGCGGGCCAACCACCCAATTGAAGGCCGAAACCAGCGCCGGGGCGCCGACAAAGGCGATGTAGAACAGAAAAACCAGGATCGGGATGCCGCGGATGATTTCGACGTAAAAGGTCGCGATTTCCCGCAGCACGCGGACATTCGAGGTGCGGGCGAGGGCGATGAGCAGGCCCAAAATTGTCGCCAGGCCAAAGGCGAGCAGCGTCACCCAAAGCGTCGTCAGCACCCCGCCCGAGAGTTTTTGAAAGATGTCCGCATAGGTTTCGTCAGCCGTGATGGCCCAAAAGCCGAGCACAAACAGCAGCCGACAGCGAGCAGCCACCAGGGCATGCGGGCAAGAATGGAGGGACGGCGCGGGCGGGTGGTCATGTGGGGGAGATAGCCGAAAGCAACGAGTTTGTCGTCACCCCCTCCCAACCTCCCCCATCAAGGGGGAGGTGCCATATCGAGTTGGTGGTACGATCCAGCCAAAACCACTGTTCCTTCACCTCCCCCTTGATGGGGGAGGACGGGTGGGGGTGTTGGCAATCGCCAAAAGCCAAAGGCTTACTCACCCGTATATTCAAAGAACCAGTAATTGATCCGCTCATCGAGCCAGCCTTCGGCCTCGAGCTGGTCGAGCGCGGCATTGAAGGGTTCTACGAGGTCCGAGCCCGGCGTCAGGATCAGCCCGAGCGGGTCGGCCTTGATGGCTTCGCCGACCTGCTTGAAGGCCCCTGGATCAGCGCCGATATAGCCGGCCGAGGCCGCCTGGTCGGCAATCACAGCATCCACGTCACCGGCCTTAACGGCCTGAACGGCGGCACCAAAGCTGTCAAAAACTTTCACGCGCGGATTGGCTTCGTCGCCGTCGAGCACGTCATAAATAGCCGTGTAGAAGGACGAGGTACCAGCCTGGGCGCCGAACAGCAGGTCGGCATTTTCGGCAAAGCTTTCCTTGCTGGTGATGCGCTCTTCATCGGCGCGAACTAGAAAATACTGCTCCACCGTGATGAAGGGTTTGGTGAAGTCGATCTGCTCATCGCGCTCTGCAGTGATGGTGATGCCATCGGCGCCGACATCGAACTGGCCGGTGCGGACGGATTCGATCATCACGTCCCAGGCGACGAGGTCCCATTCAACCTTGGCGTTGAGGCGCTTGGCGATCTCGTTGATCACATCATATTCGAGCCCAATGCCTTCCCCGGTCTTGGGATCGGCGAAATTGAGCGGGTAATAGGCGTTTTCCGTCACCGCATGGATGGTGCGACCAGCCAGATCTGGCAGGTCCTGCGCCGAGGCGGGCAGACTGATCAAGGCCGCGGCGGCCAAAGCAAGAAGGGAGGAGGTTCTAGACATCGTTGCGTCCCCAAACGTTCTGATCGCCAGACAATATTGTGGTTTGCGGCAAGGGGCGAGGCGCCCCTGCCAATTTTAGTTCCGAAAAGACTGGTGCGCGGCAAACAACCACGGCGTCATTCCCGCGAAAGCGGAAAACCCTGTTCGCGCCGAAATCCCCGCTTTCGCGGGGATGCACGCGGGGTGCCGGAAAGGCTGATCGGTGTCGAGCCCTCAGGCCTCGTCGACAACCTCGGCGCCCGGACCATTCTTTTTCAGCGATTCGATGGCGTTGGTGGCGCTTGATTTCTGCTTGTAGGTCTCGGTGCGCGCCATGGTTTCGTTGTTGGAAGCAACGAAGCGCACGAAATGCTGGCCATCCTTGGATTCGACGATCTCGAAGCGATAGCCCTTGCCGTCCTCGCCCTTGGAGAGGTCGACCGTGGCCGCTTCGGGCGCATTCTTTTTCAGCGATTCCACCGCCGATTTGGCCGATGCCTTCTGCTTGTAGTTTTCCGACCAGAAAATCGTCTCGGCATTGTAGACGAAGGCAAACTTGAACTGCTCGTTTGCAGCCGCAGTGATCTTGAACTTGTGAGCCATGACGCCGGGCCTCCCTTGGTTAAGACAAGGAAAGACTAGCGAAAACCGGGCATTTGGAAAGACTTATTTGCTTGCAACGCTATCGATATGGCCGAGGCTGCGCTCGGGATCGATCCGGTCGCGCACCATTTGCTTGAGCACCCGGCTATCGGGAAAGCCGCCATCGCGCTTGCGCTCCCAGACGAGCTCATCGCCAAAATGGATCTCGAAAATGCCGCCGGTGCCCGGCACCAGCGTCACCGATTGCAGTTCGATCGAAAAGGTGGACAGCAGTTCCTGCGCCATCCAGGCCGAACGCAGCATCCAGTTGCACTGCGTGCAATAGGTGATCGTTATGGCCGGTTTCGGCGTCGTCTCGTCGCTCATTTGCGCTTCTTCTTGCCCGTTTCGCTCGGGTCGACCAGGCTTGCGAGGATTTCATCGACGAGGTCGAGATCCTGCCTTTTGCCGGCCGCCTGTTGCTGCAAGTCGACGAGATAGGAGGTGGTGTAATAAAGCCGCCGCGCCAGCATGGTGGCGATATGCAACGAAAATTCGGGATGCCCATCGAGAAAGGTCAGGGCATCGGGAATTTCATAGGCTTCCACTTCGGACAGGGCTTTTACCGTCGCCGAATGCGGCATGTCGAGCAGCACCGCCATTTCGCCAAAGATCGAGCCGGGCTCGTCCACATGGGTCACCTGCGTGCGCTCGCGGATGATCTCCACCTGGCCCTCAACGAGCACATAGAGCTTTCCGAAGCGCTCGCCCTCGGGCAGGACCACCTGCCCTGACTTGAAGCGCTGTTTTTTCAGATCCTTGCAATAGTCGAGAATGTCGGCCATGGCACGCCCTCGTTCATCCGCCGCCTTCTAAACTAAAGGCTTTGTGGCGCAAAGCAATCTGGCTCGCGGGCGCCTAGAGCAGCTTCTCGATATCGCCGGCAATATCGGCCGGCTCGGTCGCCGGCGCGTAGCGCTCCACCACCTTGCCGTCGCGGCCAATCAAGAATTTTGTAAAATTCCACTTGATCGCCTCACTGCCCAAAAGCCCGGGCGCACTTTCCTTGAGCCACTGGTAGAGCGGGTGCGCCGCATCGCCGTTGACGTCGATGCGCTCAAAGATCGGGAAGGTGACGCCGTAATTGATCTCGCAAAAGCTGGCGATCTCTTCGCTGGTTCCAGGCTCCTGTCCCGCAAACTGGTTGCACGGAAAGCCCAGAACCACGAAGCCGCGATCCCCATATTGCCTATAGAGCGCCTCGAGCCCGGCATATTGCGGGGTCAGGCCGCATTGGCTCGCCACATTGACCACCAGCACCACCTTGCCGGAAAAATCGGCAAGATTTTGCGGCGCGCCGCTCAGGAGAGGCAGGGTGAAATCGGCGAGCGTGGTCATGGAATTTTCCGGGGAGGCAGAGGGAGATAGTCTCATGTGCACCCGAAGGCGACCCAGTTCAATGCGGCACAATGAAAAAGGCCCCGGTTTCCCGGGGCCCTCAAATCAGTTGCCGAAGAGCAGATCCATCAGCGTGCGCTGTGAATTCTCGTTCTGATAGACCGGCTGCTGGGGCTGTTGGCCCACGGCCGCTGGCGGCGCGAAGGGGCTGGTCGGCTGCACCTGCTGGCCCTGGAACTGCTGCTGATTGGCAGCCGGAGCGCTCGGCACCCAGACCTGCTGGCCCGTGGCCGGATCAACCACCAGCACCATGGGCAGACCGGTCTGCGGATCGATCGGGGCGGCATTATTTGTGAAGGCCGCGTTCGGGTCGGTGGTGAAACCTGCATTGGGATCGGTCTGCAGCGGCAGGCCGGTTACCGGATCAATGGCCTGTCCCTGCGCATCGAACTGCTGCTGGGTCTGGTCAAAACCCCCATTGATCGGCAGGCCCGTCGTCGGATCGGTCATCTGCCCGGTCTGGATCGGCGGGTTGGTAGAGGCCCCCATGCCAACCGGAGCCAGATTCGTATTCGGCAGCCCTGTGGCCGGGTCGATGGCCACAACCTGGCCCGTCGTCGGATCGGTCATGGTCTGCACCGGCTGGCCGGTGCCGCCATCGACATATTGCACCTGCGGCTGGCCGGTCGTCGGGTCGATCACCGGCTGCCCGGTCACCGGGTCGATCAATTGCTGGGCAATCAACTGGCCCTGATAGGAGCCTCCGGGAATGCCGACAGGCGAGCGGCCGGCATGGGCCTTGGTCATGAATTCGGACCAGATGGCCGCCGGCACGTTGCCGCCCGAGAGCGTGGTCTTGGTGTCGTTGTCATTGCCCAGCCACACGCCGGTGACCATGGCCGAGGTATAGCCGACAAAGAGCGCGTCGCGGGCGTTCTGGCTGGTGCCTGTCTTGCCGCCAAAATCCCAACCGCCCAGATTTGCGCCACGCCCGGTGCCGACTTCCACGGCGGTCTTGAGCATGTCGTTCATCTCGCTGAGCACATTGGGATCGACGACGCGGCCGGGGCCGGCATCGGAGGATTCATAGAGCAGCGAGCCATCCTTGGAATTGATCTTGGTGATCACATTGGGGATGACACCCATGCCGCCATTGGCAAAGGGCGCATAGGCCGAGGTCAATTCAAGCAAGTTCACTTCCTGCGTGCCGAGCGCGATGGAGGGCACCGGCGTCATGGGCGAGGAAATCCCCATGCGGGTCGCAACGTCAATGACGGCTTCCGGCGTCACGTCGATGGCAAGACGACCAGCAATGGTGTTGAGCGAATAGGCAAGACCCTGGCGCAGCGTAACCGTGCCGGCGTATTTGCCCGAGGCATTGCGCGGGCTCCAGCCATTATATTCGAACTGGGCGTCCTCAGCCAAAGTATCGGGCGTATAGCCCTTTTCCATGGCCGCCATATAGACGAAGGGCTTGAAGGTCGAGCCGGGCTGGCGTTTGGCGGTCACGGCACGATTGTACTGGCTCGCCTGATAGTCGACGCCGCCCACCATGGCGCGCACCGTGCCATTGACATCCATGGCAACCAGCGCGCCCTGCGTGAAGCCGCGCTTGGAGCCTTCATTGACCACAGCCTCGCGGACAGCAAACTCGGCGTCCTTCTGCATCTTCCAGTCGATGGTGGTCTGGACCACCACGTCGTCCTTGATCTCACCGATATAGGCGGTCATCAGGCTTTCGACCCAGTCGGCCACATAGGATTCTGAACCCGCGACCACCGTGCGCACCGTCCCCTGGTCAGACGAAATCTGCGCCGCATCGGCTTCTTCGCGGGTGATATAGCCTTCCTGTGCCATGGAATTGAGCACGAGGCGCTGGCGCTCGATGGCGCGCTGCGGATTGGCCTTGGGGTTATAGGCGGAGGGCGCGGGCAGAATGCCGACCAGCATGGCGGCCTGGCCAAGCGAAAGATTGCGCGCGGAAACGCCGAAATAGGTCTGCGCCGCAGCTTCGATGCCGGTGGCGCCGGAACCGAAATAGACGCGGTTCATATAGAGTTCGAGAATTTCTTCCTTGGTGAAATTCTGCTCGAGCCAGATAGCCAAAATGGCTTCCTGCACCTTGCGGCCCAGTGTCTGGTCGGGGGTAAGAAAGAGGTTTTTGGCGACCTGCTGGGTCAGCGTCGAAGCACCGCGCGTCACTTCGCGCGCCTGCACGGATTCGACGGCCACGGCGATGAGACCGATGGGGTCGACGCCAAAGTGGCTCATGAAACGCCGGTCTTCCGAGGCAATGAAGGCTGCGGGCACATATTGCGGCAATTCGCGGAAAGTGACGGCCTCGCCGCCGGTCTGGCCGCGATTGGAGATCAGGCTGCCGTCGGCCGCCAGAATGCGAATATTGGGCGGGCGATCGGGAATAGCCCAGCTATTGGACGAGGGCAGCTGCGCGCCGTAGTAGACAATGATGCCGATTACGGCGAGCCCGCCCCAGAGGCAGGCGACAAAACCCCACCAGAGCAGCCCCATGAGAAAGCCACCCGAGCGCGAACGGCGCTTCTTGGGTTTTGCGGTTTCGGCCTTGCCGCGACGCGGCTCCTTTTCGGCGCGCGCCGGCTTCTTGCCACGCGGCGGCTTGCCGCCATTGCCGCCACCACCACCGATGGGACCGCCGGAGCGTTCATCATCGACAAAACCACCGACGGACTGGCCAAGGCTCGGCTCGACGCGCTGGCCTTTTGCGGCGCGCGCTTGCGGCTTGGCACCCCTATTGGGCTGGGCACCAACGCGATCATCGGCCGAAATGCGGAAGTCCATCGAGCAAACCTGTCCTAGGGAGTCTCATCCCGCTTCTATCCTGTTCTCTCCATGAGGGAAACAAAAGGTAAGCAGGAGGTTAAAGTCCTCTGGCGCGCTGTGGACGGGATTTCCCGTCTCTGCTGCGTCTCGCGTTCGGATGAGACGCTTTTCCGCGGTAAATGTGGCCGGTTTATGGGATTTGCAACGGTGGCGACCCCAGTGTGGCCCCGCCGCCACAGGCCATTTGCTGACCCGATCTGGAACAGCTCTTTCTACCCGGATGACTTCTGCAGTCGGCGGACATAGTCTCAGAATCCAAAACCCAGCATGAAGAGCGCGCCATGCCCCGCTTTCTCGCCGTCTATACGATGCAACCGGAAGATCTCGCCCGTTTCCGCGCCATGCCCAAGGCCGATCAGGACGCCGTCGACGACATCGGGCTCAAGCAATGGGCCAAGTGGGAGAAGAAGAATGCCGCCTCCTTCCCCGATCACGGCGGCATGGTCGGCAAGACGCTGCGCGTGACGAAGAATGGGGCGGCACCGGCGACCAATCCCTTTTGCGGCTATATTGTCGTCGAGGCCGAAACCATCGAGGCCGCGGCAAAGCTCTTCGAAAACCACCCGCATTTTTCCGTCTTTCCCGGCGACGGCGTCGACATCATGCCCTTTCTTACCGGGCCGTCGACCTGATCAGGGCCTTGCGAGCGCCCCAATGAGCGGGCAGAAAGCAGCATGCGCTTCTGCCTCCTGCTCCTCGTTTTTCTGCTGTCCACCCTGTCGCCCGCTCGCGCCGATATGGTGGACGCGGCCTTCGACCGGGCCATCAGCCAGTTTGAAACCGCGCGCCAAAAACTTCCGGCCGAGCTTTTCGGCGTCGACGTCGCCGCCTATCGCGCCGCGCTGACGTTCAGGAAATTTACCTCAAGCCATTGGGGCGGCACCATCACCATGCGCGTCGAAAACGGCAGCGAGGCCAACAATTCCTGTTCGCGCTACGCCGCCTTCGTGCGCCTGCCGCCAAGCGAGGGCGAAGTCAGCCTCGTCCTCTGCCCGCAATTTTCAACCGATGGCGCCGATGCCCTGCGCACCCTCACCATCCTGCACGAACTGGTGCACGTCGTTGCCGGCCCCAACGAATGCCGCGCCATGGCCTTCGCCGCCCATGTCGAGCAGGCGGCGACCGGTCGTTTCACCGATGTGAGCAGCTACTGGCGCGCCAATAGCTGCGAGGGATCGGGGTTCAGCCTGCCCTAGCGCCAGCCGAGACCCGGCGCCACATGGGTGAGAATGCTCTCGATCACATGGGCATTGTAGTCGACACCGAGCTGGTTCGGCACGGTGAGCAGCAGCGTATCGGCTTCGGCGATGGCTTCGTCGCGCTTGAGTTCCTCGATCAGCTTGTCGGGCTCCGCCGTATAGCCACGACCGAAGACGGCGCGCTTTTCCGGTTCGATATAGCCGAACTGGTCTTGTTCGGAGCGGCCCGTACCAAAGAATGCCCGGTCCTCGTCATTGACGAGAGCAAAGATCGAGCGGCTCACCGAGACGCGCGGCTCATGGGTGTGGCCCGCTTCCTTCCAGGCCGCGCGATAGGCGCGGATCTGTTCAGCCTGCTGGATGTGGAACGGCTTGCCGCTCTCATCGAATTTCAGCGTCGAGGACTGCAGGTGCATGCCCATCTTGGCCGCCCAGATCGCCGTCGCATCGCTCGCCGCGCCCCACCAGATGCGGTTGCGCAGGCCTTCCGAATGCGGCTCAAGCCGCAGCATGCCCGGCGGATTGGGGAACATGGGCTGCGGATTGGGCTGGGCAAAGCCCTTGCCCTTCAAGACTTCCAAAAACACCTCGGCATGCTGGCGCGCCATATCCTGGTCGGTCTTGCCCTCTTCGGGCGCAAAACCGAAATAGCGCCAGCCATCGATCACCTGTTCGGGCGAGCCACGCGAAATGCCCAGCTGCAGGCGTCCGCCGGCGATGAGGTCAGCCGCGCCGGCATCCTCGGCCATATAGAGCGGGTTTTCATAGCGCATATCGATCACGGCCGTGCCGAGTTCGATCTTTTTGGTCTTGGCGCCGGCGGCGGCCAGCAGCGGAAAAGGCGAAGCCAGCTGGCGAGCAAAATGGTGCACGCGGAAATAGGCGCCATCGGCTCCCAATTCTTCGGCAGCGACCGCCAGGTCGATCGATTGCAGCAGCGCATCGCCGGCCGAGCGCGTGCCCGATTGCGGCGAAGGATTCCAATGCCCGAAGGACAGAAAGCCGATCTTTTTCATATTTGCCTCATGGGGCCCAATTCATGTTGGGTCATAGCTAGGCGGTGATGGAGGGCGGCACAAGGCGGCCAATCGGAACGGATTGGTCCGCGCGAGTGAACGATAATCCGTTCGTTCCTCGCACCTTGCTGCGGTGGGCCATAGCGGACGCCGGGCTTGGCACAAGGGCTTTCGCCTGCAATAGGAAGGGCATGACCAATTCCAATGATGACTATGTCTATGACGAAGTAAGCGGCGAGTGGCGCCCGGCCTCGGAAGTAGCGGCCGCCGCGCAAGGCCAGGCCCTCGAAGTACGTGACGCCTCCGGCACCGTGCTCGCCGATGGCGATTCCGTCGTTCTGATCAAGGACCTGAAAGTGAAAGGCGCCGGCCAGACCCTGAAGCAGGGTACGGTCATCAAGTCGATCCGGCTGACCGACAATCCCGAAGAGATCGATTGCCGGCACGAGGCGATCAAGGGCCTCGTCCTGCGCACCGAATTCGTGCGCAAGCGGTAGCTCATCGTTCAGGCAATCCCGTGGCGTGCACACGCTCGGTCAAATGCTGAACCGTCCAATACATGCATTTCAGCGCCCAGGCCTCGGCCTCACGCATGTTGCGATCCCGTGCCCAGCGCGCCCGTCCCGCCTGCCGCGTCGGCAGATAGGCTGCCAGGTGCTGCACGGTGCAGGAAGGATGGCCGTAACTCGCGCAAAAGAGTTCAAGGCGCCGTAACTGCTCGTCGGGAGAGTAGGCGGGATCGCTGAGATCGAGCCAGGTCCAGGCGCTATAAGAAACATCCCAAAGCCGCGTGCCCGGCGCCACCGTATCAAAGTCGATCATGCCGTAGGGCACTGCCCCCCGAAATACGGCATTGGCGGGCGTCCAATCGTTGTGGCACAAAATCTCCGCGCCACTGTCCCGGACGGGCGCAAAGCTTTCCGTCGCATCGTGGAATTTGCGCAGAAGGGTGGCAGCGGCGGCCAGTTGATCATCGGAAAAGCCATCGGCATCGGCTGGCAGATCACTGGGAAGAAAAGTCAGGATTTCGCGGCCGAGATCATCGAGCCCCAGAAAACGCGGCGCGCCATCAAAACCCACCGCTTCGAGATGGCGCAGCGCCTGATGGGTCATGGCGCGGTCCCAGGTCATGCTCCTTCGGACCGTGCCGCCAAGGCGGACGACCCTGTTGACCTGCCCGCCGCGCAACTCGATCTCCTCGCCGTCCATTGCGTCCCATCCAATGTTCGTGATTGGCCCCCAGCGTCACTAAAGACACAAGCGACGGGCCGATACCATGACCGGAGATGGCGCCCATGCTAGGTGCGGCGTGACGCGGACACGGAAGAGCAGAAGATGGACGAGTTGACCTATCGCAGCGAACTCATGTCGATCCTTCGCCAGCAGTCGGCCGCAGCCATCCAAACCCTGCGCAGTTTTGATGCGGTTTTACCGGAGAGGGCCCGTGCCGTGCAGATCATGGTTCATCCCAGCCAGGATCCGGATGGGACGTTCACTGTTCTGATCCACCTTGATGGGCCGGAGCTGCATGCTCTCAACAAGGCGATCCGCGGCTGTCGTACCTTGTTTGAGGTCCGCTATGTCGATGGCAGGCTTCAGCCAGATGTTCCTCTCTTCGATCCCTTTTCCCTGCCGTTCGAAGTCAACGACGTGATTGTCGACACTGCGACGAGCTGGGTGGAGGAACTCTGGCCTGCCTTCGGCGGCACCAGCAGGGGCTTGCCGGCTTATGTATGCGGAGAGGAGCGCCATGGCACCAGAGGCACGGTTCAACTGACGCCCTGAGCAATGCAGAAGCCCCTCTTCCTCGCCACACAGCAGAAAGGCCCAGGAAGAAGAACTTCCTGGGCCTTTGCGATTGAAGTCGTCGTTGATGCTTCCGGGTGTGCTTCCAAGCATAAGCTGAACTTGTGTCCTGCGCATTCCCTAGCCTTTGCGCACACCGCAAGGCCATAAGCTGAATGACTGCTAGGGCATAATATGAACACAGCATACAGGAATCGGCCCATAAGCTGAAATAGCGATTTTCTATGGCAAACTTCTGCTATCGGACTGCAGATTCAGCGCTGGAATTGTCCCACACGCCACATGCAGGCACCTTCCCAGCCAACGCTATCGACTAGATGCTGGTATCATGGCCCGCAGGATGGATTCGGTTGGTGAAATGCCGTTGATGCTACCAGACAGCACCGTTGTCGCGATGGGCGACGTCGCAAACTCCCTCATCGAGCGCGCTTTACTTCACGGCGCACCCATCATGCCGAGGCCCCCGCGGCAGGAGCCGGGGTTAGTGGCCGCCGTTCATCTTGGAGCGTTGCCGCAGATTAAGAAATCTTGGTCATCGCCATTGGCAGCACATGGACTATCTCTGCAGATGACCGGCGTGTTCTGCCACCAGTCGCCTTACGTGGTTTTCGGATCAGGCAAGACTTGTGAACTGGCGGATCTTTTAGTGGTTGTCGACATTCACTTGGCCAACCGCATGGAGAGAAGGGCGGTCCTGATCCAGGCCAAGATGGCATCACAAGCCAAAACCGTTTCCGTCTCGGGCATCTCAAGCCTGACCCAATTGGCGCTTTACCAAAGCTGGCCAGATTTCGACTTCAAAGACAAAGCTTATGGGCTGACTGGGGTCAACCTTCGGCATGGCTCAGATTCCGCGCATTCCGGGACGTTCGGCGTAATCGATCGCCACTGGAATAGTTCAGCCGCACCTCGTTGGACGCAGCATCCCGCTTCGCCGACACCGCACAAGACGATGAATGCACCAACGCTTGGGACATTCTTGGCTCGCATGATTGGCAGAAGGGCTGGATACGGGCGTGACGCAAACCCGCACTCGCGAACGGCGTGGGCGAACATGATAGAGGTCCTTTTGCGCGAGAACCGATCAAAGATGTTTCGGGATGCCCCTTCGATGGGAAAAGGAGTGTTTCAGCCGAGGATGATGTTGGCATTCTCAGCCGTAAACGGCCCATTATGGCCGGCCCTTTACGCAGGTGGCTTTGACCTGCCTCCTGACGTCACCGTCGTGGAAATGGACGATGGGCCCACAGGGATTTCCACCATACACGTGGCTGTTTCCAACGATCCTGATTTCGATAGCTACACAGATTGAGTTCAGATTGCGAAAGTGCATCTCGTTCAAATGTAGTGTCTAAACGGCAACCAAGAACGCCCACCATCCGGCCCCGCCGTGAGAATTTCACCAACGAGATCGGCGAACCTCAGTGTCACCGGCAACCCCGATGAGAAACCGGCGCTGTTGTAGTTGAGCTTTGTCAGAGCCATCAGGTCCTCCAAAACTGTCTCGATCCTCGTGTCGCCACGCCTGACCTTCACTGTCAAAGGATTTGGCACCTCCCTGCCTGGATAGGTCTCGAGGCGAGGCGTGTACCCCACCGTCCAGAGGTACGCGCTGTGGTCATCGACGATGAGCGCCGTCCCGCGCAGAACCGGATTCTGCCCAAAGCGGAATAGCTTGATCTCCCGCTGGGGCTTGATCTGAACGCCGACGAGATTTGTTTCGTCCGGCACCGTGCTGGTGAAACCCTCCCATTCTTCGTCACCGAACTCGATCTTTCCGTGGATGAAGAGCTCCTTCGGGTAGCGGCCGTGCATCTCCTTGTAGCCTTCGACGATCATGCTCATGAGGTTTGCGGCCTGCGCGCGGTCGAGCTTAAAGCTCTTGTTGCTCTCCGAGTACCAGGGGCCGACTGCGCCCTTGAAGACGATGC
>NZ_CAXUPK020000007.1:0-168066 GCF_964252865.1 Devosia sp. LjRoot3
TTAGCAAACGCCAAAGCAGCGCAACATAAATGCATGCAGATAGCAGCGCCGGTAGTTGCCTGAACAATCTGTCGGTAAGCATCAGTCTGGCGACCTTGGTTGCTGACCAGCCATTTTTGCTTAAACTGATCTGGATGGGAATGGCGATCGCTAACGACGTCGCCCATCCTACAAGTTGAAGCACCAGGGCCGTAACAACGAGTGGTTTCGGAAGGCCATCCGGCCCAAGAAAGATGAGAAGGGCCGTCGCCACCGTGTATACCAGCGTAGGGAGCACAACCCAAATGGGAACACTCCGATCGAGGTGCTTATGGTAGGCTCGAAACGACGCCTCCGGAATAAGTTTCCAGGAGGGGTAATTGATCAAGCCTTCAACGGCGTTCGCACCAAGCGAATAAAAGCAGAAAACCAGCGCAACTACGAACAGAGCCATGGCGTCCCCACCCATGCTACCGAGAAGAGGAGTACACTCAACCTCTACGCAACATTATGCAATGAGATCTTACGGGTCAGCTTTCGTAGCCGTTTGGCCGAAAGCTGCCGGTCAGCTCCCCACCCCACTGGTGCCGGTCTAGCGCACAGCTCGTTTCGGCTGTCCGCGACGAAACCATACTTCCCAAAAGCCGCGCGATTTCTCGTGCCATTGCACACGTCCGCCACGTGCCTTCGTGGGTCCGAGGGGCTAGCTGATCGAATCGGCGCGTCGAAGCGGCATCGAATCCGTTTCTTCAGCAGCCTTCGGGCATGCGCTTTCCTTCATTGCTGAAATGAGCCGCTGATACGCGACGATCAGCCTGCCTATTTGCTTTGCGTGTTCAGGATGCTTTGGCCCCAACTGGACAAGAAATTTCGCCTCTTTGCCCAGAATGCCGATCGCCTCTTCGCGCTGCGTGGACACAAGCGACATCCAGCGCCAGCCGCGCAGCAACATCAGCGACTTCCTTAGTCGGCAATCAATAGAGCCAGTCGATTCCATCTGGTGAGCTTGCACGTCGAACGCCAACGGAAAGTTCCGGCGGAAGCTACAATTTTAGCCATTGGGCTCACTTCACTCCGCACCTTTATCCATCTCACGGTTGCCAACCTGCGCGGAGCAATTGATTTGCCTTCGATCTCGCGTCGGCGTGTAATTCCTGCGGGAGAACGCTCGGATGCAAGACAACATGATGCCCCCATGCATATGCATTGGTTCGGTGAAAGATGAGCACTACGTGCACATCTATCAGCGAACATCGCGGAGCCAACTGGGGCCTTTCGATAGCCGTATCGCGGCTCTCTGGGCCGCAGGTCAGGAGGCTGACCGCCTGGGAATATCTCGCGAACCGCGGAAGTAGCTATTTCTCGCCGCTGTTGACCCACTGCCATTAGCGCACGCGGGGCCGCCACCGACCGCCAGCCCCGCAAAGCGGACGTAGATATCAACACGTGATGTGGCTTCAAAGAAGTGAGACGGATCTAATTTAAGTTCTACGAGCACTCCCGCCAACGCGGAGACTATGTGACACGCAGGAGACCGATGAGTCATTAATTCAGTAACGACACTCGGCCCCGCCCGTCTTGGAAAGTGTCCTGCTTACCGCCATCCTGCCCTCAAAATTAGTTGGGGAGGCGGTTAGCCTCCCCAAGAGCTCAATGCGGAGGGCTACCTCGATTGATCTGTTGAGTTCTGCAGGCTTCCAGAAAAGCCATCCTTTGCCTCCTGGTAGAGGTCAACTGCTTTTTCAGCGGCGCTCTCATAGACCTCGGAAGCCCTTTCCTTACCCCGCTCATAAGCGCCAGAGGCGATCTCGCCTGCTTTGGTTTTGACTGCGTCCGCCGCGTCCCCAAGCAACGAGTCTTCCTGGGGCGTATGGGGAAGCGCTGAGCCCAAGGCTGCGCCGAGCGCGAAGGCGAGGGCGCCTCCAACTAGGGGCTGGTCTCTAAACTGGTGAAGGATCGATTGGTTTAGGGTATCCAGCTGCGCTTTGACGGATCCGGCCGCGTCTTGAGCACTCGCGCGTCCGGCGCTGGCCTGGGCGCCGGCTGTATCCCGCAGATCGTGCAGCTTCTCGCGGGCTTTTTGCCAAGTGTGGGATGCCCAGTCCGCAGCCCCTTCAATCAGGTTGCCGGCCTCGTCCTGGAATTGCTGGACCTGTTCTCCCGTTGCCGTCGTGAAGCCTTTAAACCGAGCTCCGGACTCATCGACGAAATGACCGGCTCGTCTACCGCTTTCGTCGGTCAGCGCCTTGAAGGTTCGTCCCGCTTCATCGGCAAACTCGGAGACACTACGGCCATGAGCGTCGCTGGCCCGCGTTCTGCGCTGGAGGCTGCTACCAGTTATGACCGTCACGGGGTGGTCCCCATATTCTTCATTGTCCAGCCCGTAGCCTCGGTTACGGTTGATGCTGTCATCCCATGCCTGATCTGACGTTCGCTTAGGGCCATTGTCCTGGGGCTTTGCCATGAGCCAGGCGAGACTTACGCCCAGAAGCGCAACGGGCAAGGGATTGGCAGTAACCTGCCGCTGCAGGGTAGAAACGAATTCCCCTCCGCCGCCCTTGGTGTAAGCGAGCAGCTCGTCGACCAACTGACCCGGGGACAACTTTGCCTGAATCTCGTCGATGGTGCTTTCCACCTTGTCGCGTTGCATCTCGACTTCTCGTTGCAGCTCTTCGGCGGTCTTGTGTTCGCGATCGTAGGCCATCACAGCCTCTCCTTTACGACATTGGCGTCGCGGCCCAGCGAGGTCGCAGTACGGTTCATGCTAAGGTTGCTCGCTTTGAGCGTGTTGAGACCCTTCGACAGGGTCGTCCACCCCACCATCCCCACAACGACGGTAATGAGAAATGCCGCGAGCGCATTTGCCAAGGTTGGATTCATGCCGGTATTGACCAACCAAGCGGCGAGAAGGGAGACGATGGCGGCGAGAAACACCCCTAGCGCGCCCAGCAACAATATCCCGCCAACGGCGACCGAGCCGGCAGCGCCGCCGACTTCGGAGACCTTCTCGGATGCTTCGGTCTTGGCAAGCTGTATTTCCTTGCGGAAAAGGTTGGAAAGATCGCCGACGAGGCCGCCGATGAGTTCGGGGAGGGGTCTGCCATCAGGGGGCTGCGACATCACAAGCCTCCCGACTGGTTATTCAGGTTCTGGGTGTTCTGGACATTCCCGCCAGCGGACACTTCAACATCCGACTGATAGCTTCCCGGATATGAGTTGGTTTCTCTCGCCGTGGCTTGCGTTCCACGCCGATGGCTCGAGGCTAAGGCAAAGCGACTGGCGGCAAAGCCAGCCAGAGCCGCAAGGCCGAGGAAGGCGACAGGTTGATTGCGGCCGAAATCTTGAGCCGTTTCGAGAAGCTCATCGACATCGCGTGTTTCGACCTGTTTGCCGAAATTCGATAGGCCCTTTGCCAGGTCTCGAGCGTAGCTGCCGACGGTTGCCTGATTGGACCCAGCAAGTTCGTCGGCAACTTTCGAAATCGCATCGGCGACGCCATTGATCTGACTAGCAGCCAAATCTTTCTGGCTGCCCGCAAAAGACTTGGCCTTTTCGGTTGCCTCTCCGATCTTTTCCTGGGCCTGACTACCCAAATCGCGGGCATCTGATGCGGCTTTTCGTGTAATGGCGTCCAGATCTTCCTTTGCCCGCGTTGTGACTTCCTTGAGGTCTTCTCCAGCGCGTTCGGGAAGGTTCGCCGATCCCGAGCTAGGTTCGTGACCGTTTGGATCGTTGTTCATCGCAGCCTCCTCCAGATTAATGGCGGCCATCTGCCGCTTGAGAGGCACAATGGCACCCGGGCCGCGCCGTTCCCTTGTCCGAGCGGAGAGTACGATCACTTTTGAAATCAAAGCTTTGCTGATTGGAGTTGTAATCGGTCCGTCAGCATCTCGATTGTATGTTCAGGCTTTTGGAGAGTGGATGAAACAGCAACGGATCAGCAAGAGCGCGACCATTGCGTCCATCGTCTGGATCGTCACGATGGTGGTATTGCTCGGATTGCTGACCTGGACTGCTCTTTCCGCCGTGCTACCTTCTATCACCAACGCTTGACGGGAGATGCGGCGGGGCGTCCGAGGTTGGGCGCGCAGCCACCTTTTTGTCAGCTTGGCGTGTGCGCTAGTCGCTCGCAATTAATGCTCCGCTCCTCATTTGGTTTTGGAAAGCCCGCAGTTGGCCAGCCAGTCGATGTGCCGCGAGGCCATGACACCCAAACGGCCAGGGAATTGCCCGCTCCCGCCCGGCCGGCGGTGGCGACACCTGTTCCGCGAAGCAGATCAACAGTGTTCGGTACGTCGTCCATCCATGGCAACCGATGCGATCCCATCATCTGTGGCAATGAAATATGACCCGACTGCCAAGATCAAATGCAGGAATGAGCTTTGGGGGGGCAGCCCAGGAACGGTTGCTAGTCCGGCACGTTCTCCGATTTCGGTATCGGAGGACTTAACCATGGCTGCACGTGCCGTTTGGACGGGTGTCATCAAGATCGCGGAACTCGTTTGCCCAGTAAAGCTCTACACGGCAGCCACTACATCAGAGCGCATCTCCTTGCACATGGTCAACGCCAAGAGCGGCAACCGGCTGAAGCGGATCTACGTGGACGACAAGACGGAAAAGCCGGTCGAAAAGGATGATCAAGTCAAGGGCTACGAGACCCATGACGGCTCCTATGTAATTCTAGAGCCCGAAGAAATCAGCGCCGCGGTACCCGACAGCGACAAGGTGCTCGAGGTCGATCATTTCATCACCTGCAGCCAGATCGAAACGACCTATTTCGACAAGCCCTACTATTTGCTGCCGGCCAACGATGTGGGGGAGGAGGCGTTCGTTCTGATCAGGGAGGCGTTGCGACAAAAGAAGGCGGCCGCGATTGCCTATACAGTGCTGTTCCGCCGACTTCGTCCGGTACTTATTCGGGCGCATCGCAAGGGGTTGATCGCGACGACGTTGAACTTCGACTACGAGGTTCGTTCCTCCAAGCAGGCGTTCAAGGATATTCCCAAGCTCAAGATCGCCGACGAAATGCTTGAGCTGGCGCAGCATATTCTCAAGACCAAAGCCGGGGAATTCGACCCCGGCAAGTTCGAGGATCGCTACGAGGATGCCTTGGCTGAACTGGTGAAGGCAAAGATCGAAGGCCGCAAGATCATTCCGTTCAAGCGTCCGGAAACCACCAAGCCAAACGATCTGCTTGAGGCGCTCCGCCTTAGCGCTGGTAGCAAGGATGATAAGCCAGCGGCGAAATCGCGGGGCAAGAAGGTTGGGACAAAGAAGACGGAAGAGGTCGCGCCCAAGCGCGCGCCTCCTCGGCGGAAGGCGAGCTAGCGCCGGGATTTCTTTTTCGGTGCCTCGTCCGGCTTGCTCTCAAGGCTCTTTTTGAGGGCGGCCATTAGGTCGATTACGTTATTGGGCTGTTCGACGTCTCCTTCATCAACAGCTTTCGAGGGAGCCTTTTTCTTTTTAGAGTGCTGCTTTTGTTTGATCATGTCGAGGAGGCGATCCTGCACAGGATCCTCCACCATGTCATCCGACCAAGTTGTGGTTCGGTCCTCAATCAGTTGTTCCACCATGGCCAGCATCTTCTTGTCGACTGGCCTGTCGTCCACCTCATTCCAATACTCGTTTTCGTCCCGAATCTCGTCGCCAAAGCGCAGGGTCCAGAGGACAATGCCCTCGTTCCAGGGCTGGAGCATCACCGCGCGCTCGCGGCCATTGATCACGAGCCGCGCGATGCCAACGACATCGGCGTCCTGCATTGCCTGTCGAATGACGATGAAAGCCTCCTCGCCGACCTGATCGGAGGGCGTGACAAAATAGGGGCTGTCAAAATATGTCCACTCGACGGAGTCCGATGGAGCGAATTCGTCGATGTCGATCGTGCGGACGCTTTCAAGCTTCACCTCGTCGAGTTCGTCATCATCTATTATGACGTAATCGTCCTCAGCCTTCGGGTAGCCCTTAGCCTGATCATCTTTGTCGACCACCTTGCCGGAGACAGCGTCCACATAGCGCGTCGTTATGCGGTGATTGGTGGTTCGATTGATGGTGTGGAATTTGAGCTTCTCACCATCTGTCGTCACCGGGGAGAGGGTGACGGGGCAATTGACAAGCGAGAGCTTGAGGTAGCCTCTCCAGTAAGGTCGCACTGCCATTTTCGCCTCCAGTTGGTTGCGGTTGCAACGCTTTGATACGAGCAGCTGTTCCCGGAGTGTTTCCGCTGTTGAGGGGGCTAAGATCGCGGATGCACCGCTGCGCCGGTTCACAATCAGGCTGTTGGACCAACGGCAAGGCAGAAACTTCCTGCGGTCCGGTGCGTGGCTCTGTTTAAGGGTATGCCAATCGGCGTCCTCAGGCTCTACCGTCTGCTCGGACAGTTCGTGCAACCGGCGCCACAAGACACCGTTGGACCAGGCAAGCTTAGGAGTTGCCGATGTCCTTCCATCTCTCGCCCCTCTCCGAACAGACGATCGTAATCACTGGTGCCAGCTCGGGCATCGGCCTCGCAACGGCCCGTCTGGCGGCCGAGCGCGGGGCAAATGTAGTTCTCGCGGCTCGAGATGGGGCTGCGCTCGCCCGGATCGTCGAAGAAATCGAGCGGGAAGGCGGCTCTGCCGCCGCCATTGCGACCGATGTGAGCTTTGAGGAGCAGGTCGAAGCGTTGGCGCGGTTCGCCGTCGAGCGCTTCGGCGGCTTCCACACCTGGGTCAACGACGCCGGTGTGGGGCTCATCAGCACAGCCGAAGACACCACCAGCGCAGATCACCATCGCATCTTCGAGGTCAATTATTTCGGCCTCGTCTACGGGTCGCTGGCGGCCGTACGCCACTTTCGGGAAGAAAACAGGCCAAGCGCCCTCATCAACCTTGGATCGGTCGTGTCCGACATTCCCCAGATTCTGTCGGTCGCCTACTCGGCGAGCAAGCACGCCATCAAGGGCTTTACCGACGGGCTGCGGGTAGAATTAATGCAGAAAGCCCTGCCTATCTCGGTCACCCTAATCAAGCCAAGCGCCATCGATACGCCCTTTTTCGACCACGCCAAGACCAATCTAGGAGGTATGGGCAAGGCGCCGGGCCCGAACTACGCGCCGGAGGTGGTGGCCGAGGCGATTCTCTATGCCGCTGAACATCGCCAGCGCGACATTGCCGTCGGCGCCACTGCAGCCATTGGCGGTCCGCTTGGCGCCCTCGCTCCGGCTGCTATCGAAGGCCAGCAGAAATCCTGGGGCTATGACAAGCTGATCGACTATGGCCACATGCCCGAAGACGAAAGCCTCTACGTCGTGCCGGAGGAGGGCCATGAGCGTTCGCGCTTCGGTCGCGGTCGCGGCTTCAGCCTAACGACTGCGGTGCAGACCAATACCGTGCTCACACTGGGCGCGGCATTGCTGATCGGCGCCGCCGCCGCTATCGGCGCGGAGCGCTGGAGCCGCCGCTAGGAGAATGCCGTAGCCAAGGCCGCCGTCCGCAGACGGCGGCCTTCGTCATGCAAGCCCTGTCGTGCCTAGCGCAGTCCGCCCGGCTTCAGGACCACCTTGGTCCATTCATTCTGCTTGTCGTGGAAATTCTTGTAGCCCTGAGGCGCCTCCTCCAGGGTGAGGCGATGGCTGATAAGGAAAGTGGTGTCGATCTCGCCCTCTTGAATGCGCCGCAGCAGGTCCTTGGTATATTTCTGCACGTGGGTCTGGCCGGATTTGATGGTGAGACCTTTCTCCATCATTGCCCCGAGCGGCCATTTGTCGAGCATGCCACCATAGACGCCGGGGACAGAAACCCGCCCACCCTTGCGGCAGGCGAGCAGCGCCTGACGCAGCGCATGACCCCTGTCGGCTCCGGGCGCAATCTTCTGTTTGACGAGATCAAGAACATTGTCAACGACGAAACCGTGCGCCTCCATTCCCACGGCATCGATCACCGCGTCAGGACCAATCCCACCGGTCATTTCCATGAGCGCTTCGCGCACATGGGTCTCCTCGAAGTTTATGATTTTCGCGCCAAACTTCTGCGCCAGCTCAAGTCTGTGTGGATGGTGGTCGATACAGATCACTTGCTCCGCGCCCATGAGGACGGCGCTCTGGACCGCGAAGTGCCCTACGGGTCCCGCGCCCCAAACCGCAACCGTGTCGCCCGGCTCGATCTGGGCGTTCTCCGCAGCCATCCAGCCGGTTGGCAGGATATCTGAGAGAAACAGAACCTCGTCGTCTTGCATGCCATCGGGAATAACGATGGGGCCAACGTCGGAAAAAGGAACCCGGACATATTCCGCCTGTCCTCCGGCATAGCCGCCCGTCAGGTGTGAATAGCCGAAGGCCCCGCCCATAGCATGGCCATAGAGCATTTCGGAGGCGTCCTGCTTCTCGACCGGATTGCTGTTGTCGCAGGCCGAATACTGCAGCTTTTGGCAGTGGTAGCATTGGCCGCAGGAAATGGTGAAGGGTACGACAACGCGCTGCCCCTTTTTCAGCGTGCTCTTCGGCCCCACCTCGACGACCTCGCCCATGAACTCATGGCCCAGGATGTCGCCCGATTTCATGCCGGGAATGACTCCGTCATAGAGGTGAAGGTCCGAGCCGCAGATGGCAGTGGAGGTCACCTTGATGATGGCGTCCCGGGGATTGATGATGTCGGGATCGGGATGGGTGTCAACGCGGACATCGTTGTTCCCGTGCCAGGTTAGTGCGCGCATCACTGCTCTCCGTCGTTGGACTTGTGGTTGGCGCCGGTGGCGATCTCGCCGGTTTCCATCAGCATCTTGAAGCGCTTGAGCTCGTGGCGAGCCTGGACATTCGGTTCGGCCTGAAAAAGCTTGGCTATCAGGCGCCCCAAATCACCGCCCGGCGGCTCATAGCCAATCTCGGCCGTGACAATCGTCCCTCGATCGGCAGGTGCATCCTCAAAGGTGACCTTGCCGTTTGTCCGGATTTGCGAGCCATCCACCGAGCGCCAGCCTATGGCCTCGTTTTCGATCACATCGACGAGCTCTGTCTCGATCTTAACCTGCTGTCCCGCCGGCGCCTTTATCGTCCAGCTCGAGCGCGTCTCACCCTGAAGGTCGACTCTCTCAATGGCATTCATGAAGGTCGGGAGATTGGCGAAGTCCCGCCAATAGGCAAACAGTTCGGCACGGGGCCGGTTGATCGTCACGCTTTTACCAACGATCGCAAGGTGCCCGTCCCGGTCGTCGCGCTCTGCCCGTTTGGGCGCATCGTCCTTCGGCTCGTCGCTCATCCGTTCCTCCTGATGGTTCTACAATCGCGCGACCAATGGTTTGAGGAGGCGGTGGTTGCCGAGTGTTTTCACTCGACGAAAATGCCGGCTTCGATCGCAACCTCCATGAAGGCGACCCAGGAAGGTTCCGCTGCTGCTCCTTCCATCGCGGCGCGACATGTATCGCTGGCAGCCTTGTGCTTGTCGGTAGGATCAACCGGCCACTCGAGCAGCAATATTCTCCTCGCTTCGGCAGGTCCCGAAATGATGCGGGTTTGCCCATCGAGAGCAATGGTCAACGGACGACCCCATAGATGTGGCGTGTCAAGCATGGTGCCTCCTAAGTGCGGTCCGCCTGCAATGGCCAAGCCACTTGGAGGTTGCATGGGGTAGGCATGCGAAACCAGTTGCGCGACGGAACGCTTTGGAGAGGAAGCCATTGAACGGAGCCTGCCCACCTTTCCCATTCCGGAGGTCCCATGTCGAAAGCCGGTTCGTTCTTTCGCGACAACGGGCTAACGATTGCTCTCGTCGGCGTATTTGCCGTCTGTTTGCTTGGCATGGTGTGGTCCGGCTGGCTCGACCACAACGCAGCGCTCGCCGATCACGGGCAGCCCCCGCTCAGCGTCATCGACTACTTCCTGAGCCCGTCCTTCCAGTCCGCACTGTTCGAGAATTGGGAGAGCGAATTCCTCCAGATGTCCGCTTATGTGATCATGACGGCCTTCTTGTTTCAGCGGGGCTCATCGGAATCCAAGGACCCGGACAAGGACAATCCAGAGGATGCCACCCCAGATAAACAACGTCGGAGTAAGGACACGCCGTGGCCCGTCAGGGCGGGTGGGCTCTGGTCCTTCCTCTATTCCTATTCGCTCGGCATAGCTCTTCTGGCGCTCTTTGCTGCGTCATTCGTGCTGCATTGGCTGCAAAGCACCGCGGCAGCCAACGAGCATGCCCTGATGCATGGCGGGGTGGCCCAGTCGGCTCTCGAATACCTTGGGAATCCTACGTTGTGGTTCGAGTCGTTCCAGAACTGGCAGTCCGAATTTCTCTCGACCGCGGTGCTCGTCGTCCTTTCGATATTCCTTCGCCATCGCGGTTCGCCTGAATCGAAGGCCGTGGCCGATCCTCACTCCAAAACAGGTCACTAGTAGAGTTTCCACATGCAGCGGCCCACTCCCGACACCATTCTCCGCAGCCACAAAATGCGTTTCGGCGCAGAAGTCCGAAACGGCAGCACCCGCTTCAAGATCTGGGCGCCAAAATGCAAGAGCATGAAGCTCAAGCTGAAAGGACAGCGCTCTCTGATCGACCTAGATGCCGTCGGTGACGGCTGGCACCGGGTCGACGTCGAGGGCGTCGGAGCGGGAACGCTCTACAAGTACGTTCTCCCGGATGGAACAGCCATCCCCGACCCGACCTCAAGGCACCAGCCCGAGGGCATTCATGGGTTCAGCGAAGTCATCGACCCGCGAACCTTCGTGTGGACCGACCGGGACTGGAAGGGCCGACCATGGGAAGAAGCGATCATCTACGAACTCCATGTCGGGACGTTCACTGAGGAGGGGACGTTCGCCGCAGCCGCCTCAAGGTTGGACCATTTGGTCAACCTGGGTGTAACGGCCGTTCAGCTCATGCCGGTCGCCGAGTTCTTCGGCAAATTCAACTGGGGTTACGACGGCGCAATGTGGTTCGCTCCGTCAGCCAACTATGGACGCCCAGAGGACTTGAAGGCGTTCATTGATGCCGCCCACAGGCGTTCGATGATGGTGTTTCTCGATGTCGTCTACAACCATTTCGGACCGCACGGAAACTATCTGCCGGCCATCGCCCCGATCTTCACGAAAAAGCACGAGAGCCCATGGGGCGAGGCGATCAACTTCGATGGCCCCGGTGCTGAGGTCGTACGCGAACTCGTTGTCGAGAGTGCTCTATACTGGACAACCGAGTTCAATTTCGACGGGCTGCGGTTCGATGCCGTTCACACCATGGCCGATGATGCTCCGACACACATCCTCGAAGTCCTCTCGGCGCGGCTACGTGCATCTCGACCCCATCGGCATACGCACTTAATCGTCGAGAATTCAGATAACCAGGAAGTGTGGTTGCGGCGTAATAGCGGCGCAGAGCCGGTCCACTACACGGCCCAGTGGAACGATGACGTCCACCATCTTCTCCATGCCGCGGCTACCGGTGAGAATACCGGATACTATGCTGACTTCGATAATTTCGAAGAGCGTTCAGGCATGCTCGGCCGGGCATTAGCCGAGGGGTTCGCTTACCAAGGCGAGATGAAACCGCACGAAGGCATGGAGCGAGGCGAGCCGAGCGGAGGCCTGCCGGCGACGGCCTTCGTCGTTTACATGCAGGACCACGATCAAGTGGGCAACCGCGTAAAAGGCGACCGCATCACCAGGATCGCCCACGACGATGCCGTGAAGGCACTGACGGCCATATATCTATTGTCTCCGCAGATCCCAATGCTATTCCAAGGCGAGGAATGGGCCAGTTCGCGGCCATTCCCATTCTTCTCAGACGTGCCCGTCGAACTACGGGAAACCGTTCGTAAGGGGCGCCAGGAGGAGCTGAAGAGCGCCCCGGAGCATGCGGATCCCGACAAGCCCAACGTCGAGGAGGCTGTCGACCCCACAAGTACGAAGACTTTTGCGTCCGCCAAGCTCGATTGGTCCAACCTGAGACAGGATCCGCACAAGTTCTGGCTGCAGCACTATCGCTCCCTGATTGATCTCCGCCGTATGGAAATCGTTCCTCGCCTTTTGGGTCAGAACGGATTCGCGGGCAAATACGAGCTGCTGGGGATAAAGTCCGTGCTGGTGACATGGGTGATGGGCGACGGGTCGACGTTGCGCCTTTACGCTAACCTTTCCGAGGAAACCCAGGAGGGAGTTCAGGCCATAAGGGGCAGGAGGATGTTCCTTCAAGGCTATGCCGACGAGGCACGCCTAGGACCATGGACGGTCCTTTGGACCGTAGAGCTGTAGCGCCACGGGTCAGTGCTCCCCGCTACCAGTGACGATGGCCTTCGCCCACCGGTCGTGACCGCAGTGAGTGCATTTGTCAGTTGAACGGTCGGTCGAGGTATGGCCGCAATGCATGCAACTCAGAAACTGATCAGTGGAACGGCGGTCGACCTCGGCGGGCCTCTCGATCTCCCACGGCGGTACGATGGGCAACCCTGGTCTCGGGCGCAAAGCTTCGAACACCGTTAGCACTCCATCGGCTTCGACGATTGCATGCTCGACCTCGCCCAATTGCCGGACACCCTTCTCGCGCAGCTCCTGGAATAGTTCGCTCGTGCCCAAAGAGCTACTGTCGAGGAAGGGGAGGCATACCACGCCGTTGAGGACCGCCTGTTCGGGTTTGCCGTCGATGACGTGTTCGATTGACTTGCTCCTGGCGATGCCGAGATCGATCAGCTTGTTGGCGACCACAACGACGGTGACAACCAGCAGGCTGTGAACAAGTGGCACTTCGGGATAGAACATCGCGTCGCCGACCGCCGAACCTAAAGCGATAACCAGCAGGAATTCGACCGTCGAGAGTTGCCCGATGGCGCGACTGCCTAGCAGTCGAAGCAAAATCAAGGTGTAGGAGTAGATCACGATCGTTCGAATGACGATTTCGAGGAGGAAGATCGGCGGCTCATCGCCGACGAACATGCGCTGCCAGTCGATGCCTTCCACTTTCGCCTCCTACGCGATCAATACGAGATGCTTGGCGGCCATTTCGATGAAAGCTCGCTGGTTACGTCCGACGCAATGAAGGTGAATTGCAGCGGGTTCCAAAGCGACCAGGGCCTCTATATCTGCTCGATGTCGTCCCGGATCGGCGGAGATGGCCACGCATTGTCTCAGACGATCCTCGGTGACGCTGCTTCCCACCACGTCGAAGTCTCGCGGCCGGCGCAGATCCCAGGCCGCATCGCCTCCGATGGAGGGTGCTCTCCATTGGTCGAAAGCCTCAGCCATGGCATCGTCCTCTCGCTCCGCCCAAGACAAGGCGTGCTGGATGTGGATCGGCTTGCCTTCGCCACCGTTTGCTCGAAACGCTTCCACGACGCGGCTCACGGTCTCGATGTTACCACCCGTCGTAAGTAGGCCATCGGCCCAGGGTCCACAGAATTCCGCGGTTTCAGGAGTTACGGCGGCACCGAGCAAGGGAACAGTGACCGCGGGCCGTGAGTAGAGCTTGGCCTCGACCACGGTGACCCTGCCACGATGGGTCACGGTTTCACCATCGAAGAGGGATCGGAAGATGTCGACACATTCGCGCAGTCTGGCGTTGCGTTCGGCTTTCTCCGGCCAATATTCGCCGGTGATCGCCTCGTTGATAGCCTCGCCGGTGCCGAGCGATAGCCAAAGGCGGCCGGGAAACATTTCGCCGATGGTGGCGGCAGCCTGTGCCAGCACCGCGGGATGATAACGATAGCCGGGGGCTGAAATCATACCGAACCCAAATCGCGTTGCCTGCAAAGCGGCCCCGAGCCAAGACCAGGCGAACCCAGAGTGGCCTTGGCGTTCACTCCAAGGATGAAAGTGGTCGGAAGACTTGGCGCAAGCAAAACCGGCCCTTTCAGCGTCGATGACCAAGCTGAGAAGTTCGCTTGGGGCGAACTGCTCGTGGGATGCATGATAGCCAATAAGGGTCATGCCAGCTCCTTCCAGCTGTCCAGCAGTTCTTGAGTGGTACAGGTCGTGAGCTGTTGCCCAAAACGGCTTTGGAACACGGTGACAGCGGCGTCATGGGTCTGGTCCGCCGACCCAAAGATTGCATCCGTGCACAGGATCGTGCGGTAGCCGAGATCAACCGCGCCCAGGACCGTGGCCATCACGCAGACATCCGACTCGCCGCCTGAGACGACAAGCGTGTCGACACCGTTTTCGCGCAGGGTCTTGTCTAGATCGCCGAACAGCCAGGGAGAGTATCTATTCTTGTCAAAATGCATAGCCGGCGGCATGTGACGGGCGAGGGTCGGCACAACCTGAAGCATGTCGGGAGCCAGCCGCGACGTCACCATGGATGGCCATCGAGCGTAGTATTCCCGCCAGGTTCCCGTCTCATCCTCCACCCGAGCGGGCGGAATGAAGCGGGTGAAAATCGTGCTGGCAGGAGCACGATCGACGAGAGCTTCGATAGCTGGAAGCACTTTGCTCAGCCATGGCGTGTGCCAGGCGGTGCCGTCTGTGAACAGGTTCTGCACGTCGATGCAAAGATGCGCCAAACGTCCATGCCATTCAGCCATCGGACACATTCGCAAAAGAAGCCGGCAAGGCCCGTTTGTGGGCAGTGGCTCGGTAGCGGGAGAGGATAGTTTGCGCCACCCAGGTTTCCACCGATTTGCCTTCGAGAAAGTCGTCGATCTGTTCGTAAGTGACTCCGTAGGCGTCCTCGTCGGGGCGGAGTGGCGCTAGATCCTCGAGATCGGCTGTGGGCACCTTGTTGACCAAGTGATCGGGCGCCCCAAGATGGGCTGCGAGGGCGCGAACGCGTCGCTTTGTGAGCCCAGCTAGGGGTAGGAGGTCAGCTGCCCCGTCGCCAAACTTGGTGAAAAAGCCCATTACCGCCTCGGCGGCGTGATCGGTGCCGATGACGAGCCCCTCGGTGCCGCCGGCGAGAGCGTATTGGGCGATCATACGCTGGCGGGCTTTCACATTACCACGCAGGAAATCGGCTTGGGCAGCGCTGGCCGGCGAAAATCCTGCCCGGCGCAGGGATTGCCACATCCCGTCTGTGGCAGGAGCGATATCGACTTCGAAAGTTAGATCGGGGTCTACTGCGGCAAGCGCGGCATCGGCGTCTGAAGCGTCGGCCTGCGTACCGTAGGGAAGTCGCACGGCAATAAGGCGAGCATTGAAGCCGGACGCGCGCAGTTCCTTGACCGACTGCTGGGCGAGAATGCCAGCAGTGGTTGAATCCACACCGCCGCTAATCCCCAGGACGAGATTGTGGAGCCCGGAGCGCAGCAGATAGGACTTGAGGAAGGCGCGACGGCGGCTTGCTTCACCCGCAACGTCGAAATCGGGCTGTACGCCCAAATCGCGCATGATTTCGAACTGGCTGGTCATGTTTCGGGAATGTTGCTCTGCGGCATCGGGCGGGTTGCCATAATGATCGCAGTGGCAACGGGCGCCCGTGGCAAACAGTTCCTGCGCACGCTCGTCATGGTCAGCGCAGCAGCAGCAGCGAACGGGGAGCCATCTTGATCGCCTCGCCGCCATTCACCGATCGGGGATCTCCCGTCGGGTCAGCCGTGTCGATTTCGGCGGTCCAGAGGGAGCCGCCTTCCCGGGTCGGCACTGTAAAATCAACCTCGCCATCGTGCGGATTGAAGAGAACGACCAGTTCCCACCAGATACCCTCTTGGCTTTTCAAATCATCGCGGGAAAGACGAATGCCGAGCGTCGTGGCGCCTGAATCGAGCCAGTGAGCGGCCTGCTGTTCGCCACCCCCGGGATTGTACCAGGTAACGCTCATCATATCGCGCCAGTTGTCTCGATGAATGAGCGGTTGGGACTGACGAATGGCGGCGAGCTTACGCACAAATTCGGCGAGCGCTTTGGCGTTATCATTCCACTCCCAATGAACCCAGCTGATTTCGCTGTCTTGGGCATAGCCATTGTTATTGCCGCTTTGGCTGCGGCTAAATTCGTCGCCTGCGAGGAGCATAGGCGCACCGTGGGAGAGGAAAAGCGTGGCGAGGAAATTGCGTTTCTGACGCTCCCGGATGGCGACGATAGCGTCGTCGTCGGTCTCGCCTTCGGCTCCATAATTGTGGCTGCGATTGTCGTTGTGCCCGTCGTTGTTGCCCTCGCCATTCGCCTCGTTGTGCTTCTCGTTGTAGGAAACGAGGTCATGGAGGGTGAAGCCATCATGGGCGGTGAGGAAGTTGACGCCGGCCCAAGGGCGGCGGCCGCGCTTGTCATATATGTCGCCTGAGCCCGTGAACCTGGCGGCGAAGTCGCCGGAGGTGTGGTCGGTGTCTTTCCAGTAGTCGCGGACTGTATCGCGGTATTTGTCGTTCCACTCCGACCAGCCGGGCGGGAAGCCACCGACCTGGTAGCCGCCGGGTCCGATATCCCAGGGTTCGCCGATCAGTTTCACTTTCGCAAGGGTTGGGTCCTGGCCCACGGCGTCAAAAAAGCCGCCGCGCTGGTCGAAGCCCTCAGGTTCCCGGCCTAGAATGGTGCCTAGATCGAAGCGGAAACCGTCAACATGCATTTCCTCGGACCAATAGCGGAGGCTGTCAGTGATCATCTGCAGAACGCGGGGATGACTCGTGTTGACCGTATTACCAGTGCCGGTGTCGTTGATGTAGTAGCGCGGGTCGCCTGGCATGGTCCGGTAATAGGAGAAGTTGTCGATGCCCTTCCAAGAAAGGGTCGGTCCCATCTCGTTGCCCTCGGCGGTGTGGTTGTAGACCACGTCCATGATGACTTCGAGGCCGGCGTCGTGGAACGCACGAATGGTATTCCGTAAGCCATCGATCCCATTGGGGCCATAGTAGCGGCTAGCGGGCGCGAAGAACCCTAGAGTATTGTAGCCCCAATAGTTCCTAAGGCCCTTCTCAAGGAGAAAAGAGTCATCTGGAAAGGCATGGATTGGCAGCAGCTCCACCGAGGTTACGCCGGTGGATTTGATGTAGTCGATGACTTCACGCTGCCCTAGACCTTCGAAAGTGCCCCGAAGGTTCTCCGGCACCGCTGGATGGAGCTGCGTGAAGCCCTTGACGTGGGTCTCATAGAAAATGGTCCTTGCCCAATCAATGCCAGGCTTGGTGTCGCTTGACCAATCGTATGCGCGTGGGTCGAGAACACGCGCTTTGGGTGTTACCGGCGCACTATCCTCCTCGTTGAAGGATAAATCCTTGTCTTCGGCATCAGCGCGGTAACCGAAGTGGGCTGAGGACCACTTTACCTCGCCGACGAGTTCGCGAGCGTAGGGATCGATCAGGAGCTTGTTGGGGTTGAAGCGGTGACCCTGGCCAGGTTCGTAGGGACCATGTACGCGATAGCCGTACAGGGTTCCCGGGCCGACGCCTGGGAGATAGCCGTGCCAGATTTCGTTGGTGTATTCCGGCAAGGTGACCCGTACAGTCTCACTGCCGCTTTCATCAAACAGACAAAGCTCAACTCTGGCGGCATGCGCTGAGAAAAGGGCAAAGTTCGTACCTTCGCCATCCCAGGTTGCGCCTAAAGTTGTGTGGTCGCCGGCTAGAACCTGACGAGATGAAGACGTCGGTATTGATGGCATGGAGGATGTCCCTGTTTCAGGGCGCCTAACGGCTGGCTCGCGAGCTGGTTGCTAGGATTTCCAAAGTACGCTTGGCGCTTTGCACAACGTCACATCAACTGAAAAGGGGTTGCCGTGGTCTGACGACAACCCCTGTGACTTGAGACGCTCTCAGTGCCGCACTAATGGGCAGCGCTGGGCCGCATGGTGGTACCTAAAGCGCTGATGCAGTACACGCCATCAGCCCACTCAGCGAGCCCCAGGCTGAGCAGCTGCTCGCCCAAGTCGCGTGGTAGGCCGCTTGGTCCCTGCTCACAAAGGAGCGACACGGCGCTGCGCTGCGATGCGGTAAGTTTCATCCAGTCGAGGTTCATGGCATTCTCCTTAATTGCGCAGCCCACAACAGAAGACGGCCCGAAGAGTTCCGCGTCAGTGTAGGTCGCTTGGAGGTTTTTTTTACGCCCGGTCCTACGAAAGGGCCCCGGACTTCCCGGGGCCTCAAATTATGCTGCCTTGGCGTTGACTGCCGTCTCAGCAACGTCGGACAGTTTCTGATCAGTCGCGACTTCCTCCTGAAGCGTCGCATCGAACAATGTCACGGCCTCGCTGAGACCTAGCTGCTCCGCCCAGGTCTTGAGCGTGCCGTAGCGGGCGATCTCATAGTGTTCGACGGCTTGGGCCGCCGCCACCAAGCCTGCGTCAAGGGCAACGGTCCCTTTGAAGTCATCCATGATCGACTTGCCTTCCTCAATGATGCCGAGGATCGCGTCGCAGGTTTTGCCACGAGCCGGCTTGCCGATGAGTTCGAAGACCTGTTCGAGGCGCTCAACATGACCCTCGGTTTCCACCAGATGCTGTTCGAACCCAGCTTTGAGTTCGGCTGACTGAGCGGCCTTGGCCATTTTGGGCAGTGCTTTTACGATCTGCTTCTCAGCGTAATAAATATCCTTGAGGGTATCGAGGAAGAGGTCGTCGAGGGTCTTTTCGTTTGAGGTTGCCATGCGTCTCTCGCTTCCATGATTTGGGGACCGGAGAACGGTGGGCCTCTGGATGGGTTCCGCCAAATTTCAAATGTGCAGCTGTGGCGGAACGTTTCCCCCTCTGCACGATTGGTGGTCGACCATTGTGCGGAGGCAATCATGGCGAGACGTCCGAAAACCACCGGTCTTGAAGAAGTCACCTATGGCGACCAGACGTTGCGCCGCGGCCAGGGTGGGGAGACGCACCAGATTGCGGAAGACGGATACGACGTTCTTACCGCCCAGCAAGGCATTCCGGTTGCCGACGACCAGAACTCGCTCAAGCAGGGCGCGCGAGGTCCGACGCTTATTGAGGACGCCCACTTCCGTGAGAAGATTTTTCACTTCGACCATGAGCGCATTCCCGAACGCGTGGTGCATGCTCGCGGATACGGCGCGCACGGTTTTTTCGAGACCTACAAATCGCTGAGCAAGGTTACTCGAGCCGATATTTTTCAGCGCGAGGGTGAACAGACCCCAGTATTCGTGCGCTTCTCTACCGTCGCCGGCTCCAAAGGGTCGTTCGATCTAGCGCGCGACGTTCGCGGTTTCGCGGTCAAATTCTATACCCGGGAAGGGAATTGGGATCTCGTCGGTAACAATATCCCGGTCTTTTTCATCCAGGATGCCATCAAGTTTCCCGACATCATCCACTCGGTCAAGCCGGAGCCTGACAAGGCCTTCCCCCAGGCGCAAAGCGCGCATGACAATTTCTGGGACTTCATTTCCCTCACCCCTGAATCCATGCACATGATCATGTGGGTGATGTCGGATCGGGCCATTCCCCGCTCGTTCCGCTTCATGCAGGGCTTTGGTGTCCACACCTTCCGCCTGGTTGATGCCAAGGGCGCTTCCCGTTTCGTTAAATTCATCTGGAAGCCCAAGCTCGGCATGCAGTCGGTGCTGTGGAATGAAGCGGTCAAAATCAACGGCGCTGATCCGGACTTCCATCGCCGCGACCTGTGGAATGCCATTCAGACCGGCAACTTCCCAGAATGGGAACTTTGCTTGCAGGTGTTTGACCAGAATTTTGCCGATGGCTTCGACTTCGATGTCCTTGATCCGACAAAGCTCATCCCAGAAGAACTGCTCCCCGCCGAACCGGTCGGCCGTCTTGTGCTCGACCGCATGCCGGAAAACTTCTTCGCCGAGACGGAGCAGGTCGCTTTTATGACCCAAAACGTGCCGCCGGGGATCGAGTTCTCGAATGATCCTTTGCTGCAAGGCCGCAATTTTTCCTATCTGGACACGCAGCTGAAACGGCTTGGAAGTCCTAATTTTGCGCAATTGCCGATCAATGCGCCAAAGTGCCCCTTCCATCACCTTCAACAAGACGGCCACATGGCCATGCAGAACCCCCGCGGTCGTGCCAACTATGAGCCCAATTCCTGGGGGCCAGACATCGGCGGCCCACGGGAATCCAGAGAACAGGGTTTTGAAACATTCCCGCAGGAGCCCGAGGGCCCCAAAGTGCGCCTGCGCCCCGAGAGCTTTGGAGATCACTACAGTCAGGCGCGGCAATTTTTCATCAGCCAAAGCCTGATCGAGCAACGCCATATTGGCGATGCCCTGGTGTTCGAACTAAGCAAATGCGAGTTCCCCGCTATTCGCGAGCGGATGGTTGGACACCTACGCAATATCGATTCCGATCTCGCTCAGACCGTCGCCGACGGGCTTGGCCTCAAGGATCTGCCACCTGCGGCCCCCCCGAGCCAGAAACCACGCACAGACCTGCCGCCGTCAGATTTGCTGAGCATTCTCAAAAACCCGCCGGCCTCCTTCGCCGGCCGCAAGATCGGCGTTCTCGTCACCGATGGGACAGACGCAACGATGCTGGCGGATCTTGAGGCTGCAGTGGCTACCGAGGGAGCCAGCGTGGAACTGATCGCCCCCACAGTAGGCGGGGTGACACTGAGCGACGGGACTATTAAGCCCGCTCACCACAAGATTGATGGCGGACCTTCGGTGCTGTTCGACGCGGTCGCTGTTATCCCATCCGAGGAAGGCATTCTCGCTCTCCTCAAGCTCCCCCCAGCACGAGACTTTGTCAGTGATGCCTACGCCCACTACAAGTTCATCGCATTCACTCCGCCCGCCGCCAAGCTTTTTGCCAAGGTGGGCATTCCGGAAGACCTCGATGACGGCTTTGTGGAGATGGGCACTGTAACCGCAACCGACTTCGTCGAAGCCTGCCGCAATCTGCGGTTTTGGGATCGCCCTGACGGTGCCTAACGCTTGCAGAACCAACACTGGTCGAAGGCGTCGCTCTTCGCGGCGCCCGCTTCCACGAGGCCCGGTACTCCCTGCCATATTCACCTGGTCGACGCTGTCAGGCCAGTAGCCCCGGTAGGGCACGCGCTTCAAATGGGCCGGCCTCGGACGGCCTCTTCGTCTACGGCTGCGCCTCCAGGTGCTTCTGCCCGGCCGGCCAGGGCTCGCCGGTTGGTCCGAGAGCCAGATTCTCCGAGCGTGGGAAAGTTTCGGCCCGCCTTCATCCTAAAGGGACAGTAGCTTGGACACATCGCGCTCTGCAGTTCCAGCGAGCATAACGAGCCGGGTATCTCCTGTTTGTCGTCGGTAAGGTCATAGTCGGTCAAGTCGCCGGCCAGGTGATGAATTCAGTCTAAAAGCAAAGATCGCATCTGGGTTGCCAAAGACGTTCCGAAGCTTCTGGAGCCTTGTCTATACTGGCTTTCTCCCCACTCGCGCTGCTGGCCACCTCCGGCAGGAAATCGACCATCGCCATCCCAAGGGAAGTGCTCCAGATCCTAAATCGCCGGTATTGGCCATGTCGGCCTTCTCTTGTGAATAGAAGAAGGGGAACATCAGCCTGAAATCGTCGTTTTCCGCTCAGGGAGGACGCTATGCCGATGTATTTTTTCGATGTGCTCGAGCGAGATGGGACGATTACCCACGACGTCATCGGCGTGAAACTAGATTGTCCTGATCAAGCCTTGGACGTTGCTTCGCGCACACTGATAAGCGTTTTGCAGGATGAGGCCATGCGTCATCCGGAGTTCAAGGTGCAGATCGTCGTAAGGGAGGACGCCGGGAACGAAATCGGTCGTCGCGATGCGATCGTGAGCCAGTCAGATCAAGCGGATTGAACTTTGTTCTCCGAAAGAGATGCCGAGAAGCTGCTCTAAGCTCATTAATGAAAATCAATGGGGCGCCCGGGGGCGCCCCAAACGCTGTCGGCGTTTCAGACGGCGCTATGCCAGAGACTTTGTGTGCCCAGAGTGCGAACCATCGGTTCAGGATCGTCCGACTCCAATCGTGCAAGCATCCGAAACCATTTGCCGCTGGTGTCGATGGCGACGTTGTTAGGCGAATTGAGGATGGCCAGTACCGAAGAATAATGCGGCCCCGGCGTGTCGCGATAAGGGTAGGATAACTCAAGCCAATATGTCTGCCCGGCGTCGCTTCCGCCCGACAAGGAGAGTCTGGTGGCTCGAAGGTATTCGCATGCGGTCCAATCCAGAACGTTCTTGAGCGCTGCGGCCAAACAGTCCTCACCGACACCGAAGGAGCATTGGAACCGGGTGGAGTTGAAGAAATACTCAACCTTGTCGGGAAAGCGGTCGTGGTCGAAGGGCGTCGCTCGATTGCACATAAAGAGAACTCTGAATCACTCAATTGGAAAAAGTGTCAGAGCAAAGCGACTTCGATTCAACACCACCGGACGACTTTTTTGACTTCGTTGATCCAGGGCCTGCAACAGCTGGCATATGGTCGAGCGCTACCCCGAGGCATTCCCCAGGGTTTTGAAACTACCCCAAAATGCTCGGACAGTTCTGGACCGAGCCCGACTCTTGGAAGCGACTGACACTTCGGGTTGCGAGTGCCGGGACCAGATCAGGTGTGTGCCTGTCTGCTAGACCCTCGCTTTCGGCAGCCTCGTGCTGATCGAAAATCCCACGACCTCTTCACGGGTCATTCCGAACCCAACAGATCGAATGTTCCGCGTTGAAGGTGCTCGGAATGGTGCATTCAATCGACGCCTTACGACCGCCTGGCAGCGCTGTCCCATGGCGACGGGCATTTTTCTCGTCGAACGCACCCATTGTCCACGAGCAAATTCCTTCCTTTCTAATCCTTTCCTCGAATTTTTTGGGGCATTTCTAATCCTTGTCACGGAGAACCAATTTCTATCAAGAGAAGTTCTAGTCCTAATTAGGTAGAATATTTTTCCTATGAAGTGAAGATATTGACACGTAATTTTCCAAGATCAATGATCGTGCCCGTTTGGTCACAACGGGGGAATAGCGATGAACTTTGACGACGAACCGACGATCAGCGTCGATATGGCAGATGCGCTTAGGCGCCTGCAGGATGCACTGGACAAGCGGGCTCAGAGCTCACCATCGCCGCGGAACAAGCAATTGGGCCTGGCATGCACCGTCTTAGTCAACACGGCCATCCGTTGCCGCGACCTGCAGACTTGTTACCCCTGCAAGTATCCCTGACATGGCAAAGGTGTTCATGCCGGATGGTGGCAGGCTCCAAGACCTTGGTTTCGTTGCCCTGGTTGATGTGCCTTGGCTCTTTGATAACGACGAGAGGTTGCTTCGAGAACACAGTCGGTACCTACGAGACCGAGCCATGGGTCGATGGTCACCGAGATCTACGATGGAGCGGGCCGTCGTTGTCAATGCGCCCTCGAAGCGCACGGTGAAGCAAGTCGCAGAGTCCTTGTCAGTTTTTGTCGACTGGTGCGCGAGAAACTCGAAGCATTGGAGAGATCTGTCCTACGATGACGTTCTCGCTTTCCAGAATGACATGATGAAGGGCCATGGAACAGGAAGTGGCCGGGCATTATCGCCAGTGACTGCAAACCTGCGTGCAACCGAGGCAACCGCCTTTCTTGAGTGGGCGGCTAGGCACACGCTTCGGCCCACTTTCACGGTCCCGCGCGTTGAGTCGCATCATCAATTTAACACCGGTACGTCGGTTCGTCCGGGAATGGCGCTCTCTCAAACTCGCAAGGGCAGGGCGAAGGAGGCCCGGGTCGCCAGCATCGCTGCCATTTCGCTGTTGCCTCCCCTGCAAGAAATCGTTGAGTGGCTTGCCCGCGTCAAGCTTGTAAGGGGCGTCTGCAAGTATCTGATGGCGAAGTTTATTCTCGAAACCGGAACTCGGCGAGATGAGACCGTAAACATCACCGTAGACATGATCCCGTCTATGCAACAAATCGACTTCCTCGCAACTCGAGGGGGCAGGGTGGGCTTCATACGGCTCACCAAAACCAAGGGTTCAGTTGAGCGAGAGATCGCTGTGGCACTTCCCTTCTTACGAGAGCTTCGCGACTGGATAGACACCAAACGGCTAACCATGCAGCTCCGCTGGAGCCGACGAACCGGTCTGCCGGCATCAAATCTCCTATTCATTTCAGACAGTCGGGGTCACGAGGGTAGACCGGTGTCCGCGACAACCCTCTACCGGGTGTTCAAAGGCGTTAAACCACGTCCAATCAAGTGGCATCCGCATTTCGGGCGCCATGCCTACGCCTGCTTCAGCGTCCTCCACGCACTTCAATATGAAGCGAAGATCATGCGCTCGGATCTGCATGGTATGGGGGCGGATTGGGTGTACAGCCGAGGCTCATTTCACCTGAAGCTGCTCCAAATTCACATGGGCCACGTAAACCAGAAAACGACAGAAACGTACCTGATCTGGCTGGCCACCGCCGTGGGGGTCCAAGATCTCTACGTCTCATGGCATGAATCATTGAGTGGGGAAAGCGAATGAGCACCGACGACTTGAAGTTCGTCGTAATGCCCGACGACGGGATTCCTTACGAAGTTGATCTTTCCGAATTCGCCCACGGACGTTCAGGAGTTTCAGTTTTAGCCAAGCTAAAGGGAATATGGTCTGGCGACTTCCAAGGTCGCTCCGGCTTTGCGGCAGATCTAAGAAAATGGTTTCATAGCGAGAGGCCGAAGGAACACAACGCAACAGCCGCTAGGGGGGCGATGCGGAGCCTTCTGCGTTTTCTTGACCGCTACGATGAACATCGTGTCGTGAAGGATGTCGGTGACCTTAGTGATCACCATGGCTTCTTGCTTTTCCGCGACCCCGATTTTGCTTCCCCCTATTCTGGAGTGAGATGGCTTGTAACTTCGCTGCTACGCGAACGTGAGTTGCCAGTCGTTCTCTGGCCCGCGCCGCCGCGTGAAGGTCTGAAACAACTGGACGACCTGGAAATGCAAGCAGTCTGGAAGGTTTACAGGGCCCTGAAAAAGGAAGCCCACGGGATCATGGCCATGTTTCGCGAAGGGCAGGATCTCGCGCGAAAGGGTGTCGATCCCCGGCAGTTGCCGCTCGGCGGGAGAAAGGCAGCCTGGCGGGACCGAAGCAATCAGGCATTCGTTATCAATAAAATCAGTGAAGCTGGGCTGCCTCGAGGCAGGTCGGAGCTTCGTGCGTTGGGTTGTAACGAGCTTATAGAGAGAACGGTGCACGGACCAAGCTACGTGGTACCAGGGATGATGCTGGGAACTGCGGGTGTCACAGGAGCGCTGCGTTGGTTTCACCCAAGCAAAGCTGAGACGATCGTCTTTCTGTGGTTGTTCTTGATCGGCACAGGATGGAATCTAGCTACAGCGCTTTCTCTGGATATATCGACCACCGAGAAATGGATGGAGGTTCATCCGCAAAAGTCTGGCATGCGGATAATTCATGCTTTCAAAGATCGAGCGGATAGGCATCAGTTCACCTTGAGTATGGAGGAGCCGCAGTTCCACCCATATCAATTGGTCACGTTCATGATCGCGAGAACGGCCGGTCTTCGGGCGACGCTTGTGAATGAGAAGGAAGCTCTGCTTGAGAGCGGACGCGCTGGAAACTTCAAAGCGCAACGCCGCATTGCGACAATCGATCAGGCCATAAAAAGCCCTTGGCTCTTTCACCGCATGGGCCGGACTGGTGTCGTCGATGCGCTAGTTGATGAAACCGAAGAAATAAACGGAGTCATTAGGAGTATCGTTGCTGCGCACGGGATAAAGAACATTAATCAACAAATCATCGACATTACCACGATGGACGTCAGACGTGCCTGGATTGGTCATGCCTACTACGCAAGTGGATATCATCTGCTTCTGACGCGCCTCGCTAGTCAACACAGCAATCTAAAAACACTCCGACATTACCTTAGGTCTCACCAGTTGCGGGCGACAAGTGAGAAGAAGGTTCGCTCGCTTCAAAACGCGATCCTCGAAGAGATCGCTGGGGGCAGGGTCGTCGACCCAACTCGTTTGCGACTGTTGGTCGAGACTGGGCAAATAACTCCGGAGGCAGAGCGTCGGTTGCTGGACCTCAGGCAACGCACCCGCCTCGGCATGGGCTGCCTATCGCCGACGACACCTCCGCGTGCGATCGCTCCCAACCACATGGAAGGCACCTACTGCAAGATTCAGCGCTGCACTGGATGCGAACATGGAGTTGTCTTCGAAGACAGCCTAAATCTTCTCGCACGATGCCATGCTGAGTTGGTCGAAATCAAAAAAACAATTCCACTAAATGCCTGGGTGGGTAGTTCTTTTGAGGACGAAGAGGTATCAATTTCTGAAACACTTAAGTGTTTCGACCCCAATGCTGTGGAAAAGGCCAAACAATCATGGGCCAATCTTATTCAAAGTGGCAAGGTGAAGGTGCACGATGTCTACCCAAATTACTAGCGTATGGCCGTCGTCGTGGATCGATATGCTCTCGGGGGAGTTGGGGAATTTTGACCAACTTGGAGCTCGCCCTTGGGGTGAGATATCCAATGTAGAATTTATGCCCGGGGTGAAGGTGGGGGACGATGAGTACGTCGTGCCGGGCGAGTGGTTGCCCAGGGGTGGGCTTCGTCGTCTTTCCAGACGATCGATTGCCCTAGTCGACGGACATGGAAGGGTTATTTCGTCTGATTCCGAAGTGGGGCGCAGTCTACGCAGATCGCTGGTGGCGATGATCATGCCGAGAATGACTGCTAGGGGCATTCTGACTTTGAAGCCAAGTACTTGGGTGGGGTACGCGCCTCAGGTAATGTCGATGGCGCGATGGTCGATAGAACACACATCATCCGCCAATGGTACCTTATGGTCGCATCTCAGCGAAGAGAATTGGCGAGAGATCATCGGGAATAGAAGTCCCCATGTCGCCGTTCGTTTGCGCGACGTCGGACTGCGTGGCCTGTTAAGCGACTATCCGATGGTTGATTTTGGCGTGCTCGGTCGACACGAAACGACCGCCATTGAACGATCCCTCCGCGGTCTGCCGGCTCAGCTGCCAAAAGAGCGCCCTGCGCCAACGCAATATAAGCCCCTTTCGGACGAGTTCGTAACTTCGTTCCTGTCGCGCGCGCTTTGGGTTCAGGCCAACCTTGCCGCTCAACTCATCGAGTGCTGGCGACTGGCGCGTGACGTCACCCCGCGCCCAGTGGTGTGGAGCTATACTTCGCTTCCTCGGGTCATCGCCGAAAGGAAAGAGATTATTGCTTCCTTTGATTGGCGTGATGCAAATGGTAGGCAATTACGAGAGCTGCCATGGCCCTGGAGGGCCCAAAAACACAACGGCAAACCGGTGCCGATAAGTGCGTGGCCTCCGACAGATTTCCTCAACCTCAAGGTAGCAATAGGTCTGCTGCAGGCGATGAACTTTTCTGTTCTGGCCTTCTGCACGGGCGCTCGACAGAGCGAGATACTCGCTGCCACTGACGCCTCCTTAGACCGCGATCATGGTCGGTTTCTTTCTCGGATCTTCAAAGTCAATGACGAGTTGCAAGGACACGCCAAGGACTGGCCCCTCCATCCCGCGGCTCTGAACGCACTAGAAATCCAAATACAGCTTGCTTCAGTAATAAGGGATGATGGCGAAGATCATATCTGGGTCACGATGCGGCAAGGAGCAGAGCCCGGATCATTGTTGCATGACGCAAATGGCATGCATCTCGCTGTTGTGCGCCAACTCGGGTTGGAGCACCTGCTCGACGGCGATGCACACCACCCACACAGATGGCGTTACACGGTGGCTCGACTTATCGCGCTAACCATTACAGCGGCCCCGCAGGTGCTCCAGGATTTGTTTGGTCATCGCGATGTTGAAATGACGCTCCGCTATATGCTCTCGGATCCCGAGATTGCCCAAGAGGCGCTCGCCGTAGCCGAAGAGGCGGCCTACGCTGTGGCCGAAGAAGCAATTGGAGATGTTATTTCCGGTAATGCGGGTGGACCGGCCGCAGAACCCCTGCGCAGCAGGCTCGAAGCGCTGAGAATGCGTCGGGGCGAAGACACTTTTTCGGCCGACACGCTTCGCGAGCTGACCCATATTTTGACCTTTGGGGGTCGATACTGGGAGCTTGTTCGCCCTGGGATAATTTGCACTAAAGCCCTAGGCGAATACGGCCCTTGCACGTCTGGCCGCGGAAGGCCAGATCCCGGTGCGTGCCGTACTGGCTGTGATCATCGTCTCGAGTCGGGGAGGGCACGCAGAGACTGCGAGGAACTGCTCAATGCCCTCCTCGCGGAGCTCGCACAAGCGTACAGTGAAGGGCTCGTCATGTTGATTGCAAACCTTGAGGGACAAGTTCTAGCCAGCTTGAAGCGCTGGCCGGAAGTTCGAGAGAGAATTCTGAGCAGCAGCCCCAACGCAAAAAGGATATGGGAAGCGGCTCATGGTGCATAGGGAGTTGCCGGAGAGGCCCCTTTCCATCGCGGATAAGGGGCGGTCCGTGGCGCGGTTGAAACGAAGAAATACTCGCGCCGCCATCGAGGATGCGATGGAAGCAATTTCGAAAGACATCGAAATCAACGACGGCATTTACCCGAATTCAAACGGCAAAATCTCAGCATCAGAGGTGCTTCACCGGGCCGGACTTTCCTCGGCCGCCCTACAGAAACCTGCAAACCGCGAGCTCAGACTCGAGGTAAATACTTGGGTTCGGGTTGTTCAGTCTAAGCTCGCACGAGGCGCCAAAAGCGTTCGAAAGTCTGTAACGGACCGGGTAGATTCCGCGCGTTTGGAAATGAAGCAGCTTCGCCAAGTTTGGCTAGAGGCCGAACTCGAGTACGTTGAAACGATACGGCAGAACGCAGAATTGAGAGAGCACTGCGAGGAGCTGGAGCGAGAAAATCGTCGACTAAGAGCCAGCATCGCCGGCGCGAACATCCACTCAATCAATCAATCCACCTCTCCCTGAGCCCTGCCCGCCGCCCCCGACTGCGGGCAGCGGCGCGCGCAGTCGCCAGCCCGCAATCCTGGACGCACCTCTCGACGCTGTCACCGGAATATATCACGGCATATATGCCGACTGCCAACGATCTGATTTATCGGTCTAAACTGGCATTCGTGTTCACCTAACGGTGGGGCATTTCTGCTCTGTCGCATGCCGAGGGATCGTGGCGTGTTTCCTGGTCAGTGGGCACTGTCGGGTGGCGGCATGGAGCCGGGCGAGACGATGGAAGAGGCGCTGCGTCGCGAAATCCGCGAGGAGCTGGGCGAACGGCTGGTGATCGAGACGGTGACCCCGTTCCGGTTCCGCGATGATCTTCGGGTAAAGACCTATGCCGATGGGCGGACGGAAGAGATTTACATGATCTATCTGATCTTCGATTGCCACGCGGCGAACCGGGATGTGGTGATCAACGAAGAGTTCGACGAATATGCCTGGGTCCGGCCGGAAGATTTAGCCGGATATGACCTCAACGCGGCGACGCGCGTGACGTTCGCCGCGAAGGGATTTTTGTAGTCACCGATCTTCCTTCTCCCCTTGTGGGAGAAGGTGGCGCGTAGCGCCGGATGAGGGGTATTCTTGCGATGGCCCAACTACCTCCTCTGCGGAGGATGGCTACCCCTCACCCTGACCAATTTGCTGAACGCAAAGTTGGTCTTTCCCTCTCCCTCAAGGGGCGAGGGAGGGCCAGAGGCTTAGCCCCACGGATTCTCCACCATCGGCCAGATATCCTTGCGCGCTTTGCGGTAGTTCGTTTCCGCGGGGCGGTTCGGATAGGGTTTTCCGGCCGAGCAGTAGATGATCTCCGACGCGATTTTTGAGAACGAGTCGTAAAAATGGTTGGTCGACTTGATGAGCAGAATTTTCCGCGATTTTGGGTCGATGCCGAGGGCGGAATAAAGGCTCGGGTCAAAGCTTTGCGCGCGGGTTGAGTTGAGGATCACGTCGATGCCGTCGAAGTGAATCCAGGCGGCGTCACCAAACGGCGCAAAGCTTTCGCCGAAACGCATTTCAGCGTCGCGAACGAGTTTTTTCACCGTGACGCGCTTGTCGATGGGGCTTCCGGTATCAGGCGCGGACTTGGCGCCGAAGCGGAGCTGGATTTCGGCGCCTTCGCCGGCCGCAAAGCAGATCTGAACCGCGATCGGGTCCCAGATGGTGCCGACGGCGACGTCGGTGGCGCCGCGGGAGATGAATTCGGCAAGGAGAACGGTGGCGTCGCCCGCCGTACCGCCGCCGGGATTGTCCCAGACGTCGGCGACGACGACGGGGCCCTTTGCGGCCGCGAGGGCTGCGTCCACGGCGACCTTTTCATCGACCTGGGCCACCATGGTGGTGCCGCGCATGGCAAAGAGTTCGCGACCGAGCTTTTCGGCAAGGGCTGCGCCCTTTTCCGGATCGTTGTCGGTAACAGCCAAGACCTTGGTGCCCATTTCGGGCACGTCGCCGGCCATGAAGCCGTGGACGACGGAGAGGGAAAGCAGGCCCGGCTCGGATTTTTCGAGCGCCATGAGCTTGTCGACGAAACCGCGCATCGGCTGGCGCGAAGTCGGGAAGACGTCGATCATGCGGCAATCGAAGACCGTCATCACCGGCTTGATCTCGCCCTTGAGGGCGCGGGCGGCGATGTCCCAGAGATCCCGGGCACGATCGACGAAGTCGGTATGCGGGAATTCCTTGAAGTAGACGAAGAAGTCGGCGGCTTCAGCGCGCTTCCTGGTGAGATGGCTGTGCGGATCGAGTTCGGCACAGACGAGAATGTCCGGCCCGACGATCTCGCGCACGCGGGAAAGAATGTCGCCTTCGCAATCGTCATAGCCCTGCGCGACCATGGCGCCGTGAAGGCCGAGGACGACACCGTCCACGGGCATGGCGGCGCGGAGCTGGTCCAAAATGGCGTCGCGCAGCTCTTCATAAGTGGTGCGGGCGACAAGGCCAGCCGGATCGGCCCAGCTGGCGCTGCCCTCGATCAGGGTCCAGCCTTCCCTCGCGCAGACTTCGCGGCCGACGGTGATCGGTGCGGTGCAGAGGGTCGGGGTCGCCGGATGTTCGCCGGGGCCGGCATGGAGCGAAGCTTCAAAGGCGCGCTTGTCGACGGCGATGGGGGAAAATGTATTGGTCTCGGTGGCGAGGGCGGCTGTGAAAACGCGCACGAGAAGCTTCCAGCAAATGAACAAATGAAGGTGCCGAAAGAGAGGTCGGCAATTGTGACACTAGCATATCGTTTGCAGGGCTTCACGTAAGAAATTTACATTCTTTGGGGTGGCAGACGGGGGTTTTGGGTATATTTTCGACCAATCCTGCGCCAAAAGAGTAATAGAATTTCATTTTGCCTCAAGGAGGGCCTCATGCCCATCAAGCGTTATGGCGCGGAAAAGTCCGGTGCCGGTGGCCAGAACCTGCCTTTCGCCCGTGCCGTGGAAGCCGGCGGCTTTCTCTATGTTTCGGGCCAGGTGGCCATGAAGGATGGCGAGATCGTCAGGGGTGGTATCGTCGAGGAGACGCATCTGACGATCAAGAACGTGCTGGCTATTTTGGAAGAGGCTGGCTACGGGCCGGAGCACATCGTGCGCGTTGGTGTGTGGCTCGATGACCCGCGGGACTTCTGGAGCTTTAATGGCGTCTACAAGAGCTATTTTGGCGAGCATCCGCCGGCCCGCGCCTGCGTGCAGAGCCGCATGATGGTGGATTGCAAGGTCGAGATCGACTGCGTGGCGTATAAGGGGCCGTGAGGCCTCTCTTTTGCGCTGAATGCGCTGCTCCCTGTAGTGTCGTCATTGCCGGGCTTGTCCCGGCAATCCATCTTGGGGAGGCCCGCCATCCTGCGGATGGCATGCCATTCTGCGAATGGCATGGACCACCGGGACGAGCCCGGTGGTGACGATGGTGGAGATATCGGGGATGGCGCGCGAAGGGTGCGCACTCCCAGGACTAAGGGACAAGACATGACGCAAACCTCCCCCTTCCGGCTTGACGGAAAGACCGTGCTCATCACCGGGGCCGGTGGCGGCATCGGGCGGTCGCTCGTGGCGGTGTTTCATGAGGCGGGCGCCAATGTCGTCGGTGCCGATCGCGAAGCCGCGCTGCTCGACGGGCTGCCGCTCGTGCGAAAAGTGCTGTTCGACCAGGCTGATATGGCCGGGACGCGGGCTGCGGTTTCGGCCGATATTGTAGCGCATGGCGTCTATGATGCGGTGGTTGCCAATGTCGGGTTCACCCGGGCCGAGCATTTTGGCATGGTCGATGATGCCGTCTGGACCAGCGAACTCAATATCAATCTCAATGGCGCCTATGCGCTGACCGATCCGATCATTGCGGCCATGGGCATACTGGGTCGTGGCGCGCTGGTGTTCATCTCTTCGGTCAACGCCATGGGTCACTATGGCAACCCCGCTTATTCGGCGGCCAAGGCCGGTTTGGTTGCCTATGCCAAGGGTGTTGCTGTCGAGCGTGGGGCGGAAGGTGTGCGCGCCAATGTCGTGGCGCCCGGTTCGGTGCGGACGCCGGCCTGGGACCATCGGCTTGCGGCAGATTCGACCCTGCTCGACAATGTGCTGCCGCACTATCCGCTGGGACGCATGGTCACCCCTGTGGAAGTGGCCAACGCCGCGCTGTTCCTGTGCTCGGATGCGGCTTCAGGGATTACCGGCACGCTGTTGCCGGTCGATGCCGGGCTGACAGCGGGTAATCTCAGATTTGTCGATGAAGTGCTGAGGGGCAAATGACCTCCATTTTTGAACTCGAAACCCCGGTTGTCCTTGTCGACCTGGACAAGGCCGAAGCGAACCTGAAGAACGCGCAGGATGCCGCCGACAAGGCGGGGATCAAGCTCAGGCCGCATATCAAGACCCACAAACTGCCGCGCTTTGCCAAGCGCCAGGTGGAGCTGGGCGCGGTTGGGATCACGGTCCAAAAATTGGGCGAGGCCGAGGTGATGGCCGATGCCGGGCTGACCGATCTGCTTCTTACCTTCAACATCATTGGGGCGAAGAAGCGGGCGCGGCTGAAGGCGCTGCATGATCGGGTTGATATTCGCGTCGTTGCCGATAGCGCCGAGACGGTTGCTGGACTGGCCGAGACTTTTGTTGATCCGGCAAAACCGCTCGGGGTTTTTGTCGAATGCGATACCGGCATGGGGCGTTGTGGCGTGCAATCGCCTGCGGCAGCGTTGGAACTGGCCAAAAAGATCGCGGCGGCGCCGGGGCTGAGCTTTGCCGGGCTGATGACCTATCCGGCTGCCGGAAAGTACAAGGAAGCCCAGCAGTGGCTGGCTGATGCCAAGGCGCTGTTCGATGGCGCGGGTGTGGCTCTGCCCGAGATCACGACGGGCGGTACGCCCGATATCTGGCATATGAGCGAAGCGGGCGTCGCGACCGAATATCGGCCGGGCACCTATATCTATATGGATCGCTCGCAGGTTGTGGCCGGCGCCGCGACCTTTGAGCAATGCGCGCTGACCGTGCTGGCGACGGTTGTGTCGCGGCCAACAGATGGCCGGGCCATCATTGATGCCGGGACCAAGACGCTGACCAGCGATCTCTTGGGTATGCAAGGCCACGGCTATGTGGTGGATTTCCCGGACGCAAAAATCGCCGGGCTGAGCGAGGAGCACGGTACGCTCGATGTGTCGGCTTGTGCGGTTAAGCCCAGAATTGGTGACGTCATCCGCATCATTCCCAATCACTGCTGCCCGGTGAGCAATCTCTTCGACACGGTCACACTGGTGCGTGGCGATGAGGTGCTCGAGACGGTGCCGGTGGCGGCGCGGGGGCGGGTGGACTGAGCTCGTGCTTGAGCGCGCCTTCTTTGATCGCCCCGTGCTGGAGGTCGCGCCGGAACTGGTCGGCGCGACTTTGCTTGTTGATGGAGTGGGTGGGGAAATCGTCGAGGTGGAAGCCTATGACGACAGCGATCCCGCCTCGCATAGTTTTCGCGGACCGACGCCGCGAAATGCCGCCATGTTCGGGCCGGCGGGGCATGCCTATCTCTACAAGATCTACGGCATTCATTTTTGTCTCAACTTCGTTTGCCGGCCGGGTAGCGCCATCCTGATCCGGGCGCTGCGGCCAACGGTGGGTTTTGACGCCATGCACGAGCGGCGGGGCGGGGTGGTCGACAAGCAGCTGTGCTCGGGGCCGGGAAAACTGGCCGAGGCACTGGGGCTCGATCTCACGCAGAATGGATTGGCGCTGGACGAAGAGCCGTTTCAATTGATTGCCGCGACCGCGCCGCGCGAAGTGGCGACCGGATTGCGTATCGGCATTACCAAGGGCGTCGAAACGCCTTGGCGGTTTGTCGAGCGGGGGTCGCCTTATCTCAGCAAGCCGCTGAAATAGTCACCTTGTGATCGCGCGCGGCGCAACCGGCCTTTGCTCCATTCGTTCCACTTTGACGAAGCATAGCGCGCGTCAACCGGACGCGGTGGTATGAGGAACGGGCAGGTTTTTCCGGTTTCCCGCCCGGCCAACGAAATGGCAGCCGAGCCTCTGTCCCATCCGCGCTATGCCTTCGTTCCCGTTTCGGAGCGAGAGGAGCCAGCCATGCCCCAGGGCGATAAATCCGCCTATACCGACAAGCAGAAGCGCAAGGCGGCGCATATCGAGGAAAGCTACAAGGAGCAGGGGCTTTCCGAGGATGAAGCGGAGAGCCGCGCCTGGGCCACGGTCAACAAACAGGATGGCGGCGGCAAGAAGTCGGGTTCGGGCCGGGCGCGGAGGAAAGGCGCGACGCATCACTAGGTGATAGTCGCCACTGGCGTGTTGCGCCCGGGTGAGTCGCGTGATTCAAGAGAGGCGTGCAAGCGCTCGACTCAATTGACCTGTTTTCGCCCCACCGTGCCGAGCGGCCGACCCCGCTTGAGGTTTTGCGCGACATTTTTGGGCACAAGCAGTTTCGTGGTCAGCAGGATCAGGTGATCGACCAGCTCGTCGCCGGCGGCGACGCGGTTGTGCTGTTCCCGACGGGCGCCGGCAAGTCCATGTGCTTCCAGATTCCGGCCATTTGCCGACCGGGCGTCGGCATTGTGGTGTCGCCGCTCATTGCGCTGATGCGCGATCAGGTGGAGGCGCTGAAGCAGGCGGGGGTGGCCGCGGCGGCGCTCAATTCTTCGCTGTCGCCGGAAGAGGCGAGTTTGGTGCGCCGGCAATTGCGGTCCGGGGAATTGGACCTCCTCTATGTGGCGCCCGAACGGGTGGCGACGCCGGGCTTTGCCAATATGCTTTCGGGTGTCGATATCGCGCTCTTTGCCATCGACGAGGCCCACTGCGTGAGCCAGTGGGGGCACGATTTCCGGCCGGAATATCGCGAGCTTATTCACCTGGTGGAGCTGTTCCCCGGCGTGCCGCGCATTGCGCTGACGGCCACGGCCGATCCGACGACACGCGAAGATATTATTGAACGTCTGGGGCTCGAACAGGCCAAGGTTTTTACCACCTCGTTCGACCGGCCGAACATTTCCTATTCCATCGTCGAGCGCGACAAGCCGCGCGAGCAATTGCTGGATTTCCTCTCCGGCCACAAGGGCGAGAGCGGCATTGTCTATTGCCTCTCCCGCGCCAAGGTCGAGGACATGGCCGACTACCTCTCGCGCAAGGGGATCCGGGCGCTGCCCTATCATGCCGGCATGTCGGCAGACCTGCGCAGTGCCAATCAGGATGCGTTCCTCAAGGAAGAAGGCCTGTGCCTCGTGGCGACGGTCGCCTTTGGCATGGGCATCGACAAGCCGGACGTGCGCTATGTGGCGCATATGGATCTGCCGGCTTCGATTGAGGCTTACTACCAGGAGACTGGGCGCGGTGGGCGCGACGGGCAGCCAGCCGATGCCTGGATGAGCTATGGCATGGCCGACGTGGTGCAACGCCGGCGCATGATCGACGAGGGCGGGGCGCCGGACGAGGTGAAGCGCCTCGAACACGGCAAGCTCAATGCGCTGCTCGGCGTCTGCGAAACGGCGGAATGCCGGCGCAAGGCGATTTTGAACCATTTCGGCGAGGCGCATGCCGGCAATTGCGGCAATTGCGATACCTGCCGCTCGCCGGTGGAAAGCTGGGACGGGACCGAGGCGGCGATCAAGGGGCTGGCGGCGATTTTCCGGACTGGCCAGCGTTTTGGCGCGGCGCATGTGATCGACGTGCTGGTGGGCAAGGAGACCGAGAAGGTCCAGCGTTTTGGGCACCAGAACCAGCCGGTGTTCGGGCAGGGGCGCGAGCTTGATGCCAAGGCCTGGCAATCGGTGTTGCGGCAATTGACGGCCATGGGGCTGATTGTCGTCGACCATGCCAATCACGGCGCGCTGACGCTAGGCGAAGGCGCGCGGGCGGTGTTCAAGAAAGAGCGCGGCGTAACGCTACGGAAAGACCGGCCGAAAAAGGCGGTCGAAGTGCGGCGGCAGCTCAGCAAGGCGGTCAATCTGCCAGAGCATGCGCAGGGGCTTTTCGATGCCCTGCGCAGCGAGCGGCTGAAAATCGCGAAAAGCCAGGGCGTACCGCCCTATGTGATTTTCCATGATGCGACGCTGCGCGCCATGGCGCTGGCGCGCCCGACGCATCCGCATGACATGCTCAATCTGCCCGGCGTCGGGCAGGGCAAACTCGATCGCTATGGCGAGGCGTTTTTGGCGGTGGTGATTGGGTATGCCGGAGAATAAGCTTCCCGCGATCTTCGATATGGTCGAAGGTGTTTCCGAGTCCGAAGGGGGCTCCCGAGGCGGAGGCGGCTCAGAGAGTAAAAGCCAGCCCAAACGCCCACGTCTCCCCATCATCGACATTGCCCGTGGCGTCGCCATTCTCGCTATGGCCTTTTATCATCTCTGCTGGGACCTCTGGTATTTCGGGTTTCTGGCAGCCGATGTGGGTTTTGATCCGCGCTGGGTGTTCTTTGCCCGCACGATCCTGGCGAGTTTTTTGTTGCTCGTCGGTGTGGGCCTCGTGCTCGGGCATGGCGAGGGGATACGCTGGAAAAGCTTTTGGCGGCGCTGGCTTTTTGCCTTTGGCGGGGCGCTGGCGATCACCGTCGGCACGCTCATCGCCTTCCCGGAAAGCTTTGTCTACTTTGGCGTGCTGCATGCCATTGCGCTCTTCATGCTCATGGCCCTGCCGTTTCTTTTCGTGCCGGTGGTGGTTGTGGCGCTGGTGGCTTTGGCTTTCATCCTGCCGCCCTTCTTCTTTGCCGATCCGCTGTTCAACGAGAAGGTTTTCTCCTGGCTTGGCTTCTGGGTGACCCCGCCCATCACCAATGATCTCGTGCCGGTTTTTCCGTGGTTCGGCGCGGTGCTGATTGGCGTCCTGGTGACGCGGCTGGGCAAGACCGCGCTTCTGCCGAAACTGGCGACTATCCAGCCGACCGGAAAACTGCCGCGAGGCTTTGCGTTTCTGGGGCGCTGGAGCCTGCCGTTCTATCTCATCCACCAGCCCATCTTGCTGGCGGTGATCGTGCCGCTCTCAATGTTCTTCGGTACACAGGATGCGCTGCGCGAGCAGGATTTTCTGCGCTCGTGCCAATCGACCTGCGAAAGCGCAGGAACCACGGCGGAGATGTGCACGACCTATTGCCAGTGCGGGCTCGAAGGGCTCGACGAGGACGAACTTTGGGATGCGGTCTATACCGGCGTGCTGAGCCCGGAGCAGCAGACAAAGCTCGATGAGAACAACCGGCAATGTTCGGCACTGATCTATCCCGAATTGCTCGAAGCACCAGCGCAATAGCAATTGTTCAGGCGCAGTTCAGGGCGCCGTGATAGGGCAAGGGGCAGAGGAGCCCTGCCATGCGCCACGCCGCCTTCCTGCTCGCCCTGTTTGCCGCCACCCCCGCACTGGGAGATGAGGTCCGCACCTTTCTCGGTACGCTCAATGGACGAGAAATTCTGGTCGAACTGACTGACGCGAAGAGCGGGCCAGTGGTGGGGCGCTACACGTTCAAGGACACTGGCGGCGACGTGCCGCTGCTGGCCGTGTCGCAGGAAGGCAATGCCTTTGCGCTCTACGAGGAAGCGCCCTGCGACGAAACCACCTGCGAAACCGACGACGAGGGCAAGGCGGTCGATCCGCCGCTCGCCGCCGTCTGGGAGCTGACCTATGACCCGACGGAATACATGGCCACGGGCAAGCGCACGACGCTGGACAGCAAGCCCAAGACCGTCGATCTCACGCTCGAAGTGCTCGCCTGGCGCGACCTAGACTCGTCCGAAACCCTGACGCCCTTTGGGCTTCATGATCGATCCGCGGCCCTCGGTTTCCATGAGGGTGCCGCGCTCGACTGGAGCGCTGCACCCTATGAAATGAGCCTGCTTGACGTTGAATTTGACGAAGGGCCGGAACAGGCGCTCGGCGACGCGACTTTTCGCGACGTGACCGATCCGCGGACCAAATTCGCCTTTCCGCGCGTGACGGCTTTTGCCGATGGCGCACCGGTCGACAAGGTCAATGCCATCCTGTCCGAACGTCATGGCCGCATGAACCTTTCGGCCTTCGATTGCCTCGCCTTCCGCTATGCGACCTATGGCAAGGGCGAATATATGGGCTCCATGGGCGGCACGCTGGGCGACTATGACGGCGAGCTGGTGACCCTGAGCTATGCTTCGCCAAAACTGGTAAGCTGGGTGCAGTCGGGCAGTCTCTGGTGCACCGGGGCGCATCCCTACAATCACATCGACAGCTACACCTTTGACGTCGAGACCGGCGAGCCGCTCGATCTGGCACAGGTGTTTTCGGCCTGGGTGCCGCGCGAATGGGGCGCGGCGGTTGATGAGGTCGCCGATGCCGAGGCGGCTGCGGCCAATCCGGATGCCTACTTCTGGGGCCCGAGTTTTGGCCTGATCGCCTATGTGCGGGACAATATCCCCTCCGATCTCTTCGATGCCGAGCTTGCGTCCGAATGTATCAACCCTCAAGCCATTGCCGAAAATCTCGACATCCGGTTCAGCGAGCGTGATGCGGTGACGTTCACCCTCTCGGGCTTTCCCCACGTCATATCGGTGTGCAATGGCGATCTGTTCTCGGCGCCACTGGATGAGGTGAAGCAGTTTTTGGGCAAGGGGGCTGCGGACTATTTTCCGGGGATATTGTAGTTTGATCGTGCCTCCCGTTTACCCCCACCTTTGATCCCTCCCCTTGATGGGGAGAGTGAGGGTGGGAGAGGGATCCAAAGAAGCTGGCCCCGGCATGGCCCCTTGCCAAAGCATCGCTGGCGACAGGGGCAAAGCTCGGTCATGAAGAGGTCATGTCCCCGCTGCTCCTTGCCATTATCGCCCTAGCCACTTTCTGCACCTCGATCCTGTCGGGGATTTTCGGCATGGCTGGGGGAATGATCCTGCTGGCGGCACTGATGACTGTGCTGCCAGTGGCGACGGCCATTGCGGTGCAGGGTGTCATCCAGCTTGTTGCCAATGGCTCGCGCGCCATTTTCTCCCGCCAATATATCGACTGGCGGATTCTCGGGACCATCTGTCTGGGATTGATCACCGCGGCGACGCTGCTGTTCATCGTGCGCTACACGCCCGATTTCGTCACCGTCTGTATCGCCGTGGGGCTTATGCCGATCCTTGTCTGGATTCCCAAGGATTGGCTGGCGCTCGATGCCAGCAAGCCGTTGCATGGCTTTCTCTGCGGCTTCTTCGGGTCAGGGCTCAACCTTGCGGTGGGCGTTGCCGGACCGACCATCGACATCTTTTTCATTCGCACCGAGATGGACCGCCGCACGGTTATTGCCACCAAAGCGGCGGCGCAGGTGCTCTCGCATGGCGCCAAGATCGTCTTTTATGGCGCCGTGGCCTCGGCCGTGGGTGTGGGCGATTGGGCCATTGCCCTCGTTGCCGCGCCCTTTGCCATTCTCGGTACCAATGTCGGCTACCGCATCCTGCAGCGGCTGACCGATGACAATTTCCGTAAATGGACGCGCTGGATCGTCACCGGTATCGGCCTTTTCTATCTTTCGCGTGGGTTGATGGCGCTGGCCGCTGGCTAAACCCCTCATTTGCGGGCTTACGCACAATCAAATGCCCAAAAATACGCCGAGTGGTTTTGAACTCCCGCAATCGCCCTCTATGGTGCGCGTGGGAGACGACATGGCACCTTTCGACAGCGTAACCGCGCGACTTATCCTGCTTTTGGCTGAAACAGGCTCGATCGGCCGCGCCGCCGAGCGCGAGGGGATCGCATCTTCGGCCGTCAGCCGGCGCGTGTCCGATCTCGAAGCGCGGCTGGGCGTGGTGCTGTTCGATCGTTCGGCGCAGGGTGTCAAATTGACCAGCGCCGGCGAGGCCTATGCCGAAGGTTGTCGTACGGTTCTACGTTCGATCGCCGATCTCGATGCTGTCATGGCCGAATTCGGTTCGGGCCTGCGCGGGAGCTTGCGCCTCGCCTCGACCGGCTCGGCGCTGACCGGCCGCCTGCCGGAATTGCTTGCTCGCTACGCCCAGAAATTTCCGGGCATCGAAATCGCCATCGCCGAAATGGGCGCCGCCAAGGCGCTCCTGGCGCTCGACGAGGGCCGGGCCGATGTGGCCATCGTTTCGGACAATTACGATTTTGCCCGCTTTGATATCAGGCCCTTCGAGGATGAACGGGTCTGGGTGCTGGCGCCGCCCGATCATCCGCTGGCAAAGCAGATCGAGCCGCGCAAGGCCATCTCCTTCGATGCGGCGCTGCCCTATGCCATGGTCGGGGTGCATCATACCGGTTCGCTCGACCGCCTGCTTTCGGAGGCGGCGAATGCCAAGGGGCAAAAACTGACCGAAACGCTGCGGGTGGAAAGTTTTCCCGCGCTGGTGCGCATGGTCGAGGCCGGCTTTGGTATCGGCTTCCTGCGGTCGACGAGCCTGCATCTGCTTGCCGGCACCGACCTTGTCTGCGCGCCGCTGGCCGAAAGCTGGGCCATGCGGCAATTGCTGGTGGCGCGACGCAAGTCGAGCCCGCTCTCGGCGGCAATGAAGAGCTTTATTGCGCTCTGCGCCGAGACATACGCGCCCTCCAGCTGAAACGTTTTCGCAACGGGCTGCGTAAACCACGCAAAATAAAAGCGATTCTAATCTGACAAAAGTCTGATTGGCTGCGTCATATTTTCCTTTGACTCGCCCAAATGTGCTGGCTAGGAACCTTGATAAGCGCTGTCAGGATTTCGATGGCGTGTCCCTTGATGCAAACCGATTGGATCGTTCCCGTGACATCGCTTTTCCGCACCACTGCATTCGCTGCGGCCCTCTTTGCCAGTGCCGCTGTGCTCGCCCCTATGGCTTTTGCCCAGGACAAGGTGATCACCCATGCTCAGGGTGAAACCACGCTGACCGGCGTGCCGGCAAAAGTGCTGGTGCAGGACTGGGCCGTGTTCGACGATCTCAACGCCCTGGGCGTTGTTGTCGCGGGCGTTCCGTCGTCCAACGCGCCGACCTATCTCGGCGACAAGATTCCGGCCGATGCAATCCAGATCGGTTCGCTGTTCGAGCCCGACTTTGAAGGCATTGCCGCAGCCGAAGCCGATGTCTATTTCATCGCCGCCCGTTCGCGCGAAGCCATCGGCACCTCCAAGGACATCCTGCCCACGATCGACCTCTCGGTCGACAACGGCTCCATCGTCGAAGGCGTCAAGAAGAACATGACGACGCTTGGCGACATCTTCGGCCTCGAAGCCAAGGCCACCGAACTCAATGCCGCGCTCGATGCCAAGGTCGCTGAAGTGAAAGCTGCGGCCGAAGGCAAGGGCAATGCCCTGGTGCTCGTGACCAATGCCGGCAAGCTCGGCGTCTATGGCCCGGATTCGCGCGTTTCCTGGATCTACAACGAAGTGGGCATGCCCTCGGCGCTCGATGGCGTGAAGGACGGCGATCACGGTGGTGACTCCGTGTCGTTCGAATTCCTCCTCGAAGTGAACCCGGACTGGGTGTTCGTCGTCGATCGTGATGCCGGCACCGGCGAAAACGCTGGCGCTGCCCAGGCCCTGCTCGACAACGAACTCTTCAACCAGACGACGGCCGCCAAGGAAGGTCACATCGTCTATGTCGATCCGCAGGCCTCCTACATTTCCATGCACGGCTACCAGGGCGTGCTGCTGCTGCTCGACCAGGTTCTGGCTGGGCTGAATAGCTAAAGACTAAACAGGTGGCCGGAGCGATCCGGCCACCGGCTTTGCTTAAGGCCCCTCCTTGCGCATTCTGCTTCTTGCCTTTCTCGCGACGCTGATCCTGGCTTTCATCAGCCTCTTTGTCGGCGTCAGCGATGTGTCGCTGCCTGCCTTGCTGTCGGGCACGGCGGATGCGCGCGCTGTCGAAATCTTCTTCATCAGCCGCGTGCCGCGCACCCTGGCATTGATGCTTGCCGGCGCCTCCATGGCCATTGCCGGTCTCGTCATGCAGATGGTGGTGCGCAATCGCTTCGTCGAACCCTCGACGGCGGGCACGAGTGAATCCGCGGCTCTGGGTTTTCTGGTTGTGACGCTGCTGGCGCCCGAATGGCCGCTGATGGCCAAGATGGCGGTTTCGGCGCTCTTTGCGCTGGGTGGCACGGCGCTGTTCCTGCGCATCCTGCGCGCGGTACCGCTGCGCGATGTGCTGCTGGTGCCGCTGGTCGGCATCATGCTCGGCGGCGTCATCGGTGCGGTCAGCGCCTTCATCGCCTATCGCACCAATCTCATGGCCTCGCTGCTCGCCTGGAACATGGGCGATTTTTCGGGCGTCTTGCGTGGGCGCTATGAGCTGCTCTGGCTTGGGCTGGCAGGGGGAATTCTCGCCTATATCGCGGCGGATCGCTTTACCGTTGCCGGCATGGGCAAGGATTTCACCACCAATCTCGGTCTCAACTACAAGCGCGTCATGGTGCTGGGGCTGGTGATCGTCTCCGTGGTCAGCGCCGTGGTGCTGGTTTCGGTTGGGTCGATCCCGTTCCTGGGGCTGATCGTGCCCAATCTCGTCAGCCTCGTTGTCGGCGACAATATGCGCCGCACCGTGCCCTGGGTGGCGGTGGGCGGGGCAGGCTTTGTGCTCGCCTGCGATATCGTCGGGCGTTTGATCCGCTTTCCCTACGAAATCCCGATTGCCGTGGTCATGGGCGTCGTGGGCAGCGCCGTGTTCCTCTATCTCCTGTTGAGGACGCCGCGTCATGCAAGCTGACCTCGCTTTGGAAGTTGGGAAGAAACGGCTGTCGCGGCCGGCTTTGGTGCTGATCGCGCTCGGCGTCGCGGCGCTCGTTTCCATCGCGCTGTTCATGACGCTCGATGCCAAGGGGAGCTGGAGCTTTGTGCTCTCCTTCCGCGGCAAGAAACTGCTCTCGCTGGTGCTGGTCGCCTATTCGGTGGCGGTGTCGACGGTGTTGTTCCAGACGGTTACGAACAACCGCATCCTGACGCCCTCGATCATGGGTTTTGATGCGCTCTATGTGCTGATCAAGACAGCGGTCGTATTCTTCTTCGGCGTTTCGGCGCTGGTGTCGATCGATAGCCAGCTCCAGTTCGTCGTCGAACTCTTCGTCATGGTCGGGTTTTCCTTCCTGCTGTTCCGCTGGCTGTTTCTGGGCGAAGAGCGGAGCCTGCATCTGCTCGTGCTCGTCGGCATCGTCTTCGGGATTCTGTTCCGCAGTCTGTCGCAACTGATGCAGCGCATGCTCGATCCCGGCGCTTTCAATGTGTTGCAGGACACACTGTTTGCTTCGTTCGCGACGACTGATCCGACATTGCTGGGCATTGCGACCGTCATCGTGGCGATCGCGAGTTTTGTTGGCTGGCGGCTGATGCACACCTATGACGTGCTTTCGCTCGGCCGCGCGCAGGCGATCAATCTTGGGGTCGACTACAAGCGTACTGTCGCCGTCATTCTGGTGCTGGTTGCGATCCTTGTGTCGGTCTCGACAGCGCTGGTGGGACCGGTGACGTTCTTCGGCCTCCTCGTCGCGACGCTGGCGCATTCGCTGATCGGCAATTCAAAGCACCGCTATGTGCTGCCGGCGGCGGTGCTGCTTGGCGTGATTGCGCTGGTGGGCGGGCAGACCCTGCTGGAGCGCGTCTTTGCCTTCGATACGGCCCTGTCCATTATCATCGAGTTTCTGGGCGGCCTCGTTTTCATTGTCCTGGTGCTGCGGAGATCGGCCCGATGATCATCACCTCCGATGTCAGCAAATCCTATGGCGAGAGCACTGTTGTCGACGGCGTGTCGCTGAGCCTGCCCAAGGGCGGCATCACCTCCATCATCGGGCCCAATGGCGCAGGGAAATCGACGCTGCTCTCCATGGTCAGTCGCTTGATGGCGATGGACAAGGGCTCGGTCACGGTCGACGGGCTCGATGTCAGCAAGACCCCGGGCGACGTGCTGGCGCGGCGGCTTTCGATCCTGCGGCAGGACAATCACATGACCGCGCGCCTCACGGTGCACGATCTCGTCTCCTTCGGGCGCTATCCCTATTCCAAGGGGCGGCTCAATGCCGACGACAAGGTGCATATCGATGAAGCCATCGGCTATCTCGATCTCACCGCCCTGTCGGGGCGGTTTCTCGACGAGCTTTCGGGCGGGCAGCGGCAGCGGGCTTTTGTCGCCATGGTGCTGTGCCAGGACACGGACTACGTGCTGCTCGACGAGCCGCTCAACAATCTCGATATGAAGCATGCCATGGGCATGATGAAGCTGTTGCAGCGGGCGGCGAGCGAATTGGGCAAGACCGTCGTGCTGGTGCTGCACGACATCAATTTCGCCTCCTGGTACTCCACCCACATCGTCGCCATGAAGCATGGCAAGGTGGCGGCGCAAGGGTCGGTAGGTGAAATGATCCGGCCCGACGTGCTTTCATCCATTTATGAAATGGACATCAAGGTGCACGAAATCGGCGGGCAGTTGATCAGCGTCTACTACGGCTGATCCGAGATCAGCGTTTACTACGGCTGATCGACGGTCATTTCCGCAAAGCACACGACCTGGCCGCGGCCGCCGGCCTTGGCGGCATAGCAGGCAGCATCGGCCTCGCCGAGATAGCCAAGGCCCGATTCCGAGCGCGATTTTATGACAGTGACGCCGATACTGGCGCCGATCCGATAGAGGCGGCCATTCCAGGAAAAGGCGAGCGAGGCGATGGCGCGCACGATCTTTTCGGCGACCTTGCGGCCATTGGCGAGCGGGCAGTCTTCCAGCAAGACGGCGAATTCGTCGCCGCCGAGCCGGGCGGCAAGGTCGTGGCCGCGACAGGCGCCGCGAATGGTTTCAGCCACCTGCTTGAGCAGCGCATCGCCCGCGGCATGGCCGGCCGTGTCATTGACCGGCTTGAACCGGTCGAGATCGACATAGAGGAGGCAATGCTGCCGCTGCCCATCGCGCGCCGAGGTCATGGCGGTGCTCATGGCGCGATCGAAGGCGGCGCGATTGGGCAGGCCCGTGAGCACGTCGTGGCTGGCGGAGTGGACGAGCTGGCGCTGCAGGGCGCGGCTCTGGGTAATATCCTGGAAGACGAGGACGGCACCCGAAACCTTGCCGTCGGGCGTGGTGACGGGGGAGGCGGAGCAGCGGATGTCGCGGGCCTGGCCATCGCGCGACACGAGCACCACCTCGTCTTCCACTTCCATCGCCTGCCGATGGGTGAGGCAAGCGACTGCCGGGCAGGGCGCCGCCTCATTGGAATGGGCATGGCGGAGAGGAAAGACGGCCTCGGCCAAAAGGCCCTTGGCCTCGGCGGCGGAAAAGCCGGTAAAACGCTCGGCGGCGGGATTGATGAAGGTCACGCGGCCTTCGCCGTCGGTGGCGATCATGCCATCGGCAATGGCTTCCAGAGTAACGCGCAGGCGCTCCTTTTCGGCCGCCAGCTCCTGCTCCACGGTTTTCAGATAGGTAATGTCGGTATCGGTGCCGATGGTGCGCAGCGGCTCGCCGCTCTCGTCCCATTCGACTGGGCGACCGCGGCTCAAAATCCAGATGTAGCGGCCGTCGCGGGTCAGCTCGCGATATTCGAGCGCGTCGAAACTATTGTCGCCCTGATCCTGCCGATGGACATTGGCCATGACATGCGGGCGATCCTCGGGGTGGATGCGCTGCAGCCACTTGACCTGATCGCCATCGACTTCCTCGTCGGCCGGGATGCCGCGCATCTTTCGCCACATGCGCGAATAGAACATCGTATCCCTGCGGATATCGTGATCCCAGACGCCCTGCCTTGCGCCCTCGAGCGCGTGGTTCCAGCGGCTTTCCGAATAGGCGAGAGCTTCTTCGGCACGCTTCTGCAATTCTATGCTGGTGACCTGCAGGATCAGACAATCGGGATGGCCGTCATCGTCCGTCGAGAGGGCGGCGGCGAGCATGACCCAGATCGGGTGCCCATCGGCATGGATCAGGCGGTGTTCGCCGCGATAATGGGTGGTTTCGCCGCGCGCGAGGCGCACCAGATGCTGCCGCGCCGCGCCGGTATCGTCGGGGTGGATGAGGCCAAAGCCATCGAGATTGTGACCGACCTCGAGTTTGTGGCCGAGTAGGCGGGTAAAGGCGGGATTGAGATAGCGCACCGCGCCATCGAGCCCGGTGACGAGCATGCCGACCGGCGCGATTTCGGCAAGGCGCGACAGCACCGGCACGGCGCGCTGGGTGCGCCGTGGCCGTGTCACGCGCCGTTGCGCCGTGCGCGCGAGGCTCATGCCATCAAACCTCGATGAGCGAGAGGATGAAATCGCGTTCGAGCGCGAGGCCCGCCCATTCGTGCGGCTGGTCGGCATCGAAGATCAGCGTGTATGGGCCCTTGTAGCCGGCCTCTTCGGCCGCCCCGACACAGGCGCCGTAATCGGCCTCGTCGAGCTGGCCACCGACAAAGCTCGCCTTGGCGTGGCAGAGTTCGGCCCGCGCAAAGATCGAGGCGAGATCCTCGTACTTGCTGTCGCCGCCCCAATTGCCGAAATCGCCCAAAAGGCCGACCTTGCCTTCGAGCCGATCGAGCACTTCGTGCACGGTTTCCGGCGTGGAGAGCAGGTCGAACCAGTTTTCCGTCACCAGCCGCACCGATGATCCGGCATTGCCGGCGGCGAGGCGTTTGAGCGCGGCGACGGAGTGGTCGATATTGGCCCTGCTTGGTTTTTGCTTGCCGGCAATGATGCGGGCATTTTCGGCGCCGAGTTCATTGGCAACGTCGAGCCAGCCGGCAATCCAGGCTTCGTCACGGGCGCCATTCTCGGGATGGGTGATATCGCCGGCGTCGATCAGCAGGGTCTGAAGCGTCACTTCCGAGACCTTCAGCTGGTCCCGCAGTTCGGCGAGATAAATGGAATCGCGGCTGCGCATGTGGAAGGAGACGATCTCCAGCCGGTGATAGCCATGATTGGCGAGCACCGAGGGCAGGCCGAGCAGCGACTCGCTGCCTTCCCCATAGGTGTCGTCGCCCGGTCCAACGGCGCTGGTGGTCAAATCATGCGGATAGGTCGTGCCCAAAAGGCGATGCAACGACCAGGTGGAGACCGCGATGCGGTCAGCACTCTGGGCCATAAAGTCTCTCCCCAATTCCTCCTTGTGCAGAATCTCACGCACTTGGAGGGGCTGCAATACAATTTGTTATAGCGACAAACGATTAGGGTCGGCGACGCTCACCTGACACTCGCCTGCAAACGCCAGCGCTCACGTACCAACGTACGCTCCGCTCCGGTTCTCGCAAGCCGCCATTTTCGGCTGAGCGTCAGGTAAACGCCATCCAACCCTACGCCACGCGATAGATGCGCTCGGCATTCCGGGAAAAGAGCTTTTCCTGGTTCTCGGTGGTTTCGCCCGCAACGATCTCGCGTGCCGCTTCGACCCAGCGGGTGAGCGAGCCGGTGAGAGTGACGACCGGATGGTCCGAACCCCAGACGACGCGGTCCCAGCCAAAGCTGTCGATGACATGCTCGACATAGGGACGCAGGGTTTCATGGGTCCAGTCCGGATCGCAGTGATTTACGATGCCCGAAACCTTGCCCATGACATTGGGCAGGGCGGCGACTTGCCTGAGACTCTGCCGCCATGGGTCGAGGCCAATGCCATTGATGTCGGGATTGCCGCAATGGTCGAGGATGAAGGTCACTTCGGGGACTTTTTTCGCCAGCGCGACGCCCAGATACAGCTGATCGGCGCGGAGGCATAGGTCGAAAGTGAGCCCATGCTGGGCGAGGAGGCGCAGATTGTCGGCGAAGAGTTGGGGTTCGCTGACATCGTCCGGCACTTCGTGGAGAATGCGGCGCAGGCCTTTTATGCGCCCCTTGCCAACGGCGAGCAGTTTTTCGAGCTGGGCCGAGAAATCCGCATGCTCGGGGCGGCACGCCGCGATGGCGCCCGTGATGCCGGGGAGGCCGAGGACGAATTCGGTCTCGGCCAAGATATCGGCTTCAGCGACATCTACCTCCATATGGAATGCGGCTTCGACGCCCAGTGGCTTCGCCTCGGCCCAATAGGCCTCTACGCTCCACGGCTTGTTGATGGCCGGAGCGTTGCCGAGCCAGGGGTAGGAAAGCCGGTCGGGATAGATGAGGTGAAGGTGGGTGTCGATAATGCGCATGGTTGTCCTCCTGCGCCCTAGCTAGCAGAAAATTGCGGCGTTCACAGGGGGATGGTTACCCCGCACTCAGAGAGGCTGCTGCTGTGTCGTGCAGTGGATGCCGCCACCCCCGGCCGCAATGGCATCGATGTTCAACTGCACGATCTCTCGATCCGGAAACAGCTTTTGCAGCGTGTCGTAGGCATGGCCATCGGCGTCGTCGTCGCCGAACTCGGGGGCGATCGCGGCGCCATTGCAGAGGTAAAAGTTGATATAGCCCGCCGCGAAATCGTCGGTCTCAAGTTCCTCCCGCACGAATGATGGACCGGGCAGCGTGACCACTTCGAGGCTGCGCCCCTGTGCGTCGGTAGAGGCCTGCAAGATTTCCAGATGTCGCTTGGTAACAGGGTGATCAAAGGAAGCCGGGTCGAGATCAAGGCCAGCAACCACAACGCCGGGGCGCGCGAAGCGGGCATAAAAATCGGTGTGGCCATCGGTAATGTCCTTGCCCCTGATCCCAGGCAGCCAGATGATCTTTTCCAGCCCCAGAAGCCGGGACAATTCGGCCTCGCACTGCTCCTTGCTGACGCCCGGATTTCGGTTTGGGTTGAGTACGCAGCTCTCCGTGATGATTGCCGTGCCCTGGCCGTCAACCTCGATGCCCCCGCCTTCGAGCACGAGCCTGGTATTGAGGACAGGCGCCTGCGCTTCCCCGGCAACGAAACTGGCAACCTTGGCGTCGCGCGCATGGGCCTGCTTGTCGCCCCAGCCATTGAAGTTGAAATCGACGCCGCTGATCTTGCCGGTCTGATCCCTCACGAAAACGGGTCCGGTATCGCGCATCCACAGGTCGTCGATCGGCATGACGATCAGGTTCACTGTGGGGCCGCAGAGGTCCGAGGCGAGGTCGAAGTCTTCCTGCCGCACCAGCATGTTGACCGGCTCATAGACGGCGATCGTTCTGGCGATGGTGGCGAGGTTTTCCCGCACGTCCGGCAACAGATCGCGGCCCCAGATTTTTGCACTGGGGCCGAAAGCCATCCAGGTTGCGGCATGCGGATCGCCTTCATCGGGCATACGCCACGAAGCGCCGTTGCTCTGGGCGAAGGTGGGAGGAATGCTCATCAGCGACGCGCCTCCGGCCAGCACTGCGCCGGACAAAGAGAGACTGTCCCTAATAAATGCCCGGCGCGTGTGCATGATGTTCTTCATCGCAGACGAGTAGCAACGGATGGAAGCACGCGCAACAAACGAGCGCCTACTCCCCCTCCAGCGCTCCGATGCGTTCGCTGGCCGTCTCCCAGCCCAGTTCCGTCACCCTTGCAATGATCGCCTCAACCAGCCCGAGCAGCACGGCATTAGCGTCCCAGGTGCGGCCGGTTTCGGTGCGGCAGGGGAGGCAATAGCGGGCGTGGCGGGCGATGGGGCTCAGCCATTCGTCGGTGATAAGGACGATGTGCGCTTTTCGCCGGGAGAGTGTGTGGGCAATGTCGAGCATAGCCGGATCGTAGCGGCGGACGTCGAAGAGGATGGCGAGGTCGCCCGGTTTGACGTCGATAAGCTGGTCGGCCGATGTGGCGGGGCGCCCGTCGAGGCGGCGGGTGCCGGGGCGGATGAGCCGGAGATGGGCTTCCAGATACCCGGCGAGAAAATCGGTAAAGCGGCCGCCGGCGAGGTAGCAGGCGCGCTTGGTTTCAGCCAGGCGCCGGCAGACGGTCTCGAATTCACCGGGCGAGATCAGGGCCGCTGTTTCTTCCATGCGGCGGGCCGATTGGGCGAGGAAGGCCGAGAGATAGGGCGCCTCGCCGGCATGACCCGGGGGTGTCGCGCCGCGCTGCAGCGGCGATTTCGAGCGTTCTTCCAGCTCTTCGCGCAGGGCGCGCTGGAAATCGGGATAGGATTTGAAGCCCAATTGCGCGACGAAACGCACGATGGTGGCGGCGCTGACCCCGGCGCCCGCAGCGAACTCGGCGACCGGCGCGAGGCCGAGCAGCGGATAATTGCCCAAAAGCCCGCGCGCGGCTCTTCGCCCGGCAGCGGTCAGCTGCTCGTCGAGATCGTGAATCCGCGCGGCGACGGTCTTGCCCTCCATTCGGCCCCCTGAATTCTGCGTTTCAATATTGACACAGATTATGGTTGTGGAACTACTGTTACAGAAATTGATCGCTTGCCTATAGAGGGAATATGGACAGCGAGGCGCAGAAATCGGTTCTGGTGACCAATGCGCGGGGGGCTTCGCCCTTCGTCCTGCTGTGCGACCACGCCTCCAACCGTATTCCCGAGCGCTATGGGGATCTCGGCCTGTCGGCTAGCGAAAGGCTGAGCCATATCGCCTGGGATCCGGGCGCGCTGGCGGTGAGCCGGGAACTGTCGGCGCTGCTCGATGCCCCGCTGGTCGAATCCACCGTGTCGCGCCTCATCATCGACTGTAATCGCGCCCTCGATGCGCCGGACCTGATCTGGACGCTCTCCGAGCGCACGCGCATTGCGGCCAATGAAAACATTACGACTGAAGAACGGGACTATCGTATCGCCCAGTATCATCGACCCTTTCACGGCGCCATCGACGTCCTGCTCGAAGCGCGCCGCCATGCGGGCGTGGAGACCATCGTGGTCTGCATGCATTCGTTTACCCCCGTCTTTCTAGGCAAAAAGCGGCCCTGGCCCATCGGCGTCATCCATGGGCGGGACGACCGCTTTACCCGCGCTTTTCGCGATGCCATGGCGGCGGAGCGGCCCGAACTCAATATCGGCTGGAACGAGCCCTATGCCGCGCTCAATGGCGTGACGCTCACGCTCGAAAAGCATGGCGACGGGCGCGGGCTCGAAGCCACCATGATCGAAATCCGTAACGACGAAATTCTCTCGCCAGACGGGGTTGGCCAATGGGCTGGCCTCATCGCGCGGAGCCTGCAGCATGCGCGCGAGGCGCGACAACAGGCCCGGACGCATTAGGCGGGACACACAGGGTTCAGCATAACCAAGGGGACAGGGACCATGGCTGATACCAAGAAGGTGGGAAGTGTCGCTTATGCGACACGAGACAAGTCGTATTTCGAAAAGCGGGGGCTGCAGCGCTATGCTGGCATCTGGTCGCTTTGGGCGCTCGGCGTGGGCGCGGTGATTTCAGGCCATTTTTCCGGCTGGAACTTTGGTTTTGCGACCGGTGGCTGGGGCGGCATGCTGGTGGCCGGCGCCATCATCGCGGTGATGTATCTGGGCCTCGTTTCCTCCATTGCCGAAATGAGCCCGGCCCTGCCGCATACGGGGGCGGCCTATTCCTTCGCGCGTACCTCCATGGGGCCATGGGGTGGCTTCGTCACCGGGCTTTTCGAGAATGTCGAATATGTGCTGACCCCGGCGGTGATCGTCACCTTTATTTCGGGCTATTTTGGTTCGATCACGGGCATGGATACCGCGCTTTATCCGATCCTCTGGATCGTCTTCTTCGCGGTGTTTCTGGCGCTCAACATCTATGGCGTGGCGCTGAGCTACAAGGTGACGCTGGTCGTCACCCTGATCTCGCTGGCCGTGCTGGTGGTGTTCTGGATCTCGGCCATTCCCAATATGGATTTTGGCCGCTGGGCGCTCAATATCGGGGTTGGCGAGGACGGCAAGGCGGTCGAATTGCCCGATGGCAACGGCTCCTGGTTCCCCTTCGGCTGGCAGGGTGTGCTCGCAACGCTCCCCTTCGCGGTCTGGCTGTTCCTTGCCATTGAGCAGGTGCCGCTGGCCGCCGAAGAATCGGTCGATCCCAAGCGCGATCTGCCGCGTGGCATTCTGCTCGGATTTGCGACGCTCCTGCTCTCGGCCTTCATGATCGTGCTGCTCAACCCATCGGTGAACGGCATCGGCAGTTTTGCGCTCGGCTCTTCGCTCGAACCGCTGCTCGACGGCTTCCGGGCCATTTATGGCGATGCGGGTGCGGTGGTGCTGGGGCTGGTGGCGCTGACGGGGCTTATCGCCTCGTTCCACACCATTCTCTATGCGCAGGGGCGGCAGGTCTATTCGCTGAGCCGTGCCGGCTATTTCCCTTCGGGGCTGTCGGTCACGCATGAAAAGTACAAGACCCCGCATGTGGCCATGATTTCGGGCGCGTTGCTCGGCCTCGCCGTCATGCTGGTGATCTGGTTTGCCAATGGCGGCGGCGGCTCGGGGGAAACCCAGCTCGGCGACGATCTCATCGGCACCGTGCTGCTCAATATGGCCGTGTTCGGCGCCATGCTGAGCTACATCATGCAGGGGATCAGTTTCATCCTTCTGCGGCGCAACCAGCCCAATATCGAACGCCCCTTCCGCTCGCCGCTCGGCGTGCCGGGGGCCACCGTGACCATCATCATCGCCACGGTGACACTGTTCTACCAGCTGCAGGACCCGAACTTCTTCAAGGGCGTCATCTGGGTGATCGCCTGGTGTGCGGTGGGCATCATCTATTTCGCCCTGGTGGGGCGCAACAAGCTGATCCTCTCGCCCGAAGAAGAGTTCGCGCTTGAGCATCGCGGCGATGCCGCGGTCGCGGCGGCGGTGGCACCAAAGGCCTGACCAAATTGGGAAGGCGCGGCACCGCTGCGCCTTCCATCCACAACGTCTTCCCGCGAAAGCGGGAAACCCCAGCCGCCGCCAAGGGAGATTCCCGCTTTCGGGGGAATGACGCGGTGCTTGGGGAGGGACAGAAACTGAGGGAATAAAATTGAGCTATTCGCTCGACACTCTTCGCGCAGACGTCGCCGCCGGGCGCATCGACACGGTGCTGGTCGCCTTTCCCGACATGCAGGGACGGCTGATCGGCAAGCGTTTTCAGGCAGAATTCTTTCTCGAGGGCGCCATGGACGAGACCCATGGCTGCAATTACCTGCTGGCCGACGATATCGACATGGAACCGGTGCCCGGCTATGCGGCGGCAAACTGGGGCAAGGGCTACGGCGACTTCGTCATGAAGCCCGACATTTCCACATTGATGAAATGTACATGGCTTGAGGGAACGGCACTGGTGCTGGCCGATCTCGTCGACCACCATCATCACGAACCCATTCCGCATGCGCCGCGCAGCATTTTGAAGAAGCAATTGGCGCGACTGGAAGCGCTGGGGCTTTCGGCCAATTTTGCCAGCGAGCTCGAATTCTATCTCTTCGACGAGACGTTCCGATCGGCCCATGAGAAGGGCTATCAGAACCTGACGGCGGCCGGATATTACATCGAGGATTACCACATCTTCCAGACGACCAAGGAAGAAGGGGTGATGCGGGCGCTGCGCAATCAGCTGCATGCCTCGGGCATTCCGGTCGAAAACTCCAAGGGCGAATGGGGGCCGGGCCAGGAAGAAATCAACGTCCGCTATGCCGAGGCGCTCACCATGGCCGACCGGCATGTGGTCATCAAGAACGCCACCAAGGAAATCGCCTTCGGCCAGGGCAAGGCCGTCACCTTCATGGCCAAGTGGGCTTATGATCTCGCCGGGTCTTCGGCGCATATCCATATGTCATTGGCGAAAGATGGAAAAAACCAGTTCATCGACGAGAGCGACGAACTTGGCATGTCGGGGCTGATGAAGCATTTCATGGCGGGGCTTCTTACCTATGCCGGCGACATCACCTATTTCCTTGCGCCCTATATCAATTCCTACAAGCGCTTCCAGGTCGGCACCTTTGCACCGACCAAGGCGATCTGGAGCAGCGATAACCGCACGGCAGGCTTCCGGCTTTGCGGCGAGAACACCAAGGGCGTGCGCGTCGAGTGCCGCATTGGTGGGGCCGATCTCAATCCATACCTCGCCTTTGCGGCGCTGCTGGCGGCGGGGCTGAAGGGGATCGAGGACAAGCTCACGCTGGAGCCGGCCTTTTCGGGTGATGCCTATTCGGGCGAAAAGCTGCGCGAGGTGCATAAGACGCTTCGCGATGCGGTGGCGGCGCTCAAGGGATCAAAAATGCTCAGCGAGGCTTTCGGGGCCGAGGTGGTGGAACACTATGTGCACACGGGCAATTGGGAGCAGTTCGAATATGATCGCCGCGTGACCGACTGGGAGCGCAAGCGTGGGTTCGAGCGGAGCTGAGGGATGTTCGTCCTCGATGAGGATCATCCCTAGTCGTCATTGCCGGGCTTGTCCCGGCAATCCATCTCGCGGCTGGCATGGACTACCGGGACAAGCCCGGTAGTGACGGAGGAAGGGGGAGTGCCGGTTGGCTCCCCCGAAAATGACATTGAGTTTGAACGGAATAAAAGCATGACCGAGACGGTCCAGATCATTTCTCCCGTGAGCGGAAAAGTCTTTGCCGAGCGGCAGACGCTGGATGGGGCTGCCATCGCTGCGGCCGTAAGCCGGGCCAAGGCGGCGCAGCGGGTCTGGCGTGCGGTGGCGGTGGCCGAGCGCGTTGCGGCGGTGGGGCGCATGGTCGATGCGCTGCTCGCCATGAACGACGAGATCGTGCCTGAACTCGCCTGGCAAATGGGGCGGCCGATCCGCTTTGGCGCGGAAAAGCGCGGGGTCGAGGAACGCAGCCGGCATATGCTTGGCATCGCCGAGACGACGCTGGCGCCCTCCATGCGGCCCGAGAAAGAGGGCTTTGTGCGCTATATCGCGCATGAACCGCTGGGCGTCGTGCTGGTTATCGCGCCCTGGAATTATCCGTTCCTGACGGCGGTTAATTCCATCGTTCCGGCGTTGGTGGCGGGCAATGCGGTGCTCCTAAAACATGCGAGCCAGACGCTGCTGGCCGGCGAGCGCTTTGCGGCGGCGGCGAAGGCCGGCGGACTGCCGGAGGGCATTTTCCAGAACCTGGTGCTTGGCCATGCCGACACGGAAAAACTCGTTGGGTCGGGCGAGATCGACCACATCAATTTCACCGGATCGGTGGAAGGCGGGCGGCGGATCGAGAGGGCGGCGGCCGGGACTTTTGCCACACTGGGCCTTGAGCTTGGTGGCAAGGACCCGGCCTATGTCCGCGCCGATGCCAATCTCGATTTTGCCGCCGAAAACCTCGTCGATGGCAGCTTTTTCAATTCCGGGCAATCGTGCTGCGGCGTCGAGCGCATCTATGTGCATGCCGAGGCTTTTGACGGTTTTGTCGAACGGTTCCTTGAGCAGGCGCGGGGCTGGACTCTGGGCGATCCGCTCGATCCCGACACCATTGTCGGTCCCATGGCGCGCAGCAACTTTGCCGATCATGTGCGTCAGCAGACAGAAGAAGCCGTGCGCGGCGGCGCGAGGAGGCATCTCAACTGGGGTGACACGCGCGATATGGCGGGTTCGCCTTACCTCGCGCCGGAAGTGCTGACGGGGGTCAATCACCAGATGAGCGTCATGCGCGAAGAAAGCTTCGGGCCGGTTGTGGGCATCATGAAGGTGGCTGATGATGCCGAGGCGATTACGCTGATGAATGACAGTCCCTATGGGCTGACGGCGTCGATCTGGACGGCAGATATTGCTGCCGCCGGACGGATCGGCGGCGAGGTGGAGACCGGCACGGTTTTCGCCAATCGCTGCGACTATCTTGACCCCGCGCTCGTTTGGACCGGTGTGAAAGACACCGGCAAGGGCGGGGGCCTGAGCGAGATCGGCTACCACAATTTGACCCAGCCCAAGAGTTTTCATCTCCGGCGGGTTTGAGTGCCATGCCCTCGTGGTTCGAGGCGCCAGGACTTCTCTCCGTTCTATCGTCACCACCGGGCTTGTCCCGGTGGTCCCCAGCGGAGGTGAGATGGATTGCCGGGACAAGCCCGGCAATGACGACGGAGAGTTAGTTAGGGACAAGAGGCTAGCATGACCAAAGCCAACTGGAATTATCCGACCGCCGTCCGCTTCGGGGCGGGGCGTATTGCCGAATTGCCCGATGCGTTGAAGGTGGCGGGAATAAAGAAGCCGCTGCTGGTGACCGATGCGGGGCTGGCGGCATTGCCGGTAACGCAAAAAGTGCTGGCAGATTTGAAGGCTGGGGGCATCGAGGTTGGGCTTTTCTCCGATGTGAAACCCAACCCGATTTCGGCCAATGTCGAGGCCGGCATAAAAGTGCTGCGCGAGGGCGGTTATGACGGGGTCATCGCTTTTGGCGGTGGTTCCGGGCTCGATACGGCCAAGGTGATTGCCTTCATGGCCGGGCAGACGCGGCCCATGTGGGACTTTGAGGATATTGGCGATTGGTGGACGCGGGCCGATCCCAAGGGGATTTTTCCGATCGTCGCCGTGCCGACGACGGCGGGGACGGGTTCGGAAGTGGGGCGCGCCGGCGTCATCACCGACGAGACGACGCATACCAAGAAGGTGATTTTTCATCCGCTGATGATGCCCAAGGTCGTCATCGCCGATCCCGAACTAACGGTGGGCATGCCGAAGTTCATCACCGTGGGTACGGGCATGGATGCGTTGGCGCATTGCCTCGAAGCCTACTGTGCGCCGGGCTACCACCCGCTGGCCGATGGCATTGCGGTCGAGGGTATTCGGCTGGTGTTTGAAAACCTGCCCAAGGTGGCGGCGAACCCGAACGATATCGAGGCGCGCGGCCATATGATGAGCGCGGCGGCCATGGGGGCGACGGCCTTTCAGAAGGGGCTGGGGGCCATTCATGCGCTGAGCCATCCGGTGGGCGCGCTCTATGATACGCATCATGGCATGACCAATGCCGTGTTCATGCCCTATGTGCTGCAGGCGAATAAATCGGCCATCGAGGGAAAAATCGCGCGGCTGGCGGCCTATATCGGGCTGGCGCCGAGTTTTGACGCGTTCCTGCATGCAGTGATCGGGCTGCGGCTGCGATTGGAAGTGCCCCATACGCTGAGGGATTTTGGCGTGGATGGTGCGCAGCGGGACAAGATTGGCGATATGGCCATTGTCGACCCGACGGCTGGCGGCAATCCCGTTGAGCTGACCAAGGAACGCGCGTTGGCGATTTTCGATCGGGCGCTGGAGGGGAAGGTTTAGGCACCTTCCGGCCCGCCAACTTTCTCTCGGTGTCATTCCCGCGAAAGCGGGAATCTCACTTTTTGGAAACAGAGATTCCCGCTTTCGCGGGAATGACGCTGTGGGAAAAGCGAGTGCGCCGGCTCCCGATCAGCCAGCGACCTTGGCCACAGTCGCCTTGGCGCCTTCATCGAAGAGGCTTTCAAGGTGGCGCACGACCGTGTCGCGGAACACGGCGTTTCCGGCCAGGTCCGTACCAAAAACCTCCGTCAGGCTCGACAGGCCCTCATAGAGCGCCACCGGATCGTCCCCGGCATCAGCCGAAATCGCCATCATTTTCAGTGCATGCGGATCCCTGACGTCGATCTCGTTGCCTTCCTCGTCAATGCCGGTGACGTACCGCATCCAGGCGGCAACGCCGAGGGCGAGGCGGGTGATCGGCTGGCCGGCCTTGAGGCGATCGCGGATGGTGCCGAGGAGGCGCTGCGGCAGTTTTTGGCTACCGTCCATGGCGATCTGCCAGGTGCGGTGTTTTAGGGCCGGGTTACGAAAACGTTCGAGGAGCTGATCGCGATACAAGCCGAGGTCGGTGCCGGGCATGTTGAGGGTTGGCATGGCTTCTTCGGTCATCAGGCCGTGGATGAGCTTTACATAGGCCGCGTCGCCCATGACCTCGGCGATATATTGGTAGCCGCCGAGATAGCCCAGATACGCCATGGTCGAGTGCGAGCCATTGAGCATGCGCAGCTTCATCAGCTCGAAGGGTTCGACGTTTTGCACCAGCTGCGCGCCGACCTTTTCGAAGGAGGGGCGGCCGGACGGGAAATGGTCTTCGATCACCCACTGGGTAAAGGGTTCGGTCATGATCGGCCAGGCGTCTTCGGCGCCGATCAGGTCGGTCACCTCAGTTCGGTCGGCATCGGTGGTGGAGGGCACGATGCGGTCGACCATGGTCGAGGGGAAGGCGACCGATTTGACCCATTCGCCGAGATCGGCGTCACGCAGCGCTGCGAAGCGGGTGACGATGCGCTTGGCGGTCTCGCCATTGGAGGGGAGGTTGTCGCAGCTCATTACCGTGAAGGGCGCGATGCCGGCGGCCTTGCGGCGGGCAAGGGCTTCAACCAGCATGCCGGGGGCGGATTTTGGCGTGGCGGGATTGGCGAGGTCGTGGACAATATCGGGATGCCGCTGGTCGAGCTCGCCAGTTGCCGGGTCGTGGCAATAGCCTTTTTCGGTGACGGTCAGCGAGACGATGCGGATGTTCTCGCTCGCCATCAGGTCGAGGAGGGCGTCGCGCTCGGTGTTGGCGTCCATCACCGAGAGGATGGAGCCGATGACGCGCGGATGCGTGCCCGCGGCATCGCGCACGGCGATGGTGTAGAGCCCGCCTTGGGGTTCGAGGGCTTCCTTGGTGTCCGGGCGGCGGAGGCTGGCGCCGACAATGCCCCAGCTCGGGTCCTGGGCGAGGAGATCGTCGACATAGACGGCCATATGCGCACGGTGAAAGGCGCCGATGCCCAGATGCACGATGCCGGGGGTCACCTTGGCCCGATCATAGTTCGGCACGCCAATGCCCGGCTTGAGGGAGCCAAGGGTGGCGGGGCTGAGGCGCGGGCTGGTCATGACGGCTCCGTGGACAAACAAATCGGGCGCAGCATAGTGGCTTCCAATCTTGTATGGAAGACTAGTTGCGGCTAGGTACGCTTGTTTATGGGTTGCAGGCTTGTCCGCGCAAGCGGCGCCCGGCATAAGCCTTTGGAGGAATTGGGAGGATGGCCATGGCCGGCAAGCGGATCGTCAGCATTGGCGAATGCATGATCGAAATGAGCGGCGGCGAAGATCGCACCTATCGCCTCGGCTATGCCGGCGACACGCTCAACACGGCCTGGTATCTCCGCGCGCTCTTGGGGAAGGGCTGGGACGTCGACTATGTGACGGCGTTGGGCAAGGACCGCTATTCCGACGATATCCGCGCCTTCCTCAAGACCAATGACATCGGCACCGATCATATCGGTACCATTCCCGAGCGGCGGCCGGGGCTCTATATGATCCATCAGGACAAGGGCGACCGGCATTTTACCTACTGGCGCGACCAGTCGGCGGCAAAGCTGCTGGCCGACGACAAATCGGCGCTGCAAAAGGCGGTCGAGGGCGCGAGCCTTGTTTATTTCTCCGGCATTACCCTTGCTATTCTCGCGCCCAAGGCGCGGGGGCGTTTGCTGGGGGCTATCGTCAAGGCGCGGGACAATGGCGCCAGGATTGCTTTCGATACCAATCTGCGGCCGGCCTTGTGGTCGAGCCCGCGAGTGATGGCCTCGGTACTGACGGCGGCGGCGAGCCTTTGCGATATCGTGTTGCCGACGCACACGGACGAGGCGCCGCTTTTTGGTGACAAGAATGTGGATGAGACGGCTGAGCGCTATCTCGAACTTGGGGTCGAGGAAGTGGTGGTCAAGGACGGGGCCAAGGAGGCACTGATCGCAACGGCCTCCGAGCGGGTGCGAATTTCGCCGAAACCGGCCGAGAAGGTGGTGGATGCCACTGGAGCCGGGGATAGTTTTAATGGCGGCTATCTGTCGGCGCGGTTGAACGGAAAGTCGATCCGCGAGGCGGCGGAAGAGGCGCATCGCGTTGCCGGTGTGGTTATCGGCCACAAGGGTGCGCTGGTGGAGCCGAAGTTTTTGAAGTAGGGCGCTCCGTCACTGCCACGGTGTCATCCCCGCGTAAGCGGGGCTCTCTGTTTGAGGTGCCGAAGGAGGGATTCCCGCTTTCGCGGGAATGACGCAGCGGGTTGAGGCGTAGGGGAGAGCAGAAATGCCCTCACTCCCCATCCATCTTCAGGAACTCTTCCGCACTCAGCACGATCTGGTCATCGATCTTGCCGATGGCCTTCCTGTCCTTGCCCTCGTACTCGAACCCATTGAGCACGGTCCGGATAACATTGAGCCGCAGCCGGCGCTTGTCATTGGCGCGGATGACGGTCCAGGGAGCGTGGGCGCAGTCGGTGCGCTCCAGCATGCGGTCCCTGGCCTTGGAATAGTCGTCCCACTTGTTCAGCGCTTCGAGATCGATCGGCGACAGCTTCCACGTCTTGAGTGGATCGTGACGGCGATCGTGGAAGCGTTTCAGCTGCATTTCGCGGCCGATCGAGAGCCAGAACTTGAAGAGGCGGATGCCGTCCTTTGTCAGGCGCTTTTCAAATTCCGGGGCTTCATCGAGGAACAGTTCGGTTTCTTCGGGCGTGCAAAACCCCATGACCGGCTCGACGCCGGCGCGGTTGTACCAGGAGCGGTCGAACAGCACCATTTCGCCCGATGCCGGCAGCCAGTCGATATAGCGCTGAAAATACCATTGCGTGCGCTCGCGGTCGTTGGGCTTGGGCAGCGCCGCGATCAGATTGAAGCGCGGGTTGAGGTTTTCGAGGATCGTCTTGATGGTGCCGCCCTTGCCGGCAGCATCGCGCCCTTCGAAGACGAGGACGATGCGCTCGCCTGCCTTGGCCGTATGCGCCTGCAGCAGCACGAGTTGCTTTTGCAGCGCATAAAGCTGCGTGTCATATTCATCCCCGTCGAGCTTGTCGTCATAGGGAAAGCCGCCCGATTTCAGGGCCGCCTTCTTGATGGCGGAAGGTAGCTCGGGATTGTTGATGTCAAAGCCAGTTAGGGGATCGCTCACGCTGTCGCTCCATTGTCACAGGTACCGTGCTAGAAGTTTCGATCCCGCGCAAGTGGCGGGAGTAAGCGCTTGATTCGGCAGTCAAAAATGGACGATTCCCAGTCGCCCCAGACATTGCTGCGTGGCCAGGCTATTTTGGCGCGCATCCTCAACTATGCCGGGCTCCTTCTGGGGCTCGCCGGCCTTTTTGTCGCGCTGGTACTTTTTGGCAATCTGCGGCCCGATTTTGCAGCGCTCGGCTATCTTGTGGCGCTGGCTTTCGTCGCTTTCCTGCCCATGCCCGTCCGCACAGTCACGCGGATTGTAGAGACACCGGCCGCCCCCGTGCTGCCCGAAGGGCCGGGCGAAGATGTCATGGCCGCCTTTGCCGAGGCGCTGGGCGAAGCCTGTCTCGTGCTCGATCGGCGCGGCGCAGTTGCCTATCGCAATCAGGCGGCGGCGAGTCAGTATCCCAATGTACAGAGGGGCAAGGTTCTCACCCTCGTCATGCGCAATCCCGAACTGGTGGCGGCCGTGGATGCGGCCCTGCGCACCGGCACGCCGCATAGTTTTGAGCTGCACGAGACGCTGCCCAGCGAAACCTGGGACCGCGTCACGGTGGCGCCTATTCGCAGCCCCGGCAGCGATTGGCTGGAGGAAGACGACCGGCACCTGCTGGTGACCTTCCAGAGCCTGACGGAACTCAAGCGCGTCGATGCCATGCGCACCGATTTCATCGCCAATGCCAGCCATGAGCTGCGCACGCCGCTGGCTTCCTTGCTGGGCTTTATCGATACCCTGCTCGGCCCGGCAGCGCGGGACGCGGTAGCGCGCGAAAAATTCCTCGGCATCATGCGCGGCCAGGCCGACCGGATGAGCCGGCTGATCGATGATCTGCTGAGCCTGTCGCGCATCGAAATGTATCAGCACGTGCGCCCAACCGGTTCGGTGGATCTGGCGGGGCTCTTGCGCGAAGTGCGCGAGGGGCTGCAGACCCAGGCCAAGGCGGCAGAGCTCGACGTGGTGCTGGACCTGCCCGAGGGGCCGGTAACGGTGATCGGTGACCGCAACCAGCTCTATGAGGTGTTCGAAAACCTTGTCGACAACGCCATCAAATATGGCGCCGATGGCAGGACGGTGGATGTGTCGCTGACCTCGATTGATCGCGGTGGCTTCAAGCACCTCGTCAGCGTCGTCGACCATGGGCCCGGCGTCGAGCCCGAACATGTGCCGCGCATGACGGAACGGTTCTATCGCATCGAGGTGGAAACGAGCCGCAAGAAGAAGGGCACGGGCCTGGGCCTTGCCATCGTCAAGCACATCGTGCAGCGCCATCGCGGGCAGATTTCCATCAAGAGCCGGCCCGGCGAAGGGCTGCGCGTGGATGTTATGCTGCCATAGGGCCGTTTAGGCCGGGTCGAAATCACCCGGAGGGTGTACTTCCACAAGGCCCGCAGCAAAGCGCCTGGCGTTTTTCACATAGCGATCGGCAGATGCCGTGAGGCCGGCAATGGCTTCGTCGTCGAGCGTGCGGATCACCTTGCCGGGCGCGCCGACGACGAGGGAATTGTCGGGGATTTCCTTGCCTTCGGTGATGAGCGCATTGGCGCCGATCAGGCAGTTTTTTCCGATCTTTGCGCCGTTGAGCACGGTGGCGCCCATGCCGATCAGCGTGTTGTCGCCAATGGTGCAGCCATGGATGATGGCGCTGTGGCCGATGGTGCAGTTTTCTCCGATCGAGAGGGGAAAACCCTTGTCGGTATGGAGGACGCAGTTTTCCTGCACGTTGGAGCGCGCGCCGATGGTTATGGGTTCGATGTCACCCCGCGCGACGACGCCGAACCAGAGGCCGACTTCGGGGCCGATATGGCAGGCGCCGATGAGCACGGCGGTCGGAGCGATCCAGCCGACCTCGGGGGAGATTTCCGGCGTGATCCCGTCGAGGGCGTAGATGGGCATGGGGTCCTCCGGTTTAGTTTGGCGCCATAGTAGCTATCCCAACACGCGACGTCATTCCCGCGAAAGCGGGAATCCTCCTTTCCGAAACAGAGATTCCCGCTTTCGCGGGAATGACGCCGTGGAAGGGGTGACTAGATCGAGATGCCGTAAGCTGCGCGCATCTCGGCAATCTCTCCCAGCGTCTGGTGAAAAAGCGCCCAGTCATCGCGCTCGGCGATTGGCGCCCAGATCGCCTCCATTTCATCGATCAGCATCGTCCGCGGTTTTTCGCGGGCGAAATAGGGATGATCGAGATTGACGTCGTCCGACGGCCCGAATGTTTCCAACAGGTCCGCGAGCGGCCGGAAGGTGTCGGTAGCATAGAACTCCGCCGAGGGACTGCGTGCGGCCCGTTCGGCGCTGAGGCTGCCGCCGCGCCAGTCGAAGAAGAACTGCTCATATGGCGCCTTGCTGGCCGAGAGGAAGCCGAAGAGCGCGGTGACGAAGGCGTTGTTGCTGTCTTCGTCGCGTGGCGAAAGGCCGAGGCGGCGGAGCATGGCGAGGGGAAGCTGGGTGCGGAAGATGGGCCAGACCGTGTTCAGCGCCGGCTCCAGCGCCTCGATATTGGAGAGCGGCAGCAGGCATTCAGCAAGGCGCGTGAGGTTCCAGGCCAATGTGTCGGGCTGGCGGCCAAAACTGTAAAGGCCGGTCTGGTCGAAATAGGCGGCGGTGAAGTCGGGATCGTAGACCGGCAGAAAGCGCCAGGGGCCGTAGTCAAAACTTTCGCCCGTGATGTTGATATTGTCGGTGTTGAGCACACCATGGACGAAACCGGCGGCGATCCATTGCGCGCCGAGCAGGGCGACTTTTTCGACTACGACTTCGAGGAGGGCCGAAGCCGGGTCGGCGGCGGCGGCAAGGTGCGGGTAGTAATTGGCGATGGAATAATCGACGAGGCGGCGGAGATTGTCCGTGTCTTCGAGATAAGCCAGCCGCTGGAACGTGCCGATGCGGATATGGCTGTGGCTAAGCCGGGTCAGCACCGAGGAGCGGGTCGGCGAGGGTTCGTCGCCGCGATAAAGCTCTTCGCCGGTTTCGACCAATGAAAAACTCTTGGACGTGTAGACCCCGAGCGCTTCGAGCATTTCGGTCGCCAGCACTTCGCGGACGCCACCCTTGAGCGTCAGGCGGCCATCGCCGCCGCGCGACCAGGGCGTCTTGCCAGAACCTTTGGTGGCGAGATCGAGCAGGCGCCCATCCACCGGGTCGACGCACTGCGCAAACAAAAAACCGCGGCCGTCGCCGAGGTCGGGATTGTAGGTGCGGAACTGGTGGCCGTGATAGCGCAACGCGAGGGGCTGGGGCAGCGAACCGGGCAGGGGTTCGAAGCGGCCAAAGTGTTTTAGCCATTCGTCCTCCGTCAGGTCGCCGAGGCCGATGCGTTCGGCCCAGCGCTGGTCGCGATGGCGCAGAATCGCCTTGGGAAAATCGGCTGCTGCTACCGGGTCGAAGAAGTCGCGGCCAAGGTCGGCATGGCTTTGGGCGGGGATAAACTGGGTCATGTCGGCTCTATGTTTCGGCCCGTGCTGCAAGGCTCGCTTGCGCCCTCGTGTCTGGCGTGCCGGGTCAAATCGGCCTATATCATTCGAGATGATACAGCTTGCACCATTTCAGGCCGCCATCTTCGATATGGACGGCACTTTGCTCGACACCGAAGCGGTCTTCAAGACCATCGTCTTCGAGGTCTGTACCGACCTTGGCTTCGAAATGACCGACGACGTCCATCGTTCCATGGTCGGCGGCAGCCATGAGCGCACCAACCAGCTTCTGCTCGAAGCCTATGGCGTCAGTTTTCCTTATGCCCTGTTCGACGAAAAGTGCCGCGTCAGCATGCGCGAGCGCTCGCATGGCGGCGTGCCGGTAAAGCCCGGCGTGCACGATTTTATCGCGGCGCTCCACGCCAATAATATTCCTACGGCGGTCGCGACCTCGTCGCGAAACCCGCATGCGCAGCACCATCTGAGTGCGGCGGGTCTGCTCGACCTGTTCGAGACCATTGTTACGCGCGATGACGTGACCCATCCCAAGCCGCACCCCGAGCCCTATCTGACCGCGGCGAGCCGGCTGAAAATCAATCCGGCCAATTGCCTCGCGCTCGAGGACAGCCTTGCCGGCGTCCACGCTGCGCATGCGGCCGGCATGCAGACCGTGATGGTACCCGATCTCGTTCATCCCAATGACGAGGTGCTGGCGCTCGGGATTTCGGTGATGGAAAGCCTCGTGCACGTCCACAAGGCGGCCTTCCCGCACTGACGGAAAAGTCTTGGACGGGCGTATTTTGCGCCCGTCTTGACGTTAACGGCAGGAGCCAGACCTGTGTTCCCGCCGCATCGTTCTGTTAAGAATCAGACGCGCTAAAAAGCGCATAAAATTCTAATTTCTTCCGAAAACCTTTGGTCAGTACGTTGCAAGCCCATGGATTTCATGGGTTTTCAAGATCGGCTTTGCGCATTAACCGTGTTTTAAGAAGCTAAGGCGCATGGTTAACCAGCTGTAAATTTTGGCTTCCATCTCTCTGCGGGCTTGGCTAGGGTGCCCCCGCAAAGACGGATTGCGAATGCGATCCAACCAGAAGGCCCGCCGGAGGTAACGGTAGGGCTCAGGGGCAAGGACGGGGCATTGACTTCACGCTGGGGGCACAAGTTCTCGCGCGCCGCTTTCAAAGTGGCTGCACTCGCCGCGACGGCACTCGTCGTTGGCGTGATCGCCTCGCCCCTCATGGTCCATGCCAACGAAACCGACCTCGTCCTGCCACTCGATATTCCGGCCCCCATCGCTCAGGTCCGCACGCAGCCCGCTCTTGGCGCCACCATGGTGCCGCTCGCGCCGGGCCAGCAGAAGCTGACCGATGCTCTGCTTTCCAACTATGTCGCGCGCCAGCAGCAGCTTCGCTCGGTCGATGTGACCGAGGGTGGCGTGCAACCCGCGCTCTCGACCGAAATGCTGATGGGCTATATCGCCCGTGGCTCGCTCGATGGCGGCAATACCGCGCTTTCGGCTATCGACAGTTTCATGAAGCCCGCCGCGCCGGCGCATCAGCCAACGGTCACGCCGGACCTGCTTGCTGCCTATGTGGCCAGCGGCTATCAGCCGACCGCCAAGCGCGCAGAAGTTGCCAATGCAGAGCGCGATTGCCTTGCCCAGGCGATCTATCACGAAGCGCGCGGCGAAAGCGCTGCCGGCCAGCTCGCAGTGGCCAATGTCATCGTTAACCGCGCCCGTTCGGACAAGTACCCGTCCTCGCTTTGCGGCGTGATCTACCAGGGTGCCAATCAGGGCCGTTACCGCTGCCAGTTCACCTTTGCCTGCGATGGTCGCGGCGATGCGCCGGGCGAACGCCAGGCCTGGGCCCGCTCCATGGCGCTCGCCAAGGACGTCTATGCCGAATATGCAACCGGCGCAGAAATTGGTGCGGTTCCGGACTCGGTGCTGTTCTACCACACCACCAATGTGCGCCCGTCCTGGTCTTATACCTTTAGCCGCGTGGCCGAAGTCGGATCGCACATCTTCTATTCGCCGAACTGAGTTTTTCCCGACCGGGAAACGAAAAGGGCGCCAGCGGCGCCCTTTGTTTTATTCGGCTGCCTGCAGCAATTGCGGGCCGGCATCCGCGTCGGCCTCGGGGCCGAACTTCTTGAAATTGTTGCGGAATAGATCGACGAGCTTGGTCGCCTGGATATCGTAGGCATCGGTATCGGCCCAGCACTGGCGCGGGTCGAGGAGGCGTGGGTCGACGCCGGTGACCGTGACAGGGACAGCGAAGCCGAAGAGCGGGTCGAGGCGGGTTGGGGCGCTGTCGAGCGAGCCGTCGAGTGCAGCGGTGAGGAGGCGGCGGGTGGAGGCGATGTCGATGCGCTTGCCCTGGCCATAGGCGCCGCCGATCCAGCCGGTGTTGAGGAGCCAGGCTTGGGCGCCGCTGGTGCGCAGGCGCTCGGCCAGCATGTCGCCGTAAACCGTTGGATGCAAAGGCATAAAGGGTGCACCAAAGCAGGCCGAGAACGTTGCCTGCGGCTCGGTGACGCCGCGTTCAGTGCCGGCGACCTTGGCTGTGTAGCCCGAGAGGAAATGGTAGACGGCCTGTTCGGGCGTCAGTTTTGCCAAAGGCGGGAGGACACCAAAAGCGTCGGCCGTGAGGAAGACCACGGTCTTTGGCGTGCCGCCGACGCTGCCCGGAGCGAGCGAGGGCAGGACGTCGAGCGGGTAGGCCGCGCGCGTGTTTTCGGTGAGCGATACGTCGTCAAATGCTGGCACATTGTTAGCATCGAGCACGACATTTTCGAGGACCGTGCCAAAGGTGCGGGTGGCCGCGAAGATTTCCGGCTCGGCCGAGGCACTCAGCTTGACCGTCTTGGCATAGCAACCGCCTTCGAGGTTGAAGACGCCATCCTCGCTCCAGCCATGTTCGTCGTCGCCGATCAGCGGCCGAGCGGGGTCGTTGGAAAGTGTCGTCTTGCCCGTACCCGAAAGACCGAAGAACAGCGCCGCTTCCCCATCGGGGCCAAGATTGGCCGAGCAGTGCATGGGGAGGACGTTGTCGGTCGGGGCGTGGAAGTTGAAGAGCGAGAAGACGCTCTTTTTGATTTCGCCGGCATAGCGCGTGCCGCCGATGAGGACCACGTTGCGGCTCATGTCGAGGGCAATGACGGTTTCGGTGCGCGTGCCATGGCGGGCCGGGTCGGCGGTGAAGAGGGGCGCGTGGATGATGGTGACCGGGGTGGCCGTGTCCGACGTTTCAATGCCTTCGCCCGGGCGGATGAGCAGATTGCGGATGAAGAGGGCGTGCCAGGCGCTCGGGGTGAGTACGCTAACGCCATATTGGTGGCGCGGATCGGCCCCGGCGAGGAGGTCCTGGCGGTAAAGGTTCTGGCCAGCAAGGTGCGCCTTGATGTCGCTGAGGAGGAGATCGAACTGGGCCGGGGTGAGCGCCCCCGAATTGTCCCACCAGACCTTTTCCTCGGTCAGGGCATCGCGGACGATGAACTTGTCCTTGGGCGAGCGGCCGGTAAAGGCGCCGGTTTCGACCGAGAGCGCGCCATGCGCGGTCAGTTTGGCGCCACCGTGGACGAGCGCATCGGCAACCAGTTGGGGGGCAATGGCGTTTGCACTGAGTGATAGTGCGGCTTCGACGATGGCCCGGCGCAGGGTGTTGTGGTCAAAATCACTCATTTTTCGTCTCCATCGGGCGCCGCGCGGGGCAGCAGGTGGAGAGAAAAATAGGCGGGCCAATCCCCCGCCAGCCATCCCGAAATCGGTCGTAAGACGGAAGTCGCAGCCATTTCGTAGGGGGGCGGGCACTGGCTAGAGGCTTGGCCCCGCCTTATTTAACGCGTAATTGTCGCCTGCAACGTCGCGTGAGGGGCCGCTGGTCCCGACAAGATGCAAGCGTCGCAACTAGAAAGGCAGAATATGCCCAAGATCGCCCTCGTGGACGACGACCGGAACATTCTTACCTCCGTTTCCCTCACCCTCGAGGCGGAAGGCTATCAGGTAGCGACTTATACCGACGGGGCCTCGGGCCTTGAAGGCCTGACCACCGACAAGCCCGATCTGGCCATTCTCGACATCAAGATGCCGCGCATGGATGGCATGGAATTGCTGCGTCGCCTCCGCCAGAAGTCCGACGTGCCGGTGATCTTCCTCACCTCCAAGGACGAGGAAATCGACGAGCTGTTCGGTCTCAAAATGGGCGCCGACGACTTTATTACAAAACCCTTCAGCCAGCGCCTGCTGGTCGAGCGCGTCAAGGCGATCCTGCGCCGTTCGGCGCCGCGTGACCCGTCGGCTGCCGCTGGTCCCACGGGCGAACCCGTACCGGGCAAGGCGCTGATCGAGCGCGGCTCGCTGGTGATGGACGAAGAGCGCCACACCTGTACCTGGAAGGGCCAGCGCGTGACGTTGACCGTCACCGAATTCCTCATTCTTCAGGCTTTGGCTTTGCGCCCCGGTGTCGTAAAATCGCGAAATGCGCTGATGGATGCGGCCTATGACGATCAGGTCTATGTCGACGACCGGACCATCGACAGCCACATCAAGCGGTTGCGGAAAAAGTTCAAGGCGACCGACGACGACTTTGAAATGATCGAAACGCTCTATGGCGTCGGCTATCGCTTCAAGGAGCAATAAGGAACTTCGTGGCCACCATCGATCCTCAAGTCGAGGGAAGGCGTCCCGAGCGGGACGCTGAGCCTGCTCCTGTTGGAAAAGGGAGCAGGCGCGGCTGGCGCATGGCGCTCAAGCCGCTTGGCCAGGTCATCGTGGCGCTGCGGCGCTTCGTCGATTTCACCATTTTCTCGAGTCTGACGCGCCGCATCATCGTGCTCAACCTTGCCGGGCTGCTGGTGCTGGTCGTGGGCATTTTGTACCTCAACCAATGGCGTGCAGGCCTCATCGATGCGCGCGTGCAATCGCTGCGCGTACAGGGCGAAATCATTGCCGCTGCCATTGCGGCTTCCGCGACCGTCGATAGCGATGTCATCTCCATCAATCCCGACCGGCTGATCGAATTGCAGGCGGGCAATGTTTCCCCGCTCTCCTATTTCGATCCCTCGCTGGAATTTCCCATCAGCCCCGAACGCGTCGCGCCTCTCTTGCGCAACCTGATCACGCCGACGCGGACGCGGGCGCGCATCTATGATCAGCAGGGCCTGCTTATCCTCGACAGCGACAATATCTATGCGCGCGGCGAGGTGATCCGGCAGCAGATCGACACCTCAAAGTCGCAGCGCTTTTTCCTGTTCGACTGGTGGAACGCCATGATCGCCTGGGCGCCGGGCGACAATTTCTCAAAATACCAGGAATATGGGGCCGACGAGGGGACGCGCTATCCCGAAGTGGCCTCGGCCCTGCAGGGCGCCCCGGCCGATTTCGTGCGCGTCGATGAGCATAACCAGCTTGTTGTTTCCGTAGCCGTGCCGGTGCAGCGCCTGCGCGCTGTGGTCGGCGCCATCCTGCTCTCGACGGCGCCGGGCGATATCGACTCGGTGGTGGCGCAGGAGCGCTGGAGCATTTTGCGCATCGCCATGATTGCCGCGGGCGTGCAGATCGCGCTGTCGCTGCTGCTGGCCGGCACCATTGCCGGCCCGATGCGGCGCCTGTCGGCGGCGGCCGAGCGGGTGCAGACGGCGGGCAATGCGCGTGCGGAAATTCCAGATCTGACCGATCGACCCGACGAAATCGGCCATCTCTCAGGCGCGCTGCGGCGCATGACCGATGCGCTGTATAATCGCATCGAAGCCATCGAGCGCTTTGCCGCCGACGTGGCGCATGAGCTGAAGAACCCGCTGACTTCGTTGCGGTCGGCCGTCGAAACGCTGCCGCTGGCCAAGAAGCCGGAAGACCGCGAGCGCCTCAACGCCATCATCCAGCATGACGTCAAACGCCTCGACCGGCTGATTACCGATATTTCGAGTGCCAGCCGGCTCGACGCCGAACTGGCGCGCGAAAGTGCGGAACTGGTCGATGTCGAAAAGCTGGCCGAGGCCATGGTTGGCATCCAGAAGGACGTGGCGGCAGGCCGGCAGGTCAATGTCGTCATGGGCAAGCGTCTTGGGCGCGGTTCGACCGTGATCACCGGGCACGAAAGCCGCCTGGCGCAGGTGCTGGCCAATCTGATCGACAATGCGGTGTCGTTTTCGCCAGTCGATGGCACGGTGACGGTGACGGTTTCGACGGAGACCGACATGATCGTCGTGACGGTCAGCGACGAGGGCCCGGGCATTACCGGCGACGTCAGCCGCATCTTCCAGCGCTTCTATACGGACCGGCCGGAAACCGAGAGCTTTGGCAATCACTCCGGGCTCGGGCTGTCGATTTCCAAGCAGATCGTCGATGCGCACAAGGGCACGATCAAGGCGCAGAACCGGACGGATCGGTCTGGGGCGCTGTTTACCGTGTCGCTGCCGAAGACGCGGCGGTAATTTTGGGCTTCGTACTGGCCGATACCCCCACCCTCATTCCCTCCCCACAAGGGGGAGGGAGGCGCTGGCTGAAGTATCTCGACTCCCTCCACGGCGTCATTCCCGCGAAAGCGGGAATCTCACTGCGGAGGATCAGAGATTCCCGCTTTCGCGGGAATGACGCGGTGCGTTGGAGGTTCTGCTGAAAACACGCGAAAACGTCCACGCGACCGCCATTCAGCTCGACGGAAAAGGCATATTGCTTCGCGGACCCTCGGGTGCGGGAAAGTCGCTGCTCGCTCTCTATCTCCTCGATGTCTTTGGCTCCCGCGGCAAAGACGCCGCGCTGGTTTCCGATGATCGGGTCGACCTCGAAATTGATGGCGCCTCCATCCGGCTCTACGCCCCAAACGCCATTGCCGGGCTCATCGAACTACGCGGTCACGGCATTGTCAGCCGGCCCCATCAAAGCGGCAAAAGGCTCGATCTGGTGGTTGATCTCGTACCGACCCTTGAACGGATGCCTGAGGAGCACGATTTCAAAGTCAGGCTTTTGGGCCTCGAAATCGCCCGTTGCCCGGTGCCACAGGCGGGTGTGATAGGAATCGAACACCAGCGCCTCTTGATCGAAGAGGCGCTGGGCGCAATCGCTATACCCTCTGGAGGGTGACAATTTATCGCTTGCAACCGGTGTCATCGGGGGCAAGACTGGCGCCCGCTCCCAAATGCACCCGAGGCAGGGAGCGGGGGCTTATTGGACTGGGATGAGGTTGCGTCCTCGAATGAGGCGCAGTCATCGTCTGGGGAGAATGCATGATCGGGTTGGTTCTGGTGACGCATGGCGCGCTGGCGGATGAGTTCAAGCTAGCGCTGGAACATGTTGTTGGACCCCAGGAACAGTGTGAGACCATCGCCATCGGTCCTGAAGACAATGCGGAAACGCGGCGTGAGGACATTCTGGCGGCGATCGACCGGGCCGATAGCGGCGATGGTGTGATCATTCTCACCGATATGTTCGGCGGCACGCCGTCGAACCTGGCCATTTCAGTGATGCAGAACCGCAATGTCGAAGTGATCGCGGGCGTCAACCTGCCCATGCTGGTCAAGCTTGGGCGCGTGCGCGGCGATCTCGCTCTGACCGATGCGGTAGCGCTCGCTCAGGAAGCGGGCCGCAAGTATATTACGGTGGCCAATTCCATCCTTGGTGGAGCATCCTGAAATGGATGGTGATCGTGCCGTCGCCCAGCAATTGACCATCGTCAACCGCAAGGGTTTGCACGCGCGCGCATCGGCGCGCTTCGTGCGCACGGCGGAGTGTTTTGATGCCTCGCTGCACGTCATCAAGGATGGTCAGTCGGTCAATGGCAATTCCATCATGGGCCTGATGATGCTCGGCGCTGGGCCAGGCTCGACCATTCTGGTGCAGGCGACAGGCAAGCAGGCGCGCGAGGCGCTGGAAGCCATTGTGGAGCTCGTGAACAACGGCTTTGACGAGGACAATGAGGGCGTGTGAGGCGTAGTTGCGCCCGCAAACTCGATGTCACCCCGGCGAAGGCCGGGGCCCATCTCCCGATGTTACGCAGCCACGATAGCCGACAAATCCACAATATATCAGGATGGGCCCCGGCCTTCGCCGGGGTGACATCCGGTGGGCGTGGGTGGAGAAACCCTCAATTGCACCCGCGCGATTTCTCAACCGAGGCAATCGTCGCGACATTCTCCCGCTCGACAGCGTTGAGTTTTATCTGGGCCTGATTGGTGATGAAGCAGCCTTCATTCCCAAAAGCGTTTTTGGCGCGTTGGGTGGAAAAACAATAGCCGTTCTGCTTGTAGATCCAGTTGCGCACTTCCCACAGCGACTGGCAGGACAATTGGCGCAGGTCCGAGCGTTGGAAATAGTCGCTGTCATCGCAGCCGATCATTTCATAGCAATTGGCAAATGCACTCGACATGCTGGCGAGCATGGCCAGCGTCACGGCAAACCCTCTGAGCATCCTGTCCTCCTCTTCCCGCTCGATCAAAGCACGGATTGACGACATCAGGAAGATTGCTGATTGGGGCGGTTTGGGCGAACGAAGCCTTCGGTATCGTTTCCATAGAAGTTGCGATGCCGCGGGCCTAGATTGAGTTCAATTCAAGTTCAGCCCTTTTGGGAGGTCGGCATGATCGACACATCCGTTCAGACAGTGGTGAAGTCAAAACCTCAATTGCCGCTCAGCACGACGCTGGGCCCGGTCCATATCGCCGTGACCGATCGCGCCCGTGCCCTTGCCATCTGGCAGGACGTGGTCGGGCTCGAACTGATCGCCGAGACCGGCAATCTCTTGCAGCTCGGTGCGGGCGGAAAAGTGCTGGTCGTGCTCGAAACGGGTGCCGTGCGTCCCGCCGTGCCGCGCAGCATCGGGCTCTATCATGTTGCCGTGCACGTGCCGGCCCGCGTCGACCTGGCGCAGATGGCGGTGCGGGCGCTGCAGCGCAATGTGCGCATTTCCCCGACCGATCACCTCGTCAGCGAAGCCATCTATCTCTGGGATTTTGACGGTAACGGCATCGAGATCACCTTCGAGACGCCCTGGCGCGGCTCGCTGGGCGATCCCGAAAAGGGTGAAACCTATGCGCTGACCGCAGAGGGAAAGCCGCATTCGGGGCGCGAGCCGATCGATCTCGATGGCCTCTTGGGCGAATTGGGACCGGCGCCGGTGCTTGCTCCGCGCATGCCTGCCGGGACGCGGATCGGGCATATCCATGTGCATGTGAATGACCTCAGCATGGCCATGGATTTTTATCGCGACGTCATCGGCTTTGCCGGCTTTCTGCTGATCAACTCCTTTGGCATGGGCGATGTCGGGCTCGACTACATGCCCCATACCGTGGCGTTCAATATCTGGTCCGGCCCCAATGCGGCGCTGCCGCCGGCGGGCTCATCGGGCCTGCGCTGGTTCACCATTGCCGTGCCCGGCGCCGAGCATTTCGATGCGGTTATCGGCCGGCTGGAAAAGGCCGGCGCGCCGATCGAACGGCTGGACAAGGGCGTTGAAACGCAGGATCCCTTCGGCAATCGCATTCGCGTAGTCTTGGCAAACTAAAAGCCAGTCTGCTGCGTTTTGCTTCAAACTGGGCAAGGGGGAAGACATGCGCACTGCAGATGACGTCCTGAACTTCTGGTTCGTCGAGCACGGGCCGGAAGACTGGTTTGCCGGCAAGGCCGAGTTTGACGCCAAGATCGCGGAGGTCTTTGGCCAGACCCATTCCCATGTCTCCAAGGGCGAGGCCTGGGAATGGCGGGCCAAACCCTCAGGGCGGCTGGCCGAGATCATCGTGCTCGACCAGTTTTCGCGCCAGCTGTTCCGCAATTCGCCGCTTGCCTTCGCGCAGGACAAGATGGCGCTGGTGCTCGCCCAGGAAATGGTGGGGCAGGGGCTCGATATGCGCTTCGAGCAGCCGCGGCGGGGTTTTATCTATTTGCCCTTCATGCACGCGGAATCGGCCGCGATCCAATCGGCCTCGGTGCGGCTCTATGAGGCGCTGGGGGACGAGGATCAGCTCAAATATGCGGTCGCCCATCGCGAAACGGTCGACCGCTTTGGCCGCTTCCCCTTCCGCAATGGCCCGCTTGGGCGCGAGAGCACGAAGGAAGAGCTGGCCTATATGGAAGAACAGGCCGAGCGGAAGTTTTAGTTTTTTGCAACTTCCCCACGGTGTCATTCCCGCGAAAGCGGGAAGCCCGTGCTGGAAACAAAGATCCCCGCTTTCGCGGGGATGACGTTGTGCGTGAGAACGGGAAAGTTGGGCGTTCCTAGAACGCCCATTCACCCCGGCGCATGACCGGCTCGACCGTGCCGTCGGCATGAAGGCCGTCGATGTCGATCTGGTCCGAGCCGATCATCCAGTCGATATGGATGAGGCTCTTGTTGCCGCCCTGGGCAAAGATCTGGTCGGGCGAAAGTTCCTTGCCGCCTTCAAAGCAGTCGGCATAGCACTGGCCCATGGCGATGTGGCACGAGGCGTTTTCGTCGTAGAGGGTGTTGTAAAAGAGGATGCCCGAGGCCGAGATCGGCGATGAATGCGGCACGAGGGCCACTTCGCCGAGGCGACGCGCCCCTTCATCGGTGTCGAGCACCTTGTTGAACACGTCCTGGCCCTTGGTGGCTTTGAGTTCGACCAGAACACCGCCTTCGAAGCGCGCCTGGATGTTTTCGATCAGCGTGCCGTTGTGCGAGAGCGGTTTCGTGGCCGCGACCGTGCCTTCGACGCGCAGGCGATGCGGGGTCGTGAACACTTCCTCGGTCGGAATGTTGGGGTTGCAGGTGACCCCATTCTTGGCTTCCGACGCGCCGCCCTTCCAGCGGTGACCGTCAGCGAGGCCGATGGTGAGATCGGTGCCAGGGCCGGTGTACTTGAGGGAAGAAAACTTCTTGCCGTTGAGCCACGTCCAGCGGGCTTTCAGGTTGGCATTGTGCGCCTTCCAGGCGGCAATCGGATCGTCCTGATCGACGCGCGAAGCCTTGAAGATGGCGTCGGCGAGCTTGGCGATCGCGACGTCTTCGGCATCGTTCGGGAAGACGAGCCTGGCCCAGGCCGGGGTCGGGTAGGAAACGATGTTCCAGTTGATATCAAAGCCGGTGATCAGCTCCAGCGCCGGGCGATAGGCGGCTGAATTGGCGCGGTTGGCGCGCGAGACTTTTTCCGGGTCCTGACCGGCCAGCATCATCGGATTGTCGCCCGAAATGGCGAGACGCGCGGCATTGTTCTTGTACGCCTCGGCCATGCCCGCATAGAGCCAGCCCGCGGCGCGATCAAAGCTCTTGTCATTGGCATATTTGTAGCGGGCAAGGGTCGCTTCCTCGTCCGAATAGATCGAGGTCACGAGACCAGCGCCGGCCTTGTAGGCATGTTCGGTGATGCGGCGCACCAGCGGGGCGGCGACCATAGGGGCCGTGATGATGAGATCCTGGCCCTCGGCCAGTTGCAGGCCGACCTTGATCGCCACTTCGCCGAGTTTGTCGAGTTTGGTGGGATCGATGGGGGAATTGCTCATCGGGGCAAAGCCTTCTTTTTGTTGAATCGGTTGGCCGGAGCCTATCGTCCCCCAATGCGCCGCGCCACCCGCGCAAATCGTAAAATCCGTTGATCTCAATCAAGGTTGGCCGCCCGGCGCGGGCGGATATGGAAGCCATCACCTTTGGAGGCTTTCCATGACCGTTCTCATTGTTGCCGTCGCCATCATCTTCGGTGCCTTCGCCGCTGCCATGGCCTATGCGGAATTCCAGACCCGCGGAATTTTCGCACCGGGAGCGAAGAAGCCCGAATAAACGTCGACTCCTGCGTTTGCCATACCCCCGCCCTTGATCCCTCCCCACAAGGGGGAGGGAGACGAAGGAACCGTGACATTGAGGCAAGCGCCTCCCTCCCCTTGGTGGGGAGGGAATGAGGGTGGGGTGAGGCCACGCGTGCTGAGCGGCGGGCCGCGCACTGTGCCCCGGCGGCACCACACGCCAATTTCCATCGCAAAACCTATTGGCAAAGGCGAACGGTTTGGCTATCAACCGTTCACCGCTTCATTTTCTTTGAACCTAGGGAGGCGTTGCATGACAGCATTTATGATCGCTTCCCCGTTTGGCATCGGCCGACCTTAGGTCCCTGCCAACCGCGGCCCGCCGTTTAGGCCAGCCGCCCGCGGTTTTCTCTCTTCCTTTCCTTCTGCAGACCCGACCGGCCCGACAGGGTCATTGTCTCGACCGGTCAGTTTTGTGCCTTTCATAGCCCTTTTTGAGGAGCCGGCTGCCGGAGAACGGGGCCGGACTGCCAAATGAGTCGCAAGAAACTCGACTTCCGCGCCGATGCTTTCCGCAGCGTGCTCGGCTTTACCTTCCGCCACTGGGCCCGCCAGCCCAAGCGTATCGCCCTGATTGCCGGCCTCGTCATGGTCGCGACCATTGCCGAAGTGCTGGTGCCGATGTTTTCGGGCCGCATCGTTGATGCCATTTCGGGCAACCAGAACACGGCGCTCAATGATGCCGTGCGCGCCTTTGCCGTGGTTGCGGCGCTGGGCGTGACCAGCGTCGTGCTGCGCTTCTTCGTGTTCCAGACCATCATCAAGCTGACGCTGCAGATGATGGCGCGGATCGTGCACGACGGCTTTTACAAGGTGCAGCGCTTTTCGACCGATTGGCACGCCAACAGCTTTGCCGGCTCGACGGTGCGAAAAGTGACGCGCGGCATGTGGGCGCTCGATGCGCTCAATGACATCCTGCTCGTGGCGCTGCTGCCGAGCTTTGTCATGCTGGTCGGCGCCTCGATCCTGCTCGGTTCCTATTGGCCGGTCATGGGCCTCGTCGTCGCCGGTGGCTCGGTCATCTACATTGCCTTCACCGTCCTGATGTCGGTGGGCTATGTCGCCCCGGCCGCAAGCCTTGCCAATGCCTGGGACACGCGCCTTGGCGGCGCCCTGGCCGATGCGGTGAGCTGCAACTCGGTCGTAAAGGCCTTTGGCGCCGAAACGCGCGAGGAGGACCGGCTGCGCCATGTCATGTCCAAGTGGGATTCACGTACCCGCCGGACCTGGAAGCGCGGCACGCTCAATGGCACCATCCAGGGTCTTCTCATGACCCTGATGCAGGCCGGTATCCTGGGCACGGGCCTCTACATGTGGACGCAGGGACTGGCTTCGGCCGGCGATATCACCTTCGTCCTCGCCATGTTCTTCGTGTTGCAGGGGTACCTGCGCGACGTGGGCATGCACATCCGCAACCTGCAGCGCTCGGTCAATGACATGGAAGAGCTGGTGGCCCTCTCGGCCATGCCGCTCGGTGTCGAGGACAAGGCTGGAGCCAAGCCGATTGCCATTGGCAAGGGCGCGATCAACTTTGATCACGTCACCTTCCGCTATGGCAGCCACGCAACCCCGCTCTATCGCGACTTCTCCGTTGCCATCAAGCCGGGCGAGCGTGTCGGCCTCGTGGGCCATTCTGGGTCGGGCAAGACGACGTTCGTAAAACTGATCCAGCGGCTCTATGACATCAATGGTGGTGCCATCACCATTGATGGGCAGAACATTGCCGATCATCAGCAGGCAAGCCTACGCGGTCAGATCGCCATCGTGCAGCAGGAGCCGATCCTGTTTCACCGGACCCTGGCCGAGAACATCGCCTATGGTCGGCCGGAAGCCAGCCGGGCTGAAATCATCGAGGCGGCCAAACAGGCCAATGCGTATGATTTCATCGTTGGCCTGCCTAAGGGCTTTGAGACCATGGTGGGCGAACGCGGCGTGAAACTCTCGGGCGGCGAGCGCCAGCGTGTCGCCATCGCCCGGGCGTTCCTTGCCGATGCGCCGGTGCTCATTCTCGATGAGGCGACGTCGAGCCTCGACAGCGAGAGCGAGGTGATGATCCAGGAGGCGATGGAACGGCTGATGGTTGGTCGCACCACGCTGGTCATCGCGCACCGTCTCTCGACGGTTCGTGCCCTCGATCGCCTGCTGGTCTTCGACAAGGGCAGGATAGTCGAGGAGGGCAACCACGAGGCGCTGATCCGACTCCATGGCGGCATCTATCGCCGGCTGTTCGAGCGGCAGGCGCTGGAACTGACCAAGGGCCTTGTGGCCTAAAAACTGAGAGCCCGCGGCATGGTCCGCGGGCTTTTGTTTCAGTGGGCCACGTCCATGGTGGAAATGCCCATCCGCGGATCGCGCACGACGCGGATTTTCCGGAAGGGTGAGCCGCCGGGCTTGCGGCGCGGATCATTGGGATCGATGCGCTCGATGCGGCGCCGGTCGGGCCCAAAATAGTGGTCGGATTCCACATAGACCAGTTCGTGCTGCAGCTGGTCGCTGAGCTTGTGGCTCATGTCCGAAAATGGGTCGGTGATGAAGAGCACTTCATCAAAACCCATCTGCACCAAGGGCACAGTCTGGTGTCGCGGGCCATTGGTCACGAAACAGATGATCGGCGCGAAACGGCGGAAGACGTGGTCCGAGCTGCGCAGGCCATGGATGATGCGCTGCTTGGCGCCATCGGGCAGCTGCCCATGGACCAGAAAATAAGTCAGCCGGTTTTTCGGCAGCTCGGCGAACTGGGTGTAATTCGCCACCGTGCCGAAGCCGAGCTTGGCGGCCAACGTGCCAAGGGCGCTGGCGCTGACATCATTGGGTGCGAAAGTAACCGCCCCACAATCGGCGAGCATATTGGCGGTCTCAGACAAGATCATCGCCTCTTCCTTCCCAGAAAGCGCTCAAGTCATTGTCAGACCTATTGTGGGGAAATTGTTTGAATCACGTATTAATGCGTAGCCAGATCTTAACTCTGTACCAAAGTACTGTTTTGCATAACCAGATATATCAAAAGTAGAAAATGCGGCGCCCGCGAAAAATGTCGTGGGCCCTGCCGATTTTCTGCCGTGCCGCCTGCCGGCGTCAGCTTTCGGGCTTGAGCATGCGCATGAGCACGCCACTGCGCAGCACCAATTGCTGCACCAGCGCCCCGGCAATGTGGAGCAGCACGAGGCCGATCAGCGCGAGGCGCAGCGGCCCGCCATGCGCCATGGCGGCGCCCTCGACGCCACCGAACCAGGCGACGAGCCCGGAAATCGGGATCATGAACAGCAGGGCATAAATGCCCCAGTGAACCACATTGGCAAGAAGGCCAAGCGCGGCCGGTTGCCCCGCCGGATGCGGCGGCGCGCCATGGCGCAGGCGGATGACGAGGCGAACGGCGGCCAGGATCAGAATGGTGCTGCCGACGATGATGTGAGGCAGGGGATTGCCGCCATCCTCGGTGCCCCGGCGCAGCGCCCGCCAGGCTTCCTCCATGCCGTCATGCACCAGCAGCTGAAAGAGGATCAGCGCGGCAATGAGCCAATGGAGGATGACCTGGGCGCGGGAATAACCGGCGGGGGCGGTGGTTGAGGACATGAGCGACACTTTCTCTTGGGGCCAGGGCGCGTGTCATGCGCCGCACAACCACAATTGCGGCAGGGGCAACGGTTTGCAAATGAAGCTTTGGACAGGTTTGCGCGCCGGACGGCCATGTGGCTTCCGGTTTTGAGCGGACCCCGGAGCGGCATTCGCCTCGGATGATTTTGTATATGAAGCGAGGGCCGCTCCGGAGGCCGGCCATTCAGGCCTAGCCTTCATGGCCTTCTCGCCTAAATTCGCTCCACTGGAGCGAATTTGCCTGGCGGCACATCTCGAAGTTGGACAGAGTCGCAGCGCCTCTTGATCGCTCGTCGCGAGGGACTGACTCCCGAACCCATGGGGAAGGCGACCTCCCCACAAACCGGCTCCCCCCACCACTGATCGCCTGCAGGCCGCTCGCGCGGGGTGGATGCGACGGAGACTACAGCGCCTGCGAGGGGGCGGGGATAAACGGGACAAGTTTTTCCGCTTAACCCTTCATTCACCATAAAACCGGCTTTCCGGAGCCGGTGTCGCGGAGGTGCATTGTATTTGTATCAAATACGAGGCAGCCCCATGATTTTTCCCGATCCGATGCCCGACGCCTATGTCGCCGAATTCCTCGACCTGGCGCGCTCGGCCAATGTCACCTTCGATATTACCGAAGATCGCCTGCACATGCGGATGGTCAATCCCAACTGGGCCATGTGGTCACCCATAAGGCACCTGCTCGACGAAATCGGCCACGAGCGGATCGAGGCGTTTGTGCGCAGGGAAACCGCGGCGCGGCTGGCGGTGGAGAGCTGGAACGAGGCGAGCGTGGAGCGGCTGAAGGGGGCGGCGGAGGTGATGCGGGGCGGGATGTAACAGGGTACTCTTGAGGCCCCAACTCACCCACCCACCGGCTGTCACCCCGGCGAAGGCCGGGGCCCATCCTGAGATACTTCGACACGCTGAGCCATCACGGCTCCCCACCTGCGGGAGATGGGCCCCGGCCTTCGCCGGGGTGACATCGAGGGAGTGGGGAGTACGGAGATAAAACTGTGGCGTGACAGTGCATGATGACAATGCCACTCTGGCTGCAGTGAAGTTACGCGGCTGGGGGAGCCGAATGTACTTCGTCTACATCATGGCCAATCGCAAACATGGCGCGCTCTATACAGGCGTCACCAACGATTTGCTGCGCCGTGCTTCTGAACATCGCGAAGGACTAATGCCCGGCTTCACCAAGACGCATGGGTGCAAGACACTCGTCTGGTTTGAGCCGCACGACGATATCGAATTCGCCATTACGCGCGAAAAGCGGATCAAGAAGTGGCTACGGCCTTGGAAAGATCGGCTGATCGAAGAGCAGAATCCGGATTGGCGGGATTTGTGGTGGGAGATTATCGGGCCGCAGGCATCCGCGGAAAGTACACCGTATCAAGCCGATCCTTAGTCGCCACGTCGCTTCTTCGCGGACCATCACCCACCGGCTGTCACCCCGGCGCAGGCCGGGGCCCACCCTGAGATGCGATTCTGCCGCACTATAGAGGCTCTGCGCCTGCGGGAGATGGGCCCCGGCCTGCGCCGGGGTGACATCGAGTGTCAGAAGACGCAGGAGTTTACAGACTTTGAAACTCCCCTTAGGCTTCCAAGTATTGGGGGGATTCAAATGTCATTTAAGGAAGATGTTGCCGACTTGGCGAAGCGCGCAATTAGTGCCCAGGCAGTCGCGCAGACTGAGGAGGCTACGAAGAATGCTATTGTCATGCCGTTTCTTCGTGTTTTGGGCTTCGATGTTTTCGATCCGACGCAGATAATTCCGGAATATGTGGCGGACGTCGGTCTCAAGAAGGGTGAGAAGATCGATTATGCCTGCAAGATCGGTGACCGTATCGAGTATCTTGTGGAAGCCAAATCGGTCTCGACCAATTTGCGCGACGCCCAGTACAGCCAGCTATTCCGCTATTTCCACACCTGCGATGCCAACATTGGTATACTAACCAACGGCCTCCACATCTGGTTTTTTACCGACCTCGAAGCGCCCAACAAGATGGACGCTGCCCCTTTCTTCAAGTTTGATCTTCTGTCTTACGACGACAACGATCTCAAGGAGCTGGAGAAGTTCCACAAGGCCAATTTCAAGATCGAGACCATCCAGGCAGCCGCCTCATCTCTTAAGTATCTTCGTGGGGCAATGAGCTTTATCGAAGCGCAGTGGGCTGAGCCGGACGAGGAATTCGTACGCATGGTGGCGCGCGGCTTCTATGAGGGCAAGCTCACCGGTGCAGTGGTGAACGAACTCAAGCCTATCGTCCGTCGCGCTTTCGATGACCTTTTCCGCCAACGCGCCAAGCACAAGATCGACGTTGCGTTCGACGGTGGAGCGGACGACGCCATACCAACGGTGGACGACAAGAAGATCGAGACCACGGAAGATGAGATTCAGGGCTTCATGATCGTTCGCGCTATTGCGGCGGAGGTCGCGCCAGTCTCTCGTATTGCCCTGCGCGACGCCCAATCTTACTGCGCCATATTATTCGATGACAACAATCGCAAGCCCATTGCTAGGCTTCACTTCAACGGCAAATCGCGGTTCATGACCGTGTTTGGTGCCGAAAAAGAAGGGGTTCGGCACGATATCGAGCGGGTAGAGGACATTTACCGCTGCGCTGGCGCCATCAAGGATGTAGTGCGCACTTACGTCGATTGACGCTGAGGCATCTTCAAACTCGATTGTCACCCGGCGAAGGCAGGGGCCCATCTTGAGATGATGGGCCCTGGCCGCTCCACGTAGGCTAAAGTCTTCGGGGATGGGCCCCGGGTCAAGCCCGGGGTGACGGCCAGTGGGGATGGTGATCTAGTGCGCCTCATCCCAATTCTTTGCCGCATGCGCGTCCACCTGGATCGGCACGGTTAGCCGCACGGCCGGTTCTGCGGCGCCTTCCATGACGCGTTTGATCACCGGGATCGCCTGATCTTCTGTGCCTTCGGGCACTTCAAAGATCAGTTCGTCGTGGACCTGCAGCAGCATGTCGGCATCAATGCGAGCTTTTCTCAGTTCCGGCTCCATGCGGATCATGGCGCGGCGAATAATGTCGGCGGCTGAGCCCTGGATGGGGGCGTTGATGCTGGCGCGTTCCACAAAACTGCGTTCGCTGGGATTGCCGGAATTGGCATTGGGGAACTGGATTTTGCGGCCAAAGATGGTGGTGACAAAGCCGTCGGCTTTCACCTTCACCTTCTGGGCATCCATGTAATCTTTGATGCCCGGGAAGCGCTCAAAGTAGGTCTTGATGTAGTCGCCGGCTTCGCCGCGGGCGATGCCGAGCTGGTTGGCGAGGCCGAAGGCGGAAATGCCGTAGATGATGCCGAAGTTGATCGCCTTGGCTCTACGGCGCACTTCGCTCGGCATGCCTTCCACCGGCACGTTGAACATTTCCGAGGCCGTCATGGCGTGAATGTCGAGGCCTTCCTCGAACGCGTCCTTGAGCGCCTGGATATCGGCGATATGGGCAAGGACGCGCAGTTCGATCTGGGAATAGTCGGCCGAGATCAGCGTCTTGCCGGGTGCGGCGACGAAGGCGGTGCGGATTTTTCGGCCGTCGCTGGTGCGAACCGGAATGTTTTGGAGGTTCGGATCGTTGGACGAGAGGCGCCCGGTGAGCACGGAGGCCTGCGAATAGGACGTGTGCACGCGGCCGGTGCGCTGGTTCATATAGGTGGGGAGGGCATCGGTATAGGTGCCCTTGAGTTTGGTCAGCTGGCGCCAATCGACAATGGTGCGGGCGAGCGGGATGCCCTTGAGCGCGAGGTCTTCCAACACGTCGGCGCCGGTCGACCAGGCGCCGGTTTTGGTCTTGGTGCCGCCTTCGAGGCCCATTTTGTCGAAGAGGATTTCGCCCAGCTGTTTTGGGGAGCCGAGGTTAAAACTCTGGCCGGCCAGCTCATAGGCCTCCGCCTCGAAGGCGGCGGCGCGCTGGGAGAAATCGCCCGAGAGGCGGGCGAGAATCTGGCGATCGACAGTGATCCCGCGCGCTTCCATGCGGGCGAGCACCGGGGCCAGGGGCCGTTCGAGGGTTTCGTAGAGCGTCGTGGCATTTTCCGCCGCAAGGCGCGGTTTCAGGACATGCCAGAGCCTGAGGGTGATATCGGCGTCTTCGGCGGCGTAGCGCGCGGCGGAGGGGATATCGAGCTGGTCAAAAGTCTTCTGGCCCTTGCCGGTGCCGGCGAGCGCGGAAAAGGTGATGGTCTTGTGGTTGAGCCAATGGTCGGCGAGCACGTCGAGGCCATTATATTGCGGGCCATCGAGCGCATAGGAAATGAGCATGGTGTCGTCGATCGGCGCCATGTTGATGCCGTAACGCCAGAAAATCTCCATGTCATATTTGACGTTCTGGCCGATCTTCAGGATCGCCGCGCTTTCGATGACGGGTTTGAGCGCATCGAGCACGTCGCGAATGGGCAGCTGGCCTTCAACGAGCCCGCCGCCGGAGAGCAGGTCGCCGGCGAGCGCGTGGCCGACGGGGATATAGCAGCCTTCGCCGATCTTGGTGGAGAGGCAGATGCCGACGAGGTCGGCGGTCTGCGGATCAAGGCCGGTGGTTTCCGTATCGATGGCGACGAGGCCGGCATCGACGATTTTTGCGACCCAGGCGGCGAGGCGCTCGGGCGTGGTGACGGTCTCGTAGTCGTCGTAATTGACCGGGATCGCCTTGATGCGCGCATGCTCTTCGGCGGCAAAGCGGGCAGGGCCCGAGCCGGGCACGACATTGGCGGCGAGCTTTGCCTTGGCGACCGAGAGGTTGGCCGACTTTTGCGGGACGCCGGGCACAGGCGTTTCCGCGCCGGCCTTCAGCGCGGGATCGGCTTCAAAATCATCGGGATTGGCTTCAAGCAGCGCCGCCATGCGCTTGGTGATCGTGGCGAATTCCATTGCCTTGAGGAATGGGAACAGGGCCGAGGGCGCCATGGGCTGGCGGATGAGGCCGTCGAGGTCGATTTCGACCGGGACTTTTTGCTCTAGCGTCACCAGCTTTTTGGAAATGCGGGCGAGTTCGGCATTGGCGATCAGCTTTTCGCGGCGGGCGTTCTGCTTGATCTCGGTGGCGCGCTCAAGCAGGGTTTCGAGATTGCCATAGGTATTGATGAGCTCAGCGGCCGTCTTGACGCCGATGCCGGGGACGCCGGGGACGTTGTCGACGCTGTCGCCGCAAAGCGCCTGCACGTCGATGACCTTGTCGGGCGTGACGCCGAATTTGGTGAAAACTTCATCAGGGCCGATCCAGCGCAGCGGCGGCTGGCCGGGGCGGGGGATGGTGTCGAGGAGGCGAATGGAACCATCGGGCTCGACGAGCTGCATCAGGTCCTTGTCGGACGAGGCAATGGTCACCTTCCAGCCGGCATCGCGCGCCATCACGGCATAGGTCGCCATGATGTCGTCGGCCTCCCAACCTTCCATCTCGATTGAAGGAATGGAAAAGGCGCGGGTGGCCGAGCGGGTCAGCGGGAATTGCGGCACCAGCTCTTCGGGCGCGGGCGGGCGCTGGGCCTTGTATTCGGGATAGAGGTCGTCGCGGAACGTCTTGCCCTTGGCGTCGAAGATGACGGCCATGTGGGTGGGCGTTTCCTCGCCTTCCATGTCCTGCGTGAGCTTGAACAGCATGTTGCAGAACCCCTGCACGCAGCCGACCGGCAGGCCATCGGACTTGCGGCTGAGTGGCGGCAAGGCGTGGAAGGCGCGGAAAATATAGCCCGAGCCATCGACGAGCAGCAAATGCATGAGACGATTCCCCTTAAGTCCGGCGGCGACTTTAAAGGGTTGGGAACAAAGAGGGTACCCGGATTTTGCACGGGTTGCATCGGGACTTGATCGTCAATCAACGATGGAGATACCCTCATCGCATTGCCGACCCCTTCTGGTGTTGCCATGTCCAGTTCTGCCAAGCACTTCGTCACCGGCCGGCTCCGTGCCGTCGGCATCGAAATCAACGGCCCCGAACCTTGGGCGCCGCGGGTTCATAACGACCGATTATGGGCGCGCCTGCTGCGCGATGGCTCGCTGGGGCTGGGCGAAAGCTACATGGACGGCTGGTGGGACGCGGAGGCGCTCGATGAGTTCCTGTTCCGCCTCGTCAGCGGCAATATCCAGGACGCTTTCCCCAAGGACCTGGCCGTCATGTGGAGCCTTGCCAAGGGTCGTCTGCTCAATCTCCAGCGCCTGCGGGTCACCGAAGTCGGGGAGAAGCACTATGACATGGGCAACGATCTCTATGCTGCCATGCTCGATAGTCGCATGGTCTATTCCTGCGGCTATTGGCGGGATGCGACCGATCTCGAAACGGCCCAGGAGGCCAAGTTCGACCTCATCTGCCGAAAACTGGGCCTGGCGCCCGGCATGCACATCCTCGATATCGGCTCAGGCTGGGGCGGGTTCCTGAAATTCGCGGCTGAGCGATATGGGGTTTCCGGGCTTGGCGTGACCGTCAGCAAGGAACAGGCGGCACTGGCCAATGAACGGAGCAGGGGGCTTCCCGTCGAAACCAGGCTCCTCGACTATCAGGCGCTCGATGGGCAGTTCGATCGGATCGTCTCAATCGGCATGTTCGAGCATGTGGGCTACAAGAACTATCGCGCCTATTTCGAAAAGGCTGCTGGGCTGCTCAAGTCCGATGGGCTTTTCCTGCTCCATACCATCGGCGGCAATCTTTCGACGACACATGGCGACCCCTGGAGCGAAAAATACATTTTTCCCAATGGCATGCTCCCTTCGATTGCCCAGATCGGCAGGGCCGTGGAAGGCCTCTTCGTCATGGAGGACTGGCATAATTTCGGCGCGGACTACGACCGGACGCTGCTGGTCTGGCGTGACAATTTCGATGCCGCCTGGCCGACGCTGAAGGGCGAGAAATATGACGAGCGCTTCCGGCGGATGTGGCGCTACTACCTGTCGAGCTTCGCCGCCATGTTCCGCGCCCGCAAGATCAACCTCTGGCAATTGGTGCTCTCGCCCAGTGGGGTCGCGGGCGGATATCGCAGCATGCGCTGAAGGTTCAATCGCCGGGACCCCTTGCCAATTCGCAAAACCTAATGGTAGTAGGATAAAAACTATTAGCATTAGGAAACTGCGATGCCGCGGGTTGGACTGACACGGGAAAGGCTGGTTGAGGCGGGGTGCGACCTCGCCGACCGGGGGGGCTTTGCCGCGCTGACGCTGGCGGAGCTGGCGCGGATGTTCGAGGTAAAACTCGCAAGCCTTTATTCGCATGTGCGCAATTCGGATGACCTCAAGGCCGGTGTTGCTCTACGGGCGCTGGACCTGCTGGCGGACAGGGCCGATGAGGCAGTTGCGGGGCGCGCGGGGAAAGAGGCCCTGGTGGCGCTGGCCGAGGTGCATCGGCGTTTTGCCGGGGAGCATCCGGGGCTGTTCGAGGCAGCGCGGTTTCCGCTTTCGGCGGAGCAGGCAGTGGGGAGCGGCGGGGTGCGCCTGGCGCGAACCATGCTGGCGGCCTTGCGGGGCTACGGGCTCGCCGAGGCCGACCAGGTGCATGCCGTGCGGCTGCTAGGCTCCTTCTTTCTCGGTTTTTCGTTGCTCGAACTCGGCGGCAGTTTTGCCCATAGCCAGCCCGAGCCTGATCAATCCTGGCAGCGCGGGCTCGATGCGCTCGACCTGACGCTCAAGAGCTGGACGACAACATGAAGAATTTTGCCATTACCGCTGATCTGGTTTTCGGTGCGCAGGAACTGGAGCGGACGGAGACGGGCCTGCAGCCGCATCGCCTGCCCGCAAAAGCGCGGCAGCAGAATGAGGACGCCGGCTTCTCCATGGCGGAGCGCCAGCCTTCGGGCGTGCGGCTGAAATTCCGGACAGCGGCAAGCGTGGTGGAATTGGACGTGCTGCCGACCAAGCGCGTCTATACCGGCATGCCGGCGCGACCCGATGGTGTCTACGATCTGCGGATCGATGGAGAGCTGACACGGCAAAGAAGCGCGCTCGGCGGGCGCGTGATGCGTATCGGCATGGCGCCGCCATCCATGGTTTTGGAGCCGGGCGAGGTGCAGGTGCTGCGTTTCGAAAACCTGCCGGGGCGGGACAAGCTCGTCGAAATTTGGCTGCCGCATGACGAGATGACAGAGCTGGTGGCTTTGCGGGCCGATGCGGACCTTGCGGCCGTCCCCGCGCGAAAAACCTGGCTCCATCATGGTAGCTCGATCAGCCAGGGCTCCAACGCCACCTCGCCGACCGGCATCTGGCCGGTTGTGGCGGCGACGCTGGGGGAAGTCGACCTCATAAACATGGGCTTTGGCGGCAATGCGCTGCTCGATCCGTTTACCGCGCGCGCCATGCGCGACACGGAAGCCGACCTGATCAGCGTCAAGATGGGCATCAATCTCGTCAATCTCGACCTGATGCGCATGCGCGCCTTCGGCCCGGCGCTGCACGGCTTTCTCGATACGATCCGCGAAGGGCATCCCGAAACGCCGCTGGTGGTGATGTCGCCGGTCTATTGCCCGATCCACGAAACGACGCCCGGCCCGGGCCAGTTCGATTTTTCTGCCTTGGCGGAGGGTCGTCTGCTGTTCCGCGCCGAGGGCAATGCGGAGGAGGTGGCCAAGGGCAAGCTCACGCTTGTGACCATCCGCCAGAAGGTGCGGGACATCGTGGCGCAACGCTCGGCCAGCGATCCCAGTATCCACTATCTCGACGGGCTCGAACTCTATGGCGCGGACGACAATGTGCGGCTGCCCTTGCCCGATGAGCTGCATCCGGATGGGGCCGCCCATGAGCTCATGGGGCGGCGGTTTGCCGAAAAGGTGTTTTCTGGCGTCCTTGCCGGAAACCGCGATGCCTGAAGCCTTCATGGCCCGACGCGCCGAGTTCTGCTTGCCGTAACTTCGTCACCAGCCTATTGACCGTGTGGACGCACCCGGCGACAGTATTGTGATCGAGGTGTTTGTTGCCACCGATATATATGCGTGAGTCCTTGGCATTTACGGTTCCCACATCTGGGGCTGAGCCGGATTTATTTGAGGAGCTATCATGAGCGAAACGGGTACCCCCGCTTCTACCCCCCGCGTGTTGCCGTCGGACGATGTCCTGCGCGAAGAAATCATTCAGCTGATCATGACCGAACGCAGCGTCGAGCGTGAAAAGCTGGTGCCCGAGGCCAGCTTCCGTTCGTTGGGCTTTGAATCGCTCGATGTGGTGATGCTGCTCATGGGCATCGAGGAAAAGTACGGCATTTACCTGCCGATCGATGGCGAACTCAGCACCGTCAACACGCTGGCTGAACTGCTCGACCTGCTGGTGGCGCGCATCAAGACCGCCGAGCCGGCATCGGCCGCCATGGCACCCAAGGCCGCCGCCGGAGGCGCAGCGCAGTGAGTGTACCGGTCGCCATTACTGGCATGGGGTGTGTGACGGCGGCAGGTCTGGGCGTTGATGCGCTCTGGCAGGCCGCGCGCGATGGCGACCCCAAGGTTTCCCGGCTCGAGGGAGACGAGTTCGCCCGCAGCCACGTGAAAATTGCGGCGCGCGCTCCTTTCGACATGGCGGACCATTTTACGCCCAACCAGGCCCGGACGCTCGACCGGTTTTCCGCCCTTGCCATCGTTGCCGCCAAGGAAGCCATCGAGGCTGCCGGGGCAGAGCCGCGCGAATGGGGCGACCGGGTGGCGCTGATCATCGGCACCGGCATTGGCGGTATCGAAACCACGGCCTCCATGTATGGCTCGTTCACCTCGGGCACGCGCGGCGACCCGATGGCGATCCCGAAGATCATGCCCAATGCGGCCGCCTGTCAGGTCGCCATGGCTTTTGGCATTACCGGCACGCTGCTGGCGACGGCCGGCGCTTGCTCGTCTTCGGCTCAGGCCATTGGCCTTGGCCTGCAACTGATCCGTGCTGGCATTGTCGACCGCGCCATTGTGGGCGGCTCGGAAGCCATGGTCATTCCCTCGTCCATGCTGGCCTGGGAAATGCTGCGCGTGCTCACGCCAACGGCCCAGCGTCCCTTCTCCAAGGGTCGCGATGGCATGATGATGGGCGAAGGCGCCGGCGTCATGGTGCTTGAGCGTCTCGATCTGGCCCAGGAGCGTGGAGCGCCCATCGTCGGCATGCTGCGCGGCTATGGCACGACGAGCGATGCCAAGGACCTGTTGCGCGCCGATCCGGTACGCTCGTCCGCCGCGATCAGCCGGGCCCTTGAGGATGCGGGTGTCTCGCCATCCGAGATTGCCTATTGCAACGCCCATGGAACGGGCACCATCGCCAACGACGTTGCCGAGGCCGAGGCGCTGACCCGCGTTTTCGGCGATGGCATGAGCAATCTTGCCGTGTCGTCCACCAAGCCGATCCATGGTCATCTGATCGGGGCGGCGGGTGTCATCGAGGCTATCGTGACGGTCAAGGCGCTCAACGAGGGCATCGCCCCGCCGACGATCAATTTCCTGGAGCCGGACCCGGCCATGCATGCGATCAATTGCGTGCCCAACAAGGCCCAGCCGATTTCCGGCAAGATCGGCATCAGCAATTCCTTCGCCTTTGGCGGCATCAACTGCTCGCTGGTTCTGTCGGCCGCCTGACGCAGGCTGGTCGATATCAGGCAATGGAAAGGGCGCCCTCACGGCGCCCTTCTTTTTTGGTTCGCCTGATCGGCAGCAGGAAACGCAAATGCGCGCAACCACCTGCGCGGCCCGCACGTTGGGGAAACACCTGGCGCTGTTGTGGAGGAAAAAGTGGCCCTCTTTCAGAAGGCGGAGCCGATCCGGTGGACGCAACTGACGATGCCCGAACATATCGTCATGCTGGCCATGACGGCGGACGTGCAAAAGGACGTTGAGTGGTCGATCCTGCGCGGGCTTTGTTTCCACGGCCTTGCGGTCATCACTCCGAAGGGCCTGAAGCTGACGCATCTAGGCCGACGCGTCATTGCCGAAAGGCATGGTCTGCCGGTGGTGGTCGGGCGCGATCCCAATAGTCGGGCGTCGGCACACTAACGTTTACTTCCAATTTGAACTGTCCCTACCCTCGGTAGTCACCCCGGCGAAGGCCGGCGCCCACCCTGAAATCTCAAGATGGATCCCGGCCTTCGCCGGGATGACAGCCGGTGGAAGGGAGGTCGTCGTGGCTCAGTCGAAGCGCCAAGCCCTCTGGGATCGCTGGTCCCGGCCAAACAAAAGGGCGCCTCGCGGGCGCCCTTTGGGTTTTTGTTGAAAGCTGCCGAAAACTCAGCGCTTCTTCTTGTCGAGCTGGTGATAGGCCCGGCGCGAGTGGAAATCGCAATAGGGGCCGGTCTCGAGGCTGTGCTGGCCGCAGAAATAAAAATCTTTTGAGAGCGGGTCGCCGATCGGCCACTTGCAGGTGTGCTCGTTGAGCTGCAGCAGGCTGAGGCGCTTGTCTTCGGGAATGAAGAGCTCCTGGCTCGCCGGGGCGACATAGAGCTCGGCTTCGATCTGCGGCGACATGGCAAGGGCGGTGGCGCCCATCACCTGCGGACGCTGCATGACCTGCGGGCGCGGCTTGGCGGCGGCGGCCATCGAGCTGACACCGGCAGAAATGCTGGGGCCGGACGGACGGCGCGGCGCCTGGCGCGGCGCGGGCCGGGCGCGCGGTGTAGTATTGGTGGGCTTGGCGCGGGCCGAAAGTTTGAGGCGGTGCACCTTGCCGATGACGGCATTGCGGGTGACGCCTTCGCCCAGTTCGCCGGCGATCTGGCTGGCGCTGAGACCTTCCATCCAAAGCTTCTTCAGAAGCTCGACACGCTCGTCGGTCCAACCATTGGGCTGCGTTCCGGTAACCATCGTCAACTTAGAATCCTCTCTCATGCCGCCAAAGTGGCCTGGCAGCCTTTTCGACTCTACAGCTCGTATGCTGAGTGGGTCCGCCACACGATATCTCGTGTTCCCCAACGAGTTAGACACTACGACATCGCAGGAATCGGGATCAAGAGTCGGGGGCATTTTCCCCCCAAAAATCAGTGGTTAATTTTGCGCTAACATTCCTTGAGTCAAATCAGGCACTTGGGCCCGAGAGCGTTGACTTGACGGGTAAAAACCGCCTATTTCTTCCCACCAAACGCGCTGCCTGAGGGGCGCGTTTTTGATTTGTGTGGCAGGTTTGCCACGCTTTTGATCCCACCTCCCGAAGTTGAAAGGGGAGAAATCCATGTCTGCGCTCTATGCCACCTACGCCCGTTCCGAAGTTTCGTTCGAGCGCGGCGAAGGCATGCGCCTTTTTGACCAGCATGGACGCGAATATCTCGACTTTCACTCGGGCGTAGCGGTGAACGCGCTGGGCCATGGCGATGCGCATCTGGTGAGCGCGCTCAAGGCTGCCGCCGACAAGGTCTGGCACACGGCCAATACCTTTACTATTCCCGAACAGGAACGGCTTGGGCAGCGGCTGGTGGATGCCACCTTTGCCGACGCGGTCTTCTTTACCAATTCGGGCGCCGAAGCCATCGAATGCGCCATCAAGACGGCGCGTCACTATTTCTGGGCCAAGGGTCAGGGCGACCGCTACGAAGTCATCGCTTTTTCCGGTTCCTTCCATGGCCGGACGCTCGGCACCATCGCGGCCGGCGGCAATCCCGACTATCTCGAAGGTTTTGGGCCTCCGGCCCCCGGCTTCAAGCATGCCAAGCCCGGCGATCTCGACAGCGTCAAGGCCCTGATCACGCCCGAAACCTGCGCCATCCTCATCGAGCCCGTGCAGGGCGAGGGCGGGGTGACCGCCATGTCGAGCGAATTCATGCAGGGTCTGCGCAAGCTTTGCGACGACAATGACATGCTGCTCATTCTCGACGAAGTGCAGTGCGGCTTTGGCCGGACCGGTCGCTTCTTTGCCTATGAATGGTCCGGCATCACCCCCGATATCGTCGCTGTGGCAAAAGCCATTGGCGGCGGCTTCCCGCTCGGCGCGTGCCTCGCCAAGGGCGATGTCGCCGCTTCCATGGTGCCGGGCACGCATGGCTCCACTTATGGTGGCAATCCCCTGGCGACGGCGGTCGGCAATGCCGTGCTCGACCGTGTGCTGGCGCCGGGCTTCATCGACAATGTCAACGCCATGGGCCAGCGCCTCTCCTGGCACCTGCAGCAGCTAGCGCAAAAATATCCGGACTATGTGCTGGAACTGCGCGGCAAGGGCCTGCTCTCGGGCATCAAGCTCTCGACCCCGGTGCGCGACATGGTCACGCGCCTGCGCGATGATCATCAGTTCCTCTGCATCGGGGCAGGCGACAATGTGCTGCGTCTCCTGCCGCCGCTGATCGTTTCCGAGGCCGATATCGAGCTGGCCATGGCAAAAATCTCGGCGGCCTTCGACGCCATCGAGGCGGAAGCGGCTGCGGCGCCGGCGGCGAGCTGATCGTCATGTTGACGTTTTATCATTTTGGGCGTCGCCGACGCGGTTTGTTCCCTCCGCCTCGCTGAGACGGCATGTCTTTGTCCCGAAACCGGTAACCACTTTCGGGAGACATGCCCTTAGGGCAGAGTGCAAACCCGCGGCTGCGGCCGCCCCAATTTCATAAGCGTCACAAAGGAACCCGGCCCATGTCATCGACCGGTACCCCCAGGCATTTTCTTTCTATCGACGATCTTTCCTATGCCGAACTGCGCGGCATGCTCAATCAGGCGGGTGCGCTGAAAGCTCGCCTCAAAGACGGCGACCGGCCTCAGCTCCTCAAGGACAAGGTGCTGGCCATGATCTTTGAGCGCCAGTCGACCCGCACCCGCGTGTCCTTCGATGTCGGCATGCGCCAGCTCGGTGGCGAGACCATCATGCTGTCCGGCCAGGAAATGCAGCTTTCGCGCGAGGAAACCCTGGCCGATACGGCCAAGGTGATGAGCCGCTATGTCGACGCCATCATGATCCGCATTCTTTCCCATGCTGATCTCCTCGAACTGTCCGAAGCGGCGACCGTGCCCGTGATCAACGGCCTGACGCGTCGCGCGCATCCGTGCCAGATCATGGCCGACCTTATGACTTTCGAAGAGCACCGCGGCGATATCCGCGGCGCCAAGATTGCCTGGGTGGGCGACAGCAATAATGTGCTGCACTCCTGGGTGAACGCGGCCGAGCTCTTCGAATGCGAGCTGACCATCGCGACCCCCGACGAATATAGCCCGGAAAAGGACCTGATGCAGGACATCACACGGGCCGGCAAATATGCCAAGCTGATCGAGGATCCACGCGAGGCCGTCGAAGGCGCCGATCTCGTCATCACCGACACCTGGGTCTCGATGGGTGACGTCGATGCCGCCGAGCGCCGCCGGGTCTTGAAACCCTATCAGGTGAATACCAATTTGATGAGCTTGGCGAATAAGGACGCCCTGTTCATGCACTGCCTGCCCGCCCATCGCGGCGACGAGGTGACCGACGAAGTGATCGATGGTCCCCAGTCGGTAGTGTTCGACGAGGCCGAAAATCGCCTCCATGCCCAGAAAGCCATTTTGTGCTGGGCCTTCGGGGTTGAAACGAACTAGGCGCGTTTTCGCGCCGCCGTTCCTTACTCAAGAGCATCATCCCCGCGAGAGCGGGGATTTCCGCTTTCGCGGACATGATGGCTTTGCAGGATTGGAGAGTGGCGCGTTTCGCTCCCGGGGCGTAGCCTCATTCGAAAGCCTATAGAATGACCACGGAACCGACGACCATGACTGACAGTTTCCTTTCCGCCATGGGCCTTGATCGCCCTGAAACCGGCGATGATGCCGTGGTGCCCTTCACTCTTGAAAAGCTCGATACCCGCGGCCGCATCCTGCATCTGGGCGCTTCGCTCGATGCTATCCTCTCGCGCCACAATTATCCTGCGCCCGTCGCGCGCCTCCTCGGTGAAGCCGTGGTGCTGACCGCGCTTATCGGTTCGTCGCTGAAATTCGAAGGCCGGCTGATCCTCCAGACCCAGACCGATGGTCCGGTCAATCTGATCGTTGTCGATTTCGACGCGCCCGATGGCATGCGCGGCTATGCCCGCTTCGATCACGACATGGTGGTCAAGGCGGCCGAAGCTGGCCGCACGAGCCCGGCCGAACTGCTCGGCAAGGGTCACCTGGCCATGACCATCGACCAGGGTGCGCATACGGAACGCTATCAGGGGATCGTGGCACTCGACGGCCATAGCCTCGAAGAGGTCGCCCATACCTATTTCCTGCAGTCCGAACAGATCCCCACCCAGGTGCGTCTCGCCGTGGCGCAGATGTCGGTGCGGGGTGACCATCGTCCGCGCTGGCGCGCCGGCGGCATGCTGATCCAGCACCTGCCTGAAGGTGGCCTGGTGCGCATGGCCGATCTGCCGGGCGACGGCAATTTCGAGAACACCGACCCGAATTTCAAGGAAGCGGACGGCTGGGCCGAAGCGCGCTCCATGCTGGCGACTGTCGCCGATGTGGAACTGGCCGATCCCGAAGTCTCGCCCGAGCGCCTGCTGTTCCGGCTCTATCACGAGACCGGCGTGCGCGTGTTCCCGGCGCTGCCGCTTGAAGAGCGCTGCACCTGCTCGGCCGACCGGATCGAGGAAATGCTCGCCAATAACTTCTCCGACGAAGAGCGCGAGGATATGGCGGTCAATGGCGAGATAGAAGTGGTCTGCGAGTTCTGCTCGTCGGCCTACCGGTTCAACCCACACCAGTTTCAGGTGAAGCACTAAACCTTTCAGGCGCCGGAAAGATATTTGTCGTCTATTCTTCGGCGCCTGACTTGAATTTTTTTCGGGCCTCGGCAAAATTGCGCTCATAAGGGTCAGCAGGGGGAGCTGCATCCAAATGAATGTCGACTTGATGTTGACGATCGAAGCCCTGCAGAACCAGGAAAGCCAGCACGGCATTCATGCGGTGGTGCTCGACGCCATCCGCAAGTATGGCTTCGAACGCTTCATCATTTCCGGCCTCCCCGATCGCGGCATGGATGTGCGCCCTTTCGTGCTGCTCTCGGGCTGGGATGACGAGTGGTACCGGCGCTATACCAATCTTGGCTATGTCGATGTCGACCCCGTGGCGCGGAACTGCTTTGCAACCACATTGCCCTTCGATTGGTCGGCGGCGCCCTATGATCGTGCCGAGGACTTTTCGGCGCGGCGCGTAATGGATGAAGCGCGCGACTTCGGCATGGATGAAGGCCTCTGCGTGCCGGTCCATCTCGAAGGCGGCATGCAGGGCGTCGTCTCGCTGGTCGGCCGAACCGACTGGCTCGACGAAAAGCAGCGCTTGGAACTGCACATGCTGGCGCTCTATGCCCATGGGCGGCTGCGCTTCCTCAATACCATGGACCGCACTCCCGTCCGGCGGCTCATCACGCCACGCGAAGCCGAGGTGCTCAAATGGGTCGCGGTGGGCAAGACGGCCTCGGAAATCGCTGATATCACCGGCCTCAGTTTCAGGACCGTCAATCAGCATTGCGAAAACGCGCAAAGGCGGCTCGGCACCAATAATCGCCTCCACACCGTGGTTGAGGCCATCCGCCAGAAGCTGATCGTGCTTTAAAGCCCCGTCGCGATCGAATTCGGGTCGAAGGCTCGAAACTGGCGAAAGTCCTTGTTTCGGACCACCCGCACGGTTGGCTTCCATCCCCGGTGTCATTCCCGCGAAAGCGGGAATCTCTGTTTTCGGCACCGACGGGATTCCCGCTTTCGCGGGAATGACACCGTGAAGATAAAGAAAGCAGCGCGCGCCTAGAGCGAACGTTCCCACTGACTATTGGGACGCGTCGTGCGCCGACTCAAATTTTAGAAAAAAGCCGCGTATTTTCGCCGGAAACGGCCTCCTGGCTATTGGGAGATTTGCCGATTTTCAGCCGCGTGACCGCCGTGCCAAATGCTCTGCAACGATGCAGGCAACTTGGGGGCAAGGGAATGCAAGTGCATATCATCCGCGCGCCGGTTAGCGGTGACAATCCTCGGCTTCTCGAGGAGAACTACCGCCTGCGTCACAAGATTTTCGTTGATCTTCAGGGGTGGAATGACTTGCGTCGGCCCGATGGGCGCGACATCGATGACTTCGACAATGCGGACGCAACCCACATCCTCGTCACCGATGGCGACGAGCTTGTTGGCGGCTCGCGTATCACCCCGCTCAACAGACCAAACTTGCTGCAGACAGTGTTTCACGGGCTTGTGCTTGGAGACCTCCCTGCCGACCCTTCGCTTGGGGCCGATTGGACGCGCTTTTATGTTCGTCCAGATCGACGCGAAGGCCGGCGGCGCGCACCCGAGTCTGCAGCCCTTTTCTGCGCGATGATGGAATATGCCCTCGCGGAGGGCTTTACCTTCATCACTTTCGTTTCCTCTCTGTCCATGGTGGAGCACGGCACCAGCGTGGGCTGGAGGATTACCCCGCTCGGAGCACCAGTCCTGGTCGACGGCAAGGCCACTGTCGCCGCCTGGATCGAGGTTTCCGAGCAGGCCCTCTACAATGTGCGGCGGGCCACCGGGATGAGCCATGCGCTCATCCCGGCCTCTGCGCTGCGACGAGGGCAAGGCGAGGCCCTGACGGCCTGACGGTGCGCCATGCCGCGCGCCTTCAGGCTCATGCGGGCCATTGTCGGGACGGACGGCGACGAGGCAGTGGCAAGGCGCCTGCTTGAGGAAGCGCTGCTGACCGAAGTCGACCCGCTCCTCCACGCGGCCTTTTCCCTCAATATCGATATCAGCACGGCTCTCGAGCGTGGCGCCACGGCGTTCGGACTAACCTTTTTCGATGTCATTCCGGCTGGCAGCGGTTCGGCCGGACCCTTGCGGATCGAGCGTCTCGCCGATGTGCATTTCGTGCGGGCGACGACGTTGGGCGAAGAGGTGGCCTATGCCGCGCCCGACTTCAACGGGCTCATGCGGCTCGGTGCGCTCCACGACACCGATCCATCGCTGACCCGGCGGCTCTGTATCGTGCCGGGCGCCGCCTTGCGCCAATATCTCGCGGCGGCAGCCGCGCCCGATCTGCTTGTTGCGGCGCGGCAGGGGCTCGTGCGCCATTGGCCGAGCGCCACGGCCAGTCTTGAATTGACACTGGGTGTGCGTCTCGCTTTTGGCGCGCTGGTGCTTGCCCTCGTCGCGACGCTGCTTGCCTTGCCCTATCTCGCTTCCGCCTGGGCGATGCCGGCCTGGGCTGCCGTGATGCTGCTGCCCGCGCTTATTCGCCTTGCGTCCCTCTTCACCCCCAATCGCGCCACGGCGCCCGAGGCGCGGGTCGATCCGCAGGACCTGCCGCTCTATTCGGTGCTGGTGCCGCTGCGCGACGAGGCCGACATGGTCGACCAGCTGTGTCGCGGTCTTCGGGCGCTCGATTATCCCGCCCACCGGCTCGACATCATCTTCGTGGTCGAACAGCGCTCGCCCAAGACCGTGGCGGCGGTGCGCCGGCACCTGGGCGATGCGCGCTTTTCGCTTGTGGAAGTGCCCCATGCCTTGCCGCTGACCAAGCCCAAGGCGCTCGATTTCGCGCTACCCTTCTGCCGGGGCGAGTTCGTCGTGGTTTTCGACGCCGAAGACCGCCCGGAACCGGGGCAATTGCGGCAGGTCGTCAACCAGTTCCGCCGCGCGCCGCACCTTCATTGCATTCAGGCGCGGCTGGTGATCGCCAATGGCCGGAAGGGCGCGCTGCCGGCGCTCTTTGCCGGCGAATATGCCGCGCTTTTTTCCGTCTTTCTGCCGGCCCTGGGGCGCTGGGGCATGGTGATGCCCCTGGGCGGAACCTCGAACCATTTCAGGCTCGCGAGCCTTCGCGCCATTGGGGGCTGGGACGCCTACAATGTCACCGAGGATGCTGATCTTGGCGTTCGGTTGGCGCGGCGGCGGCTCAGTTGCGGCACAAGCAGTTCGGCGACCTACGAGGACGCCCCGGAATCGCTGCGCGTCTGGATGGGACAAAGGCGGCGCTGGATGAAGGGCTGGATGCAGACCCTGCTTGTCCACAATCGTCACCCCCGCCAGTTGATCCGGGATCTGGGCTGGTGGCGCTTTCTGGTGTTCGAGATCGTGGTTTTTGGGATGATCCTATCGCCGCTCCTGCATACCGGCTTTCTGCTCACCTGCCTTTTCGCCCTCGTCATCGGTCGTGGCGAATTGCTGCGGCTCGACCTATGGGCGGCAAGCTGCCTCTCGGTCCTGGCGCTTGGCTATGGCATCGCCTTTGCCATCCAGATCGTGGGCCTCATCCGCACCGGGCAGATGCGGCTCCTCCCCTGGCAATTGTTGCTGCCGGTCTATTGGATCGCAGCGGCCTGGGCGACGTTGCGGGCGCTGGTTGATTTAACCCTAAAACCCTTTGATTGGATCAAGACGGCCCATCGCCCCGTTTCTGACACGGCCAGGCGGCAGGTTGCCGCCGAATAGCGGCTCGGGCACACTGCTCCGTGCGGCAGGAGAGGGATGAAAACATGCGGCGCATGCTGGCCAGTGTCGGTGGGGTCGGGCTGGCGGTGATGCTGAGCCAGTTTCCTGAATATGCGCAGCAATATACCCAGCGCCTCGGCGGGGCGGTGGACGAATTGCGTGTTGTGACCGCGGATTTTGACAATGCAGCCCAGGAGGCGGGGCTGGACCGGGATGGCGCGCTCGACCGCTATCAGAGCTCCAGCGACACATTCCTCGCCGATCGCGGCGAGAGCATGGAGCGCACCTTTGTGCGCTATGACCAGTTGAGCCAGACGCTGCAAAAGATCCAGGGCGCCGATCCGCTTGAGCGGTTCAAGAACCTGCCGTCCTTCCTCGACACCGATATCGGCCGAAGGACGCTCGAAAACTACCAGCCGGCCGTGCCCGTCACCATGGAAGGGCTGTTTTATGCCGCGGCCGGCTTCGGGCTCGGCTATCTGGTCGTGTCCGGACTTGTGCGCTTCTGCGCGCTGCCCTTCCGCCGCCGGCGCCTCTATTACCGTTCATAAGACATAAACATACCTTTATATCCCCGGTTGAATGCGGCGGGTCTCTTGCGTATAGGAGGACCAACCAAAATTCTTCCGGAGACCGAGCATGACTCGTCAGACGACCGATTACGCGGTTAGGGACATTTCGCTGGCCGATTTCGGCCGCAAGGAAATCCAGATCGCCGAGATCGAAATGCCGGGCCTGATGGCAATCCGCGAGGAATATGCCGCGGCCCAGCCCCTCAAGGGCGCCCGCATCGCCGGCTCGCTGCACATGACCATCCAGACCGCCGTTCTGATCGAGACGCTGGTCGCGCTTGGCGCCGAAGTGCGCTGGGTCTCGTGCAATATTTTCTCGACCCAGGACCACGCCGCTGCCGCCATCGCTGCCGCCGGCATTCCGGTCTTTGCCCACAAGGGTGAGACGCTGGAAGAATACTGGGATTTCACCGATCGCATGATGGACTGGGGCAATGGCCTCACCCCCAACATGATCCTCGATGATGGTGGCGATGCCACCATGTACATCCTCAACGGCGCCAAGGCCGAGAAGGATATCTCCGTCCTCGCCAAGCCCGGCAATGAGGAAGAGGAAATCTTCTTCGCCACCATCAAGCGCCGTCTCGAAAAGACCCCCGGCTTCTTCACCAAGATCAAGGACGCCATCCGCGGCGTTTCAGAAGAAACCACCACGGGCGTGATGCGCCTCTATCAGCTGCACGCCAAGGGCGAGCTGCCGTTCCCGGCCATCAACGTCAATGACTCGGTCACCAAATCCAAGTTCGACAACAAGTACGGCACCCGTGAATCGCTCGTCGACGCCATCCGTCGCGGTACCGACGTGATGCTGGCCGGCAAGGTCGCCATCGTTTGCGGCTATGGCGACGTGGGCAAGGGTTCGGCCGAATCCCTGCGTGGCGCCGGCGCCCGCGTGCTCGTCACCGAAGTCGATCCGATCTGTGCTCTCCAGGCCGCCATGGAAGGCTTTGAGGTCGTGACCCTCGAAGAAGCCGCGCACCGCGCCGACATCGTCGTCACCGCCACGGGCAACCGCGACGTGCTGATGGTCGATGACATGCGCAACCTCAAGGACATGGCCATCGTCTGCAATATCGGCCACTTCGACAACGAGATCGACGTTCTGGGCCTGCGCAACTTCAAGTGGACCAACGTCAAGCCGCAGGTTGACCTCATCGAGCAGCCCAACGGCAAGCGCCTGATCCTTCTCTCCGAAGGGCGTCTCGTGAACCTTGGCAATGCCACGGGTCACCCGAGCTTTGTCATGTCCGCTTCCTTCTCGAACCAGACGCTGGCCCAGATCGAACTCTGGACCAATGGCGAAAAGCTCGAAAAGAAGGTGCACGTGCTGCCCAAGCATCTCGACGAAAAGGTCGCCGAGCTGCACCTCGCCAAACTCGGCGCCAAGCTCACCAAGCTGAGCAAGACCCAGGCCGACTATATCGGGGTCAGCGAAAACGGCCCGTTCAAGTCGAACGAATACCGCTACTGATTTTCCGGCCCCAGGGGCCGGTTGCAGACCAGGGGCTCGCTTCGGCGGGCCCCTTTTTTCTTGAAGCATCAAAATAAGTTGGCCGCCCCGGCATCCTTTACGCCCGATTAATCACAAAGCCGCATTTTTGCTCTCATAGAACCACCGAACTGCCGTAGCGTCTGCCGTCAGATTTGGGTGCATTGAATAGGGAACCCAAATGTTGAATTGGCTTACGGGTAGTTTGTCGCGCAGGCTCTATGGCCTGCTGGCTATTTTTGCTGTCGGCATGATGGGGGTCGTCTCCTATCAGCTCTACAATCAGCGCGTGAATCTCGAAGAGTTCAAACGCACCGAATTGCAGAGTGTGGTGCAGACCGCGGTCTCGACGGTTCAGAGCTTTTACGACCGCTCGCAGGCGGGCGAATTCAGCGAAGATCAGGCCAAATCCCTAGCGCTCGAAACCCTGCGCGGCATGCGCTATCAGGGCAACGAATATTTCTTTGTCGATACCTATGACCTCGTGATGCTGATGCATCCGACCAAGCCCGAAAAGCAGGGCTCGGACCGCGCCATCGAAAAAGACGGCAACGGCACGCTCTACATCAAGGAAATGGTGGAGAACGTGAAGGCCAATGGCTCGGCCTTCCAGACCTATCTCTTCACCAAGCCCGAGGGCGGGCTGGCCGACAAGGTCTCCTATGCGCAGGGTTTCGAGCCCTGGGGCTGGAGCATTGCCTCGGGCATTCTGTTCAATCAGGTGGACGCGATCTTCTGGCAGTCCGCGCTTGAAGGCGGCGTAATCACGCTCGCCATCATCGTGGCCATCCTGATCGTCGGCGTTGTCATCGCCCGCTCGATCGCCAAGCCCATGGTGGAACTCAACAAGGCCATGGTGCAGGTCGCCGACGGCGCCTATGACACGGTGATCGATGGCACGGCCCGTGGCGACGAAATCGGCGCCATGGCGCGCGCCGTGGAAGTCTTCCGCGAGAATGGTCTGAAGGTCGCCGAAATGACCGAGGCAGAAGCCGCCCGCATCATTCGCGATTCTGAAGCCCGCCAGAAGATGATGGTGGAGCTGCAGCGCTCCTTCGGCGACGTGGTCAATTCGGCCGTCGAGGGTAATTTCTCCCATCGCGTGCCGGCCCAGTTCCCCGATGCAGAGCTCAATGACCTCGCCAATTCGGTCAATCGCCTCGTCGACAGCGTCGATCATGGCCTCAACGAAACCGGCTCGGTGCTCTCCGCCCTTGCCAATACCGATCTCACCCAGCGCATGGTGGGCGAGCATCGCGGCGCCTTCGGCAAGCTCAAGATCGACATCAATGCAGTGGCCGACAAGCTCACCGATATCGTCGGCCAGTTGCGCGGCACCTCGGGCACGCTGAAAACTGCGACCAGTGAAATCCTCTCCGGCGCCAACGATCTCTCCGAGCGCACCACGCGCCAGGCGGCGACCATCGAAGAGACCTCTGCGTCCATGGAGCAGCTGGCTCAAACGGTCACCGAAAACGCCAAGAAGGCGGCAGATGCCAGCCAGAAGGCGGGTCTGGTCTCGCGTTCCGCCGAAGAAGGCGGCGCGGTGATGGAGCAGGCCAATTCGGCGATGGAGCGGATTACCCAGTCCTCCTCGAAGATCTCCAACATCATCGGCATGATCGACGACATCGCCTTCCAGACCAACCTGCTGGCGCTCAACGCTTCGGTGGAAGCGGCGCGCGCCGGTGAAGCGGGCAAGGGCTTTGCCGTGGTCGCTGTGGAAGTGCGGCGTCTGGCTCAGTCGGCTGCCAATGCCTCGTCCGAGGTCAAGGCGCTGATCGAACAGAGCGCGCAGGAAGTTGGCACGGGTTCAAAACTCGTGGCCGATGCCGCCGGCAAGCTGACCTCCATGATGGATGCGCTGCGCGCCAATACTGCGCTGCTCGATGACATCGCCCGCGCCAGCCGCGAACAGGCTTCGGCCATCGACGAGGTCAACACCGCCGTCCGCCAGATGGACGAGATGACCCAGCACAATGCGGCGCTGGTCGAAGAGGTCAATGCCGCCATCGAGCAGACCGAAAACCAGGCGAGCGAACTTGACCGCATCGTCGATGTCTTCGCCCTCGACGCCCGCCCCGGCCTTGCTGCCCGCCCGGCGCCGACGAGGAGCCAGCCCAAGATGAAGGCGGCCGCCGCGGCCTATCTCACCCAGGGCAATGCCGCCCTCAAGGAAGACTGGTCCGAGTTCTGATCTCAGCCGGACATCATGCTGCAAAGGGGCCCATCGGGCCCCTTTCGTTTTGCCCGGTAGCGGAATTTTTACCCTGTTTGTGCTTACTGAAGGCGAGACGTGGATGGACGGCCACAGCTCGAAAAGTGCGGGGGCACATCGGTTCGGACACGGCGCGGAGAAACCGCGTCCCGGTTCTGCTTGCCTTTATCCCCGCGCGTGAGCGTCACGGATAACGACACACCAGAAGGTGTGAGAAGGCATAGGAATGTTTAAACTCAACATCGCGGGCCGCATCTATTTGCTGGTCGGCCTCGCTGTCGTGTCGCTGGCCGTGATGGGCTGGATGAACATGCAGCAGATCAATTCAACGCGTGACCAGCTGCGCGCCGCCGAACTCCAATCCATCACCGATTCCGCCGTCTCCATCGTCGATGGTTTTTACAAGCGCGCCCAGGCCGGTGAGTTCAGCGAAGACGTCGCCAAGGCCGGTGCCATCAGCGCCCTGCAAAGCCTGCGCTATCGCGGCAACGAATATATGTTCATCAACGGCATGGACGCGATCATGCTGATGCATGGCGTCAAACCCGAAATGGTCGGCATGGACCAGTCGGAAATGGCTGATCCCACCGGCAAGAAGTTCGTCGCCGAGATGATCGAGATCGCCAAGAAGAACGGTTCGGGCTTCATCGAATACAAGTGGGCCCGTACTCCCGACACCGACCCGGTCGACAAGCGAACCTATGTAAAACTGTTCGAGCCCTGGGGCTGGGTCGTCGGCACCGGCGTCTATATCGATGATCTGCGCGCTGCCGCCCAGCGCAGCCTGATCGAAACCGGGCTGATCGCTCTCGTCGTCGCCCTGGTCGTTTCCGGCGTCGCCTTCCTTATCGCCCGCACCATCACCAATCCGATCGCCCGCCTCACCGACGTCATGGACAAAGTGGCCGATGGCCAGTTCGATACCGAAGTCGTCGGGGCCAACCGCACGGACGAAATCGGTGCCATGGCGCGCGCCGTGGAAGTCTTCCGCGAGAACGGCCTGAAAGTCGCTGAAATGACCGAGGCGGAGGCCGCCCGTATCATTCGCGACTCTGAAGAACGTCAGAAGATGATGGTCGAGCTGCAGCGCGCCTTTGGCGACGTGGTGGATTCGGCCATCGATGGCGATTTTTCCAAGCGCGTCCCGGCAACCTTCCCCGATGCCGAGCTCAATGGTCTGGCCAAATCCGTCAACAACCTCGTCGACAGCGTCGATCGTGGACTTGATGAAACCGGCACGGTGCTCTCGGCGCTCGCCAATACCGATCTCACCCGTCGCATGGAAGGCCAGCATCGCGGCGCCTTCGCCAAGCTCCAGTCCGACGTCAACGAAGTGGCAGACAAGCTCACCTCCATTGTCGGTCAGTTGCGCGGCACTTCGGGCACGCTGAAATCGGCAACGAGCGAAATCCTCTCCGGCGCCAATGATCTCTCCGAGCGCACCACGCGCCAGGCAGCGACCATCGAGGAAACCTCGGCCACCATGGAGCAGCTCGCCCAGACGGTGACGGAAAACGCCAAGAAGGCGGCTGATGCGAGCCAGAAGGCCAATGCCGTGTCGCTGGTGGCTGAAGATGGCGGTCGCGTCATGAGCGAAGCCAATCAGGCCATGGAGCGGATCACCCAGTCCTCGGCCAAGATCTCCAACATCATCGGCATGATCGACGATATCGCCTTCCAGACCAACCTGCTCGCGCTCAACGCTTCGGTGGAAGCCGCGCGTGCCGGCGAAGCGGGCAAGGGCTTTGCCGTGGTCGCTGTGGAAGTGCGTCGCCTCGCCCAGTCCGCAGCAACTGCATCTTCGGACGTAAAACTGCTCATCGAGCAGAGCGCGCAGGAAGTGGGCACCGGTTCGAAACTCGTCGCCAGCGCCGCCGACAAGCTCTCGGCCATGCTCGAAGCGGTGCGTGCCAATAGCGCGCTCCTCGACGATATCGCCGGGGCAAGCCGCGAACAGGCTTCGTCCATTGACGAGGTCAACACCGCCGTCCGCCAGATGGACGAAATGACCCAGCACAATGCGGCGCTGGTGGAAGAGGTGAATGCGGCCATCGAGCAGACCGAGGCCCAGGCGACCGAACTCGACCAGATCGTCGATGTCTTCACCATCGACTCTTCGCGCGCCGCCCGCGCTGCCGTTGCGGCCAAGCCCGCCCCCGCCGCCCGCCCCAATGGCATCAAGGCGCTGCAGGGCAAGGTCAAGCAGGCAGCGTCAGCCTATCTCAGCCACGGCAATGCCGCGGTGAAAGCCGACGACTGGTCCGAATTCTGATTTTTGACCCCTGTCGATCACATTACTCCCCGGCCCATGGCTGGGGAGTTTTCGTTTGGGCCTGTTGGTGGCAGAATCAACGGGTCCCGAATTGTCGTTCGGTAGCGAATTGGTGACCTGTCCAGCCCGAACAGGCCCGAATGGTTAACAAATCGTTTCTAGTTCGTTCTCCGTCAAGCGCTTCCTTCGCGCTTTGCCCGCAAAGCACAGCCATAAGGACTCTTTTTCCCGATTCCCCACCTCGGTATGGTGAGGCGATTCGGTTGTCGGGGGACACGTAACCGGTTCGGGGGCACCTGGAATCCTCATTGAGGGTTTCCGCGTTTGGGCGCCTGTCTCATGTGCACGCGTACCGGCTTTGCCGGACTTGCAGCGAAACAAAAGAAGAGAGGGCTGTCTATGGCGCCGGATCCACTCCGGAAGCATTGGAGATTCGCAGTTGCTGCGTGTGCTCCATTGACCCTGATGATGGCTGTCCCAGCCTTCGCCCAGGGAGCTTCGACGGCAAATCTGGGCGGCATTGTTCCAGTCGCGGTCGTGATCGGCGCGGGCGGCTTCGCCCTTGTCGCGGTCACCGTGCTGCGCACCATTCTGCGTGACGGGCGTCTGGCGCAACGCCAGGCCAAGGGCCAGATCGCCGATCTCCGGGCCCTTGTCGACGATTATGAAAACCTCATCGGCGGTAGCCGCGAGCTGACCGTCATCTGGCCCGAACAGCCGGGCATGCCGCCGCGCCTGCTGGGTCAGGCCGCTGCCGTGCTGCCGCCGGGGCGCCAGCCGCAGAGCGTGCTCAATTTCGATACCTGGCTTTCGGGCAGCGAAGCCGACAATCTGGCCCAATTGGTCGAACAACTGCGTGTCGAAGGCCGGCCTTTCAATGCCAGTGTCAAGGCGCTCGACGGGCGTCTTGTCCGCGCGACCGGCTGGCTTGCCGGCGGCGGCGCGGCCCTGCGCCTGCGCCCCGCTTTCGCGCAACCGGGTACGGACGCGCCGGTGGTCGATGGCAGTGATCGCGACAGCGTGCTGGCCCTGCTGGACCTGCTCAACAGGCCTGCTTTCCTGCGCGACACCAGCGGTCGTCTCGTCTTTGCCAATCAGCCCTATCTCGACCTCTGCCGCACCCTGGGCAGGCCGGTGAGCGGCGAAGTGCCGCCCGAGCTGCTCGATGCAAAACAATTGCAGGCCCATCTGGCCGAATGTCGCGGCAATGACGAGGCCGTGCGCCAGCGCGTGTCGCTGGGCAAGGGTGGCGAATTCGAACTGGTGGATGTGCCGGTTGCCGAAGGCCGTGCCGGCTATTTCGAGCCTGTCGCCGTCAGCGATGACAAGGCGGGCGAACCGAGCTTTGCCCATATCGCGGGGATCATCGATGCCCTCGCCACCCCGATCGCCATTTTCAATGCGCGGCGCGAGCTGATCCAGTTCAATCCGGCCTATGCCGCGCTCTGGGATCTCGATCCGAAATTCTTGACCCCCGGCCTCGACGAGCGCGCCATTCTCGACAAGCTGCGCACCGAGGGCATGCTGCCCAATCAGGTCGACTACCACACCTGGCGCGCCAAACATCTCGAGAGCTATAGCCGCAAGGCCCCGTTCGAGGCCGAGCCCTGGCACCTGCCCGATGGCCGCACCATCAAAGTCATTTCGGCTCCGGCCGGAACACATGGCGGCGTCATCTATGTCTTTGAAGACCTGACCGAGCGCCTCGAACTGGAATCGGCCAACAAGGCCATGACCAATGTGCAGCGCGAAACCATCAATTCGCTCTCCGAAGCGGTGGCCGTGTTCGGCACCAATGGCCGCCTGGCGCTGTCCAATCCGCGGCTCTCCGCGCTCTGGAAGCTGCCGATGAACACACTCGGCGCCAATCCCCATATCGATCAGATCGCCGATGCCTCGGGCCAGGTCCTGCAGGACGGCGCAAAGATCTGGGCCGATCTCAAGCGCAATATCATCGACCTCAATCCCACCCGCACCGACAAGGCCGGGCGGATCGAGCGCACCGATGGGCGGCTGCTCGATTATGCGACGACGCGCCTGCCCGATGGGCAGACCATGATGACCTTCCTCGATGTGACCGAAAGCGCCAGCTATTCAAAGGTCCTCAAGGAGCGCAACGATGCGCTGGTCACCGCCGACCGCCTCAAGGACGCTTTCGTCGAAAACGTCTCCTATGAATTGCGCAGTCCGCTGACCAATATTATCGGCTTTGCGGACCTCCTCGCCGGCACCGAGGGCGACAGCCTCAACGAACGCCAAAAAGCCTATATCGAATATATCCGCGCCTCGTCCGTGACGCTGGGCGTGCTGATCGACAACATCCTGGACCTTGCCTCGGTCGATGCCGGCATTGCCGAACTCAATCCTGAGCCGCTCAGCGTGCAGGGGTTGATCGACAAGGCGCGGGCTGGCCTCTCGGCCAGTTTCCCCGAAGTGTCGGGGAACTCCACCAATCTCGTCGTCGAGGTCGAGCCGAACCTGCCCGAATTCATCGCCGACGGCACCCGCATCGTACAGGTGCTCTACAATCTCCTCTCCAATGCCGCGCGCTTCTCCCCGCCGGGTGGCGAAATCCGGCTGACCGTGACGCATCGCGCCGACCGCATGCTGTTCATCATCGAGGATGAAGGCCCGGGCCTGACCGACGAATTGCGCTCTGCCATCCTCACCCGCCTCGATACGCCGAGCGCCGGTGGGCGCCTGCGTGGCGCGGGCCTGGGGCTCTCCATCGTGCGCACCTTCGTCAATCTCCATGGCGGCACGATTTCGGCCCAGCAGCGCGAACCGCGCGGCAGCCGTATCGTCGTCAACCTGCCGCGCGACAGCGCGCTTGCCGGCGTCGCCGAATAGATGGAACGCTTCCTTCCCGATGATGAGGCGACGATCGCCTTTGGACGGGAACTGGCGGCCCTGCTGCAGCAAGGCGACATTGTCAGTCTCGAAGGTGAACTCGGCGCCGGCAAATCGGCTCTCGCCCGCGCCACCATTCGGGCCCTTGCCGGCGATCCGGACCTCGAAGTTCCGTCGCCTACCTTTGCCCTGGTGCAGCCCTATGACACGCCAAGGGGCCCGGTGCTGCATGCCGATCTCTATCGGCTCGGCGACGCCGCCGAAGCCGATGAACTCGGGCTGCTCGACAACTCGACGTCTTTTGTTCTCGTCGAATGGGCCGAACGCGCCGCGCATGTGGCGGATGCCGCAAACATTGTTATCGCGCTCTCCATTCCCCCCGGCGGATCGGGCCGAAATCTGGTCATGACCCGCCGCTAAAGGGTTTTCCGAGTAAGTGCCGCTTTCGAATGAAAACGGGCGCCGAAACGACCGGCCATGGCACTGCCGATGGCCCCACGGGATCACCGCACCCTTTTGGCCGCGGCACAGTGCTTTCCACAGTCACCGAACTGACATGTCACCGTCACGCGGACGTTAATCGCTGCCAATAGATCGGGCTCGCACGCCGCCTTCCTTTCGAATGGGGAGTCCGGAATGCGCGCTTGAACTTTCGGTTTGTCGAAACGGCTTCGCCAGTTTTGCAGAGCCCGCCGCCCGAAAGCATCCGGCGCTTCACGTTTCAAAAGTCTGGCAGGAGCCGGACGGCCACGCGCCGATCCGGTCCGACGGGAGACAAGATATGAAGAACCTGAACGGCGTTGCCGGGCTTGCTGCCCTTTCGCTGATGCTTTCCACCTCGGCCGCCTTTGCGCAGACCGAAGTCACCTGGTGGCACGCCATGGGTGGCGAGCTGGGCACCAAGCTCGAAGAGATCGCCGCCAATTTCAACGCCAGCCAGTCCGACTATGTCGTGACCCCGGTCTACAAGGGCACCTATGCCGAGACGCTGACCTCGGCCATCGCTGCTTTCCGCGCCAATGAGCAGCCGGCCATCGTGCAGGTTTTTGAAGTCGGCACGGGCACCATGATGGCTGCCAAGGGCGCCGTCTACCCGGTTTACCAGCTCATGGCCGATCAGGGCGAAGCCTTCGATCCCTCCGAGTTCCTTGCCCCGGTCGTTGGCTACTATTCGGATCCGGAAGGCAACATTCTCTCGCTGCCGTTCAATTCCTCGACCCCGATCCTTTACTACAACAAGGACGTGTTCGAAAAAGCCGGTCTCGACCGCGAAACCGCTCCGAAAACCTGGGCCGAGGTCGAAGCCTTCTCCAAGAAGATCGTTGAATCGGGCGCTGCCACCTGCGGCTTCACCACTGGCTGGGTGACCTGGATCCAGACCGAGAACCTCTCGGCCATCCACGACCAGCCCTTCGGCAGCAAGGAAAACGGCTTTGCCGGTTTCGACACCGAATTCACCTTCAACGGTGAACTCCAGGCCCGCCACTGGAACAACCTCAAGACCTGGTCCGATGCTGGCCTCTTCAAATATGGTGGTCCGGAAGGCGGCGCGGATGCCGCTCCGTTCTTCTACGCGCAGGACTGCGCGATGATCATGAATTCCTCGGCAGGTCGCGCTGGCGTCATCAACAATGCCAAGGACTTTGAAGTCGGCTTTGCCCCGCTTCCCTATTATGACGACGTGATCGCCGAGCCCAAGAACTCGATCATCGGCGGCGCCACCCTCTGGGTGCTGAACGGCAAGTCGACCGAAGAATATGCGGGCGCCGCAAAGTTCTTCACCTATCTCAGCCAGCCCGAAGTTCAGGCCGCCTGGCACCAGTTCACCGGCTACCTGCCGATCACCAACGAGGCCTTCGAACTGGGCCAGAGCCAGAACTACTACGCCGAGAACCCCGGCTCTGACGTTGCCATCAACCAGATCACCCGCGGCACGCCGACGGCCAATTCCAAGGGCGTTCGCTTCGGCAACTTCACCCAGGTCCGCAACGTCGTCGACGAAGAATTCCAGGCTCTGCTCTCGGGCAGCAAGACCGCCCAGGAAGCCCTCGACAGCGCCGTCTCCCGTGGCAACCAGCTGCTGCGCGACTTCGAAGCGTCCAACGCTCAGTAAATCCTGATCTCCGGGGCAGGCCGGCGCGTTCCGGCCTGCCCCTCCGTCTCTTTTGCTTTTCTGGAAGCGGGGCCATTCGTGGAAACGAAACGCACAACCTTTCCCAGCAAGACGCTGCCCTATGCGCTTGTCATGCCGCAGCTGGTCATCACGCTGGTCTTCTTCATCTGGCCGACCTGGCAGGCGGTCCAGTCATCGTTCCTGCGCGAAGATCCCTTCGGGCTCAACAGCACTTTTGTTGGCCTCCTGCACTATCAGCGCCTCTTCCAGGATCCGCTCTATCTCGACGCCATCGGCCGCACGGCCATCTTTGCCGTCGCCGTCACCATGCTCTCCATGGGCATGGGCCTGCTGCTCGCCGTCGCGGTCAGCCGCCTCGTGCGCAGCGCCAATGCCTATTCGACGCTCCTGCTCTGGCCCTATGCCGTCGCCCCGGTCGTCGCCGGCATTCTCTGGTGGTTCATGTTCAATTCGAGCTCGGGCATCCTGCCCTATATGCTGAGCTTTTTCGGCGTCGACTGGAACCACAAGCTCAACGGCACCCAGGCCATGATCCTCGTCATCGTGGCGGCGAGCTGGAAGCAGGTCTCCTACAATTTCCTGTTCTTCCTGGCCGGCCTGCAGTCGGTGCCGCAATCGCTGACTGAGGCTGCCGCGATCGATGGGGCAGGGCCGGTGAAGCGGTTCTTCACCATTGTCCTGCCGCTCCTGTCGCCGACGACGTTTTTCCTCTTCATCGTCAACGTCAACTACACGATGTTCGACACCTTTGGCACCATCGATGCCACCACCCAGGGCGGCCCGAACCAGGCGACCAATATCCTCGTCTACAAGGTCTATGCCGACGGTTTCATCGGCCTCAACCTCGGCTCGTCCTCGGCCCAGTCGGTCGTCCTCATGCTCTTCGTCATCGGGCTCACCTTCCTCCAGTTCCGCTATGTCGAGCGGCGCGTGCAGTACTGAGGACAAGGACAAATGGTAGAAAATCGCCCCTTCCTGACCTTCCTCACCCATTTCGTGCTGATCGTCGGCGTCGCCGTCATCGTCTTTCCGGTCTATATCGCCATCGTGGCGGCAACCCATGACGCGACGGCCATGTCGAGCGGCATGATGCCCATGTGGCCCGGCTCGCACCTCATCGACAATCTCGTGGCAACGCTGACGCATCAGTCGCCCGGCCTGCCGCCCTTCTGGGTCATGGCCTGGAACTCGCTCTGGATGGCGGTGATCATCACCGCGGGAAAGATCGTCATTTCGATCCTCTCCGCCTTCGCCATCGTCTATTTCAAGTTCCCGTTCCGGAACCTCGCCTTCTGGCTGATCTTCATCACCCTGATGCTGCCGGTCGAAGTGCGCATCATTCCCACCTATTCGGTGGTGGCGAACCTGGGGATGCTCAATTCCTATCTTGGGCTGACCGTGCCGCTCATCGCCTCGGCGACCGCGACCTTTCTCTTCCGCCAGTTCTTCATGACCATTCCCGATGAGCTGATGGAAGCCGCCCGTGTCGATGGCGCGGGGCCGATGAAGTTTTTCCGCGACATCCTGCTGCCCCTCTCGCGCACCAATATCGCCGCGCTCTGCGTCATCCTCTTCATCTTCGGCTGGATGCAGTATCTCTGGCCCATGCTGGTGACCACCGACCGCAACTATTACACGCTCATGATGGGCGTGAAGCGCATGGCCGCCGTCGCCGACGCCGACCCGCAATGGAACCTCATCATGGCCGCCGTGGTGCTGGCCATGCTCCCCCCGATCCTCATCGTCATCTTCATGCAGCGCCTCTTCGTCAAAGGCCTCGTGGACACCGAGAAATAAGTCATGGCTCCGATCAAGATTTCCCAAGTCAAGAAAACCTATCAGGGCAATGTCACCGCCATTCACGGCCTCGACCTCGATATCGAAGATGGCGAAATGGTCGTGCTGGTCGGCCCCTCGGGCTGCGGCAAGTCCACACTTCTGCGTATGATCGCCGGGCTTGAAACCATCACCGATGGCACGATTTCCATCGGGGGCGAGGTGGTCAACCGCAAGGAGCCGGCCGAGCGCGATATCGCCATGGTGTTCCAGAACTATGCGCTCTATCCGCATATGAGCGTGCGGCAGAACCTCGAATATGGCCTGAAAAACCGTGGCACGCCGCGCGAGGAAATCGACCGCCGCGTCAACGAGGCGGCGCGCGTTCTCGAGATCGCGCCCTTCCTCGATCGAAAGCCGCGCCAGCTGTCCGGCGGCCAGCGCCAGCGCGTCGCCATGGGCCGCGCCATCGTGCGCCAGCCCAAGGCCTTTCTGTTCGACGAGCCGCTTTCCAATCTCGACGCCAAACTGCGCGGGCAGATGCGCATCGAAATCCGCCGCCTGCAGCGATCCCTCAAAACCACCAGCGTCTACGTCACCCACGATCAGCTCGAAGCCATGACCCTGGCCGATCGGCTGGTGGTGATGAATGCCGGCCGCATCGAGCAGGTGGGCAAACCCATCGAGCTCTATGATCGCCCGGCCTCCCTCTTTGTCGCCGGTTTTATCGGTTCGCCGCCGATGAACCTCTTCAAGCTCGACGCCTTGAGCCAGGCGACGGGTCATGATCTGGCCGCGTCCCTGCCGGCAGGCACCGACACTGTCGGCATCCGGCCCGACCGGATCGAGACTGGAAGCGGCACCGGCTTGCGGCTTTCGGGTGCGGTGGAATTGATCGAGCCGGTCGGCGGGGAAAGCCACCTCTATGTCCGCGCCGAGGGCCTCGATCAGGTGGTGATCATCGTCGTCGAGGGCCGCTCACGCCTGAGCGAAGGCGAAGTGCTCGATTTCGTCCTGCCCCTAGATGCGCTTCACCCCTTCAATACTCAAACGGGCCGCCGCACCGACTGATCCAGCCAGACTTTGCCAGATATTTACCAAGCGTCTAATTGCGTATGTCCGGTAAGGAACTGGTCAATTCTGCCCCCCTACTATGACCTGCAGAGACCGGTATTGGTCCTTGCAGGCATATGGGCAATATGGGTTTCGGCGGGGCGAAGCAGAAGAACCGGGAGTGGCGGCGGACGAGCTTCCTGCCTGCCCTTTTGGCATTTCTGGTAGTCGCCATTGCCGGTGTCGTGCTCGACCGCCAGGCCGAAACCATCAATCAGGAACGGGTCCGTTCCGAAGTTCTGGGCCGCATTTCCGTCATCCGCGCCAAGCTCGAAGGGCATGTATCGAGCAATGTCCAGCTGGTGCGCGGCCTCGTCTCGGTCATTTCGACCGAACCCGACATGGACCAGACCCGCTTTGACGCGCTGGTCGGCAATCTCTTCGAAGAAGACAGCCAGCTGCGCTCGGTTGCCGCCGCGCCCGATCTCGTCATTCGCATGACCTATCCGCTGGCCGGCAACGAAAAGGCCATCGGCCTCGACTATCGCCAGACCCCCAATCAGTGGGACGCTGTGCAGCAGGTGCTGTTCACCGGCAGGATGGTGTTGGCCGGCCCGGTCGATCTCGTCCAGGGCGGCCGCGGTTTTGTCGGCCGCTTTCCGGTCCATACCACCGAGGATGGCTGGAAGAAATTCTGGGGCGTCGTCTCCGCCGTTATCGACGTCGACCGGCTCTATCAGGATAGCGGCCTCTACGATCCGTCGCTTTCTGATCTCGATATTTCCATTACCGGCCACGACGCCCAGGGTCGCCACGGCAAGATCTTTTATGGCGAGAGTCTGAGTGCCCGCCAGCCGGTCCTTGCCAATGTTACCCTGCCCAGCGGCAGCTGGCAGATCGCCGCCGTACCCAAGGACGGTTGGCAATCGAGCATGGCAAGCCAGTTCATGCTGCGTGGCGCCATCTTCATCGCCGGCTGCCTGATCCTGCTGCCCTTCATAATCGCGGGCCGCATGATCAGCCAGCGCCACGACTATATCGCCCAGCTGCGGGCCCGCGAGACCGAGCTGACCCAGCAGACCCAGCGGCTCAACCTGGCCCTTGAAACCTCCAAGGTCGGGCTTTGGGAGCTGGACCTGGCAAGCGGCGAGGAAGTGTGGGACGCGCGCACCAACGAAATCTACGGCATGTCGGCCGATGGCGGCGGGCGCACGCATGACCATTGGCAAAAGGTGGTTCACCCCGAGGACAAGGCGCGGGCCGAAAGCGAGTTCCGCAAGTCCATCGCCAATGGCCGCTATCAATCGGACTATCGCATCGTGCTGGCCGATGGCACGACGCGCCATATCCGCTCCATCGCCGTGCTCTATCGCGCGCCCGGCGAGGACGATCGCGTCATGGGCATCAATTGGGACGTGACCGCCGACGTGGCGCTGAGCGAGGACCTGCGCCGCGCCAAGGCCATGACCGAGGCACGCAATACCGAACTCGAAGCGGCGCGCGTCCGCATCGAGCACAATGCGCTCCATGACAGCCTGACGGGCCTGCCCAATCGGCGCTATCTCGACGAAATGCTCCGCGGCAATGCCGCCGGAGGGTTTGACGATTCCGGCACGATCGCGCTGCTCCATATCGATCTCGACCGTTTCAAGCAGATCAACGATACGCTCGGCCACGCCGCGGGCGATGCCATGCTCATCCATGCCAGCAAGGTGCTGCGCGAGAGCTGCCGCGACACCGACTTTGTCGCCCGCATCGGCGGCGACGAATTCGTTGTCGTCTCCAGCAATAGCCATGGCGAGGAAGGCCTGGCCCGGCTCGCCGGGCGACTCGTCGAAGCCATGCGCAAGCCGGTCATGCATGAAGGGCACGAATGCCGCTGCGGCGTCAGCGTCGGCATCGCCACGGGCATGGTGCCCGCCATTGATGTCGAGCAATTGCTGATCAATGCCGATATCGCGCTCTATCGCGCCAAGGATCGCGGCCGCAATCGCTTTGAATTCTTCTCCGCAGCGCTGCAGGCTGAGGTGATCAATACCAAGCGCGTCGCCGACGAAATCCTCAACAGCCTCGAAAACCAGGATTTCATCGCCCACTACCAGCCCCAGTTCGATGCCAAAACGCTCGATGTCGTCGGTGTCGAGGCGCTGGCCCGCTGGCGGCATCCGACGCTGGGCCTGCGCAGTCCCGACAGCTTCATGGAAATCGCCGAGGAGCTGAGCGTCGTCGCCGCCATCGACCACGCCATTCTGCAGCAGAGCCTTCATGATCTCGAACGTTGGGACCGCCTGGGACTGCGCGTGCCGCGGGTTTCGGTCAATGTCTCCCAGCGGCGCCTCCACGACGAAAACCTCGTCGCCGCGCTGCGGGAAATGGACATCGCCGAAGGCCGCATCGCTTTTGAACTCGTCGAATCCATCTATCTCGACGAGAGCGACGGCGTCATCGCCTGGAATATCGAGCAGATCAAGGCGCTCGGCATCGATGTCGAGATCGACGATTTCGGCACCGGCTACGCCTCCATCGTCTCGCTGCAAAAACTGCACCCACGCCGTCTCAAGATCGACCGGCAATTGGTCGATCCGATCATCACCGAGCCGAGCCAGCGCCGGCTTGTCGCCTCCATCGTCGATATCGGCAAGGCCATGGATATCGAGATCGTTGCCGAAGGCGTCGAGACCATGGAACATGCAAAAATCCTGCGCGATCTCGGCTGCGACATTCTGCAGGGCTATGCCTTCGCCAAGCCCATGCCGCGCGAGGCGCTCGAAGCCTTCCTTGCCGAACAAAGCTGGCGCCGGGCCAGCTAGAACAGGCGACAAACCAGACGAATTTCGTTAAACCCCCTCCGTCTATCTTGTATGGAACGGCTTTTGGGAGGCGGAAATGGCGCTGGGCAGGAAATTTGGGCTGGGCGTGGTTGGCGCGGGCATGGCGGCAAAGCCACATGCGCTGGCTCTCGATGCCCTCCGCGACAGGATCGAAGTCCGCGGTGTCTGGCGGCGTGACACGGAAGCGCTCAAGCAGTTTTGCGACCTTTATGATTTTCCGGCGGCACAAAGCTACGAGGCCATGCTGGCCGATCCCGGCCTTGATGCGGTTCTCATCCTGACCCCGCCCAATGCGCGCGAGCCCCTGGTCGCTGCGGCGGCCGCAGCCGGCAAGCATGTGCTGATGGAAAAGCCGGTCGAGCGCACGACGGAAGCCGCCGCCCGCATCGTCGAGATTTGCGATGGGGCAGGGGTGACCCTCGGCATCATCTTCCAGCACCGATTCCGCGCGGCCTCGAAAGCACTGGCCGAGAAGGTTGCCAGCGGCGACTTAGGAAAACTCTTCGCCGCCCATCTCGTCGTGCCGTGGTGGCGCCCGCAGCAGCGCTACTATGACAAGCCCGGCCGCGGCACATTTGCCCAGGACGGCGGTGGCGTCCTCATCACCCAGGCCATCCATTCGCTCGACCTGATGCTGAGCCTCACCGGCCCGGTGAAGTCGGTCACCGCTCTTGCTGCGACCACTGGTTTCCACCAGATGGAGACAGAAGATTTTGTCGCCGGCGGGCTCGAATTTGCCAATGGTGCGGTGGGCGGGCTGATGGCCACCACAGCCAATTTCCCCGGCGGCGCCGAGAGCATCACGCTCAACTTCGAAAAGGCCAGCGCCACCCTCGCGGGTGGCAACCTCAACCTGAAATGGTTCGATGGCCGCGAGGACAATATCGGCGAGGCCAGCAATTCAGGTGGCGGCGCCGACCCAATGGCTTTTCCGTTCGACTGGCATATGGCCCAGATCGCCGACTTTGCAGAAGCGGTGCAGGAGGGGCGGCAGCCGGTCTCGACCGGCCATTCGGCGCTTGCCGTGCACAAGCTGATCGACGCGCTCATTGCCTCCTCGCGCGAAGGCCGCCGCGTCAACGTCTAGCGACGTCCTCGCTGGCCGGCTGCTCCTTGGCGGCTTCCCCGCCCTTGGCTGGCCAGCGCCCACCCACTGTGTCTGCGACATAGGCGCCGCGCTCGCCCATGGGGCGCGGTTCGCCCGTGGTGGAATCCGCCGTCGTCTGGTGCTCGCTCTCCGAGTTGAGCGACCCACCCAGAATGACGATGGTCACCGAAAGCCAGATCCAGGTGAGAAAGCCGATCAGCGCGCCCAGCGAGCCATAGGTGGCGTTGAAACTGGAAAAATTGGCCGCATACCAGGAATAGCCCGCCGACATGAGCATGATGCCGACGGTTGCAAAAAGGCTGCCCGGCGTGATCCAGCGCCACTTGGCCTTGGCCCGGCTTGGGCCCCAGCGGTAGATCGACGAAAGCGCGACGAGGAGGCTTACGAGCATCAGTACATAGGCGCCGGCCCGCACGATCCACTCATAGCCCCCGAGCGCGAGTATCTGCAGCAAAGCGGGCACCACCAGCATGACCGCCAGCATCAGCACCAGCATGATCAACCCGCCCAAGATGAAGGCGAGGGCGAGCAGGTGAATATGAAAAATGTTCCGCTTTTCCTGCTCGCCATAGACGACGTTCATGGCATCGAACAAGGCCTTGATACCAGCACTGGCGCCCCAGAGCGCCGCCACGAGCGAGACGACAAGGGCGATGCCGAGTTCGCCGCTATCCTGGCTCGTCAGGCGCACCAGCTGTTCGCGGATGATGTCGAGGCCGCCGGCCGGCACGATGCCATCGAGCAGGCTGAGTTGATCGACCACGCCAACGGGGTCATTGAGGAGGCCATAAAGCGAGACGAAAAGGCTCAGCGACGGCACCAGCGCGAACAGCAAAAAGTAGGCAACGCCCGCGGCGGTCAGCAGCACACGGTTTTCGCTAAAACCGATGAACAAACGATAGGCGATATCCTTCCAGCCGCGCCAGGGAATGCCCACTGGCGCAGTGGCCCTGCGTCCCCGGTCTGGCTGTTTGGATCGAAGTTCCTGCGTACGCGTCGGCATTCCCTGACAACGCCGACGCGGGCCGCTTGGCTCCGCGTCGGCGCTGCGACAATGGGATCAGGCCACAGCCGCCTTTTTGCGCGCGATACGGGCACGGATGTGCTCGACCTCGGTCTGAGGCGTCGCGGCAAAGAGGGTCTTGGTATAGGCGTGCTGCGGATTCGAAAACACCGCGTCCCGGCTGCCGTGTTCAACGACATCGCCAAAGTACATGACCATGACTTCATCAGCGATATAGCGCACGACCGAGAGGTCATGGCTGATGAACACATAGGTCAGGCCGAACTCGTCCTGCAGGTCTTTCAAGAGATTGAGAATTTGCGCCTGCACCGAAAGATCGAGTGCCGAAACCGGCTCGTCGAGCACCAGGAAGCTGGGGTTCAGCATCAGCGCCCGGGCAATGGCGATGCGCTGGCGCTGGCCGCCCGAGAACATGTGCGGATAGCGGTTATAGTGCTCAGGCTGCAGGCCAACCTTGGTCAGCATGGCCATGGCCTTCTCGCGCCGCTCGGCTGCCGACATATCAGTGTTCAGCAGCAGCGGTTCGGAGAGCACGTCGCCGATCTTCTGGCGCGGATTGAGCGAGCCATAGGGATTCTGGAAGACGATCTGCACTTTTTGGCGCAGTTCCTTGGTCACATGCGACGCGCTGGCCTTGATGCCATCGATAAAAATCTCGCCCGAGGTCGCCTCGTCGATCAGCGTGATCATGCGCGCAAGGGTCGACTTGCCGCAGCCGCTTTCCCCGACGACAGCCAGCGTCTTGCCCTTTTCGAGCGTGAAGCTGACGCCCTTGACGGCATGCAGCACCTTGGCCGGCTTCAAAAAGCCGGCGGAAGTGACGTAGTCGCGCTTGAGATTGCGCACTTCAAGAACGGGTGTCGTCATTGGGCAACTCCCGGGGCGGCGGTAAACAGCATGTCGGAAACGGTCGGTAGGCGATCGCCCACGGCATTTTCCGGCAGGGCCGATAGCAGCGCCCGCGTATAGTTCGACTGGGGATTTTCAAAGAGGGAGAGCACATCGGCCTCCTCCATCTTGTGCCCCTTATATTGCACGATGACGCGGTCGGCCGTTTCGGCGACGACGCCCATGTCATGGGTGATCATGATCAGCCCCATGCCGGTCTGCTGCTGCAGCCCGACGAGGAGATCAAGGATCTGCTTCTGGATGGTCACGTCGAGCGCCGTGGTCGGCTCGTCGGCAATCAGCAGTTTTGGATTGCACGAAATGGCCATGGCGATCATGACGCGCTGGCACTGGCCGCCCGACATCTGATGCGGAAAGGCTTTCAGCTTGTCTTCGGCATCGCGAATGCCGACCTGATTGAGCAGCTGCACCGCGCGATCATGCGCTGCACGCCCCTTGAGGCCGAGATGCTTGTCCAGCACCTCGCCGATCTGGAAGCCGACCGTAAAACACGGATTGAGGCTGGCGATCGGCTCCTGAAAGATCATGGCAATGTCCTTGCCGATGATTTTCCGCTTTTCGCTGTCGCTCATCTTGAGGAGGTCGCGGCCTTCAAAACGCATGACATCGGCAGTGACGCGGGCGCTGGCCGGAAGCAGGCCCATGGTGGCGAGCATCGCCACCGACTTGCCCGAGCCGCTCTCGCCGACAATGGCGAGCACTTCGCGATTGTCGACCGAGATGTCGATGCCGTCGACGGCCTTGAAGAGACCGACCGAGGTGTCGAAGGCGACGGTGAGGTTTTTGATTTCGAGAAGGGACATAGGGTCAGCTCCTCTTCAGCTTGGGATCGAGCGCATCACGCAGCCCGTCGCCGATGAGATTGATGGCCAGCACCGTGATCAGGATGGCAAGACCGGGGAAGGTCACGACCCATGGCGCCTTGAGGATGAATTCGCGGGCCGAGGCCAGCATGGTGCCCCATTCGGGGGTCGGTGGCTGCGCGCCCATGCCGAGGAAGCCGAGCGCGGCGGCTTCGAGAATTGCATTGGAAAAGCTCAGCGTTGCCTGAACGATCAGCGGACCCAGGCAGTTGGGCAGGATCGTTACCATCATCAGGCGCAAATGGCCGGCGCCGGAAAGCTTGGCCGCCGTCACATATTCACGGCTCTTTTCAGCCATCACCGCCGCACGCACCAGGCGCGCAAAGTGTGGCTGCAAGACCAGCGCGATGGCGATCATGGCGTTGAAGAGGCCCGGGCCCAGAATGGCCACCAGCACCAGGGCCAGCAGCAGCGGCGGGAAAGCCAAGATAATGTCCATGATGCGCATGATCAGGACGTCGACCCAGCCGCGGAAATAGCCGGCCAAGACGCCGAGGATCACCCCGACAATCAACGCGCCGACAACGACGAAGAAGCCGATGAACAGCGAATAGCGCGCGCCGTGGATGAGGCGCGAAAGCATGTCGCGGCCCACGGGGTCGGTCCCCAGAATGAAGCGCGGGTCGGCATTGGCGTCCCAGATCGGGGGTTTCAGCAGCGCATCGCGGAACTGCTCGTCGGGCGCAAAGGGCGCGATGAGCGGCGCGAAAATCGCGACGAAGACGAGGATGGCAAAGACGGTGAGGCCGATGACGGCGCCGCGATTGACGGAGAAATAGTACCAGAATTCACGCAGGCCGGAGGCCGGTGCACTGGCAGGAGTGTTGGTCGTGGCCATGTTTACTGCACCCGGATGCGCGGATTGATGAGCGCGTAGAGGAGGTCGACGATCAGGTTCACCGACATGACGATGAGGGCGATGATGAGGAGCCCCGACTGCACCACGACATAGTCGCGCTTGGAGATGGAATCGATCATCCACTTGCCGATGCCCGGCCAGGTGAAGATGGTTTCGGTGAGAATGGCACCGCCGAGCAGCAGGCCCACCTGCAGGCCGATCGTGGTCACGACCGGGATCAGGGCATTGCGCAGGGCATGCACGTTGACCACGCGATTGGGCGACATGCCCTTGGCGCGGGCGGTGCGCACATAGTCTTCACCCAGCACTTCGAGCATGGCTGAACGCGTTTGCCGCGCGATGACGGCGAGTGGAATGGTGCCGAGAACGATTGCGGGCAGGATCAGGTGGCGCAGCGCCGAAACGAAGGCCGCCCAGTTTCCATAGAGCAGGGTGTCGATCAGCATGAAGCCGGTAATGGGCTTCAGGAAGAACGTCAGGGCTATGCGGCCCGAAACCGGCGTCCAGCCGAGATAGCCCGAGAAGAAGATGATGAGCAGCAGCCCCCACCAGAAGATCGGCATCGAATAGCCGGTCAGCGCCACGCCCATGGTGATCTGGTCGAACCACGAGCCGCGCTTGATGGCGGCAAAGATGCCGGCGGGAATGCCGATGACGACGGCAAAGAGCAGGGCCACGAAAGCCAGCTCCATGGTGGCCGGGAACAGCGCCATGAACTCATTGATCACCGGGCGCTTGGTGGCGAGCGAGATACCGAAATCGCCCTGCATCACGCTCCAGAGATAATTGAAATATTGCTGCCAGATCGGCAGGTTATAGCCGAACTGCTCGCGCAGGATTTCGTAGCGTTCCGGGGTCACGCCATGTTGCCCGGCCATGGCCAGGATGGGATCGCCCGGCAAAACGCGGACAAACGCAAAAGCGCAGATGGAGATGCCGATAATGGTCGGCACCAGTAGCGCAATCCTGCGCAAAACATAGTTCAGCATGAGAGGGTCTTGCCTCTGGGGCGCAAGCCCGCCGCACAAATGCGGCGAACCCGCCGGTCCCGTTTCCTGTTATGGCGGAGTGCGTCCGTGGACCTTGGTTGGCCCATCCAACCCCGCTCTGTCTTAAAAGGCGGAGCCCCGCTCCGGTGTTTGCCGGATCGAGGCTCCCTTGTTTGGTGAGAAGGCTAAAACCTTACTCCTGGACGTCCACGCCCTTGAAAGAGTGGCTGCCGAGCGGGCTCATGACATAGTTGAGCACGGTCTTCTTCATCGGCATGAACACGCGGCTGTGCGCCAGGGTGATCGCAGGTTCTTCAGCCTTGAAGATTTCCTGGGCCTTGGTGTAGAGCGCGGTGCGTTCTGCCGGGTCCGACGAGGTCTTGGCAGCGGAGATCGCAGCTTCGAAGTCGTCATTGCACCAGCTCGAATAGTTCGAAACGCCGATGGCCGAGCAGGAGAAGAGGGTCGCGAAGAAGTTGTCCGGATCGCCATTGTCGCCGGTCCAGCCGATCATGAACGGGCCCTTGCGGTCGGGCTGCTTGCCGCGCTCGCGATATTCGGTCCATTCATAGGTCACGATATTGGCGGTGACGCCGACCTTGGCCCAGTCGGCCTGGATCAGTTCGGCCACGCGCTGGCCGTTCGGGTTGTAGGGACGCGACACGGGGATGGCCCAGAGGTCGGTCGTCAAGCCGGTCACGCCGGCAGCTTCGAGAGCGGCCTTGGCGGCTTCCGGATCATAGACGTCGGCCGCGATGGCATCGTCATAGGACCACATGGTGGGCGGGATCAGGTTCTTGGCGTCCTGGCCAGCACCCTGGTAGACGGCCTCGATGATGGCCGACTTGTCGATCGCCATGGTCAGGGCCTTGCGCACTTCCGGATTGTCGAACGGCGCTTCGGTGGTGTTGTAGGAGATGTAGCCGATATTGAGGCCTTCCTGCTCCTGCACGGTCAGGTTCTCGTCAGCCTTGAGGGCTTCGAGATCGGCGGGAGCGGGGTAGGGCATGATATCGCATTCGCCAGCGAGCAGACGCTGCGCACGCACCGAAGCATCGGTGGTGATGGCGAAGATCAGATCATCGATCGGCTGCTTGCCTTCCCAGTAGTCGGGGAATGCGGAATAGCGGATCACGGTGTCGAGCTGGTAGTCGACGAACTGGAACGGGCCAGTACCGACCGGCTGGGTCGAGAAGACGGCGAGATCACCGGCCGCAGCGACCTGGTCGGCATATTCCTTCGACACGATCGAAGCGAACTGCATGGCAAGGTTTGCCAGCATCGGCGCATTCGGCTCGGTCAGGGTGATCTTGACGGTCAGGTCATCGACCTTCTCGATCGAAGACAGGTACTTGGGCATGTCCATGCCCTGGAAGTAGTCCCAGGTCATGCCTTCGAGATAGGCGTGCCACGGATTGTCTTCCTTCCACTGACGCTCGAACGAGAAGATCACGTCGTCAGCGTTGAGGTCGCGGGTCGGGGTGAAATAGGGCTGGGTGTGCCACTTGACGCCCGGACGCAGGTGGAAAGTGTATTCCTTGCCATCTGCCGAAACGTCCCAGCTTTCAGCCAGGGCCGGAATGACTTCGGTGGAGCCGGGAGCGAACTCAACCAGGCGTTCGAAGATCGTGTGGGCAGAGGCGTCGAAGTCGTTGCCACCGGTCACCGGGCCGGGATCGAAGTGAGCCGGCGAGGCTTCCGAGCAGTAAACCAGCTGCTTGGCCTGGGCGGCGCCGGCGGCCAGGGCCACCATGGCAGTCGCGGCCATCAGGGTTTTCATCAATTTCATGATTGTTGTCTCCCGAAGTAATTCATGCTCTCCAGAGTTCCCATCTGGAGGCTTGGGCGACACCAAAGCCTAGTTTTTTAGGAAGTGCAATGACGAAGTTGACCATTTGGTCAATCGTGTGACGGTCGGATGCCTTTCCACAGAAATGGACGGATGATTCCAAATCCGTTCGGCAAGTAATCATGGCTTGACCGCGTCTTATCGGTAATGAACGATAGAGCCATGACGCAGAAGATTGCCACTCTCGCCCTTGTCGTTGCCGACTATGACGACGCCATCGAATTTTACCGCGACAAGCTTGGTTTTTCTCTCGTGGCCGATACGCCATTGGGGCCGGACAAGCGCTGGATTCTGGTCGCTCCGCCGGGTGGCAATGGTGCGCGGCTGTTGCTGGCCAAGGCCGACGGAGCCGAACAACTGGCGAGTGTGGGCAATCAGGCCGGCGGCCGCGTCATGTTCTTTCTCGAAACCGACGATTTCGCGGGCGACTTCGCGCGCATGAGCGAAAAAGGCGTCACCTTTCTCGAAGCGCCGCGCCACGAGCCCTATGGCTCGGTTGCCGTCTTTGCCGATCTTTATGGAAACAAATGGGACCTCATCGAGCCGCGGGGCTGATCCTCTTTTTGGTCATGGCCCAGCCGGCTTTTGCGCAGGCGCCCGGCTGGCAATTTTCGCCCCTGTCCGGTGAGGGCGATCGCGCCGCCATGGGCTGTGCGCGCGAGGCAACGCAAGAGAATTTCACCTGCCTCGTTGTGCGCTGCGAGGACGATTTCTCGAACGGTGTGCATGTCCATTCGAGCCGTTTCGGCGGCGATGCCGGCACTTGGGAAATGACGCTCGACCGCGAGGACCGTAGTTTCATTGCCGAAAAATCCGGCAGTCCCTACGGCGCGCGCATTCGTGAAGACGCCGATCTGCTGCTCGATCGGCTCCGTCATGGAACATTCGTCTATCTCCGCCATAGCGGGGACGAGCATGCGCCCTTCGCCTTCATCGACCTCAATGGCTCGATGAAAACCATCGCCGAGGCGCTCTATTGGTGCGCGCCCCGCGTGCCGCCGCAAGAACAAAACGCAGTCTCGGACGTTGACCACGATCAAAGTCAGGGTCCGTCCAAACTTGGAGAAGAGCAATGAATCGTCGTCCTCTCGGCCGCAGTGAACTCGTGATCGAACCGCTGGTTCTCGGTGGCAATGTCTTCGGCTGGACGGTCGACGAAACGCTCGGCTTCGACATTCTGGATGCCTATGTGGACGAAGGTTTCTCGGCCATCGACACGGCGCAGGGCTATCCCAATTGGGTGCCAGGCAATCCGCCGGGCATGAGCGAGACCATCATCGGCAAGTGGCTCAAGGCGCGAGGCAATCGCGACAAGGTCCACATCATCACCAAGGTCAATTCCGCGCACCAGCCCCAGGGCCTCAGCGCCGAAGCGATCAAGACCGGCATCGAAGATTCGCTGAAACGCCTCCAGACCGACTATGTCGACCTCTATTTCAGCCACTGGCCGGCGACCGAAAACACCCACGAGGAAACCCTGGCCGCCTATGACGTGCTGATCCGCGCCGGCAAGGTGCGCACCATCGGCGCCTCAAACTATGACGCAGCCATGATGAAGGCGGCGCAGGATACGGCCATCCTGAAATCGCTGCCGCGCTACGAGGTCACCCAGCCGCTCTACAATCTCTACGATCGCCAGCAGTTCGACGCCTTGCGCCCCTATCTCCTCGAAAACGAGGTTGGCGCCATTACCTATTTCAGCCTCGCGGCAGGCTTCCTCTCGGGAAAATACCGCTCCAAGGCTGATCTTGGTAAATCACCTCGCGGCGGCAAGGCGGAAAGCTATCTCAATGAAAAGGGTCTCGGCATTCTCGACGCGCTCGATGCCGTCGGCAGGGAGCTTGACGCGACGCCATCCGAGGTGGCGCTCGCCTGGCTTGTGGCCCAGCCCAGCGTCAGCGCGCCCATCGCCTCGGCAACCTCGGTCGACCAGGTGAAAAGCCTTGCCCGCGGCGTGCGGCTTACTCTGGGTGATGATGCCAATGCGCGTCTCACCAAGGCGGGCGCCTAGAGCAAGAGCGTCTCTGATGGCACCACCGGGCCTGTCCCGGTGGTCTCCGCGGCCCGACTTGTCGCGCACAAATCGCTCGCGCGGCGAAATGGCCGCTTGCACTGCCGCCTTGCTTGGCCATGATGCGGCAAGCGAACAAGCTGGAATCGGCACCGGCCCCATGACTGCTCCATCCCAAGGGAGCGGCGCGGGAGCCCATTCGCTCTGCTTTATTCAGAACTATGTGACGGGGAGGCCGGCGTGAGCGATTCCGCAGTCCCGACGATCGATCTATTCAACCTTGGCGCCAAGGGCTTGCAGCATCATGGCCTGCGCCGGGCCAATGAACGCGCAGTGCTGACCGTCGTGGGGTTCAATCCCGGCCTCTCCAATGCCGAAATTGCCCGCATGTCAGGCCTTGCCCCGCAAACCGTGTCGGCCATTCTCAACGATGTGGAGGCCGCCGGCCTGATCGTGCGCGGCGAAGTCTTGCGCGGCCGTCGCGGCCAGCCGGCCACCCCGATTTTTTTGAGACCTGAAGGGGCCTATTCCATTGGCGTCGAAATCGGCTGGCGCCATGCCGATGTCCTGGCCATCAATCTGCACGGTGCGGTGGTGGCCCATCGCCATCTCGACTATGCCGAGGCCGACCTCATCGCGCTCGCCCCGCAACTGGCGCTGCTGATCGAGGAAATGACTCGTGATTGGTCAAAGGAGCAGCGCGAGCGCCTGGCCGATATCGGGGTGGGCATGCCCGGCTCCATTCACGCCGCCACCTGGCCGCTCGAAGACGGCTTCGGTAGCAAATCCGGCCCCTCACCGGCCGATTTTGCCGCCGATCTCGAGAAGCGGACCGGCCTTGCCGTAACCCTGTTCAATGACGGCAATGCTGCCTGCTGGGCCGAACTGATCGCCCAGCCGGCGCCGCGCCCGGCCAGCTTCATCTATCTTCTCGTTTCGACCTATCTCGCTGCCGGCCTCATCGGCGAGGGTCGGCTCTGGCAGGGGCCGACCGGCCATTCGGCCGATCTTGGCGCCATGCTGGTCGATCGCAATGACAAGGGCCCGCTATCGGCCCATGCCATCGCCTCGGCTTCGGCTCTCGTCGAGCGGCTGAGCGCCGCCGGCATAGCGGTGGATATTGCCGATGTCGAAAACTGGGATTGGCCCGCGCTCGAACCGATTGTCGAGCCTTGGCTGGAAGACTGCGCCAAAGCCCTGGCGCTGGTTGTCTTCAACACCAATGCCGTGGTCGAAGCGAGCCTGGTCGTGCTCGATACCATCCTGCCCACGGCGATCACTGTCCGCCTCGTCGAGCGCCTCTCCGCCCATTTCGAGCGCCTGCCGGCCCGGCGCCGGGTCAGCATTGGTTCGGGCCATATCGGTCGCCTGGCGCCGGCGCTGGGCGCTGCCGAACTGCCGCTCTACCACCGGTTCTTCTCGCGCAATCTGCTCGAAAAACCCCGCGACTAGTGCGCGCCACCCACGCAAACAAAATCCCGCGAAAGCGGGATTTTTTGTTGGCCTGATATTTTGTCGTGGAACCCCAAAAAGCCCTAGCTATCCGCCAGTTCATCCAGCGCCTCGCGCAGGCGCGCGCTGGGCGTGAAGGTGACGGTATGGCGGGGGGTGATCCGGTGCTCGGTACCGGTGCGGGGATTGCGCCCCACCCGTTCGGCCCTCGAGCGCACCGCGAGGGTGCCGAAGCCGGTCAATTTGACCGTTTCTCCGGCCTTGAGCGCGTCTCCGATCAACTCGAACATACGCTGGCCAATGGCGGTGACGTCGTTCTTGGCTAGGCCCGTGGCCTCACTGGCAGAGGCGGTGATGATAGCTCGCGTGACGGTGGTAGACATGCGACACTCCTCCTAATAATTTCATATTCCGAAGTTAAGTCGCTGTCCAGTCCGGTTTTTGTCGCCTTAAACATGATCAGGACGTTCAGAATAAGATTGACATTCTTTAGAATGGTTTTAAATTACGGCTCGTGCCATGGATGGGTCGAAGCCGTGGCCGGCCCGGTTAACCGCAAAGGGATCGTTCGCTCGTGAGACTGACTCGCCAATCCAACTACGCCATCCGCACTCTGGTCTATTGCGCCGTCAACGACCCGGAATTGAGCCGCGTAGCCGAAATTGCCAGGGCTTACGGCATCTCCGAACTCTTCCTCTTCAAGCTGATCAAGCCGCTGGTGGAAAATGGCCTGCTGCAGACCGTGCGCGGCCGCCATGGCGGGATCAAGCTGGGCAAGCCGGCCGACCAGATCACCCTGCTCGAGACGATTCGCCTGACCGAAGAAAACTTCGCTCTCGCCGAATGTTTCGAGGAAGGCGCCGATTGCCCGCTGATCGGCGAATGCGATCTCAATGGCGCATTGCGCGAAGCGCTTGGCGCCTTCTTTGAAGTGCTTGCCGGTTATTCCATTGCCGATCTCGCGAGCAAGAAGCGCTCCATTCGCCAGCGCCTGGGTCTGTCCGCCACCGAGGCGGTCAACGCCGATTCCGCCGGCAATATCGTCGGTGACATTGTCGCTGCGTAAATCTGACTGAAAAACTCAAATATGAGTTTGACAATCAAGTTTGCCCATGGTTATTAGGTTGCATTGGTGCAGCGCCCCCGTGGGGCCTGTGGGGTGCAGCGCCAAAACGACGGGGCTTGCTGCTGCCGTCTCCCCGGGCCGATCAGGATCCTCAACGTCCTGATCGGCCTCTTTGCTTTTCCCTCACATTGATATGTCGCCGGGCCTGTGCTCTATCCGCGGCAAATTCCCGGACTTTTGCCCATGGCCCCGCCTCCTCTTCTTTCTCTGCAGAATATTCAGCTGACCTTTGGCGGCACGCAGCTGCTCGAATCCGCCGAGCTGATCGTGTCGCCCGGCCAGCGCATCGCGCTTGTCGGCCGCAATGGCTCGGGAAAATCGACGCTCCTCAAGATCGCTGCCGGCATGGTGCAGCAGGATGCCGGCAAGCGCTTTGCCGAACCCAGCGCCACCATCCGCTACCTGCCGCAGGAGCCGGATCTTTCGGCCTATGCGACAACGCTCGCCTATGTCGAAGCCGGCATGACCTCCGGCGACGATGAATATCGCGCCCAATATCTGCTCAACGCCCTTGGCCTTTCCGGAACGGAAGACCCCAAGACTCTTTCGGGTGGCGAAGGCCGCCGCGCCGCCCTGGCGCGCGTTCTCGCCCCGCAACCCGACGTGCTGTTGCTCGACGAACCGACCAATCACCTCGATCTGCCCGTCATCGAATGGCTGCAGGCCGAGCTCGATTCCATGCGCTCCGCCATGGTGATCATCAGCCACGACCGGCGCTTTCTCTCCGACCTCTCCCGCTCCACCGTCTGGCTCGACCGCGGCCTCACCCGTCGCATCGAAAAGGGTTTTGGCTCCTTTGAAACCTGGCGCGACGAAGTGCTGGAGCAGGAAGAAAAGGACCGCCACAAGCTCGATCGCCAGATCGTTCGCGAAGAACACTGGCTCCGCTATGGCGTCACCGCCCGCCGCAAGCGCAATGTCGGCCGCCTCGAACGCCTCGCCAATCTGCGCCAGGACCGCCGCGATCAGCGCCGCGTCACCGGCGCGGTCAATATGCAGGTCACCGAAGGCCGCACTTCTGGCGCGCTGGTGGTGGAAGCCGAAAACATCTCCAAGAGCTTTGGCTCGCGCACGGTTGTCCGCGATTTCTCGACCCGCGTGCTGCGCGGCGATCGCGTTGGCCTCGTCGGCCCCAATGGCGCGGGCAAGACTACGCTGATCAAAATGCTCAATGGCCTGCTCGAACCCGATAGCGGCACGATCAAATTGGGCTCGGCCATCGAACTTGCCATGCTCGACCAGGGCCGCGCCCGCCTCGATCCGGAAACGCGCCTCAAGGACGCGCTGACCGGCGGCGGCAGCGATACCTTGAAGATCAACGGCGAGAACAAGCACGTCGTCGGCTATATGAAGGACTTCCTGTTCACTCCCGAACAGGCCAATACGCCGATCGGCAAGCTGTCCGGCGGCGAACGCGCCCGTGTCGCGCTGGCACGCGCCTTGGCGCTGCCCTCGAACGTCCTCGTCCTCGACGAGCCGACCAACGACCTTGATCTCGAAACCCTCGATCTCCTCGAAGAAATGGTTTCGGACTATTCGGGCACCGTCATCGTCGTCAGCCACGATCGTGATTTTCTCGACCGCGTCGCTACCTCAATCATCATGGCCGAAGGCGACGGCAACTGGCTCGAATATGCCGGCGGCTACTCCGACATGGTCGCCCAGCGCGGGGCAGGGGTCTCTGCCCGCGTCGTCGAAAAGGTGGCAGCGGCCGCAAAGCAGAAATCAGAACCCTCCAGCGCCCCGGCAGCGTCCAAGCGCAAGCTGAGTTTCAAGGAAAAGCACGCCCTCGAAACCCTGCCCAAGGAGATCGCCAAGCTCGACGACCTTATGGCGACCATCAACCGCAAGCTCGCCCAGGCCAATTACTACACCCGCGACCCCCAAGGTTTTGCCAAGGATTCCGCGGCGCTGAGCGAAGCGGCGACCAAGAAGGCCAAGGCCGAAGAGCAATGGCTGGAACTGGAAATGCTGCGAGAAGAGATCGAAGGCTAAGAGCTGGCGCTCGAATGGTGAGGTCCTGCCCCCAGCCCCATCGTCACCACCGGGCTTGTCCCGGTGGTCCATGCCCCACCCACCACGTCATCCCCGCGAAAGCGGGGATCTCTGTTTCGGACCGGGAGATTTCCGCTTTCGCGGGAATGACGCCGTGATGAAACGGGTCAGGCGCGCGCCGGCCCCTGCCCAGCTCCCGTAGCCTCGATCGCCTTGGCAATCACCTCGACATCCCCTGCATCGAGCTCCAGACTCGCCGCGTCGATCCAGCCATCGACCTGCGCCGGCGAACGCGCGCCAACAATCGTCGCCGTCAGCCCCGGCCACGCATGGCACCAGGCCAGCGCCACGCTCGACACACTGGTTCCATGCTTTTCCGCAATCGGCTCCAGGCTCTCGGCCAGTGCTAGATTGGCCGTCAGCTTCTCGCCCTGAAACTCCGGACTACCCTTGCGCCAATCATTGTCCGGCATGGCCGCAACGCGCTCGGCCGTCATCGTGCCCGTGAGCAGCCCCGCCTGCATCGGTGAATAGCAGATCGTGCCCGTGCCATGCTCTGCGCACCACGGCAAAATCTTGCCCGCCGTCTCGCGCCGGATCATCGAAAACGGTGGCTGCAGCGTCTCGACATGTCCGATCGCCTCGGCCCGTGCCAACTGCCCCTCGTCATGGTTGGAAAGCCCGACATGGCGCACCTTGCCCTCGGCCTTGAGCTCCAGCAGGCTCGCCCAATAGTCTTCCAATGGCACATCGTCCGAGGGCCAGTGCATCTGGTAGAGATCGATCACATCGACCTTCAGGCGCTTTAGCGAATTTTCCAGCTCCTGCCGCAGATGTTTCCGCTCGCCGATCCGCCGCGGATTCTGCCCGTTCTCGTCGCGAACGATCCCGCCCTTGGTGAAAACCAGCGGTCGCTTGTCTGCAGATAGGCCCGCCAGTGCTTCGCCGATCACCGCCTCGGAGTGCCCATTGCCATAGACCGCCGCCGTGTCGATCCAGTTGATACCGCTATCGATCGCATGCCGAATCGCCGCCATGGAGTCCTGATCGTCCTGCGGTCCCCACATATTGCCGCCCATGGCCCAGGCGCCGATGCCGAGCTTGGTGATGTGCATTCCCGTCTGGCCAAAGGCCCGTGTCGGCAGATGCGTCTTCATCGCGTGTCCTTCCAAAACTGCTGGCTTTTCCATGGTCTACAAGCCGAAGGTTCTCTTGTCACCCGTCATGTATGGAAGATATAAGGCACTAACATGTTACGGTGATGAAGGATCAACCGACCGATGCAAGCCCTGACCATCCTGCGTCCCGGAGAAGCCGCGCTCACCGAGAAGCCGGTGCCTATGCCCGGCCCCGGCGAAGTCGCCATCGATCTCGCCTTTGTCGGCTATTGTGGCTCCGACCTGACCTCTTATCGCGGCCTCAATCCGCTGGTGAGCTATCCCCGTGTGCCCGGCCACGAAATTTCCGGCACCATTGCAGAACTAGGGCAGGGTGTCGAAAATCTTGCTCCCGGCACCGCCGTAACCGTGCTGCCCTATTTCAATTGCGGCACCTGTCGCGCCTGCCGTTCCGGCCGGGTCAATGCCTGCCCTCATAACCAGACCATGGGCGTGCAGCGCGAAGGTGCCATGACCGGCCGCATCGTCGTGCCTGCCACCAAGGTGATTGCAGTCACCGGTATCTCCCAGCGCGATCTGGCCTTGGTCGAACCCTGCGCCGTCGGTTTCCACGCCGTCCGCCGCGCCGAATTGACCGCGGGCGAAACCGTCGTTGTCCTCGGCTGCGGCATGATCGGCCTCGGCGTCATCCTCGGCGCCCTGCGCCAGGGAGCCCGCGTCATCGCCGTCGATCTCAGCGACGCCAAACTGGAAGTCGCCAAAAAGCTCGGCGCTCACGAGGTCATCAATGCCTCAACGGATGTAAGAGCCTGCGTCGCCGAACTGACGGGGGAGGGGCCTGATGTCGTCGTGGAAGCCGTCGGCGCCGAGGCTACTTTTCTCCAGGCCGTCGATCTCGTCGCCACGGCCGGCCGCGTCGTCTATATCGGCTACGCCAAGTCCCCGATCGCCTATGAAACCAAGGTGTTTATCACCAAGGAACTCGACATCCGCGGCTCCCGCAATGCGCTGCGCTCGGACTTTGACGATGTCATCGACGAACTGCGCAAGCGCCCCGATGCGGGCGATCTCATCGTCACGCGTACCGCAACGCTGGATGAGGCTGCCGAGGCACTGGCTGATTGGCATGCGCGGCCGGGTGATTTCACGAAGATTCTGGTGCGGTTCTAGGCCCTCAACGGCCCGCTCCCGACCTCACCCTCTTCTCACTGCGTCATTCCCGCGCAAGCGGGAATCTCTCTTCGGCCTGCACAGGAGATTCCCGCTTGCGCGGGAATGACGCGGTGGGGGTGGCGGCAGGCGACTAATCCCACGCCCCAAGCATCGACGCGGTAACAAAATCCAGATGCGCCGCCATGGCCTCGCGGGCCGCTTCAGCATTTCCCTGCACGATACCCGCAACGATCCGCGCATGGTCATCCATGATGTGCGTCCGCACCTCGCTCATGCTCGCAAGATGCTCGTGAAATTTCGTATCGACGACTTCGAAGCGTGAGTTCCACAGCAGGTCCAGCACTTCGCGCAGCATGGTATTGCCCGAGCCTTCGGCAATGGTCAGGTGCAGCATGCGGTCGCTTTCCGAAGACCAGCGATTGTTCGTCGTCTCGGCCTGCATGCGCCGCATGGCCTCGGCCATCCGGGCCGTGCCTTCGGGCGAAATATTCTGGCTCGCCAGCGCCGCGGCTTCCGGCTCCAGCAGACGCCGGACCCGCATGATTTCAATGGGTGAATGTCCCTCGTCGGGCAGGGCGGCGCTGCCCTTGCTCTGGTCGCGCACAAAGGCGCCGACCCCAACGCGCACTTCCACGAACCCGGCCACTTCAAGCGCAATCAGCGCCTCGCGCACCGTGGGGCGAGACACCCCGAGGCTTACTGCCAGATCGCGCTCCGACGGCAATTGCCGCCCGGCCTCGACCTCACCTGCCAGGATCTGATCCCTGATCTGGTCGGCAATCTGGATATAAAGTTTGCGGTTGGATACGGCCTGAAGTTTCATTCTCTCCCCCTAGAACCTGCTTCCGCTTTGGGGAAGCGGGTTCCAAGCCGTTTAATTGAAGTGAGGCGGCTATGCCGTTCCCTGTCTCAACCCATAGCGCCACGCTCGTTGCATGTCCACTGGTCTGACCACTTGACAGCCTGATCGTTTTGCCATTCATTCCTCCCACATTGCGAGGACGGCTCGGGAGCAACGGAGCCGCCATACGCATCGGGAGGACTTTACATGGCTGGGCATTTCGCACCGGCATCCCCAGCGGATGCGGCGGTGCCGCTGGCGAACCCGCCGGTCCCATTGGTCGAAATGACCGACATCGACAAGTCCTTCCCCGGCGTTCGGGCCCTCTCCAAGGCGCGCTTCGAGCTCAAGCCCGGCGAAGTCCATGCCCTGATGGGCGAGAACGGCGCCGGCAAGTCGACGCTGATGAAGATTCTTTCGGGCGTTTACACCCGCGATGCGGGCTCCGTGCTCCTCGATGGCCAGCCGGTGGACATCACTTCGCCGCGACAGGCCCAGTCCCTTGGCGTCGGCATCATCCATCAGGAACTGGCGCTGATGCGCGACCTGACCGCCGCCCAGAACATCTTTGTCGGCCGCGAACCGCGCCGTTTCGGCATTCTCGACGAAGGCCAGCTCAACCGCGACGCGGCAGCCATCTTCGCTTCGATGAACCTAAAACTCGAGCCGACGGTAAAGGTCGAAACCCTCACCATCGCCAAGCAGCAGATGGTGGAGATCGCCAAGGCGCTCTCCTATCGCTCCCGCGTCCTCATCATGGATGAGCCGACCGCCGCGCTGAACGACGCCGAGATCGCCGAGCTGTTCACCATCATCAATCGGCTCAAGGCCGAAGGCGTCGGCGTCGTCTACATCTCCCACAAGATGGACGAGATCAAACGCATCTCCGACCGCGTCACCGTGATGCGCGACGGCGAATATGTCGGCACCGTCCCGGCCGCCGATACCCCCATCGAAACCATCATCTCCATGATGGTCGGCCGCACTCTCAGCAATGAGGCGCTGGTCATCCCCAACACCGCCGACGCCCCGATTGCCCTTGAGGTCAAAAACCTCAATCGCGGCCGCGAAATCCGCGACGTCAATTTTTCGGTGAAGAAGGGCGAAATCCTCGGCTTTGCCGGCCTCATGGGCGCCGGACGCACCGAAGTCGCCCGCGCCATTTTTGGTGCCGACCGGCGCGAGAGCGGCGAAATCTGGGTCCACGGCAAGCGCGTCGGCATTGCTTCGCCCAAGGACGCGGTGGAGGCCGGCATTGGCTATCTCTCCGAAGACCGCAAGCATTTTGGCCTCGCGACTGGGCTCGACGTGCGCAACAATATTGCGCTCGCAAGCCTTGATCGCTTCACCGGCCTCGGCGGCGTGCTCGACGAAGCCAGCATGCAAAAGGAAGCCGTCGGCTATATTGGCCAGCTTTCCATCAAGACGCCCAGCGACACCCAGGAAGCGCGCCTTCTCTCGGGCGGCAACCAGCAGAAGGTTGTCATCGCCAAGTGGCTGCTGCGCGATTGCGACATTCTCATCTTTGACGAACCGACGCGCGGCATCGATGTCGGCGCAAAATCCGAAATCTACAAATTGCTCAATGCACTGGCAGCCGAAGGCAAGGCGATCATCGTCATTTCCTCCGAACTGCCCGAAGTGCTGCGCCTTTCCCACCGTATCGCGGTGATGTGCGAGGGGCGTCTCACCGGCATGTTGCCCGGTGGCGCATCCCAAGAAGAAATCATGCGTCTGGCGACCCAGCGCCAGAGCAGCGTGGCCGAAAGCGCCACCCAAAGGAGGACGGCATGACCGATACCGCAGCCCCCGCGGCCCAAAAATCCGGGCCCCGCATTTCCGGCGCCTTCCATCGGCTCCTCGCCTTTTCGGGTCTGATCGCCCTGGTCGTCGCCTTCTCGCTGGCTTCGCCCAATTTCATGCAGACCCAGAATATCCTGGCCATCCTGCAGGCGACCTCGGTCAATGGCGTCCTCGCCATCGCGGCAACGCTCGTCATCATCACCGGCGGCATCGATCTCTCGGTCGGCACGCTGATGACTTTTTGCGCCGTCATCGCAGGCGTCATCCTCACCTATCTCGGCCTGCCTTTGCCCCTCGGCGTCGTCGGCGCCATCCTCGCCGGCACCGTCTGCGGGCTCATCTCCGGCACCATCATCGCCAAACTCAAGGTCCCGCCCTTCATCGCCACCCTCGGCATGATGCTGATTCTCAAGGGACTTTCGCTGGTCATCTCCGGCACGCGCCCCATCTATTTCAACGACACGCCGGGCTTCAACCAGATCGCCTTGGGCTCCGTCGTCGGCCAGATCATTCCGGCGGTACCGGTCCCCAATGGCGTGATGATCCTCTTCGCCGTGGCGCTGATTGCCGCCTTCGTCTTGGGCAAGACCGCGCTTGGCCGCTACACCTTTGCGCTGGGCTCCAACGAAGAAGCCGTGCGTCTCTCCGGCGTCAATGTCGATCGCTGGAAGATCGGCGTCTATGCGCTGGCCGGCGGCATTGTCGGCGTTGCTGGCGTGCTCATTGCTTCGCGTCTCAATTCCGCCCAGCCGGCTCTCGGCCAGGGGTATGAGCTCGACGCCATTGCGGCCGTGGTTATCGGCGGCACCTCGCTTTCGGGCGGTCGCGGCACCGTGCTCGGCACGCTGATCGGCGCCCTCATCATATCCGTGCTGGCCAATGGCCTGCGCATCCTATCGGTGGCTCAGGAATGGCAGACGGTGGTGACCGGCTGCATCATCATCCTGGCTGTCTATGCCGACATACTGCGGCGCCGCACACTTTAGGCGCCGATTCTGCCTGCGCCCCGCGGGGCGCCAACAAAATGGCTCAAGCAATGCCAAGAAGTTTCAACGCAGCATGTGGGAGGAAAACCATGCTCAACCGTCGCACCCTGCTCGGCGCCCTCAGCGCCGTCGCAATGCTCGCCGCATCCAACGGCGCCGCATTCGCGCAGGATACTTATGACATCGCCCTGATCTCCAAAGGCTTCCAGCACCAGTTCTGGCAGGCCGTGAAAGCCGGTGCCGACAAGGCCGCGGCCGAGTTTGGTGCAAACGTCACCTTCGAAGGTCCGGAAAGCGAAACCCAGGTCGACCGCCAGATGGATATGCTGGCCGCCGCTCTCTCGCGTCAGCCCGATGCCATCGGCTTTGCCGCCCTCGACAGCCAGGCTGCCGTGCCGCTGCTGCAGCAGGCTTCGGATGCCGGCATTCCGATCATCGCCTTCGACTCCGGCGTCGATAGCGACATTCCGCTCTCGACCGCTACCACCGACAACGTCGCCGCTGCCGCTCTCGCGGCCGACAAGATGGCCGAACTGATCGGCAGCGAAGGCAAGGTTGCCGTCGTTGCCCACGACCAGACCAGCCGCACCGGCATCGATCGCGTCGATGGCTTCGTCAACCGCATCAAGGAAGCCTATCCGAACATCGAAGTGGTGTCGGTTCAGTACGGCGGCGGCGACCAGCTGCAGTCGACCGAAATCACCAAGTCGATCCTGCTCGCCAATCCCGACCTCAAGGGCATCTTTGGTGCCAATGAAGGCTCGGCCATCGGCGTTGCCAATGGCAAGACGGAACTGGGCAGCCAGATCGTCGTCATCGGCTTTGACTCCGGTGCAGCTCAGAAGGGCATGATCACCTCGGGCGTGATGGCCGGCGCCATCACCCAGAACCCGGTCGGCATCGGCTACGAGACCGTCAAGGCCGCCATCGGCGCGCTCAAGGGAGAAACCCTGCCCAAGGTCATCGACACCGGCTTCTACTACTACGACGCCTCCAACATGGCTGACCCGGAAATCGCCGCGGTCCTCTACGACTAAGACTTTCACCGGCCGGGCAGCGCTTCGCGCTGCCCGGCTTCTGCTTTTCAGGAACAGAATATGGCCGACCTCAACGGAAAGATCGTCTTCATCACCGCCGCTGCCCAGGGGATTGGCGAGGCTTCGGCCCGCGCTTTCGCCAAGGCAGGCGCCAAGGTGATCGCGACCGACATCAACGAAGCCAAGCTCAAGGAGCTTGATGGCACGCCCAATATCACGACGCGCCTGCTCGACGTTCTTTCCGATGAGGCCGTCACCCAGGCCGTCGCCGAAATCGGCCGCATCGACGTGCTCTTCAATTGCGCCGGCGTCGTCCACAACGGCACCCTACTCGAGATGAGCGACAAGGATTTGGATTTCGCGCTCGATCTCAATGTCCGCGCCCAGGTCCGCACCATCAAGGCCATCCTGCCGCAGATGCTGGAACGCAAAGACGGCGCCATCATCAACATGGCAACGGTTGCCTCCTCGATCAAAGGCGTGCCCAACCGCGCCGCCTATACGATTTCCAAGGCCGCCGTCATCGGCCTCACCAAGTCCATCGCGTCCGACTACACGACCTCCAATATCCGCGTGAACGCCATCTGCCCCGGCACGGTGGAATCGCCGAGCCTTCACGATCGCTGGCACGCCACCGGCGATTTCGAGGGCGCGAAAAAGGCTTTTATCGCCCGCCAGCCCATCGGCCGCATCGCCCGCCCCGATGAAGTTGCCGATCTCGCGGTCTATCTCGCCGGCGCCACCTATACGACCGGCCAGGTCCACATCATCGACGGCGGCTGGACGGCGTAGGCCCCCTCATCCGGCGCTACGCGCCACCTTCTCCCCGAGAGGGAGAAGAATAGAACCGGCGCCTGCCTGAACGCGGTGCCCCCTGTTCCTCTCCCTCTCGGGGAGAGGGTGGATCGGCCGAAGGCCGAGACGGGTGAGGGGGCCTTTTGGATAGTTGCAAATGAAGATCACCACCCTCACGACGCACGACCTGCGCTTCCCCACCTCGGCCTCGCTCGACGGGTCCGATGCGATGAATCCCGATCCCGATTACTCGGCTGCCTATGTCGTCCTCGGCACCGATGGCGACCTTGAAGGCCATGGCCTGACCTTCACCATCGGCCGCGGCAATGAAGTGGTCTGCGCCGCCATTGCGGCCCTGACCGATCGCGTTACCGGCCTCGATCTCGACTGGGTCGAAGAAAATCCCGGCCGCTTCTGGCGCCACATGACCGGCGACAGCCAGCTGCGCTGGATCGGCCCCGATAAGGGGGCCATGCACCTCGCGACCGGCGCCGTCGTCAACGCCGTCTGGGACCTTCTCGCCAAGCGTGCCGGCAAACCCGTCTGGCTCTATGTCGCCGAAATGAGCCCCGAACAGCTCGTTTCCATCATCGACTTCCGCTATTTGACCGACGCCATCACGCCCGAAGAAGCCCTCGCCATCTTCAAGGCCGCCGAGCCGGGTAAGGCCGAGCGCATCGCAAAACTGCGCGCCGAAGGCTATTCCTGTTACACGACCTCGGCCGGCTGGCTCGGCTACTCCAACGAAAAGCTGACGCGCCTCGCGACCGAAGCCGTCGCCGAGGGTTTTACGCATATCAAGATGAAGGTCGGCCGCGACCTCGCCGACGATATCCGCCGCCTCGAAATCGTCCGTTCCATCATGGGGCCGGATCGCTACCTAATGATCGACGCCAATCAGGTCTGGGAAGTCGACCAGGCCATCGAGTGGGTCAACCAGCTTAAGCGCTTCAATCCCTATTTCATCGAAGAGCCGACGAGCCCCGACGATATCGAGGGCCATCGCAAGATCCGCGACGCCATCGCACCGGTAAAAGTCGCGACCGGCGAAATGTGCCAGAACCGCATCATCTTCAAGCAGTTCATCACCCGTGACGCCATCGACGTGGTGCAGATCGACGCCTGCCGCATCGGCGGCCTCAATGAAGTGCTCTCTGTCCTGCTCATGGCCGCAAAATACAAAAAGGCCGTCTGGCCGCATGCCGGCGGCGTGGGTCTCTGCGAATATGTGCAGCACCTGTCGATGATCGATTATCTCGTCGTATCAGGCACCAAGGACGGCCGGGTGATCGAATATGTCGATCACCTGCATGAGCATTTCATCGATCCCTGTGTGATCAAGAATGCTGCCTACATGCCGCCGGAGCTGCCGGGATTCTCGATCGAAATGAAACCGGCCTCGATTGCCGGGAATAAATTTATTGCTCCGGTAAAGGCGCAATAAACCATCGAAGAGAGTCCTGCTAAATGCATGTGAGACATTAAGTTTCGCATAAGGGCTCATCCATATCATCACCCTCGCATTAGGCCGGGGGGCTGTATTGTGTACGTGCTGATCGTGGATGACAGCCGGTCGAGTCTGGCCTTACTGGGCTCGATCGTTCGGGAAATAGTGGGTGAGGGCGTCGAGCTTTGTCTCAATCCGCTCGAGGCCCTCAAGCGTTGCGAGGAGCGGCAGTATGATCTGCTGCTCGTCGACCACATCATGCCGGAAATGGACGGCATCCACTTCATCGAAATGCTGCGGAACTGCGACAACTATCGCACCGTCCCCATGGTCATGGTGACCTCCGACATCGACAAGGCCATCCGCATCGAGGCCATCCGCGTCGGCGCCAATGATTTTCTGACCAAGCCCTTCGACCCCATCGAGCTCAAGGCGCGTATCACCAATCTGCTTGCCCTGCGCGGCGCGCAGGTGGAACTGGCCGATCACGCCAATCGCCTGACGCGCGAAGTCGCCAAGGCTACGGCCCACCTGCTCGCCCGCGAGGAAGAGATCATCTGGCGCCTCGCCCGCGCCATCGAATATCGCGACGGCGACACTGGCGAACACGTCTCGCGCGTCGCCCAGATCAGCAAGATCATCGGCGAGGGCCTCGGCCTCACCGCGCAGCAATGCCGCATGATCTATCTCGCCGCCCCCCTCCACGATATCGGCAAGATCGCCATCGCCGACGCTATCCTGAGTAAGCCCGGCAAGCTGACGCCGGAAGAAATGGCCCGCATGCGCGAGCACGTCACCATCGGCGCCCGCATCCTTGCCGATGCCGACAGTGATCTTATCCGCACGGCCGAACTGATCGCTCAGAGCCATCATGAAAAGTGGGATGGCACCGGCTATCCCAACAGAATCTCGGGCACGGCCATTCCCATCGAAGCGCGCATTGTCGCCCTGGCCGACGTTTTCGACGCCCTCTGCTCGGAGCGCCCCTATAAGCGCGCCTGGCCGCTCGAAGAGGCCTATGCCGAAATCGCCCGTTGCTCGGGCAGCCATTTCGATCCGGCCTGCGTCGCCTCGTTCCAGTCCCGCTGGTGCGAGATTTCCGCGCTCATGGGCGGCAACCCCATCCAGCTCGCCGAAAGCGCCTAAGCCAGTTCCTGCACCGCCGCCCGGGCCCGTCCGCGCGGAATGCAGATCGGTCGGCCATGCACGGGATCAGTCATGATCGCCGCGTCGACCTCGAACACTTCGGCCAGCAGTTCTGGCTTCATCAGCTCTTCGGGCTGCCCCAGCGCCCGCACATGTCCTTCATGCACAAACACCAATTGGTCGGCATAGCGCGCCGCGAGGTTCAGGTCGTGCAGCACCAGCACGATGGTGCGCCCGTCTTCCTTGTTGAGCTTTGATACCAGATCAAGGCAATCAAGCTGATGCGCCATGTCGAGATGGTTCACCGGCTCGTCGAGGCAGATGACATCGGTCTCCTGCGCCAGCACCATGGCAATCCAGGCCCGCTGCAATTGACCGCCCGAAAGCGAACCGATGCGGCGTGTCTTCAGCCCCGTCACGCCCGTGCCGTCCATGGCGCGATTGACGGCGACACCGTCCTTCTCGCTCCAGGGCTGCAACATGGCCTGATGCGGATAGCGCCCCAGCCGCACCAGCTCCTCCACGGTCATATCGGGCGGCGCAGATGGGTTCTGGGCCAAAAGCCCGATCTGCCGCGCCAGGTCCTTGGCGCCGAGCGAAGCGATATCGACATTGTCGAGAAAAATCTGCCCCTTCTGCCCCGTATGGAGGCGCCGAATGGCGCGCAGCAGGGTGGACTTGCCGCAGCCATTAGGCCCGGCCAGCACCGTCACCTTGCCGCGCGGAATGGGCAGGTTCAGCGCATCGAGCACCGTGTCGTGCCCGTAAGTCAGGGTGAGGTCGCGTACCTCTATGCGGCTCGGAACGAGGTCAGCCATTGGTCTTGTCCTTGCGCATGAGAAGGAAGAGGAAATAGGGCGCGCCGACAATGGCGGTCACCGTACCTGCCGGCACTTCGAGGGGCGTAAAAGCCACGCGCACCAGAAGGTCGGCGCCGATCAGCATCATCGCCCCGATCAGGCAGGAAGCGAGAATGCCGGCAAAGCGCGAGCGCCCGACCAGCAACCGCGCCAGATGCGGCGCAATCAGCCCCAAAAATCCCACGCCGCCGACAAAGGCCACGGCAATCGAAGTGAGAACCGCCGCAACGAAAAACACGGCAATGCGATAGACCGGCAGATTAAGCCCGATGCTGCGCGAGGAAACGTCGTCGAGATCGGCCGGCGGCAAGTCCTTGGCCAGCCACGCCGCCACCAGCACCGTGGGCACGAGGCAGATCGCCATGATCTGGATCTCGCTCCAGGAAATGGCATTGACCGCACCGGCGAGCCAGCGCGCTGCCTGTGCCGCCTGATAGACCGGCCCAACCAGCATGAACACCGTCGTCAACGCCTTGGCCACAGCCGCAATGGCAATACCGAACAGCAAGAGGCGAATGGCCGAGGACGATTGCCGCCCAGACAGAATAAAAACCAAGGAAATCGCCGTGAGTGCCCCGATCGCCGCCGCGAGGGGCTGCCAGGCAACCGACACGGTCAGCGCATTGGACTCATTGGAAAAGATGGCAAGGAACAGCACCACGCCAAGCGCCGCCCCATCGACGACACCCAGCACGCCCGGCGAAGCCAGCTCATTGCGCGTGATGCGCTGCAAGAGATAGCCCGAAAACGCGATAGCCGCCCCGGCAATCGCCGCCGCCATGACGCGTGGCATGCGCAATTGCCAGACCACCAGCTTTTCCGTCTTTTCCCCGCCGCCGAGAATGACATTGGCAACCGTCTCGAGCGGGATCCAGGTCGAGCCAAAGGCAACGGCTGCCAGCGTGAGCAGCACAAAAAGCCCGACGATGATGAGAACGATTGCCCCGATGCCAAAGCGGCGCCCGGCGGGGGCAGAGACAGCCAGAGTGCTCATGCCGCTCTCCGCATCAAAAGAACCAGGAGGACAATGGCCCCGACCACAGCGGTGATTGCACCCACCGGCGCCTCGACCGGATAAATCACGAAGCGCGCCGCTACATCGGCCAGCGTCGCATAGACCGCACCGAACAAGGCCGCCGCCGGCAATTGATGAATATGCCGCAAGCCCACCAGACGCCGCGCCGCATGCGGCACGACAAGGCCGACAAAAGCCACCGGCCCAGCCATGGAAACAGCCGCGCCTGTAAGAAGCGCCACGGCAACGAAGGCCAGCCCCCGCACTGCCGCTAGCGGTACACCGAGCCCCGCCGCGGTTGAATCGTCGGCCTGCAGCGCATCGAGCGCCCGCGCCAGCGCGATCCCGATCACCGCACCCACGATCACCACCGGCAGCCCATTGTAAAAGAGCGCAATCGGCCGATCGACAAAGGCACCAGAGAGCCAGAACAGCAATTGCTGCAACTGCGCCTCGTTGCTCGTCAGAAGCACTTCGACAAAGGCATGCGAGAGGCTGGCAAAAGTCACGCCCACCAGCACGATCTTCAATGGAGAAAGCCCGCCCGCGCTCGCGGCCACGCCAAAAACCACGATCGCTGTGACAAAAGCCCCGAACGCCGCCGCCAGCGACAGCCCAGCCAGCGATTGCACGCCGAACATGATGCTCGCCACCACCACGGCCAGCGACGCCCCTGCATTGAGCCCAAGCGTATCGGGCGAAGCGATGCGATTGCGCGAGAGGGTCTGCACCATCACCCCGGCCATGCCCAAAGCGGCACCGGCCAGCGGCGCAATCAGCGCCCGCGGCAGCCGCAGCCCCGCGATCACCACGGCCACTTCCGACCCATCATGGGCGAAAAGCGCCATCCAGACCTGGTCCAGCGAATAGAGCTTATAGCCCAGCGTCAGGCTCATCAGCATGGATAGGGCCAGCAGCAGGACCAGCCCCGCATAGACCTGTACCGGACCCAGGCGCAGGCCCTGCGATTGTGGTGACATTGCCAGTGTGGACACCACTGGGCCCCCATATAGTTGATGTTGACAGTCAAATTAAATTCTGACTTTTTGCACCCATCCAATTTCCGACTAACGATGTCAAGAAAAGATGGGGGAGGGGGACATGAAGTCTCTGCATCTGCTGCTTATGCCGCTGGCCCTGACGGGCCTGCTTGCCGTGCCGACCTTCGCCCGCGAAATCACCCATGCCATGGGCGTCACCGATGTGCCGGACAATCCGCAGCGCGTCGTCGTCCTCACCAATGAAGGCAATGAGGCGCTGCTCGCTGTCGGCGTCGTCCCGATTGGTGCGGTGGAAAGCTGGAAGGGCAATCCCTGGTATGACTACCTGATGCCCCAGCTTGAGGGTGTCACCCTTCTGGGCACCGAGGGTGAACCCAATCTCGAACTCATCGCCAGCCTCGAACCCGATCTGATCCTCGGCAGCAAGGTGCGCCAGGAAAAGGTCTATGAGCAGCTTTCCGCTATTGCCCCCACGGTGATGACCGAAACGCTCGGCGCCCCCTGGAAGGAAAACCTCGTCGTCTACGCCGATGCCGTCGGCAAATCCTCCGAAGGCGCCGCCGCGCTTGCCGCTTTCGACCAGCGTATCGGCGCCATCCGCGAGGCGCTCGGCACCTCGGTCGAAGACACCATCTCCCTTGTGCGTATTTCGCCCGCGCGCACGCGCATGTATCTGAAGGCCTCGTTCCCCGGCGCCATTTTTGAAGCCATCGGTTTCAAGCGCCCCGCGACCCAGGACAAGGACGGCTTTGCCGAAGACCTGACCAAGGAACGCATTCCGGAACTCGCCGCCACCCGCATCTTCTATTTCTCGCCCGATCCGACCGACAAGGAAGCCGAAGCCAATCTCTCTGATTGGACCGCCGATCCGCTCTGGCTCGGCCTCGAAGCGGTCAAGGCCGGTCAGGCCAAGCGCGTTGACGACGCCACCTGGATCGCTGCCGGCGGCATCTTTGCAGCCAATATCGTTCTCGACGACATCGAGGCCACCTATAGCCTCGCCTCTACCCGCTGACTTCAAACAGGAGCTCCTCCCATGTTCCACCGTTTCGTAACTGCCGTTGCCGCCGTGGCGCTGCTGAGCGCCCCGGTCTTTGCCCGCGAAATCACCCACGCCATGGGCGTCACCGATGTGCCGGACAATCCGCAGCGCATCGTCGTCTTGACCAATGAAGGCACCGAGGCGCTCCTCGCCATCGGCGTCAAGCCGGTCGGCGCCGTAAAATCCTTCGTCGGCGATCCGTGGTGGGATCACATCGCCGCCGACATGACCGATGTGGTGGTCGTGGGTGAAGAGTCGGCCGTGAACCTTGAAGTGCTGCTCTCGCTCGAGCCCGATCTGATCCTGGGCAACAAGATGCGCCACGAAAAGATCTACGAGCAGCTCTCGGCCATCGCCCCGACTGTCGTTTCCGAGCGCCTGCGCGGCGACTGGAAAATCAACATGGCGCTCTACACCGACGCCGTCGGCAAGGGCGAAGACGGCAAGGCGGCTCTCGCCAAGTATGACGGCCGCATCGCCGCGCTCCACGACGCGCTCGGCGCCTCGCTCGATGAGAAGATTTCCATCGCCCGCTTCATGTCCGGCCAGACCCGCATCATGTTCAAGGACAGCTTTTCGGGCCTCGCCCTCTCCGAACTCGGCTTCCAGCGTCCTGCCACGCAGGACAAGGACGAGTTCGCCGAAGAGATCACCAAGGAACGCATCCCTGAGTTCGAAGGCGATCGCCTGTTCTACTTCACCTATGAAACCGGCAATGGCGAAGGCGACACCCAGGCCAAGGACTGGCTGGCCGATCCGCTCTGGAACAATCTCGAAGTGGTCAAATCAGGCAAGGTCCACCCCGTTTCCGACGCCATCTGGAACACGGCCGGCGGCTATATCGCTGCCAACCTGATGCTCGACGACATCGAAAAGATCTACGGGTTGGCAAGCACTCGCTAAGCACCGAAAACGCCCCAACCTCCAATGTCACCCCGGCCTTAGGCCGGGGCCCATCCTGAAATCTCAAGATGGATCCCGGCCTTCGCCGGGATGACAGCCGGCGGGTTGGGCAACACCACTCCCACCACAGGAAACCGAGAATGCTCTCTCTCCGCTCCTCCGCGGCCCTGGCGGCCGTCTTCGTCGCCGCCACCACGCTCGTCGCGCCGGCTTTTGCCCGCGAAGTCACCCATGCCATGGGAACAACCGAAGTGCCCGACGCCCCGCTGCGCGTCGTCATCCTCACCAATGAAGGCACCGAAGCCCTGCTCGCTCTCGGCGTCAAGCCCGTCGGCGCCGCCCAGAGCTGGGATGGCAATCCCTGGCACGCACACCTGACCGATCTCCTCGTCGACACCGTCGATCTCGGCACCGAACTGGCTGTCGATCTCGAAGTGCTGGCAACGCTCGAACCCGATCTCATCCTCGGCACCAAGGTGCGTCAGGAAAAGATCTATGAGCAGCTGTCCGCCATTGCTCCCACCGTCATGACCGAAACCATCGGCGGCGAGTGGCAGGAAAACCTGAAGTTCTACGCCGCGGCCCTCGGCAAGGATGCCGAAGCCGAAGCCGTTCTCGCCACCTTCGACGCCCGCACCAAGGCCATCCACGATGCCCTGGGCGATGCCGTCAACGAACAGATCTCCATGGTCCGTTTCTCGCCCAACCGCACCCGCATCTATTATAAGGATACGTTTAGCGGCCTGATCCTCGACCAGATCGGTTTCCAGCGCCCGCCCGCCCAGGACAAGGACGAGTTCGCCGAGGAAGTGACCAAGGAGCGCATCCCCGACATGGCCGGCGATCGCATTTTCTACTTCTCGAGCGATCTCAAGGACGCCGAGCCCGAAGCCAATCTCGCCGACTGGCTGGCCGATCCGCTCTGGAACAATCTTGAGGCCGTTAAGGCCGGCAAGGCCCAGCGCGTCAGCGAAATCACCTGGAACACGGGCGGCGGAATCTACTCGGCCAACCTGATGCTCGACGATATCGAGAAGATCTACGGCCTCGAAAGCACCCGTAAGTAAGATTCTCAACAGCTCGTCACGACCGCATGGGGACACCTCCCCACCACCAAACGTCATCCTCGGGCTTGACCCGAGGACACTTCACCTGCTGAGGCCGCGGTAAGTACAGAGCCCTCGGGTCAAGCCCGAGGGTGACGATCGGTAAAGGATGGCCGGCCGGCTAAAGCCCCGCAACCAACCCCGCCCAATCCTCCACCAGTTCGTCGCGTGCCCTGAGCCCGCCACTCTTCTGGTGCCGCTGCTCATCCTGCGCCAAGCGCACGAAAACCAGCTGCCGATCACCCTTCTCGGCCCAGCCCACATACCAGCCCCAGCCCCGCGCCCGGTCGAAATTCCCATCCGCCATCCGCGGAAAGGCCGAGCCTGTCTTGCCCTGCAGCGTCCAGCCGTCGTTGGCCCCGCCCTGCTGCACCAGTTCCATGGTCCCCGAGATCACCGCCGGCGACACCGGCAGCTTGCCGTCCACCAGCGCCGCGACAAACCCCGCCTGCTCCAGCGGCGAAATCTTCAGCGATGAAGAAATCCAGGACCGTTCAAGCCCATTGTCCTTGCCCGGATCGCCGGAAAAATCGGCATTCCCGTAACCAAATTTCTGCGCATAGGCCGTCAGCTTTGCGGCCCCGAGCATCTCGGTCAACCGCTGCGAATACCAGACCGTGGAATTGGCCATCCACATGGTCGGGTCCGTATCCTGCCGCCAGGCCTCGCCCATCCAGTCGGCATAACCTTCCTTGAAGGGTAGTTTCGGCTCATGCGCCGAGGTGATGATTCCAGCATCATATGCCATCACCGCCAGCGCTACCTTGAAGGTCGAAGCCGGCGTCACCCGCGTTTCGCAGTCGCCCTCTTGATGCAAGACCGTCCGCGTCGCCGCATCGGCAATCAGCGTACAAATATCCCGCGCCTGTGCTGGAACGGCCAAGGCAAAAATACCCGCCAGAGCGGCGGCAAATAAAGTCAGTCGCACGAAAATCTCCCCCGGCCTTCTGGCCGCGCGCCAGTTCTTCAGCCCCGCTGCGTCGCAATTGTGACGCGGCAGAACTCATGGTGAAGAGGAGGTAAAGGAGAAAAGCGCCTTAACGCAGCCCAGACTTTTCGAGCAGGCCCAGGCGCTTGGCGTCGTAATAATAGCCGCTGGCATAGAGCTGCATGGCGCGGTCGTGATTGCCGCCCGCCGTCACATAGGCGCCGGCGAGATAGCGCACGGCAAAGCGCAGATTGGTTTCCGCATCGAGCAGGCCCGCGGCCTCACCCGAAAAACCCATGCCGCGTGCCGTAGCGTGGCTGATCTGCATCAGCCCGTAATAGGGCCCATTGCGCGCCGCCGGATTGTAGCCGCTTTCGCGCACGATCACCCGGCGCACCAGGCTCTCCGGCACGCTATATTGCGTCGAATAGTGGGAAATCAGCCCATCGAGCGAACCGCGCTCGCTGGCGGCAAAGCCGAGCAGCAGGTCTGAACCGGCGCGCGGCACATTCGCCGCCTTGGGCACATGGCCCGCCGGGGTCGGCATGGGCGCTACAGGGGCAGCGGCAGCGATGGCCGCCGAAGCGGATTTATTGCCCGGAAGCGGCTTGATGCCGGACATGGAGCAGCCCGAGACGATGACCGCCAGCGCCAAAAGTCCCGCCAGAGGTATGGCCCGTGCCGTCATGCCTTCGTCCTTTTGCGGATGCTTCAATTGCGGCATCTAAGCCCAAATCGCGGCGCCTTGATGGCAGAACAATGTTCCCATGCCGCGCAAGCATATTGTGATCACTATGCCGGCTTCTGCCGTCAAAAGGTTTACGCTTCCTTACTGCAATTGCTTAGGTGATGAAAGCAAGTCTATCGAAAACCGGCTCTCAGACCCGTTCGAGCCCCACGGCAATACCCTGGCCAACGCCAATACACATGGTCGCCAGCGCCCGTTTCTTGCCCGTCAGCGAGAGTTCCAGCGCCGCCGTCCCGGTAATCCGCGCGCCACTCATCCCCAGCGGATGCCCCAGTGCAATCGCCCCGCCATTCGGGTTCACCCGCGGATCGTCCTCGGCAATCCCGAGGTCGCGCAACACGGCAATGCCCTGGCTCGCAAAAGCCTCGTTGAGCTCGATCACATCGAAATCGCCAGCCGAAAGCCCCAGCCGCGCAAACAGTTTTTTGCTGGCCGGTGCCGGCCCCATGCCCATGATCCGCGGCTCGACGCCCGCGGTGGCGCCACCCAAAATCCGCGCAATCGGCGTCAGGCCATACCTCCTGGCCGCCGCCTCCGAAGCGATGATCAGCGCTGCCGCCCCATCATTCACCCCCGAAGCATTCCCCGCCGTCACTGTCCCATTGGGAAAAAGCGGGCGCAACTTCGCCAGCGTTTCCACGCTCGTTCCGGCGCGCGGGTGCTCATCCGTATCGACGACAACCGGATCGCCCTTTTTCTGCGCAATCGAAACCGGCACGATTTCCTGGCCCAGCCGCCCGCTCTTCTGCGCCGCCACGGCCTTGTCCTGGCTCCGCACCGCAAAAGCGTCCTGCGCGTCCCGCGACACGCCAAACTCCTGCGCCACGTTCTCGCCGGTCTCGGGCATGGAATCGACGCCATAAAGCGCCTTCATCGCTGGATTGACGAAACGCCAGCCGATAGTGGTGTCATAAATCTCGGCATTGCGCGAAAACGCCGTCTCCGCCTTGGGAAGAACAAACGGCGCCCGCGACATGCTCTCGGTGCCGCCGGCAATCACCAGTTCCGCCTCGCCAGCTTTGATTGCTCGCGCCGCAGCGATGACCGCATCCATGCCCGAGCCACAAAGCCGGTTGATCGTCGTCCCGGTCACCCCCACCGGCAATCCCGCCAGCAGCAGGCTCATCCGCGCGACATTGCGATTGTCCTCGCCCGCCTGATTGGCATTGCCAAAGATGACGTCGTCGACCGCATCCCAATCGACCTGAGCCTGCTCCGCCATCAGTGCTTTGAGCGGAATAGCGCCGAGATCATCCGGCCGCACAGAGGACAGCGATCCACCAAATCGCCCTATCGGCGTGCGCTTGTAGGCGCAGATAAAAGCATCAGCCATTTATGAAACCTCCGGCGCGATCAGGTCGCCAATCACATCGGGCAGCACCAGTTCCGCCCCCGTCACCGCCTGCAATTCCTCGACGCTCATCGACGGCAATTTCTCGCGCAGCACGAAACGGCTATTCTCGATATCGATCACCGCCAGGCTCGAATAAATCCGCGTCACGCAGCCAACGCCCGTCAGCGGCAGCGAACACCGCTTCACCAGCTTCGGTTTTCCGTCCTTGGTCACATGGTCGGTGATGACAGCCACGCGCTTGGCTCCATGCACCAGGTCCATCGCCCCGCCCACGGCAGGCACGCCCTTCGGCCCCGTCGACCAGTTGGCGAGATCGCCATTCTCCGCGACTTCATAGGTCCCAAGGATCGCCACATCCAAATGCCCGCCGCGCACCATGCCAAAACTGTCGGCATGATGGAAAAATGCCGCGCCGGGTTTGAGCGTGATCGCCTTCTTGCCGGCATTGATCAGGTCCCAGTCCTCTTCACCCTCCGGCGGCGCCTCGCCAAAGTTCAGCACGCCGTTTTCGGTATGGAAAATCGCCTGCCGCCCCGGCGGCTGGAACTTTGCGACCATTTCCGGAAAGCCGATGCCGAGATTGACATAGGCGCCGTCCGCAATGTCCTGCGCCGCGCGCCAGGCGATTTGTGCGTTGGAAAGTTTTTGGCTCATGCGTAGGCCACCCCTTCGCGCATCAGCGCCTCTTCCTGCTTGGCGTCAGCCACTTTCACAATGCGATTCACAAAGATCCCGGGGGTGACGACCTGTTCGGGATCGATCTCGCCCGGCGCAACAATCTTTGTCGCCTGCACGATCGTCAGCTTTGCCGCCGCCGCCATCAGCGGCGAAAAATTCCGCGCCGCCTTGCGATAGGTCAGGTTGCCCATCGTATCGGCCAGCTCTGCCTTGATCAGCGCCGCATCGGCCTTCAGCCAGCGCTCCTGCACATAAGATTTGCCATCGAACTCGGCCACCGGCTTGCCTTTGGCCACATCGGTCCCAAAGCTCGCCGGCGTATAAAAGGCCGGAATGCCCGCACCGCCAGCGCGAATGCGCTCGGCCAGCGTACCCTGCGGCACCAGCTCCAGCGCAATTTCGCCCTTGAGATACTTTTCCGTAAAAGCCCGTGGATCAGCCGAGCGCGGAAACGAGCAGACCATTTTGCTGACCATCCGCGCATCGATCATAGCGGCAATCCCAATGCGCCCATTGCCCGCATTGTTATTGACCACGGTCAGGTTCTTCGGGCTTCCCGTCGCCTTGAACCGGTCGATCAGCGCATGAATAAGCTCGATGGGCGCGCCCGAGCCGCCAAACCCACCCACCATCAGCACCATGCCATCCTCGATCCCCGCTACGGCAGCGGCGAGATCGGGCACTGTCTTGTCCATTGTCTTGTCCTTTTCGGCTGGGGCCGAAAGCATGTTTGCCATCGGAAACCCGCGGACGGAAATGAAATGGTGCGGGCCATATATAGGTTGGAGGTTATGATTTATCGTCGCGAGTCGCCAAAAAGCGTCGATACTGCGATTGATCAATAACCGTTAGGCGATCCTGATCTGCTCAACCAGCTTCTGCGCCAGCCGCAAGCTCGCCCCGGTCGACACCAGCATCTGCGGCAGCGTCAGCCATTCGAGCGTCCATGCCGCGCCCGAGCGTTCATTCTCATGCACCAGCGTCTGATTGAGCATGCCCGAAAGCCCCGCCACCTGCCGCGCCAGCGCCACCAGCACTTCCGCATTCACCGGATTGCTCTTGTGCGCCATGGCCGAAGACCCGCCGCCGCCTTCCAGCGCCAGAGCCGCAACCTCGTTCTGCGCCAAGAGCGTCACATCCATGCCCATCTTGCCCAGCGTCCCGGCAATCAGCGCGAGCAAATTCCCCAGCGCCGCAATCGGATCGCGCTGCGCCTGCCACGGCGTCGCCAACCCGAGATCGAGCCGCTTCGCCATGCCGGCTGCAATGGTGTCGCCAAAACCCTCAAAACTGCCGCGATCCCCCACCGGCCCGCCAAGCTGAATGACAAGCAGGCTCCGCCGCATCCCGGCCAGAGCACGCAGATGCCGCTGCAGAGGCTCGCCCCAGCTCGCTAGTTTTGCGCCCCATGTCGTCGGCAGCGCCACCTGCATCCGGGTATGCGCCATCAGTTTCTGGTCGCCGTGCAGATGCGCCAGCTCTTCCAACGCTGCCAACAAAGCAGACAGCCGCGTTTCATAAACGCCAAGCACCTTTGCCACCTGCAGCATCAGCGCCGTATCAATGACATCCTGGCTCGTCGCACCCTTATGGAGGGCAGGGCGATGCTCCTCTGGAATCCCCGCCTTCAATTGCTTGACCAGCGCCGGCACCACCACGCCATCACGCGCCATGCCCGCGGCCAAATCTGACCAATCCGGCTCAAAACTCGCCGCCGCAGCAACGATAGTGCCCGCCGCCTCGGCAGACACAAACCCACAATCCGCACTAGCCTCCGCCAGCGCGCGCTCAAAGGCCAGCATGGCCCCAAGCTGCGCCTCGTCCGAGAGCAGGTCTTCGATTTCCGGGTCGCCGGTGAGAGCAGAGAGGAGGGTGGTCATGTCAGCCTAAATATCAAAAAACACCGTCTCCTTCTCCCCCTGGAGATGGATATCGAGGTGATAGCGCCCGGCGTTTTCTTTCCGCGCAATCAGCGTCTGCCGCCGGCGCTTGTCCATGATCTTGTTGAGCACGAAGTCGCCCTCGTTGGCCTCGGCTTCGTCCTCAAAATAAAGCCGCGTCTGCAGCCCGATATTGATGCCGCGCGCCACGATCCACAGCGACACATGCGGCGCCATCGGCTTCCCGTCCGGCCCCGCCACGCGCCCCGGCTTGATCGTTTCAAACGTCGCGACGCCATCGCCATTGGCCGGCTGCCGCCCCCAGCCCGTAAAGGCCGGCACGGAATTGGAATTGGGCGCCGTCGGCGAAACAAAGCTGCCGCTGGCATCGGCCTGCCAGATTTCTACCAGCCCATCATTGAGCGGCACGCCAGCCCCGTCGATCAGCCGAATAGATAGCGTAATCCGCTCTCCTTCGACCTCGCCATTGATCATGGTGGACCCCATGTCGGTGGCATAGACACCCGGGATATCGCAAAAATTCGGCGTCATGCCGATATGGACATAGGGCCCAGCCGTCTGCGACGGGGTTTCCTTCAGCGTCGGAACGGGATGCAACATCAATTCCCCTCGAGCTTATTTTCAAACATGGTCGAACGCCGCCCGCGCAGCACGATATCGAAGCGATAGGCCAGCGCATCCATCGGCGTCGTATTCTGCCGATCAAGCCGCGCCGTCAGCTGGTCGATCGCCGCCTTGTCATTGATCGTCGCGACGATCGGGCACTGCCAGATCATCGGATCGCCCTCGAAATACATTTGTGTAATCAGCCTTTGCGCAAAGGCATGGCCGAAGACGGAAAAATGGATATGCGCCGGCCGCCAGTCATTGCCGCCATTGGGCCAGGGATAAGCACCCGGCTTCACCGTTCGAAAATGATAAAACCCGTTCTCGTCTGTAATCGAGCGGCCAAAGCCCCCAAAATTGGGGTCGAGCGCCGCCAGATACCCTTCCTTCTTGTGCCGATAGCGCCCGCCCGCATTGGCCTGCCAATATTCCACCAGCGTATGGGGCACCGGCCGCGCATTTTCGTCGAGCACTTGCCCATAAACAATCATCCGCTGCCCGATGGCGTCGGTGCCGTCCTGGCTGAAATTGCGGATCAGATCGTTGTCGAGCGCCCCAAGCTTTTCGTGGCCAAAAGTCGGCCCCGTCATTTCCGACTTGGTCGGCCCCAAGGCCAGCAGGCTATGCTTGGGCGCACGAAACGTCGTGCTCTTATATCCCGGCGTATCCGCGGCCGGGTGCCAGGCGCGGTCGCGCTGATAAAGAACGCCATCGGCGCCGGGCAGAATAATGCCGCTCATTGCCCACTCCCCTCGCGCTTCGCCAGTTCTTCGCGCGCAATCTTGAACGCCCGATTGGCCGCCGGCACGCCGGCATAAACCGCCACATGCAGCAGCGCTTCTTTGATGTCGTCGGGCGTGGCCCCGGTATTGGCGGTGGCCCGCACATGCATCGCCACTTCCTCATCATGGCCCAAGGCGGCGAGCAGGGCGAGGGTGATCATCGAGCGCTCGCGCTTGCTCAGTCCCGGCCGCGACCACACCGAGCCCCACGCACCCTCAGTAATAAAACTCTGAAAGTCGGCATCGAATTCGGTCATTTTCGCCGAGGCATTGTCCACATGGGCATTGCCCAGGACCGAGCGGCGCGTCGCCATGCCCCGGTCGTAAAGCGTCGTATCAGCCATGACCGGCCTCCTTCAAAAATTCGAGCATCAGGCTGGCCAGTTTCTCCGGCGCCTCGATGGATGGAATGTGTCCCACGCCGGGGAAGATTTCGAACCGCGCATCGGGAATGGCCGCGGCGGCGGCCTCAACCTGCGCCGCTGGCATGGCGAGATCCTTCTCTCCGGCCACCAGCAGCGTCGGCAGGGTAATTGCGCTGATCCTGTCCCGCAAATCCGCATCGCGCAGTGTTGCGCAGGTCGCGGCATAGCCCCGCGCATCGCAGCGCAGAAACATGTTGCGCCAGCCGGCCAATTCCTCGGTCCGCTCCGCGCGAAACTGCGGACTAAACCAGCGCTCCATGATCCCGTCGGCAATCGAGGCCACGCCATTGTCGAACACCGCATTCATCCGCGCCGTCCAGAATGCATGGTCACCCGATTTCGCCGCCGAATTGCAGATCACGAGTGCCGTCAACCGCTCCGGCGCCCGCAAAGCTGCGCCCTGCGTGATGAGCCCGCCGATCGACACTCCGCCCAGCGCAAAGCGCCCGATCCCGAGATGATCGACCAGCCCAAAGAGATCATCGAGATGGTCATCCAGCGTGTAGTCGCCAGTGGGAATATCGCTCAGCCCATGCCCGCGCTTGTCATAGGACACAACGCGATACGTCTCGCTCAACCGCGAGATCACCCCGTCCCAGATCCGCGCATCCGTGCCGAGCGAATTGGCGAGCACGACCACCGGCGCCCCTTCGGGTCCAGCCAGACGATAATGCAACAGCACGCCATTGATGCGGGCAAAGTTCATGGGGCCTCCCTCTCGGGGCGTCGGAAGCCTGTTGGACGTAAACTCTCCCCTCCTTCGTCACCACCGGGCTTGTCCCCGTGGATGGATTGCCGGGACAAGCCCGGCAATGACGACCGTAGATGGTTCTGGGCCATTCGAACTCACGACGCTCTATCCTCGGTGTAACCAGCCCAAAACCCCAAGTAAAATGATTAGCTCTGGACGAGCTATAACCTCTGAATTATCGATGACCTCAAGAAGCGCAAAAAATGCGCCCTGAAGTGCCCGTCACATAACCGGAGGAAGCTTTTTTGGCGCAACGCATCATCGACCCCCGCATAAAACTGCGCCACATCGCCTGCTTCCTCGAAGTCGCGCGGCTCAGGAGCGTCGTCAACGCCGCCGATGCCCTAAACATCTCCCAGCCCGCCGCCAGCAAGACCGTGCAGGAACTCGAAGAATTCCTCGGCAACGCGCTCTTCGATCGCTCCCGCCGAAAGCTCTTCCTCACCCCCTTCGGCGAAACCTTTTATCGCTACGCCTCCACATCGATCGCCGCCCTCCGCCAGGGCATCGATGCCGCCCGTTCCGGCGGCGAGGCGACCACCGTAAAAGTCGGCGCGCTCCCCACCGTCTCCGCCCGCATTCTCCCCACGGCCGTCAGCGCCTTCACCTCAGATGATCCCGGCGTCCACACCCGCATCATCACCGGCCCCAACAATTATCTGCTTTCCCTGCTGCGCACAGGCGATGTCGATCTCGTCATCGGCCGCATGGCCGAGCCCGATGTCATGATCGGCCTCGCCTTCGAGCATCTTTATTCCGAGCGCGTCGTCATGGTCGTCCGTCCCGACCATCCGCTCCTCAATGTCCCCGATTTCAACCTCGGCCTGGTTGAACCCTATCAGGTGCTGATGCCCACGCCCGACGCCGTCATCCGCCACCATGTCGACCGCATGCTCCTGGCCCACGGCATTTCCAACATCCGCGACGAGGTGGAAACCGTCTCCAATGCCTTTGGTCGCTCCTATGTCAGGCAGACCGACGCCATCTGGATCATTTCCGAAGGTGTGGTGGCAAAAGATGTCGAAGAAAACCAACTCGCCTTGCTGCCCGTCGACACCAGCGAAACCACCGGTCCCGTCGGCTTTACGACGCGCGCCGATACCATCCCGACCCTGGCGACAACGGCACTGATGCAGGCCATCCGCAATGTGGCTGCGGGTTTCCGCTAGGCCCGCCGCTTCGCCGAATCCAGGGAAACCACATTCCCCGCCTGCGCCTCGGTGACTTCGCTGGGGCGTCCGAAAAAGTAGCCTTGGGCATGGGTGCAGCCGTCGGCCGCGATCATGTCCTGCTGCTCCTTGCTCTCAACCCCTTCGGCCAGCACCGGAACATTGATATTGCGCCCCAGATCCGCAATCGAGCGGACGATGGCGCGCGCATGCTTGTCCTCCGACATGGCGGCGATGAAGCTGCGGTCAATCTTGATCTTGTCGAACTGAAACGTCCGCAGATTGCTCAGCGAGGAATAGCCGGTGCCAAAATCGTCGATGACGATCCGCACGCCATGGGCCTTGAGCGCATGCAGCATTTCGCGGGAAAGCGCTTCGTCCTGCAAAAGCACGGATTCGGTGATTTCGAGCTCCAGCCGATGTGCAGCAAGGCCCGTTTCCTCCAGCACCGCAAAGACGCGATCGGCAAAATTGCGGCGACGGAACTGAACGGCCGAAACATTGACCGCAACGCTCAGCTCTTCCCGCCATTGCGCGGCTGCCCGGCAGGCCGAGCGCAGAACCCATTCGCCCATCGTGTTGATGGCCCCGCTCTCTTCGGCGATGGGAATGAAGACCGAGGGCGGAACTTCCCCCAGTTCCGGATGGTGCCAGCGCAACAGTGCTTCATAGCCGACGACCGCACCCGTCTCCGCCCGCACCAGCGGCTGGAACGCAGTGCGCAATCGCTTGCGCCTTATGGCCTGGCGCAGTTCGGCTTCCATCCGCCGACGCTCCCGCAATTCCTGGTCCATCTCGGTCGAATAGCTGGCCGTAATGCCCCGGCCGGTGGATTTTGCCCGATAGAGCGCGATATCGGCGCAGTGGCGCAGCGCATCCCCATTGTCGCCATCGTCGGGATAGAGGGCGACGCCGATACTAACCCCGACCGACATTGGGTTGGTATGGGGATTAAAGTCGCGCTTGAAAGCGCGCTGGATGTTTTTCGCCAATTGCTCGGCCGCCTTGGGCTGGCTCTGGCCCACCTGCACGATGATGAACTCGTCGCCGCCGATCCGGGCGACCGTATCGACGTCATTGGTGCATTCGCGCAGGATCGCAGCGACGGTTTTCAGCACCTGGTCGCCGGCACTGTGTCCAAAAAGATCATTCACTGCCTTGAAGCGATCGAGGTCGAGCGCCATCACGGCCAGCGATGCATCGGCGCGACCGGCCACCGATATGGCCCGTTCAAGACGCAGGTTTAGTAGGGTCCGATTGGCGAGCCCTGTAAGCGGGTCATGATTGGCAAGGTGTTCGATCTGGCGCTGCGCTTGCCTTGTGGCTGTCAGGTCGCGCACTGCCAGAACCTGCGTCGGCCGCCCCCGATATTCGACGGTGCGAACCGCAAATTCCAGGCTGCGTTCCTGCGGGCCGTTCACAAGGGTCGCCTCGGCAATGCCCTCGCGATTGCCCAAAACCTTCTGCCCATCGACGGGCAGCAGCAGCTTTTCCGGGTCCATGCCGGTCATTGCCGAAACCGCGCCGTCGAAAGCCACGATATCGCGAAACCGCGCATTGAGGTCGATGATGCGATTATCCCGCACGATCGCCACGCCCTCGATATAGGCTTCGGTCATGCCACGCAGGTCGGTGAGGTAGCGGTCGAGCACCACGGCCGCCACACTGCCGCAGGCCGAAATCGCCGCAATCGAACAAATGGCGCCCACGAGCCAGATGCGGCTCGCATCGTCCGCGCCATGGGTCGAAACGGTGGCATCGACGACAAAGCTCGAGGCGGCCATGTCGGAAAAATGCAGCACGACGATACCGGCCGAAACGAGAAGTCCGGGGGCCACCTGCCGCAGCCCCCTGATGCCGCTCCGCTGTCCGGCATAGGCGAGCCAGAAGGCGCCGACCGCAAAAACGGCCGCGCCGATCAGCATCGAAAAATCATATGCCTGCCGCGTCAGTCCCTGCATGGCCATCATGCCCAGGAAATGCATCGCTGCCACGGTGCCCGCGAGGACCACGGCCGCGAGGATCGAACCGACGAGCGATTTCCGGCTGGCCAGCCGCAGGCTTTCCAGAACGCCGCCCACGGCCACCAGGGCCGAAAGCCCGGTCACCAGCCAGTCGAAATTCACCGCAATCGAACCGTGATAGGCCAGCATGGCGACAAAATGCGTCGCCCATATTCCGAGACCGCCCACGCTGGCGGCTGCAATCAGCCACAGGGGTTTTCGGGCCTCCGCGCATTCATCGACGCGCCGGAGCAGCAGGAACATGACCTGCATCGACGATAAGCAGATTATTGCTGCAAGAAGAAAAGTTACTGTGTCGTGCTCTAGTACAATGCAGTCCAGTAGCTTCAACATCAAGACACTCCGTGCCGATGATTTGATGCTGAACCTCAATTGTTAATTTATGCATAGTTTTGCGGTGGGCGTAACTACCGCCACACGTCACGGCCAGGCCGCATAGGATCCGTCCCGCCGTCCCAGCCTCTGCGCCGCCTGCTGCCGGAAACGTCCCGGCGAAATCCCCTTTCGCTGCGAAAAGAACCGGCTGAAATAGCCCGCATCGCGAAACCCCAAGGCATCAGCCACTTCCCCCACCTGCAGCGCCGAACGCTCCAGCAAGGCTTCCGCATCCTCCAGCAGCCGCCGATGTACCAGATCAAGCGGCGTCACCCCCGTCGCCCGCTTGATCGCCGTATTCAGCCGATCAGTAGTAATCCCCATGGCCCGCGCATAGTCAGCCACCCGCCAATGCCGTCGCGCATTGAGTTCCACCAGTTGCAGAAAACCCTGCACCAGCATGCGCGGCGAACTTTGCGCCGGCCGCGTCCCGCCGCCGCCCAATCTCCAGAAGGCAATGAGCACGAGACACAGCCGGCTCATCACCGCCTCGCGCATCCCCGGCAGGTCTTCAAACAATTCTTCGCTCAGCGCCGCAATATCCGCGCCAATCCCCCGCGCCGCCTTGCCGTCGAGCGGTACACCGAGCAGCGGCCTTTCCATGCCCTCGCGCAGCGGTCCGGCAATGGCGGTGGCCGGCACCACCCGCGCCAGCGCCCCATCCGAAACCGTCAACGCCGCCCCGCGCGCCCCCGCCGCCAGCCGCACCTGCCCGCCCCGCCCACCGGGCAACCAGATCAGGCACGGCCCCCGGACGGCGGTAACGGTATCCCCCAGCCGCACCTCGCCCTCACCGGCATTGAGCAAAAACCCATGCGCCGAGCGCCGCGCCCGGTCCCCGGCAAAACTCCATTCCGACGGCCCAAGACTGCCGGTGAGATCAGTCACCTCGACATCCGGCCCCTCGACCCGCGCGCCCTGCGCTATAGCTTGATGCACGTTCCTCTCCCCAAAAACGCCGCTAAAAATACAAAACTCTCTCAGTTTTGTCCATTTCGCTCGGGTCAAACCCGGCCTAGCGTTTGGTCAGGGTCGGAACCGGACACCCAAAATCGCCGAAAAGGCAGGGGTCTGGAGCCGAAATTTTTGGGAAGCGCCCGCCGGGAGCGGGCATGGGAGGACGACATGACTGATCTGTCTCGTAGAACGCTATTGCAGGCCATGGGCGCCGGTGCGCTCGCCTCGGCTCTCGCCAGCCTGCCCACTTTTGCGCAGGATCGCACCGCCATTCGCATCGGCTACGCCGTCTCGAAAACTGGCGCCAATGCCGGCGGCGCGGGCATCTCGACCATTCCGAACTACCTGCTCTGGGTCGACGACGTGAACAAGGCCGGCGGCCTTGAGCTGTCCAAGCTCGGCGTCACGCTCCCCCTCGAAGTCACCGAATATGACGACCGTTCTTCCGCCGAAGAAACCGTTCGCGCCATCGAGCGCCTCGCCACCCAGGACAATGTCGATTTCATCCTGCCAAGCTGGGGCACCGGCTCCAACCTTGCCGCTGGCCCGACCTTCGACCGATTCCAGTTCCCCCAACTTGCCGGCACCGCCGTCACCGACATGGCCCCGCAACTGGTCCAGCGCTGGAAGAACTCTTTCTGGTTCCTCGGCGGCGGCCACGACTATGCCAATGCGCTGGTTGACCTCCTCGTCAAGCAGCGTGATGCGGGAGCGATCAACAACAAGGTCGCCATTGCCTCGGTCGCAGACGGTTTTGGTATCGACCTTTCCAAGGCCGCGACGCCCGCCTTCCAGGCCGCCGGCTTCGAGCTCGTCTATGACAAGACCTATCCGCTCGGCACGTCCGATTTCGCGCCCATCATCAATGAAGTCTCGGGCCTCGGCGTCGATACCTTCGTCGCCTTCTCCTATCCGCCCGATACCTTTGCGCTGACCCAGCAATCGGTCGTCGCCAATTTCAGCCCCAAGATTTTCTATCTCGGCGTCGGCACCGCCTTCCCGATCTACCCCAATGTCGCCGGTCCCAACCACAATGGCGTCATGGGCGTCGGCGGCATCGACCCCGATAGCGAAGCGATCGCCGCTTACTTTGAGCGCCACACTGCCCTAGTCGGCCAGGCGCCCGATAGCTGGGCCAGCGCCGTCACCTATGCCAGCCTCGAAATTTTGGGCCAGGCCATCACCCGCGTCGGCGATCTCGACAAGGCCGCCGTCGCCGCCGAAATCGCGTCCGGCGAATTCGACACGATCCTGGGCAAGGTCAAACTCGTCGACAACCAGCTCCGTGCCCTGTGGACCGTCGGCCAGTGGCAAGACGGCAAATTCGTCGGCCTCGCCCACACCGAAGGCAAAGCCGCCCGCGAACCGGTCGTGCCGAAGCCGGCCTGGGTTCCTGCGAGCTAAGCTAGCCGGTCCACCCCCACCCTTAATCCCTCCCCACAAGGGGGAGGGAGACGATGGAAACGTAACGCCTCAGCCTGCGCCTCCCTCCCCCTTGTGGGGAGGGAATGAGGGTGGGGGTATGGGGAGCCCCGGATTGACCCTAAATTCCCCCACGTCATTCCCGCGAAAGCGGGAATCCTAGAACCGGAGCAAAAATGCTCTTCAGCGCCATCCTCACCGGCCTCGTCCTCGGCGGCACCTATGCGCTCATAGCCATGGGCCTCACGCTCCAATACGGCGTCGCCCGCATCATGAACCTGGCCTATGGCGATCTCATCATCGCCGGCAGTTTTGGCGCCATGCTCCTCTTCACCGCCGCAGGCATCAATCCGCTCCTCGCTCTTATTATAGTGGTGCCATCAGGCTTCGTCCTGAGTTGGCTCGTCTACGCCCTGATGCTCCAGCCACTCGCCCGCCGCTCGCCCAATCGCGACCGCCTCGAAGGCGATAGCATTTTGGCCACCTTCGGCCTTCTCTTCGTCATCCAGGGCGTCGCGCTCGTCCTCTTCGGCGCCAATTATCAAAGCTATTCTTTCCTCGCCGTCCCCATAGACGTGCTCGGCACCACTATAGCCGCCAACCGTCTCCTCGCTTTCGCGCTCGCCGTGCTCTTCGGCGTCGGCCTCTGGCTCCTTCTTACCCGTACCCGCTTCGGCACCGTCATTCGCGCCGTCGCCGCCAATCCCGGCTCGGCCCCATTGGTCGGCATCAATGTCGATCACGTCGCTCGCCTCGCCTTTGCGCTTGGCGGTGGCCTCGCCGCAGCCGGTGGCGTCGTCGTCTCCATGTATCTGACCTTCTCGGCCACCATGGGCGTCATCTTCACCATGAAGGCGCTAATCGTCGTCATCATGGGCGGCGTCGGCAATCTTCTCGGCGCGCTCGCCGCCGGCCTTATTCTCGGCGTCGTCGAAACCTTGGTTTCGAGCTTCATCGATCCCGGCCTGACCCTCGCCGCCACCTATCTCATCTTCCTCGCCGTGCTCGTCGTCCGGCCACAGGGCCTCTTCGGAAAGGCCGCCCGATGATCTTTTTAATCCCTCTTCTCGCGCTCGCGGCTCTCGCTGCGGTTCCCTTCTTCGTCGGCGCCTATCCGCTCGGCCTCGGCATCGGCATTCTGGGTTACGCCACCCTCGCCACGGCCTGGGCCCTCTTTTCCGGTCCGACGCGCTACATCTCTCTCGCCACCGTCGCCTTCTTCGGCATCGGCGCTTACACGGTCGCGGTCCTCGCCGATCTCATGCCCTATCCGCTGGTGCTCCTCTGCGCCGCGTTGATCGGCCTCGTCGTCGCCCTTCTCGTCGGCCTCGCCACCCTGCGCCTCGCCGGCATCTATTTTGTGATCTTCACCTTCGGCCTCGCCGAACTCGTGCGCCAGCTCGTCACCTACTATGAGGTCAACGTCACCCGCACCCTTGGTCGCTATGTCTTCTTGCCCATCGGCCCCGAACACATCTATTGGCAGCTCCTCGGACTCCTCGCGGTCACCCTTGCGCTCGCCTTCTGGATCAGCCGCGCCAAGATCGGCCTCGCCCTCCGCGTCATCGGCGACGATCCCGTTGTCGCCTCCCACCTCGGCATTGGCATCACGCGCACCAAACTCGCGCTCTTCTCTTTAAGCGCGGTGGTCATGACCCTTGCCGGCGCCATCCAGGCCCCCCGCTGGACCTATATCGAGCCCTCAATCGTCTTCAATCCGACGGTCAGTTTCCTCACGGTCATCATGGCCCTGCTCGGCGGCCCCAACCGACTCTTCGGCCCCCTTCTCGGCGCCGTGCCGCTCTTCCTTCTCTTCGAATGGCTTTCGGCCAATTTCCCCAACCACTATTCCATCATCCTGGGCCTTCTCTTCATCGCCATCGTCTTCCTCCTGCCCAATGGCGTCCTCGCCGCGGCCGACAAGTTTGCCGCGCGCTTCAAGAACAAGGAGGCGTCAGCATGAGCCTTCTCACTCTCTCCAATGTCACCAAGCGTTTTGGCGGCCTCACGGCGGTGAATGATCTCTCCTTCACCCTGACCGCAGGCGAAACCGTCGGTCTCCTCGGCCCCAATGGCTCCGGCAAGACCACGGCGCTCAATATGATCTCGGGCTATCTGCCGGTCACAGCGGGCACCATCGCTCTTGATGGCACCACCATCAGCACCCTGGGGCCCGAGCGCATCGCCCATCGCGGCGTCGCCCGCACCTTCCAGCTCGTCCGCGCACTGCCATCCCTGACAGTCGGCGAAAACGTCCTCGCCGCTCTCGCCTTCCGCAGGGACCCGCTCTGGGGCAGCGAAGCCGAAGCCAGGATTGAGAATCTGTTGCAAAGCGTCGGCCTTGCCGGCCGCCAGCATGAACGGGCCAGCAATCTCACTTATATTGACCTCAAGCGCATGGAGCTGGCGCGCGCCCTCGCCACCGAGCCCAAACTGCTGCTGCTCGACGAATGGCTGGCCGGCCTCAACCCGACGGAACTGCGCGCCGGCATCGACCTCATCACCCGCCTGCGACAAAGCGGCATCACCATTCTGCTCGTCGAACACGTTATGGATGCGGTGCGGGCGCTCTGCACTCGCTGCATCGTCATGAACACCGGTTCGCGCCTCGCCGATGGCCCCACTTCAGACGTCTTGGCCGACAAATCCGTCATCCGCGCTTATCTCGGAGACGACCATGCTTGAACTGACCAATGTCGCCCTGCGCTATGGCAAACACCTCGCCCTCCACGGCGTCGGCATCTCCGTCGCCCCGGCCGAAACCGTCGTCGTCCTCGGCGCCAATGGCGCCGGCAAATCCTCGCTTCTGAAGGTTCTCGGTGGCCTTGCCCGTCCCGAACCCGGCGCCGATCTCACCTTCGAGACCAGAAAAATCCTCGGCCGCCCCGCTCATGATTTTCCCGAGCTGGGCATTGCCCTCGTCCCCGAAGGTCGCGGTATCTTCGGCGATCTCACCGTCGCCGAGAATCTCCAGCTCGGCGCCCATCCGCCCCACGCGCGTCCGCACGAAAAGCGTCAGCGCGATCTCGTCCTCGACCTTTTCCCCCGCCTTGCCGAACGCCAAAGCCAGATCGCCCGCACCATGTCCGGCGGCGAACAGCAAATGGTCGCCATTGGCCGCGCCCTCATGAGCTGCCCAAAACTGCTCATGCTCGACGAACCAAGCCTCGGCCTCGCGCCCATCGTCACCTCGGAACTCTTCACCGCCCTCGGCCGCATCAGCGCAACCGGCATTGCCATGCTGGTCGTCGAACAGAACGTTAGAGCGTCCCTCGCCATCGCCCAGCGCGGCTACCTCATGGAAGCCGGCCGCATCACCGGGGCAGGGACAGCAGACAGCCTCCGCGCCGACCCGGCCGTGCAGCGCGCCTTCTTGGGAGCGGTGGCATGACGTCGCTCCCGAATCCCTCCATATCCACACACCACATCGGAGACCCCGCATGACCGATCTCGGCCTGCTCATAAACAACGAGGAAGTCCAAGCCACCGGCGGGGCGACCTTTACCCGCAACAATCCCATCACCGGCGAATTGGCCACGCGCGCCGCCGCCGCCACGGTCGATGACGCGCTGCGCGCCGCCGACGCAGCGACTGCCGCCTTCCCCGAATGGAGCCGCACCGGCCCCGGCGCCCGCCGCAAAATCCTCCTCGCCGCCGCCGACAAACTCGCCGCCAAAGCCCCTGAATTCATCGAAGCCATGGGCCACGAAACCGGCGCCACGGCCGGCTGGGCCGGCTTCAACGTCATGCTCGCCGCCGACATGCTGCGCGAAGCCGCTTCGCTGACCACCCAGATCACCGGCGAAATCATCCCCTCGAACCGCCCCGGCTCCACAGCCTATGGCATCCGCCAGGCCGCCGGCGTCGTCCTCTCCATCGCCCCGTGGAATGCTCCGGTGATCCTCGGCGTTCGCTCGCTCGCCACCCCGATCGCCTGCGGCAATACCGTCGTCTTCAAATCGAGCGAAATCTGCCCGCGCACCCACAAACTCATCGCCGATGCGCTGTTCGAAGCCGGCCTCCCCAAGGGCGTCCTCAACGTCGTCTCCAACGCCCCCGCCGATGCGCCCGAACTCGTTGAAGCGCTCATCGCCCACAAGGGCGTGCGCCGAGTCAATTTCACCGGCTCCACCCGCGTCGGCCGCCATATTGCCGAAGTCGCCGCACGTAACCTGAAACCTGCGCTCCTCGAACTCGGCGGCAAGGCTCCCTTCGTCGTCCTCGATGACGCCGATATCGGCGAAGCCGTCGCCGCAGCCGCCTTTGGCGCCTATATGAACCAGGGCCAGATCTGCATGTCGACCGAGCGCCTTGTGGTTGACGACAAGATCGCCGACGAGTTCGTCGCGGCTCTCGCGACCAAGGCCGCCTCTCTCAAGGCCGGCGATCCGCGGAAGGGCGACACCCCGCTCGGGTGCCTGGTCGATCTCTCCGCCGCCCAGCGCATCGACGCGCTCATCAAGGACGCCGTCGCCAAGGGCGCCCGCGTCGTCGCCGGTGGCGGCATTGATGGCACCATCATGCAGGCAACCGTCGTCGACAACGTCACCCCCGGCATGAAGCTCTATCGCGACGAATCTTTTGGTCCCGTCGTCGCCGTCATCCGCGTCGCCAGCACCGAAGAAGCCATCCGCGTCGCCAACGACACCGAATACGGCCTCGCCGCTGCCGTCTTCGGAAAGGACCTCACCCGCGCCATGTCCGTCGCCTCGCGCATCGAATCCGGCATCTGCCACATCAATGGCCCAACGGTTCACGACGAAGCCCAGATGCCCTTCGGCGGCGTAAAAGCCTCCGGCTACGGCCGCTTCGGCGGCAAGGCCGGCATCGCAGAATTCACCGAACTTCGCTGGATCACCGTCCAGGGTGCCGAGCACATCCACTATCCGATCTGAGCCACCCACAGCGTCATTCCCGCGAAAGCGGGAATCTCGTCTTCAAGCAGCAGATCCCCGCTTCGGCGGGGATGACCTCTTTGCAAGGGTAGGGGCTATCGTCCCATCGCCTCTTTCCGAAATGCCGCTGGCGACATCCCGAGCACTCTCGTCAGCACCCGCGAAAAATACGCCGGGTCTTCATAGCCCAGCTCCGCCCCGATCTCCTTGATCGAGAGCGACGAGAACAGCAGCATCCGCCGCGCCTCGAGCGCAATCCGCCGCTCGATCACCTCCAGCGCCGAAGCCCCCAGCACCTCTCGGCTCACCCGATTGAGATGCGTCTGGCTGATCCCCAACTGATCGGCATATTCCCCAATCTTGCGCGATTGCCGAAACTGGTGGTCGACCAGCGTCCGAAACGCTTTCGCATGCAGCAGCGCCCGATCGGCCAGCTCGCCCTCCGGCCGCCCCTCGCGCTGCGCCCGCGCAAGCGCCACCAGCAATAAAGTAAGCAGCGCTCGCATCGCCGCCTCGTGGCCCGCCCCCGGCCGATCCGCCTCCGCAATCAACCGATTCAGCGCCTCGCCCACCTCGAACGACGCCCCCTGCAAAACCATCGGCCCAGGCAATTCCAGCCCCAGCCCAATCAGGTCGCGCTCCATCAAGGTAACGACGATCCCTTCCACGTCATCGCTGAACGCAAAACCATGCACCGTCAGCGCCGGCACCACGACCACGCCTTCGCGCCTGATGTCGAACTTGCCGTCATCCAGCGTCACCCCGGCCCAGCCACCCGTCAGGTGCAGCACCTGAAAAAACTGCTCATGCCGATGCGGGGCGATCCGATAGCCAAAGAGCCGACTGCGTGACTGGATGCTCTCCCAGTGCAGCCAGTCCTGTGTCGCGACCTGTTCGCCATAAAGCGCATAGACGGGGATCGATGTCATGTTCGGATAGTGCAAGTCATTGTGCACCCTGTCCATTCACCAATTCGCCGAAACGCCGATGATGGTGCTAACTGGAGGGGAACACTTTGCGTACCAATGTTGTCATTATCGGCGCCGGGCCAGCAGGCCTGATGCTGGGTCGCCTGCTCGAACTCGCCGGCGTCGATGCGATCATCCTCGAGCGCAAAAGCCCCGACTACGTCCTCGGCCGCATCAGGGCAGGGGTGCTGGAGCAGGGCACCGTCGACCTCATGGACCGCGCCGAGGCCAGCACCCGCCTCCACGCCGAAGGCCTTATCCACCACGGAATCGAACTCAGTTTCGACGGCGATCGCCAGCGCATCGGCTTCTCCGCCCTCATCGGCCGCCACGTAATGGTTTACGGCCAGACCGAGGTCACCCGCGACCTGATGAACGCGCGCAAAGCCCCCACCATCTATGAAGCCGAAGACGTCGAACCCCACGGCTTCGAGGGCAAGTCACCCCATGTCACCTACAAGCAGGGCGGCACGACCCATCGGATTGATTGCGACTACATCGCCGGCTGCGACGGCTTTCACGGCGTTAGCCGCCAAAGCGTCCCGGAAAAGGCGCTGACCACCTTCGAGCGTATCTATCCCTTTGGCTGGCTTGGCATTCTCGTCGATCAACCCCCGGTCGCCGATGAACTTATCTACGCCCACCACGCCCGCGGCTTCGCCCTCTGCTCCCAGCGCTCCCACACCCGCAGCCGCTATTACGTGCAGGTCCCGGCCGACGAAAACGTAGAAAACTGGTCCGACACCCGCTTCTGGGACGAGCTGCGTCTCCGCCTCAATCCCGAAACCGCCAAAGCCCTAAAAACTGGCCCCTCCATAGAGAAGTCTATCGCCCCACTCCGCAGCTTCGTCGCCGAACCCCTGCGTTTCGGCCGTCTCTTCCTCGCAGGCGACGCGGCCCATATCGTTCCGCCCACGGGTGCCAAGGGCCTCAACCTCGCCATGAGCGACGTCGCGACCCTGGCCGATGTCCTCATAGAAGCGACAATCGAAAAGTCCCAAGCCGGCGTGGACGCCTATTCGGCAAAAGTCCTGCAGCGCATCTGGAAGGCCGAGCGTTTCTCCTGGTGGATGACCTCGCTCCTCCACACTTTCCCGGAAACCGGCGCCTTTGGCCGGCGCATCCAGCGGGCCGAATTCGACTATCTGTGCAGTTCGCATGCGGCGCAGCAAAGCCTTGCCGAGAATTACACAGGCCTGCCGTCCTGATTGGCAGGAGCGGCCAAAAAATCGACCAAGCGGTCAAACCCCTTGTTTTCTGGGGACTTGCACCTAGATATCCACAGTACCACCCCACCAAGAACGACAGAAATGTCATGGAGTTTGGAAAAGGGGGTTTACAGCCCCAAAGGTCATCCCTATAACCCCGCTCACCGCTGCAGAGCGAGGCGCCAAACGGCGAAACGAACTGCGGCAAGCCACTGAAAAGAAAGAGCAATCTGACTTAGAAGTGACTTCGAAATTCTCCTCGGTGAGTTTAAAACGAACCGAAAAGAAAATCGAAAAAAGCGATTGACAGTGAAAAAGAACTTCACTAGAAACCGCGACGCTGACGACGCGAACGACTTCAGTTGTTCCCACTGACAGCGACCTCTGACAGGGCAGACGATCTGCCGGGCAACCGGATGATGAGTTTGTTTTGTCTGATGCAAATATGAGGCGGTTGCCTCGACGACGTTCTGCCCAGTGAGGCG
>NZ_CAXUPK020000008.1:0-138583 GCF_964252865.1 Devosia sp. LjRoot3
GTCGGCCAGTTGAACGACAGTGGGAATGCGGTTCCGTGCCGCGATAGAAAATTGGCCCCGACTGTTCGCGCAGCCGGGGCCAGCAACACCACACGATCGGGGTCAGGTCGTGGGGCCTGTCCAACGGCCAACTAGGGTGATAGTTCCGTGGGGCGTCCTGGCTTGTATCTAGGAGTGTTTTGTAGAAGCCATTCGAGCAGAAGTGCCTGAACCGTGTCCTCAGCGGGGCCAGCGCCTTTCACTGCCGTGTAAAGCCGACCTTCGATACTTGCCTGAATGATGTCCTGTTCCAGAAAATATGACGCGGTGTAGGTCTGTCCCTCGAACTCTACCTCAACGGTTAGAACTTGGGATTGAATGTCCATCGCTACCTGCTCTTGACGGAATATTGCTTCGTCTAAAGGTGCCGTGAACTGGTCGGGCCGCCTGGCGAAAAAGCGCCCCGGACTTTGCCGGGGCGAGTGTCAGAGCTTCGTCTGTCCATAGATGTCGAAGGCCCTGAGCGGTTAGAGGCCCAGAAGATATCAAGAGCCCCGCTCGGCATCATTTAAATAGATTAATCGGCCGCCGCTCTTTGCGGTCTTCAGTCCAACTTGTCGGATTGGATCAGCGCGGCGTCTCGCCGGCCAATCTCGCTGCCGGCTTCGTCCCGGACAACGACCTGCACCATGAACTCCGGGTGCCGCGGCGCCTCCTCTAGCAGAACGCTCATCACCGTCTTGGACGCGGCATCTAAAGCCTGCTGCGGGCCATCAAGTTCGACGACGACAATGTCGCGTAAGACAGTGCCATCCACCTCTACCACATCGAAAAAATACATTGGCATGACCGCACCTCCTAAGCGCAAACGATGCGTTCAGGCCGATGTTCCGTACGCTGTCTTCACAAGTTACCGGAGGCGCAGTCAATCACCGAGGCGGCGGTGCAGCTTCCACCTCTTCCCACAGCGGTCGATAGAGCCGGACCATGCTCGTCTGACCGTCCTGAACCCAATAGACGCGGCAGAACAGGCGGGTTTTGTTTTGACCGCCACGAATTCCTTTTTCACCCAATGCCAACATCGCGGCCTCTTCAGGCGAACGGGCATCAACGATGTGCTCAGGCTCGATAACGCCTGAGCGCAAATCGATGACGCGAAACTTACCCAAGGGCGATTCCTCCAATTTGGAGGGCGAGCCTTAGCAGCTCGCGCCACTTCCACTCTTTCACTTTGCAACTCAGGAGGCCGATATGGCCAATGGACGCGGCTTTGACCGCGCGCTTCCGCACATCCTCATTCACGAGGGTGGCAGGGTCAATCATCCCAAGGATCCGGGCGGCCGCACCAACCAGGGCATCACCCAGCGCGTCTATAATGCCTGGCGCGCGAAATCGAACCTGCCGGCGCGCGACGTCTACCTGATCGACGACGCCGAAGTCGCCGCAATCTACCGGTTCCAGTATTGGGAAGTGGTGCACGGAGACGTGCTGCCTGAGGGTGTCGGCTACGTCGTTTTCGATGGCGCCGTGAACTCGGGGCCGAAGCAGGCGATCAGGTAGCTGCAGCGTGCCCTGGGCTCGCTCTATGCCGGCACCGTTGATGGTGTCATTGGCGCCTTGACGCTCCAGGCCGTCGCCGCCGTCAACGATATGGATGCCCTGATCGGTCGCATAATCGATCGCCGCGAAGGCTTCCTCAAGGCGCTCAAGACCTGGCCGACCTTTGGCCGCGGCTGGTCGCGCCGCATCGCTCAGGTCAAGGCGACACGGCAGGCGTGGGCAACTGGCTCGGTCGGTCCGGAGCCCACCTTCGTCGGCGGCAATGAGAAGGGCACGATCGAGGACGCCCGCAAAGCCCCCGGCAAGGGTGTGGCCGACGCGGCGACTGGCGGCGGCATCGGCGCTGGCGGCATCGGCGGCGTCATCAACCAGGCTCAGGAGCAGCTCACGCCGTATTCCTCGGCCGGCGGCTGGATTGAGAAGGTTGTGGTCGGGCTCATCATCCTCGGCACCGTGCTGACCATCAGTGGCTTCGCCTATCGCTGGTATGCCAACCGGCAGAAGGCCAAGCTCGATGATGCCCTCGATCCTGATCCGGTGGCAGCATTATCGACTGGATCATTTCATTGGCAGTGACCGCTGTAGTGGCCATCTGGCGCTTCTTCGGTTGGCAGGGCGCCTTGGCTGCGGCGGCGGCCTTTCTCGCCGCCCTGAGCTACGGCAAGGGCCGCGCTGAAGGCGAAGCAATCATAGAAGCAGAGCAGAAGGAGAAGCGCGATGCGCTCCAAGCTGAATACGATCGGATCGACGCTGGGCCTGTTGATCCTGGCGGGGCTTACGACCGGCTGCGCGACAGGTCGCGTGGTCGGTAGCTGCCCTGTGTTGCCTCCGCCGCCTTCGGTCGCCTCTGGCGATAGCGCTGTAGACGCTTGGGTCGATGATCTCGACCGGCACTATCAGAAACTCGACGCCTGCCGTCGCGCATAAGGACTGAACAATGACGGCATCGCCTGAAGACGACACGCTGGGCCGTAAGCGCATGAAACTCGGCAAGCGCGTAGAGCTGCTCGAGCGCGACCGCGCCCAGCAGTCCCGCGTGCTCACCGCCATCGTCGATGCTGGCAAAACCTTCACCCCGGAGCAGATCGCTCAGCTCAGGGCGGTGATGCGGGAAGTGTTCGCCGGCGCGGGTCTTCGTCTCGATGATGCCGAGAACCAGGACGAGGCGCGAGAAGATTTCCGTTTCCTGCGCAAGCTTCGGCTGACATGGGATGGGTCGACAAAGAAGGTCGGCACTGCCGTGCTCACCGCGATTATCGGCGTGGCGCTGATTATTCTCGGCTCAGGCTTCTGGCAGTGGATCAATAGCGCCGGGAAATAGTTAGGACCGAAGACTTCCGGTTACGACGGACATCAATGCACCAACGAGATCTGCACCTGCAGCGGGCTTATCCAGAGATACGGCAACTAAATAGGATCGCTCGCTGCCCTCGCTCGCCGAGCCGCTATAGACAATGAATGGAATTGACCTCGCTTTTAAAAGCTCGGCAATTCCAGCGGTGCTGCCGTCTAGCACCTCAATGTCTAGGATCACGGCATCGGGCCGGCTGGATTCGATCGCCATGAACGCATCCGAACGTGTTGCGACGTGAATCACGCGCTTCACTCCAGCTTCTAGTAAGGTGGTTTCGACATCTAGCGCGATCAAAACTTCGTCCTCGACGTGCAGGACGTTATTGATGTGTGAAAGCTGCATAAGCAGGGTCCTTTGTTGGCGCAAACGCCTCCAGGTTGGGAGCGTTTCTCCGAACAAGAACAGCCGATGTTCAGGTTGAACGTGTGCAGCGACCTTGCGCAGGCCGTGTGGACATCATGGGTGACGGCGGCCAACCGCGCTACTAACTATGACATGTCAACGCAAGGTGCGGTGAAATGCTTCCCAGTCGGAGGCTAACATACGGCGATCGCGGCTGGAGGAAGTGCCCCCCAATACCGATTGCATCAGAGATTCTTACGGTGCTCGGTGTACCAAACAAATCCGAGGCAAATTCTCGACGTATCGACGATGAGGATCTGAGCGAACTAATGTCCAAAGAACCACAGCAGCGAGATTGGCACCCGACATTTTTTTGGCTCGTCGCCATGGCGTTAGTCATTGCCTGGTGGCTGCCGTGGTCGGCTTCGCTATCGCCGCCGAGGGCATTTGGGATAGGCTTGACTAGCAAAGGTTTGCCAATCTTAACGGAGCTAGCTTTTCGCGCGACGCATCAACTGCGGCGGAAAGTGATCGCGATTAGTAAACTTGTACGCTTCGCATGAACGAGTTCGACGCCCTGCCTTGCTAGCCTCGCCTGCATGGAAACATCTAGTCCCATTGATTGCAGGCTGCAGAAATCGGTGATGCTGCTTCGCGGTTGGCGTTGGATGTCGCTGGTTTCGACGCAAAGAGAAGAGGCCATCAGCATCTTAGCAAAAGAGGCTAAGTTTCTCGTGCAGCTGGGCCCGAAGGCGCCAGAGCATGCCAAACAGATCGGCAAGCTGATCGTCGCCTATCAGCGCCTCATCGCAGCAATGAAAGAAGGTCGCGCGTCGCAAGGCGCGATGGACGGAACCGATTCGCCGGCGCATCATTGAGTCCGCCATGAACCAGAGCACGCCATTGCGGCGCTGACGCCGTCACCCAGCACGAAGCGGAAATCCCGCAAGGACTCTGAATCTACCCTAATCATCCCCACGTTCATCCCGGCCATGCAGCCAACGCTGGTGGACGATCCGCCGGCTGGCAACCGTTGGCTGCACGAGATCAAATACGACGGCTATCGAACGCAACTGGCGATCGGCGGCGGGCAGGTAAAGGCTTTCACCCGCAATGGCCACGACTGGACCAATAGGTATCTCGGAATTGTGGGAGCTGCTGCCGGCATAGACTGTGCGTCGGCGCTGATCGATGGCGAAGTGTGCGTCCAGAATGAGGACGGGGTTACCGACTTCGGCTATCTGCAATCGGCCATGATCAAAGAGCCGTGGAAGCTCGTTTTCATCGCCTTCGATCTGCTGCACCTCAACGGCGTCGACCCTTCGGAGGAAGCCGCTCGAAGAGCGCCGCGCTCATCTCCGCTGGATCTTGGAAGGAAGCAGCACCAAACACATCCTCATCTCGAATGAGTACGATGGCGAAGGCGCGGACTTCTTCAAGCTGGCCGATCAGATGGGCCTTGAGGGTATTGTCTCGAAACGGAAGGGCAGCACCTACACGTCAGGGCCAACCCAGTCCTGGCTAAAGACCAAGTGCTGGCACACTGATACCTTCGACGTGACCGGCGTCGATAAGGGCAGCGACGGCATTCCGTATGCGCTCTCTTGGCCGACGAGGCTGGCTACCGCGGCGCGGCCTTCATTTCCCTCCCGGCATCGCTCCGGCAGGTCTTCTGGCGCTATGTGGAGGGCAGGGGTGTGGCGAAGGCCCCGATCCTCGGCACCGGCCGGAACAAAGCCACATGGATCAGTCCTGGCCTGCGCGCCACGGTGCGCCACCTGAAAGGCAGCGACAAGCTCCGGCGATCGAGGTCGACAAGGGGTAGTCATCCTCGGTTGGCATGCCGAGAGCGCCCCACTTCGGATCCCAAAGCTGGCTGCTCTCGATGTCGATGAAGACATCTTCGTGGCCGTACCTGTGTGCCCAACGGTTGGCCACGCGGAGTGCCTTGCGGACGGGATGACCACCACGAGCGCGAAGGGCAGCAGTTCGTCCACGAGCAACAAATAGTTGGCGCTAGGGATGCGCCTGGGCTCCGGCTCGGGTGGCTTCCAGTCTACGGGCCTGCCTCGGTTGAGCCGGATATTCAGCGCCTCGATTTCGGCCTCAGCATTGTCCTCAATGAGGCCCATAAGAGACCACGGCCTCCATCTCTTGCTGCTTTAACGCCGCCTGGATACGCGGATCGTCGCGCTTCACCTCGGCAAAACTCGCCAGTGTTTCAGAAATCTGTGCGGCGTCTTCTTGTGTGAGTGAGGTGTCGCAGCGCAACCCGTCCTTCGTGACCATTGTCAGCACTGCACGCAGCGGACGGACACTAGTTACGGTCAGCCGGTAGGCTTGCACCGGATGCGCCAGAGTGCCCCGATGATCATCATAAAGAGTGGTGTCAAAATCCTCGGCCATTCTGTTCTCCTATTGACTCTGTGACCTCTCAAGAACCAGAACATAATGAGAACAAAAAAAAGACCAAGAGTCAATGATGGACGTGCCGGCTCGGCTGAAATGGAGGAAGGAAAAGGACCGGTATGCTGCCTATCCAACGGCCACTGACCGTGAGGAGCGGTATGCAGAAATCCGACTCTACAACTCCGGCTGGAACACCGACAGCATGCCCCACAAGCGGTTCGAGAATTGGCTATGGCGGGTCAATTGGGAAGGCTGGTTCGTCGAGCATGGCTACTGGGACAGCAAGCAAGGCGCAGCGGACAAGGCGACTGAGGCTTGGCGGAGGTGCGTGCAGACGGACATTCCGCGCGACGTGGACATGGAAGTCGCCATGATCTTCGCCAGGGCCTTGGTCATGCCGATGCCGAACAGCCTTTGCCGAGGACGCCAAATTTCTTCAGAAGGTGAATTGGCACCTGCATGAGGTGTATCGCGCGGAAATTGCGGCCGGCGTTCCTGCGCTCAAGAATATGAGCGAGCAGCTTTCTGCTGAGCTGTTTCGCCGTCGCGAGGCTGGCGAATACAAGGAGCCGGAACCCGTTCAGCCAAGCCCGACGTTTCGCGATGCGGAGCGCCAAATGCTGGCTTCGGTCGATCGCGCGCCGACGGCAGCGGCGCCCTGATAGTCAATCGCTAGATCCTCTCACTTGAGGTGAGCCAACACTTTCATCACACTGGCCACGAAGGAACGGCTTCGGCGACCACGAAGAACGCATAGTAGGCCGCCCAGCCGATCAAAATTGCCAAGATGACAATGACCAGTACGGCGAGTAACTACGCCCTTGGAATCGGACGGATCAGGATAAAGTTGCTGGGCGCGACTTGCCACGGACCTCACCTTTGGATGAATCAAACACCTTTTCACATGGCCCTCCCAAACTTCCGAAATTTGGGGGCTGCAGGCCTGTAGCGTGATCCTGTCCTGGTCGCGACCGCCGCGCTCCTTATTGTTGAGGGCACCTACCGCACAATGCTCTTGGAATGAGTGTGCGAAGAAGCAACCGTGGGACGTCCGATATCGGCAAGTCAGGCGGTCTCTAGGTGTCAGCGTTCTGTCAGCTTCAGGTTGATATCGTCCATTCGTCGCAACATGTATCCAAGGACATACCCGTGACGACTTTGACGCGGTCTATTATCGCTTCGAGAGTAGCCGAGGAGACTGGCATCTGGCGATCCGACGTGGACCTGGTCAGCCGTAGAATGCTTGCGTTGATCGGTGCGGCGCTGGGGCGAGGGGAGACAGTGAAACTCTCCGGGTTCGCCACTTTCGGGTTCAGGTCTCGTGCCGAGCGGCCGGGTCGCAACCCACATACAGGTGAAATGTACCCTATCAAGGCACGTCGTGTAGTACATTTGGTGCCAGGTGGGAGGCTTCAACAAAAATTTTCCAATCGAGCTGCTGTAGACACCTAACGCGTTAGGCATTTAGGTTTCGCGGTCCCCGCGAAAAAAGGCCCCCTTGTAATCTCGCTCTTGGCAGACAGGAATTGCACCCGCAGTTGCGGGTAGGACATCATCGCGGACCGGTCTGCGACTCCCGAAATCGTAGCTGGCGATGGCTGTGGTTGTGTCTGCGAACCCACGACGAAGTCTCGCTACGACCGCGACGGCGCTCTGGATTTCTCAAGAATTGTTTATCAGGACACGAAATCCGGCCCTTGGAGCTTCGCGTAATTCCAGCATCCGACAAGCAGTCGGCACACTGAGGAGTACCAACATGAAGTTCGTTAAGTCTCTCGCCGTGGCAAGCATGCTGGCATTCGCCCCGATTTCGGTTACGGGCGCCTACGCTGCAAATGTCGTTGAAACTGCCCAGACAGCAGGCACTTTCGGAACGCTGCTTGCGGCAGCCGAAGCAGCCGGCTTGGCTGAAGCGTTGGCCACCACGGACAACATCACTGTGTTCGCGCCTACGGACGATGCTTTCGCGGCCCTGCCGGCTGGGACTGTCGAAGATCTTTTGAGGCCAGAGAACAAGGACAAGCTTGCCGCAATTCTTCAGCTCCATGTGCTGGGAGCAAAAGTCATGGCCGGTGATATTACTGAAGGGTCCACTCAAGTGGATACACTCAACCCAAATGCGAAGCTGACAGTAGCCAAGGACGCAACCGGTGTATCCGTGTCTGCCTCGAATTCCGCGAAGGTCGTGACAGCGGACGTGGCTGCGGACAACGGCGTCATTCACGTTATTGACGCGGTGCTCTTGCCCTAACCCGAGCTGTGGAATTTGAAGATGGGCCGGTAGTGTGCCGGTCCATCTATCAAGCGGCTTCAGGGCCCTTTGAATGAAAATGTCCAAAACTGCCGCGTTCTTGGAGGCCTGCTTAGCGATCCGGTAGCTAAACCGAGCACTTTCGTTCTGTTTGCCTGTGAAAAAAGCAACGGCTAGGCCCAGCCTGATCAAACGCAGTGCGAAAATCACCGCTGCGGTCGACATGAATTTTGGTCGCTCTTATGGGCAGATGCTGGCGTTCAAGCATTGCGTCGAGCCCGGGATTGGATCGGGCAAGGTCGAGGTTGCGCTTGAACTCGATGCCGATCGGTTCGGGGCGATTTTCCTCGAGGCTGTGCAGGCGGCAGATTAGTTTTTCTAAGCGCGTGCGAGGATGGCTACTCCCGCTCCAAGTCCGGAATCCTCGCATGCGGCCTCAAGTTTGCGGGAGCTGCAGCATCCATGATGGAAAATCTGATCCAGCCCTTTGTTGCCGTCGTCCGGGCACAACGTCTCGCGCAATAATCAACGACGCGGTTCCGGTGGCAGTCGACCCGCTCCCAGCGTTAGATTTTCAGAGCAGACGTGCCGCTTTGGGGAATTCGTTACAGTAGGCTGAACGGCCGAAATGGGGCGCGTTGCAGATGACACTGGCCGAGTCTCATTGGCGGTGTCCTACCGGCTCAGGCGCTGGTAGTCCTTAGGTGTCATGCCGATAGTCCGGCGGAACTCGCGGCTCATGTGGCTCTGGTCGCTGAAGCCGGCCATGGCCGAGGCAGAGGCCAGATCGAGGCCGTCGCGGATGCCACGCTGGGCCCGGGCTACCATCAGCTGGATGCGCAGGCGTCGGGGCTGCATGCCGGAGGTTCGCTGGCACAGGCGGGCGAACTGAAAGCGCGTCAATCCCGCCTCCTCCGCAAGCGCCGAAACGGTGGCGCTGCCCATGTCGGCGTCCTCGGCCTCGCTGAGTCGGAGCAGATCGTTGATCGTGGCTTCATCGGCGTCGGTCGTGTCAATCGGTCTCGCAACGACATGGCCCCGCAACCTGCAGAGGTCGATCAGCGACCTTATATCGCCAGCGGAGATGGAATCGGCATCGGCGTGTAACTGGGCGCGCAGTCCCAGGAGATAGTGAAAGACCAGTTGATCCTGATTGACGGGGATAGCGAAGCCCCAGGCCGGTCCCTCGGCGGCGACACCTTCATCCCAGAAGCGGTGTCCGACATGGAGCACGAAATAGGTGTTGGACGGGGCGGACCAGCCACTGGCATGCGGCTGATAGGCATTGAGCATGACGACCGAGCCCGGCAACTGGTCGTAGGAGGTGCCGTCAACCGAAACATGGGCGTGGCCGTCGATCATGGCGCCGATGTTGAAGGTGGCGTGGCAGTGCAGGAAGCCCGCTTCGGGCCCCGAAACCAGTTCGAAGGCATCAATCCAGTCGCCGATCCGCCAGTGCCGCACACCATGCCGCATGAGGCAAAAACTCACTCGCAAAAATTCAAAACAGCCTAGCGGCCGGAGGTCGTGCGCATTGGAAACACCCGGAGTGCCGGGGTGTCAAGCTGCGTGACCCACTGTCACGTCCCGTTCACAAACATTCAATCCAGCGCCCACGCGCTCGGCTAGCGTTAGGGTCATGGTGGGTGTCGCTGGGAACCGCTCCCGCCGTTCAAGAGAGGAAGATATGACCAATAAGACCCTTATTTCCGCGGCTGCGGTGGCGCTTTGTGTCGCCATGCCGGCTGCCGTCCTTGCGCAGGACAATACCTGCGGCACCGACCTGGGCAGCGAAGCCTATTTCCGCATTTCGCACCAGAATTCGCCGACCAGCCCGATCCATCCGCGGCTTGAGGAAATCGTCGCCTCAGTGACGGATGCTACCGGTGGCAAGCTGCGACTCGAACTCTTCCCGTCGGGACAGTTGGGCGGTCCCGTCCAGGCGCTCGAACAGGCCTCGCTGGGCGAAAACATCATTTTCTACACCCAGACTGGCAATCTCGCGACGGCGGGCGTCCCCGACTTTTCGATCTTCAATGGTCCCTTTCTGACGCCTTCGCTGGAAGCGGCAGAAAAGCTCGCCGGCTCCGAGCTGATGAACGAGCTGTCCGAAACGCTGGCCGAGAAATCGGACCTGCGGCTGCTCGCCATCAACTGGTTCGACTCGCCGCGCGTCTTCCTTGGCCAGCGCGGCTATCCAGAGCCGAGCGACCTGGTCGGCGTGAAGCTGCGCTCGCCGGAGGCACCGGCCTACATGCGAACCTTCGAGCTGCTCGGTTCGCTGCCCATCGCCCTGCCGTTCTCCGAACTCTACCTTGCCCTGCAGCAGGGTGTGGTCGAGGCCGTCGAAGGCGGCTTGGATGGCATGGCCGATGCCAACCTGATGGAAGTGGCCACCACGGTGACCAATACCGAGCACTTCCGGCTGTTCTATGGCTTTGCCATGAACGAGGGACAGTTCCTTGGTCTGCCCGAATCCTGCCAGCAGCTGCTGGTGAGCGAATTCCAGCAGAAGGGTGCCGAATATTCGCTCAGCATGAACGACATCACCGCAAATCGCGAGACCGCATTGCGCGAGGCCGGGGTGACCTTCGTCGACGCTAACCAGGACGCATATCGCGAGGCGACCGCCGAGTTCTACAACATGTTCCCCGAATGGTCCGACGGTCTCTACGATCGCGCCATCGCGGCAATGCAGGACTAGTGGCGGCCATGCTGCGTGTATTGGATCGCCTTTGGGCGATCATCGATGACACCTTGCCCGGTCTGCTGATCGGGCTGGTGACAGCGATGATTTCCACTGACATCGTGCTGCGGAATTTCTTCCGCAGCACGATCCCGGACGGGGTGGAAATAGCCACCTATGCCTTTGTCTGGATGATCTTCCTGGGCGCGGCAGGGGCCTCGCGCACGGGCTCGCATTTCCAGGTCGACTTCATCGACCGCATCGCAGCACGCGGGCCCCGCATAGCGGCGCGCCTCATCGTCGAGGCCTTCTGCTTCGCCGTCGCGGCGATCATGGCGGTCTATTCCTGGCAATACACCATGCGCAGCTGGACCCGCGTCTCCGAGGGCCTCGAGATGCCGCTGGGCTATTTCTACATGATCTTCCCCATCAGCTTTGGTCTCATGGCGCTCGCCCATGTGCGGCGGAGCATTGGCGTTCTCACCGGAAGGCGCGAACCATGAGCCTGTTCCTCATTTTCGATCTCATCGGCATGATGCTGCTGATGGTCCTGGGCGTGCCGGTAATCTACGCCGTACTGGGCGCCGCACTCATCTATTTCCTGGGTCATGCCGAGCTCTCGACGCTGGTGATGATGCAGCAGGTGCAGACCGCGCTGCGGTCATTCCCGCTGCTCGCCATTCCGTTCTTCATCCTGGCCGGCACTGTCATGGCGCGCGGCGGCATTGCCGACAAGATCATGTCCTTTGCCTATGTGCTGGTGGGGCATTGGCGGGGTGGGCTTGCCCAGGTGGGCGTGCTCAATAGTCTCGTCATGGGCAGCATGTCCGGTTCGGCAGTTGCCGACGCCGCGGTGGATTCACGCATTCTCGTGCCACAGATGCGCAAGCGCGGCTATTCCCTCGGATTTTCCGCAGCCATTGCCGCGGCCTCCTCGGTCATCGCACCGATCCTGCCGCCCTCGACCTCATTGATCCTCTATGGCCTGCTCGGCCAAGTGTCGGTGGCAGCCCTGTTTTTGGGCGGTGTGGTGCCGGCGTTGGTCATCGCCCTATCGCTTATGGCGCTTGTTGCTGTTATCTCGCGGGTGCGCGCCTATGGTTCGATGCGGGAGCGCAAGACCACCTGGACCGAAAAAGGCCGTGCCTTCATCGACTGTTTCTGGGCGCTGATGATGCCGGTCATCCTGGTCGGCGGCATTCGCACGGGGCTCTTCACCATCACTGAGCTGGCTGCGATGGCAGCGATCTACACCCTGCTGGTGAGCATGTTCATTTATCGCACCATGTCGCTGGCGGACCTCTGGGACGTGCTCAAGGACACCGCCAAGACCAGCGCTACCGTGCTGATCATCATCGGGGCATCGGGCGCTTTTTCCTACATCTTCGCCATCGAACAGGTGCCGCTCAATATCATCACCTGGCTCAGCACGGTGAGCGATAGCCCCACGGTGATCCTGATGATCGTGTGCCTCGGCCTGACCCTGCTCGGCATGGTCATCGAGGGCGCCGCGGTCATGATCATCGGAGCTCCGATCCTGGTCGGCATCGCCACCCATTTCGGTATCGACCCAGTTCATATGGGTGTGCTGGTGGTGGTCACGCTAACATTTTCGACCCTGACGCCGCCCGTCGGCATCGTGATGTTCACGGTGTGCTCGATGACGGGGTGCCGGATCGAGACATTCCTCAAGGAGATGCTGCCCTTCTACGCGGTGCTCTTCTCGATTCTCGCGCTGCTGGTGATCTTCCCGCAGCTGGTTACCACCCTTCCGACCTGGCTAGGCAGATGAACGAAAAGACCAGTCCCTATATCTATCCCTTCCGTCCCTTCCTGCATCTCGATATTGCTGAGGAAAACGCACGCTTTTCCGAGCCGCAGACACTGCCTGTCGAGGGCTATTCCGGTTGGCTCGAACGCTTCGCGCCAGAAATCGCCGTCACGCCGGCTGCAACGATCGAGGAAACCATCTTCTCGATCTTTGCCGACGATGCGGTGCGCTTCGGCGAACGAACCTTCGTGACCGATCTTCAGGCTCACTGGATCGAGCGTATCGCGCGCTTCACAACCCAGGGCCGGATGCTCGAGATGACCATCCTGGGCTTTCCCTACAAGATGCCGGTGCCGCTCAAGACCAACCGGAAGCTGGCCGACTTCGGCGAAGTGGTGTCGCTGGCCCGGCTCAACCAGATCGGTTGCGCCATTGCCCGCGTCTATGCGCCGGGTGCAAAATCGCATGTCTTCACCGAAGGCCCGTTCGGTGCCTTCAACGGCGTCAGCCGCGCCGACTCCGATGCCTATTTCGCCTCGCTCGAGAACCTCCTGGTGCGGTTTGGTCTCAACCAGCACGTGGCGCTGCATGACCTCAACGCGGTGGTGGATGCCAATCCCGATTTCGCCGGTGTCTGGGCGGAGACGGCCAAGGATATCGAAAGGCGCCGCGATGCCGGCGACCAGAAAGTGCTCGACGCCATCCGGGATGCTCTTCCGGTGCGTTTTCACAACCTGGCCAATCCCGGCGTCGCAGATCTCGATCTGGCCCGGGCCTATCGCCGCGACCCGGCCGCGCAGGAGCTGATCAACAGCATCCAGCGGCGGGCCGAAAGTGGCGTCGTCACCTATCGTGCCTTTCTTGAGGCGCGCGACCGGGTGCAATTGCTCGAGCGCGTGGCGCCGGAAGCTCTGGCCATGACCGTGTCGCCGCGGCCCGGCCGGCTCGGCGTACGCTCCCTGCCGCCCCCTGCGCAGATCCTGCCCTATCATGGTGTCACCGTCATCGCCCGCGACGGGCAGGGGATGGATATCAGTTATCTCTGGGACCTGCGTCGTAGCAGCAAGAGCTATACGCCGCTAAGTCTCGATGGCGACACCGATCCGGCGCCCTTCGCCTATATCGAGAGCTGAAATGGCTGGAACGACCATTGCATTCGATCTGGGTGGCACCAAGATCGACATCTGTCGCATGCGCCCGGACGGCAGTTTCGTCTTCCGTGACCGGGTGGCGACGGCGAGCCTCGGACCGGGTCGACCGGAATTCCTCGGCGCCGCCTTCGATCTCTTCGAGCGCTATGTCGAGGCGGAGGACAGCAAGATCGGGCTGAGCTGGAATGCGCCGGTGCACGAGGCGCGCCTGACGCAAAGCTCGCTGCTCGGCGGCCGTATCGAGGTCGATCTGGGCGACATGCTGCAGCGGCGTTTCGACCGGTCCTACCAGGTCGAAAGCGATGTGCAGGCCATGGCGCTGGGCGAATATCGCTTCGGACAGGGCCATGGTGCCGCGCCGCTGGTCGTCGTCAACCTGGGGTCAGGATCGGGCTTTGCCTATCACGACGGCAGCGTGATGCGCGGCTGTCGCGGTGGGGCAGGGCTCATCAGCCAGGAGCGCTTCTTCGTGGAAGAATTGGGCGACTGGCTGATTATGGATCACCTGCTCTCGGGCCGGGGCGTTGCCCTGATCTACGAGCGGCTGTCGGGCCAGACGCGCACGCCGGTGGACGTCAGCGGCCTGGTTGGCAACGACGCCGCCGCCGCAGAGACATTCGCCATCATCGGGAAGTATCTCGGCCGACTCCTCGTCATGCTGGCGCGTCACTTCAATCCCAGGACCTTCGTGCTTTGCGGGTCGGTCGCGCAGGCGGCCACCCATTTCATCGAACTGACCCGTGCCTATGTGCACGAACATGCCGAACCCGCCTGCCAGCCCGATGCCATCGTGGTTTCGCAGCTTGAGGCCGCGGCCTGCCGGGGCCTGGTCTAGGTCCTACAATCAATCCACATAAAGAGAGCCTTTCCGATGTCTGAAAAGACCAGCGCCTATGTTTTTCCCTTCAAGCCCTTCGCTTCGCTGAGCGAAACCAAGGAGACCAGCACCTTCCTGCCGGGCCGCACTGTCGAGGCGGACTATTTCGCACCCATGATCGAGGCCGTTGCGCCCAAGCTCCAGCTTCCCGCAACGGGGCCGCTTTCCGAGCGGCTGCTGCAGTTCTTCGCAGATCCGGCGGTCTGCTTCGGCGATCCGGACTGGATCCTGCAGCTGGGCCCACACTGGAAGGAGCAGTTTGCCTATTTCATCGATCGCAACGAGCCGATCGGCTTCACCATTCTGGGCTTTCCCTTCAAGGCGCCCGTGCCGCTCAAGACCAATCGCAAACTGCCCGATTTCGGCGAGGTGGCGATGCTGGCGCGGCTACACCAGATCGGCGCGGCCATTGCCGAGGCTTATGAGCCGGGCGCCATGATCCATGTGTTTGCCGAGGGCTCTTTCCACGAAATGAACGGCATGCCGCGCGCCGATGCCGACGCCTATTTCGTCGCTCTTGAGGAAACGGCTGCGCGGTTTGGATACGATAGCTATGTCAAGCTGCACGACACCAGCACGATCGCCGACGAGGTAAATGGCTTCCATGCGCTTTGGGACGAAGTTGCCGCGGATATCAAGGCCCGTCGCGACAGCGGAGATGCCACGACCGTCGATGCGCTGACCGCTGCCTACCCTGTGACCTTCCATCTCAATGACGTGACTGCCGAAAGCCCAGAGGCCATTCGCCTGGCTTATCTCAACGATCCCGCCGGCGCCGCCTTGCGCCAGAAGCTCGACGGGCGGTCGGCCGAAGGCGTAGTGCGCTATCGCGCATTCCTCGAAGCCCGCGACCGGATCCAGTTGCTCGAGCGCTATGCACCCGAGGCGGTGGCTCTGACTGTTTCGCCCCGTCCAGGCCGTATTGGCGTACGTCCGCTGCCTCTTCCTGCCGATGTCCTGCCTTACCACGGCGTACCTGTCTGGAACGGCAAAGAGGGGACATTGTCGATCGTCTATATCTGGGACCTTCGCAGGCAGGGCCTGGAGGTTTCTCCTGTTCACCTCAACGAGGATCCGGACGGCACTCCATATCTCTATGAGGTATGATCTCGGGGTTTCCGTCCTTCAGTTCTAAATAGTGGATCTCGGTGTCGGTCAGCGCAGATGCGCGACGACCGACACCAATGGGCCAAACAGCCTCCCGGAAGGGCGTGCAGGCGCCCATCGCACAGAAGCGCACTCATCCGACGAAATCTTGAAACTCGATTATGTGGTGGATAGATGCCCAGCAGTTGCGTCCGCTTTTCAGAATATACCCACACCATCCGCGCGGCCGGAATGGGGCGCTTCACCGACGGCCTTTAGGTGACCGTCGGTGACGACATTGAGAGCTATATTTCCGTTGCCTCGGAAAGCGATAGGGCGTCGTCGACGTCTACGCCGAGGTAGCGAACTGTGTTCTCGATCTTGCTGTGCCCGAGCAGGATTTGAATAGCCCGCAGATTGCCCGTGGCCTTGTAGATAAGGGACGCCTTCGTTCGACGCAGAGAATGGGTGCCGTATTCCTCTGGCGTAAGACCGATGGCTGTCCCCCACTCGTCGACGAGTCTTGCATACTGTCGCGTGCTGAGGTGGTCGTTGGGATGAACGCGGCTGGGGAATGCGAAATCATCGACGCTGCCACCTCGGCGTTCGAGCCAGGCGAGCAGGCTGGCCCTCGTATCGGCGGTGATCTCGAACTGAACTGGTCTTCCCGTCTTCTGCTGGATTACCATTGATCGAGATCGAATGGTCGGTCCCGCCACAAGCGTGCCGATCTTGATTTTCACCAAGTCACAGCCTCGAAGTTTGCTGTCGAGCGCGAGGTCGAACAGGGCTCGATCTCGCATTCGACCTTCCCGATCAAGAAAGAAGCGGATTGACCAAATCTGTCTGATCTTCAAAGCACGTTTGGCGCCGACCTGCCTACCGGCGTTCCAAGCTGGTCTCCCTGCAGCGGCAGGGTCGTACTGTGAGATACCCATCACATTTCTCCATTGGCCGAAGCGGCCGTGGTAGAAATGATTGTGGCAGGGTCTCAGCTGGCGGGTGCCGACCCATTGCAGGCTTTAGATCCGAGGATGACAGCTCGAAAGCCGCCAAGTTGCGACGGGGGTACTGCTTAACAGCACCGTTTCGGCGTGCGTTTGCAAATGCGCAGGGCTTGTTGGGGGGAAAGGGACCTACGCCATGGTATGGCGCCGGCCTGAATGGGGCGCTTCACGGACGCCATTGAGATGGCCGCTGACGAGGAGGCTCAGAGCCCGATTGCCTCGTCCTCCGACGGTGATAGAGCACCGTCAACGACCAGGCCCAGGGTATCTTATCGTGTTCTCGATTTTGCCCTGACCCGGCAGGACTATATGGCTCGCAGGTTGCCTCGACTTCTTGTGCAATTTGCCAGCACTAAAGTGAGCGCAGCACGTTGGTCGGTTAGGATGGCGTTGTAACAACTCGGTGGTCTCGCACGTCTGCAAAGGGTCGCCCGGCAAGCGCGTTACGCGCGGACGTCGTTCCGAATTTTGACACAAGCTCATTTGCGGCGGTCATTAGCGCTTGAACATCCGACTGAGAGAACTGATGAGGTTCGTAGTCGATCAGGCAAAGCACAGCCGGGCAAGTTCCGTCGGGTAGAGTCAGCGGGGCTCCAGCATAGAGATCGATACCATTGGTCTGGAGATAAGCGTTGTCGCCTACCAGCGCGTTTGGCTGGTCTGACCGTATCACTAGGGGTTGATTGCCTTCCGCGACGATCAAGGTAAGCCTCGCCGCTTCCTCATCCTCGAGGTGGCGATGGTCATCGACCAGATTGATGATGGCGGCGGGGACCTTGAACCGTTCGGCGATGGCATCAAGCGCGCGCCCAAGTGCATCGCTTCCGCGACCGCCGCCGGAAAATGGATTGACCGTGGGTTGGCCGTCTGTGGTGTGCTTGGTGCTCGTGTCCTGGGTCGCTATTTCGGCGGCGGTCGGAAAGTCGTGAGCGACGTAGTCGATATGCAGCGTCTCCGCAGTTTCGTGATTTGCTCGCTCGTTCAGGATACAGGCGACGATGCGGACGTCGGGTGCCATGCGGCGTACTCGGCGGGCGACGTATCGACACTGCGCTCTGAGGTCATCACCGATGAAGACCAGAACCAAGACCTCGACACTAGTCAGGTCCAGCCGGCCTATTGCTTCCTGTCGGATCGCACCGGGGGGCAAGACATCGACGGGGGCGCCCGCCTCGGAAATCGCGGCCCCAAGCAATTGCGCTGCTGCTTCATCGATCTCGCTGCGACCGCCGATCAGCAAAACGGACGCAGCTTCCGACCACCTCGGAGCTAGGGTACCATCAAGCACTGTCTCGAACGACCGCATCAGTTGGCGTCGCTGAGGCACAGCCTCCGGACCTGTCTGGAGTTCGGCATTGGCCATCCGCAATGCGGGAAGCATGAGTTCACTGATGAACTGCCGTTTTCCGAATTCTTCCACGTGGTCCTCGCTGATCTCGATGGCATCCTCGCTGTCCCCGTTTAGCATCCGTTGGTAGAGGCGCTCAGCGGGTGCCAGGACTGGCGCACTCCCGAGCAGCGTTTCGAGAAACTGAAATTGCGGCAGGTGCCGGCCAATCACCACCAGGCATACGGTCATCGGCGTCGAAAGGATAAGACCCACCGGCCCCCAAAGGGTTGCCCAGAACATCGCCGAAAGCAGGATAGCGAGAGGGGACACACCAGTGCTCGATCCATAGAGCCGCGGCTCGATGACATTGGCGGTCGTGAGGTCGAGTACCAGAAACAGTCCCAGGGACATCAGAAACATATTCCAGCCCGGATCGACCGCGAAGGCCAATGTGAAGGGAACCACGGCGATGATGAGGGCGCCGACAAAGGGAATATAGCGGAACAGAACAATAAGCATTCCCCACAGGGCGGCACTTGGCACGCCGATGAGCCAAAGGCCCACACCGAAAATGGCGCCATAGATCGTGTTCACCATCAACTGGACGATCAAGTATCTGCCTACGCGTTCGCTGGCGTCCGAGATTGCCAGATTGGTGAGTGAGTACTTCCCGGCACTGACGAGGCGTATGAATCGATCCTGCAGGTCGGAACGGCCGATCAGGAGGAAGATCAGGAATACGGAAACGATCGCGATAGTCGCAATTGGCCCAAGAACCGAGCCCATCACCGACGCCAAGAGGGTAAGGGGCCCAAGCTCGTTCGATATCGTTACGGGTATTGGCGCGTTCTCATAACTATTGTTCGAGCTTGACTCCATGGACTGGCCGAGGTTGGCAATCGTCGAATTAAGCTCATCGAGCCAGACAAAGCCGCCAAACTGGGTTTGCAACGCCTCGACCTTTGCCATGACGGTCTGCTGATAGCCCGGCAACTCGGCGGCGAGGTTGGCAATCTGCGATCCGGTGATCGCCGCGAAGCCGGCGAGCAGGATGAGCGCCAACGCCACCGCGACAATCACCGCTATGGGATCGGGCAGTCGCAACCGGCGATTGAGTACCGAAACGACTGGGTTGAGCGCGAAGGCCAAGAGGACGGCGAGCGTAAGGGGCACCAATATACCTGCCCCCAGATAGAGCAGTGCGGCAATAATCGCGAAGGTTGCGACGCTTTCGAACGCGGTGGGGCGACGGCGAAAAATGCTGTCCACGTTCAGTCTGTTGGACATCGTCGCCCCTTGCTCCCAGATGGAACCATCGATCCAGAGAAACTCCTGCCAACGTGCGCAGTTCCGGCTTTTGGGAGGACTTCTAGCGGTAGACGGCAAATTAAATGGGCCGGATCCGCCGGCTGTGCGTTGGAGAAACCACTCGTTGACTGTGCCCGCAACAGTTTGCTCGCTCCATCGCTGCCCAGCAGCGTGACGTGGACCGCCTCTGCGGCGCTTTGCTCGACCGTTTCGGTGCCTTCGAAAGTGGTGAACGTGGTGCTGGCGAAGCACAGGGGGCACCGCGTCGATCTTGAGGCCTTCTGCATCAAGATCAACGGTAAAAGCCAGGGGAATCGCATTGAGCGCGGTCTTCGAACGCCACAGGCGATTGGAGGTGCCGCCATAGGGGTTGGGCGTGGAGTTGAAGTTTAGGGCGCCAAGGCCGCTCGATACCTTGACGATACGCGCCGCGGTAGACTTGCGTAGCAGTGGCGCGAAGACTTGGGTTAACGACAGTACAGCCTGGCGCGTCGCTGCCGGGATGCGGCCGCCGCTCAAGCCGACGCCTTCGACAGCTGGCGTTTGCTAACCACCCTACTAAACGTTCAACGGTGTTCTCTGCCAAACTGACCCGGCGTGTCAGGTGGATGTCAGGCACCCTATGTTAGCGTCCTGCGTCGAAGCTAGAACGCAAGGAACGCTCCATGATCAAGTCAGCAAGCGTGGCAGTCGCCATCGCCCTCTTCGCCACGTCGGGCACGTACGCTGGTCCCGAGACCAATATTGGTGGAGGCAAGCACTATGAACTGGTGGATGGCACGACCTTTACCAATGCCGGCGCAATGATCCAGCATCTGCGGGACCGGGAGAACGGCTACGCATCCGGAAATCCCAAGGACATCGTTGAAGCCTATCCGGAGGAATTCGAGAATGTGGGCGATCTAATCCACCAGAAGCGGGTGGACTGACTCGCCGCGGCGGCGGGACCGCCGCCGCCTCCCTCTTCCTATTCGGATTTCGCGAGATTGCTCATGACCGGATCACGGCTTCGCTACTCGCTGGACGCCGCAATTGGCAGGCCTCAGGACTGGTTTTTCAGCTGGATGCTGATGGACGATGTGACCTTCGGTTCGACGTGCGGCTTTTGCGGACAATCCCGGCAGCGCATTAGTTATGAAATCATGCGCGATGCCGACCGCCTGTGGGTCTGCCAGCGATGCGCCGGGCGCTATTGCCTTGGTGGAATGCTCGATGGCGCCGCGCTCGACCAAGAGACGATACGTGGCCAGGTGCACGGTCTTACGGCGCGGCTCAAGCAGCGAACCTGCCAGGACATCGTGCGCAAGGTATCGACGGGCGCTGACGACCAAGCGCTGCTGGAAGTGGCCCTCTATTTTGACCGCAACCTGCAGCTGTCGCCGCTGCATGCCGCTCGGCTTTTCCTGGCTATCGAAGCACTGGAGGAGCCAATCGATCGGCGTGTCTTCGAGGTGCAGACGCGCAGCCAAGCGCACCAGCATGAATTCGGGGAACTCGATAACGCCGCTCGATCCATGGTCTGGCCGGCTCTGACACAACAGAAGCGTCGGTTGACGTCGCTTGGTTTCGCTCCCAAGGGCCTTGGTCGGTCGAAAGACGCTTCCCAACGACAGGTTGGATGCCCGGCGCATCCAAAACATCATTCACAGATCCACACGCTTACCTAAGATGGGCCGGCATAAGCCGGCCCATCTTCCTTAGCGGACGACGTAGACGATGCGACGCGAGCCGGGATCGACCAGCACGGGCTGCCCATTGATGTATACATATTGGTACTCGTAATCTGGGATGGCCTGGAGGGCGACAGTGTCGGGAACGCCCGCACCGATAACCACCTCCCCATCGAGATAGACCGGATCGAGCGGGTTGGCAGTTACATAAGTCCGCGCGACTTCCGGCGGATCGATGATGGCGCCAGCTGTTGCGCCACTGGTGGTGCCGACAGCACCGCCCACTATGGCACCTACGGGGCCACCGACGAGGGCGCCGACTACGGCACCGGTCGCGGCGCCAGCCACCGCGCCGCCAGCGGCGGAACCATCATCCTGGTAGGTCACGGTGGCGACGCCAGCAGTGGGAGAGCGGTCGGTGAGGACTACGACATTGCCCGACAGGTCGGCGGTGAGATAGTCCGAATACGACCAGCCGCTGACGCCATTGGCCGTCACCTGACACCACTTGCTGGCGTCAAGGCAGCCTTCCACGGTGGCGCTACCGCCAGCCGCGATAAAGCCCACGGAAGGGAAATGCGGCCCTGGGCCGGAGCGTATGTTGAGCTCAGTCGTGGCGGTAGCCATGGTCGACTGTGCGAGTGCGGCGCCGGAAAAACCGACCGAGGAAAGAGCAGCGAGGGCAATGAGTGTGAGATGCTTTGTCATTTGAAATCTCCTTGCGGCGCAGGTTAGGCACCTGTGCAATCGTCAAAGTCTGAGGGAAGAAAAGGCGTCACTCGGTGACGGTGACGTTGGGCAGGTCGACTTTGACGGTGTCGCCATTGGTGGAAATGCCACCATTGACCAGCCAGACGATCAGGATCACGGCAAACACGGCGGCAATGATCCCGCCGATGACGCCAAATGGACTACCGCTGTCGACCACAACGGTTTCGGTGCTGGAAGGACGTTCGATGATGGTTTCACGTTCGATTGGCATGCTTGCCTCCGTCTTGGTGATGGAAGGTAAACGGTCGCATCAGGTCTAAGTTGCTTTAAGTAACTGATTTTATTGTGATATATTGATTATTGATGCCGTAAGCCAATTGTCAGGAAAGGCGAGCAAGAAGAAGGGGCGGCCGGAGCCGCCCCGTGCTTTTGATTACTGTGCCTCCGGTGGACACTTTCCATCCACCCGGACTTCGGGCGGGCAGGGGAGCTCATCGGCCGGCTGCGCCTCTGGCGCAGGGGCAGCTTCTTCGGCCGGAGGTGCTTCCGAAGGAGCTGCTTCCTCAGCAGGGGGAGCTACTTCATCTGCTGGAGCCTCTTCTGTAGGGGGCTGCTGTTCGATGGGCGCCGCCTCAGGTGCCGCAGGCTGCTCCATTGTCTCGGCCGGCGGGGCCGTCGCTTCCGGCACCGGAGCCTCAGGCTCTTCTGTAGGTGCCGAGGGTTGTTCGGCCGGCTCCTGTTCTTCGGTCACTGGACATTGGCCATCGACCATGGATTCGGGCGGGCAAGGTGGCTCATCGGCGGCGGGCTGCTCTTGCGTCGCGGCAGGTTGCTCGGTATCTGTCGAGGCCGGTTCGTCTGGCTGGAGCCCGGCATCGGGAGCAGCCTCGGGAGCGGCAGCGTCAGGGGATGGCGGGGCAGCTTCGGTGTCGCCTTCGGCGGGCATTGCCGGCTGTTCCTCGTCGGGCGCTGCAGGCTGAGCCTCGAGGTCGGCTTCACCTTCGGCTGCGATCTCGGCAGTCGCACCAGCCGTGCCGCCGGCTGCTTCGATCGCCTCGGGGGCTTCGGCCTCTTCGACAGCCTCGGGAGGGGCGGCTTCGGTCTCGGTCGCGGCAACATCCTGGTCGAAGACGGCGATGGTCTGGGCTTCGACTGCAACCGACTGTTCCGCGGGACTTGTGGCTTCCTGCGGCTGATAGACGATCACCTGCTGGTTGATGGTCTGCTCGATATAGGTGACGTCAATGACATTGTTGACGACAACGTCACCCTCAACCACGACCGGCCCCAGAAACTGGGTCTGGGCGTAATAATCGGGCTGATCGCTGCCGATGATGATGCTGACGGCGAGGTCGGGTTCGATGAAGCGCTCGGTGGGAACGAAGACCCAATAGCCTTCCGGCAGATCGCGCTCGCGCACGACGACACTGACGGCATAGCCATCTTCTTCCGGCGGCAGCGGCGCCCAGCCGACGATGCTGTCGCTGCGGCGCCAGCTCACCCAAGCCGGCGCCCATTTGGTGCCCGGAACCCAGCACCAGCCGAGGTCGCGATCTGGGAACCAGCGGCCGTAGTGATAGGTGGCCCATGCAAAGGGCTCATCGGAGGCAAAATACCAGCCGCGGCCTTCGACATAGAGCCAGCGTCCTTGGGTGTAAGGACGCCAGCTGGCATCGACGCCGGTGGGGCAGAAGACATATTGGTAGCGGGCGTGGCGCACCCAGACACCATGCGGTTGCAATTGATCGAAAAACAGCTGGAAGCTCACGCTGGCCGACTGGGCTTGCGCCGCTGTGGCCGAGAAGGGAAGGCTTGGCGAGAGGGTGACGACGGGAAGGCTCAGGACAGCCAGCGCAACGCCGGCAAGAAGACGCGATCTCAACATGATCGTCCTCATGAGTTGGGGCCATGAAAAAAGGCGGCCATCCGAAGGTGGCCGCCGTGCGGGATCATTTCGCTTCGACGGCCACGACCGTGCCCGGGGAATAGACGACGGTTCGATCGGTCATATTGACGAAGTAGGCGCGGTCATTGGTGTAGAAATAGCCGTGGGCGCTATCACCTTCGATGACGTGAAGCTCCACTTCGGCGGGGACGACGTAGCCGACCTGGATATCGCCATCAATCACCACGGGATCAGTGGGATTGAGACGCACATAGTCCACCGAGGACGCCTCGACCCCTCCGACAGCACCAATCGTTGCGCCAGTGAAGCCGCCGATGGCGGCACCGAGCGGGCCGAATACGAGGCCGCCGACGACAGCACCGGTAACGCCGCCAGCTGCGCCCCCAACTGCGGCATTGGCATTGGCGTCAGCATCGCCCTTGATGATCTGGGCCTGAGCAACGGCAGGCATGCCAAGCAGAGCAACGGCAACAGCGCTAAAAATGATCTTCTTCATTCTATCCTCACTCAAAAGCTAGAGATGTGGATAGAAATTCGTAATTACTTGTTTTGTTCCAATATGTGATCGCGCATTTTGGGTATTTCAGAAGTATTACAGGTAATGTAATTCTTTTGTAATGAAAAATACTTGATGAAACTGGAACTGCGCGCCGCGATTTGACCTTAACATCCAATATGAAAAGGGGTTCATTATGCTCATACTTCTTGCTATGGCCGGCTCGGTTGTCGCCGCCCTTGTTGTCGGAATTTATCTCAGCATTTCGGTGGGGGAGGAGGAGGTGCCCGTCTTTGCCGACGAGCCATCCGAACTCAGCGCCGGGCGAGAGGTAGACGCATATCCACGGTCAGGCCGCCACGCCGACCTTGCTGATAGGCTATGGCGCCGCCATTGAGCTCGAGAATTTCGGTGGCGATGGCAAGGCCCAGCCCCGTGCCCGGAACCGCTTCATCAAGGCGTGCACCGCGACGGCCAAGCTTCTCGATTTTCTTCGCCGGAATACCGGGGCCATCATCGGTAATCTTGAGCACGGCCATTTCGGCCTGGCGCAAAACCTGCACCACCACCGAGCTATTGGCCCATTTGGAGGCGTTCTCCAGGGTCACGCCCACCAGTTCCATCAGGTCTTGCCGGTGGATGTCGACATGCATGTCATCGCCGAGCTCGGCCAGCCAATGCAGTCGCTCTCCGCTCTCGGTCTTTCTCAGCACGGTCACGGTGCGCAGGATAGCGGTATTGAGGGAACTGCTTTCCCGATGTTCACCCGAGCGCGTTCGAAGCGAGGCGAGGCGCATCTGGTAGTCTACCCGGCTCGACATTTCGAGGGCTAGTTCGTCGAGCGAAATCGCTTCCGCCTCTTCGCCGCGGTCACGTAGGCGCATGGCAATGCCGTGCAACGCGGCCAGTGGTGTCTTGAGGCCATGGGCGAGATCTGAAGCCCGACGCCGCCCCCGCTGGGCCAGCGCCTCGCGCTCGGACAGAAGCCCATTAACCTCATCGACCAGCGGCTCGATTTCGGAGGCGAAATCTCCTCCCAGCCGGTCCACCTCTCCCCGGCGGACATCATCGACGGCGCTGCGGAGGCGATTGAGCGGCATCAGCACGAGCCGCAACTGTGCCCAGGCCGCCGCGACGATGGCGATGCCAAGAAGGCCGAATAGACGCAGGATATCCCAGCCATACTGGACTCCGGCCTCATGGATACGGTCGTGATCCTCACCAACCGTGACGCGGAAGAGGCGCGTTCCGATCTCGACGGTTCGGCTCACAAGAATCAGGTGTAGCCCGTCACCGTTCACCCAATGGAAAGCCTCGCCATCGGCGACGTCGCTAGTTGGAAGTTCTTGGTCGAACAGCGATCGAGATCGCGCCATGCCCGTGTTGTCGAGCGCCTCGATCTGCCAGTAGCGCCCGCCTAAAGGTGTTTCGTAGCGTGGGTCGGGCAAAGGGGCGAGGATCGTGGTGACGGTTTGCGCGGGGTCGATCAGCGCGACAAGTCGCGACAGCGCTGCGTCGAGATCACCCCGTACGCTGCGTTCCAAATTGTCGACGAACAGAGTTTGCAGAATGAGGCCCGCTAGGATGAGCGAACTGGCGACCATTACAAGAGCCAAGCCCATCAGTCGCAGGCCGAGCGAATTGCGACTCAATAGTCGTCTCCGAGCGTGTATCCAAAGCCCCGGCGCGTCTTGACGACCTCGTGGCCCAGCCGCTTGCGAAGACGCGCCACGAGCACCTCAACGGCGTTGGATTCCCGCTCGAAGTCTTGTCGATAGATGTGCTCGGTGATTTCGAGCTGGGAGACGGTACGGCCACGATTGTGCAGCAGGTATGCTATGAGCCGGAATTCCTGCGGCGTCAGATCCATAGGCAGGCCGTCCTCGGTCACCTGCATGCTGCGCATGTCCAGCTCGTATTTGCCGAAGGGAATGCGCGGCGTCGCCACGCCCTTCGAACGTCGAATGAGGGCGCGGATGCGGGCAACGATCTCAAGGGCATGGAAGGGTTTGACGACATAGTCGTCGGCACCAGCCTCGATACCTTCCACCCGTTCCTCCCACTGGCCGCGGGCGGTCAGGATCAAAACCGGCGTCTCGACTCCTTGGCGCCGCCAGCGTTTTAGTACAGTCAACCCATCCATCTGCGGCAGGCCGAGATCCAGGATTATCGCGTCGAAGGCTTCAGTGTCAGCGCGATACCAGGCAACCTCACCATCCGGTTCGCAATGCACTTCGAAGCCGGATCGTCCGAGTGCGGACTGGAGGACTTCGGCAATCCGCCCGTCATCTTCAGCAACGAGGACTTTCATCGCTCGCTCCCGATGAAGCGGCCCGACTGAGCGTAATAGTATTCCCGAGTGACCCGCCCGTCTGTTCGCAAGACCTTCACGGAATAGACGAGGATCCCCTGCACATTGAGCAATTCGGCGTCGATGACAGAGCCTTCGGAGCGCGCCTGCAAATCGGGCATTAGGCTCGCGAGGCTGACAGCCCTGCCGGCGTTTACCAGGTCCCGGGCATAGTCCTGCGAATGGTGGAGGGTGCCGTAGTCATCCGTCCTAGCGGATTTGTCGGTGGCGGTGCTGTTACTTTGGCCGTTGCCATTGTTGCCACTATTCGCGGCATTGCCATTGCCACTGCTATCGTTTTTGTCGTTCCCGTTCCCGTTCCCGCTGTTTTGGCCTAGGCCATTTCCACTGCCATTGTTGCCGCCGCCATTGCCGTTCTCTTGGCCATTGGCGTTGCCCTGGCCGTTACCATTGCCCTGCCCATTATTCTGGGCGAGCACCGGCGAGGCCGAAAGACACAGCACTGTCAGTATGAGAACGAAGACCCGCATGGCTCTGACATATCCCTTTCAAGCTGACAGAACGCTTACAGAGTATCTAACGGTTGCGTCACTGCGGTCATGTCACCCTGATCTTCGTTGATGCACGTCCCATGCAGGTCTGTCGTCATCCCGCCGCCGATGTCCGATTGCGCTCTCGCCGCCCCCAAACACACGACTGCAATTGGACTTCGGCGGCACTGAAAACGTGGCACTGTGCGGCAGCGCAAAGGCGATGAGGACAACCAACAAATGCTTGCAAGACTTGTGATTATGCTGGCGACCGTTGCGACGATGACCGGAACAGCCAGCGCACACCACAAGCCAGGACATCAGATACCACCGGGCCAAATGAGGAAACTGTATGACCCGACGTTTGTTGTGCTAGCAGAAGCTGAGTCTGTATGCTGGTAACCACAGAGATAGCTGGCGACCCCTACTCTGATATTACTTACTCGGAATGGCTGCCGCGGGCCGAGGCCGAGGCCAAAGCCAACTTGGGATATAGCTTCATCATCTATCATCCGCGTTTGAATAGCGCGCAGGGGTGCGCCGGTTTCTGATGTAGCAAGACTGAACACTGCAGAAGCGCGTGAGAAACAACGATCCTGTCGCGCTCGGGGTGAACATTTTCTAGGATAGCGTCAAAGTCCGCTTTGATAGGCCTTCCGCATAACAGCAGATGGTCAGCCCCCTAGGATGATGCGCTTTATAGCAAACACGAACGGCAGCTTCTCTATCGCGGTTTATGTCAAAGGCCGCACGGCGTTATCTGCCGCCGAGAGGCGGCATGCCGGACTTGCAAGACGCCGACGAGCGGCATGCGTTCAGGGTCAGACTTTGCTGCTCGGCATGAGGTCGTGCCACACGGGGCTCGCGCTTCTCTTCGGGGTCGGCGCTGTGGCCGCCCCATGATGGGGTAAGAGAGGCGGAGTGGATCAATCTTTTGGGCGCCCTTGCCATCCGGCAGGGCCGCTGCCGTTACGATCTCACGCGACCTTCGTCCCTGTGAGGACCTCTTTCCTGCCGAGACAGAACTGTTAATGCTCCTGTAGATGGGCAATCAGGCGGCGGCGGCGGGTTCGCTGCCCCAGCGGAAGTCGGTGCCGTCGGTCCACATTCGGTGCAGGATTACCGCCAGGCGGCGGGCCACGGCGACAGTGGCACGGCGCAAGCCTCACCGTTGCGCGACCCGCATGCCCCAGGCCTTCAACCACGACCACTTGCCGCTATGCTTGAGCAGCGTCTGTGCTGCCTCGTACAGCATCGTTCGCGGCATGATGTCGCCAGACTTCGAGATGCCGCCATCATAGTCGATCTCATCCGACTGGTGACGACGAGGCGTCAGTCCGACATGAACACCCACAGCCCTGGAATGAACAACGCGCTGCGGCTGATCGACAGTCGCGCGGTAGGTCAATGCAACAGCAGCACCAACACCCGGTGCCGTCATCAACCGCCGGCAGACGGGATCATGCCGCACGACGTCGAGCAGCATCTTGTGCAGCCGGGTGAACTCCTGGCGCATCACGCGGCGGATGGTCAGCAGCGGCTCGACGATGGCGGCAAGCCTGGGCAAACCTTCGACCAGCTCGCGGATGCGCTTCTCGAATCCAGCTTGCCCGGCGACGCCGACCTTCAGGCCGAAGTTGCGCAAGGTGCCGCGCAGATCAGCATCGACGTCGAGCATCTTGCGCTGCACCAGCTTACGCGCTGTCAGCAGCATGCGCATCTCCTGGCTGGCCTGCGTCTTCACATGCACTGGTTTGAACAGGCCCACGCGCATCATCTGGGCAATGCCGCGCGCGTCACGTCGGTCGGACTTGTTGATCTGCTGGGCCTTCAGCAGTGACTTCATGTGGCGGGTCTCGACGCAGATCACGGGCAGACCGGCTTCAGCCATACCGTTGACCAGCCACTGCGACAGCGGCCCGGCCTCGATCCCGACGCGACCGTAGTCCTCGCCAATCGACGTCAGCAGCGTGACGATGTCGTCCGGCTCGGACGACACTTTCTGCTCGCATATTACCTTGCCGGCCTCATCGACGACGCACACCGCCGTCTCCACCACCGACACATCCAGTCCAACAAAATAGGCCATTGCCGTTGCTCCTTCCCTCGATGCCGAGGTCAGGTGCGACCTCGCCAGCATCGTACATGAAGGGGCTGCAGCTCCCGATCTCCGAGCGCGCCGCAGCCGCCGCGATACACCATCTTTCAGGAAATCGAGAGTGTGGCCTGAACGCGGGAATGGGGCGCGTTGCGGATCGACGGCTCACGACCCCATTGCGGTCATTTCAACGAGCCAAGTAGTTCGCCAATAGCGGACGTCTTCGACATGTACGACTGGCGCTCGCGGTCAGAGGTGCCAGCGAGCATGAACTCGAGTACCCGATGGCGCCGAAGGGACAGGGGCGGCATCGGGGGCCAAGCCATGTGGTCGCCGGCTTCGACTAGTCGCATGACGAACACTTGCATACTAACCCTGTGGGCCAGCGTCATCGTCATTATTTCGAGAGGAGCCCGCATAACCAAGTGCTGCCATCAACGTTGAGATCTCGTCGAGCCCGAAAGGCTTGCTTAAAAATGCTGTACCATCCGGTAGATCCCTTACGCCCGCTTTCTGTTGGCCTGAGATAACGATAACGCGGAGGTGAGGCCATCGCTCCGTTACGAATTTTGCGAGCATCAATCCGTCAACCGGGCCCGGCATAGCTATATCGGTGATAATTACCCCAACACCCTGCTCGGACTCCAACACCTCAAATGCCTCACCGGCATTCGTCGCTTCCAGCACCTGATAACCGCTTTGCGCCAGATGATCGCTGATGTTGAAGCGAATGAGCGCTTCGTCTTCAACGACGTGTACCTTTGGAAACTTGGACATTCGGCTCTTGCCCTCCGTTTTGGTCCTCACGCCTCAGTTCGCAGTGTAGGCAATTTGAGATTGCAGGACCTGCGGGGATATCAAAACAAGCAGTCAACGCCCGCCTTTCAGCGTCGAAAACTTGGTGTTATTGGTCGGCAAAAACCCACCCCATAAAGCGGGAACCGGTGCAGCCTCCGCTTCGCTAACAAACGGAAGGCCTATCAAGGGGCGTTCGATTTTGGGTGTAAAAACAAGGGTCGCCAGTACAGCTATTACCGCAATCTTGAGGAATGCCGTTCGCCTGCGCCGCTCAGCCAGTGTTCTCATTTTATGGCTCTGAATTGGCTTCTCGATCCGACGATGAACAAATCGACCAAGAGCGTTTCTCGGCCGCAACAAACGCCGGCGTCGGCGCTGGCATTCGCGTCGGTGGTGGTTCCCTGAGAGCCAGGAGCACGGCCACAGCAGTCGAGATTTTCGGTCATTGTGATGCGACCTACTTGAGGCCGCCTTCTTGATTTTTGATCGAAGCCCAACGGCTCAGCTGATCGAGGAGTTCCAGCTAAATTACTGAAATAGTTATTATAAGTTCTGTACAGGACGCGTCAGGAATTTGTCAGCTTTGGCGCGACACTGGCTTTCAGAGGCGTTGTGCTCGGGTTGAACGTTATCTGCCTGCAGCCAACACCGCGATTTACGAGAAACTATGAGGTGAGAAGCAATTCGCCATAGAACGGGAGCGGTCGCAGACACCTTACTTCACGGCTAAGTAGACAGTGAGTCACACTGACTACCGGATCACCGGCGGGTACAAGGCTTTGGTCCACTCGTGACCCAACGCAGACGTTCGTTTTAAGGTCACGGATGCTAGGAAGCTGGACGGGTCTGCGGCCTTCGCGAACTCACGGAGCGGAGATACCGAACAAAAGGGTGCGTGTGGCTCGAGTCAAATCGTCTTGGAGCATTAGGCTTTCGCCGACCAGGAAGCGTCGAATCCCCGCCGTGGCCATTTTGTCGAGGTCGGATCGTGTGCGCAGGCCGCTTTCGGAAACCAACTGGCGATCTGCCGGAACCAGTGACGCAAGTTCCAGACTGCGCGCGGTGTCGACATGAAGCGTGTCCAAGTTTCGATTGTTGATACCGACCAGCCGCGATTTCAGATTGAGAGCTCGCTCGAGCTCAGCGGCGTCGTGAACTTCAATAAGCGCGTCCATCCCCCAGTGTTGAGCCGCGTCCTCGAGTTCGGCGGCAACCGCATCCTCAACCCCCGCCATAATGATGAGCACGCAATCGGCCCCCAAGGCGCGAGCCTCGACGACCTGGTACGGATCGTACAGAAAGTCCTTTCGCAAAACAGGCAGGCTCACTGCATCTCTGGCCTCAGTCAGGTAGCTCGGCTGTCCTTGGAAGCTAGGAAAGTCAGTCAAAACCGAAAGACAAGTTGCTCCTCCAGCTTCGTACGCCCTTGCAAGCGCCTCGGGATCGAAGTCTGTCCGAATAATCCCGCTGGATGGGCTTGCCTTTTTAATCTCAGCAATGAGAGCGAAGCCTGTTTCTGAGGTTTTGCTCAGTGCCGAGGCGAAGCCCCGGGTTGGCGGAGCAGCGCGGGCTGCTTCCTCAAGCATGGCCAACGGGGTGTTTTGTTTGGCCCGTGCGACTTCATCGAGCTTGTAGGTGCGGACCTTGTCGAGAATGCTCATGTCGCTACGGGCCAGTGCAAAAATGGAATGTGGGTAGGGGTGTACGCCGGATACTGGCTTATATGGAAGACGGCAGATGGGTTTTCTGGGTTCCTAACGTCGCCGACGCGGGGAGCGAGGCTTTTCGTCGCCGGCACTCATTTTGGTCTGCAACGTCAAGCGGCCATCTGAGGGATTTGAAAAATCGATCCTTCGTCAGCCATTTGTCAGGTTCGTTCCAATACACTGCATCTAGTTTTTGACGCCATTTCTTGTGTGGCGCTGGGAGCAAGGACTGGTGGCAACGATTACGCGGGCGATGATTTCTTCGACGATATCGGAAAGGACAGGAATCCCCAGGTCCGATATCCAGCAGGTCAGTCGAAGAATGTTCGAGATGATTGGTGATGCTCTGCAAGAGAGGGAAACGGTCAAACTGGCGAATTTCGCGACGCTAGCTCTTAGATCGCGGGCCGAGCGCACCGGCAGAAACCCCAGGACCGGCGAGTCGTATCCGATCGCAGCTCGCCACATCGTAAGCCTGGTGGCGGGTGCCGACCTCACCGAGAAGCTCACCAAAGCCAAGTCACAGGAGGCGCAAAGAGACTAGATGACCCAGGACTAAGGCGGGTCGGTCTATCATGTCGATGCGGGAACGCGGTGGTCATGATCGAACACGACATGCGGGCCGTAGCGCATGCGGACTGGGTGATCGACGTCGGGCCAGAAGCAGGTGATGCTGGGGGACGCATTATGGCTAATGGTTCGCCCCGCCTGGTGTCTCAAGCGAAGGACAGTAGGACCGCTCCCTTCCTTGCTCAGGAACTGGCGGCACGATCGTCTAAAGCGCCCTAGGCGATTCAAAGGGTGGCTCAAAGCGCTTGGTGCACCAACCGTCGACCCGCCGCTGCGGTGAGTTACCCAGGCTAGCCGGCTATAGTGAGGTTCGACTGATCGAGAAGGTCGTCTAGTGCGGAGCTATCCAGGGGACGAGCCAAGAGGTAGCCCTGCAACTGATCGCAGCCCATAGCGATAAGCAAGTTTTTTTGCGCCTCCGTTTCGACGCCCTCGGCGGTGAGTTTCATTTTCATCGCTCGCCCCAAGTCGATGATCGAACGAACAATGCTGTCGATCTCCACATTTAGGCCCAGCTGCGCCGTGAAGGACTGGTCGATTTTCAGTTTGTCGACACCAAAAGTGCGCAGATAGCTAATCGATGAATAACCGGTGCCAAAGTCGTCCAGCGCCACCCGTATGCCATGGGCGCGGAGCACCCGCAGCGTCTCCTGCACCTCGGATGAGTTTTGTAGCAGGAGTCCCTCCGTCACCTCGATCTCAAGCCGCGTTGGATGAAGGCCAGTGTCAGCAAGAACTTCGAACACTCGGTCTGCGAACCGCTCATCGCGGAATTGGATCGGCGAGACATTGACCGCTACCCAGGGGAGCGATGATCGCGCCGCGAAACTGCAAGCCCGGCGTAGCGCCCAAAGACCTAGCTGCTTGATTAATCCGCGCTCCTCCGCCAGCTTGATGAAGGCCGCCGGCGATAGGGAACCTCTGACTGGATGATCCCAGCGAAGCAGCGCTTCCGCACCGAGGATATGTTGCGTGCGGCTGCAAAAGATTGGCTGGTAAGCAAGTTTCAGGCCCTGATCTGCACGTAGCGCCTCGCGAAGATCGAGCTCAAGGGCAAGCCGCTCACGAACGACAGCGCCGAGTTCACCACCATAGAGCATATAGCGGTTACGCCCGCCCGTCTTGGCTTCATAAAGCGCCATGTCGGCGCGCCCTATAAGGTCCTCGGCAGACAAATCTCCGCTGTGAGAAGACATCAGCCCGCCTGACCCGTGACGATTTTGGCGCGGTCGATAATCGCTTCGAGAGTAGCTGAGGAGACTCTCCTCAGCCGATCGGAAATTGTCAGCCGCATGATAGCGCTGATCGGGTAAAGCACGTCGTGTGACGCACGTGGTGCCAAGCCGTAGGCGTCAACAAAAACTGGCTAGTGCAGCTGGGTGTTGGATGCCTAAGAGCGTCCAGCTCATGTCGGCGGATCTCTCGCTGAGATCCATAGCGCCACGACGTCGCGCTTGATGCCTCGGCAATTTTTGCCCGGTCGATAAATGAATTCGTGAGGCTTCATCAAAGGGCATTGCGGGTAGGAACGCTTCCAAATAAGTTTCTGGCGGTATTCGATACGATTGTAGCTATCGTGGACAGAGCGGGCAGTTCCTGAAAGCTCCGGATAGAGTCGAGCCACATCCTGCGGCCTTAGTCTCGACGAGGAAGTGGGGGCAATGCTGGACCCGGAGGCCACTTCCGGGCACTGGCTGGGGCGCACGATCCATAGTCGGATCCAAAGGAATCAGCATTCTATCAGACGCTTGTAAGTCTCGATCTCTGGCGTCCGTTAGCTAGTACAGCCTGAAATCAGACTCACCGCTTCCAACCCCATAGCGGGTTTTTGATCGCGGATGACGCAACCGTCCACAGTGCCATCGGTTTCCGTCCTTTCCAGACGGGAACGATCATGACCGACTATAATGTGACACCAGACGAGCTCAAAACCCTGGCCCTGTTCCAGTCTGACGAAGCGCCATCCGAAGTAGATACCGAGCACCTCGCCAAGCTGTTGTCTTTGGCATTGCTTATTCAGCGCGAAGGCGGCACCGAACTCAGCGACTCTGGCCGCACCCTGCTCGCAACCAACGGCACATCGCACACAACGCACGTTGAAGGCTCGGGCCGGATCTGAGTTTCACTTCGCCGAAGCGAGCCAGGCCAGAACCGACCAAGACACAAACCCGCCAGGCTTTCGCTTAGCGGGTTGTCTTTCGAGCGATCAGTTTGGTTTGCAGTACAGCAGCATCGTCGTGATCAGGCCCTGCAGCTCGCTACGAACTTCAAGCGCCAGATCCTTGGACATAAGCGTTCGCGTTTCAGGGTTCCCCGACTGCAATGCCTCTATGTCAGCATCCACCAGGTCGAGAGAGCATTCCATTTCGACAAGGGTCAGGGGATCGCCTACGCCGGTGCGGATGGCTTTCTGAACTTCTTGCCGATACCTGGCCATATCAGGCTGCCATTCAGCGATGGCATATGCATACGAGGATCGAGAGTTAGTGAGTTGAGTTCCCATCTTGAATTCCACCAAAGCACACTTGATTGACATGTGGTTCAGTGTCGAAAACATCGACGGGAAAAAGATAGTTAGTCTGTTCTCCCCGTCAAGTATGCCGGAGCGACTTGAGGATGGTAAGTTTGGGCATCTCACATCGCGCTTGCTTACCTGACGTGTAGGCTACGAGATCCGCAGCCACGACCTGACGTCATTCCGAGATACTTCTGAGCTACCAAGCAGGCTACTGCTGCGGCGATTACAGTGAAAAGGATCAGGAGGGCAAATGCGCTTTGACGCGTCCTGGAAAGGCCTCTACCGCGCCGAGCACTATCGAGACGGCTATGGCCCACATCGACCAAGCGCGCGCCAGTAGCGCACGCCAGTTGGGGACGAATGGGTTGGCCATCTCGGCCTCCTTTGAAATGTGAAGTAGGGACCGCCGATAAGGCCAATGCCCTCCCGGATGGTATCGGCCTCACAGAGCGCGATGGCAACGGCCTGCGCCTCCTGCCAAGCGCCAAGCCGGTCAGGTTCATCTGATACCCCGATGCCGTTTGTCGAGTGCGCAGGCGAATTTGGCAAGGGCCTCTTCATTCTCTGCCGGACTTCCAATCCCGGTGCCGGCTGGATCCAGGACAAGATCGCCGGCAACAGGTTGATCTCTGACCGTGTCGCAGACCTTATCGCCGCACTGGCGACCGGCGAGCCCGACGTGTTGAGCCCGTTTGGCGCGGTGATCGGGGCAACCGTGCCACAGGAGGGGCGCCGCCTGCGGCACCTTCTGCCTCGCTCCATCATTCTCGCGCCTGGTCTTGGCGTTCAGGGCGGCGATGCTGATGCCATCCATTCGCTTCGCGGCACTCGCCTCGGGGACCTGTTAGTCCCTGTCTCGCGCGGGCTGACTCGTGTTGATGTGTTCCGCTCGACGTCTATCGCTCCATGATCCTGGAACGCGTTGAACACTTCAAAGCGGCCATCGCCTACGACTACAATCAGAAGCTGTCTGCTGCCGGGTGATACCGGACAAGTCCGGTGTATCCGCGAACAGAGGGATGGGCATGACCGAGGTTGTCACCTACGAGGACAGTCATTTCGCTGAAATCAAATCGCTCTGGGAGGAGGCGTTTCCCAACGACTCGGCATGGAATGCAGCGGAGGTTTCCATCGCCGAGAAGCTTCGCTTTCAACCCGACTTGATGCTGGTCGCCGTCGATGGTGACCGGGTTTGCGGCTCCGTCATGGCTGGGTATGAAGGGCATCGAGGCTGGATTTCTCGAATTGCGGTCAGTCGATCCCATCGGGGCAGTGGTGTTGGGAGCAAGCTCCTGCTTGAAGCAGAGCGTCGCCTGCTGGCTTTGGGCTGTGTGAAAGTGAACCTGCAAGTGGTCCAATCCAACTCAGGGGCCGTCGCCTTTTATGAGAAGTCCGGTTATGCGATCGAACCCCGTATCAGCATGAGCAAGCTCATCCGACGTTAGGCTGTGGAGGGGGCCGCATATGCGTAGAGCCGCCGTTCACGCCTCGAAATCGGACCGTCCGTTTCCCACCCCGAAGAGGTCGGTCTCAGACCGACCCCTTTGCGCTCATTCGAGCGTTGGCATGAATTTCCTAAAACCAGACGCTCCTTCGGGCGTGTGTGACTATGGTTCAGTCTAACAGCAACTATTCGGCCCGCCAGACGGGGCGCAGCATGATGACGCTACACTTGCCTGCTCTGCGCGATGGCGCGGTTTGCAGATGGCTGCCCGAACCCCAAGCGACAACACCGCGCGATCATCGTGAATAGACAGGTCGGCAACGTCGAATACCTGCATCGCCTCACCGGGTCGCCCGATCTCGATCGTCAGCCGGGCATCGTGGTCAAGCCGAACCTTTTTGTCGACCTGAGCAAGGATTGATCGGAACTTGCCCGCCGTCATCATGGGCCGGTCATCTGTGGCGGAAATGTCTTCAACCTGCAGCACCGTTTCCTGCCAGGCGTCTGGATTGCCGCCGCAGTCCAGCGTTGCAAACGAGCCCGCCTTAACTTCGGTTACGTGATAGCCGGGCTGCACCACCCTATCGCCGTACTCGATCGAAAGCGGCAGGCCATCTCGCCCCGCCAGGCGGTTGAGCACCGCACCCAGCGAGGATTCCACTTCGACATACGGGAGAGTTGCGCGCGAGTTCATGTTCGGCTATCCATTGTTTCAATAGTTGTTGAGATATTGAGATGAAATTGGAAGAACCGCAAGCCCTCAATGCCTTTGCTGCCCTCAGCCAGGAAACGCGGCTGCGTATGGTTCGCGTTCTGGTGCAGGCGGGGCCTGAAGGTCTGGCCGCTGGCGCCGTGGGCGATGCTGTGGACGCTTCTTCTTCGAGCGCGTCCTTTCACCTTGCCCACCTGGAGCGCGCCGGCCTGATCCAGTCACGCCGCGAAAGCCGCTCGATCATCTACAGCGCCAATTTCGAGGGCCTGTCTGGCCTCGTCGAATTTCTCATGCGCGACTGCTGCTCCGGCCATCCAGAAGTCTGCCTGCCTGCCGCCGCCGTCGCCGCCGAATGCTGTGCCCCTGCCAAGACCGAGGAGAACGCCTGTGTCTGCTGATCGCATCTACAATGTCCTGTTCCTTTGCACCGGGAACTCTGCCCGCTCCATCCTGGGCGAGGCGCTGATCAATCATGTCGGCAACGGTCGCTTCCGCGGCTATTCTGCCGGGTCGATGCCGCGCGGCGAAGTGCATCCTATGACTTTCGTGACGCTCAGGAATGCGGGCATTTCCATCGACGGTCTGCGCTCGAAGCCTTGGGACGAATTCGCCACGCCCGACGCTCCGAAAATGGATTTCGTCTTCACCGTCTGCGACAACGCAGCGGGCGAAGCCTGCCCGGTCTGGCCCGGCCAGCCCATGACTGCGCATTGGGGCATCGAAGACCCTGCAGCGGTCGCGGGCCCCGAATTCAAGCAGCAGGCCGCATTCGAAGACGCGCTCACCTATCTGCGCAATCGCGTGGCAGCCTTCATGAGCCTGCCGCTCGAAAGCATCGACCGCATGGCCTTGACCTCAAAGCTGCGAGGCATCGGCGCCATGGAAGGCAGCACCTCGAAGTCTGCCGGGGCGGCATGATCGATCTTTCCCGCCGCCTGACTGCCGAAGCACTCGGCACCGGGTTGCTGGTTGCGACAGTGGTGGGTTCCGGCATCATGGCCGAAACGCTGACCACCGACGTCGCGCTGGCATTGCTCGCCAACACCATCGCCACCGGCGCCATTCTCGTCGTGCTGATCAGCACGCTCGGCCCCATCTCTGGCGCCCATTTCAACCCGGCGGTGTCGCTGATCTTTGCGCTGCGCCGCGAGTTGCCGGCGCGGGACGCGGGCTCTTATGCCGTGGTGCAGATCATCGCCGGCGTGATGGGAGCGATTGTTGCGCATGCCATGTTCGATCTGCCGCTGCTGCAGGCATCGAGCAAGATCAGGACCGGTGGCGCACAGTGGTTCTCGGAGGGCGTCGCCGCCTTCGGTCTTGTCGCCGTCATTCTGGCCGGCATCCGTTTCGAGCGGAAGGCCGTGCCCATGCTGGTCGGCCTCTACATGACGGCCGCGTACTGGTTCACCGCGTCGACATCCTTCGCCAACCCAGCCGTCGCGATCGCGCGGTCCGTCACCGACACCTTTTCAGGCATTCGCCCGCTCGACCTGCCGGGCTTCATTCTCGCCCAACTCGTCGGCGCGCTCGTGGCACTGGCGCTGATGTCCTGGCTTCTGCGCGTGCCCGCCGGCAGCGCTCTCCCCATCAATCCGGAAGATCCGACATGACCGTTACCATCTATCACAATCCCGAATGCGGTACCTCCCGCAACACCTTGGCCATGATCCGGCAGAGTGGCGTCGAGCCTACGGTAATCGAATATCTGAGGAACCCGCCGAGCCGCGAACGCATCGTTGAGCTGGTTTCCGCGGCCGGCATCACGTTGCGCCAGGCCATCCGCCAGAAGGACACGCCCTATGAGGCGCTAGGTCTTGGCGATCAAAGCCTCACCGACGACGCGCTTCTCGACGCGATCGGCCAGCATCCGGTTCTGCTCAACCGGCCTTTCGTCGAAACGCCGATCGGCACGCGCCTTTGCCGGCCTTCCGAAGTGGTGCTCGACATTCTCGAGAACGCCGATATCGGGCCTTTCATCAAGGAAGATGGCGAGGTCATCATCGACGCCGAGGGCAAGCGCATTGTCTGATCTGCCCAATATCGTTCCCGCCGCCTTCGAAGTGCCGGAGTTTTCTCGGTTGGTCGCCCCGGATCTACTGCACAAGCCTCGCATCCTCATGCTCTACGGCTCCCTGCGGGAGCGCTCCTATAGCCGGCTTCTCACGCTTGAAGCCCAGCGGCTGCTCGAGGCCTTTGGCGCCGAAGTCCGGATTTTTCATCCGCACGGTCTGCCGCTGCCGGGGGACGCGCCCGATGACCATCCCAAGGTGCAGGAGCTGCGCGAGCTCATGCTCTGGTCGGAAGGTCAGGTTTGGACGAGCCCGGAGCGCCATGGCGCCATGAGTTCGGTGCTCAAAGCCCAGATCGACTGGATACCGCTTCCTGGTGGTGCCATCCGGCCGACGCAGGGTCGAACCCTGGCGGTCATGCAGGTTTCTGGCGGATCGCAGTCCTTCAACGCGGTCAACCAGATGCGCATTCTCGGCCGCTGGATGCGCATGGTGACGATCCCCAACCAAAGCTCCGTGGCCAAAGCCTTTCAGGAGTTCGAACCCGACGGTCGCATGAAACCGTCATCCTTCTACGATAGGGTAGTGGACGTCATGGAAGAGCTGATGAAGTTCACGCTCATCAACCGTGGCGTCTCCGGCTATCTCACCTCCCGCTACAGCGAACGCAAAGAGGCCGCGGCCAAACGCGAGGAGCGGGTCGGCCTAAAGGCGATCTGACGCGACATGCCTGAATCGACCCAATCGAATGCCGGCGCCATCTGGGCCCTAGGCGTCACACAGATCATCGGCTACGGGACGCTCTACTATAGCTTCTCCATCCTGGCGCCAGGCATTGCCGAGGAATTCGGCATTGCCGTCGAATGGATCTATGGGTCGATCTCGTTGGCTCTTCTCGCGGGCGGCCTGATCTCGCCCTATGCAGGAGGCTTGGCAGACAAGCACGGTGCTGCCCGCGTGCTGTCGATGGGGTCGGTTGCGGCCGCGGTGTCGCTTATAGTCTGCGGCCTTGCAGGCAACGCTTCGGCCTTTCTCGCCGGTCTCGTTCTTGTCGAACTGGCCTCGGCCTTCGTGCTCTATTCGACCGCCTTTGCGCTCCTGGCGCAGGCAACGGGCCCCCAAGCGCAGCGCAGCATCACCTATCTGACGCTGATCGCCGGGTTTGCCTCGACGATCTTCTGGCCGTTGACGACCTGGATGCTGCAGGGGCTGGACTGGCACCAGGTCTATTTCGTCTTCGCCGGGATGCACCTTCTCATGTGTCTGCCGCTTCACCTCTGGCTCACCCGCTTTGCGCGCATCGCCGCCCAGCGGCCTGTAGAGGAAACCGCAGCGCCGGTCCTGCAGGCAAGCGGCGGCGGCAATTTCACCTTCATTCTCCTGGTGCTCGGCTTCTCGCTCGCCGGCTTTGTCTCGGCGGCGACGTTGTTCCACATCGTGCCCATGCTGGGCTTGTTGGGCCTCGGCGGCAGCGGCGTGCTCGTCGCCACCCTCTTTGGTCCTGCGCAAGTTGCAAGCCGCCTCATCAACATGGCATTCGGCAAGGACCTGCCGCCCCCGGTGCTGGCCGTGATTTCGGCGGTGTTGATGCCGACTGCGCTTGCGGTCCTCGCCCTGACCGCGCCGGCTATCGCCGGGGCCGTCGCCTTCGCCATCATTTTCGGGCTTGGCAGCGGGCTCTTCAGCATCGTCTCCGGCACCTTGCCGCTGGCGCTTTTCGGCAAGGCCGGCTTTGGCAAGCGTTTGGGCTGGATCAGCCTTGGCCGGCTTGGCGTTTCGGCAGTTGCACCCTTTGCGCTCTCGGTGGCGCTGGGTGCCATCGGGCCCAAGCCATCTGTCTGGCTCTTGACGGCGGCAGGTCTGAGCTGCGTTGGTGTATTTGGTGAGATACTGAGGCGCTCGAGATCGAGCGCAACTCTGATCGTGTCTTCCCAGACCGGCTAGACCTGCTTGCCGAACCCGAGACCAATGATGCCCGACCTGCTTGGATTTGCCCTGGCCTCGCTGATCATCGAACTCACGCCGGGCCCAAACATGACCTATCTGGCCGTGCTCTCGGCCCGACGAGGTCGTCCGGTTGGCTATATAGCAGTGGCAGGCGTAGCGCTGGGCCTCGCCATCATGGGAATTGCAGCAGCGCTTGGTCTCGCCACCCTGATTGGCGCCTCGCCGGCGCTTTTTGCAATCCTGCGCTGGGGTGGCGTAGCCTATCTGCTCTACCTGGCCTGGGACGCCTGGCGCGAAGCCGACATGCCGCCGGAGCCCGTCGAGAGCCGCCGGTATTTTGTTCAGGGTCTTGTGACCAATCTGCTCAACCCCAAGGCTGCCCTGTTCTATGTGACTGTCATGCCCAACTTTCTGGCTGCAGGTGGCGACGGCCCTCTCTCCTGGTCACTGCTAGCAGCGGTCTATGTGAGCGTCGCCACACTGATCCATCTGGTGATTGTCACAGCCTCGGGCATGCTCGAACCAGTGCTGACGCGCGGCATGGGGCGGGTCGTGGTGTCGCGCGCCTTTGCTCTCATTCTGGTCGGGGTTGCCGCATGGATGCTATGGTCCACGCGGTCGAGCGGGGCCTGAGGCCGCCTTTTCAGGCGGCCGTCTGGGTGGTGTTGGGGACCCGGCTTGCCAGAACGCTGGTCGTCGCCTGATGCTGGCTGAGGTGAACTCCGCCTGAGAGGTTCTCGAGGAAATGAGTGTGAGCGAGCCTGTCCATCACCGGCCCCTTGACCTCCGAAAGGTGCAGCCGCACACCGGCATTCCTCAGGCGGTGCTCGATGGCCTCGAGACTTTCGAGAGCTGACATGTCGATGGCATTCACCGCCGAGCACATCAGCACAACATCGGTGATCCCGGCATTGGCAGTCACCTGATCGGTTACCAGGTCTTCAAGATAGCGTGCATTTGCAAAATAGAGGCTTTCGTCGATGCGGATGGAAAGCATGCCCGGCACCGTCTCGACCTTGTGCCGCTTGACGTTGCGATAGTGCTCGGTGCCCGGCACCTGGCCGACGATGGCCGCATGCGGGGTCGACGAGCGGTAGAGGAAGACCAGGATCGAGGTGCCGACGCCCAGGGCAATCCCGGTTTCCACGCCCAGCAGCAGCGTGCCCGTCATGGTGATCGCCACCGCCGCAAAATCGGCCTTCGAGTATGCCCAGGCGCGCTTGAGGATCGAGAAGTCGACCAAGGTCAGCACGGCGAGGACGATTGTCGCTGCCAGCGTCGCCTTGGGCAGGATGGCAAGGAACGGGGTCAGCAGCAGCGTGGCCCCGGCAATGCCGATGGCGGTGAAGGCGCCGGCCGCAGGGGTGGCGGCTCCGGCATCGAAATTGACCACGGAGCGGGCAAAGCCGCCCGTCACCGGATAGCCCCCGCCAATCGCTGCCGCGATATTGGAGGCGCCAAGGCCGATCAGTTCTTGATTGGGCGTGATGCGTTCGCGACGCTTGGCAGCCAGGGTCTGGGCCACGGAGATCGATTCCACAAACCCGACCATGGAGATGATCAGCGCCGGCAGAGCCAGTTGCTGGACCAGATCTAGGCTCACATTGGGCAGAGACAGCATAGGCAGCCCCTGCGGGACTTCACCCACCAGCGACACGCCTTTGGATGCCAGGTCCATGCCCGCCGACCAGGCCATGGTCAGGAAGACGACGAACACGGGACCGGCGCGAACTATGATCGTGGCGACGCCTTTGCTCAAACCGAAACGGGTCAGCCAGTTCTTGAGGTCGAGCCTGATCCAGAGCAGCAGCGCCAGGGCAACCGCGCCGACCGCGACGGTATAGAAGTTAATCTTCCCGACATTCTCGAAGATCGAGACCAGCAGCTCGGGCAGGGCGTGCCCCTCGGTCTTGATCCCCAAAAGGCCGCCGACCTGGCTGGTGGCGATGATCAGGCCAGAAGCGGTGATAAAACCGGAAATGACCGGATGCGACAGGAAATTGGCGACAAAGCCGAGACGGAATAGGCCCATGAGTGTCAGCATGATGCCCGACAGTAGGGCGAGCACGATGGCGGCGCTGGCATAGTCCACGGACCCTTCCGCAGCAACGCGCCCCACCGCGGTCGCTGTCATCAGCGAGACAACGGCGACGGGGCCGACGGCCAGCGCAGAAGATGTGGCGAAGATGGCATAGGCGACAAGCGGCAGGACCGATGCGTAAAGGCCCACTTCAGGCGGAAGGCCGGCCAGCAGCGCATAGGCAAGCGATTGCGGGATTAGCATGATCGTCACGATGACCGCAGCGGTGAGGTCGCTGGTCAAGGTCTGGCTATTGTACCGCCGCCCCCAGTCGAGGATGGGAAAGTAGGATTTCAGGCGCATTGGGATCTCTATCTGGCCTTGGTCCGGCCGCCACCGGCCGGACGCGACACTCACTTGCTCAGGGTGGCATAAAGGCTGTCGGCGCGGGCACCGGAGCGGCAATAGCCGAGGACAGGCTTGGGCATCTGATCCCAGGCCCGGTGGAACCGGATGACCTGTCCTTCGCCAAGACCCCCGGAAACGGGGATATGGACGACCTGCAGCCCTTCGGCCTCGGCGGCACGCGCCACCTCGTTGAAGCTCGGTTGGCCAAATTCCTCATTGTCAGGACGGGCGCAGACGATGGACCGGTAGCCTGCTGCGGCAACGGCTTTGACCTGGTCTGGCATGATTTGGGCGGTGATGGAGAAATTGTCGTCGAGCTTGCGGATATTCACAGGATTGCTCCGGGATTTGAAAGGGGAAAACATCGCAGGACAGGTTGTCTTAGAGGCCGTTGACCGGCACCTTGAGATAGGTTTTGCCGTCCTTATCCTTTGGCGGCAGCTGGCCGGCACGCATATTGATCTGCAGCGAGGGGATGATCAGCTTGGGCATGGCGAGCGTGGCGTCACGCGCTTCGCGCATTGCGACAAAGGCGTCCTCGTCTGTGCTATGTCCGACATGGATATTGTGGTCGATCTCGTCGCCCACCGTGGTTTCCCATTGGATGTCCCGGCCATTCGGGCCGTAGTCGTGGCACATGAAGAGGCGCGTTTCGCGCGGCAGCGACAGCACCCGCTGAATCGAGCGATAGAGGACCCGCGCGTCGCCGCCGGGGAAGTCAGCGCGGGCCGAGCCGCCATCGGGCATGAACAGCGTGTCGCCGACAAAGGCGGCGTCGCCCACGACATGCGTCATGCAGGCCGGGGTATGGCCGGGCGTGCGCATGGCGTGAACCGTCATGCCACCGATCCGATAGCTGTCGCCATCGGTAAACAGCCGGTCGAACTGGCTGCCATCGCGCTGGAATTCGGTGCCTTCATTGAAAATCTTGCCGAACGTGTCCTGAACGACAGTGATGTTCTCACCGATGCCGAGTTTGCCACCAACCTTGGACTGGATGTAGGGCGCAGCCGAAAGATGATCGGCATGGACGTGGGTCTCGATCAGCCATTCGACCTCAAGGCCATTGTCCCGGATGAAGTCGATGATCCGGTTGGCGCCGTCGTAGGTGATGCGCCCGGCCGCATAGTCGATGTCCATCACAGAGTCGATGACGGCACAGGCATTTGAGCCGGGATCCTTGACGACATAGGAAATCGTATTGGTCGGGGCATCGAAGAAGGCGGTCACTTCCGGCTTCAAGGTCAGGTCGATGGTGAAGGGAATGGTGCTCATGTCGAGCTCCTTTCAAAATTGAGGTCAGGCGGCCGGCGCGAGGCGCTGGCCATGTGCGAGGCGAATGGAGCGGGCCGCGAAAATGCCAACCAACATGGCGCCGACAAAGGCCCAGGCCGAGGCTTCGCCCAGGCCAAGGGCCGGAATGGCGCCACCCGGGCAGAAGCCGGAAATCCCCCAGCCGATGCCGAAGACGGCAGAACCGGCAATCAGCGGTAGGTCGGGCTTGCGATTGGTCGGTACGTGGAACTTTGTCTCGCATACCGGCTTTGCGCGGCGAAAGACCAGGCGGTAGCCGATCGCGGTGACCAGCAGGGCACCACCCATAACGAAGGCCAGGGATGGGTCCCAGGTGCCGGCGATATCGAAAAAGTTGAGAACCTTGGCCGGGTTGGCCATGCCGGAGAGGGCAATGCCGGTGCCGAAAATGAGACCGACCACGCCGGCAATAAGTGTACGCTGCATCAGAAGCCGCCCAGGAGATGACGAATAACAAAAACGGTGACGACAGCTGTCGCCATGAAGGTGCCTGTGGCCGCTATCGAGCGCGGCGAGAGACGAGCCATGCCGCAGACGCCGTGTCCGGACGTGCAGCCGGATCCAAAATAGACGCCGCCGCCTACGATCAGGCCGCCGATGATCACCCAAGGCAGAGGAACCGGGCTGGAGAAAGCGATGGAGTGGCCGGAAAAACTCAGAATGAAACTGGGCGCGACGATGGCGCCGGCGAGAAAGGCCGCACGCCAGGCCCAGTCCGAAGTGACGGGTGGCAGCAACCCAGTCAGAATGCCCGTCATGCCGGCGATGCGCCCATGAAACGCCATGAGCAGGACAGCCGAAAGGCCGATCAGTGCGCCGCCGAACAGCGACAGCACCGGGGTAAACTCAGTCATGAAATTGTACCTTACAGGTAGAAACGCCAATCAGGCGGTAGAGCGGGCAGAACCGCACGGCGGCGGTCAGCAGGAGGACGAGGCCGACAGTGAAGACAATTGCCTGAAGCACGGGCGCGCCGGCCAAGGGCATGGAGTGAAGAAATGTGCCAACCGTCAGAGCTAGTCCGATGATCGCTCTGAGGATGCGATCGGCATATCCGATATTAGGACGCATCACGAACTCCTTGAAAACCGACCCCATAAGGGGCATAAACGCTATCAACGAACATTCGTATATACGCGAGTACTAATATGATCAACATGAATCTTGCGGCAATGGAGCGGAACGCCGATCAGGCGTCTCAGCTCCTGGCCGCCATGGCTAATCCGAAGCGGTTGCTCATCCTGTGCAACCTGCTTGAGCACGAAATGAATGTCGGGCAACTGGCAGAGCGGGTCCAACTCGGCCAATCCCCGCTATCGCAACATCTCTCCAAGCTGCGGGCCTGGGGCCTGGTGGCGACACGACGCGACGGCCAGCAGATCAACTACACCTTGGCTTCGGATGAAGTCCGGCGCGTGTTGACGACGCTTTACGAGATTTACTGTTCCGACACGAATTGAGGCGCGAGCTTTTTGGTTGTCGTCCGCTCTTCCAGGTTCGACGCCAGAAGCGGCCTGTCCGCTTGCCACCCCGGAGAGATAAGGTCTCCTGGCGACCCCATCGTGGTTCATGCCAAATGCAAGAGTTTGTTAGCTGCCCCCTAGGCAAGACGGCTTGGGGGATTGTCGTTCGACGGTACTTTGCCGTTGAAAGTCGCGGGAGTTCGAGCGTAGACCGCCGCGACGCTCCTGTTGTGTATCAGCGTCGCGCCGTCCGACCCTACTTACTCAGGCGTGTTCTTCCGCCTCATCCTCGCTGCCGGTGCCCAGATCGGTGTGGCGGATTGGGTTGGTCTGCCGCCTGTCGGCTTGATGCTTCTGGTGGCGTCGTTCATTTCGCAAGACACCGCCCGTCGCAGGCAATCGCCCTATGGTTCGCTGGCCGCTCTGCGCGGCGCGGCGCGGTAGTCTGATCAATCAATGCCAGGCCGGGGTACGCCGGGTCCGTCTTTGCTGACCAAAGGTAGACTCGGCATCTACATTTCCTGATCGCTGAGGATGGCGGTGGTCACAACACTGTCGAGGCCTGACAGGGATCGGTGCATTTTGGCGCGTCCCGTGGATTCCTCGATCGCTACGGAACGCTTTCAAAGGGTAGCCATTGAACGAAGCGTGCCTGCCTATCTTTCGGAGGCGTTATGCAGAAAGCCGCCTCGTTTTTCCGCGACAACGGACTGACCATTGCTCTCGCGGCTGTCTTCGCCGCCTGCTTGTTCGGCATGGTCTGGTCCGGCTGGCTCAATCATAATGCCGCGCTCGCCGAGCATGGGCAGGCGCCGCTTAGCGTCCTCGACTACTTCCTGAGCCCCTCCTTCCAATCCGCATTGTTCGAGAATTGGGAGAGCGAATTCCTCCAGATGTCGGCCTATGTCATTATGACGGCATTCTTGTTTCAGCGAGGCTCGTCGGAATCCAAAGATCCGGACAAGGACAATCCCGAGGACGCTGCCCCCGATAGAAAACGTCGGAACAAACATACGCCGTGGCCCGTCAGGGCGGGTGGACTATGGTCCTTCTTCTACTCCTATTCGCTCGGCACAGCTCTGCTGGCGCTCTTTGCGGCGTCGTTCGTGCTGCATTGGCTGCAAAGCACCGCCACAGCCAACGAGGAAGCCCTTATGCATGGTCTGGCGCCGCAGTCGTCCCTCGAACATCTCGGCGACCCCACTCTGTGGTTCGAGTCGTTCCAGAACTGGCAGTCCGAGTTTCTCTCGACCGCGGTGCTTATCCTCCTGTCGATATTCCTTCGCCATCGCGGTTCGCCGGAATCAAAGCCCGTGGCCGATCCACATTCCAAAACCGGTCATTAGTAGAGTTCGCATATGCAGCGGCCCAGCCCCGACACCATTGTCCGTAGCCACAAAATGCGCTTCGGCGCGGAAGTCAGAAACGGCAGCACCCGGTTCAAGATCTGGGCGCCAAAATGCAAGACCATGAAGCTCAGGCTGAAGGGCCGGCGCTCTCTGATCGAACTGGAGGCCATAGGCGACGGGTGGCACCGGGTCGACGTCGAGGGCGTCGGAGCGGGGACGCTCTACCGATACGTTCTCCCGGATGGGACGGCGATCCCCGACCCGACATCGAGGCACCAGCCCGAAGGCATCAATGGGTTCAGCGAAGTTATTGACCCGCGAACCTTCGTCTGGACCGACCGAGACTGGAAGGGCCGACCATGGGAAGAGGCGATCGTCTACGAACTCCATGTGGGGACGTTCACCGAGGAGGGTACATTCGCCGCAGCCGCCTCCAAGCTGGACCACCTGGCCGACCTGGGTGTCACCGTGGTTCAGATCATGCCGGTCGCCGAGTTCTACGGCAAATTCAACTGGGGCTACGACGGGGCAATGTGGTTCGCTCCGTCAGCCAACTACGGGCGTCCAGAGGACTTGAAGGCGTTCATCGATGCCGCGCACAGGCGTTCGATGATGGTGTTCCTCGACGTCGTCTACAACCACTTCGGACCGCACGGAAACTATCTGCCGGACATCGCGCCGATCTTTACTAAAAAGCACGAGAGCCCATGGGGCGAGGCCATCAACTTCGATGGCCCCGGTGCTGAGGTCGTGCGGGAGCTTGTCGTCGAAAGCGCACTATACTGGACAAGCGAATTCAATTTCGACGGGTTGCGGCTTGATGCCGTTCACACCATCGCCGATGATGCTCCGACACACATTCTCGAACTGCTGTCTGCCCGGATACGGGCCTCAAGGCCTCACCGACATACGCACTTAATCGTCGAGAACTCCGACAACCAGGAAGTCTGGTTACGGCGCAACAGCGGGTCCGAGCCAGTGCACTACACCGCGCAATGGAACGATGACGTCCACCATCTTCTCCATGCTGCGGCGACAGGAGAGAACACTGGCTACTATGCCGACTTCGACAATTTCGAAGAACGTTCGGGCATGCTCGGTCGCGCCTTGGCAGAGGGTTTTGCGTACCAGGGAGAGATGAAACCGCACGAAGGCATGAAGCGAGGCGAGCCGAGCGGAGGCCTGCCAGCGACGGCATTCGTCATATACATGCAGGATCATGATCAGGTCGGCAACCGAGTAAAGGGCGATCGGATCACCAATATCGCCCACAACGATGCTGTGAAGGCGCTAACGGCCATATACCTCTTGTCCCCGCAGATCCCGATGCTATTTCAGGGCGAGGAGTGGGCCAGCTCACGACCGTTCCCCTTCTTCTCCGACGTTCCCGTCGAATTGCGGGATACCATTCGTAAGGGTCGGCAGGAGGAGTTGAAGAGCGCGCCGGAGTACGAGGATCCGGACAAGCCCAATATTGACGAGGCTGTAGATCCCACCAGTGCGAAGACTTTTGCATCCGCCAAGCTCGATTGGCCCAACCTGAAACACGAGCCGCACAAATCCTGGCTCCAGCATTATCGCTCCTTGATTGATCTGCGCCGTATGGAAATCATTCCTCGCCTTTTTGATCAGAACGGATTCGCCGGGAAATACGAACTACTGGGGCTAAAGTCCGTGCTGGTGACATGGGCGATGGGCGACGGGTCGACGCTGCGCCTTTACGCTAACCTGTCCGAGGAAACCCAGGAGGGGGTTCCGGCCATAAGGGGAAGAAGGCTGTTCCTTCAAGGTTATGCCGACGAGGCACGCCTAGGACCATGGACGATCCTTTGGACCGTTGAGGTCTAGCGCCGCCTTGGCACGTCGCCTCAGTCCTTCCCGCCACCGGTGACAATTGCCTTTGTCCATCGGTCGTGGCCGCAGTGAGCGCATTTTTCAGGTGAGCGGTCGGCCGATGTGTGACCGCAACGCATGCAGCTCAGAAATTGATCAGTGGAACGGCGGTCGATCTCCGCAGGTCTCTCGATCTCCCAGGGCGGCACGATCGGCAACCCTGGTTCCGGGCGCAAAGCTTCAAACACCGTGAGCACCCCATCGGCTTCGACGATTGCATGCTCGACCTCGCCCAACTGCCGGACGCCCTTTTCGCGCAGCTCCTGGAATAGTTCGCTCGTGCCCAAAGTGCTGCTGTCGAGGAAGGGGACGCATACCACACCATTGCGGATCGCCTGCTCGGGTTTGCCGTCGATAGCGTGTTCGACGGACTTGCTCCTGGCGATGCCTAGATCGATCAGCTTGTTGGCGACCACGACAACGGTGACGACCAGCAGACTGTGAAGGAGTGGCACGTCAGGATAGAACATTGCGTCCCCGACCGCGGACCCCAGCGCGATGACCAGCAGGAATTCCACCGTCGAGAGCTGCCCGATGGCGCGACTGCCCAGCAGTCGCAGCAAGATCAGGGTGTACGAATATATTACGATCGTTCGAATGAGGATTTCGAGGAGGAACATCGGCGGCTCCTCGCCTATGAACATTCGATGCCAGTCGATGCCTTCCATTGCCGCCTCCTATATGAGCGAGACGAGATGCCTGGCGGCCATGTCGATGAAGCCCCGCTGGTTGCGCCCAACACAATGAAGGTGAATCGCAGCTGGCTCCATGGCGATCAGGGCCTCGAGATCCGCTCGATGCCGCCCTGGGTCAGCGGAGATGGCGATACATTGCCTTAGACGATCCTCGGTGACGGCTCTTCCAACGACGTCGAAGTCGCGCGGCCGGCGCAGGTCCCATAGCGCATCGCCTCCAATGGAGGGTGCTCTCCATTGGTCGAGCGCCTCAGCCATGGCCTCGTCCTCCCGCTCCGCCCATGACAAGGCATGCTGGATGTGGACCGGCTTGCCCTCCCCACCATGCTCGCGAAACGCAGCGACGACGCGCCTGACGGTCTCGAAGTCGCCACCTGTCGTGAGAAGCCCATCCGCCCACGGGCCGCAGAATGCGGCGGTTTCAGGGGTGACGGCGGCACCGAGCAAGGGAACAGCCATCGCAGGCCGTGAGTAGAGCTTGGCCTCCACCACGGTGACCCTGCCGCGATGGGTCACCGTCTCGCCGTCGAAAAGGGATCGGAAGATCTCGACACATTCGCGCAGCCTGGCGTTGCGTTCGGTCTTCTCCGGCCAGTACTCGCCGGTTATCGCCTCGTTGATAGCCTCGCCGGTTCCGAGCGATAGCCAAAGGCGGCCGGGGAACATTTCGCCGATGGTAGCGGCCGCCTGTGCCAGTACCGCGGGATGATAGCGATAGCCCGGGGCTGAAATCATCCCGAACCCAAATCTCGTTGCCTGCATCGCGGCCCCGAGCCAAGACCAGGCGAACCCAGACTGCCCTTGGCGTTCACTCCAGGGATGGAAGTGGTCGGACGACTTGGCGCAGGCAAAGCCAGCCCTTTCGGCTTCCAGAACCAGGCTGAGTAGTTCGCTCGGGGCGAACTGCTCGTGGGATGCATGGTAGCCAACAAGCGTCATGCAAACTCCTTCCAGTTGTCGAGCAGTTCTTGAGTGGGACAGGCCGTGAGCTGCCGCCCGAAGCGACTGTGGAAGACGGTGACTGCGGCGTCATGGGTTTGGTCTGCGGACCCGAAGATTGCATCTGTGCACAGGACCGTGCGGTAGCCCAGATCTACTGCGCCTAGGACAGTGGCCATCACACAGACGTCAGTCTCGCCCCCCGAGACGACGATCGTGTCCACGCCCTTTGCGCGCAGTGTCTGGTCCAGATCGCCGAACAGCCAGGGCGAGTATCTGTTCTTGTCGAAATGTCGGGCAGGGGGCACGTGCCGGGCGAGCGTCGGTACGATCTCGAGCATTTCCGGTGCCAGTCGCGAGGTCACCATGGAAGGCCAGCGAGCATAGTACTCGCGCCACGTTCCGGTCTCATCCTCCACGCGAGCGGGCGGAATGAAGCGGGTGAAGATGGTACTGGCAGGAGCACGGTCGACGAGGGCTTCAATGGCTGGGAGCACTTTGCTCAACCATGGGGTGTGCCAGGCGGTATCGCCAGCGAACAAGTTCTGCACATCGATGCAAAGATGGGCGAGACGTCCGAGCCTGTCAGGCATCGGGCAGATCCGCTGGAGAAGCGGGCAAGGCCCGCTTGTGGGCAGTCGCGCGATAGCGGGAGAGGATGATGTCCGCAACTCCGGGCTCTACGGGCTTGCCTTCGAGGAAGTCGTCGATCTGTTCATAGGTAACCCCGTAGGCGTCTTCATCTGGCCGGAGAGGCGCCAGGTCCTCGAGGTCGGCAGTGGGTACTTTTTTGACCAGACGCTCGGGCGCACCGAGATGGTCAGCGAGGGCGCGAATGCGTCGTTTCGTGAGCCCCGCGAGCGGCAGGAGGTCAGCTGCGCCATCGCCGAACTTGGTGAAAAAGCCCATGACCGCCTCGGCGGCATGATCGGTGCCGATGACGAGGCCTTCCAAGCCGCCGGCAATGGCATATTGGGCAATCATACGTTGGCGGGCTTTTACATTCCCGCGCAGGAAATCGGCCTGGGCGGCGCTGGCGGGGGAGAAGCCCGCCCGGCGTAGGGACTGCCACATTCCCTCTGTGGCGGGGGCGATATCGACTTCGAATGTCAGATCGGGATCAATGACGGCAAGAGCGGCATCGGCGTCTGGGGCGTCGGCCTGCGCGCGGTAGGGCAGGCGCACGGCGATGAACCGGGCGTTGAAACCGGACGCTCGCAGTTCCTTGACCGATTGCTGGGCGAGGATGCCAGCGGTAGTCGAATCCACGCCGCCGCTGATCCCTAAGACCAGATTGTGGAGACCGGAACGCAACAGATAAGACTTGAGGAAGGCGCGACGGCGGCTTGCTTCACGCGCAACATCGAAATCGGACTTTACGCCCAGATCGCGAATGATTTCGAATTGGCTGGTCATGCTTCGGGATTTGTTGCTGCGGCATTGGGACGCCGGGATGATCGCTATGGCAACGGACGTCCGAGGCAATCGGTTCCTACGGACGCCCGTCGTTGCTCAGCGCAGGAGCATGGTGCGCGATGCCAACGCCCTCAGGAGAGCACCGCCCTGCACCGCGTCCAGTACTGGAAGCAGTAGATGGCTGCGACTTCCATGTCGTCGATCAAGTAGACATCGCGGGTCGGCAGGTTCTGCTGTGCACGTCAGGCATTGGACGACGCGCTGAGTGATGCCCTGTGGGTGCGCCCGCCCGGAACTTAGGGTGATCGAACTCGCCCCCTCATGCATGAGGATGTGCGGAAGCGCGGTCAAAGCCGCGGTCACTGGCCATATCGGCCTCCTTTTCTGAGCGAAGACGAGAAACATCGGCCAGAAAGCGCCGTTTCCGTTCTCGGAGGACGCTATGCCGATGTACTTTTTTGATGTGCTCGAACGAGATGGGACGGTGACCCACGACGTTGTGGGCGTGGAGCTGGATAGTCCTGATCAGGCCCTGGACACTGCGTCCCGCACACTGATCAGCGTCCTGCAGGATGAGGCGATGCGGCACCCTGAGTTCACAGTTCAGATTGTCGTCAGGGACGAAACGGGCAATGAAATCGGCCGCCGTGATGCCGCCGTACGCCTTTCCGATCAGTTGGACTTCAAAAGAAAAAGGCCCCGCAGAAGCGAGGCCGATTAATCTATTTAAATGAACGGGCGCGAGGAGGCTGATAGCCTTCAATCCCTAACCGCTCGGAGTCGTCGACATCTTTGGACCGACGAATGCTCTGAATACTCGCCCCGGATAGTCCGGGGCTCTTTTTTTGCATGTGTGCACGCGGGTTGACCCAAGCAGAGGTCGAACCAATATCGCGTCTAGAGGAGGTCGCGATGGACACCCAATCCCAAGTTCTAACCGTCGAGGTGGAGTTCGAGGGACAGACCTACACCGCGTCATATTTTCTCGAACACGGTATCATCCAAGCGAGTATCGAGGGCCGGCTTTTCACCGCGGTCAAAGGCACTGGCCCAGCCGATGAAACGGTTCGCGCGCTATTGCTCGAATGGCTTCTGCAGAACACAGTCAGAGCCGAGCCTGAGTATCCCACGGAACCATCACCCTAGTTTGCCGTTGGGCAAATCACACGACCTGTCCCCGATCGTGTGGTGTTGCTGGCCCCGGCTGCGCGGACAGTCGGGGCCATTTTTTGGACCAGCGCCGGAACCCGCGTATCGACTGAGCCGTTCCTGTGGTGAGCGTCCTTGCTGCTACTCCGGGCGCTCCACTCCATAGTTGTCCCTCAGGCCTTTGAAATCGTAGATAGCCAGAAGGCCTCATTACTGCCCCGGTCTTCCATGAGCCGGGGTATTTTCGTGACAGCGTCGTGGAACTCTCCTACCGGTGAGCCGTTGCGACGGACCTACCGGCAAGGGGAAGGCTTCGACAGTGAGGGCAGTCGGAGCCTTCTTTTTGGCACGCTATGAAGGCACCACTTCCGTTTCGTCATTTGTCTGATCAGGCACAGTTGGAACCACGCTGTTCGCGCTGATCATCAAGAAGATGACCGCCAAAGCCACGACCATGAGCACGACGCCCAATACCAGGCCTCCTATCCCTCTGCCTTTGATTTGCATAAACCTCTCCTGTGATGCTGTATTAAACGGCACCAGGGGCAGCGGGTTGCAGGGAACTAAAGGAGTAGCCAGCAGTTCATAGTCTCGAGCATCTGGTGCAGGTTGTTGACGCTACTGCTCTGGATGCTCACCCCAAGCCGCCGCTTGATCCAACAGAGGTCATGCCAGGCGGCTTTTTCATGCGCCCCGGTTCCGAAAAGGCATCCAAGAAGTCCCCCCGTGCGTTGTTATGCGCGGTGTCTTCAAAGGGGTTGAAATGGTTCAGTATCGTGTCATCGATCTGCGCTCCGGCGCTGAGGCCGAGCAAGTGATAGACGCACGCAGCCCTATCCTGGCCGCTACTCTCGTATTGGGCGAGAATGTCATTAGAGGAAATCGCAACCTTGGCGCCCCGGTTTGCCGCGTTTATTGGCAGGAAGACAGCGGCCCAACCAACATGGTACGGCTCTATCGCGGACGATTGGGGCTAGCTCAGGGATGGAGCTTAGGAACGGCTTTATCTTTTGCGCATTCGTGATCGAACCATTCCTGAAACGGGCCATTGAACTACGTCGGGGCAGTCCCGCTCCTGTGGTGAGCTCTGACTCTCTGGTGAGAAGGCCCTGGTGTTGCTCTGGGGCCTTCTTTTTGTCGTCGCCTTGGTTGCGCTTCCCTGCTTGCCACCCCGAGGCGGCGGGAGACGGCGAAACTTTGACGTAGCTATTGGAACGTGCATGCAGGTGAGCTTCTTCGTTCGTTCGAGCATGCCGGAGAAGCTGTTTTGTAAGATGCCCCGCTACGTTATGCGCTAGCCTTGCTCCGAATTGAGTCTCGGGCCTCAACGAATCCTGATGATCGCCCTTCTTGCAGATGCCTTCGGTCGGGCCTGGCCTATTTGAGGGTCTGCTTTTGCCGGCGGTAGTTGGACCAGGGTTGGCTCTTTGCCCGTTCTATGGCCGCCGCGAGTGAGAATTGATTGGCGGATTTGAGCTTTGGGACTTCGTCCCATTCTATTGGTACGGCCACTGGAGCGCCTTCGCGGGAGCGGACGGACCACGGGCAGATGGCGGTCGAGCCACGTTCGTTGCGCAGATAGTCGATAAACAATCGGCCCTTGCGCTTTGCCTTGGACAAGTTGGCCGTGAAGCGGTCGGGTTCTTCTTCTGCCAAAGCCTGCGCAAAATCCTTGCAGAAGGTCTTCGCCTCCGGCCATTCCGCCTGCGGCTTGAGTGGCACGACAACGTGGATACCCTTGCCGCCGGAGACCATAGGAAAACTGGTGAGGCCTCGGTCCTTTAGTCGATCGCGAATATCGATGGCCGCACCGGTGATAGCCGAGAAATCGAGGCCCTCGTCGGGGTCGATGTCGAACACCAGACGATCCGGACGCTCGATGGTATCGAAATGCGAACCCCAGATATGCCATTCCAGCACGTTCATCTGCGTGCCGGCGACGAGGCCGGCGAGGTCATCGACGTAGAAATAGCTCTGGTTGTCGCCGTCCTTCTCGGTGATGACTTTCGAGTGCAACTGCTCGGGAAATCCGCCGGTATCGTGCTTCTGGAAAAAGCAATGCTTGGTCCGGCCCTGTGGGCATCGCACGAGGCTTAAGGGCCGGTCCTTGATGTGCGGCAACATGGTGCCCGCCACGTCCTCGTAGTAGGCGACCAGTTGCGATTTGGTGATACTCTGGTCGGGATAGACCACCCGATCGGGCGACGTCAGACGCACGCCCAGCTTTTCGGCTACGGCCTCACCATCATCTGAGATGGATTCTGTGGTTTCCATTCGAACCTCCGCCGCGTCCTTGTCTTCGCGTAGTCCCACAAAGCTGGGGTGGCGAATGATGTCGTCACTGGTAAACTCTGTGTAGGCAATTTCGGCGACGAGAGCCGGCTTGACCCAATTGGCGTCCTGGGCTCGCTCTGCAGGCATGTCGGCGAATGGGCTGGTCTTGCGCGCCAACTGTTTCAGCTTTTGATCGAGTTCGGCCAGCGTGTCCTGGCTAAATCCTGTGCCCACCCGGCCGCGATATAGCAGTTTCCCGCCCTCCAAGGTCCCGACGAGCAGCGATGCAAAGCCGCGCCGTTTGCTGGAAGGCGACCAGCCGCCAATGACGAATTCTTGGCGCTTGAGGCATTTGATCTTCAGCCAGTTGGTCGTGCGCTCGCCACGATAGGGCGCCTCTGCTCGTTTGGCGATAACGCCTTCGTGGCCTTCGCGACAGAGCGCGTCGAGCACCTTCTGGCCGTTTCCGACGATGTGAGAAGAATACTGGATTGGGTTCTTTTTGGCAGATTTGGAAAGCAGGTCTTCGAGACGAGTCTTGCGCCCGATCAGGGGCAATCCTGTAAGATCCTCGCCGTCGACTTCGAGCAGGTCGAAGGCGAAGAATTCGAGCCGCCCGCCTTCCGTCAGCATCCGCTTGAGCGTGGAAAAATCGGTGCTCCCCTTCTCGTCAAAGGCGCAGATTTCGCCATCGATCAGAGCCGAACCAATCTTGAGCGCCTGAAAGGGAGCGACCAGCGCACCAAATTGCTTGGTCCAGTCAAGACCGCTGCGGGTGTAGAGGCGAACGCTCTCACCTTGGACTGCGGCGAGGCAGCGATAGCCGTCATATTTCATCTCGAAGAGCCAGCCATCGCCGTCGGGCACCCGCTCCACCAGTGTCGCCAACTGCACGGGACGAAATGCCGGGGTCTTTCCTTTGGCCGCGGTGGCGAGCAGGCTGGTCCTGTCGTCTTCCTTTGCGGCTTGATCGGGATCGGAATGCCAGACGGCATCGGTCCTGGTCTTGCTCGATTTGACGGCGGCCGCGCCGCTGGCGATCTGTTTTAGATCCCGCCCGGTATCGACAGAGCGGGTGAAGCGCGTGGTGAGCGTGTCCTTGTCCCGTGCGTAGCTGTCGCGATGCTTGATGAGCAGCCAGTTTTCGCGATCAGGACCGGAGCGCCGTTTGCTGTCCCGGCCCTTCATGTGCACCAGCACATACTCGCCCTTCATCCGCTCGCCATAAAGGCGGAATTTCAGGTCGCCGGCCTCAAGGCCTTTATGTGGATCGCCGATTGCTTCCCAGGTGCCGCGATCCCAAAGCATGACGGTGCCACCACCATATTCGCCCTCGGGAATGGTGCCCTCGAAGCCGCCATATTCAAGCGGGTGATCCTCGACGCGGACTGCAAGGCGTTTGTCTCCCGGGTTATTGGACGGTCCACGGGTGACGGCCCAACTCTTGAGCACACCGTCGAGCTCAAGGCGGAAATCGTAGTGGAGGCGCGTGGCATCGTGCTTCTGCACCACGAATGAGCCTCGTTCGCCGCCAGACTTCGGTTCCGCACCGGCAGGTTCCTGGGTTTTGGCGAAATTGCGCTTGGACTTATAGTCTTTAAGAAGGTCGTCTGGTTTGGTGGCCATGGTCAGCTCGCCTTTTTGCGAGCCGCGCCAGAAGTGCGCTTTTTGGTACCGGCTTTCGCCGGAGCTTTTTTGCGACCTCCCTCAAGGCTTTCCTTGAGAGCGGCCATCAGGTCGACGACATTAGAGCCGCTGGGGCGCTCAATCTCGTCATCCTTGTCGGCGGTGATCTTGCGACCCTTGTTCTTCATCTTGCGCTTGATGAGGTCGTGTAAGGCGGCCTGATAGTGGTCCTTGAACACCTTGGCGTCGAACGCGCCTGTCTTTTTCTCGATCAGCGCTGTCGCCACCTCGAGCAGTTCAGGCTCCGCTTTTTTGCTCGATATTTGCGAGAAGAACGGGTCCGCCTTGCGGATCTCGTCTTCGTAGTGAAGCGTCTCGAGAATGAGCCCGGTGCCGCTGGGTTTGATGGCCGCGAGATATTCCTTGCCGCGCATTGCAAGCTGGCCAAGGCCCACCTTCTGTGACTTGCGCAGGGCGTCGCGGATCACGCGAAAAGCGTCTTCGGCCAGTTCGTCGGTCGGCACGACGAAATAGGATTTGTCGTAGTAGATCGGGTCGATTTCGCAGGCGCCGACAAATTGCGTCAACTCCAGCGTCTTTCGAGTCTCGAGCTTTACTGCGTCGATTTCATCGTCTGTCAGCAGGACGTAGTCGCCCTTCTCATATTCAAAACCCTTGATGATCTCGTCTTTGTCCACTGGACCCACGCCTGCCACCACCTTCTCATAGTGGACGGGCTTCCCTGTCTGTTCATGGATTTGCCGGAAACTGGGCTTGGCGCTGGTTCGCGCGGCGCTGAAGAGCTCCACGGGAATAGAAACCAGCGAGAGGCGCAACTGGCCTTTCCAGATCGGGCGGGTAGCGGGCATGACGGCGTTTCCTCAGTCAACTCGCCAGATCAACGCCGCGTAGCGCCCCCCGTTCCGTTTCGGCGTGGGGGTTAGGCTGGTGCTTTCCGGAAATTTTCACCTTTAATGTGGGCCCAAGCACGAAACTAAATGGGAGGGGGTGAGAACTGCGGCATGGTCAACGTGCCAGACGGTCTGGTTCGTCCTGCGGGTGTGTTTCGACGATACCTCTGGCCGCTTGGGACGCCCCTCCGCGCCGCATACGAGGTATTGGTAGTGCACCTGACAGGGCTCAACCCAGCTCTTGGGCAAGTCCGATGAGAAGCCCTTCGGGCCCGCGGATATAGCAGAGCCGATAGGTGTCTTGATACTGGACAACCTCGCCGACGAGCTGCGCACCTCGGTTGGAGAGCCGTTCAAGCGTTTCGTCGATGTCGTCGACGGTGAACATGACTCGAAGATAGCCTAGAGCGTTCACCGGATCCTTGCTGTGATCTGCGACAATAGCCGGCGCAAGGAAGTGGGAAAGCTCGAGCCGGCTGTGGCCGTCCGGCGTGCACATCATGGCAATCTCGACTTGCTGATCGCCAAGGCCAGTGACACGCCCGGCCCATTCTCCTTCGATCATGGCCCGCCCTTCGATGGCGAAGCCGAGTTCGAGAAAGAAATCGATCGCCGCGTCGAGGTCTTCGACGACAATTCCCATGTTGTCCATCCGCTTGAGCGCCATTTTGTCTTATCTCCAAGCTCATCAGACTATCGGGCATGAAGCCGCTTGCAGGGCGAGTCTACAGGTGGTCGGGTCGTTTCCCATTGGAGGGAGATGAGCTCAACATCCGCCCGACGACACGATTGCCCAGCACCAGTTCCTCCACAATGGCGCCGCCGACATGGAGGAAGATGATGGGGATGAGAACGAACCGACCGAGTTCGTGCAGTACGGCGGCGATTTCTATCCCGCCAAACCAGGCGAGGGCACCGGTGATCGGCATGAGATAGAGAAAGCCATAAAGCAGCACGTGTGTGGCATGGCTGAGCAGGTTCAGTAGGGGATGATTGCCCCGAGGTGGCTCGGGCGCGCCGCGCAAGACCCGGATGCCCACGCGCAGGGTGGCAAGAAGCAGAACGAGAATTCCGACCGTGGCGTGGAAGATGGCGCCGAAATTGACCGGCATTGCGTCGGCGAGGCGCTGGGCAAAGGCCTGTTGCATGTCTGAATTGATAGTCAATTGCACGACGATCAGTGCGGCGATGGTCCAATGGAGGACGATCTGCAGGCGGGAGTACCCGCTCGGTGCTGACATGCTTTTCTCCCTCGCTGCCATTTTCATGGAACTCGCCTAAGGCATTGGCGTTCCACCAGAGTTGATTTGCGGGGGTGTATGCAACAGGGGCAGCGTCGTTCCTTTCTCGTCTTTCGGGTCGCGCCCATCGTCTGCGCGCCGGCTCTTGCCGGCTGCGTTTCCGAACAGAGCATGCTCCATCCAGCTGGTGAGGACGCCGCGGCCGTAGCCAATCTCTTCTGGGTGATGGCTGCCGGGACCGTGGTGATCTGGCTCATCGTCATGGGCATCACCGTCTATGCCGTTCTCGGCAAGAAGCGCCCCAAGACCGAACGGTTTGCCGACCGCTTCATCCTCATTGGCGGTGTTGCCTTTCCAACGATCACGCTCGCGGCCCTGCTGATCTTTGGTCTGGCGCTGCTGCCTGATTGGGTGCGGTCAGACCGGCCCGACCTGCGCGTCCACATCACAGCCGAGCAATATTGGTGGCGAGTGGCCTATGAACTGCCTGACGGCGCCCTGGTCAACACTGCAAACGAACTACACCTGCCTGCGGGGCAGACGGCGGAATTCGTACTGACATCCACCGACGTCATTCACTCTTTCTGGATCCCTAACCTGGGAGGCAAGATGGACGTCATTCCTGGCCGCACCAATCTCTGGCGCCTGCGGCCCACCGAAGTGGGTGTCTTTCGTGGGGTCTGCGCGGAGTTTTGTGGCCCCTCCCATGCCCTGATGGCCTTTCCGGTGGTGGTGCACGAGCCAGCCAGCTTCGAAAGCTGGCTGGCTGACGAAGCCGCGGGCATCGAGGAGAAGGAAGCGCACGCCCTTTTCGTGTCGGCTGGCTGCGCCGCTTGCCACGCTGTGCGTGGCACCAGCGCCGGCGGCGTTGTGGGGCCGGATCTCACCCATTTCGCCGGTCGCCGCTCCATGGCCGCCGGCACGCTCCCCATCAACGCAGAAAGCCTGCAGAGCTGGCTGATAGATCCCAGCCATCACAAACCCGATGTGCGCATGCCCGGCTATGCCAGTCTCGAAGCGGCCGAGCGCGACGCCCTTGTCTCCTACCTTCTGGATCTCAAATGACCGACAAGCGCGCCGAAACAGAACAATTGGCAAAAGTCTGGGACAATCCCGGGGGTTGGCGCGCCCTGTCCGACGTCAACAACTCCATCGTTGGCCTCTGGTACTTTGCCGCCGCCTTCGCCTTCATGCTCTTTGGTGGCGCCCTGGCCCTCATCATCCGCATGCAGCTTTTCGTGCCTGAGAGCACACTGGTTACATCCGAATTCTACAGTCAGGCCTTCACCCTGCATGGCACGGTGATGATGTTCCTCTTCGCCGTGCCGATCTTCGAGGCGGTGGCGATCCTGATCCTGCCCGGCATGCTGGGCGCGCGAGACCTTCCGTTTCCGCGCCTCTCGGCCTTTGGCTTCTGGTGCTACCTCATCGGCGGAATTTTTGTTTGCGGCTCGATCTTTTTCAATGCCGCTCCCGATGCCGGCTGGTTCATGTATCCGCCGCTCTCGACCGAACAGAGTGGCATCGGCGCCGATATCTGGTTGCTCGGGCTCTCCTTCATCGAGGTGGCCTCGATTGCCGCAGCGGTCGAACTGATCGTAGGCGTGTTGAAATGCCGGGCGCCCGGCATGCATATCAACCTCACTCCGCTCTACGGCTGGTACGTATTGGTGGTGGGCGGAATGATCCTCTTTGCCTTCCCCCCGCTGATTGCGGGCGACATTCTGTTCGAACTCGAACGCCTGCTCGACTGGCCCTTTTTCGATGTGACACGCGGCGGTGACCCGATCCTCTGGCAGCACCTGTTCTGGATCTTCGGACATCCGGAAGTTTACATCATCTTCCTGCCCGCCATCGCGCTCCTCGCCATGATCGTGCCCACCTTCGCGCAGCGCGAGATTACTGGCTATTCCTGGATTGTCCTATCCGCGCTGGGAACGGGCTTCCTCAGTTTCGGGCTCTGGGTGCACCACATGTTCACCACCGGCCTGCCGTCCGTGTCGCTGGGATTTTTCTCCGCCGCCTCGGAAGCCGTAGCCATTCCCACGGGCATTCAGATATTCGCGTTCATCGCCACAGTCATGCTCGGCTCCGTGGTGCGCAGCGTGCCAATGCTGTTCTGCCTCGGTGCCCTTGCCGTTTTCATCATCGGCGGCCTGACGGGCGTGATGGTGGCTGTGGCGCCCTTCGATTTCCAGGTCCACGACACCTATTTCATCGTCGCGCACCTGCATTACACGCTGATTGGCGGCATGCTTTTCCCGGTCATGGCCGGCATTTGCTACTACTACCCCCTGATCATGGGCAAGGAACTGTCCCGCGCCTATGGCATCTGGTCATTCTGGCTGATGCTGATCGGGTTCAACATGGCCTTCTTGCCCATGCACCTGACCGGCATGCTCGGCATGCCACGCCGCGTTTTTACCTATGGCGCCGACCGCGGCTGGACCGAGCTCAACATGGTTTCCTCGGTCGGCGCATTCATTTTTGCCGCCGGCTTTCTGCTGCTGGTCTGGGACTGCGTTCGCCCCAAAAGGCATCAGCGCGAAGCGCCGCGCAACATCTGGAACGCGGGCACACTCGAATGGGCTGCAAGCTTCGGCAACACCTGGGGCATGCGTTCTATTCCCGAGGTCAACAGCCGGTACCCGCTTTGGGATGACAAGGACTTCCTGCGCAAAATCGACGAAGGCGAGGGCCTGCTGGCCAATGCCAAAGAGGGGCGGCGCGAAACCCTGGTCACAAGTGTGCTTGATGCCCAGCCTATTCAGGTACTGCGCGTCGGTACCCCGACTTGGCTACCGATGATCGCGGCCGCCGGCCTCGGCGGCGTCTTCATCTTCATGACTTTCAAGTGGTGGCTGCCCATGGGCCTGGGCGGCGTCGTATTTCTTGTCGCCGTGCTGCGCTGGCTCTGGACTGGCACCGCCGAAATCCCGGAAAAGAAGACCAAGGACATCGGCGGCGGCAAGCGCATCCCGCTTTATGTTTCGGGCTACAAGTCCACCGGTTGGTGGGCCATGTTCATCACCATGACTGGCGACCTCACGGCCTTCCTTGCATTACTGTTTGGCTACTTTTTCTTCTGGACCATCCACCCCGATTTTCCGCCGCCGGATATGTTCGGGCCGGGTTGGTTCTGGCCAGCGATAGCGGGTGTCCTCATTCTGCTCGCCTGGGCTCTGACCCTTGGCGCCCGGCTCGTCAATTCGGATGGGCGCTCGGGTCTGGCACGACTGTTTCTCTTGCTCGGCGGTTTTGCGACGCTCTGCGGCGGCCTTGCCTTGATGGCGGGACCATGGACCACAGGTCTCGACCCGACCGCGCATTCATATCCGGCTATCGTATGGGCGCTGGTCATCTGGATCCTTGCGCATCTGGCGACCGGGATGTTGATGCAAGGCTATGGTTTTGCCCGCCTCGTCTACGGCAAAGCGACGCCCACCCATGACGCTGACCTCTGGAACATCACGCTCTATTGGCACTTCGCCGCGTTTAGTGGTGTGCTGACTGCCATTGTCATCGGAGGCTTTCCGTATCTGACATGAGCAAGGAAAATCCCATCACCGAGGAGGTCAGACGCGAAACCGGCTCAGGCACCGATCTCTGGAGCGTTATCATCTCGCCCAGCATTTGGGCGCTGCATTTCCTCGTCTGCTACGTGTCGGCCGCCATCTATTGCGAGAAGCTAGGGCGGGATGCGCCGTTATCCGACATCCGCCTTCTGGTCGTCGTCATCACGGTTGTCGCCTTGGCCGGCATTTTTTGGTCGAGCATTCGGTTGTGGCGGGTCCACGATCGTAGCCTCACCGACAATGACTTCGAATACGAGCACAACACCTCCGAAGAACGGCACCGGTTCCTCAGTCACGTGGCGCTGATGCTCTGCGTGCTTTCGGCAGTGGCGGTCATCTATGTGACCATTCCCATGCTCTACCTCGAGAGCTGCCGATGAATCCGCGCTTTTTCATAGCGGCTGGCATTCTTCTGCTGCTCCTGGCCTGGGCCGGTCCGCTGCCGCGCCTCGTGCCTGACAGCTTTGCCGCGCACATGGCTCTCCATATGGGTGTGGTTGGCATTGCCATCCCCGTCATGGCCATGGGGTTGGCGCCGATGATCGCCGACCATCCCTGGCTGCGCTCGCAACTGGCCCTGCCCATCGCCGTCAGCCTTCTTGACCTTCTCATCGTCTGGGGCTGGCACGCGCCGGCCTTGCACCACGCATCGCGTACCTCCGGTTGGGCTTTGGTATTTGAGCAGGCCTCCTTCGCTTTTGCCTCGCTCCTGGTCTGGCTGCTCGCTCTCGCGGCGCCGAGCGGCCGACGGGCCCAAGCTGCGCTCGCCGGGGCGCTGACGCTCTTTTTCACCTCCATGCACATGACGCTTCTGGGGGCGCTGATCGGTCTCGCTCCTCGTTCGATCTATCCCGGTCACACCCATCACGCCGTGTTTGGATTGAGCGAAATGGCCGACCAGCAGGTGGGCGGCGTCATCATGCTGGCCATCGGCGGCATCATCTACCTCGCGGGAGGGCTGACGCTTGTCGGTCGAGCCCTCCGGCGGCCGGTGCCGTCATGAAGCGGCTCGGCCTTTTTCTCACCAGCGCCGCCGCCGGAGCGCTATTTCTGCTGGCTATCCCCCTCGCGGGTCTTATCGACCATGCCGTGCCATCCGGCGGCAACGGCCCAATGGATTGGTACACACAACTGGCCGCACGCCAGTCGATAGCGCTGCGCTCGGCCATGACGGCGGTGCCCAATCTCGATGATCCTAAAATGGTCTTGCGCGGGGCAGGGCACTTCCAGCTCGTCTGCGCCGCCTGCCACGGTAGCCCTGAAGCGCCGTCTGCACAGATAGCGCAGGATCTGTCCCCCGCGCCGCCCCAACTCACCAGCTGGCGCCCCGATGCGCGTCTGTTCCAGACAGTCAAATACGGCATCCGGCATACCGCCATGCCGGCCTGGCCTACCGAAATGCGTGACGACGAGGTCTGGGATATGGTCGCGTTCCTGCGGCTGTTGCCGACCATGGACGCTGAAACCTATGCACGCCTCGCCCATGGAGGCGCCGAACCCGGCTCCTGCGCCGCATGCCACGGGCCAGACGGGCAAGGGCGTGGCGGCGCCTTTCCGCGTCTTGATATCCAGAACCCGCAATACGTTGCCGATGCCCTTGTTGCCTTTCGAGATGGCAGTCGGCCGAGCGGTACGATGATGTCAGTAGCGCGACAGTTCACCGAAGGGGATATTGCCGAGCTTGCCAAACTCTACGGCCGCTCGACGCCATTGCCCCCCTCGGGCGACAATGATCTGGGCAAAGTCATCGCCTCGGAAGGTATCGTGTCGCGCGACATCCCCGCCTGCGACCGCTGCCATGGCCCGAGTACTCGCGCAGACTTCCCACGCCTCGCCGGCCAGTCCGCCGACTATCTCCGGCGGCAGTTGGAACTGTTCCAGAAGCACGGCACAGAGCGCGGCGGCCGTTACGCGGACATCATGGCCAAGGTTGTTCAAGATGCCCTTGAGGAAGGTCCGCACCGCCTCGAGCCGGAAGAGATCGGTGCGGTTGCCGAACATTACGGGGAGTAGGGGGCGATAACAGGCCATAGTCCCTTGTTGCCGCTCGATTTCTGCCCATGGCGGAACTGTGGCCCTCCCAAGGCGTTCGCCATAGAGACAGGGAGGAAAAAAATGGCAAGACGGTCCGAACAGGGGTGGCAGAAGAAGGGCGCAGGCTTTTGGTGGACCATGTTGGTGGCTGCGGTCCTTGTCATTTTCGGCCTGCCCATTGCTACCGGTGGCGCATGGCTGATCGCCTTGGGCGGCTCCTGGTATTATTTGCCGGCGGGGCTGGGATTGTTGGCCACCGCCTATTTCCTGTTCCGTCGCGATGCGATGGCGGTCTGGGTTTATCTCACAACATTTGTCGTGACGGTCATGTGGGCCCTCTGGGAGGCGGGACTCGATGGCTGGGCACAAGTTCCACGTCTGATTGCGCCGACTGTCGTTTTATTGCTGATCCTGTCGGTTTGGCCTCTTTTGCGCAGTAGCGCACCGAGGCTGAGAAGCGGCCTTGCCGCTGGATTTGTTGTGGCGTTGGGTGTCGCCGGGGCCGTCGGCGTCAATAGCCATGGCGGCACATCTCTCTTCGCTCAGGAAGCGCCAGCCCTGGAACCAACACCCGAAGCACCCTCGGCACCCGAGCAACCCGTGCCCACGCCCTCGGCACCAACCTATGTGGCGCCTGAAACAGGGGCAGACTGGCCCGCCTATGGTGGCACGCACCGGGCATTGCGCTATTCGCCGCTTGAGCAGATCACGAAGGAAAACGTGGCCGGCCTTGAGAAAGTCTGGGAATTCCGTACCGGCGATTTGCCGCAAAACGACGAGCCCTTCGGCAATCAGAACACACCGGTCAAGGTAGGCGATCGCCTCTATCTCTGCTCCGCGATGAACAAGATCTTTGCTCTCGACGCGGCGACGGGCAGTCAATTCTGGACCTTCGACCCGGAAGTGTCCACAGACGCCCTGGGCTATAATGCCTCCTGCAGGGGCTTGGTCTATTTCGAAGACCTGACCGCCGAACAGGGCGCACTTTGTGCTACGCGCGTCGTGAATCTCACCCACGACGCCCGCATGATCGCGCTTGATACGGAGACAGGCCAGCTCTGTCCGGACTTTGGCAACGGCGGAATGGTCAATCTCATGGAAGGCATTGGGGACGCTGCCCCCGGCTTTTATGCCCCGACCTCGCCGCCAACCCTGGTTCGTGATGTGCTGGTGGTGGGCAGCCAGGTCAGCGACAATCAGGAGCGTAGCGCGCCATCGGGTGTGATCCGTGGCTTCAACGCGGTAACCGGCGAACTGGAATGGGCGTGGGATATGGGGCGGCCGGGCGAAACCGGACTGCCGGCCGAAGGCGAGATCTATACCGAGGGCACTCCAAACAGCTGGACTATAGCCTCCGGCGACGACGAGCTTGGCCTTGCCTACATCCCCATGGGCAATTCGGCTGTCGACTATTGGGGCGGCGACCGTTCCGAGGCCGAAAACACCTATTCTACCGCGATAGTTGCTCTCGACGTCGAGACAGGCGCCGTCGCCTGGCACTATCAGACGGTGCACTACGATATCTGGGACTACGACCTTGGGGGGCAGGGGAGCCTTGTCGATTTCCCCACTCCAGATGGTCCGGTTCCAGCGATCATCATGCCGTCCAAGCAGGCCCAGTTCTATATTCTCGACAGAGCCACCGGCGAGCCGCTGGTCAATATCGAGGAACGTCCGGCGCCGCAGGGCGGTGTCGAGCCGGATCGGCTTTCGCCCACGCAGCCTTATGTGACCGACTTTCCCAATCTCCTGAAGCCCGAGCTCACCGAAGCACAGATGTGGGGTGCGACGCCGCTCGATCAGCTCTGGTGCCGCATCCAGTTCCGTCAAGCAGCCTATGAAGGCGTCTATACGCCACCCACCGTCGACCAGCCCTGGATCCAGTTTCCCGGCTACAATGGCGGTACGGATTGGGGCGGCATTGCTGTGGATCCAGTCCATGGTGTCCTGATCGCCAACTATAACAACATGCCGAACTACAATCAGCTGGTGCCGCGCGAAGAGGTCGATGCCATGGGGGTCGTCTCGATCAATGACCCAAGCTATGATCCGGCCGCTGGTTCGGGCTCGCATGGATCGATCAGCCCGCAGGCGGAATCGCCCTATGGCATTCGCGTCAATGCCGGTTGGCGCGTGCCATTCACCGGGCTCCTTTGCAAGCAGCCACCCTATGGTGGCATCGCCGCCATCGATCTCAACACGCGCCAGATGTTGTGGGATCGGCCTTTCGGCTCCGCGCGCAAGAATGGGCCTTTTGGCATACCCTCGATGCTGCCCATCGATATCGGGACGCCGAACAATGGCGGCGGCGTCGTGACGGCATCGGGACTGTTCTTCATCGGGGCGGCAACCGACGATCTATTCCGGGCTATCGACATCGAAACCGGCGAGGAACTGTGGCAGGTAACATTGCCTGCAGGCGGTCAGGCCACACCCATGACCTATGAAGCCGGAGGCAAGCAGATCGTCGTCATCAATGCCGGCGGCCATGATTTCATGGAAACGCCGATCGGCGACTATTTCATCGCTTATGCCCTGCCGGCAACGGGAGGGTCGTAGACGGGGGCTGGCTAGCGCCGTTGCGGATGGGCGCTCGCGCTATAGAGCCGCACCATATTGCGTCGTCCGGTACCATCCTCCCAATATACCCGACACACCAGATCGCGGTGATGTCCTCCGCGACAAAGGCTAATCCCCAGAGCAAGCAGTGCCGCTTGTTCTGGGGAGATGGCCTTGACGACGATCTCTCGTGGGATCGCATTGCCGCGGCAATCGAAAAGCCTGAACTGTGTCAACGCCCCTCCCTGACAACGAGGCCGTGGCGGCATGTGGCCAGCGACAATTCAGGCTATGCCTTTGCCGCCCGTAACGCCGAAAACCTCGCCGGTGATGTAGCTCCCTTCCTGCGAGGCAAGCAGGACATAGACGGGGCTTAGCTCTACCGGTTGGCCTGGTCGGCCAAAGGCGCTGTCCTTGCCGAAGGTCTCGACCTTTTCCGAAAACTGCCCTCCGCTCGGCTGCAACACGGTCCAGAATGGGCCAGGCGCCACGGCATTGACGCGAATACCCTTTTCGATGAGTTGGGTGGAGAGCGCCTTTGTGTAGGCCACGATGCCCGCCTTGGTTGTGGCGTAGTCGAGAAGGTGGGCAGAAGGTTCATATGCCTGGATCGAGGCAGTAGTGATGATGGAGGCGCCAGGCGGCAGATGCGGCACGGCGGCCTTCGCCAGCCAATGCAAAGCGTAGAGATTGGTCTTGAGCGTGCGGTCGAAATCTTCGCTCGAACCTCCTCCACCGACTTGCGCGCCTGCTGCCTTGCCGCGTTGATAACGAGAACATCAAGGCCTCCCAGCTCCCTGATGGCATCTGCAATCAGGGACTTGCAGAATTCCTCGTCTGAAACGTCGCCGGGCAATCCCACGCCTTTGGTTCCGGCTTGTTCGATGTAGCCGAGTACTTCTTCGGCGTCGCTCGCCTCGATGGGGAGGTAGTTGATCGCCACATCGGCACCTTCACGGGCATAGGCGATGGCAGCGGCCCGCCCGATACCGGAATCACCGCCGGTGATAAGGGCCTTGCGACCGAGCAGGCGGCCGAAACCCGTATAACTCTCTTCGCCATGATCGGGAGCGGGGCGCATCTCACGAACGAGACCGGGGGGAGATTGTGGCTGTCGCGGAAATGGCGGCGAAGGGTACTGGTATCGAGGGTCCTGCATCGTGAAACGATCAGCCATGGTGATCTCCTTGTCCTTCTGACAAACGTCGCAGCGAAGGGGCCGTTCCGATGCTCCATTGCGAAGCCACCAGATCGTTCAGTCTGGTCGAGGTTTCTCCAACTGTTTCTCCGATCAGCGATCGCACTGGCCGGATGTCCGCGCGCCGCCCTGCGCGAACACTTCCCCGCTGCCCCTCGGCGTGTTCCGCGGAGTATTGGCAGGGGAGGCAGACGAACAGCAGCCTTCCTCAAGAGACGGAAATGGAAACGGGAACCAGGAGATATCAACAAAAGACCGGGCAACCCGCTGAGAACTACCGCGTTCTTCCTCCAAGAGGAGGATGCAATGTATGATCATTATGAGACTGGCTCGGCATTTAAGGGAAGATACTCGCCGGCAATGGCTGAGCGGCTTTCCTTCTTGCGCTCGTTATTCTGAGCAATGTGGGGATTAGAAAATGACCCAACATGTGCCACCGACGATGAGAGAACCGAAGGGCGATCACAATCGCCGCCTTTCATTAGGCATGGACCCTGATGCGTTCGCCGCAGCAGCCGGAATTACCGTGGAACAACTAAGAGCCTACGAGCTGACCGGCCCGGATCAGGACTTCGATCTAGAGGTTGCCGATCGTGTTGGATGGGCCCTCGAACATCTCGAAGCGAATCCGCCGAGCAGCCAGAAGGTGCGGAACTAGACCGCGCCATCTAGGGGGTGTTCAGGGGTTGCGTGCCCGGGCTCAATGCCATTTCCGTATTCGACGCAGCGCGTATCGACTTCCTGAATCGCTGATGGCGTTCAATCTGCCAGGTTGGATACGACAATACGGTTGTTGATCAACTGGACATCGGCGAGCTCGACCATGATGCTACCCCCATTGGTCGACAAGACCAGACCTGTGGGAGTGTCCTGATCGTCGCCGATCACGCTCGCAACCACACCCAGAGCCATGCCGGACGTATCGACGACTTCCATGCTACGGTTTGTTCGACGGTCAGTCCAAGAACGGCAATTGACGCGTTAGCGTCGGTCAATACGACCCCCTTCGCGTTGAATTCCTGCGCGTAAGTAGCACTGTTCGAAAAGCAGAGGGCGAGAAGGACCGTTAGGATTTTTCGCATGTTTGTCTCCACCGCATGTGCAGGAACCCCCGGGCAGGCCCGAGGATTCGAAGTCTGTTCGTCAACCGCGTGTTCTGCAGCGACCGGCTGAAGTTGTTCAGCGCTTCAGGAAGGTTATGAGCGCACTGTTGAACTCATCTGCATGGCTGACATTGAAGCCGTGCGGCGCTCCTGGGATCACGACCAACTCGCTGCCGGCAATCGCCCTGTGTGTACGAAGGCCCGAACCTTCGAGGGGCACGATGCCGTCTGCGTCGCCGTGGATCACAAGCGTGGGGACGCTGATGCCATCCAGATCGCCGCGGAAGTCGGTGGTGCCGAATGATCTCATGCAGCCCAGCGCAGCCGTCTGGTCCGAAAGACGGCATAGCGCGATCGCCTTCTGCCGCTCTTCCTCTGAAACCTTCAGCGCTCCATTGGCCGAGAAGAAATCCCTGGTGAACTGATCGAAGAAAGCCTCGCGGTTTTCCTTCAGTCCGTTTTCCATTTCCGCTGCCTTTTCCTTGGTGAGCGGGCCTTCCGGATTGTCCGGCGTTTTCATCAGATAGGGTGGCACGGCAGCAGCAAAGACGATCGAATGCAGCTTTGTCTCCCCGTGGTCAGCGACATACTTTGCGACCTCACCGCCACCCATGGAAAAGCCAACCAGCGATACGTGGGTCAGGTTCTTCTCGTCGATGATGGCGGCGAGATCCGAGGCCAGCGCTGCGTAATCATAGTGCTGGGCGGATTTACCGGATTCCCCGAATCCACGTCGGTCGTAGGTGATGACGCGAAAGCCTGCCTGCTGCAGCGCGGGGACCTGCTTCTCCCAAGCTTTGCCGGAGAGGGGCCAGCCGTGAATGAGGATGACCGGGCGCCCGTCTCCCCCAAAATCCTCCACATGAATAGCTACGGTCTGATCGGCCACGGTCGTGTTCCTTCCTTTGGGTATCGAGGAAGGCAACGACGTGTGAAACGCGTTGTTCCCGGCCGCTTCATCACGATCAAGAAAGGCGCTCGTCGCCTGTGGTTGGTCTGCTTCGGAACCAAGCGAGGCACCCGTGCATTCGGACAACATGGTTCGGAGGAGGTGATTTGTGCGCTCGAAGGTAATTCACGAAGCGAATGGCGAAAGGACTTTTGCCGTCATTCTCGAAACGGGCGATGAGGTGATGGCCTCGCTCAATGCCTTCGCTGTCGAGCATGGGCTGAACGCCGCAACGTTCAAGGCAATCGGTGCCCTCTCTGGCGCGACGCTGGCATTTTTCGATTGGGACAAGAAGGAATATCTCCCCATTCCCGTAAACGAGCAGGTGGAGGTCGCCTCGCTAATCGGCGACGTCGCGACAGGTCCGGACGGAAAGCCGGCGATCCATGTCCACGCGGTGCTGGGAAAATCGGACGGGGCTGCTGTCGCCGGGCACCTCAAGTCCGCGTTTGTGCGCCCGACTCTCGAGATCATCCTGACCGAAGCCCCGGGGCATTTGCGGAAGCGCATTGATCCCGCCATCGGCATCGCGCTTGTGGATCTCACGCTTTGACCGCCGACGATCGCAGCAGCCTTCCGCCTCGCGATGCGCCGATGAAAAGCCCGCCATGACGAGCCAGGGATTCCGGCGTCCCTGTTGAAGCCCGGGCGGTATCCAAACCTGTCGACATGGAACCTACCCATATGGCGGCAGTTGTCCGGTTGCATGCCAGTCCTGTCGGGGTCAACCGGCTTCTTGGGTCGGAAATAGCAGTTTGGGAGGCACCGTGCAGACCATGAACAAAACTAGGCACCGCACCGTCAATGTAGGTGGTGTAGACCTTTTCTATCGGGAAGCCGGACAGCGTGGCGCTCCGGGGCTGCTGCTCCTGCACGGCCAGCCCTGCTCGTCATTCTATTTCCGTCAGATCATTGGCCCGCTGTCCGAAGTTGCACATGTTGTCGCTCCCGACCTGCCGGGCTTCGGCTTTACAAAAGCGGCGGACGACTACCCCTACACTTTTGACGCCATGGCGGAAACCATCGGGATGCTGATGCGCGAGATCGGTATGGATCGGTTTTATTTGTACGTCCACGATTTCGGATCGCCTGTCGCTTATGCCTTGGCACTAAAATACCCCGAACGCGTGCTGGGGCTTATCATCCAGAATGGCAATGCCCATGAAGAAGGTCTTGGTACACCTTGGGCTTTGGTCAAGTCATACTGGGCCAACCCCACTCCTGCGAACCGTGCCAAACTTCCAGAATGGCTCAACTCTGAAGGCGTCAAGCATACCTATGTCGGTGACATTCCCGATCACCTCCTGCCGCTCGTAGCGCCGGAGGGCTGGCATCTTGACTGGGAGCGTATGAGCCAGCCAGGGCTCGTCGAAATCCAATTCCGGATCTTTTCCGATTATGGCTCGCACGTAGCTCGTTTCCCGGAATACGCAGCCTACCATCGCGATCATCAGCCCCCCGCGCTGCTGCTCTGGGGGCGACACGACCCATACTACGAAATCGAAGAGGCCTACGCATATGCCAGGGATCTCGATAGGGTCGACATGCACATATACGACGGTCCCCATCTTTTGCTTGAGACCCACTACGCGGAATGTGCAGGCATGATGCGCAACTTCATCGTCAATGCGCGCAGTGATCGCTGACGGCTATGTCCGCGTATCGGCGACCCACGGCTATGGACCGTTGCGGCCGGCATCAGATCATTCATTCCACTAGTATATCGATATTGGTGAGAAGCATTGAATTTCGAGATGCGAAATCAGCAACTGAATCGTTTCACGCGAGTTCCTGCTTCTCGGGAGGCAGAACGCCCAAGGGCTCGGCCTGGGACCGTACATCGCGTCGCAGATTGCAAAGGCACGTGGAGGCGATCTTCAGATTAATCGGATGGCGACGAAACGCATTTCTTCTGGATTGCCTCTATGAAGACTGACCCGACGACCAAACGGCTTTCTCATCGAGTTGCGTGAGTGGCATCTCGCTGCCGGACGCGGCGCGAATGATACCTTGATCGCTTGGCGTCCTGACTGCATATCATTCCGCCGTTCCTGCCCTAGTACCCATTTGCCAACAAAGAGAAAAACGATGAACGGCAGCGCCACGCGCGAAGTCTCAAGGACATCGCTTGGAATTGACCCCGGTGTGGCTATGGGCTTGGTGGGCGCCCTAATATTCTTCATCGCCAGCGGACTGGTGGCCTATTCGAATTTCCAAGGCCTTCGCGAAGGCAATCAGAGGATCGTGCACACGCATGAAGTCATCGTCTCCCTGGATGAGTTGCTGTCGCATGTCCAAGACGCTGAAACTGGCCAGCGCGGCTTTCTTCTAACGAATGATGAGACCTACCTCGGGCCCTACGAGTCCGCCTTGCGTGCAATTGGCCCGAAGCTCGATGAAATCGGCGGCCTGACCGGCCAAAGTGCGGGGCAGGGAGAGCGCCTCAGGGTATTGCGATTGCACGTGGAAGCAAAGCTTGCGGAACTGAATGACACGATCGAGCTTCGCCGCACCGTTGGGACCGAGGCGGCTCTTGCTGTCGTTAACTCCGATCGTGGCAAGATAGAGATGGACGCCATTCGCAGCCAGATTGGAGCGATGGCCGATGAAGAGGGGCGTGTGCGGGCGCAAAGGCTCCTTGAGATGGAAGCAGTTCAGCAGCAAGCTCTGTTGAGCACCTTGCTGTCCGGCGCCCTCGGAATTTTGCTGACTGCTGCAATCGGCTTCATGATCCGCCGCACGACTATTTTGCGCCAGCGCGATCAATGGCTGCAGTCGGGTCAGGTCGGGCTGGCGACGGCAACAATGGGCGACCAGTCGATCGAGAAGCTCGGCAATGCCATCCTCGACTATGTCGCGGGTTACGTCGGAGCCGTCGCGGGTGCCATATACGTCAGCGATGGCGATCGCTATCGCAAGGCGTCTGCCTATGGGATTCCGGATGGGGCATCAGTGCCTGCGCAGTTCAGGCTGCGGGAAGGTCTTTTGGGACAGTCGGTCGCTGAGCGGCGTCCCATCGTCGTTGGCGAGGTTCCGGTCGGCTACCTCGCGTTCGGGTCCGCTCTCGGTTCGCACATACCCAGGTATCTTGCGATCATGCCGGGTATCGTCGACGGCGAAGCCAACTCTGTCATCGAATTGGGTTTCGTGCACGCCATAGACGAAAAGGCGGTAGCGTTGCTGGAGCGAGCCTCCGAAGGCATCGCGATCGCAGTGCGTTCCGCCAAGTATCGGAACGAGTTGCAGAACCTGCTCGAAGAAACCCAACGTCAGTCGGAAGAATTGCAGACCCAGAGTGAGGAGCTGAGGGTCAACAACGAGGAGCTGGAGGAGCAGGGCAGGGCGCTCAAGGAGTCCCAGGCGCGTCTCGAACAGCAGCAGATCGAACTCGAACAGACCAATTCGCAGCTCGAGGAGCAGGCGCAGCAGCTGGAGACCCAGCGTGACGATCTCGAACGCTCGAACGCTTCGGTCCTCCTCAAGGCTCGGGAGCTGGAGCAGGCAAGCCAGTACAAGTCGGATTTTCTGGCCAATATGTCCCACGAGCTCCGGACGCCGCTCAATTCCTCTCTCATCCTCGCGAGGCTGCTGGCGGACAATCCGCAGGACAACCTGACCGATGAGCAGGTAAAGTTCGCCAAGACGATCGAGGCTTCGGGCAACGACCTCTTGAACCTGATCAACGACATCCTCGACCTGTCCAAGATCGAGTCCGGGCATGTCGAGATGCGTCCGGAGATTGTGCCGATCGAGCGCCTCGCCCAAGGAATGCGTCAGGTGTTCCAACCCCTGGCATCCGAGAAGAGGCTGGACTTCCGCGTCGACGTCGCTCCGGAGTGTGCCTCGACCATTGAGACTGATCCCCAGCGCTTAGAACAGGTGCTGAAGAATTTGCTCTCCAATGCAATCAAGTTCACCGAGAATGGGACCGTTACGCTCAGCATCGCGCCACTTCAGTCCGGACAGGTCTCGTTCGCCGTAGCCGATACAGGGATCGGTATCGCGCCGGAACAGCAGCGCAGCGTTTTCGAGGCATTCCATCAGGCCGACAGCACGATCAGCCGAAGATATGGGGGCACCGGACTTGGACTATCGATCTCCCGACAGTTGGTCCGCCTCTTGGGTGGCACGATGGAACTGCGCAGCGAAGTCGGGAAGGGCAGCACCTTCACCGTCGTGATCCCACCTCAATACGACCCGTCCGCGGTCCAGTCTCGTGACGTCTTGCCGGGGCCGTCCGTCGCGCCCGTACCTGTATCTCAGCCGCCAGAGGCGGTTCGATTGGTGAACCGAAAGGTTGAGGACGACCGCGATGTCCTATCGGACGGAAACAGAGTGCTTCTAGTCGTCGAGGACGACGATTCCTTCGCCGGCATTATGCGCGATTTATCCCGCCAGTCCGGCTTCCAGGCCCTGGTAGCGAGTACAGCGGAGGAAGCTTTGGCTTTGGCGCAGGAGTTCCTGCCCAATGCCATTGTTCTCGACGTAGGTTTACCCGATCAGTCGGGCCTTGCGGTCCTCGATCGCCTGAAGCGCGATGTCAGAACCCGCCATATTCCAATTCACGTCGTGTCGGCCAGCGACCATACGGATACGGCGTATTCGCTCGGTGCGGTCGGCTACGCCATCAAGCCGGTCAATCGCGACCAACTGATGGAGGTGCTGCATGGACTTGAGGAACGTCTTGCTCAACGCGTCCGCCGCGTGTTGATCGTAGAAGACGATCCGATACAGCGGGAAGCTATCGTCAGGTTGCTCGATTCTCGGGCCGTGGAAACGGTTACGGCAAGCACGGCCGCCGAGTGCCTAGAGCTTTTGAAGCAGCAGACCTTCGATTGCATGGTGCTCGATCTCACCCTGCCGGACGCGTCCGGCCATTCGCTGCTCGAATCTTTCGGTCACGGAAGTACCTATGCCTTCCCGCCCGTGATCGTCTACACGGCTCGGGATCTTTCGACCGATGAAGAGCTCCGACTTCGCCAGTACTCGAAATCGATCATCATCAAGGGCGCCAAGTCGCCGGAGCGACTGCTCGACGAGGTAAGCCTCTTTCTGCATCAGGTGGTTTCTGATCTTCCCGACGAGCAGCAGAAAATGATCCGAAAGGCGCGCAATCGTGACGCACTTCTCGAGGGTCGTCGCATCCTGGTGGTGGAGGACGACGTCCGCAACGTCTACGCCCTGACCAACATTCTTGAGCCCCGCGGTGCTGTCGTCCAGATCGCGCGGAACGGGCAGGAGGCCCTGGACCATCTCGCGAAGGCGGCAGAGTCTCCAGAGACCAGCATCGACCTCGTCCTCATGGATGTGATGATGCCTGTGATGGATGGGCTCGCTGCTACCCGAGAGATAAGAAAAAACCCGATCTGGAAACGGCTGCCAATCATTACGCTGACCGCGAAGGCGATGCCTGACGACCAGCAGCGCTGCATCGAAGCCGGTGCGAACGACTACATGGCGAAACCTCTCGACATCGAGAAACTGCTTTCGCTCGTGCGGGTTTGGATGCCCAAATGACGGAACCGCCGGAGAAGGTCGAAGACATCGAGATACGGCTGCTGCTGGAAGCTCTTTTCTTCAGATACCATTACGATTTTCGCAGCTATGCCATGGCTTCGATCAAGCGGCGTCTGCGCCAGGCGCGCGAGCAGCTGGGCTTCTCGACATTCTCCGCTATGCAGGAACGCGTCCTTCGTGACCCGGAAATGCTACCTCAATTGCTTCGGTTCATGACCGTCCAGGTCAGCGAGATGTTTCGCGACCCCGGCTACTTCCGTGCCTTGCGCGAACGCGTTGTGCCGCATCTTAGGACCTATCCCTCCCTCAAGGTTTGGATTGCCGGCTGCAGCACCGGGGAGGAACTCTATTCGCTTGTCATCCTGTTCCGCGAGGAGGGCCTGGAAGACCGCACCCTGTTCTACGCCACCGATATTAATCACGATGCGCTGGAGACGGCGCAGGCCGGCATTTATCCCCTGGATCGCATTCCGCTGTTCACCCAGAACCACCGGCAGTCGGGCGGAAAATCGTCGCTCTCGGACTACTATCAGGCCGCCTATGGGCGGGCATCACTCGACAAGACGCTGAGGAAGAATGTCGTGTTCTCGGATCACAGTCTGGTCACGGATTCTGTCTTTGCCGAGATGCACCTGATTTCGTGCCGCAACGTGCTCATTTATTTCGACAAGACCCTACAGGACCGGGCGCTTGGACTGTTTGAGGGCTCCTTGGCTCGTCGAGGCTTTCTTGGCCTCGGCTCCAAGGAGAGCCTTCGCTTCTCGAGCCACGCCTCTGCGTTCGCCGACTTCGTGCGCGAGGAAAAGATCTACCAGCGGAGTGTCGAATGAGCTCATCCGAACTGCAGGCCGTCGTTATCGGTACCTCCGCCGGAGCTGTGGACGCGCTTGGCACAATACTCCCGCTCATACCCAAGGGGTTTGGCCTACCGATCGCCATTGTCGTCCATATTCCCTCCGACAAACACAGTGTTATGGCGGAACTATTCCGGGCGAAGTGCCAAGTCGAGGTCGTCGAGGCGGAGGACAAGATGCCCATCGAACCGGGCGTGATCTATTTCGCGCCGCCGGGCTATCATCTCCTGATCGAAGCCGATAAGACTTTCTCACTTTCGGGGGACGAGCCGGTCCTTTACTCCCGCCCGTCGATCGATGTGCTGTTCGAGAGTGCCGTTGATGCCTTCGGCCGGCACCTCATCGGACTTATTCTGACCGGAGCCAACCAAGACGGTGCCAACGGTCTCGCCGCCGTTGTTGAAGCTGGAGGGGTCGCCATCGTGCAAGACCCGCAAACCGCTTTTGCGGCAGCGATGCCAGAGGCCGCAATCGCGGCTTGTCCGCAGGCGCGAATTATGGGGTTGCGCCAGGTGGCGAGTTTCCTGATGGAGGTTGAGAACTAACGTGGAGCCGGTGCCCTTCCTCCTGGTGGATGATCTCGAAGAAAACCTTCTCTCGCTCGATGCCTTGCTACGCCAGGACGATTTGCTCCTACTCAAGGCCAGGTCGGGCGACGAAGCTCTGGAATTGCTCCTCGAGCACGATTTTGCCTTAGCGTTAATCGACGTACAGATGCCTGGTCTCAACGGTTTCGAGCTCGCAGAACTCATGCGCGGCAATGAGCGGACCCGTCGCATTCCGATCATCTTCGTGACCGCCGGCGCTGCCGATACTCAGCGTCGGTTCCGTGGTTACGAAGCGGGCGCCGTCGACTTCATCCAAAAACCCATCGAAGCCGGCGTTCTGCGAAGCAAAGTGGCGGTGTTCTTCGAGCTCTACCGGCAGCGCCAACAGTTGACGGCGCAACGCGATGAGCTGGCGGCCCATGCGGATGCTTTGAAGGACGCGGCCCGACACAAGGACGTCATGCTGCGGGAGATCAATCACCGCATAAAGAACCTTTTCAGCCTCACGGGCGGACTGATCTCCGTGAGCGCCAGATCGGCAAACAGCGTTATGGAACTGGAATCTGACCTCCGATCGCGGCTACATGCACTCGCCGTAGCTCATGAATTGACCCTGCCGGATCCGTCGACAGACAGTCAGAGCGAGACGGGGACTTCGGTGATGTCCTTGCTGCAGGCGTTGACCGCGCCGCATGAGCATGCCCAGGGATCGCTCATTGAAATCAGCGGGGTGGACGCCCCCCTGAAGGGTAGCGCCCTGACTTCGCTGGCCCTCTTACTTTATGAACTGATCACGAATGCCGTGAAATACGGTGCATTGTCCACTTCACGGGGCCACCTCGCTATCGAACTCGACGTTGTCGACGATGAACTGCATGTCAATTGGGTGGAGCGTGGTGCACCCTGCCGGGAGCAGGCCGCCGAGCGCGAGGGCTTTGGATCGACGCTGGAGAAGGCAGCTCTTCGGGGCGTCGATGGGCGCCTCTCAAAGGAATGGCGCGAGGAAGGGCTGAGCCTCTACCTCGAAATACCACTGTCTAGCCTGGGCGGCTGACCCGCCGAGATTGAGCTGTTGACGAGAGCACGGCTTTATCTGTCGTCTCCTCACCCAACTCTCTGCTAACCCCGGGGCCTCGGGACGCTTGGCCAGCGTAACCTATGACACCATTGTGTCGTTCACAGAAGAAGGGGTAGAAAATGCCCATCGACCCGCCTGCCGCGTCGCCTGCGCCAACCAGTTCCCCAGAACACACCGAATTCCTGCTGGCAGCCATAGTCGACAGCTCCTTTGACGCGATAGTCAGCAAAGACTTGAACAGCGTGATCCGCACTTGGAACGCTGCAGCGGAACGCATGTTTGGCTACACGGCGGAAGAAGCTGTCGGCAGATCGGTGACCATGCTGATCCCGGCAAATCTTCAAAGCGACGAAGTGGACATCATCAATCGCATCAAGAGAGGGGAGAGGGTTGAGAGCTTCGAAACGCTGCGTGTTCGAAAAGACGGAAGCACGATCGACGTCTCGCTGACGATTTCGCCCATTCGCAACGCACAGGGCACCATCATCGGCGCGTCCAAGATAGCGCGTGACATCACGCAGGCTAAAGAGGCCGAACGACGCATTCGCCTTCTGTTGCGGGAGGTCAACCACCGGGTCAAAAACCAGTTCGCGGTCATTCTCTCGATCATCCGCGAGACCAGCAATCGCGCGGCCGGCCCGGAGGAGTTCCATGGGCAATTGCGCGACCGCATCATGGCGCTCTCGCGGTCCCATGACCTTCTTGTCAATTCCGATTGGTCTGGAGCGAGCCTGCTTGAGCTCATCCATCATCATCTGGGCGTGTTCGGGCATGAGCAGCGTGTGACGATCTCTGGGCCCTTGGTGACGCTGAACCCCAACGCCGTGCAGCATTTGGGCATGGCAATGCACGAACTTGGCACGAACTCGGCCAAGTATGGCGTGCTCGCTCACGGGCGAGGTGAAATCTCCATTGCCTGGAGGATCGAGGAGGCTGCCGACGACAATCGAATCCTAGATCTCGTCTGGCGCGAGGAACTCGAAGAGATCGTTGCTGATCGGTTGGAAAACCCCTCGCGGCGGGGCTTCGGCTCCGTCGTCGTAGAGAGAGTCGTTCCGCTGGCCCTTGATGGTGTGGCATCGCTGGATCGGCATGGGAATCTAGTGACATGGTCATTGCGTGCGCCCTTCGAGGCGATGACCCAACCCGACTGAATCTGCACAACCCTCACAGCAGGTCCCAAGGTATTAGCGGCAGAGACGCACTGACCGACGGACGACTGCCACGCATTGAAAGAGGTCAAAACCTCGGCCGCGTTCACCTTTGAGCGGCGCCCGGCAAGATTGGTCTTGACCGCTCTCATCAGGCTCCACCCTGCTGGGGTGCTAGAGCCTCCCGCCGCTCGCCGCAATCCACTTCGGACTTCGCACGATCGTCGGGTGCAGCGATCTTCAGCGGGCAATTCGGCGCACGCACTGATGCCGCTAGTAGCCCTTCGCGAATTGCTTGAGTGCGGTAACCAGCGAGAGCGGACGATCATCGATCCAGAAGTCGAACTTGTCACCAAAGGCGTTGGCCTCGGTGAGCATCGGCAATTGGTCGAATAGACCGACCTCTTGATCCGCCGCGCAACGGGTGGAAAGGCTCTGTAGCTGCGCAAGTGCGCCATCCTCGTCCAGTTCCTCGATGCCCTTGAGCACCGAGATTGCGAAGAAGCGCACCAGGTGATCGCGCAGCACGCAGGCAGAAATGCTCGCTCCGGAGGCGCCGATCACTGATAAAGCCAGTGTATCGTCCGCCTCCTGATCAGCCGATAGCGGCGGCTGGACATAGACATGGTCGACAATACGAGCGCCGGCCCGTCCCCAAATCGACAGCCGGTCGAACTGGTCGATACCACTGACCTTGGTATCGAGACCGTATTGTTCCGGCGTCATGCGAAAAGGGTCGTTCTGTTCGACGAACATCAACCCTTGGGCGAGCGGTTCATCGGCTTTGAACAGACACGGGACCAGCGCCTGGATTGCCGTGATAATGCGCTTGAGATAGCCCTTTCCGCGTGTGCCCTGCTCGACGAAGATGTAGTTGAGACTACTAGTAGGTGCCGGAGTTCCGTCCGCCGCGCTGCAGATGGTGGCAAAGAAATTGGCGCCGCCGACAAACTGCTCTCCATCATGGACCGTGAGACAGACTTCGCGAAACGGACCAAAACGCCGGGATAGACGCTGATAAGGTTCGCCATGGTTGAGATCGAGCGCGGCCTGGAAGCCGCTGCGCTCTTCCTTTTCAGCTGGCAATACGAAGGCCTTGTCATAAGCCTCGAAGAATTGGTCGAAAACCCGGCTACCGTAGCGGGTCGTCAGCCCCAGCCGCAGGCCGTCCCCCGTTACGTGCGTCCAGTCTTTGGCTAGCGGGGCCAAGTCCAGGGCGTAGGTCAAGGCAATCCGACTCCCGTCTTTTCCAATTCAGGCAGGACGAGATTGACAGGGAGCCCGGCGAGGGACAATCGTTAATCAATCGTCAACCTGTCGTTTGAGGCGTAATTCTGGGCCCGGGGAGGGGAGCATGTCGGGGCGGGGGCTGCGCGTTTTCATCAGTGCGACCACGGCCGATGGAGGCGACCACCGGACGCGACTGGCATCGTTCTTGTCAGCGCTGCAAATGACTGTCGATGCCCAGGCGAGTTATCCAAATACGCTGAGCGACGGCATCGCCATCCACGACAGCATCGAGAGCGCCGATCTCATCATATGCCTCATCGGCACCAATTTCGGTCAGGCCCTGGCGCTGGAGAACCTGAGCGACGCTCACCTGCCGCCGCTGCCCGATGGCACTAGCGCCAAAGACCTGTCCTGGACACAGTGGGAATACTATGCCGCGCTCCACAGTGTCCGGACGAAGAACGTCGGCGATACCCGACGCCTGCTGGTCTACTTCCGTGAGAACCCGCAATGGCCTGCGAGCGCGGATCCAGTCAAACAGGCCAATATCGCTCGACAGAGGGCTTTCTACGAGCGCGAGCAGGAGCGGATGACTCGTGAGTTCGGGGCCGATTTTTTCGGCTTCTACGGCGATGATCCGAGCAAAATGCATGCCGATTTCGAGCGCATGGCCCGCGCCCGCAATGGCTATCTCGACCGCATCCAACAGCATCAGTGGTCACTGCTGAAGTCCTCGCGCCGAGCCGCACTGGATACCAGATGGACGCTGCGCTTCGGGCAGGATTTCCATGCCAGCGTGGATACGCCCAAGGTTGAAGCGCTGGCGCAATTGCGGGCGGTCTGCGCAAACGTCCAGCCACCCTTCATTCTCAATCAGGCATTCGAGATACTCTCGGTGCCAGACGACGGTCAGCAGCTGCAATTCCTCAAGCCGGCTGGTTTTGTTGCCGGCCGGACGACCGAAGCCGCGCTAGAGGCGCGAAGCCATGGCGAATGGAAGCCGATCGCGCGGGAACGGATCGTCTCGGCTCTGATGGGGCAGGCTATGGACACGCCGACCAGGCTCTATTTCATCAGCGGTGGTGGCATAGGCAAATCCACCACCATGAAGCGTCTCGAGCGCGATATCTCGGCACGTGGAGAGGAAAAGGGCATCTGGGCGATGGTCATTGACGCCAGCGACCTGCCGTCATCCACCGACGATCTGGTGACGCGCATCGCCGAAATGATCCTCGATGCAACGCCGATCGCGGCCAATCCAGATTGGGTTTTGCTCGATGCCGATCGGGATGCCGCTGCGGCGAGACTGGAGACCGCGCTCTTGATCACCATTGGTCGATGGGTGCGGCAGGACATCATGGACGGCCTCATCGTGCTATTGGTGGATGGGCTCGACCATGTGGGCATGGCCACGCCGCCGCTGCTTACCGAACTGCAGACCGAACACCTGTGGAGCCGCACGCCCATAGCAATTGCCGGGCGGCCGCATCCGCTTCTCGACTGGGTCGATTCATCCCCCGATCTCAATCGTATGCAGGCTCGTTTCTGGCGCTTTGTCGAGCCGAAGGAATTTGATGAGACCCAGAGCCGAGCCTATCTCGGGGGCGATCTCTTGGCCGACGACACTATCCGTTGGCGCTACGACCTCGTTGCCAAGCAATTGGGTGATTTCATCTCCGTCCCGCGCGTGATCGAATATGTGCGTGGGCTGCCGGTTGCCGTGTTGGGCGATATCCGGACCATTGCCGCCATCTATTGGCGAGCCGGCAACAACCTGATCGAGACCACGGCAATGGAGACGCTTCAGCGCGGTTTCGGTCCCGAACGGCCGCGCAACATTCGTCGGCTGCTATCGGCGCTGGCCTTCATGACGCTCTACAACGGTCCCGAAAAGCTGCGCGGCTATGACCGTATCGGCCGTAGGGTCGGCAATGGCGGCTCGGAAAGGGCGCAGGAGCAACAGGTTGCCATCCCGATTTCCGTCGAATTCCGGGACAGCCTCTTTGCCATGTGCGAACGCGCCCGCGGTCGTGACGGAGGCCGGTCTTATACGCGGGATCAATTCGAGGACGATCTGGAAACGCTGGGACATTTCTCGACCCTGATTGGAAACGGCATCCTGGAAAGCGGCCGGATGGCAGGAGATTCGCTTGGGCGGGTCGTCTGGGCCAATCGAACCATCCAACAATTCCTGGCGGCGCTCTGGCTGGCGCGCTACGCCGACGAGACCGAGACGCGGCAATTGCGTCATGCCGTTTTCTATCCTGAAGGGCGCGACACAGACGCCACCGAGGATTTCAACCGGTTCCTTGCGGAAATGCCGGAGGAGGCGATCCACCAGCCCACTTGGGTCCGCTCCGCCAGCGCCTGGTACGATCCGAAGCTCGAGCGCGCCGGCAGCGAACGCCTGTGGTCGTCCGAAATGCTGTATCGGTCGTGGCAGACCATGCACGATATTGCCGGCGAACCGGTGGATGATTGGTGGGATATCCCCTATGACGCTTTGACACGCTCGCGCCCCGGCGACGACCGAGCGCAGTATTCGCCACATCTGCAACGTCTATTCCTCGAAGGCGACGAGAGCGGTGAGGGGCCCTCTCTGGCTCGTACCACGCTTCAAATGTTCCGCGACGATTTCCAGCACTTGCGTGAGGCCGGTACGGACGAGCAGAAGGTGGTCGCGGCGAACCTTGCCAATCAAGGCTGGATTGGCGTTGAGGCGTCAACTTTTTCGATGGGAGCGCCCAGCGAGCGCCAGGGCTTTCCGCGCAAGACCAAAGCCTTTTGGGAATTCCAGCTCGACCGTATCCAGATTGGCGAAAGCGCCATGCTGGTCTCGGAGGAGTGCAACCGGCAGGAATGGTTCACCGGCTTGCAGGGCAAGAGACTGCGCCAGGAGGACGTTGAAGACCTGCATGACGAAATTCTCGGGCCCTTCGAGGCCGTGGTGCGGGCCAATGGTGACATAAGGGCTGCACATGACGCTGCCCTCAAGGCGATCGAGGAGAAATGGCGGCGGAGGGACGAAACGCCCGCCGAGCGGGAGCAGCGCGTGGCCGCTTTCACCATGAAGGATGTCCCGACGCTGCACGAATGGTTCTGGCTCTTCGCTCCGGGACACAGGCAATCGGTTTTGCATTATCTCTCGCTCGCCGGCGGTGGAGAGGGGGAGGTGGAGAGGCAGCACCCGCCGGCCAATCATCCGGTCATCTATGTGAGCTGGTACGATGCCTGGGCCTTCTGCCAATGGGCAAATTGGCGGCAGGATGGACAAAGCTATGGATGTCGCCTGCCGCATGAGCCAGAATGGGAATATGCCTGCCGTCATGGCTTCGTCGATGGGACGCCGCGATTGGTCGATGAGGATTGGGAATATTGGTGGGGCCACGATTTCTACGAGCATCCCAACAGCAAGGAGCCCGAGCCGCTCTCCAATGCGCTGGCTCATGCCCGGGGCGCTCCCGGCGGCACCCGCGCGCCATATGAGGCCCAGCCCAATGGCCTAGGGTTCCGCGATATGCTGGGCAATGTCTGGGAGTGGAGCGCCAATCTCTACGACGCGCGTGAAGAAAAGCTGCTCAATTCTCCTTCGCGCTATTCCCGCCACGAGCCGAAAGCCCGTCCACCAGTCAATGTCTCCCGCACCATGCGCGGTGGGTTGTGGTATTTTGTTGACCACATTGCCACCTCGACCAGTCGCTTCCGGCTGGGCTGCAACGATCGGGACTACAAGATGGGCTTTCGGCTGGTGCGCGAACGGCTCTGACTTACGGGGCGCGGTTCTGCGCCTTTTTCATCAGGCCGTGGCTGCATCAGCAACCAGAGCTTGTGTGCTCGATCGCAGGTGCCATTCTATCCGCGACAATGCAATTTCCATTGCTATTTGATAGCCCGCATAGTTGCGACGCCAAGCCTCGATGCAGGTCCAGCCATACTCGGGGTCAAAATAGGTGATCAGTGCGGACCTGGGAATCTGGTTCTGCTCGTCTTCAGGAAGCAGCGCGTAGTACTCAAAGAATTGCTGCGCCATCTCGCCGCTGGTCAGCACGAAAATGGCTCGGCGATCGCGCGACGTGGATTTGATCAGCGCGACTTCCCACCCGACATTCTCCGTCTGGTTGGCGATCATGACCGCATAAACGGATCGCTCGTTCCAGTAGGCGACCTCCGCCTGCCAGTCGTCATCGTCCACCTGGCGTTTCAGGGCGCCGTAGAATTGGAAGGCGACATGCGGATTGCCGAGCGCAACCACCGGACGCCAATTGAGGATGCGCCCAGCAATGATTTCTTCGAAACGGGCACGCCGTCGTAGTCTTCCGAGTAGGAAATCCAATAGGTCGAAGCCACCTGACAGGGTGAGGTGGTCGTCCTTGAAGGCCCGTAGATAGAGCGCTGGTGCGCTGCCGGCGGCCTCGCGCGTCGCTAATGGTGGTTGCAGCGCCGCCTGCAAACGCTCCCAACCCCCGACGAGCCCCAACCAGATCACACTGCGTTGCACAAGTGCGAGGATCACGCCCGGCCCTATCATGAAGGAGAACATCCAGAGGTTCTGCTGCCGGATTTGCTCGTCCGGAAGGCGATCAAGCAGCGCGGTGACGACGATCATGACGCAGCACCAGCCAGCGATTTCGACAAATACGTCCAGTTGCCGCCCCGAAATTCTGGCTATGGTCCAGCACAGCGCCGCTGCAAATGCGAAGAAGCCGTAGCAAAAATAGGCAAGACCAGCGGCGCCGGGTCCGAACAATGCCACGGCTTGTTGCGCGATTGCGATGATGAAGGGAGCGGGCCAGGTTGTCACTAGCAGCGTCAAGCCTCCCAGGCTTGCGCCCACGACTGCCATGGCGATAAGCAGCCCACCAACAACTGGCACGGACGACCACACCAGCGATCCTCGATCAGGCCATTGCCGTCCGGGCAGTTTCAGGCGTTGTAGCCACACCCCCCGCCACAGCGCCACGCGATATTCCCGATCTGTTAGATAGCTTAGGCTGCGCAGGCACTCTACCCAAAGGTAGGTCAGTACAAAACCAAAGCCGAGCAATGGCGCCATCGCCAGGACGTCAGAATAGGTCTTCTCGTTTATGACGCTGTTGATGCTCGAGGCGAGGTCGATGTGCAGGATGCCGGTCAGCCAGGCGCCAATGTTCCAGCCCACGAGCAGCGGCAGGGCCAGCAACAACACGACGAAAAGCCAGACATTGCGGCCTGAATCCGTAAATAGGTTCGGCAGACCAACCCAGAGATGCAGCACCAGGACCAGTACCAGCAGGGCCAGCTTGGCACGCCCGATGGGCATGGCGCGGACCTTGCGGGCGACAACGAGGCCCACCAACATGGCCAGAGACAGCGTCGCAAGCACCAACAGTCGGGGCCCACTCGCAGGGCCCAATAGCTGAATCAGATCATAGGTAAAATTGCCGGTTATGCCGTCATCGTTCAGCGCGGCGGGCCGCGCCCACCCAAGAAGGCCGTAGAGCGTGCCATCCAACAGTATCGCAACCGCGAACCCGGATAGCGAGAAGGATGCCATGGTGAAAAACATGGCAAAGATCAGAGATAGCACCAGGCCCACCGCCGCCTGCAGAAAGTCAAATACTGCCGATAGAACCAGCAGCCTCGAAATCCGAATATGACGCATTCTTAGCCCTTATCGAGTGGGTCAATCTGTTTTCCCGAGGCGCCGGTCATGCCATTGTGGCCTTGAGTTCGGTGTCGCTAAGGCCCGCATTGCCGCGCCCATGCAGGGAAACCACCTGCAACTGCACGTCGGCGTCCACCGCGCCGTCGATCCGGGTAACGAGCGCGGCCATGCTCACCATGCCCGACTGCCCAATGCGGGTGTCGAGGGTGCGGCCAAGAATTATGGTGAGCCGAGTCGCAAAGGGATTGAGCGACCACTCGCGCAGGCGTTCGACGATGTCATCGGCTTGCGCCGCGGTCACAGCAGAGAGGTTTGAAGACCATGCCAGCGCCACATCAGTGGCCTTGCCCAGTGCCCCCTGCGCCAGTGCGCCGTCGGCCTCTATGAAGGCGCATACTTTGTTCAGAGGGAAGGCCTGTGGCGCCATCTCAGGGGACAGGCTAGCGCAGTGGGCAAGCAGAGCGCGGATCATCATCGCGTCGAACCGCTTGCTCTTCGGGTCAAGATCGGCAAAGCGAACGATATTGGAGTGAATGCGCTGTCGATTGTCACGCGTTTCGCCGTGCCGCCGCTGGCGCCAGTCATCCATGGCGCGGTCGATCAGCCATCGGCGATGTTCGGCAAGGACGCAGCGGGCCATGTCGATTTCGGCGGACCCGGCCTGACCATGGTCATCATCGTCGATAATGCCGGGATAGCGGAGCCCAGCCTCGACGTGGTGAAAGAACGTCGCCACATCATGCGGAATTGACGGAAGGCCTGCCATTGTTCCACCGCGCCAGCGCAGGCCAAGGTCCAATAGCTTGGTGTTGGCATGTCGAATGGCGCGACGGTTGCTCTCCTGCAAGGTCTCGGCCAGGCCGGCCCAGGCGCTATTGTCATCGATGCGGTGGTCCGGCCGGGGCATTAGTCCCTGCTCTACCGCCTGATCATTGTAGGCGCCGTTCAGGAGCTTGGCCGGGCCGTCGGGGTCATTCCGAAGTAGGGGCGAACTGGCGACGGAATCATAGGTGGCGCCGAAGGTGCGCAATATTGACAGGCGGTTTTCCTGCCGTAGGGCATCCGGCAGCATGCCGGCGCCCCGGTGCGCAAGATAGATCGGCACGGTGTGGCGCGCACCGCGACGCATGGCCTGCTCCAGCCGGAGGCCGGCGTCGAGATTGACGCTGTCGTCGCCGCAACAGAAGACATAGGCCGTGATGGGCACCTGATCTTCGAGCGCCGTTAACTGGCGGTTGGCGGCCAGGTCGGTTTCGCCCATGTCGGCTTCCAGAAAGACCAGGGTCGGCCGAGCCTCATCGGGGATGGAACTGTCCATCAGCCGCGGATGCAGCGCCGCGAAACGCAGGGCGAGGCAATCCGCTTCGCGGTCGATGACAGTGATCCGAGGCGGCGCCAGCCCCGCGGCCGTTGCGTCGAGCAGCGTTTCAAGCAGTACGGCACGCCCCTGATCGCCAAAACCGACTATGACCAGATGCACCCTTGCCTGTCCCATAGTTCGTGCCGAAAGCGCAAGCTGGGCCTTGATCATCAGGTTGCGTGCCGCTTCTTCCTTGAGCGAGAATGTCCAGCCCGGACCGGCGCCCGCAGCGCCGCGGCCGCCCAGAAACGACAGGCCCTCGCGACCCAGCTGGCGCAGACTTCCTGCCAGTTGCACATCGGCGACATGCATGAAAACCAGCGGGCCGTTCTTGCGCATCAGGCTGGTGCCCAGTTCCACATTAGCCATGTCGTTGCCGAGCGCGACCACCACGCGTTCGGCCGCATCAAGCCGCAACGGCGACAGGCTGGCGGGGTCGGCTAGATCGGCGGCAACAAGGACCAGGCCATGAATGGCGGCAAGCTGGCGCGCTGAATCATCGAAAACCTTGTCGACCACCGTCACCGCGTAGTCGTTCTCGGCCATGTGGCGGGCCACCGCCCTGTTGATGGTGCCGAAACCGAACAGCACGGCGCGCTCCCTGCCGTTCCAGGTCTGCAGCCAGAGGCGCAACCGGTTCAGCGCCAGTCGCGCCACGAACGCAATGCCGGCGCCCACGGTAACCATCCCGGCAAGGTTGGCCATTACCAGCACGAAGACGGGAACCGGGCTGATCGCTTCGCGGTCGAGGCTCAAGACGGTCAATTGCAGCGCCCGCAGCATGCTGTCGAGTAGCAGCGAGCTTGGCCACGGATCCCGGGGCGCCACCAGGAAAGCCAGCGTTGAAATTGGCCAGATGGCGATCGGGACGATCCAGAGTCGGCGCTCGAGCCAAGGCCATAGCGGGCGCAAGTTCCGAGATAGCGTGGCCCAGTATTTTCGCAATAGTCCCCGAGGTCGCTTCATGCAGTTTACTCGACGCTGTTTTGCTATATTCGGCAGGAACTTGGTCGAGCGTCAAGGATGGCTGTCAGTGCTTGCGCGCGCGGCGGTGCTAAGAATTATGCGGCGCTACCTGCGCGAATATCTATCAACGCTACTTGTCGATCCGCGCGCCGAACAGGCGTCGCTTCTGATGTTGGCGTTAGGTCCTTGATGGTTCATTTGACCATGCCAGCCGTGCCGGCCTCGAGCTCACTGCGCTGTCCGAGATTTCGTTGGGCCAGGTATTGCCAAGACCTATACTGATATTCTCCGGGGCAGATGGATGGATGTCAAAGTGGCGAGGAAACTGGAGCTGGTCGTGGCGGTCGCGGGGCATCGCTGGGACCGAATAGACCGCCGCCATGAGCCACGGTTAGCAGAAGCAGTTGCCGCCTGCCTTGCCGGCATAGACCGGGCTGCCATGGGTGTCTCGGTTTCGATGCTGACTGGCCTTGCCGAGGGCGCGGATCAAGTCGCGGCATCGGTCATGCCGCCGCAATGGGGGCTCATTGCGGTCTTACCAATGCTTCGGGAAGATTATGAGCGCCATCTTCTCGAGCACAGTACCGGTGATCCGGCAGAGGCGATCGGCCGGCTACGGAGGCTTTTGCGCAGGAGGGGGGTCAGGGTCATCGATGCCAATCTTGGTTCGCCCGAGGCGGGTTATCTGTCTATTCAGAGCCAGATCCTTAAGGCGGCAGACCTGATGCTCGTAATCTGGGATGGCGAGGCGAGCGCCGGGCAAGGCGGTACCACGGATACAGTGGTAAGGGCCCTGGCCAGGGAAATTCCCGTACTCTGGATCCATACGGATCAGGACCGCGTTCCGGCACTCCAGCGGGTCACGGCCGCCAGTGATCAAGGGGCGGAAATTTCAGAAATACTGAAGCCGAGCGAAATGGAAAAACTGGTCGCGGGACTAGTTGTAGAGTAATCTCTGGCATTCCTTTTCAACTTGCACCCGAAACCTGTCTCAGGCCGTGCTTCGGGAAGCAATGGGGGCCGGGGTGCGTAGTCAGCAAGACTTGGTGCGCGGCAAGGTTGTTGGGTCCGTCAAGTGGGTCGGTGCGCCCCTAATTGTGGGCGACTGGTTCGATCTTTTGCCTGATGAGGCCAAGAATATCATCGCCGTATTGTCAGACTATCTGCAGAGCGCGGAGCTTCCGGCCTTTCTCGATACGGCGCAGGTGCAGCGGATGCGGTCGATGTCGCTGGCCGTCTATCCGGGTTGGTTGCTGATCGAATGCCAGGCGCGGATCAGTGGCGATGCCGTCGTCCTCTTCAGCTTCCTGTTCGGGCCCAATGGTGCCGTACTGCTCGATGGCCGGTCCGACGCCGTCCACGCCCTCAACGAGCTCATCGGGGTCAGCATCGCGGAAACTGGGGAAGCCGCCGAATATCTGGCTTTCTACTGCAGTGCTGTGCGCACCGGCCTCGGCCGGTTCGAGATAATAGCCACCCTTGCCGATCTGGCCTTTGCCGCCGGCACTACCCAGGGCCAGAAGGCGGAGGTACGGCGCCAACTGACGGCCTTAAAGCAGAAGCAGGCAGACGACCGCGGCTTCGTCTTCGATGCGACCGTGCGATATGGGCCGTCGCTCTACAAGACGCAGTTCCTCGTGCCGCCCAATGGGCGTGTGCAGATGCTTGAAGACAATGAGCTCGACTTCGAGGCCCGGCTCGAAACCGAGCAGTTTGAAGGTCCCTTCCGTATTCCTGCCGCGAGGTCGCGATGAACGAGAACCAGCCCGATCTTCGCGCTCGCCTGCCCATCAGTATTCGCAATCCGGGCCTACTGGTGGGGTGGTCGCTGGAGCGCGAGCATGCAAAGCAGCCAATCGGTTTTTCCTTCGGCAATCCCATGCAGACGCCGGCGCAGGGTTTTCTCGATCCGATCCTGTTCGAGGATGAGGGGCACCTGATCACGATTGCGCCAACGGGTGCCGGCAAGGGCGTCGGCTGCATCATTCCGGCGCTGTTGCGGCATGACGGACCGATGATCGTCATCGATCCGAAGGGCGAGAACTATGCGATCACTGCCCGCTTTCGGCGTCAGATCGGGCAGCAGGTCTATGTGCTCGACCCCATGGGCACGACCAATGCGCCGCCGAAAGAGAGAGCGAACCTCAATCCGCTCGATGCGATCGATATCGAGGACGGCATGGCCGTGGACGAGATCAGTGCCACAATGTCGACACTGGCGGCGCGGCTCCGGTCCGACCGCGACCAGTTCTGGGTCGGCCGCGCAACGCATCTGCTGATCGGTATTGTCGCCCACGTACTGGCGGACCTGCCACCCGCCGAACGGCACCTGGGCAAGGTCCGCGACTTGCTGCTGATGTGTTCCAGCGCGCCGGAAGTGATGATCGAAAGGCTCAATCGCTCGCGCCATCCTGTTGCGAACCAGACGCTGACGCTTCTGGGCGTCAAGGCGCCTGAAACGTTGGGCGGCATCCAGTCCTTTGCCCAGGATATGATGGGCTTCATTCGCGGCCCGATGGTTGAGGAGGCCATCGCCTCGACGAGTTTCGATCTTGCGGAGGTTACGGCGGGGGGTGCCGATGACCATCTATATTGTCCTGCCCCCACATATGTTGGTCTCGCATGGGCAATTGCTACGACTCTGGATCAGCGCATTGCTGTCGGCCATTGTTCGGCGGCGCACCAGACCGCCGACGGCGACGCTCTTTATCCTCGACGAGGCCGCCCAGTTGGGGCACCTGACGCAGTTGCAGCAGGCCGTCACGCTATTGCGCGGCTATGGCCTCAAGACCTGGAGCTTTTGGCAGGATGCCAGCCAGATAAAGCACAATTACCCCGAAGACTGGGAGGCAATGATCAACAATTGCCGCGTGGTGCAGTGCTTTGGGGCTAATAACATGAACGCGGCGCGCGCAATGTCCGACCTTGTGGGTTCCGGCAGCGCCGAGGGCATTCTCGACCTGAAGGACGACGAGATGCTGCTTCAGATCGCGGGAGACGAAGGCGTCTATGCCCGCTTGCCGAACTATCGCACCGATCCCGCCTTTGCCGAACTGTTCGACGAGAACCCCTTTTATCAGCGCGGCCAGCCGCTGACGCGTCCGCCATCACTTGTGCGCTGGTATATGCGGCCGCGCCGGCCCTGGCTCGATCCCTGGCTCGCGCCGACGGCAATGCCCAGCCCGACGATCGACCCGCGAGCTATCGAGATTCTCGATCAGATCCGTAAGCGGCGAGCTGGGGTACAGTGATGAGCACGGAGGCGCCGAGACCCAAACGCATTCTCGCCATTGACGGGGGCGGTGTGCGCGGGGTCGTCGCCATCGCTTTCCTTGAGGCGCTGGAGCTCCGGCTTGCCGAGAAAGCGGGCCATCCTGTCGCTTTGCGTGATCATTTCGACCTGATCGGCGGCACCTCGACCGGGGCCATTCTCGCCACCGCGCTCGCACTGGGCCTTAAGCTCGACGATGTCCGCAACCATTACTTCGATCTCGCGCCAACCGTGTTCCGCAGGCGCGTTGCCCGCATAAAATTCCTGCAGGCGCAGTTCCTGGGCCAGGATCTTGAGCGGCACGTCGCCACCTTTACGGGCGACCGGCGGCTCGATACGGCTGACATCAAACCGGGTGGGCTTGCCATCATTACCAAGCGTTTCGACACCAACAGCGTGTGGTTCCTTACCAACAATCCCGAAGCGCCCTATTGGGACGACGGCGATCACATTGGCAATCGTCGCTATCGACTGTCGAGCCTGGTGCGGGCCTCTGCCGCCGCCCCGCTGTTCTTTGCGCCACAGCGGATCCAGGTGGTAGAAGGCGAGCCGGCTGGTTTATTCATCGACGGTTCTGTGTCGCCACACAATAATCCTGCCCTGGCTCTTCTGCAGATCGCCACCATTCCTGCCTATGGCTATGGTTGGAAGACTGGCGAGCATGAGCTCGAAATAACCTCCATCGGTACGGGTAGTCATCGGACAGTACCGACGCCGAACTTCTGGCTCCGGCTTGCAGCCGGCTTTGCCATCAAGAGCCTTGAATCCATCATTCATGACTGCGACGAACAGGTACTGACCATGATGCAAGCGCTCGGGCGCAACGTGACGCCCTGGATCATCAACAGCGAAATCGGAGACCTGTCTGGTGTCTGCATTGCAACGGAACCTTTGTTCACCTTCCACCGATACAACTTCCTGCTGGACCACACATGGCTAAGGGATCACCTCGGCGAAGCGCCGGATCAGCAGGTCCTGTCGAGCTATGCCCGTATTGACAATACTGCAGCTATGCAGCCGCTTTACGATCTGGCCCAGAAGGTGGCAGAGCGAGCAATGTCCGCGCGGGCCTAGGGGGGCCACATGCGATCTAACGCAAGGAATGCGATCAGGTCAGCCACTTCTCTCGCTTCGGTCGGCCGTCCTAGCGGAACACCGCCAAGGGAGTTCATAGTCACCTATACCGCCTCGTCGTAACCAATGCCTGCTTGTTCGGCGATGCGAATTGCCAGACCATCGGCTCCAGGATCTGCAATCAACCCGGCTGGCATTTTGCCATTTGAACGCGACACCCTTTCGCCAAAGCTGGGCGTCTCGCCCCGCCTATCAGGCGGGATGATCCCAAGGATTAAAGATGTTCACCCCGGTTCGCTCGAAATCGGCCACGTTGCGCGTAACCATCGCCATTCCATGGACCAATGCAGTCGCGGCAATCAGGCCATCCCGGTCGACGCATGGGTTAGGCAGATGGAGACGGGCACAACGGAGGGGTAGGGCCATATCGACCGGCAAAGTCCGATTGGCAAATTCAGGAACGACATGACGATCCATCCATTTGCGCAACCTGACGCCCTGGTCCGGGTCGCGGCGCTCCACCAGGAGGATACCAAGTTCAAGTTCCATGAGTGTCACCGCTGACAAGTAGAGCGTTGTGGCGTCAACGCTGTCGAGCCACGAGACGACGTTAGTGTCCGCCTTGCCATCGCCGGCCTTGCGGAGCTCAGAAATCACATTGGTATTGAGCAAGAACATCAGGAGAAATCTGCCGCATCATGCGGCGGATGGTCAGCAGCGGCTCGACGATGGCGGCAAGCCTGAACAAACCTTCGACCAGTCCTCAGCGACCAGCTCAAGCCGCTATTGCGCTGCGGCGTCAATATTGGTGCGGGAATAGAACGGGCGGCTACGTATTCGGAACAGTGGACTTTCACCGCTTTCAAAAATTTCCCGACCGCCGTCGACCGATTAGCAGTGTCAATCGTTGGTGTTCCTGCACTGAGCCCATTCGATGACCACCCCACAAATCCTCGCTTTCGGTCTTACCTCATGATGGCCGCCTTTGCCTGGGGGAGGTGGCGCTACGATCTGGTCGCTGTTGCCGCTCTGCTTGCGGCGGTGGCCGTCGGCGTGGTGGCGCCTGGGGATGCATTCTCGGGCCTTTCCGACGATATCGTCGCTATCGTCGGTAGCGCACTTGTCGTCAGTGCTGCGGTGGCCCGGTCGGGAGTGATGGAAGTCGCGGTCAGGCGCTTCGCGCCCAATCTCAGTACGCCGCGGATGCAACTGGTCGTTCTCGTTCTCACGGTGATGCTCCTCTCCGCCTTCATCAAGAATATCGGCGCTCTGGCCATCATGATGCCGATCGCTTTCCAGATGGCCCGGAAGTCCGGCATGTCTCCCTCACTGTTCCTGATGCCGATGTCGTTTGGCTCGCTCCGTTGAGGTTATCACCGTTGAGCCGAAGGGAGCGGAAACCCACATTGTTGCCCGCCTGTCTGGTGTCGAAATCGTTGTCACGCTGCACGAGCGTGTGGCCTGCGAGCCCGGAGACCGGATCAGGCTCAGCGTCGAACCCGGCTATATCCATCTGTTCGACGCATCCACCTTTGCCAGAATACCTCACCCAAACATTGATCAAACAGAGCCCTACGGGCGAGCGCTAGCCGTTCGGCCTGTCTGAATCATCCAGAGATCGCAGCAATCGGGCAGGGGGCGTTGCATAAGTACGGTCGCCCAAAACATTGAACCCGTCGATATCGATGTTTGGGGTTGAAGGCACGCAACCCGGTTCGGCCTTGATCTGATATTTTCTCAGGGGGGGCGTTGTGGCTGGCCTGCAATCGGTGCCGGCATTATCGCACATCCCCCGGCAAAGTAGCCGTTGTGCGATCGATATCCGGCATTATCGTGCATCCCCAGCCAAACCGGGCCTCACAGAACCCGAATTCGGCTCAAAAAAGGACGCGAACTCCGTCCCCGGAGACAGGGCCCCAACCTCAGAAAATTCCGTTCAATTCAATGCAAATTATCGAGGACCCAGGATACCGTTAATGAAGAATGAGCAAGGCAGCCTCGGGCCCCTTGCCTTTTGAAAACGGATCCTGATTTTGAAAGCGTCGGCGCGAAACTCGCCCGATCTCGGGAAAGGTCGCTTGCTCGCAACGGGCGGCCGACGAGGGGTCTCGCAAACCACCCCGTCAGCCTGAGCCACATCACTTCTGCAGACACAGAGGCAACATGACCTACACGTCTTCTAACGGCGCCAGCGCGTCGAACAAGTCCCTTTTCATCCAGTCCCAGATCAGCGCCCTTGCGCTCGAAGCCGGGCTCGTCCGGCATCCGCTGGTTTCGGCCACCGATCAGGTGGTGATCCTGCGCGAGATCGACCTTGTCGGCAATGCAACGGTCGGCGAAGTCATGGAGGCACTCGATGGGCACACCGATCCCGTCGGGGCAATCATGAGCCTGATCAAAGCCGGGGTCATCGAGGCCGCGCTCAAATCGGGCATTCTCGACCACAATGCCATTCTGACGCGCGCCGGCAGTCCCTTTGAAGATGACCCTGATCCCGCAGCGCCAGGCGCTGCCATGGCGGCTCCAGCGCCCAGGTCTTCCCTTGATGCGAGTGGCAGCCCTGTTGTCTGGCCCAAGACCCATGATGGCGGGGCGTCGGAAACTATCGAACACCAGGCTGTGGTGTCGGTCTCGTCGGGCGATGGCGACGACCCGCTGCCAGAGGGCCTTGCCCTTCTGCCCCTCAGTCCTCTGCGCCCCCGCGTGCATGTGGGCCGCGGGGAGGCCCGCCGGTCCTTTGCCAGTTTGAGGGACCTGCAAAGGGCGGGGGTCTACGTTCTCCTCTCCGATACCAGCGCCTATGTCGGCGTGGGTTCGGTCGTGGGGCGGCGCGTTGCGAGCGGGGCCCAGCCCATCGAAGACGTCGACACCATCATCACCATTACCGACGAAAATGACGGGCTCGACGATGCCGATGCGGCAGCGCTCGAACGGCTGCTTCACATGCGCGTCTCGGCGGCAAAAGAAGTCCGGCTCGTCAATGGCACGCCGGGTGGCGCGGTGGTCACGCCTCAGCGCTATGACGAGCTCAATGTCATGGCCGGTCTTGCCTGCGACGCTCTGGCCCGGGACGGGCATCTCTTTGTCAATATGAGCCGGCGTCTGGCGCTGGCCGGCCCCCGGGCCGAGCGCGGCCAACTGGCTCCCCTCCGCCCCTTCGACAATCCGCCCGAGGGCGAAGTGTTCGAACTCTCCTTCGGGCGCAACCTCATCGCTCTTGCAGCCAAACGGGACGAGGATGACTGGTTGCTGCTGGCCGGCTCCGACATCCGGCTCGACACGGTGGCGAGTGCCAATGCGTCGGCCAGCTATCTGCGGGCGGCCTGGCTGTCCTCGGGCCTTCTCGAACTCAGCGACACCGGCGAGCACTATGTGCTGACGCGCGACATCGCGTTCCGTTCGGGCAGTGGGGCCATGCACTTCGTCCTCGGCTCCAAAGGCCAGGGCCGCGGCGGCTGGCAGCCGATCGATAGCGAGTTCGATCCCGATGCCGGGGACCAAGGGTCCCTCGCGGCCTGAGGCCCATCCACCTTCCTTCCTTCTCAAAAATAAGCGGATCGAGCCCCTCGCCGATCCGCGAAGCGGAGCCATGCCATGTTTGGTCTTGATGACACCAACGACACCAGCGACACCAATGACAGGGAGGACGATATCCCGGAAAATTTTCGACCCCGTTCGGACAGGGATGCCGGCATCGTCCTCGCCAAGACTGTCCTTGAGGCGGCGTTCACCAAGAAGATGCAGGCTCTCGTCAAGCGGCATCCTTCTGTGATCGTGCTTGCCGTGCCCAATGCCGAGTGGATCCCGATGATGAGCCGGGCCATCAAGACCATGGCCGATGCCCCCGCTGTGCGCGGCGTCGCCGAGCGGTACAGGTCCAGCAAGGGGGCGCAGCGGGTCGGCAAGGACGAGCTGCAATGGCTGCAAACGGGCCGGAGCGTGCTCTATATCAGCCAGAACCCGAGCGATCTCCTTGATGAAGACGTGCTGGCCGGTGTCGATGTCACCGTCGTCATTCCCGCGCTCAACGCTTCTTTGCTGCGTCGCGCCATTCGCACCATGACCGGCGCCATTGTCCGCGGGGTCACCCCTTCAATGGCCGATCTCGATGTCGGTCTTATCTCGACACTGCTGCGGCCGGGCATGAGCGCAAAGCAATGCGTGCGCAATCTCCGGCGCGCAGTGCAAATCGGCAATGATGCGCCCGAGCCTCAGACCTATGCCGCGCCGATGCTCGGCGACCTGCCGCTGACGGCCAATGTACGCACCTGGGCCGATCAGGTTCTGGCCGATCTCAGCGCCGTCAGATCAGGCGATCTCGGCGCGGATCGTCTGGTCCCGGCCGTGCTCGAAGGTCCGCCTGGCACCGGCAAGACGCTGATCGCGGAAAGTCTTGCGCAATCGAGCGGCTGGGCCTTTGTCCCAACCAGCGTCGGCTCCTGGTTTGCGACGGGCGATGGGGCATTGGGTGGGGTATCGCGCAATGCGCGGAAATTCTTCGAAACGCTTGTGTCTCGCGCTCCCTCTATCGGTTTTCTCGATGAACTGGACGCTATCCCCAATCGCGCCAGTATCGACAATCGCGGTCGCGACTGGTGGACGCCCGTTATCACGCTGATCCTGACCGAGATCGACACGATGCGAAAGTCGGGCAAGCCGATCCTGCTCCTCGGCGCCACCAACTATTATGACCGGCTCGACGATGCTCTCGTGCGACCCGGCCGCCTGCAGGAGCGTATTTCCGTGCTGCCGCCGGAGAGCGAGGAAGAAGTCATTGCCGTACTCAGGCACTATCTTGGCGATGATTTCGCCCGGATTGACCTGAGCCGGATTGCGCGGCTCGGGCAGGGGGCGACGCCCGCGCAGATCGAAGGCTGGGTCAAGGCTGCGCGTGGACTGGCCCGCGCCGAAAAGCGTTCGCTCCTCATTGGCGACATTCTTGCTCAGGTCGTGCCCCTCGATACGCGAACTGCGGGCGACATTCGGACCGTTGCCATTCACGAGATCGGCCACGCCATCACTGCCCACAGATTGGGTCTCGTTGTGGAATCGGTATCGATCATTCCCGCGGGTGCTTCCTCGGGCCATACCGTGGCTCGAAAGACGACCCTGATGCCGACCTCAGACCAGGTGATGGACTATGTCACCCTGGCGCTGGGCGGACGCGCTGCCGATATGGTGGTGGGGCAGGGCGCTAATTCGGGGGCGGAAAGCGACCTAGCCGAAGCCACCCAGCTTCTCCTCAGCGCTTACGAAACCCAGGGGCTTTACGAGGGGCTCGCCTCGCGTCATGTGCTCGGCACCATCGCCGCGCCTCCTGACCTGCGCCGCGATATCGGCACGAAGCTGCGGGAGGGACTCGACCGAGCCGTCGCTATCGTGCGGCAGGATCGCGATCTGATCCTCATCCTTGCCGAGCAACTGATCAGGGAAAAGGTGTTGTCGGCCCAACAATGGCTGGACGCTTTGGCTGAGGCCGACCTCGGCAGCGCGGGCACCAACCCCGCAGCCATGGGAACAGTTCAGGTGGAGCCACCACAGCTGCCAAGGGCGAGCAGGGCACGCGGGGGCGCTGACAGGTTCCACCTCGAAGCGTCAGGACATGTCCTGTTGCGAAGGCGAGTGGATCAGAAACTCGAGGCAGGGGGTGTCGATGGTTCCCTGGCGTAAAACCCTGCGACGGCTCAACGGCGCCTATTCCGATCATACGCTGCGGTCCTACCGCAGCGATTTTCGTGCATTTCTCAAATGGTGCCGCAAAAGGCGCCTCAAGGCGCTACCTGCGACATCCACCACCATCGTTGCCTATATCGACGCCGAAGGCACCCGCCTCAAACCCAGCACGGTCAAACGCCGGCTCTGCGCCTTGCGGCGCATCCACAATCTCTGCGACCTCGGCGATCCCACGCAAAGCGAAGACGTTCAGCTCGCAATTCGACGCGTGCGTAGGGCGCAGCCATCCCGCCCCAAACAGGCTCATGGCGTCACAGCAGGTCTGCGCGATCAATTGCTTGCGGTCTGCGGCGACGACCTCACCGGCCTCAGAGACAAGGTTCTTGTCAGCGTCGGCTTCGACACGCTTTGCCGGCGCGGCGAACTCGTCGCCCTTTCGATCGAGGATTTCAGCCCAACAGCCGACGGTCGCTACACCGTGCTGGTCCGCCGAGCCAAGAATGACCCTGAGGGCGCCGGACGCACGGCTAAATTGTCCAAAGCATCCAGCGACGTGTTCCGCCAATGGCTAAAGAAAGCGGGAATTTCTCGGGGGCCTCTGCTCCGTCCGGTCTATGGCAATCGCGTTCGAGCGCTCTATCTCGAACCGCTGACAGTAGGCCGGGTTCTCAAAAAGCTCTGCGACCGCGCCGGTCTCGAAGCCCTCACGACCGAAAGGGTGTCTGGCCATTCCCTGAGGGTCGGAGCGGCTCAACAACTGACGATCAACGGCTTCGGTTTACCCCAGATCATGCGCGCTGGAGGGTGGAAATCGGTGAATGTTGTGGCTCGCTATATCGAGAATGTAGATCTCGACGTTTGGAAGTAGGTCACTCACAAGACTACGTCTCAGTGTTGATGAATGTCGTCCTTGATGTCTGATATCAGCCACTGATCGGCAAGTGAAAATGGAACAGTGCCATAGTCCTTGAGTGCTTACTCGGTTAACTGCTGAGGTCTCAATGATCAGGCGACGAAATTCGAAATGCGAGGTCTGTCAGCAGTTTTTCAAGCTGCTCAATTAGCGTGTTCCGGTCAAAATCTCTCCGAAGGCAGGCAAGGCCACGTCGCCCCATGGCCTGCTTTTCATCGTCGTTCATCGCCATCATGCTACGTATGGCTCCGACCAATCCCGCGCTGTCACCCGCGGGCACCGACAGCCCGGCACCGGCATCAGCAACAACCCGAGCGCCCTCGCCATTGAGCATTGCGAGTATCGGAATGCCGGCGGCGAGATAGGTTTGTACCTTTCCCGGAATGGTCAGGGCGAAGATGGGTTCGTCACGTAGTGTGACCAATAAGGCATCTGCATGCCGGAAGAATGAGGGCATGCGATCGAGGCCGAAACGACCGGGCATGATCACTTGATCGCTAAGTCTTCGATGTTTAACCTCTTCGGTGAGCCAGGCTGATTTTCGGCCGTCGCCGACGATGATCCATCGGACCGGTTCGCTGCGGAGCTCATGGGCTGCGTCAAGCACCGAACCGAAATCCTGTGCCTCGCCGACGTTGCCGGTAAACACGATATTGAAAAGATCTGGGCGCTCGGGGACCTCGGGTGCGAGGGGGGCAGAACCGACAGGAGCCTCCTCGGCCCAACTCGGAAAATAGACGATTCGGGACGCGTCATCGATCTGCCGGCCGATGACCTCCATGAAGCTCTTCGACTGCGCCAGGATCGCGTCGCATTGCCAATAAACGAAGCGCACTAGACGATCGACAAGAGAAAGCACGAATTTTGAGCGAACCGCGCCAACCGCCTCTAATGATTGGGGCCAGAGATCGAGAACCCAGAATGCAATCGGTGCCCGTTTCGTCCACTTTAGGACGATGGCAGGAATGCCGACGGTGATCGGTGACGGTTCGAACACAAAGATCGCGTCAAAAGGCCGACCTCGCAATCTCCATGGGCCGCAAATGCTGGCTGAAAGAACGAAGGAGAAGTAGTTGAGCACGAGGCGCAATCCGCCCTGTCCACGTGGCAGAAGACCAACGCGAACGATGTCAGCGCCTTCGTAGCGACTGTAGGCGTTGGGGTCAGCCTTGAACTCGGGGAAAATCACCCCGCCGGGATAGTTCGGCTCGCCGGTCAGGACAGTGACCTCGTGGCCACGGTGAACCAGCTCCGCGACGAGGTCGTTAACGCGGAAATTTTCGGGCCAGAAATACTGACTGAGGACGAGGATGCGCATATTCAGATGGTTTGCTTCCACACCGTGCGCATGACGTAATCTCGATATGAGTGGATGATGCGCACGACCTTGTCAGAGACATTGGGCATCGAGTAATCGGCGACCTGTCGCAATGTCCGATCAACGCCGCGTCCCTGCGTGCTCAAAATTGCCATGGCCTGTAATACGCGATCGAGGTCGAGACCGGTCATCATAACCGAAGCTTCTTCCATGCCTTCGGGTCGCTCGTGGGCCTCGCGCAGGTTCACAGCCGGGAAATTGAGGATGGAGGACTCCTCAGTGATGGTGCCGCTATCGGACATCACCACGCGCGCACCCATTTGCAGGTTGACGTAGTCATGGAAACCCAAGGGTTTGAGCAATTGCACATTACGGTGGAAGGTGGCCCCCATCGCGTCGATACGCTTTTTTGTCCGTGGATGGGTCGAAACAATCACGGGTTCGTCAAACTGTTCCGCGACACCATTGAGAAGGTTGATGAGCTTGCCAAAGTTAATGTCCGAATCGACGTTTTCTTCGCGATGAGCGCTCACCACGACATATTTGTTCTCCGTGAGACCCAGGCGCTGGCGCGCATCGGAGGCATCGATCTGGCTGCGGTAATGCGTCAATACCTCAAACATTGGGGAGCCGGTCTTAATCGTGCGATCGGGGGGTAGACCCTCGCGCAGGAGGTATTCGCGGGCAATATCGGAATAGGTCAAGTTGACGTCTGCAGTATGATCGACGATGCGACGATTAATTTCTTCCGGGACGCGCATATCGAAGCAGCGATTGCCAGCTTCCATGTGGAAGATTGGCACCTTGCGGCGTTTGGCGGGAATGACCGCGAGGCAGGAATTGGTGTCACCCAATACTAGCAGAGCTTCGGGCTTTTGCTCGGCAAGTACGGCATCGACCTTGCCGATAATGTTGCCGATAGTCTGAGCCGCCGTATCGCCCGCCGCTTCCAGAAATATGTTCGGGCGGCGCACACCGAGGTCGCTGAAGAAAATCTCGTTCAGCTCGTAGTCGTAGTTCTGGCCGGTATGGATCAGCAGGTGATCGCAGTGCTCGTCAAGCCTGGCGAGCACGCGGGACAGGCGGATGATCTCCGGCCGGGTGCCGACAACGGTTGCAACTTTGAGACGCTTCATTGCGGTAGCACCCTCGAGGCTATCGTGTCGGGCTTATTCCGGTCGAACACTTCATTGGCCCAGAGCATGACGACCATGGTGTCGTCGCCGATATTGGTGATGTCATGGGACCAACCCGGCACCGTTTCGACCACTTGGGGCTGGTCCGCATTGGTCTCCAACGCGAAGGTCTCGTCCGTTAGGACGTTCCGGAAGCCGAAGCGGGCCTTGCCCTGGACGACCAGGAACTTCTCGGTCTTGCTGTGGTGATAGTGTCCGCCGCGGGTAATACCCGGATGTGCGGTGAAGAAGGAAAATTGGCCCGCATCCGGCGTTCGCAGCATTTCGGCGAACGTGCCGCGCGGATCGGTATGCGCGACGAGCGGGTATGCAAAATCCTTGGGCTCGAGATAGCTGAGATAGGTCGCGTGCAGGGCCCGCCTGAAGCCCGTGCCGACGGCACCTGTGACCAGGGTTTGGCGGCTGTCGCGCAGGGTCTCGATCTCGGTCACGAGGGCTCCCAGCGTTGTCTGGTAGACCGGCTCGACCGCAACCGGTGTGCCGCCCCCATTGGCGATGAGAGCGAGCAACGCCTCAATCACGTCGTCTACATAGACGAGGCGAAGCAATGCATCGGGGTCGTTGATCTTGATCGGCAGGCCCTTGGCGATGTTGTTGCAAAAGGTGGCGACGACGGAATTGTAGTTGGGCCGGCACCACTTGCCGAAAACATTGGGCAGCCGCCAGATATGCACCGCCGCGCCGCTGGCTTTGCCATAGGCAGTGAGGACATCCTCCGCGGCGCGCTTGGAGCGCCCGTAGGGATTGTCGTGCTCGGCCTGAATGGACGAGGAATAAACGAGCGGCAGCGGCTTTTCGAGTTGTCCCAGGGCGGTGGCGAGCTTTTCGCTCATGCCGAGGTTGCCAGCTTCGAATTCGGCCTCGGTTTCGGGTCGGTTGACGCCGGCCAGGTGCACGACGAAGTCCGCGCCGCCGAGCTTTTCGGCGATGGCATCGACGTCCAGATCATGCCCTATCTCAACGACCTGGTGATCGATCTCGCTCAGCCGCACGACGAGATTCTTGCCGATGAAACCGTTGGCCCCGGTGACTGCGATCGTTGCCATCAATCCTCCAGCGTCGGCGTGCGTCCGGCCACGAGGTCACGGAAGAAGTCGAGCTTCATCAGCAGGTCGGCCATGCTGTCGACGTCAAGGCGCGTGGTATTGTGTGAATTGTAATCCTCGGCGCCGGTGATCGTCGTTTCGCCCTGTTCGACATACTTCGCGTAGTTGAGGTCGCGGAGGTCGGGCGGAATGCGATAGTAGTCGCCCATGTCGACCGCATTGGCCATTTCTTCGCGGCTGAGCAGCGTCTCATAGAGCTTTTCTCCGTGACGGGTGCCGATGACGTCGATCGGGTGCTCCGCTACGCCGAGACGCTGGCGCATCGCATCGGCCAGAACGCCGATAGTGGCGGCAGGCGCCTTCTGCACAAAGATGTCGCCGTTGTTGCCATGCGTAAACGCGTAGAGCACGAGGTCCACGGCATCGGACAGCGTCATCATGAAGCGCGTCATATGGGGATCCGTTATGGTGATGGGTCTAGCATCGGCAATCTGCTGTGCAAAGAGCGGGATCACCGAACCGCGCGAGGCCATGACATTGCCGTAGCGGGTGCCGCAGATCACCGTCTCAGAATTGACCAGCTCGCGCGACTTGGCGACCATGACCTTTTCCATCAAGGCCTTTGAGATACCCATGGCGTTGATAGGGTAGACGGCCTTGTCGGTCGAAAGGCACACGACGCGGCTGACGCCATTGTGGATCGCCGCCTCGAGCACGTTTTCCGTGCCCAGCACGTTGGTCTTGACCGCTTCCATCGGGTGGAATTCGCAAGAGGGAACCTGCTTGAGTGCGGCTGCGTGGAAGATGAAGTCCACGCCTCGCGTGGCTGAAAGGACACTGCCCGGGTCCCGCACGTCGCCGATATAGAACTTAAGCTTGTCGCTCTGGAACCGCTTGCGTTGGTCGTCCTGCTTCTTCTCGTCGCGGCTGAACACGCGGATTTCCCGAATGCCGGTGTCCAGAAACCGCTTGAGCACGGTATTGCCGAAGGAGCCGGTCCCTCCGGTAATCAAGAGCGTCTTGCCGTCGAACATTCCTGTCTATCCATTCTCGTCGAGCACTGACGATACGCGCCGGTGCTGGTGCATTTGCTGGCGACGCGCCTCAGCGCGGCAGGTTCTTCAGGACGATCTCGTCCTTCTGCGCCGGGTTGGGATAATTGATCAGGACCGCCCGGTAGTTGCCCTTGAACACGAAGAGGCTACCAGCGGCCGCGCCGATAATGCCGCATCGGCCAATCAGCGCACCGATATCGTCAAGCGAACCGGCGCCACCTAGAACCGTGACCGGCAGCTTGGTGGTCGAGCGGATGCGCTCGGCCAGATCGAGGTCATAGCCCTTCATCATGCCGTCACGGTCGATGGAGTTGATGACCAACTCCCCGGCACCGCGGCTTTCGAACTCGGCGACGAGCGCGGCCAGGCCCTCACGGACCTTCTTGCTGCCATTGTGGGTATATACGTCAAAGTCCTTGCCAAACATGGGTTTCTTGACGTCGAGCACGACGACCACGCTCTGGCTGCCGACTTCATCGGCGATCTGCGAGACCAGCGCCGGATTGTTGATGGCCGCAGCGCTAATGGCGACCTTTTCGACGCCGAGTCCGATGATACGCTTGGCTTGTTCGCGCGTCGTGACGCCGCCACCGTAGCAGAGCGGCATGCGGCACTCGACCGCCAGATGGCCGATCATGGTGAAGTCGGGCTCGCGCCGCTGCGCGGTGGCGTCGATATCGAGGACGACGAGCTCGTCGGCCTCTTTCTCGTTGAAGATCTTCACCGCATTGATCGGGTCGCCGACATATTTGGGATCCTTGAAGCGCTGCGTCTTGACGAGGCCACCATCGCTGACCAGCAGGCACGGAATGATTCTGGGTCGCAGCACGGTCAGAACTCGGCGAAGTTCTTGAGGAGCCGCGCACCCCAGTGGTGACTTTTCTCGGGGTGGAACTGCACGCCGGTGACATTGCCTGCATGCACGGCACATGGGAAATCCTGGCCGTAATTCGCAATGGCCGCGACATCGTTCTGGTTGGCGGCGGCAAAATAGAACGAATGAAGGAAATAGAAGCGGGCGTCGGTTTCGAGCCCCGAGAAGAGACCGAAGGACTGGGTCGCCGACACGTCATTCCAGCCCATATGGGGTAGGGGCATGTCATTGCCGATCGGCAGCTTGCGCAGCGACTGGACGTGACCAGGAATCCAGCCCAGGCCGGCCCGTGTGCCTTCGTCGCTGCTGTTGGCGAGGATCTGCATCCCTACGCAGATGCCTACGACTGGGACCTGCTGGCGCAGGACGAGATCGTCGAGCGTGCCACGCATGCCGGAGGCATCGAGCAGGTCCATGGCGTGGTCGAAATGGCCTACGCCGGGCAGGATGAGCTTGGTGGCGCCGAGCAATTCGTCGGACGAACGGGCCAAGCGGCTCTCGATGTTGAGCCGTTTGTACATGTTGGAGAACGCACTGATGTTCCCCAGCCCGTAGTCGACGATGGTGATCATCGCATCACAGCCTTCTGAATGCCCAGTGCTCGCAGGACCCTGGTGCCCAAGTCGATAAAGGTCATCGCGTTCTTGTAGTCCTTGTAGGTCTTGTTCGGACCGGCATGGATCGCGCGCAATTCTTCGACGGGGAGACCAAGCTTAGTGGCGATGTATTCGAAATCCTGGTTCACGTCTTCAGGATTATAGGCGGGCTTGGCGATTTTCTCGAGGGCCTCTTCCCGGGTCATCTGGCCGGTCAGGATGAGACTCGAGAAGTGCGCGCGGCGCTTGTCATAGCCGAATTTCGTCGGCAGCCAGTAGCCCTCGTAGAAGCGCGTGAAGCGCGACTCGTAATGCTTGTGCGCATAGCGCTGCCATCCGAACTTGTCGGACAGTTCCTGCATCGCCGCTTCCTTGAAGAAGGGGATATGGTTGAGCGGCTTGACCACGCGCACGTTCTTCACGAAGCGATAATAGAGCTTGAAGGTGAAGATGTCCGCCAGCGGGAAGGTTTTGAGCGGGCGCGTGCCGAAGCGCTTGTGGATGTCCTTGAGCTGGCGAAGGTCGGAAGCGTGATAGTGCCATTCGAGCGGCTCGCGCACGCATTCGGTGGAATAGTTAGCGCCGGTCAGGATGTACTTCACGCCGTTCTTGGCCGCGTAGTTGTAGAGGCCGGCGAAGAAGGCGTGGTCCTGCGGCGTGTCGAGATGGGGCACCTGCGCCTTGAAGAAGGCGAGCTGCAGATCTTTCATTTCCTGCCAGTTGATCACTTCGGTATGGAGATCGAGGCCCAGCCCGTCGACGAGCTTTTCTATATTGTTGACGGCCTGTTGCGAATTCCATCCGGCATCCACGTGAAAGAGTAGGGGGCGGAGGCCGAACTTTTCCTTGGCCAGATAGACGACATAGGACGAATCCACGCCGCCGCTGATGCCGATGATGCAGTCGTGGTCCTTGCCCTTGCCGTCGCGGCGAATCTGCTCGAGCATGGGCTCGAGTTCGCGCGTGCCCTGCTCGTTGGGGTGCCAGTGCGGCACAATGTTCTTGTGGTAATTGTTGCAATACTCACACCGGCCGCGATCGTCGAAGACGATCTTGGAGTCGGAAGTGTCCATGATGCAGTTCGTGCAGATCTGATATGGGCGTTTGCCTGCCGTCTCGTTAGCCATCTGCATTCCTGAACTGCTGCTAGCAGCCCATGCGGGGCGACTAGGTGTTTTGACAATCTGGGGGCTGATACCATCAGCGCCGGTGCTTTGGAAGGGTTGTTCAGTTCCGTCCTCATGACGGCCGCGGGCGTCTTGCCGGGCTTGCCAAGGGTGATGCCGGTCATGCTAATGAAGCCGAAACCCCTCTATCGGTGCAAGAGAGCCTCATGCCAGCGACTATTCACGAAAGTGCCTATGTGGACGAGGGGGCCATCATTGGCGAGGGAAGCCGTGTTTGGCATTTCAGCCATGTCATGGGCGGCGCAAGCATTGGGCGCAACTGCGTGCTCGGCCAGAACGTCATGGTCGGACCGGGCGTGTCGGTCGGCGACAATTGCAAGATTCAGAACAATGTCTCGCTCTACAAGGGTGTCGAGCTCGAAGACGGTGTGTTCTGCGGTCCCTCCTGCGTCTTCACCAATGTCGTCAATCCGCGCGCCTTTCTTGAGAAGAAGGAAGAGTTCAGGACCACCTTGGTCAGGAGCGGAGCCAGCATCGGCGCCAATGCCACAATCGTCTGCGGCGTCACCATCGGGCGTTATGCCCTGATTGGCGCTGGCGCCGTGGTGACGCGCGATGTACCTGACTACGCCCTGATGCTCGGCGTGCCGGCACGGCAGGTCGGCTGGGTAAACAAGGCCGGCGACACCGTGGCCGAAAGGCAGCCGGACGAGTAGTGCGTCAGGCGAGGCTAGGAGTTGCGCTTTCGGTTACGGCTTCGCTCTCCACGCTAGGCAGCACCTTGATGGTCACCATGGCGATGAACATGAGCAGGAAGCTATTGCTGAACATCGACCCGAAAAGGCCACCCGAGAATATGAACCAGCAGAAAATCACCCGCATGCACTGAACCGACAGGTCGTCGGATCGCGCGAAGAGGCGGAGGGCCTGCCCGACGATAGTGAGAAGGCGACGACACCGGCCCAGCCGAAATTGACAAATGTTTTCATGAAGAAAACGGCATTGGCCGTGCCGGTGGCGGCGAATTCAAATGGTCAGTAAGACGACGGCATCGAAATTGACGCGCCGCTGTCAGCCGACCGAGGATGCTGTCCTTCAAGCCGCTCTTCAAAAACACCGATTCCGTGTGCGGCGGTTATGAGCGCAAGCCAGAGAACCAGTTTGACCGCAGAATCCGGCTGGGGCCGGATGTCGAAGTAGGATGCAGCACCCCTGGGGTGAGCGGTCTCGAAAATCGTGTCCAGGTTCGTGACGACCTAGGTTGGAAGAAATTCAGAAGTCTTGGACATAATTTGCGACTCTCACGCCGCAATCCTCTTAACGCGCTTGTAGACCTCTAGGAGTTGTTCTGAGTTTGTTGCTGGGGAGAAATTGTTGACGGCTAGCTGGCGAGCGGCGTCTCCCATTCGGCGTATCTCAAACCGGTCAGCGTCAAAACGGGAGATAGCTTTTGCTAAGGCCTCCGCATCTCGTGGGGGAATGGCAATGCCGGTTGTGTTTGGTACCAATGTATCGGGAGAAGGATCTGTAATGGCGACGATACTTGGAACGCCAGCAAACGCGGCCTCGAATATCGGCCTTCCCGGAGCGTCGTAGTGGCTTGCAAAGCAAATCACGTCGATTCTAGTGTAAACGCATTGGATGTCTGTCGTGGCTCCGAGCATGTGAAACCTGTCTGCCACACCCAATTCCTTGGCGCGTTTAAAAAGCTCTGATCGTATGTTTTGCGCCAAGCCGCTTTTCGAAAGGGCAGCCGCCGACGGCCCGGTGTCGCTGATCGTCGTTCCACCCACAATTACGAAGTCTACATATCTACCTTGGTCCTTTAGCAGCCTTGCTGCTTCCACCATTTCAAAGAGGCCCTTGGAATGGTGCAGGTTACCAACAAAGCCCACCTTTAACGTTTCATTAGGCAACGCTTCGATCGCTCGGATAAGCTCTACATCTGGAGTGTTGGCGACTTTCGGCGTGAAAGAGTTGTGGATGACGTCAACCGCAATATCGGCAGGAAGTGAAGCGCGAACGTTTTCATCGATGGCGATGACCGCATCGGCGTGCTTTCGAAGTAAGTTACAAATCAGCCTGTATCGCTTCGACTTTGGGTCCAAGTTTTGCACCGAACGTACATGCACAACAAGCGGGACATTGAGCATGCGCTTGGCGTATATGGCCGGAAATATCTCCAGCACTTCATTGGTGTGGATAAGGTCTATTTTCCCGCCCCAACGTTTCTTCGCTGCCCTCACGGCGAAGTAAGAGTGCGGGGCCAAATACGCCTCTCGAAGCAGTATAAGCCAACGTCTGCCCGCGTAGTGGCTGTAACGCGTATTGTCAAATCGCGAGAGTCCACGGGTTTGTATCAGATCCGACGCAATCGTCTCGTAGAAGTCTACCGATGTTCCTTTGGTGGCCAGAAAGTACGCATTGACTGTCCCTTGTGGCAATGCGCCCACCGCCTCGAAGAGGCTTCGGGATGCGCCGCCAAACGGGCCTACGCCGTCCATGTATAGAACGGATAGTTTTTTTGTCATGACAAAACTGGACCTTCTGAGGTATGCGGCTAGACGGTTTTAGACGCTTCTACAGGAATCACGCAGCGGTGAGAATGGTGATTGAGCAAGTTGCCGGCCAACGAGTAACTGTGGCGGGCGAAGTTGCGGCGTTGGTTGTTTTACTAGCAATTTTCCCAGGTTTTTTTGCGTATCACATGCTGTCGGCATGGGGTCTTGTGCCGCTTGTGATTGGCAACGGTTGGAGCGTTTTGAACATCATGGGCCTTGGTGTGCTAGGGCCCATATCGGTGGTTTTGGCTCTGAAGCAAAAAGTAGACTTGCGCTGGCACCTGCCGTTCATCGCGTTCTTCGTGGTAGTCATCGCCTATGTGCTCGGCTACCGCGTTTTCGGCGATGCCGTTCAGCAGCATCGAGTCCTGTTTTCTGAGGGGATCAAATTCGCTGGTAGTGCAGCCTGCATATACTTGATTGGGGTGCTGATGCCACGCAACGGACCCATTACAGGGCTTGTGGTCGTGTCGCTTGCTGTAACTGTTTCCATTTCTATAGCTTTATCGGACCGCGATGCACTAAAACTAGATCCCAACACGTGGAATGGCTTAATATATGAGGCCGCAAATTACCAAGCGTTGGCGCGTTCGGTGTTGCCCGTCGTCGCAATCGCAATTGCTTTCGTTCGTAGCCCGCTAAAGCAAGCGATTATGATCGGACCTTCGTTGTTAGCGTTGTTTATGATTGGGGGACGTTCCGAGTTCATAGGGGGCACAGTACTCGCCTTCGCTTGGGGTATCACATGCCTCTCGCGTAAACTCTACTGGCCCGCCGCGGTGGCAGTTTTGTTTTCGATGCTCCTGTTCGTGCTAGCTCTTGGCGGGCTTTGGGCGGAGAAGAATCTGCCTTTTTTTGAGACCGCGTTTGAGCATCCCAGTTCACCGGCTGAGATAACCCCGCGTCAGATGGAGATATTTGATCCGGAGGGTTCCCGGTCTCTTGATGAGCGGTCTCAGTTGTTGCATGAGGGTTGGGCGGCCATTGTCAGTAGCCCAATAATTGGGGACTATGGCGGGCAATTTCGTTCCAACGAGGACTTTGGTCGGTACATTCACAATGCATTGTCGTCATGGCAGCAGTTTGGCCTGTTAGGTTTTATTCTTTACTTGACTGGTTGTGTTGGCGCTTTTGTGCATTCTGCCAAAGCGGTACTTATAGATCGTTGCGACGATCCGAAGGTTCGCTTGGCATTCTACTGGTCCGCAATGTCCTTGGTGCTGATAGCGACGGTAAAGGCAGTTTTCTGGGCTCTTCCGATGCTTTCGTGGGGCATTGTTGCAGGACTAATGGCTTCGCGTGGATCGGTAGAACGCCTAGAGATTCGAGACGCTGTACGCGCGTAGACATATCGTGATGGCGCATTTTCTGTTACCTACCGGGATCACCATGCCAGCCCTCGACTGGGCCCTATTCAGTAGTTCAGTGTCCGGAGACGCTACCCCTAGGTGGCCAAGCCCATTTTGCAATTAGGTCTTGCCCGCTTGCCTAGAGGCTTGCGTATGTAAGAAGTCCTTCGATCGCGAAGCGGCCACTCAGGCCTGTGACGATCCAGAACGCCAGGATCGGAATGGATGAGAACAGCCGGGTGAGCACTGTGTCGGGCGTGACGCCGGTCAGACGCAGGACGACCGCAAGATACAATGCGTAGAACACTGCCCCTGACAGGGCATAGGCTTCCGACAGGTAGGCGCCGGGCAGCGAGACAGCCAGCGCCACCGTGCCAGTGCGCATGACGAGGCCAAAGCCCTGCAGAAGAAAGGCCTCGCGCAGGCGGTTCTGGATGTGCAGGGCCAGGGAGATGGGTGAGGCCAGAAACTGCATGACGAACCAGGGGGTCATCCAGGTGACCAGGACGCCGGCGCGGGTCCAGTCTGCACCGAAGACCAGCCGGAAGAGTTCGGGCGCCACCACGCCTATGCAGATGATCGGCCCGACGCCACTCTTGAGCAGGCCCCCGAGCACCTCGGCGGTGAACCTGCCCATTGTGCCGGCTCGCGCCTCTTCCGGGCCTCTCGACATGTAGACCTGAGACACTGCGTTGCCGATCAGGCTCATCGGCACCTGCATCGCATACATGCCTAGGCTCAGATAGCCCGCTTCCGGGCCTACCGACCAGGCACTGAGCAGGATGATCGGCAGGTAGACTGCCGCGCTGTTACACATGGCCTCCAGCGTCGAGAACTTGGGAAAGCGGTCGTATTGCCGCGCCATGCGGGCGATATCGTGACGTCCGACCCGTCCGATCGTTGCCTGTTCTTCGCGCCACAAGCGCCAACCAAGGCGAATGGAACCCACGCCGCTGTTTGCGAGTTGGCCGAGCAGCAGCCCGAGTGGCGCGATGCCGGCTACGCCCAGCGTGATCTGCGTCGCTGAATTGCCGGCAGCCTGCATGACCCGATTGCGGGCGAGCTGACCGAACTGCTTGCGCCGGACGAACCAGAATTGCAGCGTGCTGTAGGCGCCGGCCAGAAATGTCGCCACCGGCACCAGCCAGAGATAAGGCGCCAGCTCCGGGTGGCCCAGCCATCCGGCGAGGGTCGTGGAGAACAGCGCGGCCGCGACGAGCAGCACCAAATTGAGCGCCGCGGCTATGCCCAGGGAGAGCAGCACGACCGCCATGCCGTCCTCATCCTTCAAGGGAAGCGGTACAGCGATGTCGAAGCGCAGGCAGGTGCCGACGGAGAGAATGGCGATGATACCGGTGAAGACCGCGAGGGTGCTGAAATCAGCAGGCGTGTAGAGCCGAGTGGCCACCGGCAGCGTGGCGGCCAGAATGGCCTGGGCCACGACCGTGCCGCCGACAAGAATGCCTACGGCCCGCATGAATGGGCCACCCAGCGCTTGCTTCACTCTGTCAATGAGGCTCATGGGCGGACCCACAGCGGCTGGCCGCGATCATAGCGGCAGGGCCGCGATGATCATGTCCTGCGTCTCTTCCGACAGATAGGGGTGCATGGGAAGGCTCAGCACGCGCTTCGAGACTGCCTCGGCATTGCTCAAGGTGCCGGAAATGCGCGAGATCGGACCATAGGCCGGCTGCAGGTGCAGCGGAATGGGGTAGTGGATGGCAGTGGGGATACCCTGTTCCTTGAGGGCTGCGACAACGGCATCGCGATCGGCCACCTGGATAGTGAACTGCGCCCATACGCAGCTCCGGTCCGGCCGGACGACTGGCAACTGGATGGAATTAATACCGGAAAGGCGATCCAGGTAGCGCTGGCCGATCGCGAGACGACGCTCGACCTCCCACTCGAACTGTTCGAGCTTGGCCAGGATGACAGCCGCCTGGATCGTGTCCATGCGGCCGCCGACGCCGACGCGGACATGGTGATAGCGCTTGCCTTGGCCGTGCACGCGGATCTGGCGCATGACGGTTGCCAGTTCGGGATCCGAGGTGAAGATGGCTCCCCCATCGCCATAGCATCCGAGCGGCTTGCTTGGGAAAAAGCTGGTGCAGCCGATACGACTGACATTGCAGCTCGTGGCATCACGATAGGTCGCGCCGAAACTCTGCGCGGCATCCTCGATGACTGCGAGACCGTGCCGGTCGGCGATGTCGTTGAGCTCCTGCATGTCTGCGGTCTGGCCGTAGAGCGAAACCGGCATGATGGCTCGCGTGCGGCTCGTGATCGCGGCTTCGACTAAGCTGACATCGATATTGCAGGTATCGGGCTCGATATCGACGAAGACCGGGGTCGCCCCCACCAGCGCGATGACCTCGGCGGTCGCGGCAAAGGTGAAGGGAGAGGTGATCACCTCGTCGCCGGGGCCGATGCCTACGGCCATCAGCGCGATCAGCAGCGCCTCGGTGCCTGAGGATACGCTGATGCATTCCGCACCGCCGACATAAGCGGACAGCTTGGTCTCCATCTCCCCGACTTCGGGACCCATAATGTACTGGCCATGGTCCAAGACAGCCTGAATGCGGGCGTCCACCGAGGGCTTGAGCGCCGCATACTGGGACTTGAGATCGATGAAGTCGATGGCGCTGGCCATTGGCAATCCTATAGGGGGTCGAGCGGCAGGTGGACGCGTTGCCCGTCCCGAGCGGCGCGGTAGATAGCGGTGAGTACTTCGAGCGATTTCAGACCCTCGCGGCCATCGGTCTCGGGAGCAGCCTCGCCGCGCAGGACGTGGATGACATTGTCGTAGTAGAGCGGGTGACCGAAGCCGTAGACCGAGCTGGTCTCGTAGCTCGCGCTCTCCAGCTCGGCATCGTCGGGATGCGGCTCGGCGAACTCCCAGTGCTGGATCTGATTAACGGCCAGGCCGCCGACGCGGACGGTCCCCTTCTCGCCGAGGATGGTGATGCTCCCCTCGAGATTCTTGGGGTAGGTCAGCATGGTGACATTCATCGAGCCCATCGCGCCCGAGCGCCAGCGCAGACTGACGACACCGCTGTCCTCCGCCTCTATATTGCGGGCCAGCGTGCCGGTATATGCTTGGAGGCTTTCGATCGGGCCGATCAACCAATCGAGCAGGTCAACGTAGTGGCTGGCCTGATTCATGAAGGCGCCACCGTCGAATTCCCAAGTGCCGCGCCAATCCGCGGCGTCATAGTATTCCTGGGGCCGCGTCCAGAACACATTGATGTTGACCATGTATATACGGCCAAAGCGCCCCTGCGTGATGGCGCGCTTGAGCAATTGCAGGGTGGCATTGCGGCGGTTCTGCTTGACCACGAAAAGTCGGACGCCCGCCGCATCGCACGCTTTGACCATGCGCTGCGCGTCGGCCCAGCGCGTGGCCATCGGCTTTTCTGTCATAACATGGCGGCCAGAGCGCGCGATCTCGATAGCCTGCTCGGGATGCAGGCCACTCGGGGTGGTCAGGACGACGATGTCTGCATCGGTCCTTTCAAGCATGGCGCCGAGGCTTGCATGCGGCCGGGCTCGGGCCTGCTCCGCGGCCGCCTCAACTGCGCCGGGAACGATGTCGCAGACATCGACGAGCTGGGCGCGGTTGTGGTGCTTGGCGATCGCGGCAATGTGGCTCTGCGCGATGCGGCCACAGCCAACAAGGGCAAAGCGGATCTGGCGGTCGGTCACCGGGGGAGCGAAAGTGTGCATGAGTTCTCAGGACCTCACGATGTGGTCGGCCGGTTCGAGGTAGCGGCCACGACTGTCGACGATCAGTTGTGCGTGCTGCTTGATGCGATCGTAGTCGAACCGGTCATGGTCGGTCGCGATCAGCACGCAATCGAAGCCGGCAATGTTTTCGGGCGTCAACTCAACGCTTGCGAGGTCGAAATGGCGATGGTCGCGCAGGTGCGGAAAAACAGGGATATGCGGATCGCTGTAGGCGATCGTCGCGCCGAGATTTTCCATGCGTTCCATCAACACCACTGAGGGGGACTCGCGCATGTCGTCGACATTCTTCTTGTAGGCCAGACCCAGGACCAGGACGCGGCTGCCGTTAAGGGACTTGCGGCGGTTGTTGAGCGCGCCCACGACCTTGCCGATTACGAAGTCGGGCATGGCGGAATTGACCTCGCCCGCCAGCTCGATGAAGCGCGTGTTGACGCCGTATTCCCGCGCCTTCCAGGTCAGGTAGAAGGGGTCGATGGGGATGCAATGGCCACCGAGGCCCGGACCCGGGTAATAGGGCACGAAGCCGAACGGCTTGGTCGCAGCGGCGCGGATAACCTCGTAGATGTCGATATCCATCTTGTCGGCAACGATCTTCATCTCGTTCACGAGACCGATATTGACGGCGCGATGGATGTTCTCGAGCAGCTTGGTCAGTTCCGCGGCGCGCGTCGAACTCACTGGCACCACGCTGTTGATGACGCTGGAATAAAGAGCGACCCCGACCTTGAGGCAGTTGGGGGTTACGCCGCCGCAGACCTTCGGAATGGTCTGGGTGGTGAATTTGGCGTTGCCCGGATCTTCGCGCTCGGGTGAATAGACGAGGAAAAAGTCCTTGCCGACCTCGAGCCCGCGCGACTGGATGCGGGGCAGTAGTGCTTCGTCGGTGGTGCCAGGATAGGTAGTGCTTTCCAGGGAAAGCAATTGTCCCGGCCGCAGGTAGGGCACCAGCGCGTCGGTGGTGTTGAGCACATAGCTCAGGTCGGGTTCGCGGTGTTTGTCGAGGGGCGTCGGGACGCACAGGATAAGCGCGTCGGCATCGGTGGCACGGGCATAATCTGTGGTGGCCTCGAAGCCGCTTGCCAGCAATCGCTCGATGCTCTGAGGGGAGATGTGCTCGATATAGCTCCGGCCCGCCATCAACTGCCCGACCTTGTCGGGGTCGATGTCGAAACCGATGGTCTTGTAGCCGACTTCGGCGAAGCGCAGCGCCAAAGGTAGGCCGACATAGCCAAGTCCGACAATACCGATCGTTGCGGTACGATCGTCGATTTTTTGCAGGAGGTCGGTCAGCATGGTGGCCACTCTGAATTTCTATAACAAGGATAGGCAGCGAAAGCGGTTCGTCTTGGCTAGGCTCGGTCCTGGCGGACATTATCGCCCCGGCCCCGACCCAGGCCGGTTTGAATGATCAGCTTTATGTCGAACAGCAGCGAACGCAACTTGAGGTAGCGCTCGTCCCACTTTGCCAATCGCACCGGGTCGCTCATGTCAATGTCGTTTACCTGCGCAAGCCCAGTGATGCCAGGCTTTATGCTCAGTACGTTGCGCGCCTGCCGCTCGGCAATCAGTTCCGTTTGCGAGGGGAGGCAGGGGCGCGGTCCAACAAGGCTCATCTGGTTGGCCAGAATATTGAAGACCTGCGGCAACTCGTCGATCTTGGATTTCCGCAGGAAGCCGCCCAGCGGCGTCACCGCCGAGATCGGGACTTGGTGCGTCGCGACATTGGGGGCGGACGTGTGCATTGTGCGGAACTTGTAACAGGTGAATGGTTTGCCGTGACGGCCAACGCGCGTCTGGCTGAAAATGCCAGGTCCCGGCGACTGCGCTTTGATTACCACCCAAACGGCAATCATCAACCACCAGAGCAGCAGCAGGATCGCCAGCGCGCTGGCAAAATCCATCAGCCATTTGAAGCCCACGAAGAAGGGGTTGCGCTCCTGGTCTGTCGAGACAACCAGCTCGTCCTCCCGCGTGTCATCGAGGGTGAGGAGCGCCGTCACGATGTCCGGGATGGTCACGGTGGGCTTGATGGCCTTGAGAACTGAGAGCATCGGGCGCGACACGAAACCGGGCAATCTGTTCAGCATCGCCAGCCGTCCAGACAGGGTCTCGCCGGTGACGGCAGGCAGGTAGAGGATGCGGGTGTCGATCGGCGCATTCTGCCCCAGAAGCTCGGCGGCAGTCCTTTTCGAGCGAGCATAGGCGGACGAGTTGGTCTCGTCCAAGGCGTGCGTGGACGAAAAATAGGCGAAGCGGTCCATTCCCGCCAAGGCCGCCTGATCGCGCGTGGCCAGGGCCAGGTCGACATTGACAGCCTTGAACGCGTCATAGTTCGCATCCTGGTCATTGTTGATGGTGGCGAGGTAAAGGAGCGTAAAGCCCGCGCCACCGCGCTTGCCGATTTCCGCGTAGTCGCCGATGTCGGCGCCGGGAAAAATCCCGTTCAGCTTCTCGGTATCACGCCCGATCAGAACGACGCGACAGCCGGCATCGACCAGCGCCGGAACCAGCCGTCGGCCCACAGTGCCGCTCGCCCCGACGATTACAAAGCTCAGGACGCTCATCGCTCTCTCTTTCGTGTGGCATGGACCCTCCCTGCTGAAGGCTCCGTCGCCCCTTCGTATGCCGCGGCAATCATGCTGAAGTTGAGATCCAACCTAGCCGCTTTTTTCGACGGCTTCGAACAGCAGTTGGCGGGCCGCCTGTTCGTCGTGACGCTCGATGATCGACTGGAGATCGGTGAGCAGATTCGCAATGAAGACGGACCGCGCGCGCGCGGGAGCGCGCATTATCTTGGCATGCTTGGTGATCTCGGCACCCGAAGAATCGTAGAACAGCTCTTCGTAGAGCTTCTCGCCAGGACGCTTGCCGGTGACGACGATTTCAATGTCGCCGTGGGGATTGGCCTCATTTCTCACCGACAAGCCCGCCAGCCGGATCATGTTCTCGGCTAACTCGGAGATCAGCATGGGCTCGCCCATGTCGAGCAGGAACACGTCGCCACCCGTTGAAAGCGCGCCGGCCTGCACGATGAGCTCGGCAGCCTCCTGGATCGACATGAAGTAGCGCGTCATGGCTGCGTCTGTCAGGGTCACGGGACCGCCGGCTGCGATCTGCTGTTTAAAGAGCGGAACCACGGACCCGTTGGAGCCGAGGACGTTGCCGAAGCGCACGGCGCAAAAGCACTGTCCGGTCGCCTCGCTCTTGGCGCGCATGGCTATGCTGCCTACGATCAGCTCGGCCCACCGCTTGGTAGCGCCCATCACATTTGTTGGTCGGACTGCTTTATCCGTTGAGATCAGGACAAAATTCTCAACACCGTGAGCGTAGGCCGCCTCGGCTATCGCTGCCGTGCCAAAAACGTTGTTCTTGATACCCTCCACGGCATTGGCTTCAACAAGAGGGACATGTTTGTGAGCTGCAGCGTGAAACACAACCTTGATGTCATGCTGCGCCAGTACCATCTTCACGCGTTCCCCATCAATGACCGAGCCAAGGACAGGGATGACCACCAGATCCTGCTGCTCGGAAAGCTCTTGTTCGATCTGGTACAACGCGAATTCATTGGCTTCAAACAGCACCAGGCAACGGGGTCTCCAACTCGCTATCTTACGACACAACTCCGAGCCGATGGAGCCGCCGGCCCCCGTGACCATGATTGAGCGACCGACGATCATGTGCTTGATCAGTTCGGCATCTGGCGGCACCGATGAACGGCCAAGTAGTTCGACGATGTCGATTTCCTTGATCTGGCTAACAAGGTATTTGCCGGTAACGAGGTCGACGATGGATGGAAGCGCGCGGATTTTGACGCCGTGCTTGCTGACGGAGGCAACAATTTCCTTGCGGCGCTGGGCAGTGAGCGAAGGGATCGACAGGATGACGTCCTTTACCCCGTGCTCTGCTATCAGTTCCCCCAGCGCGCCAGGACTATGCACCTTGACTCCCGCCAGTTCACGTCGGTGCAAGGCGGGATTATCATCCACGAAGGCAACGACCATATGTGTGCTACGCAGCGAATGGGCAAGCTGTATACCCGCATCGCCCGCGCCATAAATGATCACCGCCGTCTGCGCTGCCAGCGTTCGGTCAAATTGCGGCAGGAAAGTCCATTTTGCTGCAAACCGACTGCCGGCAATGATAAAGGTCCCAAGGCCAAGATAAATCAGTGGCACGGACCGGGGCACAACGAGGCGCCCCGCCAATTGAGACAGAAAAACGAGTACAACCCATGCCACCGTGGCGATAACCATGGCCCGCAGGATAGTCCACATCGCCCGCTCGGGCAGATATCTGACGATTGCCCGATAAAGCCCCATACGGATGAAGACCGGGATGGTCACCACCGGCGCGAGGACAATGACGATCCATTGATCCAAAGAGTTGGGCAGGTACCATGAGTCATAACGAAGGCAAAAACTGGCCCACAATGCACATGACAGGGCAACAAAGTCGAAGCTGAGCAGTATCGCTTGTTTTCCGCGGCGCGGCAGACTCAGGACCCAGGCCCGAAAACGATCGATCATCAAAGTCTCATGGGGTGAATACGAAATAAAGTCTGGTTCGAACAGCGAAACAAAGCTCTTAACAAAGCCGGTGGCGGTTTATCATGGCGGACCCCGCTATGTCATCAGGTAGGGCGCGTCTTGCACTACTCGTTCTGTGATCATTCCAATGCCGGACGGAAGTGGTGAAGCTGCTCCCTCGTCAGCGTTGTCCGGATGCGCCCTTGGTCGAAATAGCGCAGTATCTTGCAATGATGCTCTATACCGACTAGCAGGGGTAGAATGGTTGGATTGGGTGTCGAAGACGGTCCTGCGGAATACTCGGCAAACTGCGACTGCCAATCTCTAATGAACGGCTAGACGGGCGGCAGAGCGAACTGTCTCAAATTCACTATAGATAGTCAGCGGTTGACGTCAATGAGGTCGGGGAAAAGTTCGAAGCACATGGTTCGCAGAATATCTTTCGTCGTTGCGGTATACCAGAACGAGCTGGCACTGACCGAAACCTACAAGAAGATAAAATCTCTATTTGCAGAGAATGGTGCCTTGCACGATTTCTCCTATGAGATAGTTTTCGTTGACGATGGGTCTCGCGATCGGTCTCTGGAAGAGATAAGAGGCATCAAGGCGAATGACAGTTCGGTCGTCGGTATCACCTTCACGCGTAACTTCGGGCAGATGGCAGCTATGCTTGCTGGCTTTGCTGAGGCCAGGGGGGACGCTGTTATCAACATTTCCGCCGACTTGCAGGATCCCGTCGATCTAATTCCCCAAATGGTGACGAAGTGGAGCGAGGGCGCAGAAATCGTCGCGTGCTACCGAACGGATCGAGCCGATGGCTTTGCGGCAAAGATGACGTCTAGGATCGCCTACGGAATCATCCGGCTGTCGCTCCCGCAGATACCAGCCGGCGGTTTCGATTTCGTGTTGATGGACCGCAAGGTCATGGACGCGTTCAATGCTGTGGATGTTCGCCATCGGTTTTTTCAGGGCGACCTGCTCTGGACGGGGTATCGCATGCAGCTAATCCCCTATGTTCGCCAGAAGCGGACGATTGGCCGTTCACAGTATAATTTCGCCAAGCGCCTCAAGAATTTTATGGACGCCATTCTCGATGCGTCCTACCTGCCGATCCGCTTCATTTCCCTTTGCGGCTTTGCGGTGTCGGTTGCGGGGGTCATCTATGCAATGACCATCGTAGCCAGTTGGGCCATGGGACACACACCCTTTGACGGTTGGGCGCCCCTGATGATCGTCAATCTCTGTCTGTCTGGCCTCATCATGATCATGCTGGGCGTCATCGGTGAATATGTTTGGCGCATCAACGAGGAAGTTCGAAAAAAGCCGAACTACATCGTTCGCGAGAAATTCTAGGATCTTCGTAGTGGCGCTGTCTATTGGACGCACGAACCTGATGGAGATGGTGAAATTCCTCTTCGTAGGGGGCGGAAATTTCATTCTCACGCTGGTGCTCTTTTATGTCTTTGTGTCGATCTGGCATCTGGACCCCGTCTTCTCGATCGCCGCGGTGTCACTGATCGGATTGTTGTTCACCTACTACCTGAACCACACATGGGTTTTCCTGCCCGGCGACAAACTCGATTTTCGCAAGAACCTGATACGCTATGCGACCGCAAACGGATTTTCCATTGTGGCCAATATGATACTACTGCGTGTATTGCTTGTTAGCACCGAGCTTTCTGCATTTTTTGCTCAACTCATCCTTGTGCCGTTCCTGATTGCCCTTAATTTCGTGACGGCAAAATTCTGGTCCTTGCGCCGTCGAGAGGGAGAATCTGAGTGAGCTTGAATATGAAGGCCATTCTTCTCGCTGGCGGATCCGGATCCCGCCTTTTTCCCTTGACCCAGGTCGCCAGCAAGCAATTACAGCCGGTCTACGACAAGCCGATGATCTATTATCCGATCACGGTCCTGATCGCTGCGGGCATCCGGGAAATCCTCATCATCAGTACCCCGCACGACCTGCCGCGCTTTCGGCAGCTCCTTAGGGACGGCTCTCAATGGGGCGTATCGTTCTCATTTCTTGAGCAGGCCAGACCCAATGGTATTGCCGAGGCTCTCCTGATTGGCCGGGAATTCATCGGCGATAGCAATTTCGTCCTTATGCTAGGCGACAATATATTTTCGGGGGGCGACGACTTCTCCCGCGCGGTGGGAGCCTTCGAGAAGGGCGCTTCCATCTTCGCCTATCACGTTAAGGACCCGAGCCGCTATGGCGTAGTCGAATTCGATAAGTCCGGAAATGCGCTCTCCATCGAGGAAAAGCCGGCCCGTCCGAAGAGCCCATATGCGGTTCCTGGTGTTTATATCTACGATAACGGGGCGGTTGACATCGCCGGCTCAATCCGGCCCTCAGCCCGGGGGGAGCTCGAAATAACCGAAGTCAACCTCGAATACATGAGGCGCGGTGAACTCCAGGTACGACGACTGAGCCGTGGCTTTGCATGGCTCGACGCGGGGACGAGTTCGGCCCTACACGAGGCGTCAGTCTATGTCGAAAACATAGAGACACGGCAGGGGATCAAGATTGGTTGTCCAGAAGAAGCGGCCTTTATCCGCGGCTTTCTCAGCACTGAGCGTTTCCAGGCACTGCTGGAAACCATGCCAGCCTGCGAGTACCGGGACTATCTGGCGGGCGTCGCCAGGGAATTGTCCGGTACGGACCAACCAGGCTGACCGCTGCCGATGGAAAAAAATCCAAATAGCTTGAAGACTATCTTCGTGACCGGCGGTGCCGGTTTCATCGGCTCTACGCTTGTGCGCTACTTGATAGATGAAACCCTGCACACGGTAGTGACCGTCGACAAGCTCACCTATGCCGGCAACCTCGACTCCCTCGCATCCGTAGCGGGATCGGATCGGCATTGCTTTGAAAAGGTGGATATCTGCGACGCCGCCGGGATCGCCGAGCTGTTTACGCGCTACCAGCCGGACGGCATCATCCATCTTGCCGCAGAAAGTCATGTCGACCGCTCGATCGACGGTCCGGCCGCGTTCCTCAATACAAACATCATCGGGACCTTTACCCTGCTGGAGGTGGCGCGCGGCTACTGGGCCTCCTTGCCCAGTGAGCGCCGTGCGCAATTTCGCTTCCACCACGTGTCAACTGACGAGGTATACGGCTCGCTCGGAAGCCAAGGACTGTTCACCGAAGAATCGCCTTATAGGCCCAATTCTCCGTATTCCGCCTCGAAGGCCGCGTCGGACCACCTCGCACGGGCGTGGTACCACACCTACGGGCTGCCGGTTCTGGTGACCAATTGTTCAAACAATTACGGGCCGTTCCACTTTCCGGAAAAGCTGATCCCGTTGATGATCCTCAACGCGCTAGAGGCAAAGCCGCTGCCGGTCTATGGCGATGGCCTCCAGGTCCGTGACTGGCTCTATGTTGACGATCACGCCAGGGCCATCGCCCTCGTGTTCGAGACCGGGTCCGTCGGCGAGGTGTATAATATCGGTGGCGGGTCCGAATGCCGGAACATCGACATCGTCCGGATGATCTGCGATCTGCTCGAAGAACTGCGCCCGCGACCGCAGGGCCGCTACGATGACTTGATCACCTACGTCACTGATCGCCCCGGGCACGACCGGCGCTATGCGATCGATGCATCAAAGCTCGGCAATGAGCTTGGCTGGGCGCCCAAGGAAAGCCTGGAGACCGGCCTGCGCAAGACCGTGCAGTGGTACCTGGACAATGAGGGCTGGTGGAGCCGGGTTCGCGATGGCAGCTACAAGGGCGAACGCCTCGGCTTGCATGTCGGCACGAGCGAGTAACGGAATGCGTCAAACGCAGTCGTGGGATCTCGGCTTTGCATCGGTCGTCCTGTGCGCCCTGTCCCTTGCCGTCATGGCCTATACTCTGAGCTTTATGGGATCTGGCTTCGACTTCACCGACGAGGCCTATTACGTCATCTGGATTAAGGACCCGTTCTACTACGACTACTCGAATACCCAGTTCGGTTTCGTCTACTTTCCGCTCTTTCACTTTCTCGGCCAAGACCCGCATCTCTTGCGCGTCGCCAACATCGCCCTGACCTATGGAACGGGCTTGGTCCTGTCCTACGCGACGTTGGGAGAACTCAACGGCCGGCAGCATTTTGCTTTTCTGAGCCTTGCGCAGGCAATGGCGATTTCGACCCTCAGCATCGCTTTTCTGTTCTGGCTTCCACTCTCGCCCAGCTACAATACCCTGACGCTGCAGGCCTTGATGCTGACAGCCATTGGGGTGGTCCGCGCTAGCAAGAACATGAGCCGGGGGAGCGTGGCAGGCTGGATCCTGATCGGGGTCGGCGGATGGTTGACCTTCATGGCAAAGGTTTCCACCGCGGCAGTCCTGGGGCCGCTCGTTGTCCTGATCGTGTTCCTGTCGGGACGATGGAGCCTGCGGGGACTGGCCATATCCACCATCACCTCGGCGCTGCTGCTGGTGACTAGTGCCTACGCAATCGACGGCTCGTTGACCGCGTTCCTGGATCGCATTCGCCTGGCGGTGGAAATCTCGGGGATGGCCGGCGCCGGATACTCTCTGGCAGAGATCCTGCGGCTGGACGTCATAGATCTGGCCGCCCCCGACTGGATCATTGCCATCGCGACGGGAGCCGTGCTGTTGCTGGCTGGTGTCCTATTCCGCCGCCCTTTGGCGCCGGTTGCCGGTCTGGCAATGGCATTGTTCTGTTGTTTGACAACAGCTTTGATCCTGCTACGCGTCGTACCATCGAGCTGGGACATCGGACTGAGCGCCCGCGCCATCCTGCTTGTATTCCCTGCAACCTCGAGTGTTCTGACACTTTCGACCCTGCCGCGCCTCACGCCCGCGGCTGTGGGAGGCAAAATCAGCGCTGCCCTTCTGCGGAACTCTGCGCTCGGTCTAGGGTTTATGGCCTTGCCGCTGGTCTATGCATTTGGCTCGAACAACAATTATTGGATGCTAGCAGGCGATGCCTGCATATTCTGGGTTCTCGCCGCAGTGCTGTTTGCGACGGGGTCTGGGACCGTTCTTCGCGACCGAGACTTAATTCCTTATACACTTCTCGCGCCGGTGCTTGCCCTGTTCTTCCTGCAGCATGGTCTGGCGAAACCCTACCGGCAACCTGAGCCGCTGTGGACGAACAACCGACAAGTGGCCCTGGGCAATCCGAGCCATTCGTTGACTCTGTCGTCCGATTTTGCGGCCTATATAGAAGAGGCCCATAGCGATGCGAAGGCGGCCGGCTTTCAGCCCGGAATGCCTGTGATCGATCTGTCGGGCCAGTCGCCCGGCCTTCTCTTTGCCTTGGGCGCTCGCAATGTTGGCTATCCCTGGCTCTCTGGCGGGTATCCGGGGAGTACGGAGATCGTCAAAGCGGCATTGGAACGCGTGGACTGTAGGGATCTAGCTCAGTCATGGGTCCTCTTGGAGAGAACTGGACCGCGTATGGTGGACAGCAGCGTGCTTTCCGTGTTCGGTGCGGATGTGGACGAGGATTTCAACATCGTTGCGCAGTGGACTACCGCTGTGGGTGCTGGCGGATATAGTGAAGCCCGGGTCCAGGAACTGCTGCGTCCCACGAAAAACCCGGACGCGGCGGTTGCGGAGTGTTCCGCGAGCCGGTCGACGTCTCCTGCGAGAAATTGAATTTGAGCGATAAGTTGTCGGATATCTATGTAACCAAGCCGGCCTTGCCGCCGCTTGAAGAGCTCATTCCATATCTTGAAGGTATTTGGGATCGCGGCATCCTGACAAATCAGGGACCGCTTCATCGCGAATTCGAGGCCCGTCTGGCGGCCTATCTCGGGGTAGAGCATGTCTGCTTGTTCTCGAGCGGCATGGCGGCGCTTGTGACGGCGGTGCAATCGCTTGAGCTCAGCGGCGAAGTGATCACCACGCCCTATTCCTTCGTAGCTACTTCCAACGCCATCGTCTGGAACGGGCTGACGCCGGTCTTTGTCGACGTGGAACCGGGGACACTCAACATCGATCCGGCCCTGATCGAAGCGGCCATCACCCCGCGGACTACCGCCGTGCTTCCGGTCCACTGCTATGGCAATCCCTGCGCGGCCGACAGGATCGAGGCTATTGCTGCCAAGCACGGGCTCAAGGTTCTCTACGACGCAGCACACGCCTTTGGCGTACGGGATGCCGGCGGTAGCGTGTTGCGACACGGTGACCTTTCCGTCCTCAGCTTCCACGCCACCAAGGTGTTCAACACCTTTGAGGGTGGCGCCATTATATGTGCGAGCGCGGAGGCCAAGGCGCGCATTGAGCAGTTGCGGAACTTCGGTCTCGTTTCCGAAGTCGAAGTGCAGTCGCCGGGCCTCAATGGCAAGATGAACGAGTTCAGTGCCGCGATGGGTCTGGTGCAGCTCGGTCACGTCGACCATGCCATCGTCGCGCGCCAGGCGGTGGATCAACGCTACCGGTCCGAGTTCGCGCAGATAGAGGGTATCGAGTGCATTGCATGGGCGGCGCCGCGCATGAACTACAGCTACTTTCCGATATTGGTACATGAGGTCTTTCCCCTCAGCCGGGACCAGTTGCAGGCGCGTTTGGTCGGCGCCGGCATCTATACGCGGCGCTATTTCCATCCTCTGCTGAGCGATTTCGCGCCCTATGCCAGCCTGCCTTCTTCGGCAGGGGAGATGCCGATCGCACGAAACGCTTCTGAACGCGTGCTGTGCCTCCCGATCTATCCGGATCTCGCGAGCGGGGATGTGGAGAGGATCATCGCGGCCGTCAAAGGCGCAGCATCGCCATGATTCTGGCGATAAATCAGCCGTATTTTCTGCCCTATATCGGATATTTCCAGCTCATTGCGGCGGCCGACGAATTCATCGTCTACGACAACCTAAAGTATACCAAGAAGGGATGGATCAATCGCAACCGTCTGCTGCGCAACGGCGAAGCTGTGACCTTCTCCTTGCCGCTGAAGTCGGCGCCCGACCATCTCGATATCGGGGTACGGGAGCTGGCCGCAGATTTCTCCGCCTCGGCGCTGCTCAACCAGATTAAGGGCGCCTACGCTAAGGCGCCCCACTATGATGCAGTGATGCCGTTGATCGTGGACATCATGAACCATGCGGACCGAAATCTCTTCGGCTTCGTTCACCACTCGCTCGCCATGGTCTGCGCCTATCTCGAAGTCAAGACGCCCATCGTCATCTCGTCGAACGTTCCGATCGACCATTCCCTGAAGTCCGAAAGCAAGATTCTGGCAGTGTGCGAGGCGCGCGGAGCCGACACCTATCTCAATGCGATCGGCGGAATCGAACTCTACAACCGGGATAATTTCGCCAACCGCGGTATCGAACTCAAGTTCCTGAAGTCGCAGTCCATGCCCTATCAGCAGTTCGGCGCAAACTTCGTGCCGTGGTTGTCGATTTTGGACGTGATGATGTTCTGCCCGCTAGAGAGCATTCAAAAACAGCTGGCAACAGGTTACGAATTCGTCTAGGTGCGATGCATAGTGTACGCGGGATGGTGCGATGATTGCTGCTAGTAACAAGAAGGAGGCTGATCTTGACAGCTTCTTCAAGGCCTATGCCGGCGACAACATTTACGACGTCGACAACCAGGTCATCTTGTCGTGGTACCCCAAGCGCATGATGGAGCAGGTCGAAGGGACCAGGTCGCTCCTTGAACTTGGGATGGGACTCGGCTTTACGACGACGATATTCCCCCCGCTTCGAGCGTGGTGCTCGACGGCTCGCCGGCCGTCATTGCCGCCTTTTGGGCCACCCGGATTGCAGGGCCGAGATCGTCGAGACCTATTCCGAGCAGTTCGAGACTGACGAGCGTTTGGCGCCGGGCGGCACGATGTTCATGTGTTCAATTCGGCCGAAATACTGGCACGATATCATTCTACAATTGAGCTGATCTAGTGTTTACCTGGAAAAAACTCGGCCGGATATTTGATCCGGCGATGCATTCGTCCGGACGGCCATGGCTGGCTGGCTTTGCCCAGGCGCCCTCGTCGCTGCTATTCGATGATTTCATTCGTATATATTTTTCCTGCAGGCCTCCGGCGGAGCCAAACGGCAACTATGTCAGCTATTCGGCCTTCGTCGACCTCGACCGGTCCGACCCGACGAGAGTCCTGAGGGTTAGCGACCAGCCCATCCTACCGCTGGGCGCGCTCGGAACCTTCGATGAATTCGGCACTTATCCGGTTTCGGTCATCCGGCACGGAAGTCGCTACCGCGCCTACTATGCAGGATGGACCCGTTGCGAGTCCGTGCCGTTCAATGTCGGCATCGGCATCGCCGAGAGTGACGACGCGGTAACCTTTCAGCGGCTCGGCAACGGACCGGTTCTGCCCTATTCGCTCAACGAGCCCTTCGTGCTAAGCGGCCCCAAGATCCGCTGGTTCGAGGATGGCTGGCATCTGTTCTACATTGCCGGGCGGCGCTGGAAACCGGTAAACGGTCGGCCCGAGCCGGTCTACAAGATTCGTCATGCCCGCTCGGATGACGGCCTAGTGTGGGAAAAATCGGACGTCGATCTGATAGAGAGCCGCATCGAGCCGGACGAAGCTCAGGCCAGCCCGGACGTGTTTTTCGCCAACGGTCGCTATCACATGTTTTTTTGCTATCGGTACAGCGCCGACTTCCGCGGCAAGGCGAATGGTTACCGCATCGGCTATGCCTCGAGCCCGGATCTGCGCAGTTGGTTCCGCGACGACCGCAAGGCCGGCATCGACGTGTCGCCGCACGGCTGGGATGAAGAAATGATCAGTTACCCGCATGTCTTCGCCGCCGACGGCAGAACATATATGGCTTACCTCGGCAATGGCGTCGGTAGGCACGGTTTCGGGCTGGCGGTTCTGGATGGCGAGCTGGCATGACCATGAGGTGGAAGAAGCTCGGCCAGATATTCGATACCCGCAAACACGGCTTGCCGGAGGGCCGCGTTGGCTTCGCGCAGTCCCCGCAGACATTGGTGTTCAAGGATTTCTTGCGCATCTACTTTTCCACTCGGTCGCTGGATGTGGCAAGCGGCAAGTATCTTAGCCATATCGCTTTCGTGGACGTGGAAAAGGACCTGCGCACCGTCAGAGGTCTGTCCTCCGATACTGTCATGCCGCTGGGGGAACTTGGCGCTTTCGACGAGCACGGCATATTCCCAATGAATGTGCTGCGTCACGGCGACGCGGTTTATGGCTACACCTGTGGCTGGAATCGCCGTGTTTCAGTCTCGGTGGATACCGCCATCGGGCTGGCCGTGAGCAGGGACGACGGGCTCACCTTCCAGCGCCTCGGTGCTGGCCCTATCATGGGGCCGTCGCTACATGAACCGTGCCTCGTGGGTGACGGGTTCGTCAGGGTAGTCGGCGATGTCTTCCATATGTGGTATATTTTCGGCACGGGCTGGCGGCGCTATAACGATGCCGCCCCCGACCGAACCTACAAGATCGGCCACGCCACGTCGCCGGACGGCATCAACTGGGTCAAGCAGGAAGCGCAGGCCATTATTGCAGATCGCCTTGGACCCGAGGAAAGTCAGGCGCTGCCCACGGTCATCGAGATCGAGGGTGTGCACCACATGTTTTTCTGCTACCGCCAGTCCTCGGACTTTCGTAGCAATGCGGCCCGCGGCTACCGGATTGGCCACGCCTTTTCGACCGACCTGCGCCATTGGACGCGCGACGACGACAACCCCGGACTGGAAGGCACAGCGGGCGAGTGGGATTCCGACATGCAATGCTATCCCCACGCCTTCAGCCATGAAGGCCGGTACTATCTGCTCTACAACGGCAACGAGTTCGGCAAGTTCGGCTTCGGGCTCGCGGTGCTCGAACGGTGAGCACCGCCATAGCCTACGCGACGGACACGGCGTCGCCTGAAGATATAGTCGGCCATCTTCGCGAGGCCGATTCCTACTTCGTCCCGACGCTGAGCAGTCGGACTAACATCTTGGACTATGCGACAAAGCTCAAGCGCCATGCCCTGTTGTGCGAGGCGTGGAGCGATGGAGCGCTGGTCGGTCTCGTGGCAGGCTATTGCAACGACAGGGAGGGCAGGACCGGGTTTATCACCAGCGCAAGTGTGCTAAAGCGTTACCTGAGGCAGGGCATTGGTGAACAATTGGTCGGCCGGTTCCTCGCCCTAGCTCAGGAAGCTGGAATGCTGCGCGTCTGCCTTGAGGTTTCATGGAGCCAGACGCCGGCACGCCGACTCTATAGCAAGCTCGGCTTTCAGGAGCAGGACAGCGGCGGCTCCATCGAGCGGATGGCGATTTATTTGAGCGGGAAGACGAATGACAAGTCAGCGTGACTACAACCTAGAGCTGAGCGACGCCGATGGGCACAAATACGCCTACAATTTCGACCTCGACGTCATGCATCCCTTCATGCTTCGCTCGTTCGAGCCGCTGTTCAACCAGGGTTCCACGCTCGAACTGGGCAGTTTCCGAGGCGATTTCACCAAGCGCCTGCTCAACCATTTAGAAGACATAACCTGCGTGGAAGCATCGGACATGGCGATAGCCGATGCACGCAAGGTCTTGGGCGATCGAGTCCGGTATGTTCACGGTCTGTTTGAAACGGTGCAACTTCCTGGGCGCTATGACAATATCATCCTAACCCATGTGCTCGAGCACCTGGATGATCCGGTCGGCGTGCTGCGTCGGATCAACGATGAGTGGCTGTCGGACAAGGGGCGGCTGTTCCTTGTATGCCCCAATGCCAATGCTCCGTCGCGTCAGATAGCGGTGAAGATGGGTTTGATCAGTCATAATTCGGCAATCACGCCTGCCGAGGCGGCGCACGGTCATCGCAACACCTACACGCTTGATACGCTTGAGCGCGAAGTTGCAGGCGGTGGCCTGCGCGTCGTTCACCGCTCTGGGATATTCTTCAAGGCGCTTGCGAACTTCCAGTGGGATCGTCTGCTCCAGACCGACATCATTTCCAAGGAATATCTGGAAGGATGTTTTGCGCTTGGCCAGATCTATCCCGACCTTTGCTCGAGCATCTATCTTGTGTGTGAGAAAGGCTAGGTATGTCGCAAGACATGCCTGGGTCAGGTTCGCACTCCGGCAGGACGAGTGCCCTGCTTCTTGCCACCATGGCAGTGACCACGCTCATTCTCCTCGCCGTCGAGGCGGGGAGAGCTTTGGTTTTGGCGACGAGGGCATCTATCTCATGGGGCCACGCTATCCCGATGAGATGACGCAGAACGTCTCCACCATTTTTCGCTTCAGCGGATACGTTTTTGGTCTGGTCGGCCACAATCCTATCTACTTCCGGCTTGCTTGCGTTGGGCTCGTGGTTGTCTCCGCGCTGGTCCCAGCTGCGGGTGTTGCCGCCATTCGCCCGTGGTTTGCAGGGCAACAGGAGCTGGCACCTTGGCAGCGTCTGCAGGTGCCGCTGTCCCTCATCGTGGGCAGCCTGCTGCACTATAAGTGGTCCTACCTGATGCCGAGCTACTACACGCTCACGGCGATGGCGGTGAACACACCGACCGGGTTGACGCTTCTCAGCGTCGTCAGCCTTGGCGGTAATGATCAGACGCGAGCTTCGAAAATGTCGTGTTCGACATTCCGGGGCGCGTAAACAAACCGGTGCTTGAAGTCCGCAAGGGTCGCAACGTCTATTATGCCGGCATCACGGCACCGAGCTGGAGCGCACCCCATTTTGACCGGACAGTCGGCATAGCCGATTAGGCATAGGCATGCGCCTATGAGTACGACTATGTCCAAGAGTTCCGACGAGCCGTTTCGACGGATCGATCTACCACATCAACCCGCGAAAAACGCTTGTCGATCAGTCAGGTGGCTTCTTGAAGTGCTACGGACTTGTACTGTCCGGCAACACTAGCGATCCAATTGCCTGGACGATTAGAGTGCATCTTAATGCATTCGGCGGCTTTGACACTGCACAGACTGTCGTTGGGCAGATCAAACTCATCTGTAAGCGCCAAGCAGCCCCCGTCTGTTAGGCAGCCTTGTGCGGGGGTATTTGGCACGCTCTGATTGGTGATGGTGTCATGTTCTATGTCTGCGACTATGCGTGCGGATAGAAGTTTCCATTTGATCGAGGCCATTCCGGACCGTCTGGAAGGCGCTCCGGTGGCGCGTCGGCGTCGGTGGTCTGATGAGTTCAAGGCCGCGATGGTCGCTCGGAGCCGGGAACCGGGTGCGAACGTGTCGGCGCTCGCGCGCGAGATCGGGATATTGCCATCGCAGCTATTTGGCTGGCGGTCCGAGGCGGTCGACAAGGGCAAAGTAAAACGGGTGATCAATAGCGCGACGGGCATAGGACCGGCGGACGGCACGGCCATCGAGCTTCTCGTGAATGGCATGCTTGTCCGGGTCGGTGCTGGTGTTGATGAGGATCATCTACGCTGTGTGCTTCGCGCCGCCCGGTCCGCATGATCCCCTCGGGCGTAAAGGTCTTCCTGGCCAGCCATCCGGTGGATTTTCGGAAAGGGCCAGACGGTCTGATTGGCCTGGTTCGCGATGCCGGTGCCGATCCATTCAACGGCTCACTCTATGTATTCCGGGCAAAACGGGCGGACCGGATCAAGATCGTTTGGTGGGATGGGACAGGCCTTTGCCTCTACGCCAAGCGTTTGGAGAAGGCGGCGTTCTGCTGGCCGCGGATCGGCCACAGCCGGGTTCAGTTGAGCCATGCCCAACTGCTGGCGCTGGTGGAAGGGATGGACTGGAAACGGGTACACGCTGTGCCTGAGAGCACCCCGCGATCGGCTGGGTAAAAGCCTGCGGCAGACTGACTCACTGGCGCGAAAGCTGAGGAAATCTGGGGTGTTTTGTGCCATTGTTCGGGCATGAACCCGGCCGATCCGCAGCAGCTTCCCGACGACATCGACACCCTCAAGGCGATGATCATCGCTGCCCGTGCCAGGGAGGCGGCGGCCGAGCAGCAGCGCCTGGCGCTGGAAGCCGAGATCGCGGCCAATGAAGCCGCAATCGCGCAGATGAATGCGGCCAAGGCGGCCGATGCCGAAAAGATCGCTCGGCTGGAATCGATCGTTGCCATGCTCAAGCGAGCCCAGTTTGGGACGCGTTCGGAAAAGCTGCGGATCGACCCGCTCGACGCCGAACAGATGGCCTTCGTGTTCGATGAGTTGCAGACGGGGCTGGGCGCAATCCGGGCCGAGCGCGACAAGCGCGCTGGAACTGCTGCTGCCCGTCCGCCGCGACCGCGAAAAGGCTTTGCTCCACATCTGGAGCGCATCGAGCAGATCATCGAGCCAGAAGTGCCTGCCGACTGTGTGGGACTTGAAGCCGTGCGCATTGGCGAAGACGTCTCCGAGCGCCTCGACGTGACCCCTGCTACGTTCCGCGTCATCGTGACCCGTCGACCAAAATATGCGTACCGCCTGGCTGACGGCGAAGACCGTATCGTGCAGGCACCGGCGCCCGATCACCTGATTGTCGGCGGGATCCCCACCGAGGCGCTGCTGGCCCAGGTAGCGGTCTCCAAATATGCCGATGGCTTGCCGCTCTATCGGCAGGAAGAAATCTACGCCCGTGATGGCGTGGAACTGGATCGCTCCCTGATGGCCCAATGGATGGGTCGGATCGGCTTCGAACTCGAGCCGCTGGCCCAGTATGTGCTGCACATCGTCAAACAGGGCGAACGGATATTTGCCGACGAGACCCGGTTGCCGACACTGGCGCCGGGTTCGGGCAAGGTGAAGACTGCCTGGCTCTGGGCCTATGCCCGGGACGATCGGCCGTTCGGCGGATCAGGGCCGCCCATGGTGGCCTACCGGTTCGAAGACTCTCGGTCCGGTGATTGCGTCGCTCGGCATCTGGACGGTTATCGCGGCATCCTGCAGGTCGACGGCTATACTGCCTATAACCGGCTGGGCAAACAGAGCGGCGCCAATGACGCCGTGACCCTGGCCGGATGTTGGGCACACGCGCGGCGCAAGTTCTTCGATCTGCAGGCCAGCGACGGCTCGCCCTTCGCCAGTGCCGTGGTCAAGGCCATGGCCCCGCTCTGGGCCATCGAGGACGATATCCGGGGCCATAGCGCCGAACTGCGTGCCGGCATCCGGGCCGAGCGCTCCAGCCCCATCGTGGGTGAACTCTTCTCCATGCTGGATCGCGAGCTGCCGCGCATCTCGGGCAAATCCAAACTGGCTGAGATTATCCGCTATACCCTGAACCGACGGACCGCCTTCGAGCGCTTCCTGGCTGATGGTCGTATCGAGATCGACTCCAACATTGTCGAACGCGCGATCAGGCCCCAGGCGATTACGCGCAAGAATGCACTCTTCGCTGGATCCGATGGTGGTGGCCGAGCCTGGGCAACCATCGCTACGCTTCTGACCACAGCCAAGATGAACGGCGTCGATCCGCACGCATGGCTCACTCAGACACTCGAGCGCATCGCCACCGGTTGGCCAAACAGCCAGATCGAAGACCTAATGCCATGGAACTTCAGCCAGTAACGGCCTCGGCTAACCGCTTACACTCATCTTCACTCTTGTGCATCAGAACACGGGGTTCTTCTCGCCCAAGCGGAAGCTCTGGAGCTTTGTACTGGACCGATGGACTGGTTTTTCCACCGACGCCAGTATTCGCGTCTAGTCTTTCCGGCCAAACGAACGAAAGCGGCGACGTGACAGTTGGAACTTTTGCAAGTTCGGTAGCGACTGATTCCTATGCGCAGTTCGCAGCAACCCTCACGAGCGGGGGGCGCACCAGCCCCGTCATGTCCCTTGACTACGAGTTGGCATTGCGGAGGGCGCGATAAAGCCAATCAGTCGTCGGATGCAAAGGGACCGTAAATTGTGTAACCATCGCTCGACCCGACGGTGTTTTCGTTACTAAGCAAATGTGTGAGATCTGAGTAGTTCAAGTTTGGTTCTGTCGGTTTGACCAATACTATAGAATTTGGGTACATCTCTATGGACGACAAAACGCAGTCTGGTGAATTGTGACCGCAATATTGATAAAGATCAGAGAAGCCGGGAAGCCAGGGTATGAAGTTCGCGGCGCTAATGATCTTTCCCGTGCCTTGCAGTAGAGCCTTGCCGCCTTCTAAGGCAGCTCTTAGGCCTTCCGGTACTAGCCCCCACTGTTCTTCCTGTTGTTTGGCGTACAGCTTTCCATCTTGAACTAGTGTGTACAGTGCACCGCCAGTCGCTACGCCAAAAAGCGTGATGATTATCAACGTAGCCGCAAGCCATCGAGAAGATTTCGTGCTACGACTTTGCACTCTTGCATAAGATCCGGTTACCGCCTCGATCGCGCAAATTGCACTAAGGGCAATCGTTGCCCAAATCCAGTACCCATTGCGGTCGTCGTAGGAGCAACAGTCAGAATATATAATGATTCCAATGCAGGAAGTTGCGAGAAATACAGCGCCAAGAACGCCTTGTTGTTTGTGAAGATGTGTGAAATTTACTGTGGCTAATCCGACAAGGGGTATCAAAACCCAAGCATTGGCCATGGCAGCAATGCGTTTCATACCAGAAATCAGGACATTTCCGCCTGAATTCATTTCTTGTGACAGCGAGCGCAGGTATTCTAGGTTCGCCGTTGGCGTGGAGGCTACCGAGAAGTAGATAGACGAATACAAAGCTACTGGAAGGATAGCAACGACAAGGAGTTTGATGGCTGCACCTGCCGCTATCCTGTGTCGACAGAATAGTATGATAATCGTAGCAATTAGCGGAACAAAAACAATCAGCCCGGACTGTTTCGTAGTCGCGGCGAGACCTGCGCCGATTGCTGCAGATAGAAGCACAAAGTCCAGACGTTCGGCATCCTCCGTCTCGCCGATATTCAAGGCCGCAATCATCGAGCATCCGGATACCAACATCAGGATCGCAACGGGTATGTCCATGAAACCTGAGAACGCTTCGTATACATGCGCTTGGAAAAAGAACATCACGGAGAACGCAGTTAGCAAAGCTGCGCTAATCCAGCCCCCTGAAGTAACCAATGCCGCTATGGATATAGCCAGCAAAGGTGCCAGGAACAAGATTGACGCCTTTGCGAAGATCCATACTTCGCTATTTCCCTGCGCCTTGTAGATAAGGGACCAGAGGCCTGGGAAAAGAACTGGATATGCAGTCCCGATGGAATTGTACTTATTCTGAGAGAGTTCTATGGCCCATCGGTTCCAAGAAACAAGCGCATCCGAATGTATAAAAATAACATCGTAGGCGCCCAACGCACCGGCAGCTAGAAAGCCCAGAGTCACCAGCGAGGAAGAAACTAAGAAAAACGCTGCCCCGTCTTCAACCGGGGCAGAGACCACCAGCCTATCCGTTTTGCGGATGTAGCGAAAAATGACTGCCAGGAACGCAAACGGCCAAAGCCAAATCGAGATGTCCCCTAGGTTCATCCAGTATGAGCCTACCACTACGACCCACGAGCCCAGCAACGCACGTAGCAATACGCCCACGGTCTGCTCAGCTGCAGTCCCCACATAGCGTTGAGGCCAGACGGCTCCTAAGACGATGAAGTAGAGTAAGAACGCCAGAAATGCTGCGCTTGCCAAGTAGCAATACCTTTAGGTGTACAAGGACTTTCCACGATGCCTGAGCGTCAAGTCTTGCGCGTCAAAACGTAACCTTGAGTAAGACCGATCATCCAATTTACTGATCGGTGCACGACGTTGCCTTGCTCAATGCAGGCACTCAGAACTTCGTCAAACTGCAACGGCCGTTCGTCGGGAAACTTCCATCGTCCAAGGATTTCCGCGCCGCAGCGTATTGTCCGGTAGAGAGGAGTGGGCGTGGGGAAGGTTAAAAGAACAATCCCTCCGGGTTTACAGCGTTCAAAATGGGCTCTGATGGCTCGGCGTGTGTCTTTGTGGCTAAAATGCTCAATGAGACCTACGCTGTACACAATGTCAAACTGAGTGTTTTCATGGTAATCCTTCAATATATCGGAAAGTTGGTAACTCAGATTTGTGGTGTTTTTCTTAGAATTTAATAAGGTGAGTCCGTATTCATTTAGGTCCTCGATATGGTAACGTATGGGCCTAATGTGAGTGTTTAGGGGGTCGAGGAAACAACTGTTTGCGCCACCCAGTTCGCAAATACTGGGTGTTATTCTGCCGTACTGTTGAAATAGGCCGGTGATCTTCCTCGCGGATATCGTGCGCGTCAACGAGGTATATGCGGGTGTTGCGCGGTAATATGCATCCCAATTTGTGGCTTCAGGCATTGCGCGGCTTTCTGAAAAGGATATCTCGCATAAAGAGAAAGTTAAATGTGAAGATCACCGCCTCAATCACTATCTTCGCAATCAGGGGATTCATCCCCGTAACGTCGTGAAGAGCAGATTGCAACACGCCCGAAGCAATTCCGGTTAGTGCAACGTACAAGATGAAGATGGTAAGTTTTCCGAGGCCACCACCGGTCCGAAAGACAAATCCGCGAAGTAGCAGGAACTGAACCCCTAAGGCAAAGCCACGGCTCACGAGGTTGGTGGTAACCAGGGATGGAAGTAGCGGCAAAAGTATGATGAACGCGACGAAGTCGACTATCGCAGTGGCGAGGCTGGAAAAGCCGTAACGCAGTACCACAAAATAGATGCGAGCGGAATCAAACAGCGGATCGAAGTGCGAGGAAGCGTTGTTCTCCTCGTAGATTGTCTCGATCGGCACTTCGGAGATTTCTAAACCGAGAGAGCTTGTTACGCTCAACATCTCGGTTTCGAATTCGTAGCGGTTCGATCGGATGGACAACGATGCCTGGCAAAGCGCTATCGGTAGCCCGCGAAGTCCGGTCTGAGTATCTTTGAGCTTGAGGCCCAAAAGCCCTCTATACATGACCCGAGATATGTTGTTGCCGATGAGGCTTCTCGTAGGGGTGCCAACACCAAAAGTCCTAGCGCCCAAAACCAGATGGGTAGGCTTTTTGGAAAGCTCATGAGCAACAGCGAGGATATCGGTTACTGTGTGCTGTCCATCAGCATCAGCCGTGACAATACCTGCAAGATGTGTCGATCGAACAAGTAGGTGATTAATGCCGTTCTTTAGCGCGGCGCCTTTACCGAGATTGACGGCGTTCGCAACCACATAGACATTTGGAACGAGCGACAATGCGGAGAAAATACCCGCAAACTCTAGTCCTCCTCCGTCATCAACTACAACAATTTCGCCGTCATGCCGGTCTCGGAGAGACTTCACCAAGTCGATCAGCTTGGCACTTGGCTTGTAAGCTGGGATTAGGATTGCAATACGTGCCGTGCTCAAAATGAATTCCATATGGTCATGGTTGTGGCCTAGCCATAGAGTTCGGGAATTGCAGATGCAATGCCTCCCGCTGCGCGGGACCGGCGGAGCTACACTTTTCCAACCCTTGCGGCGATGACGCCAGCATAACGCCACGCCGAACGACGGCCGTCCGCCTTCCTCTATTGGATACGCGCTCTTTCAAGAAAGGCGAAGGGGTTGAAACTGGATGTTTTGGCACAAGGGAGAGTCGTACCCGGTGCGCATTGACGGCGCCCGTCCTTCCTCTGAGAAAAAGAAGACAAGATTGTAGACACCCCGATGCGAGGCCGGATCAATGATCAACGCCAGGGCTTCGTCGGCCTCGGGCAAGCCTAGTGTCTTTACCTCAGCAGACTGGACCCCAAGAACGTCGTCTTGCTGGTCATGCTCCATCATACTCAGGAGTTGGAGCCTCCGGCAGACCCGGTGCGGTTCATACCGATGAGAACGATCAAGGCGTTATATGCGTCGCCAAGGAGTTCGATATCCCTAAAGTCGGCGTGGCAACTGCCGAGAAAGCGCGGTACCGAAACGTCGTGCGAAATAAGGGCCAAACGGTTTGAACGAGGGATGAAGCCTTCAACTTGATCGCGATGTTTTGTATTGAAGCGGGCCGAAGTGGTGCGGCCTGTGGGGTGCGCAACTGCATCTCACTTCATCCCTAAGGCGCCGCTTCTGACTTCGACTACCAGCTCGATGCGGGTTGCCTTGGAGGCGTGAGGCGATTGAGTTTCGCCGTGGCTTTGTCATATGAACCAATCGTTTGCATCTGATACAACAACACCGTCCGGGCCGAATGCCACTGTGTCTGCTTTGCTGTCGCCATTTATGTCCGCCAAGAAGCGTGGGTAAGTGTCGTTGCTATACCAGCCACCTGATTGAGGAGTGAAATTGTAGGTAGCTACTGTCGGGCTAATAAAGCCGCCTTGCCCGTTAGCAAGCGCTACGTATACGGAGCTATCGCCAAAGGCTACGATGTCTGCATTTCCGTCGCCATTGATGTCCGCCAGATGCCTGGGAAAGCGATCATCGCTACTCCAACCTCCTGAATTTGGCCCGAAGGCATTCAGTGCAGCG
>NZ_CAXUPK020000009.1:0-102434 GCF_964252865.1 Devosia sp. LjRoot3
AGCTATGTGCGGGGCCAAAAGGGGAATCGCGTTGACGCTTGACGGGTTCCTGGGTTTTCTAGGGTTATTCATAGCTATTTATGCAATTGTTTCGCCGGTGACGCGATTGCGGGCGCAGCTGCACCTCACTGTCCAAATTCCGCTGGCTATAATTGCGGTTTCGCTTGTTCTTTATTTCGAGTTTTTTTCCGTGGTTGGACAGTTGTGCCGACTGCCGAATGCAGCAGTGTGCGGCTGGCTGACTTTTCCAAAAGATGAAAGCTTCACACCCCCGCAAGCGGCTTTCCTTGTTGTGTTCTGTTGGATGGTCTTTGCTTGGGGGCTTCACGTCATGCTGAAGCCGGGGCCGCGTTCTTTGTCGGCGATCGGCAAAGTCGTGCAAATGCTGCTTCATGACCACCGTTTTTCAGAACTACTGGATTTTATTCGCCCTCATCTTCCTCTGATCGAGGCGGTAACCGAAAGGCGGCTCCGATGTCAGAGGGTGCACGATTGGTTAGCGGATTCGAATTGGTTAGGCCGCCAAAAAATTCGTTTGCTCAGACCGGTAGAGGCTGGTGGTGGCGAGCCCGAGACACGTAGGACCAGTTTCCGCAAACGAGCATACGACGTTTTTCGGCGTCGCATCCGATGGATGGCGGTGCTCGTTCCCTCCAATCGCAAACCACAAGCAAATGGCGAGAATATCGCGCGGATGTTGTTACGTTCGGAGGAGTTCAGAAAATTCGTCGTCACGATGAGACCCGATGCGTTGCCAGATCTCATGGCGATAAAGCTACAACTGCGGTTTGATTTCTCCGACAAGGTCCTGCGTGAACTAATCACCGACAGTGGCAGCAGGCTTTATCAGGAGATCGAGCAGAACCAAAATCTGTCCGATCGTGGCGGCTACGCGATCCCGGACCAGAATACGTTGCTGCAATTTCTCTTCGGCGATGCTGATGTTGCACACAGGCTTGGAGCCTGGAAACCAGTGGGTGATGCTGTCATTGCCACAATCCGTGGCGGGACGAAGAGCGGCTATGTTGGCCATCTCAATGACCGGGCCGATAGTTTTGACAATGAACAATGGCGCGATATCACCTTCATTGGCATTCGATATTTCGACATCATGGTCAACGAAGCCATGCGTCAAGGTATACCGTACCACATGTGGCTGTTTTACCTTCCGCTATTCGTTAATGAACTCGAAGACGTTTACGACACCAGTGATCCGAATATTGACGTGATGGCGGAATTCCCAACTCGCAATGCACGCCTAATCTACGAAGCCTTCGATGTCTTGGGCAATTGGGTGCGCAACATCAGGCACCTTGATGCCGCCTCCCCACATGCTGCGATGAACGCAGATGGGTTTTCGTTAGGAGCTATTCCTGCCGACGCTGCCGTCGCCCTTGGTAATGCGATGGTGACAGTCACGCTCTCCCCACGGATCGGCGACGCTTTTGCAGGCTATCTCCATGACTGCATCCTGCATGACATTGCGTCCCTGTCGAGGAATGGACTTGAAGGACGTATGCGGGCCACGCTGATCAGAGCGATTGTAACCGGTGGTAATCGCCAACCTCCGGCACGCTATGGCCAGCGTCTTCGTACCTTCCTCGCAATGGCTGACCACGTGCTCCGCGATCAGGTGGACGACTATGTGGAGATGCTCGAGCCAGCTTTGTCGAAAGTCGGGAGCGACCTATGATTGGCGTGATCCCAAGGGCTGAACCTTGGCGTCAAGCGTATGGACCAGTGCGCGGAATTCAAGTGGGAGTCAGTCCTTGCCTGCCCCGAAAACCTTGAGCCAAACGGCAGTCGGCACCGCTTGGATGGCACAGTTTGCCGCCGTTGACCGCGCGGACGCCGCTAGTTTGATCGATGCCATGCTGCTCCTGAACGAGGAGCAGGTAGCCACTTCGATACGATCGGCGCTGGACCGCATCGCCGAACACCCGCGACACCGAAAGAGACGAGTGGCGCTCTACGCCGAGCGTGAGTTCGATTCGGCCATGATCTTCGAAATCAAGTTGGTCCCGGATCTCAGGGGGCGACTACGTCGGCGTGCCGTCGGCTATAATGGCCCACCCGCGGTCAAGCCAGTTCGCGGGCGCGCCCGAGTGGGTAGCGAAGGTTTCGTCTCACACCTGATCTCACAGTCGGCAGAGCGCTGGACGAAGATATTCATGAACCATCCCGGTCCCGACAGACTTCGGGGGAAGACTGCTCCGGCGGGTGAAATCGTGATCGTCACCGACTTTCTGGGATCGGGCACCCGTGTCTCAACGATGCTTGACAAATTTTGGGCCGTTCCCACCGTCCGATCCTGGGTGTCACGGGGTATGATGAGATTTCGTGTGGTCGCGGCAGCGGCGACTTCGTCTGCGCTGGGCAAAGTCCGTCGACATCGGTTGCAGCCGCAAGTGGAGGCAGAATGGATCGCGCCCACTGTGACCTCGACCGCGGACTATATGACCATGCTCGCGTGGAAACGCCTGATCGACAAAAATGGACCACAGGAAGGACGTGGCACCGGGCGCTACGGCTTTGGCGAAGAGGGCGCATTGATCGCTTTCAACTATCGGCTTCCAAACAATACCCCGGCAATGGTCCATCATGGCGGCTCAAACGGGTGGCAGCCACTCTACGTCGGCTCTGCACCCGCGGAACTGCGCAGCCTTTTCGGCGTAAGGTCGCTCGACCAGGCGGTACTTTCGGCCGCCGATGCTAACGGCGTTGAATTTGGCGAGGAGCTCACGGAGGAGGACCGGCAGGCGATACTAGTTCTGAGCATGCTCAGGGGGCGGTGGCACCGCGGAGCTGAGGTCGCCCTGGCCTCGAGAACCTCGTTGCCGGTCCCCACGGTGCTGGACATACTCACGCGTGTACTGAGGGCCGAGCTAATCACGCGGTCAGGGCGGTTAACTGACAAGGGCTACAAGTTCATGGAATCCGGTCGCGCTGGCGAGCGAAAGACACCAATCATTGCAACATCTTCGCTTCCGTACTATCCAGAAAGTCTGAGGATCCTATAGGCTCTGCTCATCTAGAAAAGCTGTCTTCGGACGGCCACGACCGTGGGTACAAACCTGCCGTCTTGGGGGACGGGGCTTCCTGTCGCCATTGTAAGAGCTTGCGAATGCAGGTCCACATCGCGTCATCCATCGTTGCCCTTTGGGCAACCTCCTCGGAGGCTCATTTCGATGGACGACGCGATGCCGCCAGGGCCCGACTAAAGTAGATGAAGCACCCATGGGATTCTCAGGCCTTCACGGTAGGCGCCAAGGATAAGGACCGCTCCGAGGAAACCATAGCGGCGTCCATCGCGGCCGCGACGGCGGTGAAGCGGCACCACCCCGACCTACCCGTCATCCTTACGCTCAACCACCTGGCTCACCTGTCCGATGTGTCCCCTGACTTCCTGCAGGAGGTCGCGCATCGCAAAATCGATCCATACCGAGTGTTCCGGGTCAAGAAACGAGGAGTGGCCAACAAAGTCCCCTCACCTCCACGCCGATACCGCACCATCTGCGTCCCCGAGCTTCGCCTCATGCGGGTCCAGCGATGGATAGCCCAGAATATTCTGCAGGCTATGCCTTCCCATCCCGCAAGCTTCGCCTTCATCCGAGAGCGGGATCTCGTCGGAGCCGCGGAGCGACACGTTGGCGCCAAGTGGCTCGTCAAAATGGACGTCCGGCATTTCTTTGAGTCAATCTACGAGGACTCTGCCTACAGGGTTTTTCGTGGCTTTGGCTACGGCGCCCTGATCTCCTTCCAGATGGCCCGCATCTGCACCCGGCTGCCGATCTATTCTCGAAAAGACCCGCGGGCTCGATTGGGACGGAGGGAAGAAAACCTGCCATACCGCACCCACCCCAAGGGGCATCTGCCGCAAGGCGCGCCGACCAGCCCCATGCTCGCCAATTTTGCATCGGAAGCTCTGGACAAGCGACTGTCCAATCTGGCGTTGACCGCAAATTGGACCTACACGCGATATGCGGATGATCTTGCTTTTTCTCGTCCGGGCGACTCTACGCGTGCCGAAGCGATGCATCTGGTCAAACGAGTGGAGACCGCCCTAAAACTCTCGGGCCTCGTAGTGCACCGTCAGAAAACGTCGATCGTGCCGCCCGGTGCACGGAAAATCCTGCTCGGAGTGAGCGTCGATACCGGCAATCCGCGCCTGACGAAGGCCTTCAGGAACAACATCGAAACCCATTTGTACGCGCTGAACCACGACGCCATCGGACCGGAGCGCCATCGCGTCAAAAGAGGCTTCGCCTCGACTATCGGCATGCGACGACACGTACTCGGCCTGATCGCCTTCGCGCATCAGGTCGATGAGGGATATGCGGCGAGACTGTATGCCGAGGCCAACATGGTGGATTGGGGCAGATGAGCACGAACTTGGCGCGGCATGACCACTAGAAAACAGCGTTACGTTGTCATTCCACCGAGCGCATGTCCGCCGGCGATACGGTTGCCGAATGGTCACCCGCCAGCGGAGATTGAACTCGACATGGCCGACGTCGCCCGCTGCGCGTTGGGGGAGATTTTCCAAACAGCGCCCCATTCGGCCTCCACTTTTGCCTTCCTTGAGGAATTGCTTGCTCCCGGGACCTACCTGACTTGGCGCGAGGCTGGCCCGGGACGCGGCACTGAGATGAGACGCTCGTTCTCCGCCATGTTCGGCAGGTTTTTCGCCAGGACCTATCTCCAAGTCCATCACGACTACAGTTGGTTCTCTGCCATCGACGGCAGTCCATTCCATTTGTCGCCGCATTGGCGAGTGACGCGGCACGCCCATGCAAAGACCGAAATGCCCGACTGGATCTGTGCCCGTCCGGGTGGGTTGGCGATCACCTCGGACAGACCGTACGGCAATGCCGTGCTCATCTGATCCTGGAAGGATTTCACGATATTCGCCTCCTGATCACTCAGGTCGTTCTTATCCTTGGAGAGGAGAACTGAGACCTCAGCGAATGCACGATCAATCTCGGCGTCGTCGGTCGAGAACATTTGGAATAGTTCGGACGTCAGTAGCTGCTCGATTGTCAGGCGCGTGAAATCTTGCTCCAGCCTGACCGCCTCAACCGCTTCGGGACGCTTTGAGACCCCTGTTTGGTAGCGGTTGAGTAACACGACTTCGCCCTGCTTCATGCCGCGGACGCAGAGCGGGTCATGCGACGTCATGATGAACATGATGTTAGGGAATGCCCTTCGCAACCCCTCGATCACCCCGAGTTTCCACCGAGGATGAAGGTGCGCTTCGATCTCGTCGATCAGAACGATGGCGACCCTGTTCCGTGCCTCCAATGCTATGTCAGCTTCCGAGATACCGTCGTTCGCCGCGGTTTCCATGAGTCCCGCGTAGAGTGCGCATACCAACGCCAGGATTGACCTGTACCCCGACGACGCAACCGAGAGCCGCTGCCTTATCTGGAAGTTAGAGCCGTCGGCGGCCGTCTTCTTTATGTTGATGTAGCAGATCCCATCCGATCCCCTGGCGCCTCTCGGAACCTCGATGTGGCTGAACTCGCCATCAAGCTGAAGAACATGACGCAGCGCGCTCACCACTTCAGAGAGGACTTGAGGGGGCCGCCGAGCCAAACTCGCGAGCCAAGGCTCCGGGTTCGATATCTTCCTGTCCGGGAGGAATAGGGTGTCGACGTTTCTGAGGCCGGGACGCCGTACGCTCCCGTCGAAATATCGGCGTGGACGATAGGCGAAAAGCGGCGGCGCCGTCTGCCGGGTGATATCAACGTTGTCGCGTTCAATGATAAGCCTGCGTTCGCCTACCTCGAATTTCAGGTGAACGTCGATCACCCGGTCTGTGCTTGGCGACTCCAGGTGACGAATAACTGAGTCGTGTCTCCTTCCCTACATTGGATCCTTTGTTAAGGTAGCGCCGCGAGATCATGGCTGTTTTGATCCGAAGTTTGCGTTCCATAGCGGGGCCGGCAGGACAGTTAAACCTCAAGACTCCAATCCTCGCTTGGCGTCCCTCCAGAAGTCGGATCCGACTTCGACGCCCTGGTTGACGAGGTCTTTGATGGATGGGCGAGCTCGCTGCGACCAGACTGCCTCGAAATCCAGAGCCGTCTGCATGACGGCATCACCGAATTGGAAGAGGTTCGTCCTAGTGAAGTCTACGCCTTCCGGGTTGATGCCGAGCGAGATGGATGTTCTCGAAATCTCCGAGCTGTGGGCAAACCCTTGGTTTCTCACGATGTCCAGGTTCTGACACTCTTTGGACATCACGAGTTTGTCGATCCGGTCGCACAGGCCGAGGAGAAACTGCCAATCCTCCAGGATCTTCTCCGCATACTGGTCCATGTCCCTCCGAGGAAGGTTGTACTGTTCCACGATCTCGCGCTGCCTCTCAGAGTATCGGAAACGGTAGCTGTCTGGACTAATCGCGAAGGCGTCTCGGAACAGAAAGGCGGCTCTGGGGAGCGATCGTATTTCGTCGTGCGTTCTTCGCTTCTCGTTCACATGACCAATGAAAATCTCCCCTGGTCGATGCTTGTCGTCCTTGCCCTTCAAACGTTCGGTCATTTTCCAGATCGACATGACCAATGCTAGATCGAGCATTGCAGTTAGGCCGTTGAAAAAGCTGATGGAGGGTGGGCTAGTATCCCGAAGCCAGCTCGCGTTTTTAGTGAAGCCGATCCCGATAGCCCGATACTTGGCATAGGATGTCGCCTCCGAGACCCATGTCTTTGCCACGACGTTGACTTCGCGGATATATGCTGCCAGCTCGAGTTCGGACTTCATCAGGGATATAGTTCTCACTGCCGTTGCTGAGCCAAATGCATCCCGCTGCAGCTTCTATGGCATCTGACCGAGGCGCGAGCGATTGGCTTTGAGCGCATACGGCGGTGTACGATTTATCTGCTGCCAGGCCTATTGTACAAGGAGTGCATTGATACTGCATGCCGATCGAACGGCAGGACCGCCGCCTGACATTGTTAAACGAAAATCGCCTGGACGCGTTTACTAATCAATTGCTTAACCAGGTAGCATTGCGCAAGTATGTCTGACTTTGCAGAGCCAATTGGGGATGGGAATGCGTGTTGATGAAAACGCGGGGAGGGCGCCTTTTCTTGCCAAGTTCGGTACCATACGACCGGAAGGTGTTCCGCTGCCGGGTCGCTACGACGCGGCCCAGTCGTTGTGGGTCGTCGACACTCCGAATGGCGTAGTGCCGCTCGTGGATGCTGGACACCGTCTGATGGAACTCGAGACCAAGACCAAGGTGGACAGTGAGCAGGACGATAGTGCCGATCATGTTCTCGACCTTGTCGGAACGACTGAGACCCGCGTCGGGGGGGAGCAGGACGACAACAGCATGCTCACCTTGCTCACCGTGACGATAACCGACGTCAAAACCGAGGCCGACGACCTCGCATGATCCTGTTGGTTTCCAATAGCAGGGACATCACGACGGACTTCATCGTAGCCGAGCTCCGACGTCGCGGCGTGCCGTTTCATCGCTTTAATGGCGATCTCGCGGACCGAGCAGGACTGATATTTTCTGTCAGCGAAGAGGGAAACGCCTCTTGGTCCCTGATGGTTGAAGGCCACAGGGTTCAGGCTACGTTTCGGTCGGCGTATTTTCGGAGACCGGCTTTGCCCGATCTCGGGTCAGAGCTCGATGTACGGTTCGTCGACCAGGTCAACGGCGAGTGGGCGGCTTTGCTCAACTCGTTCTATTCGTCGTTGGATTGCCGGTGGCTAAGCGATCCATCGTTGATCGCGAAAGCTGAAGATAAGCCGAGGCAGTTGGCGCTGGCGGCAAGCATGGGCTTTTCCATTCCCACAGCCACGATAACCAACGAGTTCGCCCAAGCAAGTGCATTCGTTTCTTCGGGGCCGGCAGTAGCCAAGCCGCTTAGATCTGGGCGGCTATCGAGGGGCGCCGAAGAGCAAATCGCCTTCACCTCGTTGCTGGACGGAATTTCCGCATTGGACGAAGCGTCGATCCGCGTCAGCCCAGTGATCTATCAGCGAGCCGTCAAAAAGGCACGCGATCTGCGGATCACCGTCGTCGGCGCCCGCGTCTTTGCGTGCGAAATCACGCAGATCGACGCCACCGAGATCGATTGGCGAAGGTTGGGTACCGAACAGCTGAGCTATCGTGCCGTCGATCTGCCGCCTCCATTGGCCGACCTTTGCATTAACTTGGTCAATGCGCTTGGGCTAGGCTTTGGCGCGATTGATCTCGTGCAGGATTGGGAGGACCGCTACTGGTTTCTAGAGATCAACCCCAACGGCCAGTGGGCATGGATCGAGAGACAGGCGGGCCTGCCGATCGCGGCCGCGATCGTCGACGTATTGACGGGGGAGGCCGATTGATGGGTCGAATAGCAGACTTCTTCTGGCCGACTCTCGAACGGCTATCGCAAGGGGAGACGGAGGCCGCGGCAAGCGCGTTGGTCGCGGATCTGAACGCCATACACGCGATAGAATCGGCTTCCTCATCGTTATTGGAAGAGGCTCGGCGGTTGACAGACCAAGAGACGGCCACGCGAGCTTCCATCGAGACGCGTGGCGGCATCTATCTGGCTACCATAGGCACATTGATCCCGATCATCGTCTTCGTGGCCGATGCGGTGACCACCGGAACTTCAACCACGATCCAGAACATCATCATCATCATCATGTCCGTCGTGGCCTCACTGTACCTGTTCGGCGCCGGCAGGTGGGCCTTGAAGGCCTTGGCGATAGATAGCTATCACCGGTTTGGCGTTTCGGATTTTCGCGCGACGTTTGCGTCCAAGACCCCAGAACTGGTCCTGGCAAAAGCCCTGTTGCAGGCAGTGAGACACAATCGGGCGGTGATCAACCAGCGCGTGACATCGATCAGAATAACCCAAATGTTCATCTGGCGCGCAGTCGTCGTTCTCATCGGCCTGCTCTTAGTGGCAGTGATCCCCAACAGTGTATCAAGGCTGATTTGGCCACCTGAACAAACTACGATCGCCGTTTGTCGATTTACTTCTCAGGACGCGCCTGCCGTCGGAGGCGAGTTTTTTGACTTGTGTCGCATGGAGCCGGCGGAGAGGTAGTCAGGCCAACACGGGACGGTAGCTGCTGCCTTTTCCAGATCATTCATCAGATCAAACCCTCTCGACTTCGTCGAGCGTCACCTCGTCCGACCGACGATCATTCGACTCGGTTGTCCGAGTCGAATTGTGGTTTGCCATCGTTGCCGCCATTTGATCGTACCGCCGGTTTTAAGGTAGGCGGTAATGCCGGTGGCCCGAAACGTGTTGTTGCCGATTTTGCTACCGATAGGCGCGGCGAGTGTTTGGGTTGCGGGTATGGGAGACAGAAAGCTTTAAAGGCTGGTGGAGACCTGCGGCCCGGCTGCAGCGACAAGGAGTGGCAGGGTTTCTCTGCGAAAAGCGATTGGCTCCATCACCGCGATACTTCCGATTTAGCGATGTACCGGCGAAGCATCGCTTTGCTTTCTGGCGTCAGCACCACACCAAGCGAGGGATAGTCCGGTTGGATGACCCTACGAACCTGGCCATCCGGAAAGAGCGCCAGCAACAGGCGGAATGCAGGATTGAAGCGCCGCTTGGGCCACCCTGCTTTCGCAATCAGATCCGGCGCGTGGCCTGAATTGCCCCCAACCATCAATCGGGCGATGTCGACTGCATCGGCCTTTGTATCCCAGTCCATCACCTGGGCGTCGACTTGCTCGTAGGTGCCGTGGGCCATGGATAAAGACCAACCACCGATCCAGTTACGGCTTTTCAGCAGGCCAAGCGTTTTTAGGTCAAATGCTGCATCTTCAACCGCCTGCCGCTCCTCGGCGGGGAACAACGCGCAGAGTTCATCGAGATTGTAGTGCATGTTACCGAGGCCATCGGGGCAGTCCCGCGCAATCCTCACCATCAGTAGCGCAGCCAAGCCAGTGAGCGTCTCCGTTGGAAAGAGGGCGTCTTGGTGATCGTCCAGACGGACATCTTGCTCATTAGTACGCTCGGAAATATCCTTCTGCCATTCATCGCGCGCCTTCTCCGATCGTGGCGGGTGGGCAACTCGCAAAGCACTGGTAACGATACCTCCGCCGGGGACTAATTCGACGATGCCTTCAGCGACCGTTCGTCCGAGATCGCGAACGACGTGCTCAACGGGGGGATTGATCGGAACGCGTCCCTTCTTTTCGTCAACCATCCGCGAGTCCCCTATGTTTGATAAGGGACATTACCCTATATCGAGGGTGGTTGGGGTCCTAACCTTCGCGGCAACTGCCAATCTGATATCAGGCCATTTTACCGTTATCCAGATCCGACAAACGTCGGAAGGGGGGCCGTGAGGTACTGGCAGCATTAGGTGTCCAGACCCACGAGAGCAGACACGGAAGAAGCGAGGCGCCGTAACGCATGTCATCTCGCCCCGATGATGGCTCGTACGGCGTCCCACGCTTGCATGCTCAGCCACATCAGCGGGCCCAAGCCAAGAAGCACCAGCACCTTGAGCAAGAACCGGGCCGGCAAGGCGAGCCAGCTCTTTGACCATCGTTCGGGTCGATTCTCTGCTTCGCCACCCGCCACGCGGTCGGCCGGCGCGGTTAGGAAACGGTCCCAGGACCCATTTGGTGAGAGATTGGCGCTTAAGAGCCCAGGATTGAAGAAAGTGCCGTGGCCATATCCTTTGACCGCATGCTCCCTCTGGAGACCGCTTGATAGCATCATCCAGAGCCTACATCCTTCCGCTTCGCAGACAAGAACGGTTGGACCCCGCTTGCACCCCATCACTCAACTCATCTCGGGCAGTTCGACCTCTCCTTCTTCGAACCAACCCTGCGCTACCAGAGACGACGTCAAGCCCGCTGGGCTATCGGTATAGCAGACGAGCGCCAGGCTCTCCTCCGCCCGGCTGGCGATAACATAAAACAACCGCCTCGTTCGATCGATGCCTGTCTCCTCGCCTTCCGCTTCTTTCTTCAAGTCAGCCGGACTTTTGTCCTTCAACCCAAAGAGCTTGTCATAACTGAACAGGAAGCCTCGAGCTTCCTCGTCGCTCATCACCACCATGACCCTGGGGAACTCCAGGCCTTTGACACCCTGATGGGTGCCGAACGGGGACAACCCGCTCACATAGCGATCGTAGGGCTCGATCTGCCAGAAACGACTGTTGAGCATCTCGCGCCAGGCCAGTGTCTCTTCGGAGTCGAAAGCATCGAATTCGGCGGGGAGATCGCCGAAGTCGAACTGTGCTTCGGCTTTGTCTGGCGTAATGAAGGGTGCCAAGGCGTCGGGGATAGCGAACAGGCCGGTCTTGGCAACGACGTCAAACACTTCCCTGAAGCTCGGGTCCGGGTTGTTCTCGAGGAGCCGCGCCAGCTCTTGGGTGCCTTTAAGCGCTTTTCCGAGCTGGTCCATCTGATCCTCTGCCATCATGCCCTTCAACCGCTTAGCATCTAGCAGTGGCGAACTATTCCGCACGACAGCGGCGAGCGCAAACCTGTCGCCCGCTTGCAATGCCTTCACGGCCGGCAGGACTTCCCGGCCAAAGAATCGAAGCGGTGCAGACGTACCCTCTAGCAGCGAGGTCTGCAGCCGGTCGGCATTGTAGATGGGCTCGAACATGCTGGCGAAGCCGAACCGAACCGCCGCCATATGGTGTTCGAGGGTCAGCGTCTTGAAAAGGCGCCCTTCCCGCGTCCAATCCTCATCGCCGGTGATGCTCGCCATCCTGGCTGCAACCAACGCCTCCGCGCGCTCCTTTTCGACGCCGTTCGAGAAGGCGAACAATCTGACGAAACCTTCCGGCTTGTCCTTGCGGGCGACCTGCTGTTGCTTGTCGGCGTCACCGCGAACCCGATTGATCAACTTGATCACGCGATGGGCGGAACGATGATTCATCACCTTCTTCGGCAAGGCCCACCCCTCTAGGCCGCGACCCAGGTCGGATTTGCCGTCGGTATAGATGCGCTGCATGGTGTCGCCGATGAGGCCCAGGCAAAAATCGGCCGAGTTTGAGGCCTGGACCGCAAGCAATGCCTCCATGAGATGCTTGTTGGTATCCTGGCTCTCATCGACCAGCAAAATTGGAAACCTGGACACCAGTAGACGCTGGAGTGCGGGTTTTTGCGAAAGGAACTGCGAGACCATCGAGATGACCTCCGAGTGGTTCAGCGCATCCCTCGTCCTGTTGTCGCCGGTCGGGCTGTAGATGAATTTGTTGACCGAAGGCAATTGCTCCAGTCGGCGTCGCTTGCTCTCCAGCGAGCGGACCCGCTCCTGATAGGTCTTAGTGGCCCTGTTCTTGGTACCAGCAACGGCGTCCGACAGCTCCGCCACCCTGCGAGTCAGTTCCGATGTAACCCAGGCCCTTATGTCCTCGGTACGCCCCTCGATCAGGGACCACGCGAAAGCATGAATCGTCGATACCTCTACGCGCGGGTCATATTCGAGACGGTGCTTGATTTCGTCGCGCGCCGCGTTCGTGTAGGTGATGACCCCGATCTTTTGGCGGGATAACGAGAGCCGCCTTCCGGATTTGGTCAGCACGTGTTGGACGGCGCCCACAAGTGAACGCGTCTTTCCGGATCCTGCGCCCGCATAGAGGAAAAAGCTGACGGGCTTGTCGAGGTCTAGGCTTTCCCGAATGATGCGATCAGCCTCTTGATCAATGTCCTCGTCTGCCACGGATAGATCAGCCATTTTGCGGTCCCTCCGCACCAGCCAGGAATTCGACCTGTTTCTTCTGCATTTGGGCTTCCAGCCAGGCCAACCCCTCGGCGATATAGTTGGGCACCTGCAGGGTCTCGAAACCTTCGGCACCCAGCACATTGAGCGCGAACTCGGCTTTAACGCCTTTCCGAAGCGCCTCGAGCAGCAGCTTCCCGATGACGTCGACGTCCTGATTTTGGGAGATCGCCTCCCTGAACCGCGCCACGAGGCCAGTCCCCTCCAAGCTGGAGAAGAATTTCAAGTTCTCGAAGGCGAGCGCGTCCTCGAAGGTATAGGGCAAAGCGGTCTGCGTATCGGTCTCGGTAACCGGCCATCGGACCAGCACGGGTGTTTGGTAGGCCACACGAACCGAATAAAGCTCGTCCTCCTTCTTCACCTTGAGGACCTGAGCTCCTAGCAGATCGTCGATGGCGGACGCCTTCGGCCACCAGGACTTCAACGTGTCGTTGTTGGTGACCTGCCCGTCGCCGATCTTGGGCTGAACGGCGCTCCCCTTTTGGGCATCGAGGTCCGTGATGATCAAGGTGGTGATGCCGAGCAGGTTCATCAGACTCTCGAGCTTGTGGGCATGGCTGCCGCCGACCTCGAGGATGGTGATGTACCCCTGGTTGAGGCGCTGGAAGTCGCGCTTGATGAAGTTCGGCAGCATCATCTTCTCGGCGGAGCCTTCCACCAGGATGACGGCATCGGCGAAGAACAGATCGGCGTGATGCGCGCGAATGTATCGGGTGACGAACCGGGAGGTCTCGGTCTCTTGTCCAAAGGCTCTGGTCAGATTCACTACGGTCGAGACCGGGACGTTGACCCCGTCCATGCCCGCAGGCAGTCGCCTGAAGTACCGCAGGCTTGAGTAGGGCGTCTCGTGCGCCACGTGGCTCGAATGGGTGCTGACGACCAATTGCGTCCTAAGGGTCCTGCCGTCTCCGAGATCCTTGTGCGCTCTGAGCACGCCATAGGCTTTCTTGATGAAGACCTGCTGCACCTGTGCATGAAGGTGAGCCTCAGGTTCTTCCACGAGGACCAGGTGCAATGGCTCGAATTCGAATTCCTCAACGGTCTTGGCCGCCTTCTTCACTCGCATCCAGGCATCCCGGAACGACATCAGCCTGAAGATCATGGAGATGAGGTTCTGGTAGCCCAGGCCATTGTTGTCCTCTGGTAGCCGGATGACCGGCACCTCGCCTTTAGGACCGATCATGTCGACTTGAAATGAAACGGCCGCTTGGTGGTTGAGGCCATCGACAGCCCGCAGTCTGGTGGATACATGCGGCTTGGGATCGGTCACACCGGGATACCCGATGCCCCGAACCTCGGTGAAGGCAGCCTGAAAGGCCTCGGTGAGGCGGGCGTCAAAGGCATTTTGAGCCTGTTCGATCGCCTGCAACGCACCAAGGTCCTCGGCTTCCGGGCTGTCGGAAGGATCGAGGTGCTTGTTGTAGTAGGCACGGAGCTGATCCGAGAGCCTATGGCCTGCCGATCGTGTCGAACGAATGTCATCTGGATCGGCAGAGCTTGCTTCCCCGAAGCCACGCTGGGCGTTTACCTCGTCCACGCGGATCAACCCAGATAATGGGTCGCCGTCCAACGGGATGGAGTTGTCTGCCAATATTTGCGGCCGGGCCTTGGACTTCTTAGGGTCGACAAGCCCATCCAGGTCGAGGACATACGCCCTAATCTTGAAGTGGTGATCGAGCCGCCGGGCGAGGAAGTCCATGAGATTGGCGGGCCAGAGCGTCAATTTGGCTTCCGCGGCATTTGGCTCCTTGCCGGCGGCGACTGCGGCCTTCATCTTCTCGGTCGCCTCGATGGCGTCGAGAAATTCCTTATAAAGAAGCTCAGGGTTGACCGGCTCGAGACGCAAGCGAATACCCAGCAAACCTCCTGTCCAATCCAACGTGGGCACTAGCTTGCTGACATGGTGAAGCTCGCGCGGCGAAACCGTCAGCCACAAGTCCAGCGCCGGCATGAACGACGTCCATGAGGATATTGATAGATTTGGCGGCACATCGCCTGCGCGGCCTGCCAACCATGTAGCGCCCAGCGCGTTGATGCCGCCCCAGTGGCACAACGTGATGTCGTGGGTGTCGAATTTGCGGCCCCGGTTAGTCAGGAAGCGCCTCATCGCAAGCATGGCAGAAGTCTTGCCACTGTTGTTGGCACCTACGAACAGCGTGGTTTCGTCCGCAAGATCAATTCGCACCGAAAGCAGCTTTCGGAAGTTCGACAGTTCGATGTGTTTGATATGCATGGCACTCCCCCTGACCATGTATTGTCCCACGGAGTGTTCAAAGATCAAGTCCGAGCGCGCAAGGCGATATTGGCTGCTTTGGGTTTTCGTGGCAGATGTTTTCTGAGAGCGCCCGCTTAAGTAACCCGACTAAATCTACAATACTGATGATTCTTATTCGGTCTGGCGATGAGAACCGGCCGTCCAGCCCCCACGCTTGTCATAGGAGTGCGCCCGCTGAGATGACTGCTTTCAGGAAGGAATCGCTTCAAGCCTAACGGCCAGATTAGGTTATCGAGGGCGTTGATGCCGATGCCCAAAAGGGGCCGCCGCGGCATGGTGCTGCAACAAGACATGCGCGATGCTCCCAACACGTCTATAAGGCGAACTTCTCGTTCGTCTTGTCGATGCCCTTTCGCAGCCGCCCTCGCCGAGCTAAGACGACTAAGTTTTTTTCGGGGTGTGCCTTGGGGCTTGTTGTTATCGATGGTGAGGTGATCGTTGATCACGGCGTTAGCGACCATCTCAATACGGCAATTGAGGGTAATCCCACCCAGGTCAATCTGCGTGGCATGACCGTGCATTGCACATTTCAGCGCAGGTATCTCTCAGCCAAGACGGCGAAGGGTGTCGATGACCGTGTGCCGGGAGACAATTGCCCCCTGATCTATGCCCTCAAGGGTGCGGATGGTCTGCGTGTATCCCATTCCAGCATCAGGGCGCTCAATGCGCACGCGCCGACCATCCTCGCAGCAATTTCGGAAGTGCTCGCCGGCCAGATCGACGCCATTGTGCCAATGCCTTCTTCGTCTGCACTGGCGCGCATTCTCGCAAAACGGCTCGCAAGAATGACCGGCATTTCCGTGCAGGAGGGGATTTTCCTTAAGTCGAATAACGCGCAGGCTATGATTCGTGCGCAGACTCTGACCACTAGTGGGAACAAGACCTTAAGCTATGCCCAGGTGCAGGAGCTGAGGCCACTGCTCCGCTGGATGCATCGCAATGCGGACCTGCCCTACGCCGCCAAGAACATCAAAACGCGCCTACGCGGGTTTTTTGACCCACTTCAGCTTGCTCCCGGCTTTGCGCCGCAAATGCAGAGCGCCCGCTACCTACTTGTGGACGATCTTCTGGCGACTGGTGAAACCCTAGTTGCCGCGCGCAGTTTGATCACTGCACATAATCTTGGTAGTGTAGATCGTGCTGTGGCGTGGTTTGGCCCTGTACGGGAACCACGTTAGGAACCAAGGCGTTCATCAGTGGTCTAAACTTGACATTGAACTGATATCTAGTTAGGTTTAGGAGCCTGAGTGATTAGGCGGAGCGTGTTTGAGATGCCCCGCTCTTAAAAGATATGATGCATCCCGCGTAGCGCGCCACGGCCGGATCGTAAAGATCAAGTAGTGGACGACTAGAGAGCGGCTGGTACCTTAGCTTCGTGCTATTGAAACTGAATTCTGAAGAAAGCAGGCCTAAGGCCTGCTTTCTTGTTTTATTGTTGCCCTGTGACGCACCTTGGCTAGGCCGCCCAATCCGCACCACTCAGAGTGTGATGTTGTCGCGTCCGCCGCATTGACGTTCAGTTCACCGATATGGAGATCAAGATCTTGCGGGGCAATACCCGCATGGAGCCCTCATCCTTCTCGAAACCTGCTCGCTATGAAAATGTTCTGACCGGCGAATATTTTGAGTCAGACATCGTCGAACTGCCTATCGGGGCCACGCGAACCTAAAGTGGGTGGGCACTATTTCCAGTATCACCCGCTTAGATACTTTTACTGTGAGAGTCTGACCCAGGGAATTGTGACACTGTATATGGTGGAAAGCTTTCAAAACGCCCAGCTCATACAGATTCAGATCACTCAAGATGCTAAGTATATAGCCCACTACATACCCCTGAACGATCGCAAGATTGAACGGCGGCTGCATGATCGCCTACAGCGGATGTTGGGGCTCATTGCGTCGGAGGCTTACCCCACGCCGTTTCGCAGCGAATGATCGTGGGATGGTACCAGCGTTTGCTAGATACCGGCCTAAAAGCTGCCACTCCGATAGCGCCCGTCTGTCTCCGACCCTATATCAGCCGTTCCTGACGCTGTAGCGGATTGCCAATAACCGCAGCCGCCAAGCAACGCTGAGCGAAACGACAAATGCCTCCTGCGCTGAATTCAAATCCTTGGGCCTAGTGTCAGGTCATATAGGGACGCCAAAAGAGCTTGAAATGGACAGTCGACATTAGACGAGATCCAGATGGCGGCATCTGAGTGAGATCGCCACACACGGCCACCTTACGCTGCTAACGTCCGGAATCTGCCGAGCAGAAGGGTTTTTCTTTTTCGTTAAGGTTTGACACTCTGCTTTCGGCGCTGTCTTCTCAGGCGACGATGCTGTATCGAAGCGCTGGGAAAGCTTGGCGCCCGACCCGCGTCGGCAGAGAGACAAGGAATGGACCGCACCCTAGACGTGCAGGTGGACCGGACGACGTGGCCGGGAGCGCCGACCTATAAATCCTACCCGCCGGCTTTCATGCCGACGAAGCAGTCCTGGACGGCAAACATCCCTGACCTACTGCTGACGATCGGCTACCTGACCACACCGTCGCACGCGTCGGGCGTCTCGCTTAGTGAATTTTGGGCCTGGGTGCGCTATCTGCACGCCGTGTCGTCTGATTCCGACCTGCGGCTGAGCCGGGCGTTCTTCGAATTGGACTCCCATCAAAAGACCATCCTCAGCGACGATTTTGGCATGGGCGCCCCGATGTACTGGCTGACCGGCAAGCTCGGCCTGACCCAGATAGTCGACGGGCGCTACTTCATAGACCGGATGGCTGCCCAAGTGGGCGCGAGCAAGGCGGCCACGCTGAAAAAACGCGGCCCGACGAAGTCGTCTGACTTCGTGGCGCGGGACGCCAACGGCAAATGGCATGTCATAGAGTGCAAGGGAACGCAGACGGGTACAGGGTATCGCGATAGCCAGCTTGGCTCCGCACTGCCGTTTCCGAAGGGCGCTGTGGCCCAGAAGAGGACCGTGGCGTTCCCGCAAAACAAGACAGGCCAGATACTCGCTGCCGGCCTGTTTCTAGGCGTAGAAAACGGTCGATACGCCAGCGACATGAGGGTTATCGATCCTCCCGGCGAAGACCCTTTTAAGGTTGGCCCCGACGATATCGAGTTCGCCGATGACGCCGCCACCCGTTCGACCGGCGCTAAGGCGCTGCGCCTCGCCGGGTTTCCGGCAATTTCATCGGCCGTCTCCGCACCTTCCGGGCACAATCCGGCCGAGCGCGCCGAAGAAAACGGCCAGCGGGAGCGCCAACGACGGGAAACCGTGGAGGGTAAACGCGCTAACGCCGAAGAGGAATTCAAGAATCGTACGGGCCGAAAGAGGATGGTCTCGGACGGTCGGACCTATCGCGGTCGACAGGTGGAGGTGCCGCTTCCGACACCGATCCACATCGGCAAGCGCCAGATCAATTCCATACTTCTCCGTTACGGCGTCTCATCGACCTTTCTGGACGAACTACGCGAGCACCCAGTGGTCGAGGATCAGATCCAGAAAATGGTCCCGGCGGTCGTGGACCTTGCTTCGGGCATCCGTCTTGAGGGCGACGCGACGGGCGGAAGCATGCATATCGGCGAGTCATTTCTCGCGGACATGACCTTCAAAACCTGATCTCGGGCTGAAAACTGGTGCTTTTCGCGGCCGCTGTCGAAGAAAACGTCAGGAGCACCGCCAAGCCGAGAAGGTCGCATCCTTGCGCAGCACGCCGATTCGATTGAGATGGCCCATGACGTCGGAGTAGAACGCACGTGCTGACGAAGATGCAAACACAAGTTCGCTGCCGCTTTTTGCGTGTGCTGTCGCAGCATTCGAACAAAAGCGGACCGTCGGCTTTTGGAAACATGAAAATCCCGCCTGATTGTCTGCAATGGGGCGCGCCGCTACCAGTCTAGTGGTTATCCTCGAGATTTAGCGGGGAGCTGCGGGGCGAGATTCCGCAACATATTTCGAAGGCACTGGAGCTGGGATTGTGTTCGACGCAGGTCACTCAGAGTTATTTTCCTCACTCCGGCGTCGAGGGTCCTGCAGGTGACGTACGGCTCGACCTCTGGCTTCCATGGGTTGCCATGAGCAGATGCGAGTCCATGCGCAATGGCGTTGCGTACACCTCGGGGTTCGACAAGCTCGTGCAAGAACGTTTTTAGTGGGTCTGTCTCGGCAGCGGGGGCTGCACGGCGCCAATTTATTCCAGCGTCGATCATTTCACCTTCAAGCCAGCCCCATAAGATGAGGGTCCTGCCTATCTCAGCATGAAGGTCTTCAAGTGTTGGTCCAAGCTCGCTCACGCAGTGACCTTACACGATCACCGTTACCGAGCACCCGACGCTTCGCTGATTTGTTTGATTGGTAGGTCAGCTATTTGGATTTTTCTCAATGGTGCTGAACGACTGAGATGAGGCGAATGCCTTTAATTGGCAGGCTGGCTTTCATGCCACCTGCTTATTTGGCTCGTCGCTTTAAGTCTTCCGTCGTCACCCGAATTTCCGCCTCTACGCTTTCGCCACGATAGACGTAGGAGGTTTCGTGGCGAGCATATTGTCCCTCTCGGTCGGCACTCAACCAGTTGAAGGAGCCCACACAAAGAAGGTTGTCGTCGACGGCGACAATCTTGCTGTGAAGCTTCTCGAGGCGTTGTAGCGTGACGCCAATTTGCTTCAATGCATTGGCTGCCTCGTCGATCTGTTTGTCGCCGTTGGGCATCAGACCAGAATTCAGCAATGGATCGGCGTAGATGTCGATAAGCGCGCCGCGGTCAACGGCAGCTCTGAGGGCAGCCAAAATGCCTGTACGCTCCATGGTGCGCAATTTGATCCATGGGCTGACTATGAGGTATCGACGAGCCTCACTCGACAAAACACCCAGCAGAAACGCATCGTGTTCTGCGGCGTCGCGGAGACTTTGTAGCTGTCCTTGGCTTGCTTGTAGATCCAGACGCGGCGGCGGCTGGAATTCGAGTTCGCGGCCAGGCCGGTCGAGGAAATTCGACAATAGTGCCCGCGGGGATCCAAGCGCCGCGCTCGCTAGCAAATCCATGTCACCAAACAGTAGGAAACTGTCCTTGGCGCGCGAGACGGTGACATTCAACATGCTGGGGGAAGCATCGATGAAGCCGCCGTCAGCGTGCTTGGAATATACCGGCGAAAATATCACCACTGGGCGCTCCGCACCCTGCAGCGCATGGACCGTGCCGATCGTCATGCCTGTGCGGCCAGAAACCGTGATTTTGTGTGCGGAGCAGGCTCTGCGCAGCTCACGAACCTGAGCGCCAAAGGGGGTTACAACGCCAACAATTTGTTCTACTGGGCGATCGTATCGAGATTCCAGTAGCGGGCGGTTTTTCGCGATCCAAGTCGCGATGGTTTGGGCTTCAGATAGGTTTGATCTGCTGTTACCCGCCTTGATGGATTTTCCGTCGATATGGACGTAGCCCATGGCGGGCAGGGGCGCATCGCCTGGTGCTGGTCCTCGACGAGGTAGAAGCTTGCCTTGGTAACACAGGGCACTGCTGTACTCGATAATCTCGTCATAGCAGCGACGGTGTTCTAGGAGCCACAGACCGGGGGCGAGATCAGGCCACGGAGATACCCGACACGCCACCTGTGCGATTTGCATAGCGCTCCCAGATGTGCTGCAGATTCCCGTCGCGCTCAGAGTTTCGATATCTGCATTTGGTGCTAGCAGCCCCGCCTCGCGCAAATTCCCGACATCGACGGCGCGGGGTACTGATGAGATTGGTTCTATCTGCCTCAAATCACCAATGATGAGCGCGCGCTTCGCCAAAGCGAAGGCAGCGCCGGCGACCTCTGGCAGAGCCTGGCCCGCCTCGTCAACGATCAGGAGGTCAATAAAATTGTAAAGGTAGTCGGTTGCCCATTCATTGCCATCGCGGCGGCTGTAGGAGAGCTTCGAGGGCAGGGTGGCAAAGGTTGAAACCGCGCAGGGCGTCAACATCATGCGCCGCTGCCAACGCGGCACGAGAGCCGCGCGACCCCTCTTTGCACCTGATGAGGTGATCCCCGCTAGATCGGCCTCCATGGCCATCAGCCATCGTCCCTCCCAATAATGGGTGGCGAGACGAAATAGCTGGAACCGAAGTCCCACATCGGTTCGATCTTCTAGACCATCCTCGCTTCCATCCATTCCATCGAGCGCCTGCAATGCAAGCTTTCGAAGAGACAGAGCGGCATCGAGTTCACGCCGGACATTTCTGATATAGGCGAGCACGCCCACGGCCGCTGTGTGCTCCGCTTCGGCGCTGCGAACAATCCGAGCCAGGTATTGGTCAATTTCGGAGATGCTGCCGAGATTATCGAGACCGGGCATATCTCCAACAGCTAGCCGTGCCCGTAGTACCCGCTTGCGTTCAATGGGAGGAAGAAAACTGAACAATGCCAAAAGGCCAGATTCGCGTGCCTGCTGCTTCTCAAATGCTGCGCGCTGACCTTTGGAGGCTTGGACTAAATGCGCGTGGTCGTCGACAATTGACTGAGCGCGCGTCTCTGCCTCAACGGGGTCGGCTCCGAGTGCACGAGCGGCTTCGAGCGCGATCGACAGCCGCTCAAGACTACGGTCAGCCTCTTCGAGTTTTCTCACCTGTCGGGCAATGGCAGCTTGGAGGGCCGCCACCAAATCCGAAATCTCGCCTCGAACATCGGGAAAGGCCGTTGAAGCAGAGGTCTGCCACGCCGCTTTTGCCGCGGTAAATCCTTCCAAGCTTTCCAGGCGCGTTTGGAAATCTTCCGTCTGATACTTTTCCGCTGCCTCTTGCCGTCGAGAATTGGCAGGCAAGAAAATGCCGTAACTGTTGACCTCTGGCAGCCAATGCCCAGCAAAGGGTCCTTCACCTTCGGCAAAATCCTTGCCGAAGGCGTCGATGATGTTGGTGACGGCCTGGTTGTTCGAAGACGTGGCCACGACGACCGGTGGGTCGCCGCCATTGAGTGCTGATCGAACCCAGAGACCCGCTACAGCGGATAGGAGTAGGGTCGTTTTACCCGTCCCCGGCGGACCATTGACGGCTATAACGTCACCCGGCTTGGCGGCGTCGAGCCAAGCCAGAACCTGTCGCTGTTGCTCGGCGAGCGGGAAGTGAGGGTTGGAATGGCCGAGACGGCGACCAAGCACCCCTTCAACCTTGGGATCAGTAGCCGGAGCCGATGCAGGCGAGACAAGCTCCGCCAGGAGAGGTACGTCAGGCTGATCGGCGAGCAGCTTGTCATATAGGTCCAGGATATTGCGGATCGTCGCCGAAGCGTCTTCTGCCTGCTCCAGCAGACCAAAGCCAGCGGGGCCGTAATTCAAGTCGCCTGTGGGCCAACCTTTTGCCACGGCGTCAACCATTCTGCGGCAATGGGACAAGTAAGCTGCCCAGTCCGACGAGCCGTCAAATCGCAATGGCTCTTCTGTTAGGAACTTATCCATCGCCTCCACTGCGCCGATGGTGAACTCGTCATTCGGCAATGGACTGAGCAGGTCCCGCGCAATTGCATTACGCTGGGGCAAAATTCGACCATCACGGCCAATCAGCGCTTCAGTAACCACGGGGGCGACCAAATCAGGCAACCCATCAGCGCGTGTCTGGCCGTGGGAAAGCCGCTTTGCAACGACCAGGGGCCAAAACCGGACGGTGACGGTTTTCGCTTTCGGCGCGTCCTTAAATAGCTTGCCAACCACGCTTGGCGCCAGCAGGCCTGTCTTTAAGGCCTCGGACGACAGCTCTACGAAACGCTGGCGATCGCGTTCACTGAACTTGCCCTCGCCCAATGCTCCATCAGCGAGGGAGGTACGCCAGTAGTGCAATACGGCTTCAACACGTCGGTTCACAAGTCTGGCCCAGTTCTGGGAATGGCAATCGGAATTGATCGATCAATTGCATATTCGTCAATTCTAGATACTGGCCGCATGCAAGTGCCGACGAAGTTGCGGGCGACTAAGCTCCGCCCTGTCCTCGCATAGAGTTTCCGTTTTCAGGAGACTGAAGAGATGAGAAAAATTGACCGGAATGCGGCGCAGAGCCACGGTCACCAGGACTTCCGAGGTATCCAGCGTCGGCGGTCGCGACGGTGATTTTGTTCACCGCACCGGTCGCGGCGATGAATTTGCTGATGAGGGGGTATTGATAGCCGAGCTCGAGAGCCTAAGGATTTTCGGCAGCGCGATATATACGTGCCGGACCTACCTATTGATAGCATTCGGATGAGAGGGCGGAACTTTCACTGACGTCGGGTTCTGTGTACTTTTCAATAAAAGCAGACCTTCGATGTAGGGAGGTGTGGGCCTGGTCCGTTAGTATCGCAGCGAAAAGTCACCCCCTTCTACAAAATCTTTATCACCGAAACGCTGCTGCCCTGCACTATCAAGTCGTAGTCGCTGCTTTGGAGTGTCCCACGAGGGAAGGTCTCCGGCACTTCCGAAACAGCAAGTTTATACCCGGAGGCATCAAGCCAGCGGATTCGGTTTGGCGATCTGACTGGGATGACGGCGTAACGACCCCGGCGGCCGTCGGTACCTGACAGCGTGGCTTGGATTTGAAGTCGCTGCTCCGTGCCTGAACGGGCGGCGCGAAGTGATCGCGACCATTCGAGGAAGTGGTTCGGGTTGATGCGATCCTCTGCCGACACATCCCCATCCAGACTTCCGTCCAGCCACGCTAAAAAAGTGACGCGCATCGCAGCCGCTTCTGGTCGTGATTTCGCCAGGCCCATTGAGAGCGCGAACGCCACGAATGGGTCAAGAGTGCCCCAACGCAGCAGTTCCTTAGCCCAAAAAGCGAACCAGGGCAGTTCGGTGACCTCCTGCCAGCTATCCAGCGTGGGCGTATCAAGCACACCCTCAGCCTTTTGCGTCCAAATTTGAGCGACAACGGCGCCCACAGCGACGCCAAGCCTGAATTCTAGATTGTCGGTAGTGAAAATTTGCCAAGCGCGCAGATCGCCAGGGCTTGGCTGCGCCGCGCCATCGACCGCCATCCACCACGCCAGGACCTGCCGCCAATTTGCATAGAGGTTGCGGCCCATCTCGGTGTCCCGAACCGAAAAGCCGAAGCCCCCACCGTCTGCCACGACATCTCCCAGGCGAACGAAGACAGCCAGCCTATCAGCTTCCGATTGGTCACCATACCTCCCTGTGTCTTCCAGGATCGCTAGCAGGCTGGTCGCCGCGGTTTCAAAACGTCTGCCTACATGTGGGGAATAACCATAATCATAGAGGCGCTTGCGCTCCTCCGCATCGGGGTAGACAGTCTCAATCACAGCATTGCCACGTTTGATAAATGCCTTCTCCATCCAGTTTTGATGGACGGTGGAAACGCGGGTGAACGTTTGCTGCCAGAGAGTAGCCAACATTTCCTCGGTGGCTGCCGGGGTCGCTGCTGCGCCACTGATGGCTCGAGCCTCCTCAACGGCCGACAATATCATGGCATCCAGCTCATCAATGCTGTCTGCCAGCTTGGCACGTGTCGTTGTGCGCGCCTGCCCGGCGAACGACGAAATGTCTGTCGGCGCGATTGTCTCCAGCCAATCTATGAAATCACTGTCGTCATCTATGCCTGGCAGACGCAGTGCCTGCTTGCGAATTTCAGACAGGAGCAGCGCGAGCGGACTTGACGTTTGACCCGTTCCTCCACCAGCGAGACGCGCAAGCAGGTCATTGTAGTCGCTCCGGAATGCCGCTAGCTGCCCGTCCTGCGTTTCCACTTGCTTTGGGGCTGTTGTTGACCGAACCACCGGCAAGGCAATAAGCGTTAGCCCCTCCATACCTCTCGCCGCGCCCGGCCGGCCCGCTCGCCCCGCTAAATTGCGAAATTCAGAAGCCGACATTGGATATTCATGTCGCTGCTGATTTTCGACGTCGAAAGACGTTCGCTTGAGCGAAGGCAGGAAGATCATATCGAAAGGTAGATTGACCCCTTCGGTCAACGTTGCTGTAGCGACAGTTATGCGGCAGACCGAGCGGTCAATCAGCGCAACCATCATGCGTCGGAGGCGCTGGGGCATCTGACCGTGGTTTGTGGCGATACCGCGGTCGAGCAAACGCAACTCATAGGAATCCTGGCCGCAGTAATCCAGACATACGGATCGTGCCTCAGCAAACAGTTCAGCGTCCGGGCCATCTTCTGGGGCAACGAAGGCGGGCGCGTTCTCCCAACCGGCCAAGTCAAAAGCTTTCGCATACCACCCCATTGTTACTTCAGGCGACTGTGTGAGCGAAATCAGGATGCGTCTTTCCCCATCACTCAAATGCAGTGCTGTCCAGAGAATGGTGTTTTGCATGTAGTGGTTGAGGCTATTCCGTATGCCGGATAGAGGCTCGGGCATAGGTGGAATGCGCAGCGGGATGTAGACCGCTCCAGCATCTTCGACGCTCAATGGATGGTCGTTGAGGCGGCTAAGTTCGATACGCGGTGCGCCCTTCGAGACTTGAAGAATGCCAAGAGCCTGTCGTGCGCTACGGTAGTGCGAACCGACAGGCTCTGCTTCGTTGTTGGATTCAATCCAGCGAGCTACGGGGCCTGCAGCACCGCCAGCAACCGCCGTCAGCGCTAGCCGAACAATGTCTGGCTTGCGGGACAGAAGGCGGGAAACAAAGCTCTCCAGCCGGACGGCTCGGTTAGTGTGTTCAGCCAGGCTATCTCGTTCGCGCTTATTGTCCTCGATCACAACCTGATGGGCTTCGTCGAGGATCAGGAGGCGAAGTCGTGCAAGCAACATCGACCCGAGATAGCGCATCAGCGCTTCCGCCTTTTCGACCGTTGCGATCAACACAGTAGGTTTGTCTGAAGTAAGCCACGCATCCGTGATGCCCCAGTCTGACCCACCATATAGACCGGTTACCAGGACCTCTCGCCCCAATTCTAAGCCCAGTTTGGCCTCGACTTCGCTCGCCAGCGCCCGAGAAGGCACAAGATAAAGTGCAAGGGGAGCAAGTAGGTCATCGCTCCCAAGTATCAGGAGTTCCTTGAGAATTGCTAGGTTGGCGACGAGGGTTTTTCCAGATCCGGTGGGGGTGCAAAGTGCAAAAGACGAGTCGCTGATCAGGCGCTCAATGCCTTGTTGTTGCGATTGCCAAAGAATTCCACGTCCCCGCGCATATTGGCGACGAGCAAATCCCAGGGCGTGAAATTCGTGGGTTGGAGCCAGGGCCGCAAGCCGCCTTAGCGGATCGTAGATTGTCGCCTTGCCAAATCTTTCGCATGTAGCGCGAAGAAAATACGCCAATAGCGCGACGTCGTCTGATGCAGAGCGGACAAGAAAGCGCTCTACGTCCTGGAGCCTCGTTAATGCGGCATCGAACCTCTCGGTGTCACCACGGCGAAGCGATTGCGCCGCCAAACCTATGCAACGGACAAGCTCAACCGTGCCGAACCAGGCGGTACTTTCTCTGGTGTCCTCGCCGAAGAAGCGCTTCGAAGCTCCAGGCTCTGTAAGAGGCCTATTTTTGGCCCAGAAGCGCGCCGCTTTTCGAAGAACACCGTCAAAGTCTGCCCGCAGGAAATCAGCAAAAAGACGTGTTCCTCGATCATCAGATGTCACCTGGCGCAAAAGTCCTGCTGCCATCGCAGGCAGGCCGCCCAGCTGGTAGCACCCAGCTGCCAGGAGCGCCGCTGGCGTTTCAGCACCGATCTCATCGTCAGATCTAGCCAACCATTCCAGGAGCTCTCCAGCACGGCGAAAGGCCAGGGCCGCCGTTTCTGGGTCGCCTTGCTCAACTGTGGTCAAGATGCGTCCAGCACGGATCAAGTGTCGAGCCTGATCAAGTGTCGTCCGGGAATCCCGTTCAGACCATCGAATTGCCTCGACTTCCCAGGTCAGCTGCATACAGCGAACAAACGATCGGGCCTGCAACGAGCTGAGCGTGCCTTCCTGGCCTAGGTCGTTCTGGATCGCGGTAGCCAGCGCAACGCGTTCGTCGTCAAATTCCGGCATCGGGTTTGTCCTTTGCCCATAGAACGTCATAGATGGCGTTGATCACGTCATCGCCGTCTTCGATGATCATTTCAACGACCTGCAAATCTCGGCCGGCCGTATATTCCTCGGGGATTGTTTTCCAAGGTAGAAGGGACGTTTGTGGCTTACGCTTTTTCGATGCACCGCCGGCCAGCAAAATCAGATCTGTTCGCTCGACCGGATCGGGGTTTCGATGTGCGAGAATACGATCGAGCGATGCAATGACAGAAGCGAACTTTGTCGGCTCACGATCCAGCAGAATGGCTTGGAGCTGCTCAAGGCCCAAAGGTACATTAAGCGCCCGGTTGACTTCGAACCATACACCACGATTGTTGTGGGCCTTGTCCCCTTCCGGCCCTATCTTGGGTCCCAGCATGACCGTGGCTAAAGTCGAGGCGTTCCAAGTGCCTCGCCACTTGGCTTCACCAGCGATGAACCGCACCACGTTGCCGTCCTTGTCGACAACAATAGCGATGAAATCGTCACCTTTGCGTCCAAGCACCTCGCGCTTACGTTCGGGGTCCCGATTCAAAGTGTAGATGTACTGCCCGGCATCTTCATGGTTGCGGAAGAGGAACACCGGGATCAGCCATTCGTGCTTCCCGACGAACTCGTACGCTTCGGTGAACATCCCCGACATGACTTCGCCAAACAGGCCCTTGCGGGTGATCAGGGGAAGCGCATTGGGATACTGGCAATCACACCCTATGTCCCCGTCGTCTGGATGGAGGCTGATGCGGGCCAGGCGATGAAAGCACTCACGAGCATCCAGGTGAGCAGACTCGAAATAGGGGACTATCGATCCCTTTATTTCATCGTCGATTGCCTGCAACTGCTCCAGCAGCAGGTGGCCGTAATTATCAACCTCACTGGGATAGTCATCCAGCCATTTGAGCAGCGATTTTTTTGGAGGTGGGACACTGTGCATGTTTTACTTCAAGGCAACACAATTGATGCTTGAGGCGGCTATTGCTGCCTGTACATTGGCTAAGCAGTTTGTGAATGGCACCGGCAGCTCAAGTCAAGTCGCGTTCTCTAGGCTCAACAGAAGCTTGCGCTATTGCTCCGGAAATTACGCTCGATGGCGAGAAGAGGGAAAATGGTGCCCTGATTGCGTTTGCTTTCCGGTCCCGACACGATCTGAGGGAATTCGGTAGATAAGCGCTTCTTGATTTGCCTACGCTAACCAATTCGGAAACCAATAACCTCACCCAATTGAACGAGCACAGATTTGCTCAGATCACATGGTGCTTTTGGCGGATCCAGGCTTCTTCATAGATAATTTTATCGACTCCTATTGGATGCTTCTCAGCGAGTATTATCGCTACGTGTCCATAAGGTTTAGTCGGTCGAAAAACACTCTATTTCTCCGTTTGGCATCAATAAGAAGCCGACTATAGTCGATGACCTCAAAATAGATCCCGAAATGGCGGTGATATCCATAGTAAGATAGCTGGTCCGGCGTCGGCATTGCGTCTGCTATGCCAAGTTCGTTCTTCATGCTTGGCGTGATATCGCAAACGACATAGGCGGAAGCGGGTATCTTTTCACCGGCGACTACGAGTGGCCGGCCATTGTCGTCCTTGAATTGGCCGCCGCGAATGAGCTGTATCTGATCGAACACCTGCCGAAGCGGATTGTCGTCCGCTGTGTAGTCGTCTCGTTGTGGTCGCTTAAACTCGATAACCGAGATGCTATTCAACGGCATTCCATCTTCTCGCCGTTCGGAGAAGGCGATCTTTCGGTCGAAGATGAACAAATCGGGCCGTTTGCGTGAATCCGAAGTGAATTCGGCGTGAGAGTTTAGCGGCCGGTCCGAAGCAATGAACGAGTGAAAATTTAGTCGCTCGTCGATGATCCAGAGGTTCTGCTGCGAATACAGTATATCATGGTCCGTCGCTCTCATTGGGAAAAGGATATTATGGACCGCCTCCTCGAGTGGATATTTGCCAGTTTTCTTGTCATTGGCGAGGGCCTTCTCCAGCAGCTCAATGATGATCTTTCGGTGCGACACGTACTGGGCGAGCGCTGACACACCGAGCTCGTTCGAGCGTTCCATGAATTCGGACAGTCGCAGCCGATATCCCTCGTAATCTTCCTGCTTGGCTGCTTCGATCAGTATCCGGGATCCCTCCCGTTTTAGACTGACTTCGCGCTGATGGAGTTCGCGGTGGAGGGCAAGCTCCATGTCCATCTTCGAGGCATTTGGAGAGATCGATCCGATGAAATGATCCAGATAGCGCAGTAGCGGCTTGTACTGCGGCGCATCAATCCGCACGTATTCTCGGACCCGTTTAGCCTTTGCCGTATTGAGGCCGTCGATCAGGTCGGAGAGGTCGCGCTGTACGAACGCCAGACACTCGTTGCGAATATCCGATCGTCGCAAATCTTCGAGTTGGAGAAGGTCGCTCTGACCATCTTCCAACTCCTCGCGCATGTCGAAGTCAGTGCGGAAATTATTGACCCTATCATTGAGATAGTCGCCTTGGACGACTGCGAGATAGACGAAGCTATCGCCTTCTTCGTCCTGGAGGCGCCCGATGAAATTGGGGATGAACTGATCCAGCCGTTCCGTGATCACGGCACGCGAGTTGGCCGCATAGATAAGGCGGTGTTTGGCAGCGCGCGGGGAATGAAGTCTGAACCCGTCGATACGGAAACTACGGCCGCCGATCTCGAAGCTCTCGTTGTGCCCGCCACGATGGAAGCTTTCGGTGAATACCTTATTGAGCGACAGTTTGATGCCGCCGTCATGAATCTCCACCTCAGGGCAGTCCGGCTGCATCAAAACGAGGATGAAATGCTCGGCTAATCTCTGGGCGAGAACATCGATGTCGGCAGGACATTCCTCGCGATAAGGGGAGAGAAAGCCACCTAGTTTAACGGTGGTACCAGGCGCGCCGCTCTCTATGGAAGTTGCACTAGCGGCATCGGGGTCATAGTCGAAGCCAAACTCGAAATCCCGTATCCAATAGCTAGGCTCTTCATCTCCGTCCTGAGCTTGGAACACGGTTTTTAGGTGGACGGTCTCGAAAGCCTTGAGCCACATGAAGCGGCCAAGGCCCTTTCCGCCTCTATCGTACTTATGTTCCGAATATGCGGTGTTAAAAGAATCGAAATTCTCATCGGTAAAGCCAATTCCCGTGTCGCGGATTTCAAATCCAACGATCGGGGAATTGTCGCTGCCAAGCAGATTGTCGTCACGTTCCACCACGATCGTCACCGTGTGGCGTCGATCGCCCCCGGCATCCTGGATCGCCTGAAACGAGTTCATCACCGCCTCGAACAACGGAAGGAGCGCCTTCCATTTCGGAAGCTGGGTTTGTCGGATCTGGCCCCGAAGGTTGGTGCGGAGCATGCCCGGTTGTAGAGCGACTATCTGGTTCACCTGTCAGTCACCCCACATCGTTGGACATCCAATTCACTCGCGCGCATTCACCAAAAGCGGAGATCGAAGATGCGCAAATCTGATTTCTATTCAGGAGCATCGCTTAGGCCCCAGTCGTTGAGCAAGATTTTTCTCGCTTCCCCGATGCCAAATGCCATTGCGGGGGGTGTCAGGCCGATCAGCGTCAGTGCGGCCAGGGAAAGTTTGATAGTATGAACCAAAAAACTGAGGCCCCGGAAGCTGCCAGGGGTTCCTCTTTAGGATTCGTCGCCACCGGTGTCGATGGTCCGCAGATACTCGACCGTCTGGTCAGCGGTGCCGATTAGCTTGGGGCCCGAAACGCTATCGAGAAGGAGCGATAGCCCAGCAAGGTTGGTTACCCCGCATGGCAGCTATTGGGATCTGCCAATATTGGCTTGGATACTGGAATTGGGCGCAGAGCCGCCACGACCCAGGGAGCCGCGATACTTGGATTCGCATAATATGCGGTCTGGAAACGTTCCGAATGATGCTGATCGACCGATGCCGCCCCCCCTACACACTTCACAGGCCTGCACTCGGCTTGCCGAAACCGGACGTGTGGGCGCCTGTATCGATCCTCTGGTTCATTCGATACCGAGGCCTGGCGCAAGATCGTCAACGAGATGTTCGATCTCGGCCATTGCGTCGCCCCTCACCACGCTAGGAGCACCTTCGCGACTGAAACTGGTGGCAAGGGACCCGTTATGACGCGTGAGCTGCTTGGCAGTTGTGCTCGACACAGGCGCAACAACCTCTGAAAGCGACACCATTGCACCGGTGTTGCCCGGTACAAAGAACTCGAGTACGTCCTCAACCTGCGTGCGGTACTTCGCATCTGTGTAGGCCGGTTCGCCGTCAGTCGCTGCTTGTGCGACTTTGGGGCCTATCAAGGGGGAGTTCGATTTCGAACGTCATGCCACCCATCTCGTTTCGCTTCGCCGCTACGGCGCCGTCATGCGCTTCCGCAATGGCGCGCACGACGGACAAGCCAAGCCCACTCCCGCCGCCGGCACGCGATCTCGAGGCATCCGCCCGCCAGAAGCGATCGAAGACGTTTGTAATCTCGTCATCCGACATTCCGGGGCCGGCATCGGAGCAACGGAAAACGCCCGTTTTGCCAATTTTTCGCGTGGTCAATTGCAGTTTGGAATGGGGAGCGTAGTGGATGGCGTTGTCGACAACAGCAACAATTGCTTGCCGGATGCGCGCCTTGTCCATCGAGATCGGCACCAAGCCAAGATCCAAGGTCAGGACCATGCCGTGACGTTCCAGCTCCCCCTGCATGGCTTGAACTGTGCTCGCGATCTCGTCGGCCAGATTGCCGTGTTCGAGGCGCAATTCTAGCTTGCCCGCATTCGAGAGCGCGAGAATTCGAAGATCCTCGACGATATTGGTCATGCCATCGACGTGGGAAATCAGGGCGTCATAGAGCTGTGGGCTGGGTTGAAAAACACCATCGCGCATTCCCTGGAGCCGCCCCCGCAAGATGGTGAGCGGCGTCCGCAACTCGTGGGCAATCGCGGAATTTTGGTATCGCAACTCACCTTCCGCGCTCTCCAACAGTTCGGCCATCCGGTTAAAATTGTCGATGACGTCATCGATTTCCCCAAGCGGGCTGCCTTGCTGGGGCACCCTGATCGAAAAATTGCCTGTTGCTATTGCGCCCGCAGCACGACCAATTGCCAGAAGAGCATTCACCACCTTCTTGCCCAGCCGCACCCCCATGAATGCAGCGATGAGAAGGCTAACAATGACAACTACCGCCAGCGCCACAAAATCATACCAGGCGAAGGTATCCGTCGTCGTCGGAGGGTGGAATTGGTACCAGATCAGAACATAGATTGTGAACCCAGCGGTTAAGGTGGCAAGGGCCGACGCTGCGACCAGCAGCATGTTACGGACGAGAACCGAGCTGAAGCTTTCCTGTGTCACTGGCCGTTCAATCGATAGCCGACGCCCCGCACGCCAGTAAGCATTTCGCCCAAACCAACCGCCGTCAGTTTGCGGCGTAAGTTGCTGACATGGGAATCGACAGCCCGGTCGAGCGCATCACCTTCAGGCAAGCAGGCGTCGACCAGTTCGCTGCGCTCAAAGACCCGATTTGGATGTCGAGCCATGTGGGAAAGCAGCCGAAACTCCGTTCGCGTCAGGTCTAGTGGTCGAGCGCCTGACGACTCGTCCACGACGGCCGTATAGGAAACGGGATCTACGGTGAGACGACCAATGCGTAAGCTCTTCTCGGTTTTGGCGCCTTGGCTGCGCCTCAAAATAGCGCGCGCCCTGGCAACCACCTCCAGGGGATTGAAAGGCTTGACGACATAATCGTCCGCGCCGATGCGCAGGGCCTGTAATTTATCGAGATCTTCTGCCAGCGCCGTGAGCATCATCACGGGAGTGTCGCTCGTCCGGCGCAGGGCTGCGAGCACCCCATAGCCATCAAGAAACGGCATCTTGACGTCGAGCAAGATCAGGTCGGGTTTGAGCTGCTGATGGAAGACGAGCCCAGTTTGACCATCTGATGCGCTCACCGTGCGAAACCCTTCTCGCTCCAGGTAGCCCCGCAGGATGTCAACGATCTCGGGATCGTCCTCGATGATCAATATGAGTGCTTCGAACATCGGTAATCCTCTCGATCGTCAGGATCGTTGCGATCCCGACGCAGGTCAATGCACCGACAGGCCCAGTCGACCAAACCTCCACACAACGCCGACAATCGCCACACAAACGGAGGTTTAGAAAGCTGCTGTGAGCCGGGGTACCCGGCCCACCCTCAGTCAGGACCTCGAAGCATGATCAGGCACGTCGCAACCATAGCCCTAACCGGCATTCTACTGGCCGGCTGCACGACGCTCAGCACTTACACGCGGCCTGCTATCCCGAATGCTCCAAATTGGGGAGATGCAGCGGGTGTCCGGAATCCCCTGTCAATGGCCAACTGGTGGCGCAGTTTTGGCGATAGCAATCTGGATAGGCTGGTCGCCAGGGTCCTCGAATCGAACAATGACATGCTTGCGGCCTCCGTTCGCGTTCGCATCGCTCTCTTGCAGGCTGAACGCTCCGGCCTCGCTTTGATGCCAACCCTGACTGGGTCGGGAAATGCAGAGCGCGCCACCCCCCTGAATGGCGGTCTCGCCTTGGCCACAACCGCCTCGTCGCTGGGTGCCAGCTACGAGCTCGATCTTTGGGGGCGCCTCTCTAGCGAGCAAGATGCGGCGCGCCTCCGGGCGATTGCCACAAGCGAAGACCTTCTGGCGGCCCGCACAACTGTGATTGCATCCAGCATTGAAGCCTACTGGCGCCTAGCCTTCGCCAATCAGAATATCGCGATCGCCGAGCAGAGCCTGAGCGCAGCGCGTAAGACCCTGTCTTTGGTTGAGAGCCAATCAACAGCCGGTGCAGCAACCGAACTGGAATTGGCGGAGGTTCGCCAGGCGGTTTCCGAACAGGCTGCCGCACTCACGGACCTGCAGCAAAGCCGAGTCGTCGCCAGAAACACTCTGGCCACCTTGCTGAACGGACAACCGAGCCCGGTCAGCGAGCCAGCCCGCCTCGCCGTCCACACGCCGGTCGTGGTTTCCACGGGCCTGCCAGTCACCCTTCTTTCCAGAAGGCCCGACCTTCGCGCTGCCGAATTGCGCTTGATGGCAACACTGCGCAATGTCGACGTCACCACTGCCAGCCTCTATCCGCAGCTGCGTCTCACCGGCAATCTGGGTGGCACAAGCGACCAGCTCATGCAGGTTCTTGCCAACCCCATCTTGACGCTCGGCGCTGGTCTCACCCTGCCATTCCTCAATTTTGCGGATGGCCAGGTTCGCCTAAAAGTGTCGGAGGCGGAGTACGAGCTCGCGGCCATCGAGTTTCGAACGACGCTCCTCAACGCCTTCGCCGATACCGCTAATGCATTGAGCTCCCGAACGATGCTGGCCGAAAAGGCCCGTCGCCTTCGCGCTGCTCTGGAAGCAGCAACTACGGCAGCAAGAGTGATTGACGAGCGATACACGGCCGGTTCGGTGACGTTGCGTGTTCTCTTGGATGCCCAAGAGCGCAGCCGGACCGCAGAGCGCGCCGTGGTTGCGAACCGCCTCCAGCAGCTTCTCAACGAGGTGCAAATTTTCCGCGCCTTGGGGGGAGAGCCTGTGGTGCCGGCCGCGCCTGAAATTGTCGCCGCGCGTTGATCGCTCCCTACACAAAACCTCTACCAACGCGGGACAAAATCTCCACTCTCCCGAGCGAAAACATCAATGCCGGGATGAACTCAGCCCGAACTCTGAAGGAACTACAAAGATGAAACTCCAAGCCACGTTTGCACTGCTCGTTGCGGGCGTCGTTTCCGTGGGCGCCGCTGCCACGGTCCACGCTGCCGATCTGCCAACATATTCGTCCCCAACCTCGGTTGACGTTGCGCTCGACTACGCAGTGCCAAAGTCCAACCGTTGGACCGGCTTTTACGTTGGCGGCAATATCGGTGCAGGTTTCGTCACGAACAATGGCAACGACCGCGACATCGCAGGTGGCGTTCAGATTGGCTACAACCAGCAGTTCGATCACTTCGTTGTCGGCGGCGAATTCGAAGGTATCTACACCAACCGCCTGCAGTACCAGATTGGCGCCGGTGGCCTGCTGGAGCAAACCTGGAACGGCACCGCAAAGGCTCGTGCTGGCGTGGCATTCGACAACATCCTGTTGTTCGGTGCCCTCGGCGTCAACCTCGCTCGCCTTGAAGGCAAGGGCACCGTGACGTCTGGCGACCGGTGGCAAGCGGGTGTCGCTTTCGGTGGCGGCGTTGAAGTGGCGTTCACGGAGCAACTCTCCGGCAAGCTGGAATACACCCAGACGCGCTTCAATGGCGTTGAATCCACCATTGCCGGCATCGGTCGTAAGGACGATCTCGTCAATCATGCGATCAAGGCCGGCGTCAATTTCCGCTTCTAACGTCGCTGGCGTCGCACATTTGGGCGCTGCCAGCTCTCAGGACCCCTGGCCATTCTTAAAATCAAACGATGAAAAGACACATGGTCGAGCCACCAACACCATGAGCTCTGCCTAATGTCACTCAGGTGAAAAATGAATACGTCAAACCATATCGTCCTCGCAGTTGCTCTTATGGGGATTGTCTCTGTGTCTGCTGCCAATGCTCAGGACAGCGGCGGCCGGAATTTCCCCAACGCAGAAAAATCCAGCGTCACCCAGCGCCTCGAGAGCAAGGGATATGATGTCACCGACCTCGAAGTTTGGGGCAGCCACTATCGCGCGTTTCTGGTGGATGAGAATGGAGACATCAGCATGAAGATCTTCAGCAAGAGCGACCTCGCTGTCGTTTCCAACTGACTGCTACGCGGGTCGGGCTTCAAACCCCGACGCTCAACATGCGAAATCTCCTGGCGCACTTAAAGCTTTGGATCGCCCTGATTTCGCATGTACCTTTTTAAGAAGAGCACATCATGACGTCGGAGCAGCTTTGCCTATCTGTTTTGATCGATCGCGATGCCTCGGGTTACGATATCAAACAGTACTATACCCATGGCGAGGGAGCGCTCTTCGCCAGCGCCAGCTTCGGATCGATTTATCCGGCGCTCGCTCGACTTGAGCAAAAGAATGAGGTGACCTATGTGGTCGATTATGGGAGTGTGCGCCCGAGCCGTAAGGTGTACCGCATCACCGATATCGGGCGAAATTCGTTGGTTTATTCGCTGATGCAGTCGAGCGCGGAGGACACCTATAGAAGCTCCTTTGCCTTTCTGACAAAGCACGCTAACCTAATAACCTCCGACCAAATGAGCCGGCATCTCCATGCTCGCAGGGAATTTCTGTCTCGCCAACTGCTGCTCATGGAGCAGATCGTAGGTCATCAGGACAGCACTTCATCAGCACGCTCCACTGCCCGCTTATATCGCTGCATGCTAATTGCGATGGATAAACATCTGCAGGAACACTTCCCCACCACCTGAAGAGGGTGCTTGGTTCAGTCCCAACTCGGTTGGTGACCTCGACGATATACTGGCGCAATCGCTGCGGCAAAGTGCAGCTTCCGCCAGACTTGCTTCGGTAGTTGCAACGTCCAAGGAACATTCGGCGGCCTTGATATCTGGGCGGGTTCGCAACAGATCGGCTGGCACCCCCGGGTTTAGCCGAACTCTCGGCCAAGGCTGGGTGCACCCCCTCTGGAAGACCGCGGCGAGGTCGCAGGAGCTTTGGGCGGTCAGCGCGGCCAGTCGGTTCTGTGCACGAATGGAGTTAAGTTCAAGTTGTGGCATTTCCAGGGTGGCCGCGTTCAGTGCACTTTGAGCCAGCAGCACGTCAAGGCGCGAGCCTGCGCCATCCGCGAACAGCCTTTCGGTCAGGGCAAGAGTTTCCTTGCGGGTCGCGAGGCCTGTGCTGCCCGATGCCAACCAAGGCTTCGCTGATATCGGAAAGCTTTGGCCTGCCGGTACTCGACAGTGACGGTATCCGTGAGTTGCACGAGAAGCTGATCATCGAGACAGGTGACGGTCTCGGTGAAGGGCTTAGCGAGTGCGCCATGCAGATCCACCTTCAGCGCATCATCGGCACCTATGTCGGTCCGCCCACGGTGCCGCACAGTTCTACAGCCCGGCGGTGACCGAGGCTCGGGACGCCACTCTCCGGCCCGCCTGCGATGACCGTGACGAAGATGTAGGCCCTCTGGCTTCGATAGCGCCGCTCAGCGAAAGCGGGGGTTCGCCGCCGGCGTGGCGCTCCAGGCACACGCCTTGCACATGGCTGCGTAAGGCACCATCGCCGTCTGCGAGCATGTCTTCGGCGAGAAGTGGAAGCCCTTCGAGCGGACCGTCGAGAACTTTGGCCTGAGCGCCGATCGCAAAGCAGCCGAACTTCAGATGTCGTCCCTCGGAAGATCCGCTCCGCCCGTTGTTCTTCGACTTCAATATCGCCGACCGAACGGCCTGTCTGTCTGTCGATGGCTAAGCCGTCAAGTGCGCGATGCACGACTACGGTCCCTTATGCTGGATAGGCCAGCCAACGTGCCTTCGCCGGCTGTCGGGATATGGACGAAGAGTACCCAAACTCCAGGTATTGCCAATAGCTGACTCCGCGAGCCTCTACGGCACTAGGAGTTGGTGGGAACTCGTGGGTGAGTCATTCGATTGACCCGAACGACATCGAAGCACTGGAGCCGTCCGTCAATCGTATCCGGCTAGAACTTACACGCTCGGAACTAGCAATCCGCTTCCGCCCTCGGCCATAATGTTGCCGAGGCTCGGGTCGTCGAGCTCAAAAGGAAAATACAATGAACCGCAAATGGGTCTACTGGGTCGCTACCAGCCTTGTTTCTCTCGTCTGTCTTGCCAGCGCGCTGATGTACCTGACCAACATGGCAACTGCGCAAGATATGTTCGTCATGTTCGGATACCCGGGCTATCTGGTTCCGCTCCTCGCCCTAGTTAAGATTGCTGCAGTGGCGGTGATCCTCTCGCGCATCAGCGTTTCGTTATCGGACCTGGCTTATGCCGGCATGTTCTTCCACCTTTTCCTGGCGGCTGGCGCGCATATTGGCGTGGCCGACTATTTCGGTGCCGTGCCAGCCATCTTGGCGCTTATCCTCTTGTTGGTCTCGTTCGTTACGCAGAACGTTGTGCGGCGCAAGGCGTCCCCATGCGGCTCCCTGTCCGCCATTCGCGGCCGCGTAGCTTGACAATAATAGCTGCCGGACCGGTGTTCCGGTCAGGCAGCGCCTGAGTAGAGTTGGTATGTCACCTCTTATACGGAACTGCTGGAATTGGGGCTTTCGCGCTTGGCCCGGTGACATGACCCTTGCGCCCGCCGCAGGGTCTCAAAGGGCTAGTGCGCGGATTGGGAGCTATCCCTTTCCCGGACTAACCCTCGATACTTGACCAAATACAAACCGACCGGTATGATTGTTTTATGGCAGAAGCTCATCGTCGTGAAAAGAACCCTGAACAGGTCAGGCAATCTATCCTACAAAGCGCCGCCGAGGCTGCTGCGCGAGGGGGTTTGGTCGCTATAAGTGTGAACGCTGTTGCGGAGGCTGCAGGGGTTACGAAGGGCGGTTTGTTCCACCACTTTCCGAACAAGCAGGCGCTGGTCAACGCTGTCCTTGAGCAGCTTCTTGAGATGTTCAACAACGAGATAGACGCTATGATCTCTGCGGACGGTCTGAGCGTCGGGAGTTTTACGAGGGCCTATGTGACTGCAGTGACGAAGAGTGGTAGCGCCACTATGAGTTACTTGGCTCTGTGGCGCTCGATGATGACCGACACGACAATCGCCGCCGTCTGGCGGGACTGGTACACTGAAAGGCTTGTGCGCCACCAGGATACAGACCGGGGGCAGAACTTGGAACTGGTCAGGTATGCTGCAGATGGCATCTGGCTGGGGTTGGTGAGCGGCGTTCTAGACGCTCATGGCGCCGACGTATTAAGCGACCGGCTGCTCACAATGAGCCGAAGTACCTGACAACAAAGAAAAATTCATCAAATCAAACATACCGCTGAGTTGGTATGTTTATAATGGAGAAAACTATGAACCCCGTTTTAGTCGCCTACACATTCTTGGGTTTCGCGATCCTGTGTGAGGTCGCAGGCTCAGCGCTGCTACAGCAGTCACAACAATTCACGAAGTTGGTGCCAACCGTGGGGATGGCGCTGCTTTACCTTACCTCATTCTATCTCCTGTCTCAGTCCCTCCGCGAACTGCCACTTGGTGTGACATACGCCATCTGGGCGGGCTTGGGCATTGTACTAACCGCCTTTGTCAGCGTGTTGGTGTTCAAGCAGCCGATGGACCTGTGGGGTGGCGTGGGAATTGCCATGATCGTCGGCGGTGTGGTGATCATGAACACGCTCTCCAAAACAGCGACGCACTGATGCGCCGCCGCGCTGATCAGGACCAGCCCAAACCATCGATTGGTCAAGTCATTCAATGGATCGTCTGTGGCGTTATTCTGATCGTCGCGGTTGAAACGATTGGAACCAAGATCAACGGCCTGCCGGGGATCTTTCGCTTCCTGCTCCACTGCATCGGGGCTGGGATGATTGTCGTCGGTGCCGTCATGGCATTGCGACGCGGCCCGGCGGGGTCAAAAGTGCTTTCCCCAGTTCACAAATCCGAAGTCGGCGGAACGCGCAAACTTGAGGACCCGAACTGAATGGCAAACACTCAAAACGCTGCCGCAACCTCCCGCATTGCCTCTGGTCGGCAATATCTTCGATATTGACGCGCAGAAGCCAGTGCAGGGCCTCATGGCTATGGCAAAAAGCAGGGCCCTTTCTTTAAGCTCCAGATTTTGGGCAGCGAGATGTATTTTGTCTGCTCGCAGGAACTGGTCGATGACATGAGCGAGGCACCGCGCACAGTAGCTTCGTGCCGGATATACCCTTGAGACGTCAACCTAGGCCCGCCGCCCTCCCGACCAGGAGAGGGCGTGGATCGACTGCTTCAATGACCGGCCGGCCTCCCCCCCCCCCCGAACCTATCGGCAAAATCCTGCCTACGGAAGCGGAAAGATGAGACTGGAGCTGTGTTCAGCCGCGCTCGCCTGGCAGCGTAAATGCGATGACATAGTCGCCTTTATCATTCGAGTAGGGGGCACCGCCGACTGAGATCAGCACATACTGCTTGCCGGTGGTAGGGGATACGTAGGTCATTGGGGTTGCGCTCGAGCCGACGGGTAGAGGGTACTTCCAGACTTCCCGGCCGTTCTCGGCGTCGTACGCGCGGATGTAAAAGTCTTGGTAGCCTGCGAAGAACACGAGCCCACCGGCCGTCGCGCTGGTGCCGGCATAGGTTGGTAGACCCATCGGCATGGCAAGGCCGGTCTTGATGCCGAGCGGCCCGAGCTGTTCGGTCGTACCTGCCGGTACCTGCCATGCGATTGTGCGCGTCGTCATGTCCACGGCAGTGATCGTGCCGAAGGGCGGGGTGATACAGGGGACGCCAAGCGGCGAGGTCCACATCTCGGTGGCCATGCCATAAGGTGTGCCGTACTGCGGTGACGGGCCGTGGCCAGTGTCATCGGCATGCACGCTTTCGGCAAAAGCTTCGTAGCCCTCGCGTGGCACGAGGCGGAAGCGGCTCGGCACCCGCACGTCGTTGAGGAACACACGGTTGTTCGGCACATCGACCGATACCGAACCCCAGTTGAGGCCGCCAATATTGCCCGGCTGCTGGATCACATAATCGAGCCCAATAGGGGTGAAGTCGCCCTCATAGCGGTGCTGATAGAATGCGATGCGGCAGGCAAGCTGATCGAACATGGTCAGCCCCCACATCTTGGCTTCCGTCACGCGCTCGGCACCAATAGTTGGCATGCCCACGGAGTAGGGCTGGGTCGCTGAGAGGTACTCGCCAGGGGCGTGGCCGGTCTGCGGCACGGGCTTTTCTTCGACATCAGCCAGCGGATCCCCGGTGGCGCGATCGAGCAGGAAGAGCTGGCCGCGCTTGGTGGTCTGCAGCAAGGCGGCGACCGTGCCGCCATTGCCGTCCGGCAGATCGAGCAAGGCTGGCTGGCTTGGCAGGTCATAGTCCCAGATGTCGTGGTGGACGGTCTGGAACTTCCAGCGCTCGCGGCCGGTGGTCACGTCGAGTGCCACCAGCGAAGCGTTGTATTCGTCGGCAAAGGCCGGGCGGTCGCCACCATAATAGTCAGGGGTGGTGTTGCCGAGCGGCAGATAGACGAGGCCGAGGGTGTCGTCATAGGACGCGGTCGTCCACATGTTGGGCGTGCCGAGTGTGTAGCTTTCACCTTCCGGCGGCAGGCCGGTGATGGCAGGGTTGCCGAGGTCCCAGGCCCAGTCGAGCTGGCCGGTCACCACGTTAAAGGCCCGAATGACGCCCGAGGGTTCGCCCACCATCTGGTTGTCGACCACCCAGCCGCCGACCACGATCTTGTCGCGGGCGACCAGCGGGGCCGACGTCTGGAAGTAGAAACCAGGGATAATCTCGCCCATATTCTCTCCCAGCGAGACGGTGCCGTTGTTGCCGAAAGCGGGGCAGAGAACGCCGGTCTTCGCATCAATAGCGAGGAGGCGTGCATCGACGGTGGTCTCGATCAGGCGGGTATTGCAGAGCTGCCCTTCGACCTGCTGGTCGGCTGGCAACTCATAATAGCCGATGCCGCGGCAGCGCTGCCAGAACGGACCGTTGGCCTGCGGATCGAACTTCCACCGTTCCTCGCCGCTATCGGCGTCGAGCGCGATGATGATGTTGCTGGTAGTGCAAGAGTAGACGAGGTTACCGATCTGCAGCGGTGTGTTCTGGTCGATGCCGACATCACCGCGGCCGGTGCGGTAGGTCCAGGCGACCTGCAGGTCATCGACATTGTCACGGTTGATCTGGTCGAACTTTGAATAGCGCAGGCCGGCTGTGGTGCGGCCATAGGCGGTCCAGTTATCGGGAGTGTTGTCGCCGGCTGCCGTCTCATAAGGCGTTATGTCGGCACCCGGCGAGACAATGCCATGCGGCTGAAAGGCGAGGGCGAACCCGCCCGCAAACAACAGGGCTGCTGCTGTCGCGCCGCCGAAATAGATCGGGCGGCTGGCTGTCTTGCTAAGGAAAGGTACTGTGACACAGGCGAAGCCAGCGAGCGCCAGCGGCGCCATTACGCGGGCGAAAAGTGCCCAGAAGTCGGTGCCCGACTCCCACAGTGCCCAAGCGACAGTCCCTGCAAGGACGGCGAGGACGATGAGCGCGCCGGCCTGTTTGCTACGGAACATGAGGACGGCTGCGACCACATAGGCGACGCCGACGATCACGTAGTATGCGGATCCACCGTAGGAAGCGAGCCAGCCACCAGTCACGGCCAGTCCGACACCGACAATCGCCATCATCAGTACGAACAAGTGGGCAAAAATCTTCATCACTTAATCACCGCGTGAAAATGCGACCTGCGCGCTGAGGCGATCGCCGACATCAAAGGAACTCCAAGCTAATAGATACCTCCCGGTAGGTATCTTGTCAAACCCGTTGCTGTCGTGCGAGAACTGCACAGAAGTCTGGAGGTGGATTGACCATGGCGAGAAGAAAGATCGGAGTTGCGTTAGGGAGCGGTGCAGCGCGCGGATGGGCTCATATCGGCGTGCTGGAGGTCCTTGCAGAAGCTGGCATCGGCGTTGACGTTGTGTGCGGGACATCCATGGGCGCAATGGTGGGCGCCGCATTCGCGAGCGATCGGCTGGATGCTATGAAACAATGGGCAATCCACGCGGACTGGTGGACTGTCGCTTCGCTGGTCGACTTCGGTGTCCTTGCCGGAGGACTCGTTGATGGTGATCGGATTGTCAACTGGATGGCTGGTCTTGGAGTAACGGGACAGATTGGCGACATGGCCAGACCATTCGCCGCAGTAGCGACGAACCTCTCCACAGGCCAGGAGGTATGTTTGGCGCATGGTTCTGTGCAGGCGGCCGTACGGGCGTCTATTGCACTACCTGGGATTTTCAGCCCGATGATCCTTGATGGCGATCCGTTGGTTGACGGAGGACTCGTAAATCCCGTGCCCGTTTCGGCCTGCCGATCATTAGGGGCAGATTTCATCATTGCGGTTAGTTTGCATGATGAGGTGCTCGGTCAACGCTTGGCACGAAAAGTGGCGCCCGCGAAGCAAACCTCGGGCGCGCCCGGCCCCTTGCATCCGGGCCCCAAGAGAACCCTGGCTGATCATGCCCGGGCACCAATTCCAGGATATTTCGAGGTGCTTACCGGTGCCATAAACATCATGCAGGATCAGATAACGCGTTCAAAACTTGCAGGAGACCCTCCACATGCGCAAATCTTACCTCTTGTCGCACATATCGGTTTGCTAGATTTTCATTGTGCAAAAGAGGCAATCGCCGCTGGTCGGTCTGCCGCCACACAATCATTGCCAATGATAAAAGATCGTCTGAACTATTGATTAGATGCCGCTGAGTACCGAGCATTTTCGGAAACCCAAGTGGTAGCAGCCGTACTCATTGCGCATTTTGCGGCAGCTCTTGTCCTCTGGCGTTCTCCGGCAGCGGGAGGGAGGAAGAAGGGAACCGTTGAAGCGAGCGGGGAGCCAAGCATCCAACCAATGGCCTTGGAACAGTTCAAGACGCTGACCTGGAGTGATTTCTAGACGTCGTGGTAAGGCAGGCGCCCTTAGGGCGGCGCAAGAGCACTTACAGGATGGTGGTCGAGCAATAAAATGGCACATCATGGCGTCCCCTTCGGGTCGGGATGTCGGCGGACCTGAAGCCCCCATCGGGGTCTCCACCCATCCGGGCGTCCATCTGTGACGTGAAAGAGGAGGGCTGGGAGATGTCGGCTGTCATCGCGCTCCGGATCGATCATCGTCGCGCCCTTCGCCGCCTCTGGCGGGAGAATACGCCCCCCTTCTTACAGCTGAAGCGACCAATGGCCACTACGAGGCGCCGGGCCACGTGCAGTCTGGCTCTCGGCGGGATGGTAGAATTCTATCACTGGGCCAAGGTCACCGCCGAGATCGCGTGTCTCCCCTGAGGTCGAGATGGATATTGATGTCATCAAACAGCTGGTGTTCGAGGACGAGTGCCGGCATCGGTGATGGAAAAGGCGCAGTGCCGCTTGCGCGCCGCGGCCCGCAAGGGATGCTGTCGCCGCGGCGGTTCTCTCGATGCTCACCCCCGACGAAAATGCCGGGTTGACCGCCGCGCCCTTGCCCGCCTTGCTCTACGCGGCCTCTGGTCTTCGCTTCCGGAAGAGTCAGGAGCGGGAGTTGGGCAAGAGGAGCACGAAAGGTGCCTGCGCGAATAATTGACAAGACAGATCTGGAAGAATTGCGGGCGAAGGTGCCCTGCAGCTCGGTGCTGGAGGAGGCAGGGTTCGCGCTCGACCTTAAGGAAAGCACCCGCAAGGCGATGAAATATCGCCGTGACGCCGAGATCATAATCGTTATTCACGAGGGTAAGGGCTGGTTCGATCCGTTGAGTGACGGCAAGGGCGACGTCTTTAGTCTCGTGGAGCATCTGCAGGGTGTGCGCTTCGTCGAGGCGATGCACGCCGTCGCAGATCTGGTAGGGTTCGTGCCTTCGGATCCCGTCTGGGAACGGGAATCCCGCGAACGGGAACCGGATCGTTCCATTCCCGAACGCTGGCGTAGACGACGCAAGCCATGGAAAGGCTCAGCCACCTGGCGCTATCTCCACGATGATCGTGGTCTATCCGAGCGGATCATCAGCATCGCGATTTCCACCAATCTACTGCGCGAAGGCCCGCATGGCAGCATGTGGGCGGCACACACCGATGCCGATGGTGTCGTCACCGGCTGGGAGGAGCGGGGGCAGGACTGGCGCGGCTATGCCACCGGCGGCGCCAAGGTCCTGTTCCGCCTCGGACGATCCGATGCCCTGCGTCTCTGCGTCACCGAAGCTGCGATCGACGCCATGAGCCTGGCGGCGATCGAGGAAATGCGAGGCGGCTCACTCTATCTTAGCGCCGGCGGCGGATGGTCGCCGGCAACGTCTAATGCCCTGTGCCAGCTTGCCGTGCGTGCCAACGTCGAGCTGGTGGCCGCCACCGACGCCAATGCGCAAGGCGAGGTGTTTGCCGAACGGCTCCGTGAGATTGCCGAGGACGTCGGATGCGCCTGGTCACGCCTGCTGCCGCCAGCGGAGGACTGGAATGACGCAATGCGGATGCGGAACAGGGACGAGCAGGATGAAAGAGGGGAGGTAGGACAAGGCCTGCCGCATGCCCGCCGGTTGACTCAAGGGTGAAGCTTCGCCCGGCCGTGCCGGCCCTTGACCCGCCCGGACGGAGAGGCGGCCGCGGGGAGGGGTCCGGAAGGGCTGAAGGGAAAGGTGATCCGCAAGGGATGAACCGCGCTCCGGCCCGCAAATGGCCAGGAGCCTCCCATGACCGTTCAACCTTCTATCCGCAAAATCTACTTCGACGTTGCAGATCGCCGGCAGATGTTCCGCCTATTCGACCGCCATGCCCCGCGGCCCAATCGCTTCGAGGTTGACGCTGCGCCTCTCTATGCCGGCGAGTGGTTCGAAATCGGCCGCACCGAGCATGACTATATGCTCGAGATTCTGCCGCCACTGTGGATGCGCGGGGAGATGTTCGCTATGCGCGAATTTCTCACCGACACCGTCACCAGCGTCTTCTACACGCTCTGGATCGACAGCAAGACACGCTACTTCCACGCCTATTGCGACCTTTCAGTTGCCCGCTCCGCTGTCGAAATCCGCGATGTCATCGTCGAGCGCGAATCTCGCCCGGTAAAGGCAATGACGCGCGCCGAACGCCTCGAGCATGTGTGGAGCGCCACCCATGATGAATATCGCGGCTATGCCGGCGAACGCTTTCTCCCCGAGCTGCGCGGCAAGCGCACTATCGTGGTTCATGGCCTGGGCAGTAGCGAACTCAAGCTGCTCGAGGACCTGACCGACGCCGAGATCGCCGACCGACTGCCTGAGCATCTGCGACACCTCTCTGTTAAAGCCGCAGCATAGGGAGAAGGCCATGTTTACCTTCTCCATCCCCGGCGTTCGAAGAGTCATTGAGCGCGGCATCGCCGACGCGACCGCCCATGGCGGCTTCCGCGTTCCTTATGAGGGCATCTCATCCCCCGACCAGGCTCGGGCCGGCCTCTGGCTGGTGGGCGACCGGGGTGTCTACCTCTGCTCCAACGGTAAACTCGCCGCCAACGAGAAACCCTTCGTCTTCTATTCGGAGCAGTGCCACCCGAAAGGCGATTTCGACTGGTGGGACTACAAGCGCCGCCATTTCGGCGCCGATGACGGTGTGGAGTTCATCGAGGCCGAACGCCTGATCCCGCTGTTTAACAGCAATATACGGGCGACCCATCTCAACCTGGCGCTGACCGAGACCGAAATCACGATCTCGCTGCTTACCCGCTGACCGTCCCAAAACCGCGATGCCACTCACCCGGCCGACTTGTTCGGTCGGGGATTTGCGCACGCCCGCCTCTCAAGGAACTTTCTCAATGTCCAACGATCTCTTCACGCTCGACCTTTTCGGCAATACTGCGCTTTCTTCCGGCCTCGGCCTGGGTGTAACTGCCTTCGGCAGCGGTTTCGATGCTGGCGATACGCCAGAAGACTCGACCCCGACACCAGTCACCGCGTCATCGCATGATGCGCAGCCCAACGCGCCTCGACTGCCCCGGCCATCCGTCCGTGGCGACAACTTCTCGCTCGCCGGTAACCGCGGCCTCGCCAAGGGTTGGAAGCGGCGGGCCCAGGACAACCTCGATGCCATCCGCCTCGCCGCAGAGATCGAGGCCGAGGAGCGGCCAGCCACACCGGCCGAGCAAGCGCGGCTCATCCGCTTCACCGGCTTTGGCGCATCCGCCCTCGCCAATTCCGTGTTTCGGCGTCCGGGTCAGAATGAGTTCAACACCGGCTGGGACGAGATCGGCGCAGCGCTCGAAGAGGCGGTGTCCGATAGGGACTATGCCTCGCTGGCCCGTTGCACCCAGTATGCGCATTTCACGCCGGAATTCATCGTCCGGGCGATCTGGGCAGGGCTACAGCGCCTCGGCTGGCGTGGCGGCAAGGTGCTCGAATCCGGCATCGGCACGGGCTTGTTCCCGGCGCTGATCCCAAGCGAGCTTCGTGAGCAGGTGCATGTTACCGGCATTGAGATCGATCCGGTGACAGCCCGCATTGCCCGCCTGCTGCAGCCGCGCGCGGATCCTCAACGCCGACTTCGCCCGGACGGACTTGCCGGTGACCTTCGACCTCGCCATCGGCAATCCTCCCTTCTCCGATCGCACGGTCCGCTCGGATCGCGCCTATCGGTCGATGGGCCTGCGCCTCCATGATTATTTCATCGCCCGCGCCGTCGATTTGCTGAAGCCGGGCGCGCTCGCGGCTTTCGTCACCAGCTCCGGCACGATGGACAAGGCCGACAGTGCGGCCCGCGAACACATCGCAAGGTCTGCCGATCTCATTGCGGCCATCCGCCTGCCTGAAGGCAGTTTTCGCGACGATGCCGGCACCGAGGTCGTGGTCGACATCCTGTTCTTCAGAAAGCGCCAGCCCGGCGAACCCGAGGGCGATGTTCTGTGGCTCGACCTCGACGAGGTCCGGCCCGCCCATGGCGATGATGGCGCGATCCGCGTCAACCGCTGGTTCGCCCGACACCCGGACTTTGTGCTCGGCACGCATACCACCACCTCCGGGCCGTTCGGCGAGACCTATACCTGCCTGCCGCGCCCTGGCCTCGATCTTGAACAGGGTCTGTCGCAAGCCATCTCCCTTCTTCCGGAAGCCCCCTATGACGGCGAGCCGGAATCCATCGATGTCGACGATGATACTGTCGCTGCTGGCGCTGATGATCGCCCGGACGGCGCCGCCATCCGCGAGGGCAGCTTCTTCATCGGCAAGAATACTGCCCTGATGCAGATGGTCGACGGCGCGCCGGTCACCATCACATTGCGTAAGGGACGCAGCGCTGATGGCGTGCCTGAAAAGCACGCCCACATCATCCGCAAGCTGGTCCCGATCCGCGACGCGGTGCGCGAGGTGCTCAAGGCGCAGGAGCTCGACCGGCCCTGGAGCCCGGCGCAGGTCAAGCTGCGCATCGCCTGGTCGAACTTTGTTCGATCCTACGGGCCGATCAACACCACCGTCGTGTTGACCAGCGAGGATACGGAAACCGGCGAGGTGCGCGAGACGCATCGCCGGCCCAACCTCGCCCCCTTTCTCGACGATCCCGATTGCTGGCTTGTCGCCTCGATCGAGGATTATGACCTTGAGACCGACACCGCCCGTCCTGGTCCGATCTTCACCGAGCGGGTGATCGCCCCACCTTCGGCGCCGATCATCACCTCGGCCGCCGATGCCTTGGCCGTGGTGCTCAACGAACGTGGCTATGTTGACATCGATCACATTGCCGAATTGCTGCATGTCGATCCCACCATCGTCATCGCCGACTTGGGCGACGCCATCTTCCGCGAACCAGAGACAAGGGCCTGGCAGACGGACGACGCCTATCTCTCGGGCCAGGTCCGCGACAAGCTCAAATCTGCCGAAGCCGCGGCAGCGCTCGATCCGGCCTTTGAGCGCAACGTCCGAGCGCTCATCGAGGTACAGCCCGCCGACCTCGGCCCATCCGACATCACCGCGCGTCTCGGCGCCCCGTGGATCCCGGCTGCTGACGTCGTTGCCTTCGTCAAGCAAACGATGAACGCGGACATAAAAATCCATCACATGCCCGAACTCGCGTCCTGGACGGTGGAGGCGCGGCAACTGGGCTGGATAGCCGCAGGCACGTCCGAATGGGGCACCGAGCGCCGGCATGCCGGCGAACTGATCGCCGATGCGCTTAACAGCCGGGTGCCGCAGATCTTCGACATCATCAAGGAGGGCGACAGCGAGAAGCGTGTTCTCAATGTCATCGATACCGAGGCGGCCAAGGAAAAGCTGACCAAGATCAAAAACGCGTTCCAGACCTGGATCTGGTCTGATCCCGATCGCACCGACCGGCTGGCGCGGGTCTATAACGATCGCTTCAACAATATCGCCCCGCGAAAGTTCAACGGGGACCATCTGCAACTTCCGGGCGCCTCAGGCGCCTTTTCTCTTTATGGGCACCAGAAGCGCGGCATCTGGCGCATCATATCCGCTGGTGCGACCTATCTCGCTCACGCCGTAGGCGCCGGCAAGACCATGACCATGGCAGCCGCCATCATGGAGCAGCGCCGGCTGGGCCTGATCGCCAAGGCGATGTTGGTCGTTCCAGGACATTGCCTGGCGCAGGCGGCGCGGGAGTTCCTGGCGCTCTACCCGACGGCCCGCATTCTCGTTGCCGACGAGACCAATTTCACCAAGGACAAGCGGCATCGCTTCCTCAGCCGTGCCGCGACGGCGACCTGGGACGCGATCATCATCACGCACTCGGCCTTCCGCTTTATCAGCGTGCCTTCGGCCTTCGAGCAGCAGATGATTCAGGATGAGCTTGAGCTCTATGAGGTTCTGCTGACCAAGGTCGAGAGCGACGATCGCGTTTCCCGCAAGCGCCTCGAGCGACTGAAGGAGGGGCTCAAGGAACGGCTGGAGGCGCTCGCCACGCGCAAGGACGATTTGCTCACCATCTCCGAGATCGGCGTCGACCAGATCATCGTCGACGAGGCGCAGGAGTTCAGGAAGCTTTCCTTCGCTACCAACATGTCGACGCTCAAGGGCATCGATCCGAACGGCTCGCAGCGGGCCTGGGACCTCTATGTGAAGTCCCGTTTCGTGGAAACGAAAAACCCGGGCAGGGCGCTCGTGCTGGCGTCCGGCACGCCGATCACCAACACACTCGGCGAAATGTTCTCGGTGCAGCGCTATCTCGGCTTTGACGCCTTGCTTCAGCGCGGCCTGCACGAGTTCGACGCCTGGGCCTCGACCTTCGGCGATGTCACCACCGAACTCGAATTGCAGCCCAACGGCAAATACAAGCCGGTGACGCGCTTTGCCACCTTCGTCAATGTCCCTGAGCTTATCGCGATGTTCCGCAGCTTCGCCGATGTGGTGATGCCGTCGGACCTCGCGCGCTATGTGAAACTGCCGGCGCTCTCTACCGGTACGCGGCAGATCAGGACGTCGAAGCCGTCGGCCGCCTTCAAGCGCTATCAGATCCTGCTCGACGCCCGCATCAAGGCGATCGAGGAGCGCGAGGGCCCACCCGAGCCCGGCGACGACATCCTGCTGTCGGTCATCACCGATGGGCGGCATGCGGCAATCGACCTGCGGCTGGTCGATCCCGACAATGACAATGAGCTCGACAACAAGCTCAACGACCTGGTCGGCAATGCCTTCCGCATCTGGCAGGAAACGGACACCAGAGAATATGTCCGGCCCGATGGCAAGCCCTTCGAGCTGCCCGGCGCGGCGCAGATGATCTTCTCGGACCTCGGCACCATCAATGTCGAGAAGACCCGCGGTTTCTCAGCGTATCGCTGGATTCGTGACGAGTTGATCCGCCTTGGCGTGCCGCCTTCGGAAATCGCTTTCATTCAAGAGTTCAAGAAGTCCGAAGCCAAGCAACGCCTGTTCGGCGACGTGCGCGCCGGCCAGGTTCGATTCCTTATCGGTTCGTCCGACACCATGGGCACCGGCGTCAATGCGCAGCTCCGCCTCAAGGCCCTGCACCATCTCGATGTGCCTTGGCTGCCGTCCCAGATCGAGCAACGGGAAGGGCGCATCCTGCGCCAGGGCAACCAGCACGATGTCGTCGATATCTTCGCCTATGCCACAGAAGGTTCGATGGACGCCCAGATGTGGCAGAACAATGAGCGCAAGGCACGCTTCATTGCCGCGGCATTGTCGGGCGATACCTCGGTTCGTCGGCTCGAGGACCTCGGCGAGGGCCAGGCCAATCAGTTCGCCATGGCCAAGGCCATTGCTTCGGGCGATTCGCGCCTGATGCAGAAGGCGGGTCTTGAAGCCGATATCGCCCGACTGGAGCGTCTACGCGCTGCGCATCAGGACGATCAGTTCGCCATCCGGCGACAGGTTCGCGATGCCGAGCGTGATATCGAATACACCGCAAGGCGCATCGGCGAGATCGGGCAGGATATGACCCGCCTCGTGCCGACCGTGGGCGACGCATTCCGCATGCAGGTCGGCAAGGCTGCCTTCGCCGAGCGCAAGCTCGCTGGCCGAGCCCTGATGACGGAAATCCTGACGCAGGTCCAGCTCCAGCATGCCGGTGACATCACCATCGCCAGTATCGGGGGCTTCGACCTCGACTATTCCGGCCAGCGCTTTGGTCAGGATGGGTATCGCTACGCCACCATGCTGGTGCGCACGGGCGCGGAGACCGAGATCGGGTTGCCCGTCACCACCACGCCGCTCGGTGCTATCGCCAAGCTCGAACACGTCCTCGCCAATTTCGATGTGGAGCAAGAGCGCGCGCGACACCGTCTTGCCGAAGCCGAACGGCGTCTTGCCGCCTATCGCTCTCGTGAGGGTGGAACCTTTGGCTTTTCGGACGAACTCGCCGACAAACGTCGGCAGTTATCGGAAGTAGAGGCCTCGCTTGCCGAGGACATTATTGGCGCAGGCGCCCAAGCTGCGTAAGCAGTGGGGGCGCGAACGCCTCGCACTGCTTAGCGTCGCAGGGCGGCTAGTCATCCAGCAGTGTCAGGCATTGATCGTCATAGCGGCTGGCCAGCTCGGCCAGCTCGCTTTGTTGTCTGGACATCGTCGACACCTGTCGGTTGCGTTCTTTCAGCAGATCCATGGCATTTGCGCCCGACACGGCCGCACCGGCATCTAGGTCCTGTTGACAAAGTATGGCATCCATATCCTGGCTGCGGCTAAGGCCAGGAAGGCGGCGAAGGATTTTGCGGTCTTTTCGAAGCGCGTGGCGATGCGGCGGAACTGCTTGAGCCTGTTGAACATGCGCTCGATGCGGTTGCGGTCCTTGTAGGCCCGGAAGTCACATGGGGGCGGGTTCTTGCGGTTGGCCTTGGGTGGGATCACCGGAACGATGCCGCTCAACAGCAAATCCTCGCGCACGGCGTCGCCATCGTAGCCTTTGTCGGCCAGGAGCAATCGTGGCTTGCCCACCGGCATGGCCATCAAGGCAGGAACGGCTGCATAGTCGGATGCTTCCCCGCCCGTCAGGACAAAGCCAAGAGGGCGTCCTTGACCGTCTGTGCGGGCGTGGATTTTGCACGTAAAGCCGCCGCGTGATCGACCAAAAGCCTCCTTATGAGTCCCCCTTTAGCGCCCGCTGCCTGCGAATGGCCGCGCACCGTGGTGCTGTCGATCATGTGTTGCCAGTCATCGGTGAGCCCGAGTTCGACCAGGGTTTCGAGCAGGGCGTCCCAGACCCCTTGCTCGGCCCAGCGGCGAAACCGGACATAGACCGAGTTCCACTTGCCATAGCGCTCATGCATGTCGCGCCAAGGGCAACCAACCCGCAGAAAGTGGAGCATCCCATTTAGATATCGGCGATTGTCTTGCGCAGGCCGGGACTTGCGACCTCGCTCAGCTGGCAAAAGCTCGCCAATGAGCCGCCACTCTGCGTCCGACAAATCCCCACGTGCCAAAACCGCCTCCTAAAAAGCAGTCTTGAATCACGGCTAAACCGATTTGAGAATCCACTTTGTCAACAGGCCCTAGCGCAAGGGCGGCCTTGTCGCTGTATTGTTGGGCCGTGTCGGGATCATTTTCACCGACAAGCACATCGGCGGTCCTGCGATAATAGGCCGAGCATTCCACATAGATGGTCGCAACGCGGGCTACGGCATCGGGCCCCCCGTTTCTGTCTCCGCGCAGGACCAGGACAGCTGCGGCGATGCCAGCAAGCACGATCGCGTAGAATAACAACGTCCGCCTCATCTGCCCCCCGATGGTTGGTCGTTGTTGTCTTGAATCATGTTTGTCCTGCATCGCCAAGACGCAAAGCAGAACAGGGAAGAAGAGGTGAGGAAAGAGGGAATTGGGAATTGGAAAGAGCGTTCGCAGACCGGTTGGCCCGCCGACGCTGATGCTCAATCGCGCTCATCGCAGTCCCGGCCCGTCATCCTGCGCAGGGCCAAGAGCCCCGCTGGTCCAGCCGGGCATGGATGCTCGGGCGCAATTGTACCGGTCCGCCCGCTCCGCGGTCCTGGGTGTGTCTTCGAGAAGAAGACGGAAAAGGACCGGCAATGGGCCGCGTCCGCAGCCAAGGAGAATCCCCAATGGAAATCAAGCTGATCGATCCGCGCGCGCTCGTCGACAATCCCGACAAGGCCCGGCTGACCAAGTCCAGTCCCCAGTCGGACGCGCTATTGCTGGCCACGATCCGGGCTGTTGGCATCGTCCAGCCGCCCGTCGTGGCGCCGCAGGCCGATGGCGGCAACGGTTTCGTCATCCAGCATGGCCATCGTCGCGCCAAGCAGGCGATTGCCGCTGGTCTCGAGCAGATCGTCGTCATTGTCGACGAGGCGGCCGCCGATGGCGGCGCGATGCGCTCGATGGTCGAAAACACCGCCCGCGAAAACCTCAATCCGGTCGACCAGTGGCGCGCCATCGAACGGCTCGTTGCCCTGGGCTGGACCGAGGAAGCGATCGCCGTCGCCCTCGCCCTGCCGGTACGCCAGATCAAGAAGCTGCGGCTTTTGGCCAATGTTCTGCCCGCCATGCTCGACCATATGGCCAAGGGCGACATGCCCGATGAACGCCAGCTCCGCACCATTGCCGGGGCGGCACTCGATGAGCAGAAGGAGGTCTGGAAGGCCTACAAGCCGACCAAGGGCGATCCGCAGGTCGATTGGTGGCGTGTCGCACAGGGTCTCGCCAAGACCCGGATGTATGCGCGCGATGCCAGCTTCGGTGATGACCTCGCCCAAGCTTATGGCATTGCCTGGGCCGAAGACCTGTTCGCCCCGGCCGACCAGGACAGCCGCTACACCACCGATGTGGAGGCCTTCCTCGGTGCCCAGCAGGAATGGATGACCCAGAACCTGCCCAAGAAGGGCGTCATCGCCGAGGTCAACACCTATGGCGAGGTCAAGCTGCCGCCCAAGGCCGAACGCGTCTATGGCACGCCAAAGAAGTCCGATCATACAGCCATGTACCTCGATCGTGAGGGCAAGGTGAAGAGCGTCCATTTCCGGCTTCCGGAGGCGAAGAAGAAGGGCAAGGGGGCGGACGATGCCGGTGGCGAGGACGATGCCATCATCGTGTCAAAGCCACGTCCCGACGTGACGCGCAAGGGTGTCGAAATGATCGGTGACCTGCGCACCGATGCCCTGCACGAGGCGCTGTCGCGGGCGCCGATTGAGGACGACACGCTGCTGGCGCTGCTCGTTCTCGCCTTCGCTGGTCAGAATGTCCGGGTCGATTCCGGTGCAGGTGGCGACTATCGCTATGGCAGCAGGTTCGGCCGGCATGCGGCCGCCCTATTCGATGCCGAGGGCAAGTTCGCCTTCGACACCGACACTTTGCGCATCGCCGCTCGCGGCGTGCTGATCGACGCGCTGTCCTGCCGCGAAGGGATGACGAAGTCGGGCATCCTGGCTTTGGTCGCCGGCGGGACAATCGGCGCCGACACGTTCCTCGCCAATATGGGCACGGAAGACTTTCTGTCCTGCCTGTCGCGTCCGGCCCTCGAAGGCTCCTGCGGCGACACCCCGGTGCTGCCGCGGGCTCGCGTCAAGGATACGCGTGCTGCCTTGGTCGAGCATTTCAAGGAGGGGCATTTCGTCCATCCGTCGGCGCTGTTTGCCCCGGACGCGGCCAGCCTCACCGAATGGCTCGGCAAGAACGCCATTACTGAGGAGGAGGACGACCACGAGGACACCCCTGCCGAGCAGGATGTGTCCAACTTAGAAGCTCAGCCGGAGCCGGTCCACGAAGACGACCTCTCGGAAGGCTATCGGCAGGCCGCCGAGTAAACCTCACCTCTTTGCCATTGCCACTACCGCCGCCGGGTCACCCGGCGGCGGTTTTGTTTTCAACGTCATCAATTGGAGGACACGATGTCCGCACACTCGATCTTTGAATACGCCCCAATCGGCGCCACCATCGCCTGGTCCGATCAGAGTCCGCGCCCACCAGAACGGCACCGCCGCTTGCTCGACGCCTGGAAGACCAATAACAGTCAGGGCCGCCTCGTCCGCAAACAGGGCGCCCGCGATATCGGCACGTTCGATCCACATGCGAGCTTCACCCTGCATGAAGCGGACTTTGGCGCCGGGGGCGTCATTGCCATCCGCGTCTTCCGGACATTCCCGCTGCAATCGACCCTGCGCTTTACCATCATCGAGCGGCCTGCTGTCGGTTCGGTTCGGGTCTTCGACCGGCCCGGCGATCATGCCGAACTCGTGCACCTTGCCGCGCATCGCGCGGCGGCTGAGCAATGGTTGTCGGAGCACGGCTATCCCAATGCCGTATTGGAGGAGGTCACGGCCGACGAGGCGGCCGCCGATGCCGTCGAGGGGAGGGCCGCGGCATGAGCCCGGACCCTCAATCCTCCATGCGACCCGAGGCCCCGGATATATCCGGGGCCTCGTTCGGACGCAGTAGCGACGGCCTGCCGGTCGCGCTTGTCGGCGAGAGCAGCTATGCCATGGTCCCGGGGCGCCGCGGTCAGCACTATCTCGCCACCGGCTGGCGTATCTCCCGGCCGATGGCGGAATGGACACGGTCCGATTTCTACAGCCATCTCGGCGATCTCGCCGATGAGGCTGCGTTCCGCGAGAAAGTGCTCGAACAGGCGCAGCATTGTCGGGAAAAGCAGGCTTTGGGGCGTCTCCGCCTTACCGGTGGCGCACACACGCCTTGGGGGCAGTCGCAGGGCGGCACCATCTATGCCGAAGGCATCGTCTCGCATTCGACCGCCGGACACGGCGGGTTCAAGCTCTCGGCCGAGCACAACCGCAAGGTGCATGTCATGCTTCGTGCCGCTGGCGGCTGGTATGAAGAGGACGAGTGCTGGGCCATCGTCGCCTTCACCTTCCCGCATGTCTTCACCACGCTCGAACGCTGCTATGCGGAGCAGACCATCAAGGACTCGTGGCCGGACGCATGGGAAGCGATCTTTGGCACGCCCCTCGCTCCCGGCGAATCCAGGAAGAAGGACCAAAGGGCCTTCGAGGCGACGCACGCCGCCGATTGGATCGTCGTTTCAGCGAACATCTCGGAGCACGAGCCCGGATTCGTGGAGTGTGTCGCGACGCTTGGCAGGCAGCCTGGCGACCGCGGTGAGGAACGCCGCTTTCTGGTGCCGTCATCCGAATATGACATGGGTCGCTTCGGCTTCGTTATCGATCCGGATCGACACGCCGTCTATGATGGCCCGTCGAGCTTCGTCGGCCAGGGCGGGAGGAAGTCGCCATGACCCTCCGGCCCGATCCCTGCCGGCAACTTTCGCGCCTCGAGGAACAGCGTCGCCAAACCCAGCGGCAGATCGAGATGGTCGAGCGGCAGATCATCCGGCGCATGACGGCGCGGATTCCAGACCTGCTGCCGCGCCGAACGCATTATCGTCATGGCAAGGCCCCCGACCCGCGGGCCTTCCTTGAACGCTACCGGTCGCAGCTCGCCGCATTGACGGACGAGCGACAGCCCGAGATCGACGCTTTGTCGCGCAAGCTTGCCCGGCAGGATCGCGCGATCACCCTGCTTGTCGAACGGCATGGCCAGGCCGCCGAGATGAGCAAACGGTCCCAGACCATTCCCATCCATGGTGGCGCGGTGAAGCCGATCTGAGGGGGCAGGGAGCATGCATGGGGCCGCACGATGCCGGATTGAGCCACTGTCCCGAGCACATCAGCAGGGACTGGGCGAAACGGGCAGATGGTCATCATCATCTGCCTTCCAGTTCCCATGTCGAAATCGAGGCCCGTGCCTGTCCCTCCTCGGTCTTCAAGCGGTCCTGAACCGGTGGCCGAGTGCTTCAAGGCCGCGTGCCGCGCCGCGTTGCGGCCGGATCGGCCCGGTGTCGACAGGGCAGGCGCCGCGTCCTGCGCGAGGGCTAAAAAAGCCCTGCTGGGCCGCAGACCTCCCCTGCTCGCCTCGGTCCGCCCGGACCCGGAAGCGCCCGTCATTCCACCGGTTCCTTCGGTCCGCGTCCGAGGAAGGGCTGGCACGGAGCCGGTCCAAATCTCGGGACCGAAAGAAAGGAATTTGTCATGACCAAAAGTGCCGGTTCTCGCTCAAATGCCCGCGTCCTGTCGCAGCGCCGGGCCACCACACTCGAAATGGTGCGGCTCGCCTGTCCTGATGCCGCGCAATGCAGCCTCATCTCCGAGAGCTTCGGTCTTCCGACCCTCGATAGTGATGGTATTCGTGACCTCCATGAAAAGTTCATCGTCGAGACTGCCACGGCGCTCGGCGAGGGTCTTGGCGAGCGTGCCATGCAGATACACCTGCAGCGGATCATCGGGGCTTATGTCGGGTCCGCCCACGGCGCCGGCCAGTTCTACAGCCGTGCAGTCACCGAGGCTCGCGATGCGACGGCCAAGTCCGCAAACGACCTACGCGACGAAGATGTGGACGGTCCAGTGGGCTTCGACAGCGCCGCCCAGCGCAAGCGTGAATTCGCCGCCGACATGGCGCTGCAGGCTCATGCGCTGCGGATGACCGCCGAGGGTGTCGTGGCAGCCTATGAGCAGGTCGTCGGGGAACGCTGGAAGCCGTTCGAACGTCCCGTCGACAATCCACGCTACGCCGTCGACCGCAAGGCGGCCGCGTTGCAAATGGCAGCGCTCGGATAACGCAATAAGGGCGGGGTTCTGCCCCGCCCTTAGCGATGGGGTGGCAGCTAACGAGGTGGGTTCGACTGACTGTCGCAACGCCCTTAAGCCAGTGGCGGGCGTGTGAGGCTCTGGAAGCTCTTGATCATTCGTGCCTGCGGTATCGCAGTCTGCGGCCGGATGATCAAGAGCTTCCGGAGGCGATAAAGGCTGTTGCCGCCTGGCGGTGCTGGTTCGGATGTCGCCGTATCCATGTGATGTTGCAGCGGCAGGGCATCGAGATGAACATCAAGAAGCTCACGCGGCTCTATGCCGAAGAAAAGCTACAGGTGCGCAAACGGGGCGGCCGCAAACGCGCCTTGGGAGCACGGTGTCCTATTATCGTGCGGAACAGCCCAACCAACGCCTTGGACGTAGACACCTCGCTCTCCAAGCGACTGTTGGTTCGTGTGCTCGATGCCATCATTACGCGAAGGGCAGGCCGTTGAAGGTGGTCAGTGACAAGGGATCCGAGTTCACCAGCATGGCGATCCTGCGTTGGTCTCAGAATCGGCAGGTCGACTGACCCTACATCGCGCCCGGAAAGCCGCCGCAAGACGGCTTCGTCGAGTGCCTCAAAGGCACTTTTCCGCGAGGAATGCCCAAGTGGACGCTGTTTACCCACTTGCCGAAGTCTGGATGCAGATCGGCGCCTGGACGGATGAGTGCAACGACCATCGCCCCATTCTTCACTGGATAATTTCACGCCTGGCGAATTCGCCAACAACCTTGCACTGGAAAAAACGGGTCGCTTGGCGCCAAACATCAGCTCAGGGACTCTGCGCAAAACCGGAGTGGAACTGAAGCTTAGGTCATCAACCATACGGATCGCAGTGCTTTTGGGCTGACAATCTTGAAGTACTCACGTCTAGGGCGGGGCGAGGGTCCGATACGAAGTCTGGCGGGCTGCCTAGCTATGCTCTGGCTCTGCATCTTCGCGAATATCGTCACTCTTCCTCCTAAAGGCTATAGAGTAGAGCGCGGGGATGAGGAAAAGCGTGATAAGCGTTCCTAATGCCAATCCTCCCATCATTACCGTTGCCATCGGCTCCCACAGCGGGCCGCCGAATAGGAAAAGCGGGATTAGCCCTGCGATGCAGGTCATTTTCGTCATCAGAATTGGGCGTAGTCGGACTTCGGCGGCATGCGCGACCGCGTCAAGCAACTCCCGGCCGGATCGCCTCTCTTCCGCAATTCTATCAAGCATCAGAACTGCGTTGTTCACGATAATGCCCATTAGGGCCAAAAATCCGATTGTCGCCGTGTAGCTCATCGGCTGACCGGCAATCAACACACCCAAGGTTCCACCGATCAATACGAACGGCATCGAGGCGATCACTATAAGGGACTTTCGGATACTTCCGAACTGCCATAGAAATAGCAGAAACATCGCGATGAATGCCAAGGGAGCATACTGAACCAGCCCAGCAGTTGTCTTGTCGTTTTCTTCGACCTCGCCACCCGTCTGGATGTAATGGCCAGCGGGCAGTTCTATTGCGTCGAGAAGCGGCGTGATCGTCCCCAAAAGCCCAGACGCATTTTGGACGCTATGCCTTGCCGTTACTTCGACTACCGGCTGCAGGTTGCGCCTGGTGAAGATCGCGGGTTGATGTCCGAATGTGATGTTCGCTAGCATATCCAGCGTTGTGCCGCCAGTAGAGCTAGCGATTGGCAGGGATTTTAGGTTCTCGATCGAGAAGCGATCGGGATCACCGCCCCGAACAACAACAGGTATTGCAGCGTCGCTGGTACGCACTGCAACGGCAGGGTTGCCATTTTGTATTGCGTTTATAGTTTCGTAAACGTCCGACTTCGACACACCGGCCGCAGCTACCCTTTGCTGATCCACGTCCACTATCAGCCTGACCAGCGGCGCCTCCAGATTGGTCGTTACAGACGACATGCCTTGAATTTGCCGGAGCTCCGACTCGAGCCTTTCCGCCGTCTGTTGCAATACAGCGCGGTCCGCCCCGACGAGCCTTAGAACAACGGTCCCCGCCTCCGTCCCGCCTAACGAGAAGCGCTTGGGGTCAAATCTTGCTTCTGGGAAGCGCTCGGTGAGGCTGTCACGCAGATCTTGAATCAAGTCGTTGGGCGACGTTCCCGCCGAGAGATTAATGATTGCGTAGGCGCGATTGACAGCCGGTGTTGGAGGGTTCAAGCCCAAGATAAAGCGCGGGCCTCCGTCGGCCACATAGATCACATGGCTATCAATCCCAGAAAAACTCTCTCTATCAGACAAGAAAGTTGAAATCGTTTGAGCAATATTCATTGTCTGAACGGTTCCATAGCCAGATGGAAGCTCGATCGGCATCTGTATTTGCTTGCGCTGCGAATAAGGGAATAGTTCTGTTGGAATTGTCTGGGCTACACCCCCAGCAATTGCCAGAAGTGAGACCATTGTACCGACTACCACCCAAGGCCAAACAACGAGTTTAGTGACGATCCAGTGATAACCCCGGTTAATGCGTCCCATAACTGCTCCCTGCTCACCATGTCCATGCGCCTTGGTGATGAACCTGGGAGCGATCAGTGGAATTACAGTAACACCCAAGACCAGCGAAACCATCAGAGTTATCCCGAGGACAACTGCAAGGCTACGCATATATTCGCCGGTTTCAGTTTGTCCGGCGACCAGTGGGACGAAAGCGAAAACAATAGCCAGAGAGGACACAAGCAGCGGGATAAACATTGTTTCTCCGGCCATACGCGCGGCCTCCCATCGCGGCTCACCCTCTCCTATCCGTCGTTCGTAATCCTCGACAACAACGATGCCGTTGTCGACGAATATGCCCAACGCGATAATAACTGCTGCGATAGATATTTGATGGAGCTCAATCGACAGGATTTGCATGACAAGAAGTGTAATCAAGACTGTCATCGGAACGATGGCGCCTGTCACCAGCCCACTTCTCCATCCCAGAAATAGTACAACCACCCCCAAAACGACGGCTACTGTTTCAAGAAATACTTTTCCGACTTTCTCCAAGTCGTGAGCGACCACTTCGGCCTGATCAGTCACGTTCCCGACTTCCAGACCGACAGGGAGCGACGCTCTTACCTCTTCAAGCCTCTCATCGAGGGCGTCAGCGAAACCTATGACGTTCAGGCCAGCCAGCATCGAGATGCCTAGCATCACGGCAGGGCGGCCGTTGAAGTAAGCACCACCTTGTGGTGGGTCTTGGGCGATTTGTCGAACCGTTGCTATTGACCCCAAAAGGACCGAAGAGCCATTTCCTGTGGGAATAGGAAACGCTGTGAGCTCGCTAGCGAGCGTTAGGCGATCTCCCGAATGAACCGCTATTGTCATTCCGCCTTGTTGCACCTCGCCCGCAAGCAAGACGTCATCGCGCGAGGCCAGTGCGCGCGTAACATGTGCTACGCCTATGCCGGCGTCGCGCAGTGCATGATGGTTGATATCGACATAGACGATGTCGCGCTGCACACCATGCAGCGAAATGGTTGCAATGCCGGATACGGTTTGTAGCTGGTTGCGTATGTGCTTCGCCCATGTTTCGATTTGTCCAGCTGTGTATCCGTCACCCGTTACTGCGAGCGTTCGCACTGCAACCCGACCAAAGTCACTGTTCAGTGTTGGTCCAATCGTGCCACTTGGAAAATCGGTCTGCACCTCCGCCAAACGAGCGCGAATCTGCTGCCAAATGTCTGGGACGATGCCTGCTGCGACGTCCTCATGGAGGAAGATGTACAGCAGTACGCTCCCTGGACGAATTTGGGTGTCCACTAACCGCACCTCAGCTTGCGCGCGGACAGCCTCCTCGATCGTGCGAGCAAGGCCACTCTCTAGCTTCTCGGTTGTCTCTCCAGGTAGGAACGCTGAGACCGTCGCGACCCTGAGCGTGACACTTGGCTCCTCGGTTGCCGGGAAATTGAGCAGTGACAAAAGACCGACAATACACGCAATGAAAGCGGTAGCTATGACGAAGCGAGGGCGTGCAAAGGCGGCGCCCGTCAAAGAAAATCGAGTTGTTTTCATGATTGGTTCTACCGCTCAGATGCCAGGTACGACAATTTTGACGAGTTCGCCGTCTTGTAAGAATGCGCCGCCAGCCAGAACAATCGATGCACCTACTGGTAGGTCTGTAGCCACACGATAATCGGCACCTGCGACGCCTATTATGTCGACCGCCACGCGCTGAGCTTGTCCATTATCGTCAATTAATACGACGTGGTTTGCGCCCGAGCTGTCCGGCGTCACGGATGTTGTCGGCACTCTTCGAAAAGTACTATCGAACCCTTGGTCAACGCTAACTTGTGCTATAGAGCCTGGGTGAGGATTTCCGTTCTGTACCGCCAGACGCACAATCAGGCCTCCGCCGCTCTCGACCTTCGGGGAGATTGAAATCACCTGCGCGGCACCTTCCAGAGCGCCTACATTAAACTTTGCTGGTTCGCCGATCTCCAGCTTGTCCGCGATTGCTATTGGAACTGATGCTTCAATTACCCGGCCCTCCGGGCTCTCAATTGAGAAAAGAACTTGGCCTGGAGACACAACAGCGCCGACGTCTGCTTCTCGCGCCGACACAATGCCAGTCTTGAAAACACGAACCAGAAACTGCTCTGCTTCATTTTCTGCCAAGGAGAGGGCTTCTTTGGCTGCATCAACCGCTGCTTGGCCCGCCTCTGCCTCAGCAACCGTGGCCGAGCGGCTGGCCTCGGAAACTGAGCCAGTCGCTGCAAGATCGACCGCTCGTTTTGCAGCCGCGAGGCGGTCAACAAGCAGCGCCTCAATTCTTCGCAGTTCCTCTGTTGCCTGGCGTATCCGGATTTTGGCCGACGTGTCATCTATCGTTGCTAACACGTCTCCCGGAGAGACAGTCTGACCAACATTTGCCGAAACTGACACAAGTCTGCCGCCCTGGGCGGCACTTGCCTGCATTGGCTCCACTGAGCGGACAACGCCAGAGAATATATACTGCGCGCCCTGATCCTCTTTCACGAGCGAGGCAGCGACATACGTAAATCTCTGTCCGGAATCCGCGGAGGGTTTATCGGGCGTGCAGCCCGAGAGGATCACCACTGCCAGCAGCGACATAAGGGTGAGCAGAGATTGCCTGGAGATACTGTGCGTCATGTTTTTGTTCTTTATGGCGGCGGCTGAGCGTGGCGACAGTTGCGCGGCGGGAGAGGGTGAAATTCAGTACACTTTTAAAAACCATCCGGTTGGTATGTTATCGAAAGGCCACCTGAATGTCCAGTGCTGTCACGATGCGTCTTTCGCGCGACTTTGTAAGGGCCCAAAGCGTCGCTCCGCAGCGGCGCCTTGGGCAGTCCATCTGTCAACCCAGAGGCGATAGCGGTGTGGGGCGCGTCGATCTGACCAGACATCCAGAGATTTCTGGCGCATAAGTCGCTCGGGTCCCATACCTCAATCCTGTCCTTGACGTCCTCCGCTACGTAAGATGCGGAATCTGCGCTTCCTTTGCGTAGGCATTTCTGTCCTCCACAGCACCTGCGTTACCAAGCGGCCTTCTGCGCAAAGTGATGCGTACAGCGCCAGCCCACCGGCGACGTGTCCAATCCTCGCTCTTCGCGATGGCATTCCTGGTGCGTCAGCGGATCTTCCACGATCAACCCGCGAGGGGTCCGCCACGCAAGCGTGCGGCCGCTTGGCTGAAGCCTTCGCGGTGATCGCGCCCGCCGCCGCACATTGACGGAGCCATCGAGCGGGAATTGGCCCGCTCCAAGATGGAGCCTTCAAATGTCACACGATCTCACTCTCGCCCAGAAAGCCGCCTGGACACTCGCTCGCACCCTTATGGTCCCCGTCATCCTCTTTCAGGTCGACGACGAATTCGGCGTCATTCCCGCCGACGAACTCGACGATGCCGATGTCGACGTGCTTTTCGAATATGACCCCTATTGCGGCAGCCGGTCGATGCACTGACCGAACTGTTCGTGATCCCACTTGGCGGCGCAGCGCGCCGCCTTTCTTGTTTCTGCCGTCCGTTCGCGGTCCCGTCCCTCCCGGGGTCCTGGCAGAGCCGGGCAGCGCGCAACGGCGTTGCCGTCCTCCGCTCACGCTGCGGCCCTAAGGGCCACCCCGTCGCGCCAGCGCAACGGGGTGGTGGGTGCGTCGCCCGCCTTCCTTCTCTGCTCAGCGGACCTCGCAACGGGGCCGCGATCGGCGCGGCCTCCATGATTGGAGGTTCATGAAAATGAGCAGTAGAGAAGGAACTGGACCGCGCATCGACATCTATGCGCGCATCACCGACCGTATCGTGGCTGACTTGGAGAAGGGCGTCCGCCCCTGGATGCAGCCCTGGTGCGCGGAAAATGCAATTGGCCGAGTGACGCGGCCGTTGCGCCATAACGGACTGCCTTATTCTGGCATGAACGTGCTGCTGCTATGGTCCGAGGCGATTGCACGCGGTTATGCCGCTCCGATCTGGATGACATTCAAGCAGGCGCTCGAGCTCGGCGGCGCCGTGCGCAAGGGCGAGACCGGCTCGCTGGTCGTCTTCGCCAGCCGCTTCACCAAGACCGAAACTGACACCTTTGGCGAGGAAATCGACCGCGAGATTCCGTTTCTCAAAGGTTACAGCGTCTTCAACGTTGCCCAGATCAATGGCCTGCCGGACCATTTTTACGGGAAGGCCGAGCCGGTTCGTGACTTGATCGAACGCATCGACCATGCCGACCGCTTCTTCGCCAATACCGGTGCGATGATCCGGCATGGCGGCGTCCAAGCCTACTATGCCGTGTCGAGCGACCACATCCAGATGCCACCGTTCCAGACATTCCGGGACGCAGCGGCCTATGTTTCGGTTCTCAGCCATGAGGTCACGCACTGGACCGCGGCACCGGATCGCGTAAACCGCGACCTCAGCCGCTATGGCATGGACCGCACCGAACGGGCACGGGAAGAGCTCATCGCCGAGCTTGGGAGTTGTTTCCTCTGTGCCGACCTCGGCATCGTCCCGGAACTGAAGCCCCGGCCGGATCACGCGAGCTATATTGCGTCGTGGCTCCCCGTGCTTGCCGACGACAAGCGGGCGATCTTCTCGGCAGCGGCGCATGCGCAGCGTGCCGTCGCGTTCCTCCACGGCTTGCAACCGGCGGTGTCCGCAGGGCGCGAGGCGGCATGATGTCCTGTGCTGGGATGATGGCGAGTGGTTGCGCAACCACTCGGATCGGGGCACTTCCAGTGGGGCCAGGAAGTGCTGCAGCACGGTGATCAGTGAAAAACCCCGCCTGCGTCGGCTTGCAACACACCAATATCACGTGTTAGCAGTCTGGCTGTCGATAAGAGAACAGGCCATTGGTAGTTCGGCCGCTTCAACTGACGAAGTTTCTCGTCCTCATGGACATCCACGACGGCGCGCCCACCCGGGCGCTCTGGTGTGTCCGAGGATCATGACGTCTCCGGCACGCCCTATTTTAAGGATGCAGGATGACTGAAAATACACTGAAATATCTGATCACCGGTGGTGCTGGCGGTATCGGCCTGGCCCTGGCGAAAGCGCTTTGCCGGGCCGGACATACCGTCATTGTCTGCGGCCGCGATATGGCGCGCCTGCAACGCGCTCAGAACGAAGTTCCGGCGCTGATCACCCGCCAGTGCGACATTGCGAACGCCTCTGACCGGCTCGCCTTGGTGACCTGGATCAAGGCAGAACATCCAGACCTGAACGTGCTGATCAACAACGCGGCGATGCAGACCAAATTGAGCCTGCTTGGTGCTGTGGATGAAGCGCTCGTTCAGCAAGAACTGAACACCAATGTCACGGCGCCGCTCATGCTGTCCCTTGATCTGCTTCCGGTACTCACCAGCCAGGAAGAGGACGGGGTGATCATCAACCTGTCCTCCGGACTCGCATTCTGCCCGGTTGCCAGTCTCCCAGTCTACAGCGCCTCCAAAGCCGCTCTGCATTCGTTGACCCTGAGCATGCGGCACCAGTTTGCCTCCCAGCGGGTCAAGGTTCTGGAAGTGATTGCGCCGCCGGTGGCTACCAGTCTCGGTGGGAACGCAGCGCTGGATGCGGCGGATGTAGGGATTCCTCTCATGCAGCCAGATGAGTTTGCCGCCGAACTCTTGCGGGAAATGTCTGGTGGACAGGAGGAAATCGCTATCGGCATGGCCTCTGCAAGTCGCGCCCAGGGCGAGGCCCTGTTCGGTCTCATGAACCCCTAAACACAATCTAGGTGCCCCCGTGTTCGCAACAAACGCGGGGGCATTGTCTAACGAGTCATTCCAGTTCATCCGTCCAGCAGGTTGGTCTCAACGCCAGAAATTACCTGTTCTGTGACATGACTGGAAGACACCTGGCCGCGCGGACCAGTCCCGCCAGACGTCGGTGCAGCAAATTGCTGGCATTTGCAGCAGGAGCAGACGGCGAAGCGCGTCCTGTGCTCGCTCTACTCCACGACCTTCAGCCGACTGTAATGCGTCGGGCTTCGCGGCGGAACACCGTTGCGTCATCGGCTCTCGCGGATCGAGTGACAGACCGCGAACACCCGGTTGGCACGACCTCGTTTGGGTAAAATGCTGTGGTGGAGAGCGACCAGCAATACCAGTCTGCGCCGGCTGCCCGACTTCAGCGAGGTGATGCGGCGGATTGGAAACACTGCATACGGGCTTCCGATTGACCGTGGCGGAGCTCTCCGGCCTTTCCCACATGGCGGCGAGCTGGCCAGCACCGTAAAATCATCAGGGATGGGCAGGCAGGTCGTCGTGGGGTCTTGCCAAGGCCAAGTCCCTAGACGGTGGACGCTTGATGGTGCCGCACCATAACCATGGATGAGGGATGGCATCGAAGCGAGCCAGGTCATCTCCGGGCGGGTCTTCAAGTTCACGTCCATCTGCGTCCTCGATTTGGCATGTCTGACCGAAGGTCGACTGCGCTGCGCGCCCTCTCGCTCTAATCCCCGCAACGGCCATCCGCGACTTTCTTCCCCTGCGCGCTGCGCGCGCATTCCTCGCGAGCCAAGAAAGCCGCTCCCGTCCGCCCTCCACTGTGTTCCGGCCCCTCCGGGGTGCGGGTCGATCGCCCCCGGTCTTCCGACAGCCATCGAGGTCGCGATAGGCGCGACCCGACAAACTCACGGAGACGACAAATGGCTACCATCGGCACCTTCACCACCACTGCCAACGGTTTCACCGGCACGATCAAGACCCTCAACCTCAACGTCAAGGCTCGCATCGAGCGCGTCGAGAACCCCTCCGACAAGGGCCCGCAGTTCCGCATCTTCTCGGGCGCCGTCGAGCTGGGCGCAGCCTGGCAGAAGACGGCCAAGGACACCGACCGCGACTATCTCTCGGTAAAGCTGGACGATCCGAGCTTCCCGGCTCCGATCTACGCCACCCTCGTCGAAGTCGAAGGCCAGGAAGGCCTGCAACTCATCTGGTCCCGCCCCAACGGTAACCGCGACTGACCCTCATGAGGCCCCGCTAACCGGCGGGGCCTCGGTTCCTTCACCCACGCCGCGGGAGAACATCGCCGTGACCACGATCGACGAAATTGCAGAATTGCGGGCCGAGCTTCATCACACCCACCTGACCGCCGAGGAGCGCCGTGACGCCGAGACAAGGCTGGCGGACCTCCTGCGGGACCGCGACGCCACCTTTTCCGACGATGAGCTGCACGACTCGGCCAACCGCGCAGCTGAGGAATAGTCCTCAGATGCGGGTGACCCGTATCGACGAGTATCTGAAGCTGGTAGGGTCAGTATCTGCGCAGCCGGGAGATACACATATGGACGATATGACGCGCGCCGCGTTCGAGCGCCTTCTCGATCTCGCCCGGAGCGATACTGGTCAGGCCCGTCGCGCGGCCAACTTCATCCTCGCCTGGTGGAACGCCGAGAGTCTCGGCGCCTTCGATATCGCGGAGTTGTTCGGCCAGGACGAGACCATTGCCAAGGACATGGCCACTGTCTTTGCTTGGATCGCAAGTCGCTCCAACGCGACCTATCCCGACGAATATCGCTCCGAGATCGAGGGTCTTATCGAGGCCTGGCGGCCCGAGGTTTGGGCCCGCTCGAAGGGCTCGCTCTTGGCTGGTAGCCCCGTCTCCGCTTGAGCCGCAACAGCGCGAGAAAGAGGCCAACGGCATCGCTTTCATCTTCGAACGAATGCTGGACGGTTCGGCCTTCGGTGCCGATCCGCCCCCATCGGCGAACCAGGCATGGCTGGCCGAAGAGTGTCTCTTCAATGGAGAGAGCATAGAACCGCTCCATATTCTGGGCCGAGTCCCGGCGTTCGATATAGAGGTGATAGGGCTGCGCGATCATGCACATAGAATCGCCCAGCCTGACTCCGGCGTCCAATGAGAGATTTGAATCGCTCCAGCGGGAGCGATTCATTTCCGTGATGGATATCGAGTTGACGACTTAGCCGTTCAACGCATCCTTGATTGCCTTGGCCGGCGTGAAGGTCAGCTTCTTCGACGCCGCAATCTTGATCGTGGCGCCGGTCGAAGGGTTGCGGCCGTCGCGTGCCGGCGTGTCCTTGACTTTGAACTTGCCGAAACCGGGGATGGAGGTTTCGGCACCTGAATGCGCCGCCTCGGAGATCTGCTTGAACACACTCTCCACAATCGTCTTGGCCTGCGCCTTGCTCAGGCTGTTCTCGGCCGCAATCTTGTCGGCGATCTCGGTTGTCGTCGTCATCAGGTTTTTCCTTCTGGTTTTTGAAGTACACGATCCTAGAACAGGATTGGTCAACTGACGATATGACTGATCTACCGGACATATTGGCCCCCCGGGCCGCCGGCCAGCGTCTCGATCGCATTGTCTAGCCGATGGAGGCGAAAGGCATTGTCGGCAAACCAGAGTTCGATCTCTGTTGGATCGAGGCTATCGATCATCGCCGATGTCGGGACAGCGCAACCCGCCGCCCGAATCTCGCGGATATTGTGCTGGTAGCGCCGGATGCGCTCCACCATGGGCAGTTCGGGGCCGTGCTTGAGCAGTTTGTCCTTTGGCCAGATGCCCATGTCTTGCTGGCTTCCCTTGATCCCGGTCATTCCGATCATAGCAGGGCGCAATATTGCGGGCGAGGGCAGTATAAGGGGAGCGACCGGAAGGGCTTGGGGGCGGGCCGCCTTGCGGCGAACAGCTCTATTCGCTGCGCTCACGAAGCCCGCAGGCGGTCTCCGCCCATGTCGGGTAACGATCCTCCCGCGACAGCGCTCAACCACAAACGGCGGCGCTCGTGACAGGCATCAGGCCGGCTGGTCGCCGGATGCGGACACGGCGCTGTTGGCGCCGTGGGTGTGCATCACAATGACGGCCCATTCTACCGGGCGCGGACCTCGCCTCAAGGTTGAGCGGTCCCCCCAATTTTCCGCGTCGCCAAGGGGCGCCATCACAAAATCGGTTCCCCCGCCCGCCGCCTCTGGCGGCCGCTCCGCGATCCTTGACCCGATGCCCGACTGGCCAGGTCAGCGATCTCCGTCACTGCAATAAAAGGAGATCAGCATGACAAAGACCATCACCGCCTATCTCGTCGAAGTGGAACAGCGCACGATCCGTACGGTGGAGATCGATCCGGCCAATAGCCTGACCGATATAAGGCGCCATATCGGATGTGACCTCATCGACATGGTCCGCGTTGATCAACACCACTGCGTGGTGGTAGACGATAATGGGCTCATGGACGAGTTGCCCTGCTTCACCGAGCTCCAGGACTATGCCAGCCCGCTCGCCGGCAATCTGCTGATCGTCGGGACGGACGCCGAGGGCGAGACCGTTTCGCCAACGCGGTCCATCGCGGATATCGCCGGGATGCTGACCATCTGCCATCCCGTCCTCTCGCCGACCTTCGAGACCCTCAACGGCCCGTTCGTTTTCGGCAGCCGCATCACAGGCTTCGCCGTTACGCTTAAACGCGCAGTGCCGGCGGTGGTCGCGACGGCCTGACCAAACGCCTTGCCGGGCCCGGAAACTGGTCCGGCTTTTCTGTTTTTCTTGCGGGCTCGTTTTCACGAACACCAGCCCAGGTCAGGGTCGCCCCAGCGTCTGGCCAACCCTTCGCGCACCAGAACCTCGCCGAACGAGGCATTGTCACGCGCAACGATCCGCAGCTTACGGCCAAACCTGTCCTCGTCGTGTGAGCCGGCGATCAGTCTAAACCGGTCGGCATTGAGCAGGTCGAGCAAACGGGCCTTCGCCAATTCTCCGGCCTGCGCCTCCTCGGTGCAGACCGGATTGGAAATCTCCGGCGCGTCGATATCGGCTATGCGGATCTTGATGCCCTCAAACCAGAAGGTATCGCCGTCGACCACGCAATTGGTGCGGATCGGTCCCGCGCAGATGGAGAACCTGGCCTGATAGGGATCGTCAAAAAGAGGCGCAACGGGTCTGGTTGCTGGAGCCAAGATCAGCTCCAGCAGGTTCGGATGCCCGAACTCCTCGCCGGTCAGAAGATAGCCCAACCCGGCGGCGCCCAGAAGCCCGATGGACAAGATAAGCCTACCGGACCTCACGACTTTTCCTCCTTCCGGTGGAACCTGTTTTCGCCGACCACCGACTTCATATCGTTGCGCCGAAACCAGATGGCGCGTCCGCACCGTAACGGTGCATTGCCCGCTGTGAACACGATCTGCTCGTCGCCGCGCATGCGCAGCACTTCATCGGCCAGGATCAGGGGTCGCGATGCCAGTTGCTTGGAGCGCGTGCGCGAAGATCCAGACATCTGCGACGACCGGCTGAGCTGGTCGACCTCGACCGTCGTATTGCCGCAGCGGCGCGAAATATAGTCGGCGGTCTCGGGATCATTGATCGCCGCGAACGAGACCCATGATGCGCTTTCGAACCACTTGCTGGTCGCGTCGCGCCCACCATAGACTTCGCGCATCTGGCCGATCGACTGGAACAGCAGCACGAGGCTGATGCCGTATTTGCGGCCGGCATCACGAGCGGTTTCGAGAATCCGCAGATAGCCCAGCCGGGCGACTTCATCGAGCAAGAACAGTGTCCGGCCCTTCATCTCTCCGTTCCGGTTATAGATCGCATTGAGCAGCGCGCCGATGATCGTGCGCGCCAGACCCGGATGGGTCTCTAGTGTCTTGAGGTCGAGATTGACGAAAATGTCGGTCTTGCCCTCGGCGATCGCGTCTGTGGCAAAACTCGAACCAGAGACCAGGGCGGCATAGTTCGGATAGCTCAGCCAATGGGTTTCTTTGACCGCGTTAGCATAGACGCCGGAAAACGTCTCCGGCGTCATGGCGATGAAGGGAGCGACATTCTCTTTGACGAAATCGGACTCGGAATCGTCGTAGATCTTCTGCAGCCGCTCGCGCAGCTTTGGCTCGGGTTCGGACAGATTCGCCCGCATCTGCCGCAGATGCTGGCTTTCCTTTTCCGTATGCCCTGAGAGACAGACATCGGCGATGAGCGCAGTGATCAACTGCAACGCCGATGCGCGGAAGAAGTCGTCGCGGATCGAGGTGGACCGCCCGGTGTCGGTCACTACCCAGCTAGCGACAGCAACCACATCCTCTTCCTTGGTGCCCCCGAACCCGCCAATCCAGTCCAGCACATTGAACCCCGTCGTTGGGTCCTTCGGATCGAGGACGAAAACGTCCCGACCGGCCTTGCGCCGATGCGCCATCACCATGGGGGCGACCTCATTGGACGGGTCAAGAGCGACGAGGCCACCACCCCATTTGAGCGCGGTCGGCACCGTTACCGACGTCGTCTTGAAGCCGCCCGATCCGGCAAAGACCAGGCCATGGGTCGAGCCGAAGCTCGCATCGAAGCAGAGGAGCGGCGATCGCCCGCCCGCGCCCCAGGTCTCCCGGTCATCTGACCGGAACCCACGCGCCGCGACCACATCCTTGTCGACACGATAGGCTTCGCCGACGACGATGCCGCCGGCGTCGGGAAAGAGGCGCTTCGCCGTGTTGACGCCCATCCATTCGGCTTCGCCATGGATCGCCCGGTTCCCGGAAACGCGGCGTGGCACTGCGGCGGCGAAGGCCGCATTACCGCGAAGGGCGACCCGCAGCGCGAACACGCCGGCCACCATGGCCAACATCCCGCCGATGGCGGTTGCCGGATCGATGTAGTCCGTGATCGCGCTCTCTGGTGGCACATCTCCAGCGAGTGAGGCCAGACGGACGACTTCCCTGACCGCAGCGATGGCAACGACGATCACCGTCGCGCTCAACACGCCTGCGCCCGCAAAGCGGATAGCAGCCGCGCCCTTGGCGCCGAACAGGAAGAAGATGCCGGTCCCCGATGCGGCGACATAGGGCAGGGCGATGCCGATCCTACCGAGCGCGAGACGGGCATCCTCCGTTGTTCCGAAACGCGCGGTCCACTGCTCTATGCCGGTGAGCAGAAACACTGTCATCAACATGATGACGCTGGGCGCCACCACAAGCGCGATCCTAGTCGGAGTCATGAACAAAGGCCGTTTCTCCGATGGCAAGCAGGCGGGCTCGCTCGGTCTCGTTGCCCTTGATCCGCTGGCGAGCATCAATCAGCAGGCCAAGCAGGAGCGCGCGCTTCTCGTATCGCAAACCCGCCTTGGCGATGAGCCCGCCAAGCTGGATTTTCTCTCGCGTGTCTTTCTTCCGATCCTCGGACTGGCTGGCTTGTCGCATGCGTTCAAGCCTCCCCACCTGTCCCCGCAACCGCGCCAGACGCGGGCGGGGTGGCGGACCTGGCCGACCGTGGGCCAGCCTTGCGAAACTTTCCGGCCAGCTCTTCCAATGCTGCCAACAGGTCGGCCTCATCGATCTCGATGTCGCCCAGGCCCGCCTTGAGCGCGACCCTGCCAATCCGCTCGGCTTCCTTGGTCTCCGCCGCTTTCAACTGCTCCTGCAGCTTGGCGATCTCTTCCCTGATTTTCGATGATGGCTTCTTCACTCCGGTAGCTCCTCTTCTGCCTGATCGCCTCTTGGCAGGAGGCAGAATTGCCCGGGAGAGCGCGAAGCGCACCCCGTCAGAAACGACGGGTCGGCAGCGCCGACACTTTCGTGGATCATCCCGGCGTTCCGAAGGAATGCTCCAAGGGCGCAATTATACGTCGCTGGCGCGACGCGTTGCGGTCCGGTGTTCAACCGGCCTGTAGGGGCATCCGGAGGGGAGGTATCAACCGGGAATAGGGGCGGCGCTGCCGTGGCCATCGCGCATTTTTCAGCCAGCATTATCAGCCGCGGGGACGGCCGCAGCGCTGTGCTGTCGGCGGCCTACCGGCACGCGGCGCGGATGGAGTTCGAGCGCGAGGCTAGGACAATCGACTACACGCAGAAGGCTGGCCTGCTGCATGAGGAATTTGTCATCCCGGCCGACGCGCCCGATTGGCTGCGCGCCCTCATTGCGGATCGGTCGGTTGCGGGCGCCGCCGAGGCGTTCTGGAATAGGGTGGAAGCCTTCGAGAAACGCTCCGATGCCCAACTCGCCAAGGACATCAATTTCGCCCTGCCGCTGGAGCTGACCGCCGAGCAGAACATCGCTTTAGTGCGGGATTTCGTTTCAGGCCAAGTCCTATCCAGAGGGATGGTGGCGGACTGGGTCTATCACGACAATCCGGGCAATCCTCACGTCCATCTGATGATGACGCTGCGGCCGCTCACCGAGGACGGGTTCGGGGCCAAGAAGATTCCGCTCATCGGAGAGGACGGCCAGCCGGTCCGTTCGAAAACCGGCAAAATCCAGTATGCGCTCTGGGCCGGTGGCATTGATGATTTCAATGCAGTTCGTGACGCCTGGTTCGAGCGGCTCAATCATCATCTCGCCCTCAACGGGATTGCGCTCCGTGTCGATGGCCGCTCCTACGAAAAGCAGGGTATCGAGCTGGTGCCGACCATTCACCTGGGCGTCGGCGCCAAGGCGATGGAGCGCAAGGGACAGGCGGCCGGTGATGCGCCGGATCTCGAGCGCCTTGCTTTGCAGCAGGAGCGGCGCGCGGAAAATGCCCGCCGCATCGAGGCCAATCCCGACGTCGTGCTCGACCTCATCACCCGTGAGAAGAGTGTCTTCGACGAGCGCGACCTGGCTAAGGTGCTGCACCGCTATATCGATGACGCGACGCTCTTCCAGAACCTCTTGACGCGCATTCTGCAAAGCCCCGAAATCCTGCGGCTGGAGCGTGAGCGCATCTCGCTCGCCACCGGAAAAAGGGAGCCGGCCAAGCTCACGACGCGGAAGCTGATCCAGCTTGAGGCCGGGATGGCTGCGCGCGCCATCTTTCTGTCTCGCCAGACCACACATGGCGTTCGCAGCGCCGTGCTCGAAAAGACCTTCGAACGCAATGAGCGCCTCTCGGCGGAACAGCGCTCGGCCATCGAGCATGTCGCGGGGGGCAAGCGGATCGCCGCGATTGTCGGCCGTGCCGGCGCCGGCAAGACCACGATGATGAAGGCGGCCCGCGAAGCATGGGAAGCTGCCGGGTATCGCGTCGTCGGCGGCGCCCTGGCGGGCAAAGCGGCCGAAGGGCTGGAGAAGGAAGCCGGGATTGCCTCCCGCACCCTTTCGTCATGGGAGCTGCGTTGGCAACAGGGTCGCGATGGACTCGATGACAAGACCATCTTCGTCCTCGACGAGGCCGGCATGGTGTCGTCGAGGCAAATGGCCCTCTTCGTCGAAGCCGTAGCGAAAGCCGGCGCCAAGCTGGTCCTGGTTGGCGATCCCGACCAGCTCCAGCCGATTGAGGCGGGCGCCGCGTTCCGCGCCATCGCCGATCGGATCGGCTACGCGGAGCTCGGGCAAATCCATCGCCAGCGCGAGGCCTGGATGCGGGCGGCGTCCACCGATCTTGCCGGTGGTCGGATCGGTACCGCGCTCGCGGCCTATGATCAGGCTGGCATGGTCAAGACGCAATGGTCGCGGGACGAGGCGATCACCGCCCTGATCGACGACTGGAACGACGATTTCGATCCATCCAGCAAGGCGCTGATCCTCGCGCATCGCCGGGTCGATGTGCGCGAGCTGAACGAACGCGCGCGCGGTAAATTGGTCGAACGCGGCGTCATCGACGATGGATTTGCCTTCCAGACCGAGGGTGGTGCCCGCAATTTCGCCGCTGGTGACCAGATCGTGTTTCTTAAGAATGAAGGATCGCTGGGGGTCAAAAACGGCATGCTGGCCAAGGTGGTCGACGCGGCTCCAGGTCGGATCGTCGCCGAGATCGGTGAGGGTGGTGAGCGCCGACAGGTCCTTGTCGAGCAGCGTTTCTACGCCAATATCGATCACGGCTATGCTACTACCGTCCACAAGTCGCAGGGCGCTACCGTCGACAGCGTCAAGGTGCTGGCCTCCCGCAGCCTCGACCGGCACCTAACCTATGTCGCCCTCACCCGCCACCGGGATGCCGCCCAGCTCTATGTCGGCCTCAATGAGTTCACCAATCGCGGCGGTATTCTCGTCGATCACGGTGAGGCTCCTTACGAGAACAAGCCGGAGAACCGCAAGAGCTACTTCGTGATGCTGGAAACCTCCGAGGGCCAGCAGAACACTATCTGGGGCGTCGACCTCGAGCGCGCGATGAAGAAGGCCGCTCCCGAGATTGGAGACAGGATCGGCCTTGAGCACCAAGGCTCCCAGGACATTCAGCTTCCCGATGGCAAGACAGTTCCCCGCCATGCCTGGAAGGTGGTCGACATTCGGGAGCTGGCCTTGTCGCGGCTGGCCGAGCGCCTGTCACGCGACGGATCAAAGGAAACGACGCTCGACTATGAAAGCGCATCGACCTATCGCGCCGCTTTGCGCTTCGCTGAAAATCGTGGCCTCGACCTGATGACTGTCGCGCGCACGATGGTGCGCGACCGGCTCGAATGGACGGTCCGGCAAAAGCAGAAGATCGCCGATCTGGGAAGCCGCCTGATGGCGATTGCCGGGCGGCTCGGTCTCGTCTCCGGCTCTCGGCGGCAAACCCATTCCACCAATATCAAGGAGGTCCTGCCGATGGTTGCAGGCATCACCGTATTCCCGAAATCCGTTGAGCAGGCGGCCGAGGACAAGCTCGTCGCCGATCCCGCGCTCAAGTCGCAATGGGAGGAAGTCTCGACGCGCTTCCACCTGGTCTATGCGCAACCCGAAGCCGCCTTCAGCGCAATCAATGTCGATGCCATGCTGAAGGATGCGGCGACCGCAAAATCCACAACAGCGAAGATCGGCAGCGAGCCGGAGAGCTTCGGCCCGCTCAAAGGAAAGACCGGCCTCCTGGTCAGCCGAGCGGATCGGGAGGACCGTGAAACCGCCAAGGTCAATGCACCGGCGCTGGCTCGGAACCTCGAAGCCTATCTGCGGCAGCGGGCTGAAGCCGAGCGCAAGCATCAGGCCGAGGAGCGAGCGCGTCGAGTGAAAGTCTCCATCGATATTCCGGCACTGTCCGACCACGCGAGGCAAGTGCTCGAGCGCGTGCGCGACGCCATCGATCGGAACGACTTGCCTGTATCCCTCGGCTTTGCCCTGGCCGACAAGATGGCCAAGGCCGAGATCGACAGCTTCAACAAGGCCGTCAGCGAACGCTTTGGCGAGCGCACTTTTTTGTCCGTCGCTGCCAAGGATGCGGCCGGTTCCGCCTTCGAGAAGCAGGCATTCGGTATGTCACCGGGCGATCGGGAGAGGTTGGCATCGGCCTGGCCCATGATGCGTGTTGGCCAGCAGGTGGCGGCCCATGAACGCACGACCCAGGCACTCAAGGAAACCGAGGCGCTCCGTCAATCGCAGCGCCAATCTCAGGTGCTCAAATGACCGTGCGTGGGGGGCGAGCGGCATTCGTTCTGGCAATCATGGTGATCCCGGTGCTGATCCTGGTGGCCGCCCACGCCGCTGGATACCGCCTCAACCTTACACCGAGCTATCCGCTTGGGGTCTGGCGCGTCGTGCCCCTTGAGCGTGACGTGGCGATTGGCGATCTGGTTTTCATCTGCCCACCGATAACACCGACCTTCCGGCTCGCGCAGGAGCGCGACTATGTGCGCCGCGGCTCCTGTCCAGGATGGTTGAGCCCGCTCATCAAGACCGTGGTCGCGCAGCCTGGCCAGACAATCGCAATCGCCCAGCGGGTGATCATCGACGGCCACGCATTGCCGCAGTCCGAAATCCATCCTGTCGATGCTGAGGGCAGGGTGCTTGTTCCCTATGCCGGCGGCGTCGTGCCGGCCGGCCAGATCTTTCTTCACTCCAGTTTTGCAGGTTCCTATGACTCGAGATATTTCGGGCCCATCCCGGTCGACGGCATTCTCGGCCGCGCTAAGCCGCTTCTGGTCTTCGCGCCCTGATCTGCTCCGGTCAGGTCTGCTGACCGTGGCGGCAGTGGCAGTTGGTGCTCTTGGATGGAGCGGCGAGCCGCTCCTCCTGCCGATCGCAATGCTGTTCCCCGCGCTCTGGGCTCTTGCTCCGTCCCGGGTTGGCGCGGTTCTGGTGTCGGCAGGATATTTCCTCGCCGCGTCGCATGGCCTGCCGAAGGGCGTCGCCAATTTCTACAGCAGTGGGTTCGGGGCTGGCATCGCGCTCTGGATTGGCGCTGCGCTTGCCTTCGTCTTGGTCCATGCGATCATGTGGACCTCGCGACAGGGAGCAGGCAGGGCAGGGCGATATCTTCTGGCCGCGGTATTAATGAGCGTCCCGCCGTTCGGGATCGTCGGTTGGGCGCATCCGATCACGGCGGCCGGCATCGTCTTTCCAGGTTGGGGCTGGTGGGGACTGGCGGCGGCGGCCATCGGCCTTCTTGCCATGATGACAAGATTTTGGCCGATCGTGATCCTGACATTTGGAGGTCTCTGGATCATGTCCGCCGCTAACTGGACAGGTCCAACTGTGCCGGAAGGCTGGATCGGAGTCGATACTGGTTTCGGGGGTAGACAGGATGTCTATGCCAATTATGAACAGCAACTCGAGACAGTCGCGTTGGTGAGAGACGCTGCCGCGAAGGGGCATGCGGTCGTTGTGCTGCCCGAAGGTGCCGCGGGCATCTGGACGCACACTGTCGAGCGATTGTGGCGTGACGCCCTTACCGATGTTGATGCTACTGTCATCACCGGAGCGATCGTTGTTGCCGATTCCGGCTACGACAATGTCATCATGGGAATATCCGCCGATACAACTGCCGTGCTCTATCGGCAGCGAATGCCAGTACCGGTCTCCATGTGGCAACCTTGGCTTTCGCTCACCGGCGGCGGAGGCGGAGCGAAGGCGCACTTTTTCGCCAACCCAGTTTTTGACTTCGCCGGCCTGCGGATCGCGCCACTTATCTGCTACGAGCAACTTCTGATCTGGCCTGTCCTGCAGGCGTTGCCTCATGCACCTGAAGTGATCGTTGCGCCCGGAAATGGATGGTGGACGGCTGACACTGGTATCGTCGCAAACCAAATGTCGGCAGCTAAAGCGTGGGCGCAGCTTTTTGATCACCCTCTCGTGATCGCTACTAACCTTTGATCTAGGCCATCCCAATCCTTGGCATCGTCAGAAAGCAACGAGTTCCGATTCGCATAACTTTGATTATCGAACTAAATCGTTGATTTTAAAAAATAATAGTTAAATTCGACGGGCGAGAAACGAATGGAACGGCTTATCGACGCAATGACTGCGCTATCGGCGGTTGCTACGCCCGGCGATTTGCCTGGGCATCTGGCCGATATTGCTGCGCAATATGGGCTGTCTACTGTTGCCTATCTTGGATCGGGTTTGCCCGGTTGGACCGGGACTGAGCCTTATCTCGCCGTAACATACAGTACGGACTGGGTGGAATACTATCGCCAGCGCAATTTCGTGGCGATCGATCCCGTTATCCGGACAGGGCTGCGTCAGCTGTTGCCGATTGACTGGGGTGTCTTGTCGACCGATGACCAACCTGTCCGCCGCTTCTTCAACGAGGCCCAAGATTTCGGCGTCGGTCGCGAGGGCCTAACTATTCCAATCCATGGCCGGAACGGCGAGAGGGCGCTGTTCAGTATAACAGCCCACACCAAAGAACACGATTGGAGAAAGCAACGCCTTTACCTCATGCGCGATTTCCAACTGCTTGCCGCCTTTACGCACGATGCAGTTGTGCGACTGGAAGGGCTTTCCAAACCTACGCCGCGCCTATCCCCACGGGAGCGAGAATGCTTATTATGGGCGGCCGAAGGAAAGACCGCTTGGGAAACCTCACATATTTTGTCGATCTCTGAAAGCACAGTACGCCACTATCTCGAGACCGCTCGCGGCAAGCTGGCTGCTGTCAGCAATGCGCATGCGGTTGCCAAAGCTATGAGAACCGGACTGCTGTCGTCACTGCTGTAAACCCGGCTGATTGACCGGGTACAGGGCCCAACCCTCATTCGAATATCTGATGTCTCCACCAAGAGAGATATCAGATGATCAAAATTGTTGAAGCTGCCGATCGAGACACGAATGTAGAGTACATTGACCAGATGCATCGTATGCGAGCGGAGGTCTTTGCCGATCGGCTCGGATGGGATGTGACTGTTAACAACGGCCGCGAGGCTGACCGATTTGACGACGAGGACCCGGCCTACCTCCTGGCAATCGACGATCGGACAGGCACCCTAAATGGTGCCGTTAGATTGTTGCCAACCACTGGCCCAAACATGCTCCGAGATGTGTTTTCAGTACTTGTGCCAGACGGCGCCCCTGAAAGCCCGCTTATCTGGGAAAGCTCGCGCTTTGCAATCAAGCCAGCGATCAATAAAGCCGCGCATGTGGATGCCAATTTTGTGGTCAACCGGATGACCGTCGAATTGCTCTGCGGCATTGTCGAAGTCTGTCGATCTGCTGGAATTGCGCAGGTTGTTTCCGTTTTCGATGCTCGCATGGCGCGCATTTTTCGTGCCGTCGGTTGCCCGTTTACTCCAATTGGTAGACCCACGCGGATTGGTTCCGTCATGACCTATGCGGGGATATTCGACATGACAGATGAGCTGCGGGCAAAACTCGGTCGCGCAGGTGGCTTCAATGGACGGGTTATCCCATAACCTAACGCGGCGCACATGACGGCTGCTGATCAGTAGCATCGTCTATTTTTTCAGACGAAAATGCTCTAGAAAGGCCCCGAGGTAGTACGTGCTGCCTCGGGGCTTAGAAACCTCTCCTCAACGGCTGGTGTTGGTCGATACGACACCTGATCCTCTGGCTTTCGGCCCGGGGCCCGTGACGCATGTCCAGGTACCTCGGTGCTAAAGGTCTCAGGGCTGTTTGAGGACGGCTTTCTACCCCCGGCTTCGGGTCATGATCTACTGTTCGCGGGGGCGCACCGCGAACCAAGCCGCAGGGTCGCCTATGCAATGAAACCAGTCTCCGATATCCGAGCAAATGCTGCGCCGAGCTCGAGTACCATCGAGAGTGTTCTGCGCGACCTGACAACAGAGGAATTGAAACGACTTGCTGTGTCGGTGATCCGGGAGCACCGGAGTCGTCTGCAAGTAGCGCAGGAACTCTTCGAAGAGATAGAGAGATTGAAACGGAATCGGCCAGACGAAACTCGACTGGATCTTGCGACCAACGACTATCGCTGTGCCCTGTTGTGTCTAGATGCTCAGCATCACGTCGTGCGGACGATTATTGCGCGTCTGGGATACGTACCCATCGTCGACGGGCAGACTCCAACGCTGAACTAACTAACCGAAGGCGCTCTGCGTTCTTTAGATCAGTCCTTTCTTCACAGCGATGATACCAGCTTGCCGATTGTTGTCGGCACCAATCTTGTGCGTGGCCTGGTGGATATAGGACCGTACAGTTCGCTCCGACAGGTTGAGCATTATGGCTATCTCGGGGATCTTCACGCCCTCCATATACCAGCGCAGGCATTCAGCTTCACGCGGCGATAGCCGAATGTCAGTTGCGAGATCTGTGTCGCCGGTCATCTTGTTCAGGCGAGCATGGATCAAGGTCACTGCGACGGCGGCCGTCACCGGATCGACGATTTGGTCGGATTCAAAAACCGTGCTGTCGCCGGCTAGTGTGAACACCATCCGGTTACGAAAGCCAACTGGCACGGAGATTGACAGTCCGGACACAATCCCAAACTGAGCGGCATCGGAGAAGAACTGGGTGAGGACTCGGCGGCCCAACCGTCGCCCCATTCCGGCCGACCAGGTGAATACCGGTGGGCCGTGCTTGGCATTGGTCACAACGGGATCGACGCGCAGGTAGCCTGACTGGACGTAGTGTTTCTGCCATTGGCGCGGATAGTTTGAGACGGCAAAGCTTTCGGGGCCGCTGAGATAGAGATAGGCATAGTAGCGGAACCCCGCTTCATCGGCGAAGTCGGACAGTGCCCGGCGTGTCCCCCGCTCATCGAGCGGAAGGGAAAGTGTGTCGATCAGATGGAGAAGTAGATTATTCAATGGGAAGGTCTTCCGTTCGTTAGAGACGATGTGCGGCAGACAGATGCGGGCCGGCCCTGATTGCGGAAGTATCGCCGGTTTCATTGGAAGGCGCGTGGAAAGATGATGTCCTGGTCGACTAGGACATTGAACTGGTAGCCCGGCCGGATTTCCAGGGTAGGCTGAACATTAAGATTTCGTGATACCGTCTGCTCCGAAACCTGGCCGAATGTCTCCGCAAAAGAGCGACGGGCAGCATCTTGGGCGTTGTTGCCTGATCCCGAGCTGTTGCGATCCTGCGGGATCATCATTTCGGTGCCAGCGCCGATCAGCGCCACCAGGATCGCCGAGCCAAACGTCTCGAAGTAATGGTTGTCGACCTGGTCGGTGAACCCTCCATAGCCGGCAGCATCCGTCCCAGCCATGCCACCAATTTGCAGTGTCGACCCATTGGGAAAGATGACATCGGTCCAGATGACGAGAACCCGGTTCTGGCCAAAGGCGACTTCGGAATCATAGCGGCCAAAGAGCTTAGCGCCTTGCGGGACAAGCAGATGGCGACCGGTGGCGCTGTCATAGACATTTTGGGAGACCTGAGCGGTGATGCGCCCCGGCAGATCGGAATTTATTCCCGTCACCAGCGTGGCTGGAATGACCGAGCCGCGCTTGAGTTCAAAGGCCGACATCTGCGGCACGATAGCGTTTGGCAGATAGCCGAGATCGGCAATGTCCTGATTGAAGAAACGATCTTTCGCCGCCTGGCCGTTAGCGTCCGCGTTCTGGCCACCCGCCTGCATTGTGGCGGCATAGAGGTCCAAGGCGCTCGGCGTGCGCTGCGCCGCACCCGCATTGATGCTGCTCGGTCCCAGACTTGCGCCCATCTCGGTCTCGCTGAGATTGCCCAATTCGACAGCGATTGGAGAATCGAGGGCCGCGCTGTCGGCCTGGAGGCTGGCCATGCGCTGACGATGCAATTCGCGCAGCAATTGTTCCTCCTGTTCCCGCTTCAGCCTAGCGCGCCAGACCTCTTCGGATTCGAGGGTTGTGCGCGTGGCTGGAGGTGCGTTTGCAGTTTCTACCGAAGGAAAGGGATTGACTGCGGCCTCTTTTGGCTCTGGTGGGATCGGTTGAACAATGACGGGTTGGGGTTCGCCGATGATACCGTCGGGAATGCCCTGCTTGAGCTGGTCAGCATCGCTCGATGCCGGCCGGATGGGGCTGGAGTCATTCCTCTGCCCGCCAAACTGCAGGCCGCGCGAGCTCAGGCCATAGACGATCACGGCGAAAAACGCGACGACGAGGCCGATGCCGACCAGGATCGGCACGCGGTTGAGACGCCTGATGCGTGGCCCGGATTTTTTGTCGGGACCAAGCTGCAGGGATTCGATCATGAAGCGCCCTCCCCGCTCCGCGTCATGATCGAGAGCGGGCTGACCGGCTCGGCGCCTGTCGTGGATAATTTATACATGCGGGTCAGATCGACCTTCGTCGTCGAGAACCGCACCAATACGCTGCCCTCTAACTCGTCGACGACATAGGCCAGCGGCAGCATTTCCGTGCCATTCGTTTGCTGGTCAGTGACGATGGCATAACCCCAGCCACGCAGGGACGCTTCGAGAGCCTGGCCGAAAACAGATCCATCCGACGTCAGCGCTATCGTGGTCTGGCCCGGCCCAGCCTGTTCTGCGAGCCGCCCCACCATGTCGCCTGCAATGGCATTGGCGGCTTCCGGAGAGAGAGCTGTGGTGACGGTGCTGGCGACCAGCCCGGTTCCGCCCAAGGTTTGGCAAGCTGCAAGCGTGGCGGATAGGACGGCGATCGCGGCAAGGCGGCCGAAAAGGGAGAGCATGGTCATGGTCCCTACCCTCCCCTTCGGATGGTGATTTTCTGCTGTTTGCTGCCAGCGCCGGATACGAGGATGGCCTGGTCAATGTAGTAGTCGACCACCATCATGGTGCCATTCATCCGGTAATTGACGATGCGGTTTTCGCCGCCCGAGACGACGAACAGCACCGGAGCGTCCCGGCCCGATATCGCCGAGGGGAACTGGATATAGGTCTTCATCCCGTCGCTGTAGATTCGTGTTGGCTTCCATCCGGCATTGCCGGAAGCACTGAAGGCAAAATTGAGCTGGTCGGCCGGGACGCCGGCGCCCGGAACGATACTGGCTTCCATACGCGCATTGATTTCCTCGAAGCGCGCATTGACGTCTTCGGGATAGTCGAAGCCGACCCGCGCCATGTACTGGCTCTGATGGGACTTGAGCTGGATGTGATAGGTCCGGCGCGACGTCGTCACGACCATGGAGGTTTCAAGGCCCGGTTCGGATGGTTTAACGATCAGGTGCATGGTCTGCGCGCCTGCCGCCCCAGAGGTTGCCGGCTCGACCTTCCATCGCACCGTATCGCCGACGAGTACGTCGCGCACGATCTCGCCCGGTTGCAATTCGATATCGCAGACTTGTAACGGCGAGCAGACCATCGATGGCTGGACCTCGCCATAGAGGAAAATTACCTTGCCATCGGGGCCGCGGGTGACGACGCCTTGCGCTTCCTGCCATTGCCCGGAAATCGCAGTGCCGCGCACCTCGTTGCCGCTCAAATCCTGTGCCGAAGTCGGCAGGGCAGTGATTGCGAGCAAAAGTCCGGCACCAAGAAAAGAGCGCCGCATGGAATTGGAAGTCATACGAAAAAGTCCTTTCCGACGCTCATAGCTGCGCCGTCCAGTCGAAGTCGGTGAGATAAAGCCCGATCGGATTGAGGCGGATGACCGCCTCGTCCTGGGGCGGGGTCAGGGTGACAGTGGCCACCCCGCGAAAACGCCTGACCGCAAGCTCCTTGCCCTGTCGGTCGCGCTCATATTCCGTCCAGTCGACTTGGTAGCTCTGGTTCGAGAGCGGCACGATATTGGTGACTTCGATGGCGACAGTCAGCGTGCGTGCGCGGTCAAAGGGCGAATTGCTCCTGAACCAGGCGTTGACCTTCTGGGTGCCGGGATCGCCGCTGCGCAGGTGGGCATAGGTGCGGTCGATATATTGCTTCTGGACTACTGCATCGGGCGTCACCGACCGGAAATTGGCGACGAAGCTTCCAAGGGTCGCTCGGACCACCCGCGGATCGGCATATTCGATCTGCTGCGGAAAGCCGACACTGGCGGCGGTTCCAAGCCGGTCGACCTCCACGATGTAGGGGACAAGTTTGACCTGGCTGCTCTGATAGAGGGCATAGGAAAAACCGATAACTGCCATCGCCATGCCGGTGATGCCGACAATACGCCATGCGGCAGCGGCCTTCACAAATGAGCCGTAGCGTTCGTTCCACTCCTGACGCGCGGCGATATAGGGATTTTCGGGAGGCTTGGTGCCGGCCATAGGATCTACGCTTTCTCGTCGCGATTGGGTTTGCCGCCATTGCGGCCCTGGCTCTGATCGAGCTTGGCATTGGCGAGACCCAGCGTGGATGCACCCCAGGTGCCCGGAACGCCGATAGCCTTGTCGCGAGCGGCGGAACCCACGGCGCCGGCCGGTGCGCCCATGCCTGCAGCCATGCCCTTGAGGGCTGCAGCGCCGAAGGAGGAACCGCCGGCCCGTGCGTCGGAATAGGCCGAGGCCCCTGCCCGCGCCCCGCCCCAGCCGAGCGCTGCGCCGCCGGCCGCAAAACTCGCGGCCTGTCCGCCATGACGGATGGCTTCCATCCCGCCGGTGACGGAAACGCCCTGCACCACGCCTTGAATGATGTTGGGCACGTACATGGATATGATGAAGACGACCACCGAGATGCCGCCGATCGCCAGCGTCGTCATGAACTGGTCGGTTCCTTCCCCACCTCCACTGGCGAGTCCTTGCAAGACGTCCGAGCCAATGCGGGCGATCATCACCAGGGCCATCAGCTTCATGCCCACGGAGAAGGCATAAACGAGATAGCGGACGGCAAAGTCCTTGGTGAAGGATGACCCGCCCAGCCCCAGCATGATCATGCCGGCCAAGAGGCCGACATACATTTCTACCATGACCGCGATGAAGATCGCGGCGACAAGGCTGAAGGAAATGACAACCACGACCATGGCAAAGACCGCTGCAATGGCGAGGGCATTGTCCTCGAAAAGGCCAAACCTTGCCTGTTCAGACATCGACGCCGCCACTTCAAGCCCAGCGTTGAAAACATCCGCCGGCGAGGCCGATCCGCCTTCTGCGCCGATCTGAAACAGGCTGTCGACAACCGCCCGGGCAAAGTTGGGTCCCTGCTCGAGGATGAAGACGAAAAGCCCGATAAAGAGAATGCGTCGGACCAATTCGGCGAACCAGCTGTCGAGCGAAGCGGCAGCCAAAGCCAGCCAGACCGCAGCGATGCCGACTTCGATACCGGCAAGAATCCAGAATAGAGACCGGGCGGCGTTCATGACCGTGGTTTCCCAGCCCTGCGCCGCAGAGATGACCTCGTTCTCGAGCTCGGTAAGTAGCGCGCCGTCTTGGCCGAGCGCCGGTGCAGCGAACGAGACAAGGATGATCGTTGCCGTGCCCGCCAGTCGGCTTGTGTAGCTGTTTGTCACCATCGGGGCCGCATCTCCTGCCCGCCCGTCGTGTCGTAGGTCTTCTCTGTGCTGAAGAAGGCGTCGCGAGCCTGACGTTTGGAGGCGTCCATGAACAGCCAACCCGTGATGCAGCCGGCGACAAGGAGGACGAGCGTGGCAAGAAGGATCGTTCTCACCAGCGCGGCTCCATCTGCTGTCCGCCCGTCGAAGCCGGCGGCGTGTAGCTGAAGAACTCTTCGCGCCGGGTTTGTGCGAGGTCCTTGGCAGCCTGTTCTGACTGATACCAGGTGCCCATCATCGTCACCTGCTGGGAGACCAACCCCCTCAGCTTTTGCGCCTGGGCCACCTGTTGGGCGGCAATGTCGTGCCCGACCTGCAGCGCCTGCATCTGGCCAACGGCGCTTTCCGACATGGTGCGCAACTGCGCCATGGTCGCTTCTTCGGAGGCGAACTGATCGGCAGTCAGCCCCGCTGCGCGCAGCGTCGCGGCTATGGTGTCGCGGTTGGTGTCGGACCAGGACTGGTAGCTGTCCGAAAAGCTCTCGCCGTCGGCGAGCCCCGTCTCGAATTCTGCAAAGCTCTGAAAGCGCTGCTTGAGGACGTCGTCGATGTTGCCCATTGAGAAGGCGATGCCATTGCCCTGCGCTACCAATTGCTGCAGGCGCGACAGATCGGCCTCGACCTGCCCCCAGGCGTGGTCGGGCAGCTGGAGCGTATTCTGCAGCATGTTTTCGTAGATGCGGATCTGGTTCTGGATCTGCTCGGCCAGTTGCCCGATCTGAGTGACCTGGTTCTGGATTTGCTCGGCCGACTGGCCCGTCAGGTTGATCAGCTCGGCATTGTTGAGGATCTGCGTCCACTCGGTGGCATTGCCGGTCAACACGCCAGCTTGGGCCGGCAGCGGTGCGAACGTCCCTAGGAGCGAAACTGCCACGACGGCAATTCTAACGTTTGGCAAGCAGGGTTTCAGCATTCGCCACTCCTCTTTCCGAAAGCCAGGTGATCGGCCAGTCAGCACCGTGCATCTCATGAAGCTGTTGAACCCTTTTGAGATTTTCTTTTGAAGACGCGCCGACGAACGCGAGGGTCAATGGCCCGAGCGCCATGTCAAAGAGGCGTCGGCCCACCGGCGAGGCGACGTAGTATTCTCGCTTCGGCGAGGCAGCGGCGACGATTTCGATTTGCCGCTCGTTGAAGCCAATGCGCTCGTAGAACTCGCGCGTGCCGGGCTCCCGCGCCGCACCATTGGGCAAGCAGATTTTGGTCGGGCAGCTTTCCTTGAGCACGTCGATAATTCCGGAGCGTTCTGCGTCCGAGATGGATTGGGTAGCCAGCACCACAGCGCAATTGGTCTTACGCAGCACCTTGAGCCACTCGCGAATCTTGTCGCGAAAGGTCGGATGGCCGAGCATCAGCCATGCCTCGTCGAGGACGATCAGACTCGGGGCGCCGGTCAGGCGCTTTTCGATCCTGCGGAAGAGATAAAGCAGGACCGGGACCAGATTACGTTCGCCCAGATTCATCAGCTCTTCGATTTCGAAGGTCTGGAACGAGCCCAGTTCCAGTGCGTCTTGCTCGGCATCTAGAAGTTGGCCCATCGGTCCATCGACTGTGTAGTGCAGCAGCGCGTCCTTGATCTCGCGCAGTTGCACGCCGCTGACGAAGTCCGAAAGCGAGCGGCCGGAAGCCGAGACCATCAGCCCGACCTGCCGGGCAATGGCATTGCGATGGTCGGGCGTAACCTTGATGCCCTGCATGGCGATCAGGGTTTCGATCCATTCCACAGCCCAGGCGCGATCCTGGTCGGTCGAGAGCTCGGCCAGCGGGCAGAAAGCGAGAGCCTTGACGCCCTCGCCTGCCCCCACCTCATAGTGATCACCGCCGGCGGCGAGCGTCAGCGGGAGGAGTGATCGACCCTTGTCGAAGGCGAAGATTTGCGCCTTTTCATAGCGCCGGAACTGTGCCGCGATCAGTGCCAATAAGGTCGATTTTCCCGAACCGGTCGGGCCGAAGATCAACGTGTGGCCGACATCATCGACATGCAGGTTCAAGCGAAACGGCGTCGAGCCACTGGCGACCTGCATCAGAGGCGGCGCGTTCGGTGGATAGAATGGGCATGGGGAGGTTGCACTCCCCGACCAGATGGAATTGACCGGGATGAGGTCGGCCAGGTTCGCCGTGTTGATCAGCGGTTCGCGGATATTTGCGTATGAGTTGCCCGGCAGACTGCCGAGATAGGCCTCTGTGGCATTCAGCGTTTCGATCCTCGCGCCGAAACCTTCAGCCTGCACCAGGCGGCGCACGGCTTCAGCCTGTTCGCGCAGCCGCACATCGTCTTTGCCGAACATGATAATGACCGGGGTGTAGTAGCCATATGCGACCAGCTGCGAGCTTGCGTGCGCGATTGCATCTTCTGTCTCGGCCACCATCATCATGGCGTCCTGATCGACAGACCGGCTCTGCGTCTGAAACAGCTGGTCGAAGAACGGCCGTACCTTCTGCTGCCACTTCTTGCGGGTGCGCTCGAGTTTTTGGCGCGCTTCCTGGTCATCAAGGAAGATGAAGCGGGATGACCAGCGATACGTCAGCGGCATCAGATCGAGAGTATTGAGGATGCCGGGCCAGCTTTCGGCCGGGAGGCCGTCGATAGCCACGACCGCGAGATAGCGGCCATCGACTACCGGCGACAGCCCATGATGAAACTCGGCCGTGGCCAGCCAATCGAGATACATCGGAATCTCGGGAAGCCGGACCGGATGGTTTTCGCCGCAGATGCAGAAGCGGATGAACTGGAACAGCTCGTCATATCGCGCATCGCGCCCAGTCTCCGTGTCGGGCACGGTGCGCGTCACCATGCGACGGATCGACAGTACATTACCCAGATATTGCTCGACCTCGCGGATCGCGCTTTGGAAACTGTCGAGGACCGTATCGGCATAGGTCGCCGACCGGCTTTCATCGTCGGAATAGACATAGCGCGTCATGGCCGACTTTCGTGGCTCGGCTGGATGATAGGTCAGGATCAGCGCGTGCTGGCTCTCGAAATGGCCATGCTCCGCCTCAAAATGCCGTCGACGCTCATCGTCGATGGCGCGGGTTACAGCATCCGGGAAGAAGGACTGGTTCGCGGCAGAATAGGCTATGGTAGGCACCCTGACTGCCTCGACCTGGATCATCCAGCCGGTGCCGAGGCGTGCCAGCACGGTGTTTATCTGGCGCGAGACCTCGTTGCGCTCGAGATTGGTCGAACTCTCGGAGTCCGGTCCGGCAAAATACCAACCGGCCATCAACGACCCGTCCTTAAGGAGGATGATGCCGTCGGCAATGAGGCCAGCATACGGGACGAGATCGGCAAACGATGGCCCGGCATGCCGGAACCGCTTGAGCGCAACCATGGTGGGCTAGTACCTCCGCCAAGGCGTGGAGGTCGGCCGGTAGTTCGCCTTGTAACCGACATGGCGAAGATAGACCTGCCGCATCATTGGGTCGGCTTTCGCCATCATGCGCAGTGCGCCGAAGACCGCGATCCAGATGGCGATGCCAAAGAGCGCTGAGAACCAGGTCAGGACCACGAAAATCAGGATGACCGTGGCTAACCCTGTCAGCAGGACCAGTTCGCGATCAGCGCCCATCAGGTGGTTCGGCCGCGAGAGCGCGCGATGGATGCGCGATCGGGCGAGAGGAACGCCAGCTTCAGCCATCGTTCCTCTCCCCTGCCCGGCTCAACTCTGCCTGCTCCGAAATCCCGATCGATGCGCCGGACGCGCCGAAGAGCCCGACAATCTGGGTGGCGCCAAGGAGAATGCCGGCGACGAGCACGACATACATCAGCCGCCGCGCGAAATCGTTGAGTTCGCCACCAAAGATCAGCATGCCCCCGGCGACCGCTACGGCAGCGAGCGCTATGAAGCCGGCGACAGGTCCGGTGATAGACTCCTGGATCTGTTGCAGCGGACCTTCCCATGGCAGGCCGCCCCCTGAACTGGCCATTGCGGGTGTCGCCAAGGCCAGGCACGCAACGACAAGCGCGAGCCCCATGGTCGCGGGTCTGAAGAATTTATGCTGCATGGGAATCCTCGTCGATCTGAGCGCAGTGGACCGTCTGGTACTGAGCCCCGTTGAAACCGTTGACCTTCATCACGTCCCGCACCCGCCTGCCCCGCCCTGTGCGCTTAATCGAGACGACGAGATCGACCGCTTCGCCGATCACGGCATGCATTGGCTGCTGGCTGACCTCGGCAGTAAGCTGCTCAAGCCGACGCAGGGCTGATAGCGCGCTGTTGGAGTGGATAGTGGTGACGCCGCCTGGATGGCCGGTATTCCAGGCCTTGAGTAGGGTGAGCGCTGCGCCGTCCCGGACTTCGCCGACAATGATGCGGTCGGGACGAAGGCGCATCGTGCTCTTAAGCAGTCGTGCCATGTCCACGTTGTCGCTGGTGTGTAGCGCAACGGCATTCTCTGCCGCACACTGTATCTCCGCAGTGTCCTCCAGGATCACCATGCGATCCGTGGATGCGACGTTGACGATCTCGGCGAGCACCGCGTTGGCCAAGGTCGTCTTGCCGGAGCCGGTGCCGCCGCAGATGACTATGTTCATGCGGGCAGAGATCGCATCACGAATGGCTGCAGCCTGGAGCGCTGTCATGATCCCGTCCGCCACGTAGTCGTCGAGGGGGATCAGTCGCGAGGCACGCCGGCGGATGGTGAACGTAGGCGCGACCACGACTGGCGGAAGCAGACCCTCGAAGCGGTGCCCGCCGATCGGCAGTTCTCCCGATATGATCGGGCGTTCGCTGTCGGCTTCTGTCTGCAGTGCGTGGGCGACCGTCCCGATGATGATCTCTGCGGCACCGGCGTCGAGTTGGGCCACAGGCCCTATCCCCTGCCCTAAGCGCTCGACGAAAAGCCTGCCGTCCGGATTGAGCATCACCTCGACCACCGAAGTGTCGTCAAGGGCGTCGCAGATCGCGTCCCCGAGTGCTTCGCGAAGCTTTCTCACAAGACGGTCACGCGACGAGCGTTGTGAAGCGCCCGCCGGCCTCTCGATATCGCTGTGCTGTCCAGGCGTGTTTTCCATCGCTGCGCGCCTCGTGATTGAAACCGCGCGATAAAAACTGAGCCGACCCGATCGGTCACCCCGTCAGAAACGACGGGGTGACGACGTGGAGTGAGTCGGATTTTCTGGCGACAGGAACGCGTCTGCGTCGCGTCCGAGCGCCAGGAGGATAATGAAATCCTGAAGTGAAGTGCCTAACAGAGCCATCAATTTCATGAGGGAGAACCGGCTGGCACCGCCAAGTGCAGTGAGCGTCACGCTGGACTTATCCGGTAGGTAACCTTTGAAAGGCCGCCTAAAAGAATCTCGTTAGAGGTTTGTTAACCTAAAATTCCTTGTCAGAACTCCGGAATCGGACATACTGGCGCTAAGTTGGCGCAAATGTGTAAGTTGGCGCTATTTTCTCCAGCCTTGGACTTTAGATGCTTTCCCTGCCATCGTTTCAGTTTGATGACAAGATATTGGCCCAAGGTGCCGAGATTTCGCGCAAGCTGGACCAGTTGCGCATGGAAAAATTTCCGCCTAACGCCCAGAAGACGCTTCGACTATTCGGGATGGCTGAGGTGGCTCACTACCTTGGCGTCAGCCCGAATAACCTCAAACGTCTGCACCTCGAAGGTAAAGGGCCGGTTCCCCAGATCGCCGGTGGCGGCAGGCGCTTCTACACCGCTGAGCAGATGATAGAGCTTCGGCATTACCTGGACAAGAATGGTCGATCGGACGCGAAGAATTATGTTCCACGGCGGAAGTCAGGAGACAAACTCCAAGTAGTCGCTGTCGTCAATTTCAAGGGCGGATCGGGCAAGACAACGACAACCACCCACCTTGCCCAACACTTGGCTTTGACCGGCCATCGTGTGCTGGCGCTCGATCTCGACCCTCAAGCGTCGCTTTCAGCCTTGCATGGGTTCCAGCCGGAGTTAGACAAGAATGCGTCGCTCTACGACGCAATCCGCTACGACGAACCCAAGCCTCTGGCCGAGATCATCCGGCCAACTAATTTCCCGCTCCTTGACATCGTCCCCGCAAATCTCGAGTTGCAGGAATACGAGTACGAGACACCGCTCGCGATGCAGAGCTCGGCGGAAGGCAAGCGGTTCTTCACACGCCTAGGAAAAGCGCTCGAAAGTGTCGACGACCAGTATGATGTAGTCGTTATCGACTGCCCTCCGCAGCTTGGCTACCTTACCTTGACGGCGATGAGTGCCGCGACCTCTGTCCTGATCACTGTACATCCGCAGATGCTAGATCTCATGTCCATGAGTCAGTTCCTGCTGATGCTCGGCAACATCGCTAGGACAATTAAGAAGGCGGGCGCTGACTTTCATCTAGACTGGCTGCGGTACCTCATTACTCGGTATGAGCCGATGGATGTCCCCCAGGCCCAGATGCTTGGTTTTATGCAGTCCATGCTGGCCGAGGACATCCTCAAGAACCCAATGCTCAAGTCTACCGCAATCTCAGACGCTGGCCTAACCAAACAATCTCTTTACGAAGTCGAGCGCGCAAACTTTAACAGGGACACCTACGACCGGGCGATTGAAAGCTTGGACGCAGTCAATTTTGAGGTTCAGGGTCTGATCCACCAGGCGTGGGGGCGTCAATGAAGTTGACGGCCGTAAAAACCTTCAAAAAGCGTATTGGAAACAAGCTTGTAGGTAGTTTGGAGGGTGGGGGCGATGGCGCGTAAGAACCCGTTCGCAAATGTACTCAGTACCTCAGAGCCTACAGTCGATACGCGTGCTCTGGACTATGCAACCAAGGGCGCGACGCGCTCGCTGTTGAACTCGATCGATGAGATGGCCTCGCAGGCAGACCAGTTGCTCGCTGGCGAGACGATCATCGAAATCGACCCTAATCTGATTGACGATTCTTTTGCCAAGGATCGCGTTGCCTTGGATGGTGACGATTACGCCGAAGAATTCCAGCGGGTGTTGGACGCAGTGCGCGAGCGGGGGCAAGACACCCCGGTGCTCGTTCGCCCTCATCCGGGTCTGTCGGGTCGCTATATGCTCGTCTTTGGGCACCTTCGCCGACGGGCAGCTGCCCAACTCGGGCGGAAGGTTCGCGCTGTCATCAAGGAGATGACCGACCGCGATCACGTCATTGCGCAGGGTCAGGAAAACAATAGCCGCGCCAATACGTCTTTCATCGAGAAAGCAATCTTTGCTGCCGAAATCGTTAGCCGCAAGTTCGATGACGATAATTCGACGGTGATGGCCGCTCTTGGCGCCGACAAATCAACGCTGTCCAAAATGCTCGCAGTCGCTAGCCTGCCAGCGCCATTGCTTAAAAGCATCGGCCGAGCCAGGCGTGTAGGGCGCGACCGCTGGTACGAGATTAAGCTGCTGCTGGAGAAACCGGGCAATTTAGACCGGGCGGTGTCATTCACGGCCCTGCCGTCGACTGCAGAATTGGGCAGCGATGAAAGGTTCGATGCACTCGTCGTCCACCTGAAGTCCTCAAGCAAGACAAGTAAACCGCGATCTGCCGGGACAAAGGCGAGCTGGTCTCCGGCTGACGGTCTGCTTGCTGGCGAAGCAACCGGGGACGGCAAGAAGTTTACCTTAGCCCTCAAGGCAAAGGGCGCCGACGCGAGAGCGTTCGGCGACTATCTTACGGAGCATCTTGATCGATTTTACGAGGAGTTCCGCCAGCGCAACGATCGACAACAAAACGGAGAGTGACAGGCAAAGAAAAAGGCCCCCAGAAGCGAATTCCAGAAGCCCTCTCGTAGTGTGGTAACGCGAGAGTCGCACTTCCCCGAATCACAGTCAAGCCTTTCGAGGCATGCTCCGCTTCTGCGGCCGGATTTCTTTTGCCCTTAACAAGGTGAAAGACAATGCAAACGCATACAGCAACGACGCCCTTTGGGCGGCGGTCGATGTCGCTTGGCATGATTGCCAGTCAGGTCACGGCCGAGAAAGTTCTACCGGAAGCTACGGTGCACAAGTGGCACGTCTTCCGCGATATCAAAGAGGCCAGGATGTCGCTCGGCGCCAGCGATCGGGCATTGGCCATTCTGGATGCCCTTCTGTCATTTCATCCGGAAACGGCCTTTTACGGCGATAGCGCCCTCGTGGTGTGGCCATCCAATGAGCAGTTGATCATCAGGGCTAACGGCATGTCGCCGGCGACGCTGCGACGCCATCTGGCCAATCTCGTGGACTGCGGCATCATCATCCGTCGCGATAGCCCAAACGGCAAGCGCTATGCCCGCAAGGGGCAGGGGGGTGAGCTCGAGCATGCCTTTGGCTTTGACCTCTCGCCGCTCGTCGCCCGTGCGGCAGAGTTCAAGGCTATGGCTGAGGGGTTAAAAGCGGAGAGGCGTGCCCTCAAGCTCGTTAAGGAGCGCTTAACCATCTGCCGGCGGGATATCGTCAAGATGATCGAGACCGGCATCGAGGAAGGTGTCCCAGGCAATTGGGGCCAGGTTCACCAAGTCTATCAGGGCATCATCGGACGCCTCCCCAGAACGGCACCTAGGTTGATCCTTGAGGCGATCGCCAGCGAGCTAGACGATCTGTGGCGCGATATCCGGGACGTGTTGGAATCATTCGTAAATTCAATGAATTTGAACGCCAATGAGTCTCAAAGTGAGCGCCACATACAGAATTCAAACGCTGAATCCAAGTTAGAATCTGAAAGCGGCTTCGGAGGTAAGCAGGAAGCGAGCGGCAGCGCCGGCGAACCCGACAATGTGCGGAGCTTGCCGAAGCGCGAGTTGCCACTGGGTATCGTGCTGGACGCCTGCCCGAACATGCTGTGGCTGGTGAAAGGCGGAAGCGGAATCCGAAACTGGCGCGAATTCCTGGCAGCGGCTGAAACAGCCCGGCCGGTTCTGGGGGTCAGCCCGAGCGCCTGGGAAGACTCCAAGGTCGCCATGGGCGAACAGCAGGCGGCGATCACGCTGGCAGCGATTTACCAGAAGTCCGATCAGATCAAATCCCCGGGCGGCTATCTCCGAAACCTGGCCGATCGCGCCAAGGAAGGCAAATTCTCGACCTGGCCAATGATCATGGCCCTCCTGCGGGCAAAACTCGACGTCGCGAAAGCCTCCGGCGGCAATGCGGACAACGCTAAGGCGGAGTTCGATGCTGCTCAGCGACTCGACAGAACCGGCAAGCGCCTGGAGATCAGCGATGCCCTGCGCAAAAGCATCGACAATTGGGACGAGGAAACCTAAATGAAGCAACGCGGATCATGGTTCTTGCGGCACGCCTGCGATAGGGGAGGGGCCCTGAATCTCTGGAACTTGTGCCCTTTCCTACAATTCCCTATATTAGGCGCACTATGAGCAAGCATCTGGTTTCAGTGTTGACGACCGTGAACGCACCTTACAGCACCCAGTTGAACGGTGCGGAGCTTGCTTTTTGCCTTTCGGACGTTGAATTCGCAAAGCAGTTCTCGGGTCAGGTCAGTTCCTTTCTGGGCGAAGTTCCTCTCGAACAGCAGACCGACTTCGCCATGGATTTTGGCATCGCGCTTGCTGATCTGAAGGTATTTGCGTCCAGCTTTGCGGCGTGGTCCGGCGAGACTTATAAGCTCGCCGCCTGATGGTCGCGTCGCATAATAGCCGGCCGTCGGATTGGCCGCGACTGTTTGCTATTGCCTGCGATCTTCTCGATCAGGTCCAGCAAAATTCTGGGGGCTATCAATTCGGGTGGTCATTCGGCGGCGGCACCGCGATGATGATCCAGATTGGCCATCGTGAGAGCCATGACATCGACATCTTTATTGATGAAGCGCAGATCCTGGGGTTTCTCGACCCTGCAAAAGCCAATCTGAACTTCACGACCAAGCCGGCTGAGTACGTGGGCGACGGTGCTCGCTTTCAGAAGTTCGCTTTTGCCGATCTGGGAGAAATCGACTTTATCGTCTCCGGCCACCTGACCGCCAACCCGTTCGTGACACAGGCAGTCGAGGGCAGGGAGGTCCAGTTAGAGACCATCCCAGAAATCATCGCCAAGAAGATCTATTACCGAGGTAATGAGGCGAAAGCCCGCGATATTTTCGATATAGCCGCAGCGGCACAAGGCCACCGAGAAGAGATCATCGAGGCACTTAAAGAGTTTCCTGACCAAGTAGAGGCAACTTTGGTGCGCCTCGACAAGCTCAATCCTGAGTTCGTTGCGTCGACCATCCGGCAATTGATGATCCTCCCGGACTTTCTCCCGTTGGCCGGTCAAAGCCACCACATTGCGAAGGACCTCTTGGTCGAAGTGATGCGGGGGTAGGGCAGGAGGCTAAAGGCCAGCCGCCTTGGTCAGGTTTACGCGGAATCGGTCCCTGCGACGCTGATACCGTCGCGTCATCTCTGCCGATGCGTGACCCAGCTGCTTCTGGACGTAGCGCTCGTCGACCTCAGCCGAACTGGCAAGGCCCGCCCTTAGCGAATGCCCGGCAAACTTCAGCGCGCGTTCCAGCTCCGGCAGGTCACCCCGGATTCCCGCAGCCATTGCAGCTTTTTTCACCAGGCGTGCCACCTCCTGGTCAAGTAGGCGCTCCGGCCCGACGTTCTTGCCAGCGCCGGTCACGCGGCGAAACAGCGGGCCGTTGGCGATCCGCCCCAGCTTGAGCCAGGTCTCAAGGGCCGCGACGGGGCAGGTGGCGTCTGAGGAGCCGCGGCCGATCTCGACCTCGCGCCAGCCATTCTTGCCCCGAAGCGTCAGGAGCATGCCGCGCTCCAAGACCTCCACCCAGCCACGGCCGTCCTCGGTTTGCTCGCGGCCGACGTCGAGTCCAACCACTTCCGATCGCCGCAGGCCGCCGGCAAAGCCGATAAGTAGCATGGCGCGATCCCGCAGGCCGCGCAGTGTGCCGCGGTCCAGTGTTTCGAGCATGGCGATCACGTCCTCAGGCAGAACCGCTTCCTTCTGCATCGGCGGCCGCCCATGGGTATTGCGGATACCGTCGAGGACGGTCACGATATGCCGGTCTGAGCGATCCAGTTTCTCGCCGGCTTGACGATAGTGCCAGGACAGGGCCGACAAACGGCGTTCGATGCTCGATACGGCCGCGGGCTTGCGATCACGGGTAGCCACGCCAGAGGCGCAGGCTGTGATGTAGAGCCCCACGATTTGCGGGTCGGGATGGCTGTTGTCGAGCCCCTGGCGTCGGCACCAGCTCGAGAAGTGTTTCCAGTCACTCTCATAGGCCCGACGGGTGTTGGGCGAGCTCGCGGCTTCGACATATCCGCGGGCTCGATCGGCGAGCTCTTCGAGATGTATCGGCACGGAAAGGCTTCGATCCGGGGCAGGGGAGGGCGCTTGTGCAGCTGGTTTGTCTTTGCCCTCGGCCGGTGAATTTTCGCCGGTTTTGACACTACCCGAAATCTCAGGCGAAAACCCCACGGGTGCCGGCGTGTTCTGTGGTCGAGCAGAGCCCTGCTGAGGGTCGTTTTCCGCGTTCGCGTCGAGTTTTCGGGCCATGCTCTCTATAATGAGCATTATGAACGATAATGCAAGATTATCAATCGTTATTATCTGTCGACAAGCGGAGCGCTTATAGGGAAATATAATGGTGACAAGCGCCGCTACCTGTTAGCTTGTCCGCATGAAATCGCCTGCTGATTTGCTTCCTTCCGATCCTCCACCGGTGCCGAAAGTGCCGATGTGGGCGCGGCCACGAGGTGTCGTATTGCACGATGTCGATGCGGCTTACTCCGCTGGGGCGGCCTTGAATTCGTTGGATAATCTCGTGCGGCAGGACTTTTCTTGGGCCGGTGTTTGGCGCCAGAGACTGGCCCTGCAGAGCGCGGCGGCAGCAGTGCGTTTGAGCGGCCGGCGCGAAGACGAAACAACTTTGCGCGATACCCATTATTTGCGCGGAGTCGGTGACGACCCTGGCCCCGCGGGGCACCTGCTGATGGCGTGGCGCCGTCTGGCCAGCCGCACGACCGGTTGCGACGCAGAAATGGTGCGCCGGGTGGCCGAACAGCATTTTGCTCTGCATTGGGATGACGCCCTCGCCGAAGTGGTGGCCAATGCCGAGGACATGGTGGGGTCGGCGCGGCCCGCACCGGTACTGGCGGCCGAGATCGCCGCCGCCGTCTATCGGGCGCGACCCGATGCTGAACTGCTGGGGTTCTGGCTTGCCGACATGCTGCTCGCCCAAAAGTTCAGATGGCCCGTTTCGGTGCCGTTGCTGATGGGGCAGGTGGCCTCATCGGTCTTCAAATCCGGCGAGAACCGTAAGCGCATCCGGCCGGGAGGCGAAGGCTGGGGCAGGGCGGTGTTTTTAGCCTATGCGGCCGCTGCGGCGGAGGCCTGCGATCGCGGGCTAGAACTGGCGCAACGAGCCGAAAGACTGACGGGGGTGGCGCCAAAGTTGCGTGCCAAAGGTTCTGGCGACGTCATCAAACTGCTGCTGTCCGATGATGCCGTTCCGGGCTCCTGGTCGAGCCCAAAACTGTCGGCGCGCGGGGCACGGCGGCTGTTTGATCGGCTGGGTGAGCTGGACGCTGTGCGCGAGCTCAGCGGCCGGCCGACGTTCCGGCTCTACGGTTTGTGAGGGCCAAGGAGATGGCCAGGCGCAAACGGACAGCCGCGGAACCGCCGATCTTCGATACCGAGCTGGCCGACATGCCGGCAGACCTGCGCTGGCGCGAATGGATGAACCGCATCGAGGCGGTGCTGTTCGCGGCACCAAAACCGGTGGAGCGGGAGGCCCTGGCGCGGGTGATCGGTCGCGACGCCAGCATTGACCTCCTTATCGATGACATCCGCGAAGCGCTGCGCGGCAAACCCTATGACGTGGTCAGCATCGCTGGGGGCTGGGCGTTCCGCACCCGAACGGCCTATGCCGATGCGATTGCCACGTCTGCGGCCGTGCCTGAACGTGCGGTCGATCTGACCCAGAACGAGGCCATGGTGCTAGTGTCGATTGCCTATCATCAACCGGTGACGCGGGCAGGTGTGTCGGAAGTCCTGGGTCGTGAAGTGTCGCGCGATGTCATTGGGGCACTGCGGGACAAGAACATGATCACCGCCGGACCGCGCAGCCCGACGGCGGGGGCGCCGTTCACCTATGTGACGACCAAGGGATTTTTGGAGCATTTCGGGCTGGATACTCTTCGCGAGCTTCCAGAAATTGAGGCGCTCCAAGATGCCGGCCTCCTTTCCAACGACCTAGGGGCGCCCGAGGCCTTTCCAGTTGGCAGCGACCGATTGCCGGACGATATGTAGAACTTAACGCTCGCAGCGGTGCAGCGCCAAAGCTAGACCTGCGCCCGAAGCAATCGGTTATACTGTGACAACATTCCGGATCGCCGCATCTCTTCATGCCGCTGGCGGTCCTGCGCTTTGGCACCATTCGGACGAATCTCACAATCGAGATCATCAACGGCACGTTTTGACATATTGAAGGTAACGTTCACCCCTTCAAAACCACTCTCGTTGACGTAGGTTTTGTAACGAAATCCCGCGTGCATTGCGGCAGCAATGAGAACCCCATTCTGCACGTAAGTTGGTCCAAGTGGGGAGCTTGCGGGGTAGGTGCACACGTAATTTTCGGCAATGTGTTTGAGTTTGTAGCTGCCAGTACCGGAACGAATGGTCGCTGTGGCAGGGATGCGTTGCAACAGCGCGAACGAAAGCAGAAACGGTATTGTGGTTCCGTCTGTCACGAGTTCAGCTCGGGCATTCAAAAATCGCCTTTGCCTTTCTTGGTAGCTCTCCCAGCTACCGTCGGATTTCAGCTGCAACTCGCCAACTCCGATACCCCACGCAGTTAAACGATCGTCACGCCTCCTTACCTGGTGAAGCGCCGCAAGAGCGGCGGCTCGAAATAAAGCGTTGGGGGAAGGCTGAAAGGCATGGGCAGAAAGGTATGCCTCAAATGACTGACAGTCAGTGGTCGCTCTGACCTCTGCAGGCCCGGCAGACACGCGTCGCATAGTGGCATAGGTCCTAAAGCCTAGGCCGCGTGCCAAGGCTTCGCAACGATGCGACGATTTCACGTCGGGCATCGCTCGAAGGAGATACCCCTTCATCAATTCAACGGCATCCGGGGTGACAAGTATTCCTAGGGCAAATGACATTGCATCCTCACAGTGTGGGCAATGCTGTTCGCCGATTACGCAGCAGCCCATGTGGGGTGCGGTGCTAAACGAGGTTTTCGAATTCAAGCGTTTGACCCGGCGACAGGTCACAGGTGCTTCCGCCCAAATCAAAACGTAGCAATTTTCATGCCTACGCTGCAACCACTTGCCGAGTCTGCTCCCCACCTAGATAGATGATTTCTATTACCCGCGGCCATACACGCAAGCGCCACGGACCTTGTCGTAGAACCGGTCGATCAGGCCTTGGTCGTCGACACGCTCCACTCGGATTGGGCGCCCTGAACTGACGGTGCTTGCATTTGGGAAAGCCCATTCCAGTTTCGAATTGCGCCGGAGATTTCTCACGGAGAACTGAATCCCGAACGCCCCTCGTATGTCCGAGTCGTCCAAAATCAGTTGGATGTCGCGCAAATGACGAGCAAACTCACCGTGAAATTCACGGATTGTCAGCCGTCCTTCCCCGTCGGTGACAACGAATGGGTGCGAAACGTAAGAATGAATGAGCCAGTTATCGTCGATAAAGAAGCGCGATATCGACCGTCCCTCTTGGAATGTTGCGTCCCGAACTTCCAGACCATTTTCACATCCACGGAAAATCCCTTGGATTTCGCCATGATAGTGGCGCATCGCTTTTAGGACGCCTCGTCCGGGGTCAAAAGGCGGGTGATTTCGTTCGTAGTGTTCTTGTGGCACTATTGCGATATGGAGGGTGGCACCATTGGTCTGCATCATGTCGCGCTCCTCGACAGCCTTGTTCTCGCGCTCCATCAGATGCTGGGTATCCGTTTCGAGCTTCTCGATGGGGGTGAAAAGCGCATGCACCTGGTCGCGAGGAATCGGCGTATTTTGCGCGCCAGTTCGGATGTAAAACCCGCCAGAAATTCTGTTCTGATAGGGTCGCAGTCGGTGTTCTGGCAGATGAAGATCGATGAGAAAGCCGCCAGTATCCAGATCAAGAAATTGCAGGCGAACACCCAAAGGTGTGGGTTCGATATTGTCTTGGATGATCGAGGTGATGCGGCGTTGAGTTGCATCACGATCACCGACCATGGGCTCGAAGCGCTCGAAAGCCCCTTTCTTTTCGCAGACACCGACGATGAGATGCCCCGGTCCGGCGTTTAGGAACGCGACCACATCATCAATAAAGTTCGATTTGCCCCGTGCTTCGTCGAGGTTTAGGCGCGCCTTAAACTCGCATTGCTGGCTCTCCACGAGAAGACCGGATTTGATTTCATCGATGGTTGGCGCATCAGACTCGACATGCATATTCAATTCTCGTCTAGACTGTCGAACAATTCCTGGTAGCAGGATTTCACTGCAGCTGCTTTAGAGCAATGCTGGCTTGAGAAATTCTCCCAAAGGCAACAGTATTTTGCGTGCCTTGGACGAGCGGAGGAATTGTTGAACATCGCCGATATAGATCTCGACGTATTCCTCGACGACGTGCTTTCACTAGGCCAATCGCCCAGGGCGCCGGCAACGATCTCTCCATGGAATGAGGGGAAGTTGCGAAATTTCCTCGAGAACCAATGCGGGCTGAAGAAATATCCATCAACTGACCGGCCGGAGGGGCGTTTTATCGTCCATCATGATGAGGCCTTCCCGATCCTGGAAGCGCTTTCCCAAAACGGGGCGGTTCCGTTGACCGTAACCCATATTGACGCGCACTCAGACTTGGGGACCGGGTTTGGAGATTTGTCGTGGATCGATATCGGCAAGCGACTACTCGGCGTTGAGTGGAGAGATCGGGTCAACGCCGTCCCGCGAAATGGCATGGAGCAGATTTCGCCGGCGAACTACCTCTCGTTCGCGTTGGCTTGCAGATGGATCGCGTCCCTTACCTACGTGCATCACCCAAGCAGAGGCGATGACTTAATGCCGTTCTTTTTTCGCGATTTTGACCCGGCAAGCGACACAATGGAATTGCGATTTGTCCCGCGCGCCGACGAGGCATACATGAGAGAAGATCTGCGCTCGCTGCCGCATACCCTTGAGCCACCCATAGCCTTTCAACTGGTTTCAACAGATGATTATCAAGCCGCTAAACCTTTCGACTACGTGATCCTCTGCCAATCCCCCGGCTACACCCCCGTCGAAGCGGATTTGCTAATCCCAATCTTTGGAGACTATGTCGACTTCGATCTCTCCAACTCCCAAAGCTCCATCTACCTAGGTCCTGTTGACAAAGTATGGCATCCATATCCTGGCTGCGGCTAAGGCCAGGAAGGCGGCGAAGGATTTTGCGGTCTTTTCGAAGCGCGTGGCGATGCGGCGGAACTGCTTGAGCCTGTTGAACATGCGCTCGATGCGGTTGCGGTCCTTGTAGGCCCGGAAGTCACATGGGGGCGGGTTCTTGCGGTTGGCCTTGGGTGGGATCACCGGAACGATGCCGCTCAACAGCAAATCCTCGCGCACGGCGTCGCCATCGTAGCCTTTGTCGGCCAGGAGCAATCGTGGCTTGCCCACCGGCATGGCCATCAAGGCAGGAACGGCTGCATAGTCGGATGCTTCCCCGCCCGTCAGGACAAAGCCAAGAGGGCGTCCTTGACCGTCTGTGCGGGCGTGGATTTTGCACGTAAAGCCGCCGCGTGATCGACCAAAAGCCTCCTTATGAGTCCCCCTTTAGCGCCCGCTGCCTGCGAATGGCCGCGCACCGTGGTGCTGTCGATCATGTGTTGCCAGTCATCGGTGAGCCCGAGTTCGACCAGGGTTTCGAGCAGGGCGTCCCAGACCCCTTGCTCGGCCCAGCGGCGAAACCGGACATAGACCGAGTTCCACTTGCCATAGCGCTCATGCATGTCGCGCCAAGGGCAACCAACCCGCAGAAAGTGGAGCATCCCATTTAGATATCGGCGATTGTCTTGCGCAGGCCGGGACTTGCGACCTCGCTCAGCTGGCAAAAGCTCGCCAATGAGCCGCCACTCTGCGTCCGACAAATCCCCACGTGCCAAAACCGCCTCCTAAAAAGCAGTCTTGAATCACGGCTAAACCGATTTGAGAATCCACTTTGTCAACAGGCCCTAG
>NZ_CAXUPK020000010.1:0-28224 GCF_964252865.1 Devosia sp. LjRoot3
TGGTTTTCCATTGAGAAGTGACCCGCCTGTTAGTTTTGTTTCGGGTCGGTTGCTGCGGTCAAGGGTCTAGGTTTCTCCTTTGGTTTTGATGGCGGATGGGCTGAGCTGTTCTTGAAGCGGAAGCTGTCGTTTCCGGTCTCCAGGATGTGGCAGTGATGGGTAAGGCGGTCGAGCAAGGCCGTGGTCATCTTGGCATCCCCGAAGACGCTGGCCCATTCGCTGAAGCTGAGATTGGTGGTGATGATCACGCTGGTGTGCTCGTAGAGCCTGCTGAGCAGGTGGAAGAGCAAGGCGCCACCTGAAGCACTGAACGGCAGATATCCCAGCTCATCGAGAATGACGAGATCGGCGTGGGCAAGCCGACCGGCAATCTGACCAGCTCGTCCTTGCATTTTCTCCTGCTCGAGCGCGTTGACCAATTCGACGGTCGAGAAGAAGCGGACGCGCTTTTGATGGTGTTCGATCGCCTGCACACCGATGGCCGTGGCAATGTGGGTCTTGCCGGTTCCTGGACCGCCAACCAGAACGATATTGTTGGCTTGTTCGATGAAGTCGCAGCGATGGAGCTGGCGCACCAGTGCCTCGTTGATCTCGCTGCTGGAGAAGTCGAAGCCATTGAGGTCGCGGTACGCCGGGAAGCGGGCGGTCTTCAGCTGGTAAGCGGTCGATCGAACCTCACGCTCTGCCGTCTCGGCCTTGAGCAGTTGCGACAGGATCGGGATGGCGGCTTCGAAGGCGGGAGCACCTTGCTCGGTCAACTCGCCCACGGCCTGGGCCATGCCATGCATCTTGAGGCTTTTGAGCATGATGATAACGGCGCCGGCGGCGGGGTTATGACGCATGACGGGTCTCCGCTGCTTTGCGCAGGGCGTCATAGCGCTCGACATTGGCCTTTGGCTCCTTGGTCAGCATCAGAGCCTGGGGTGCATTGATCGTCGGCGGTGTAATGGCTTTGCCGTCAACCAGGCGGTGCAGCAGGTTCAACACGTGGGTCTTGGTGGGCACGCCCGCCGTCAGCGCCATCTCGACGGCCACGAGCACGGCATTTTCGTCGTGCTGCAGCACCAGCGCCAGGATCTCGACCATCTCGCGATCACCGCCAGGCTTCTTGAGTAGGTGCTGCTGCAGCGTTCTGAAGGCATCGGGCAGTTCGGCAAAGGGTGCGCCATTGCGTAGGGCGCCGGGTTTGCGCTGCACCACAGCGAGATAGTGGCGCCAATCATAGACTGTTCGGCCGGGCTGATCATGGGAGCGATCGATGATGCGATGATGCTCGCAGATGACCATGCCCTCGGCCACGACCACGATCCGATCGGGATAGACCCTGAGACTGACCGGTCGATTGGCAAACGAGGCCGGCACGCTGTAGCGATTGCGGTCCAGATGCACGAGGCAGGTTGGCGTGACCCGCTTGGTATATTCGACAAAGCCATCGAACGGTCGCGAGGCCGGCATCAGGCTAGGCGCTTCCTCAGCCCAGAGATCGGCGATAGTGCCGCCCATTCTACCGTGAGCGGTCTGGGACCAAAGCTCTCGGCATCGGCTTTCCAGCCAGTCGTTGAGCGCATCCAGCGTTGGAAAGCGGGGGATAGGCTGCCAGAGCCGGTGGCGAGCGTCCTGAACGTTCTTCTCGACCTGGCCCTTCTCCCAGCCTGAAGCGGGATTACAGAACTCTGGCTCGAACAGATAGTGGCTGGCCATGGCCAGGAACCGGGCATTGACGTCCCGCTCCTTGCCGCGGCCGACCCTGTCGATGGCGGTCCGCATATTGTCATAGATGCCGCGCTGCGGAATGCCGCCAAATACCCGGAAGGCGTGGGTGTGTGCATCGAACAGCATCTCGTGGGTTTGTAGCAGATAGGCCCGGACGATGAAGGCTCGGCTATAACTGAGCTTGGTGTGCGCCACCTGCAGCTTGGTGCGCTCACTGCCGATGATGGCCCAGTCTTCGGACCAATCGAACTGGAAAGCTTCGCCAGGGGCAAAACTCAAGGGCACGAAGGTCCCGCGTCCTGAGGTCTGCAGCTCGCGCTGCCGGTCTGCTCGCCACTCTCGGGCAAAGGCTGCCACTCGATTGTAGGACCCCTCGAACCCCAGGCTCACCAGATTGGCGTGAAGCTGTTTGAGGGTTTGCTTTTGCTTGCGCGGTCTATTGGCTTCCGTCTTCAACCATGCCGCCAGCCGATCCGCGAAAGGATCCAGTTTGCTCGGTCTGTCGGGGACCTTGAACTGCGGCTCCACGCCGTCAGATCGAAGATATTTGCGGATGGTGTTCCGGGACAGGCCAGTCCTGCGGCCGATCTCCCGGATCGATAGATGCTCTCGAAAATGCCAGCGTCGGATAACGCTCAGTAACGCCATGTCGATCACTCCATAGCCCCCGCTGAAAACAGCCAGGGCACGGTTGGAACATGGGTCAAATCTCGATGGAAATAGTCCCGCCTAACGGGTCACTTCTCAGTGGCAATCAACAGTTTGTTCGAGTTGAGCGACAATCCAAAAGCTGCCATCAAGGGAACCGCAGTTGACTATTGGAGGTGGCCTTTGCCTGTCGCACGCATCGAGCGAATTGTTCGCGGCTCAGCTGTTGCATCCGCGGCTCCGGCGTCTGATGGCCGCTACACTTGTCACAAATTTGGGTCGGACGTTGATCCCGTGCGCCTGAGCTCATTGGATGAAGTAGCTGATTTCTTAAAAGCGAACCCCAAGTCCAGTGTTCGAATGAAGCCAAGTTGGACCAGAATATCTCGCAATTTGTTCATTGACGGTGTTCTCCTGCGTTGATCGGCGGCAGGGACGCGCCCCATTCCGGCCATCCAAGCGGCCGTTTGGAATTCCTAGAACCGGACCGTCCACTCACGTCGCGGCAACGGCTAGGATGGGGTGGCTTGCGGACCGGCCGCTTTGATTAACTTAGTTGGACAAATGGACTCGGCGATGGCGAGCTCGAGGTCGCAATGGACCGCCGCTTCCGTCACCTAGATCGTTCGTTTCCCAATCGGCGACGCTCACCATCTCGAATTCTGAACGCGGTTGGCCGCATCTCCTTCGCGATCGCTTGCCTGTCCCTCGTCGTTGACTGAAGCAACCTCGGCTGCGGCTTAGTTCCGAAGTGCTTTCTTACGTATTCAATCTGGCTGTCGTCGATCCCATAGACGTACTTAATCGCATGGTTGCAAACTTGGCGGTTCGTTTCCCGCACCAACTCCTTCACGCCCACACCGAGAACACCATAGAGGGCTGCATGATCGCGTGCCGCTACAAAGAGTGTTCTTGGTCCGATCGGCATTGCGATATGACCTCCATCGATCATCATCCCGTTAGTACGGATGGTCGGTCGGTCCGACGTTAGCAGAAGATGATCGGATGCCGAGGTGTCGATGACATGCCAAACCATCGCATTCATTCTTTTGCCAACCCGTTGGGAGTTGATGATGTGGGTCAGCGCCTCTAGAGCCTTGTTATCCAAGTTGGCCTGGGGGACGGCGGCCATGTATTCAGCGAACGTAGCGGGCTGGCTTGGCTTTCTTATCTCTTGATATCGCGCTTCCCACTCGCCCGAGTAGTCAGTGTGCATAAGGTCGCGCCATGCCTCCTTAAAATCCGAGATGTCTTCCGGAGCACGGAGAAGAAGCGAATGGAGAAACGTGGACCAAGCCGATCGTCGTCGCGAGTCCCACTTGGCCTTATTGCCATCGGTTTCCATTAGGACCAAAGCGTCGGCAGCGGAGGTATCGACTGGTTTGAAGAATTTATCTTCGATGATTTGGGATACGTCATCGGACATATCGTGAAGTTGGTACAGCTTTTCTACGAAACCCGTGGCCTCAGGGTGGCGGCGGTTGGCAACCACCACCTCATGCGGTTTGCTATACTGGCACAGACGGCTATCCGGGCCGATCGCCCAACGCGACAGGTAAAAGGCGGGGATATAGTGATGCTTCTTCGGCGGATTCGGCGGTGGTCCGTTCGTCTTTCGATCCATAGGAAACCCAGTCGACGGCACACCCTAGAATCAAGATCGCCATCGTCCCTGACCCAGGCCTCAAGCGCAGGCTAACGAGATTTAGTACCCACCGCTATCGTGAATGTGCAGACGTTTCGGCGAAACATTGAGGTCCGCTTTTCGGCCCCACGATTTGAGGGGCAAGGACCGAATGGGGGGCGTTCTCAGACGAGCACCTGTGTGCTTCCCTACGCTCGGGAATGAATAATGTTTGTGCAAACGAGAGCCCCGCGCCGAACGACACTACATCAGTTCGTCGTCAAAAGAACTGCCTTTGCGGTTCGGACCAAACGACCATGAATCTCGACGATCTCGCCGGCCATGCCGTGCAGCTCTTTGACCACGCGTTTGAACCTGTCCGGGAACTTGTCCTCCCATTCGGGCGGCACCGTGATCCAACCTGGTCCGTTGGCAGAAAACGTGCTCCGATTGATCTCGACCACGTAGTCCCGGGCCTTCGTCCATAATTCCAACCGCACTGCGTCAATCTGCGGCGAACTGAACTCGCGCTCCGGCGCGTTCCAGTTTGCGACAAATTCCCGAAGTGGATCTAACCTCGCTGAGGGAAACGAAAACCCAGCCATGTTCCATTGGTCGATGAACCCGATGACTCCGTCCGACCGCATTAGTTGTAGATACTCTTCGTACAGTTTCTGGTCGTGTGCCTTGCTCGGATCGACACCGCGCTTGAACTGCGGATAGTGCTTAAAGAACACGGAGTCCTCGAGCGCGAGGTCTCCCACGACGTCGTCCCAGAACAATATGTCGACCTGAAAATTCCCAGCAGCCTTGCGGGCAATCGAGATCAGACGAACATCTCTCTGCAGACTGGCGTCACGTGGCGCGGTGGTGGAAATGTAGAGGTGGTCGAGCTTGGGCTTGAAGCCCTCGGCATTGGCGATTTCGTCTTTCACCACCTTCAATGAGACGCCAGCCAGCGTATTCTTGCACTGCACCCCAATATGCTCGCCCGTGCCATCATGCCCCCATATGTCGACCCCATCCTGTGCTTGGCCTTTGCGCCCGTTGCCGAAAAACTTCGAGGAATCCCATCGATGCTTCGATGCCGAAAGGCAGATGTCTTCGAACTCCTCCCAGGACTTTGGTGGGGGAACTTGAGAGGACGAAATGGTGGGCATCTATGGTTTCCAAGATAGCGCTTGAGAGCACTTCTGCCAGGCGTTCACGCAATTGGCGATAGACCAACCTTCGATTTCCGCACATTGCTCGGGCATGTTGGCAGCAGAAGTTGCTCGAAAAGTCAAAGACCTCATCGATCATGGCATGCCGGCCGACAATTGCAGGTATCCCAGCACAATGGGCAAAGACACGCCATGGTCAGGTTTAGGCCGCCAGACCGTTCGTACCTATGATACCCTCCACTGCAATACGCTGGCACTAACTCGGGCAAACAGCAAGTGTCCAGTGTCCGCTATTGGGAACGGCTTTGTAGCTATGAATGACCTCAATGGGGTCGGCTGAAGACCGACGCCGACGGGGGTAGCGGACGTGCGGCCTTGGTTGCCACGCCAAAAATGTCGCCATGGGAAAATCTAAGGAATTTCTGCGTGTCGCATGCCTAACCACAATGGCGACAGAACAAAAAGTGCCGCTAGAGTTTGCCCATCTACAATCTTGTTGCTGGCTGCGAGCGCTCCGATTTGTCCAAATGGAAGCAGGATCGGCACCCAGTCTTCGGTTGCCTGCAAATCCTGTTTTCCCACTGTCAGTTGCGTGGCGACATAGACATACGTCCTTGCATCGGACAGGCCGGGATACTCGACAAACTCATAAATCAGGTAAAGCCTGCCGGCGATGAGGCCGGTTTCCTCCATGAGTTCGCGATGCGCCGCTGCAACGGGCTGTTCGCCGACGTCGATTGCACCAGCCGGAAGCTCCATAACGAGCTCGGCTCCAAGGCCGCGGTGTCCCTCGATCAGATTAATGCCGATATCGACAAGGGGTTGGCACGCGTTCGATGGCGCAAGGGCCTAGGAGGGCGGGGTTTGTCGGGGGTGCCCGGCCCAATGCCCGCATAGCGGGCTTCAGTTCGTGATTGGCCAATGATCCTGCTACCTGGCCTTGCGACTTGTCGCCTTGGCCTTAACGGCGCCGGACCAACGGACATCCAGAACAACTACATCGACGAGCCCGCGCAGTTCTTCGGGCATCTCGCCACGAATCTTTTCCTGAAGCTCAACGGCAGTTGTCACGCCGTGGCGCAACCGGTCGGCGACCTTCGTGGCCGGTCCGAACCAGAAAACGAGATAGATGCCTTGCTGCTCGGCCTCCTGGTGACTGGAATAGCGCTGGCTTAGTTGAGCCGCAGCAGCAGTGTAAACCTCTGGATGCCACTGCCCCTTGACCTCGACCACCAGCAGTCGCCGGCGACCTCCGATCATCGCCGACACCGTGAAGTCGCAGCGATTGCTATCCGCCATATGGTGTTCGATGACCACCGGCAGGTTGAGAGAGGTCATGCGCCATCTGAGACTGTCGACCACACGGTTACGGCCCGTGTTTTCGTCTACATGGGCACCGTCCTGATAGTAGGTCGCAAGCGGGTCGGTTTCGGCCGTGCGCAGCCAGTCCTGTAGCCATTCGAGCTCTTCAACGACTAGAGCGCGAAGATCTTCGACGGTGGCAGGCCCGCCCGCATCGAGCAATGACACGACTTCAGCCGGTGAAGGTGCGCTGAAGTCGGCAAGTGCCAACTTCTTGGCCGACTCTGCGCGCAATGTCAGTAGCGCCTCGGAGAAATCCTGGAAACGTGGATCGGCGAGCATGTGGTCCAGCACCGGAAGCGCTCTACCTGGTGAGTCCTGCCCGATGCGCCAAACTATGTGTGTGAGAAACCGAAACGCCTGCTCGGCTGGAGGATCGCCCGAGCCGTAGCTGCTCGGCAAGAACACGGACGGCCACGCTTCAACGAAAGCGTCCATGATTTTGAAGACCTTGTCCGCGGACAGGCCCGGCCATCCCTCCAAGCGGTCGGCAAACCCGCCCGCCCTGTAATCCAGGGCAAAAATGAGATCGGGATCGTCCCGCAGACCGTCCCAACCGTCGGCCTCGGGCCCCTCAAAGAAGAACCGCCGGAGCTTCCAAAACTTCAGCCGTTCATTCCGGTTCTCCGTCTCTTCGATACTCTCCCCGACCGGAGGCCGCTCCAGACCCTGCACGCGCTCGTGGATAAGGGCGAGCAGGGCGGGCCGGTCTGCGGTCGCCGCTGCGATATTGAAAAGCTCTTCCTGGGCGTGCACCGGCATGTCAGGGTAGCCATGCAGCCATTCCATGGACAGCTTGGATCGCAAGGGTGCCAGCATCTCCTTGCTTCCTAACCACCAAACGTTCGCATGGCCCTCCCGCGGCCCCGAAAGGCCGGGCTCAATGTAGGTTCGTGCAAACGCTTCAGCGCTTCCTGGCTGGTCGAATAGAATCCGGTCGAGCTCGCGCTGAAATGCGTCGTAGCGGTCCTGCTCCATCCAGTCATACTTCGAAGCTTCTACCTTCACCGGTAACAGGAACAACCGATCAATATGTTCGAGTGTGCCGGTGTCCACGAACTGCAGCCAACAAGACGCATACGCCACTTCCGGTGTAGTCCAATGTCTGTTTCCCGCGAGTTGCTCAAGCGTCGGCATATGATCTTTGATCATCGGAAGCGCGTTGCGGAGCGCGTTCTCCACCAGCGACATGTCGTCCGTGTAGTCCGACAACCGACCGCGATCATGAAGGTAGAATTTCGCGAAGAGCTTCGCCCAACCCCAATGGTTGCCGCCCTCGATTTGGGCCCTGTTTGCGAGCAGATGGGCCCTGTCACGGTCCGACTGCTGGGCCTCACGTTTTTGCCAGCGCCGCTGCCTCCTTTGCCAGTTGCGTTGCTCCTTCTCACGTACGGTACGGTAGCTACGCTCGGCTGCGGCCCAGGTGCGAGAAAAAGCCGACTTTTCGCGGGACTGCTGTCGTAGCAACCGCCGCAGGGGATCAGGTCCGCGCCTTTCCTCATCGTCAACGGGCCGGGACCAGAAGGCCGACCACAGTCCCGCATTGTCTGTTTCGAATGCGTGGACGGCCATGCGCTGGTCATCGCCAGCATAGAAGGATAGCCCGGAGTGATGGTGGCCGTCGCCGATCTGCCAACGCTTCTCCCACGCGGCCTTGTCGTCACTCACGCCGTCTAAAGCGCGTTTGTGCAACTCATGCCGGAGCTCCGAATTCTCCGTCAGTACCTTGATTGCCGGGCTTTCTTCGCGATTGCCGCGGCCCTTGAACCACAACGGGGACAGCCATCGCCAAATCCTGTCTGGGTCGTAGGGCCCCGTGTTCACCTCGAAGTACCTGTCGAGCAGGTGACCGGCAACCTTGCTTACGCCGTGACGGCATTCGCATTCGTAATAGGCGCGCTTGCAAGTGCAGGTGAGGCCTTCCGTGAGATCATCAAGGTTGCGTGCGATCGTTTCGGCCGAGAGATGCTTGATCAGATCAACGAGATAGTACGACGCCATGTAGCTATCTTCGTCACGCAATTTCCGACCTTTCGGGTACGCGTTTCCGAACGAGCGCAACAGGGCGGTGATCGAGTCATCGCTCGTCTCTTCCACGCCAGCTTCCGAAATCATGTCGATAGCGACGCGCAACGATGCGGCGGAGCCCTCCTGTATGAGACGATCCAGATCCGCAGCCGCCGTCGTACCTGTAAGGCGCCGAATTGCCCGGGCAGCCCACATTCGAGCCGTACGGTCGGCATTAGTGTTGAACAAGATGTTGCGAACATCATCCGCGAGTGAGACGGGGCCGCCTGAATTGACAAGCAGCTCCAGCAAGAGGTCGATGAGTGGGGAGTTCAGAGGCGTCGTGGCCAGCATGCGGCGCAGATCGTCTGTAAGGTCGTCGGTAAAGAATCCGCCGACACTGAATCGTCGCCAAAAGTCGCTACGGCGGAATCCGGGATTGGTGTTGGCAATCGTCTCGAGCTTCTGAAGGAGCAGTCTTTTCGATCCGACAGTAAGCTGAGATGGATCGCCGTTCGCAAGCACTGCATAGGCGTCCAGCTCGATCGCAGCGCGCTGGATTCGCTCGGTTCCTGCCGATGCGATCCAACCTAGCAATCCCCTCAGTTCGTCCCGGACCGCGCCGTTTGGGGCAATGACTGCCAGAACGCGCCGTAAAGACAAGGGGCGCGCATGGTCCGAAATCCTCCGGACCAGAAATTGGGCTGCGCAATATTCCGCCACGATCCGGTGGACAGGTTCGTGGCGGTCTGGTTCCACTGCGGGGCGGAAGAGGCGCGTGTCCAATGCCCTGAGAGCATTGGCGGGGGCAGACGCAACAAGCCCAGCCAAATAAGGATAGTCGAGATCGGCAATATGCTCCTTTGTGGAAACGCCGGACCCACCCGCCAGGAGTATTTTAGCCATAGCTTCAGAAGCAGCAGCGACGATCTCATGGGTTGGCGGACGGGGAGTTCCGGACACCACATTTCCGGCTTCTATCGCTAGACGTTCAACCGCATCCCGGAAGATTTGCGCCTTGGATGTGAAGTGGCGACCGCTTTGGACATACGCATTCGCGAACAGAAGCAAGAACTGCGGATTCCCTAGTAGCGGGGTGAGTTCAAAGCGCGCGGTCTCCGCCGAGAAGGCGTCGAAATCTTCGCCCGGGAGGTGAGAGTCGAATAGCGTCTTCTGTTCAGCGGGCTGCAATTGTTCGATTTGAACGATGACGGGATCAGAACCAAAGCACTCCTTAATCCACCCTGTTCTGGCTTCCTGCCATTCGCTCGACCGGCTCGCGAAAATGACTCGTCCGTTCGAGTTCTCATGTGCCTTTACGATGATTTCATCAACCGCTGCCTGGTCTATCTTTGCGGCCTCGTCCACCGCATCAATGATAAGCGCGCTATCGGGCTGGACTTTAGTCTGGTGGCGAAAGCGGCTTGCCCTAACCGGCGATATCCCGATAAGGCGTCCAAATTCCTTCAGGAGATCGGACTTTCCGGCACCCGGCTCGGCCAGCACCACCAGCACCGGTCCCAGCACCAATACCTCGGCCTCAGAGAGGTAGTTGTCGCCGACCTTCAGTCGGCGTTGGATGTAAAGGTCAGTCATCGGAACAGCGTAGCCAGATTCTGCTGTCAACTCTACTTCGGCCCACAATTGATCCACCATCACCTTACGCGCCCCGGCACTCCCTTGGTCCGCGTTAGCTTCGCGAACCGGCGGCCTTGCGGACGATGGTGGCGCGGAGAAGCATGGACCATTGTGGCCCCCAACCGCACGTGAAAAAGCCGCCGTGGTAAGCACGGCGGCTCCCGTCATTTTATCAATCATTCTATGCGGCGTTCGCCAAAGCATTCTGAGCAACCAAGAGTTGACGGGTCGCCATCGACCCCAAATGGGCCGTTGGACCACGAATGTCGACTGGCTGCTTTTTTAGGGCCATGGCCAGAAGCGGACAGGCAGCAAGCGGCCCCTACACCGCCATTTCAATCTGGTCCGCAACGCCCTCATCGATGGAGACAAAATTCGAGACCGTCACGCCGAGCAATCGGACCGGTGCTCGTGGCGGAAACTCCTGCAAGAGCAAAGCGTCCACCAACTGCGCCAATCCCGTTCTCGTCCTAAACGGTCCAGTTTGACTCTTCGATCTCGAAATCTGCTCGAAATCGGCGAACTTGACCTTCAGCGTTGCAGTGCGCCCAGCGATGCCTCGTTTTTCGCAGGCATTCCAAACCTTATCGACCAACGGCGTCATCATCGTGCGGGCTTCGTCGATGGTGGAAATGTCGTCGGCAAACGTGTCTTCGGCACCAATCGATTTACGCTCGCGATCTGGGTTCACCTGACGACCATCGATTCCGCGGGCGAGCTTGAACCAATAGTCTGCAGAATTGCCGAAGCGAGCGATCATTTCCTCCATGGAAAGGCGGGCAAGGTCTGCGCCGGTCTGGATCCCGAGCTTATGCATCTTGCCGGCTGTCGCAGGGCCAACTCCATGGAATTTCTCGATCGGCAGCGTCGCGACAAAGCTTTCGCCTTTGCCTGGTGGGATAACGAAGTAGTTGTTGGGCTTGCGATAGCCGCTGGCCATTTTTGAGAGGAACTTGTTGTAGGAAATTCCCGCCGACGAGTTCAGCCCAGTCGCCTCTTTGATCCTGGCCCGAGTGGCGTTGGCGATATCGGTCGCGATAGGGATACCCTGTTTGTTTTGGGTGACGTCCAAATAGGCCTCGTCCAGTGAGAGGGGCTCTACCAAGTCGGTATGCTCAGCGAATATCTCCCGGATCTGAGCTGACACGGAGCGATAGACTTCAAACCTCGGCGGGACAAATACCAGTTCGGAGCACTTCCGCATGGCAGTCACCGACGGCATCGCCGAATACACGCCAAATGCTCGAGCCTCGTAGCTTGCCGCGGCCACCACGCCGCGCTTTGCACCGTAGCCCACAGCAACCGGTCTGCCACGGAGCTCGGGATTGTCCCTCTGCTCAACGCTTGCGTAGAACGCGTCCATGTCGATGTGGATGATCTTTCTGATGGTCATGACCTAGCCCTCATGATCCCAAAATGTACTAGGCTCTCGCCACAGCGTGTCAGTAATCATCGCCCGAATTTTCTGCCGCCTTTGCGCTTTCCGACCCATGGCACCTCGCCGGCGATGTTCGCCTCTCTGGCTCGTTGCAGGATGATGAGCTCGTCCGGTGGAACAGGCACTGTTCCGGCACCGTGGGTTCCCGAGAATTCGGGTCGCTTGCCGGCGTGGCCGAGGGCAAAACTCGGATAATACCAGCCACAGATCGAGCATCTGAGCCTACCGGCAAGATGGTCGCGTCCAGCATAAAAGTCGAACTGCCATCCGACGTGTGCTGCAAGGACGTCGAGGACAAGTTGCGCATCGTGGCTGCAGACCCAGTGGTGTGAGCAATAGGCATGGATCGCGCGATGGGTTTCCTGAAAATCCCAGAGAGTGCGTATTTCTCGCAGGGTCATCAGTGAAAATTCCTGCCCTTCGGCAAGGCTTCGCGCAAACGAAGCTCCACATCCCTCTCATACTGTTCTTGTTCTCGATTGCGCCCCTTAGGCCCTCCGGATTTGACTTCGTCGGCTCGTGCGATGGTGCGCTCGCCGATATCGATGCCACCGGCGATCGCGGCAATGTCCCCGGTCAAGTCAAAGAATTCCTTGGCGATGACGTGGATGACGATCCCCTCGCGCTGAAGCATGCCGCGGACGCCGAGGACCCTTGCGCCCAGCACAACGCGTCGGTTGGCCTCGAAGACTTTTGGCCAGATGATGACATTTGCGACGCCTGTCTCGTCTTCGAGCGTCGCGAAGATCACTCCGCTCGCGGTGCCCGGCCGCTGGCGCACCAACACCAAGCCAGCCACTGTCACCGTTTTTCCTGGTGCAGCAGTTCTAAGGTCGTCGGCGATGGTGACACGACGTTGTTCCAGCCTTTGGCGAAGGAAAGCCATGGGATGGGCCTTCAACGAGATCGAGAGTGTCCTGTAATCATGGATGACCTCCTCGCCGAGCGTCATCGGCGGCAGGTCGATCTCTTCGTCCTTCCAGGAAGGGGAGCGCTCCCCGCCTTGAAACAGTGGAAGCCGCTCTGCGCCATGCTGACCTTCGAGGCCATGGATTATCCACCGGGCGTCCCGACGTGACACGCCCAAGGATTGGAAGGCATCTGCCTCGGCGAGTGCGATCAGGTTCTTTGAGGATAGGCCAGTCCGCAACCAGAGATCGCGGATGCTGTCGTATCCACCGCGGCGGCGCGCAACGATCAGATTGGCATGGTCGAGCCGGAGACCACCGACGAGGTTGAAGCCGAGGCGGACCGCCATGTTGCCCCAGATGTCGTCGGCCATCTCAGCGTGGCGGGGCGCAAGCGTCAGGCCAGCTTGGTTGGTCCGCTCCATGACGACTTCAAGGTCGCTCAAGTTGATATCGACCGGCCGGACATCGACGCCGTGGGCCTGAGCGTCGCTAATGATCTGCGCCGGCGCGTAAAACCCCATGGGCTGGCTATTGAGCAAGGCGGCCGCGAACACGTCCGGGTAGTGGCATTTGAGCCAGCACGAGACATAGACCAATAGAGCGAAACTAGCGGCGTGGGATTCCGGGAAGCCATAACTCCCAAAACCCTCGATCTGCCGGAAACACGCCTCGGCAAACTCTTTGTCATAGCCGCGCTCAAGCATGCCGCCGATGAACTTGTCCTTGAAGATGCCAACGCCACCGGTTTTCTTGAACGTCGCCATGGCGCGCCGCAGCCGATCGGCCTCTCCTGGAGTGAAGCCAGCGGCCACAATGGCGATCTTCATTGCCTGCTCCTGGAAGAGTGGCACGCCATAGGTTTTCTTCAAGACATGTTCGAGCTCTGGGGACGGGTAACTCGTAGGCTCCAGCCCCTGCCGGCGTTTGAGGTAGGGATGAACCATGTCGCCCTGGATAGGACCAGGCCGGACGATAGCGACCTCGATGACGAGATCATAGAATTCGCTCGGCTTTAGCCGCGGCAGCATCGACATCTGGGCCCGGCTCTCGATCTGGAAGACCCCAATGGTGTCGGCGCGATGGGTCATGCGATAGACCCGCGGGTCTTCCTGCGGCACGGTCGCCAGGGTGAGCGACTGGCCATAGTGCTGGCGCATCAGGTTGAATGCCCGCCGGATGCAACTCAGCATACCCAGGGCGAGCACGTCGACTTTCAGGATGCCGAGTTCGTCGAGGTCATCCTTGTTCCACTCGATGACGGTGCGATCTTCCATGGCCGCGTTCGATATCGGCACCAGATGATCAAGACGATCACGGGTGATGACGAACCCGCCGACATGCTGGCCGAGGTGCCGCGGAAAACCGTACAGCTCATTGGCGACAATCATCACCATACGGATGACGTCGTCATTTGGATCGATCCCGATCTGGCGCATGCGCTCTTCGGGGATGTCGATACTGCCCCATCCCCAATTGAGCCCGCTGATCATGCTTATGGTGTCGTCGCTCAGACCAAACACCTTGCCGACGTCTCGAATGGCGCCTTTGGCCCGGTAGGTGATGACGTTGGCGGTAAGGCCAGCGCGATGGCGGCCGTACTTCTGGTAGATGTACTGCATCACCTCTTCACGCCGCTCGTGCTCGAAGTCGACGTCGATGTCGGGCGGTTCGTCGCGTTCCGTTGAGACGAACCGCTCGAAGAGAAGATCGACCAGCATGGGGTCCACTTCGGTGATGCCTAGGCAAAAGCAGACGGCGGAGTTAGCCGCGGAGCCGCGACCCTGGCAGAGGATGCCTCGCTCCTGACGGGCAAACCGAACAATGTCCTGCACGGTCAGAAAATACGGCGCGTAGCCCATCTCAGCGATCAGGGCGAGTTCGTGCAGCAGCCCTTTCTGAACTTTCTCCGGCACACCATCAGGATACCGCGACCGCGCTCCTTCATAGCTCAAGCGCTCCAGCGTTTGCTGGGCTGTCTCGCCATTGCCAACGGTTTCCTCCGGATAGATATATTTGAGCTCGGAGAGGGTGAACGAGATCAGGGATAGAAACCGGTTGGTCTCCTCCAGGGCATTCGGGTGCTGCCGGAACAGCCCGGCCATTTCGTCCGGTGGCTTGATATGTCGTTCGGCGTTCGACGACAGCAGGAACCCTGCATTTGCGATGGCAACATGCTCGCGTATGCAGGTCAGTACATCCAGGATCGGTTGACGGGCCGGCACGTGGTAAAGCGGGTCCATGCTGGCCAGCATTGGCAGCCGATACTCAGCGCAAAAGGCAGCAATGCGATTGAGCCGCGAGGTGTCGTGGCCGTTAAAAAGGTAGGTAGCAGCGACCCAAACCCGAGCCGGTGCGACCTGCGACAATGTTTCGGCCTTGGCGATGTCGCCGCTTATCTTACCTAGGCGGGGAATGACGATCATCGCCTGACCTTCTGAATGATCGAGTAAATCCTGCAGCTCGAGAAGACACTCGCCCTTGGGCGCCCGTCGATTGCCCAGGGTAAGGAGCGCGCTCAGGCGGCCATAAGCCGCCCGGTCGATCGGGTAGACCGCGATATCCGGCGTATCGTCGGAAAAGACCAGGCGAGTTCCAACCACCAGCCGAAAGTCGGGATGGTCTTGAGCAAGGTCCCTCGCCGCCGCGAACGCGCGCACCACGCCTGACAGGCTATTCTGATCGCATATGCCAATGCCAGATAACCCCAGCCCCGCAGCCTGCCCGACCATCTCAAACGGATGGGAGGCGCCCCGCAGAAAGCTGAAATTAGTGGCCGCCAAAAGCTCGGCATAGGGCGTTGCCGCCGGCTGTTGCAGGACAGGCATAGTTGACTCTCGGCGAAGTTTGTTCTTCTTATGTTCTCATTCCAGAAGGACGGGAGAGTCAAGATGGACGCGATCACAAGCCGAAGCCTGTGGACAGAGGTGGAACCCGAGGAAGGCGACCTTCATAGACACTGGAGCTATGCGGGCCTTGAGGTCCATGACGTAGGAGGCGACGAAGAGGAATTCTTCACTGTGTCCCTCCGCAGCTATCCATCCCTCCTGCTCCTACCAACCAATGCGGCGCGCGCCTTTGAAATCGCGACGGCGCTAGCCGAGCTTCGTGACTGGATTTGCGTGGCCGATTGGGATCGGGAGACGCCCACGCTCGAGCAGATCGAAATCACGATCCGCTTCGCCGGCGAGGCCGAAATACCGCAGCCACCCTATCTCGGACCGTTCTACGACGCTGAGCCGCCGAACGAGCCATTCCACTGACCGGCCGATCGAATAGCAAATTCTCAACCTCGAGACATAGGCAATGACCAGCCCCTGGACCTTCATCCATAAGCATCGTGACCCCAACCATGCCGATCTTCGCGGTTGCTGGCCGAGCGAAGCCGACGCGCGGCGATACAATGGTTTAGTGCTCGTCCCCTTCTACGATCCGCACCGCGGCATCACGCTTTCGGGATGGTGGGAACTTCGTCACGGCCTGAGCAATGATCCCATATTATTCATCAGAGCGGACAACGAAGAGGCGGCGGAGGAGTATGGCGCAAAGGTCGCGGAAATGGCGCACTGGGACCACATGCGGACCGTGCCGGAATGGACGGCTCCGCCCCACTCCTATGAACTGATCGACTATCTCCGCTCGACTTATCAGGTGTTCTATCAACCCAATTTCGAAGCGCTTTGGTCGATGCCGGCCAGTCGCGAAGAAGGGGAGGAGGATTGGGAAAGAGAGGTCCCATATGGGAACCGCTGAGCGACCGAAGCGCAGCGGTTAAAGCCGTCAAAGAAGACCCCGCCCTGGGGGAGCAAAGCCTTCCGTTGGGTCGCGCAGCGCCTCGAGGAGAGGTTCGTCCGTCCGCCTTCCAACTCTGACCAGATGCTAGGCGGGATGAACTAGTCGCGATCTGGTCCTGAGAGATTGGGAAAGCTTCGGCCTCCCTCAGCGCCGAAGCCTTCCCGCCCCACGCCCCGCCACAAAACGCCCGGATTGGCCGGGGCGAGTGAACAGGGCTTTCCTCTGCCGAAAGATGTCGAAGGCTCTGACAGGCTAGGGAACTGGAGCCTAGCAAGCTCCTCGCCCTCCATCATTTAACTAGATTAATCAGCCTCTCTTCTGCGAAGCCTTTTCTTTTGCAGGATCACCGAACAACGAAACGAAAAAGCCGCCTAGGCCGCGAGCAAGTAAGGCTCCGTTCGGCGAAACGACGCACGCGCTCGCCCGTCCAGTAACTTCTTCAATCCACTGCATAATAATGCCGCCTCTCGAACACCGCGGGACTAGGCGGGTGGCGGCGTTATCGACAAAAAAGAAGGCCCCAGAGCAACACCAGGGCCTTCTCACCAGAGAGCCAGAGCAACCAACAGGAGCCGATCTCGCTCTGACGCAGACCAATGGCCCAGACAGATATTGGTTCGATCACGAGTGAGCACGAAAAAGCCGCCTGTCATGATCTCTGTTGGATCAAGCGGCGGCTTTGGTTGAGCATCCAGCACGGTGGCGTCGACAACCCGCGCCAGATGCTCGGGTCTATGAACTCATCCGTTTCGGATAGGTTCCGAGCACTCAAGCCGTTGGTGCTGGCACAGCGTAGTTGTAGATGACATAGAGCGCTGCGAAGGCGATCAATATGCCTATCAACGAAACGATCAGCACACGAAAGTTCATTTTGCGCGGGCTCGCCTGCCGAACCTCATTAGTTGATTTGTGGGGGTCGTACGTTTTCACAGTGATATCCTTTATGGGGCAGGCTTTCATGCCTCGGCACAAGTCGCTCAGCCCGCTAAGGTTCCGCGTCCGGTCGGAGAGGCCGGTACAGTCTCACCATGCTGGTTGTTCCCCCACTTTCCAGCCAATAGGCTTTGCAGATCACACGATCGAGATGCTGGCCCCCGCGAATGACTGTCTCGCCAAGTATGGTTGAAGCCGCCGACTCTGGGGAGGCGGCGCGCACCCGATGCTCTATCGTCGTGGGGGACCGCAGGTCTACGACACGGTATTCACGCATAGTCGGATCGCAATGCGCTAAGTTTTTTTCCTGGCGGATTGAGAGCGGACGAGATGGCCTCGAGCAGGTTCCGTTCGATGGCCGGCTTGGCAACCCAGGGGGCCAGTGGAAGCTCCGGGTGGTGCTCCTGCTGGTATCCACTCACATAAATGAACGGGATGACGTCGGCCGACAGGCGCCTTGCGATGTGATCGCAAGGTTCTCCGCCGAGCGAGACGTCCAATACCGCAAAGCGCACTCCGACGTTTACTGCGTGGAGGGCTGTGTTCACTCTAGAGGCCGTGATGACTTCTTCGCAGCCAAACGCCGACAGAAAGTCCTGCATCTGAGTTGCCAGAAGATAGTCATCTTCGACTACCAATGCCCTGGAGACGTGTGAAAGTATCGACATGAGGGTGCTCCCATGGCGCAGCCAACTCCGCCGTGGAGAGGCTCGATCCGAACAGGAACATCCGATGTGGGTGCACTTGCGCGACGGGCAGCGCATGCCCGGTCAGGCACGTAAGGGTAGGCATGGGTGCAATAGTTCGCGGGGCGCAAGGTTCCATCCTCTGGCTTCACTTTTCCGCCCAAGGCGAAAAAAGCCCCGGACTAGCCGGGGCTCAAAGGTAGCTGCCCAATCAACGCTAGGCACATCCCGCGGCTTGTAGTCGAGAGCGGCGCACCAAAATTTGATTGCGCGAGGAACGTCCTCCACGCCCCACACGATCGATCCAACACTCAACATCGGAACCCGCCTGTCGTTTTCTGCATCGGACAGAAACTCGCAGGGGCGAGCGAAGTTCATTTGGAGCAATCGGCCAGTCCTAAGACGGCAGTCGCAACAGATCTCCGGGATCGGGAATGCCGTCGAGCCCAGGAACGTATTTTAGCGGAAGCTCGGCAATGACTTTGAGCTCGCCGTCGGGCAATGGCTTCTGCAGAGATTTTGCTTCTGCCCACGGGGCACGCAGCCAGACATCACGCTCCTGCTCTGTGCGCAAGATCACCGGCATTGCCTTTTCATGCACGGCACCGACGATATCGTTCGGCTTGGTCGTGAAAAACGCAAAAACCTTATGATCCATAGGTCCTTCGTCCTTGCGACGCGTCCCATGCCAGTGGGTCCATAGACCGGCGAAGAAAGTCAGCGGTTCAGTTTCGTCGACCGCGAACCAGGCATTTCCGCTGCTTCCGTCTGCAAGCTTCATAGGTTCGGCAAAGCGGTTGATCGGCACGAGGCAACGGTTCTCAACACCGAGATACCCCTTCCAGTCCTCGAACCACGGATGACGAACGTTGGTGTTGCCGCGGTTGGGTTTGTCAGTGACCGCGTCCTTCAGCGACGGCAGACCCCATCGCGCAAACCCAAGCACGCGGCTATCGCCGCGCTGTTTGATCACCGGTGCCGTATAGTCGGGATAGATCGCATACAGCGATGGAATGTTGCGCATCGCATCTTCCCACTCCTGAACCAGGCGCTGAATGGCCTCGGTGGTCGTCGTCATGGAATAGAGATTACACATCCGGCCGCCCTCACGTCGCTTCGAATAATATGCGCGTCATTGTCGGCGTAAAGCGTCACGAGTGGACTTGCAGTTCACCAGTGGTTTCGACGGCGGCGCCACGCGCGCGCCAACGGAACTCCGATCAGTATTCCAACAATGCACAACGAGAGAATGCAAGCGACGACCGCGAGATCCATGAGGGCTCCAGCAGCCGTTTGGCTGGGATAGCGCGTACGCAGTACTGATCGCGCCCGAGCAACCTGAAGTGCGTCGCGTAAACGCTCTCCTAACGGTCGAAAAACGTGATCAGGGCTTAGTTCAGCTCTACGAGGGTTTCGGCGATCGTTTCATCGATATGGTCGACGATCTCTAGGAACAGCGCATCAACAACGGCTAATCGCTCTGTGGCCGTGAGGGCATCCTCGGCGCCGACCTTGAACACTCGTGTGTGGAGCTTGCTGGCGCGCCGAAGCGTATACCCGAAACGGAACTCTATAATTCCGTCTTCGCTCCAGAGATCGACGAGGAAGGTTTCCAGATAGAGCTTGTATCGCTCCGTCAGCTCGCTGCTGAGTTCGTCGATATATGCCTGCATGCCCCGCCTCCGGGAGGGAGCTTAGTCCTAGAAGTCGCACGCCGCCATCCATGATTCCGTTCAGCGATGGCTACAATTTCAGTGAACCTAAAGCAGACGCCCTTGGGCTGGCGCGACGAGCCCACTGACGGCTCCCCTGCCTCGGCGTTGCAGCTCGGTTTCCGCGCTGAACCTGACATCCACGTCGCGATCCCCAGCGTACGCGTCGAGCGAGACTTCACCAATATCCTGCCAACTCTTGCCGCGGTCCGCGCCTGAAGGCACCCGCGGCAGCAACCCTGGCTCTTTACTCCAGGCCAGAAGCTGGTCGACCGAAGCGACGTTCAGCATGTCCCTGAGATGGTGTGCGGTGACATAGGCGTCTGGCATCGCCCTATGTGCGGGCAGTCCCAGCTCATGAATCAGGCCAATGGGCATTCGCTGATAGCGCAGCATTTGGTTGGAAAAGCTCTGAAGTTCCGGCCATACCCTGAGCGAACATTTCCAGGTGCAAATCCATTGTGCGCCACCGGTCAGCCTGGGAGTGCAATAGCGCTGCTCGAACGCGGAGCGATGCGCCGCCAATGCCACCACGGCAGCATCCGGCTGCAACACGTCGGGGGCGACATCCTTCCAGAATGGGGCATCGGCGACATATTCGTCGATGATGTGATGTACGGCCATTGTCTCTGGCGAGATCGGCCTTCCTGGATTGACGAAGAGCGCTCCCCGTTCATCCGATAAGGACCACAGGCCGCCATTCCCTTGGACGACATCCTGCCAGCCGATTTCGCAGACATCATATTGACCATTACCAGCGGTCTCGAGGTCGATAACGCGTATCCGCGATGAGGTCATCAGAGCGCTCCCAGCAGGACCGTTATCGGTATGAGCCCCACCAGATCATCCCGTTCGACCAAAACCTGGCAGCAATACGGCGGGGACGGATTCGCGATTGTCACGATGAAGCTTGACCACGGTGCTCCAGCATTTTCTGCAGCATCGATGTCACGGGGGAGCCGACCAGGCGATCTCGTTCGCCGCAGAACGCGGGGAAGTCGTCCTTTTCGGAAATCGTGATCACGACGGGGACCGATTGATGATCGCATTCCTCAAGGACCGCCTCGCATGTTTCGGACCCGAGATGGGTATCGACAAAAGCCAGATCAGGTCGCTCCCGCCAGATCAGTTCAAGCGCGGAAGAACAGTCGCGCGCCGGACCGAGCACCGTGTGCCCCAGTGCCACGAGTGCCTGTTTCAGCAACTCGGCCTGCTCGGCATCGTCCTCAACGATCAGGATGCTTGAGGCCGCCATTTCAGATGTGCCCACGAATACGGTCGATGACCTGGGAGAGGATGAGCTGCCCCGCGACGCTGAAGACAAAGCGATCGCCGCTCAATTCGCCGAGCTCTTTCTCCGCGAGCTCCGATAGAGCTTCGGGATCGGCGTGATGACCTGAGGCATCGTTGACGACGACGCTGGTGATGGTGTCCCCGCTCCCAAGCTGGTGGTAGGCGGCGAAGGCGAAAATCGCGAGCGCCTTGTCGCTGAGATCGTTTGGCGTGGTCACATGCGTCTCCATCCCTGCAGCATGCGTCAGCAACGGTATCGACCATCAGTCGTTCCTGTCGAAAGACAGGAGCTCGATATGAACACCGCCAATCTGCAACTCGAAGGCCTGCTGATGGCCATCGCCGGACTGAACCAGACGCTGGTCGCCAAGGGCGTCGTCACCGTCGAGGAGATCGACAGATCGCTCGCTCGGTCCGAGCAGACCGTGCTCGGCGATGATCGTGTCGTCGAAGACCTGTCGCCGGCCAATCGCGACGCTATCGCCTTTCCCATCCGACTGCTTCGTCTGGCCAACAATATGAGCGATGATGGGGCCGGCACCCCAGCTTTCGCGGAGCTCACCCGCATGGTCGGGGAGACCAAGGGGCCGGACAATGATCAGCTCTAGGTAGGCCAGGGATGAAGATCGCCACCTACAACGTCAACGGCGTCAACGGCCGCTTACCCGTCCTTCTCCGCTGGCTTGAGGAGGCGGAGCCGGACACCGTCTGCCTGCAGGAGCTCAAATCGCCCGACGAACGGTTTCCAGTCGGCGCCATCGAAGCTGCTGGATACGGGGCTATCTGGCATGGACAGAAGAGCTGGAATGGCGTCGCCATCCTCGCTCGCGGAACGGTGCCGATCGAGACTCGGCGCGGCCTACCGGGCGACCCCGATGATCTTCACAGCCGGTACATCGAGGCAGCAGTCGAAGGCATGATCATCGGCTGCCTCTACCTGCCGAATGGCAATCCGGCTCCGGGCGCGAAATTCGACTACAAGCTGAAATGGTTCGAGCGGTTCGCCAATCACGCCGAGGAGTTACTGGCGAGCGATCTGCCGGTGGTTCTTGCTGGCGACTACAATGTCATGCCCACCGACCTCGACGTCTACAAGCCGGAGCGCTGGGTGGATGACGCCTTGTTTCGACCTGAGGTGCGCGAAGCCTATCACCAGATCGTCGAGCAGGGCTGGATAGACGCGGTACGCAAAGTCCACCCAGGTGAGCGCATCTACACCTTCTGGGACTATTTCAGGAATGCCTATGCCCGGGACGCGGGGCTGCGAATAGACCACCTCCTACTGTCACCAACACTCGCCAAGCGGCTCAAGGATGCGGGGGTGGATCGCCATGTTCGGGGGTGGGAGAAATCGAGCGACCACGCGCCCACTTGGATCGTTCTCAAATGACAGCGCCAACAACGCCGAATGGGCAGCTTCGATTTCGAACACTCGGCCAAACGGCTAGGCTTTAGGAACTTCAGCCCCGTCCAATGCTGTCGTGATCGTATCGGGATCGTTGGGCAGCGGCACGTAGCCCTGGCTCATCAACCAGTCTCTGATGATGGCGGAGGCGGCCTCGCCACGGGTCATGTGGCCGCGGGGAGATCGGTGCCGATCATCAATGAACCGATCAAGTCCCTCAAGCAGTGCATCGTCCACTTCAAGCTTTGCCATTTTTACCCCGACCATCGCCATGCGGCGGCGCCTTGCCGTCGTGAGCATAGCTGTTGGGCCCGGGCTCGTTCTCCTTCGGCGGTCGCGATCCACCGGGGCGTGGGATCTTGTCGTAGTCCTCTTCGGTGGAGGGGTGAGGATCGGCGACATCGTTCTTGCTCGATGTTCCCTCCCCGGTCGGCAAACTGTTCTTGGTCATTTTGAGCCCAGCTTTTTTTCGACGGGGTCGCGGCTGTTGCCGGCGGATTTGACCGCAGCCTTCACCTGGTCCTTCGACTTGCCGGTCTTTTCCGCTTCGTACCGGACTTCGTGATCCTGGCTGCCTGCGACCTTGGCGCGGTCCTGCGATCGGCCTCGGGAAGTTTCTGTCTGTGCCATGATGTCCTCCTTCTTGGTGGTTGGCCAACGCGCGAGCGACTCCAAGAGTTGCCCGGAACGGATTCGCCAGTGCCGAATTGAATCGCTGATGACTATGAGTTCAGCATGCCGGCCGTAGAGGCTGCACCACGCCAGAAGCGGCGGCGCCGCAGGGACTCAGAATCTACCCCCAATTATCCACTTCCAGAATTCCGGCCGTTCCAGCTCTGTACCCTGGCCGGAGAAGTCCCTAAGGGCGACGGATGGATATTCGAGATGAAGTTCGACGGATATCGCGCTCAGGTCGCCATCTCGGGTTCTGAGGTGCGGGTCTACACGCGCAATGGCCACGATTGGACCGAGAAGTTCTCGATGATCCTTGAGCCGCTGCGCCGGTTGACGAAGGGGAGCGCACTGCTGGATGGCGAGATCGTTGCAATCGACCAGAAGGGCCGAACGAACTTCTCGATGCTCAAGACCGGCATCGGTGCCGGCCTACCTCTGAAATTCTTCGCCTTCGACATTTTCGAGCTCGATGGTGCCGATCTGAGCGACCAGCCGCTCATAGATCGCAAGAAGGGCCTGTCGGACCTTTTGGGCGAGCGACCACCTGAGGATGCACTTCAGTTCTCGGGACACGTCACCGATGGCAAATCCCTCTTTCGGAGCATGTGCGAGGGCGGGCACGAAGGCGTCATCGCCAAGAGGGCTGAAGGGAAATATGTCGGCGATCGCACGACCAGCTGGCTCAAGATAAAATGCACCAAGCGTCAGGAGTTCGTTATCGGGGGATGGCGGCCGAGCGACACCGGCCGGGGCATGGCCTCATTGCTTCTGGGAACATACGAAGACGGCAAGTTCCTCTATCGCGGCCGCGTTGGCACAGGTTTCACAGAGGCAATGCGCAACAAGATCGTCGCCCAGTTGGAAAAGCTGCGGCTGGCGAAGCCAGCGTTTGCCTCTGTGCCGAGAGACATCGCCCGGCGCGCCAACTGGGTGAAGCCGGAACTTCTGGCCGAAGTGGCCTATGCCGAGATTACGCCAGACGGGTCAGTCCGCCATGCTTCCTTTCAGGGTCTTCGATCGGACAAGGCAGCAAGCCAGGTCATTCTGGAAATGCCGGCGGAGACGTCGGCAACTGAGCCACTTGATCCCGCCACGGGCAAAGATATCGCCGACGCGCTCGGCATAAAACTGTCTCACCCCGACAAGGTCATGTACCCGGGCACCGCCATTACCAAGGCACACCTCGCCGCCTACTATTCGGTAGTTGCTGAGCGGATGCTCCCCCATATCGTCGGGCGTCCGCTTTCCCTCGTCAGGGACACCGACAACGACCTGACAAGGACCTTCTTCCAAAAGCACCAACTGCCGGGCATGCCAAAGGCCATCAGGGCAGGCGAGCTACAAAAGCTCAGCGGCAAGGATGCGCGCATACTCTGGATCGAGGACTTGGCTGGTCTCATCGCCGGCGTGCAGATGAATACCCTCGAGTTTCATGTTTGGGGTTCAGGCCACCATAATCCTGACCTTCCGCATCGGATGGTCTTCGATATCGATCCAGACGAAGGTCTTTCGTTCGAGGACGTCAAACAGGCTGCATTCGACATCCGCGACGTGCTTGGGGCACTTGGCCTTCAGTCCTGGCCGCTCGCCTCGGGTGGGAAGGGAATTCACGTTGTGGTGCCGTTGATGCCGCAGGCTCACTGGAATGAAGTGAAAGATTTCTGCCGAGGTTTTGCGCAACTCATGGCACGAACTGATCCCCATCGCTTCGTCGCCAACATGAGCAAGGCGAGGCGGAAGGAGCGAATGTTCCTTGACTATCTTCGGAACGGCCAAGGCGCCACGGCCATTTGCCCTTGGTCAACGCGCGCGCGCGCTGGTGCGCCTGTGGCTATGCCGGTCTCATGGGAAGAGCTGAACAATATTGACCAAGCGAATGCGTTTGACGTTTTCGCCGCAGCAAATCGGACCAATGATGCCTGGACTGGCTATTTCGATGTGGAGCAAGTGCTGAGCGAGCGGCTCATAGAGGTCGTTCTCTCACACTGAGAAATCCGATCATACCTCACTTGGCCGTAAGGGTGGGTCTGGTTCGTGGTCAGGAAAGGGTTGCCGCGATGGCGGCAGATCGGGGCCGGGATCGGAACTCTCCAACGGGTCGTCTGGGTCGGGCGCGGGAAAATCATCGGGTGCTGGCAGCTCGTCGGGGTTTGAGATAGGTGGTACCGGCTCAGCGGTCAGGCGGTGTCGGCGATGGTTCGCGGGATGGGAAGCTCCCGATATCCTCCATATTCGAAACCCAACGGTTCACCCCGCAATGGTTCTCTCATAGCCCCTGGGAAGTAATCGGCTGCACCCTGTGTTCAGCTAGGCTCGTGCGGCGAGCGGGGCGGCGCCAAGCGCTCGGCGGTCTTCTTGGGTCGGCTACAGGTCCCCAGTGTCCGACCTCATTTTACTAAGGCCTCGTGTTTCCGGTCGTGTTTTCATTCGGTCTGCGCTAGTGTCCCTCGCGGAACGACTGATCGACTGCGAACCCCGGTTCAATAGCGTTCCATCGCCACCAAATCGTGGTCCATGCGGTACGCGGGATATCGGCACGCGCCGAGAAGAATTTGTCGAGTTCGCCGAGGGCACCAGAGGTGCCCTCTGGCCTTTTTTCCGGCTCCAGCTCCTATTTGCACTATCGGATCAACCCGGGCGATGAGATCGTTTATGCTCGGTCTCGCCATTGCGGAACTGATGCTGGGGCTTGAACGATGCAACACGCTTCTGCCGAGGACGCCCTGAGGGCAAACACAGCACGACTTCTGGCGATTTTCGACAGGTATCGCGTGACGAACCCCCGGCTGTTCGGGTCTGTTGCCCGGGGTGAGGCAGACCATCACAGTGATATAGACATTCTGATCAGCAAGACGGCCGCCATGGACTACGCAACGATCGGGGCCCTCCGAAAGGAGGTGAGTGCGACTTTGGGATGGCCGGTTCACCTCACTTTCGAAAGCGCGTTGAAGCCTGAAATTCGCGACGCGATTCATACAGATTTGAGGCCGCAGTTCTCATGCGCTCCCCGCTCCAGGGTGACGATATCGAGATGATTAATTCCGCGGCTACTGTCCGCTCTCGACCCCATTCCTGCCATTCGGTTGGCTGTTGTTGATGCCGAAATGCAGACATGAGGAGGCGCGACCCATAGCTGGTTAGGTGATCTCGACCTGCGGAGAAGGCCATTCGAGAAGGCCGTTCGATAAGACCCTGCGACAAGACTTTTCTTCTGACTGATCACGGACCGTGAGGCCTCCGCGTACCGCCGACGACAAAGCGCAAGAGTGACGCAGCAGGCGGCAGCACGCTGACCCGATGGTTGCGGGATGCACAGATCGATGGATGGTATATAGAGGTGAGGTGGTAGGGCCCACGCTCACTTGGAGCGCATGACGTATGGAGAAGCTCGTGATGGCCAGACAGGACAAAAATCAGCTGGAAACGGGAATGTCTTCTTGGACGCTCGCAGGCGCTGATCTTGTCTCGCAGCTTGAGCCGAGCAACCAGACTCGGTTGCAGTTGCAGGCTGACCCCGCGCAAGCGCCTGACCCGCGCGACTGGCTCGCTGCCATTGTCGAGGGGTCCGAGGACGCCATTGTCAGCAAAAATCTCAACGGCATCATACAAACCTGGAATGCCGGCGCCGCGCGGCTTTTCGGCTATAGCGCCGATGAAGTCGTCGGCAAGTCCGTCACCATATTAATCCCGCCAGATCGGCTGGACGAAGAGCCGTTGATTATCGCTCAAATTCAGAGCGGCCAGCGCGTGGAGCATTTCGAAACCAAGCGCCGCCGCAAGGATGGCTCCCTTGTCGACATCTCTCTAACCATCTCTCCCATCCGCAACAGGACTGGCGCAATTGTCGGCGCATCAAAGATCGCGCGCGACATAACCGAGAGATTGATCGCTCAGGAGCAGCAACAGCTCCTGATGGGCGAGATGCGCCATCGGGTTAAAAACCTTTTCGCGCTGGCCAGCGCCATTGTCTCGATAAGCAAAAACTCATCCGCGAGCGATAGCGACGTTATCGAAAGCGTGACGGCCAGGTTGGCCGCTTTGGCACGAGCACATGATCTCATCTTGTCGGATCGATTGCTTGGTCCTGATAACGAACAGCACGTCGCGCTGCTCACATTAGTCCAGACGATTCTCGAACCCTATGCAGCCGGCAACCGTATCAGCATCCATGGTCAAGATTTCAATGTTGGCGGCAAGGCGGTCACCAACCTTGCACTTCTGCTTCATGAGCTTGCGACAAATGCCGCAAAATACGGCGGCCTTTCAGTCGGTGAGGGCCGGATCGAAGTTGTGGTTATCAACGAGGGCGATTTGCTGCGCCTTGTTTGGCGAGAAAACGGTGGACCTGCACCAACACCGAGCGCAACAAAAGGCTTCGGCAGTCGCCTCGAACAGGGATTGGCAATTGCTCTAGGCGCTAAGATCGAGCGTGAATGGCAGCCGACTGGGTTGCTTGTATCCATCTTGATCTCGAAGGCGGCGATCTGCGTGTAATTCGCAGGCTGGAGCTGGTATGGGCAATCACAGCACTCAATTGAACGGTCACTCTGCATCCATTGTGGCGTTGGATCATTGATGCCCATGGCCCGCGTCAGCCCAGTCTTTGGTGAGGGCGACTATGCATGAACCTATCGCTATCCTGATCGTAGAAGACGAGATGTTCATAAGGATGGATGTCGCGGACCAGATCGCAGCCGCAGGCTTCCAAGTTTTCGAGGCAGCGAACGCCGACGAGGCAATCGAGCTTCTGGCTAGCACCCCGTCAATTCGATTAATATTCACTGATATCGACATGCCGGGCAGTATGGATGGGCTGAAGCTCGCGGAAGCGGTTCGTGATCGTTGGCCACCTGTGAAGATCATCGTCACCTCCGGGCACCGCATTGTCGAAATCACGGATATTCCCGATGGCAGTGTTTTCTTCAGCAAGCCGTACAAGCACGAGGAAATACTGGATTCCATGCGGGAACTCTTGGCATAGAATTCAGGGGCGACCTTTGTCGGCGTCGGACCCTATCGAAGACAGGGTGGCATGAGCGGGGCAGCCGCTTTGAGATATTCGCAGCAGAATTTGAGTGTCGAAGTGGGGCACATTCCTGATCGGCCGTAAACGACCCCGTTGCAGTCGTTCGAAGACGCTTTCCAAATCCCCGAAAGCGGTCATCGTCGTCCAGATCCGCCAACGGTGCTGTCAGGCTGATACGGGGAATTCAAGCGGAAGAGC
>NZ_CAXUPK020000011.1:0-11511 GCF_964252865.1 Devosia sp. LjRoot3
TTTGCTAACGCCTTAGCGACCCCGAACACAGCAAGCGACCTTCCGATGCTGGAGACTCGACCGTCCGTTTGTTCGCTTGAAAAGCCGGCTTAGTTGGAACTAAAATTGGCGGCGAGTTCGGGGTGACAATCAGACAGGCAGCTTTGTACGGCTTAGCTTCCAAGGCGCCGGTCTGATGAAAGTTACAGTTTCACCGCAGCGTTGCCGCCATCTGCCCAAAGCGCTGATCCCGTGACAAAGCTCGACATGTCGCTCGCGAGGAATAGCGCTGCTTGGGCGATTTCTTCGGGTCGAGCGATTCGCTTCATGGCATGTAGGCCTGCAGCCCACTCACGCTGGGCGGCGTTTCCAGCCATGTCGGTCGCGGTGCCGCCGGGCAGGAGGGCATTCGCCCGAATGCCAGCTGCTGCGTAGTCTGCGGTGATGCCGCGCACCAGACCCATGAGACCTGCTTTGGCCAGTCCGTATGGGGACATGCCTGGCAAACCCACGCTGTTGCCAACGAAGCTGCTTGCGAAAATAAGTGCTCCGCCGCCACCCTCCAGCATAGCCGGTATTTGAACCCTGGCACCCAGGAAAGCCGCGGTCAGGTTCACTGCTAAGACGTCGGCCCATTGCTCAGGCTCGATCTCGGCCAAGGGCCTCATGGCTCCAACCAAGCCTGCATTATTGAACGCGATGTGCAATCCGCCAAAGGTGGCCCGTGCGGCAGCAACGGCCTCTTAATGTGTGCGCGCTTCCTTCACATCGCCTGCAACTGCGACTGCGTCGCCGCCACCGTCTCTGATATCTTCAACTATCAATTTCAACGGTTGTTCTCGGCGGGCAACGAGCACCAGATGCGCCATGTGCAGCAAACAGCGTAGCAGCTGCTTGTCCAATGCCTGAGCTTGAGCCCGTGATAATCGCCACTTTTCCATCCAGCAGTTTCATTCTCACCGCCACTTGTCAAACTATGCACCTCTGGCATTTGGCTGGTGAGAACGACCCGATTTTCACTCACTTTACTGAGGTCCAAATGACCGCTTCCGGGCTGCAGGTCGCTTTTTGTAAGCCACCGAAAAGAGGTTGAATCTTTTTTGCTCGTCAAACCCGTTTTGCCCAAGGGTCTCAGCATTCCTGTAGCTAGCAAGGCATGGTAGCTCGGTGGTGATTTATGAAAGTAGGCGCATGATGAGACCGACCTTAAGGGCTAAGGCTATTTCAGTCTGCGACGACAAAATCGCAAAGGAGGGCGAGGGTGTCGGTCTGTCATTCTAAGCATGTTTTGCGAACAAGAACGATGACCCCGGCCTGATCCTGCTGCAGCAAGGCCCGCTTGGAATGCTGGCCAGAAACATGGGGCCAAACGTGATCCAAAAATCAACAGGCCTGGTCGATTCGCTTCTTCCTCGATCGTAAAGGGCGAATGAGAGATCGAGCGCTCTTCGACCAAGCGCTGGACAGCAAAATCCGGGTTTATGATCTGGTGAAGATCAGGATTGGCACACTGATCGCTGGTCCAGCAATCCGTTTTCGATCGATGGTGGTCCAACAATGGGCCGGGGGGCCGGTTCAGTTTGAAACTGCCGCTGATGCAAGGGCAAGTCTCTTGGCGTGGCTTGCACGTCTCGGCGGCAGTGTCGATGACTTCGCTTTTCCGAGTCGCGTGAAGCCGACTGACCACCTTTTCACAGGTCAATATGCTCGGCTGGTGGACGAGTGGGTGACGGCTTTTGGCCTGCAGCCGTAAGATACGGCACACACTCATTGCGCCGGTTACCAGACGAACTGACCAGCAAGAGCACCGCCTCTTTGGTTGAACTCATGGCGGCAGCCATGTCCGGTTAGCTTGCAGTTAAACTCTGGATCTCACTCGTCATGCCCTCTTCGTTTAGCGATGCCTCGCCGAAATCCCGAATGAAAGTAGCAACCTGATCGCCCGGCAAAGCCTTGCCGAACAAATAACCTTGCCCAACTTGGCAGCCGAGTGCTGCTAGGAGGTCACGCTGATGGCCCGTTTCAATGCCTTCAGCCGTCATTTCGACTTCTAACCCATGGCCTAGACCGACAATGAGTCGCATGACCTTCATCTGTCTGTCATTCGCTTCGAAAGAGCTGACAAAGCTACGATCTACCTTGATCCTGTCGAACGGAATATTAGCGAGCTGAGATAAGCTGGAAAATCCCGTGCCGAAATCATCGATGGCCACGCGGATGCCCGCAGCACGGATAGCCTCGATTGATCTGAGCGCAGTAGTCATGTCGCGAACAATCGCTGCCTCCGTCACTTCGATTTCGAGGCGATGCGCCGGCATGCCAATCTCGCCCAGGATCTGGATAATTCTCAGCGGCAACAGGTGATCGGAAAGCTGCGTCGCTGAGATATTGAACGATAGATAGACGTGTTCGGGCCAGCACATCGCCTGCTGACAGGCTGTGCGGAGAAGGCGCTCGGAAAGCTGGGTGATGAGCCCAGCTTCTTCCGCGATACCGATGAACACATCTGGTGGGATCGGGAAACCGTCCTTTCCTGTCCATCGCGCCAAGGCTTCGAACCCAACGATAGTGTTCGCGTGAATGTCGATCAGCGGCTGAAAGTGCGGTCGAATCTCGTCCTCCCGGACAGCGCGACGCAGGGCACTCTCCATCCCGACGCGGCTTTGAAACTCCATGCGCAGGGACTGGGAGTACTTGACGACATTGTTCTTCCCCCGACGTTTGGCGGCATACATTGCAAGGTCGGCGCAGTGCATGGCATCCGCGATATCATGCTCCCTGAGTTCAGCCACCCCTATGGAAGCACCGATTCCGACCTGCACACCATCGACACTGATAGGATTGCTCAAAAGCTGAACGACTTGTGTTCCGATTTCGACCGGATCACCTGAACCAGCAAATAGAATCAGGAATTCGTCACCACCCATCCTGACTACAAGACTGCCTCTGAAACGTTCCTGCAGCCGTGCCGCGACAATCGATAGAAGCTTGTCCCCTCCTGCGTGACCGACAAGATCGTTAGCGTCTTTAAAATCGTCCAAATCAATGGCTAAAACTATTGAGGCCCGATAGTCCGATGCGAACCGACTGCCTTCCTTCTCTAAGTAGCGTCGATTTGGAAGGCCGGTAAGTGTGTCATGGGTGGCTACCCATGTGGTCTTGTCTTCAGCCACTGCCCGGCGTTGGACTTCAAGACGCAGCTCTGTCAGGCGCCGCCCAGCATAGATAAAGCCAAGCAAGCCGACGATGACAACTCCGAGAAGCACTTCGTCGGCTTCCCAATGCTCATGCGCAGCGAGCCAGTCCAGCAAGGAGTCGACAATGTCGAAATAGGCTCCCAGTGCAAAGATAACGGCTCCGAAAAGTAACAGGAGGACTGCGTCGGTCAAGGGGCGGCGATAGACAAAAAAATTCAATTTAGGTACTCGTCTGCAAGAGCAACCATTGCGCCCTATATTCCCTTACAGACAGTTTCGTTAGTGATTGCCCTGCTTCAGCGCTGATCAAACCACCGATGATGGTAAAGACCTCGCAAACAATTACATTCCAAGCAGGAGTTTTAGCGAGCACCGGTGCAGCTTTAACCCACTTTAGCGAAGCCTTTGGATCGGGCGAGAACAGCCTGCTTGAAGGAGGCCCATCCTTTCTTTCCATTGCGTTTGGCCGAATAGCAAGCATCGTCAGCCATAGCGATTAAGTTACTTCCGGAATCGGCGTTAAGATCCCGCATAGCAATACCTAAACTAGCGCCGAACAATTTGCCCAGGCGATGAGTGTTTCCAATCTTGCCAACAGCATCGACGATTTCTGTCGATAGCCGTTCGGCCTCATCGATCGTCAATGATCCAGCGATAGCGAATTCGTCCCCCCCGAGTCGGGCAACGTCGCAAAATTTAGCTTTCAGGAGGAGCGTTCTCGCGACTTCACGAAGGACAAGGTCACCGGCCGCATGTCCTCTTGTGTCATTCACTTGCTTGAAATGGTCGAGGTCGATGTAGAGCAGTGACATTGGTTGGCCATCGGTGGCGGCCAGCCTGCATTGCAGTCGTTCTTCGAAGGCCGCCCGAGTCAGAAGACCCGTCAGAGCATCGTGGCTCGCTGCCCAGGCAAGCGCTTCCCTGCCTCTAACGTCATCGGTGACATCTCGGATCGAGCCAACAAGTCGGGCAGTTCCATCAGGATTTGGCACCAGATGAGCGAAGGTCTCGACGTGTCGAACCTGGCCGTCGAGGCGAATGATCCTGTACCGGATTGCTCTCGTCTCAGCTCCGATCGCACCATGGGCCAGTTCGGTGCGCTCCCGGTCTTCGGGATGCAAGAAGCAATTCCAGAAGGCACCCGGCTGTTCCGCACCTTCCGGATTTAATCCGAATATCGCTCGAGTTGGCCCGTCCCACAAACTACGCTTTGTCTCTATATCATATTCCCACAAGCCCAGATCGGTAGCTTCCATAGCGGTGCGGAAGCGTTCGTTGACCATCTGCAGTTGTTGTTCAACAGCCTTTTGCCTGGAAATATCGACTTGTACGCCGACCACGCGAGTAGCGCGACCATGTACATCTCGCTCCACAACGCCACCTCGATCAAGAACCCACAGCCAGTGACCGGATTTATGCTTGAGCCGGAGTTCTGTCTCGATTTCTTCCGCCTCACCACGGATGTGCCGCTCGCCGCTCTCCAGGGCTCTTGCTCGATCGTCTGGGTGTGTCAACTCCAACCATAGATCGCTGCTCACTTGAAGTTCGCCCTGAGAGTAACCGAGCATGGCAAACCAGCTGTTAGAATATTGGCACTCATCCTTGATGAGATCCCAGTCCCATACGCCCAGGCGGGCCCTGCGAATGCCTTGTTCAAAAATGTCAGCTCTCAAAGGACTGGACATAGGATCGGCCTCACGAACAATAGATAGTTGATATCTGGTGGAGGCAAAAAGAGGATTAATGCCCTTCTAGACATTTAAACTTTCTAGGCCAGTTTGATCTTGCGGGCGATGCCGGGGTTGAGCGAGCTAAAGACGGATCAGAGGTTCATGACCTTCCGGGGCGGTACCGCGGTTCACGACGCGTGGGGACAATCTGCCGATGTGTGGGTAGGACCAAGGCTTCGGCGCAGGAGGTCGCTGGCCCGCAATTCCAAAAGCTTCCTCGATTCTGCTCGCACGACGCGGAGTTCCTCTGTCTGCCGGCGCATCGCCTGAACGCCGCGACGAGACGTCTCTGAGCAACTCGGACTCCTTCGTCACCATTTGACCAGCAATAATTGGGAGCTCCACCCTGAGCTTCAAGTCATCGATAATCAGGCGTCTCCTGTCACAGCCTGAAACTTTGTCTTAGCTAAACGGGATTCGTCTATTATCCTGCATTAGGCCACCAATGAGGTAAAATGAGACCAGTACGGGCGGGATAAGGGCTCGGCTGCCATTGCGTTGGCCAGGTGGAAACTGGAAAAACTACCATGTTCCCTATGTCGCCCCGTCCAGTTGACGCGCGCCGGTCGCGGCAGTTCAATGTGTGTTCGGAGACATGGCTCCCAGCATACGCTACGGATGGCCGTTGTGCCGTGCAACCTGCGTGGGGCAAATATGAAAACAGTATTGCTTCTCGAAGACGAACCCCTCATCGCGATGGAGGTGGAGTTCGGGTTGCGCGAGGCCGGGTTCGACGTGGATATCGTTGCGACATGCGCCGAGGCCATCGAATGGCTGGAGGTGTGCTGCCCAGATGCGGTGATCGTTGACATAGTGCTACGCGACGGTCCCTGTCACGCAGTTGTCGAGCGGCTAGCCGCGGATCACATAGCGTTTATCGTGCACTCGGCAGACCTGCCTGCGATGCACGCGGGTACGCCGTTCGAGCATGGTATCTGGGTCAACAAGCCAACGGCCTCGCCCGACCTAATCGAGGCCGTCATCAGAGCTACGTCCAAGGGTTAGGCTTGTTGATTGCCACTGAGAAGTGACCCGTTAGGCGGGACTATTTCCATCGAGATTTGGCTCTGGCGCACTTTTGCTGAAGCTTCGGCTATCGGGCTCCTATTAATCTCGCCTGCAACAGATCTAGCTTTGCGCGCCCATACATTTGTCGTTTGACGAGCTTCAGGCGCGTGATCTGTCCTTCGGTCTGCCCGTTGGACCATGGAGAGATGATCGCATTTCTGACGGCGGCCAGGTCTTTCTCGACACCGTTGGCAAATGAGGTCACCAGGCTGAGTTTTGCCGCCTGCAACCAGTCTTCCAACTTCGTCGCTGTTTTGGATCGGATCATGGACTGGAAGTCGCCGATGGTAGCGCGGGCCACCACCAACTCGGGTACATTCACTTCGATCGCAGCGACCAGGATCGCTTCGGACTTTACGAGATCGTCCCGTGCTGTGGTCAACAGCCTGGCGATGACGCGCGCCGATGGTGTTCGTGCCAATCCGCTTTGATTTGCCTTTTCAGCAAGACGCCGGCGTTGCGCCCATTGTGAGACGACACCGCTTTGTCCTGGAAAGCCCTGCGCCTGCATCTCGCGCCAGAGCGCCAAAGCATTCCGGACACCTTCGTCCCAACGGGTATTCAGCCACGGGAGCCAGCTATCCAGCGAACTTGGCCTCGTGCGGAACACGTCGAACCTTTGGCCACGCAGAACGTCGCGTACAACCTTCCGACTATGGCCTGTTTGCCGGACGATCTGTCGTATTGAGGTTCCCTTCTTCGACAGCTCTTTGATAGCCTCATTGGTCTCCTGCCGGCGCAGATATCCTTCGTATTGCAGCTTTTCGGCATAGGTCAGCAGCTTGGGGTCGACGATATTGCTGCCGACCGCCTGTCTGATCTGACGCATGGATTTGCCGACGGCGTCGAGGAAGGCTCGGCTTGAGTTTTCCATCAAGTGCCAGCGGTCGGCGACTTGGTCTGCATCCGGCAAGCCCCTGGCGATCGCCTCGCCGTAGCCACCCCCGCGATCTCGGGCAACGACCGATATGGTTGGATGCTCGGCCAACCAGGCGCGGGAGGTATTCAACGCGCGATCGGGAAGCAAGACGACAGGCCTGCGACGCTCAAGGTCGCACACAAGCGTCCCGTAGGTTTGCCCGCGCCGGAAAGCGAAGTCGTCGATTCCAATCACCGTCAGCGTGTCATCATGGTCCGTGACCCGCCGGCGCACAACGCGCAGCAATGTGTCTTTGCTGACCGGTATCATGAGACGATCCGCAAAACTGGCCGCTGGTCTGCCACCCAAAGCCAGACCGAGATGGTGCACGATGGTCTCGAGCCTTGGGTGCGCCGGCCATACCGGGCTAGAACGCCCTCATCGAAGCGCTCGCAAAAGATGCGACGGCCGCAAAGAACACCATCACACCAAAACCGACGCGTCAGAATCGAAAGCTCTACCCGTCGTCCACCGAGCGGCAAATCTGCTGGCCGGCGCCTATAGCGGCTTTGCACACGCCGGCTACGGCTCCCGCAGCCAGGGCATGTTCCCCACGGTAGGCGAGATCGCAGAAGGATTCGCACTCTCTCCGCCATGACCTGCACCGCCTCTACTGCAAAACCATCCGGCGCGAGGCTCGCGCCCTGAAAACCGTGCTGCATCTGCTGATCCTCCAACGAACCAGCACGAGCCTTGGACGAAACAGCAGCAAATGTGAGTCAGAGCCAGTTCTCGGCGGAAATCAACACTCCAACAATGTGGTCACTGAAAGCCAACCACATCGAATTCCAACGTAAATATGGTGCCGTTTTCCCTTCTGACGCTATGACTTGCCTGAAGCTGCGCGACCAACCCACGGATCAGTCGGTTTCCCATCCCGTTTGATTTTTGATCGGGGTCGTAGCCCACGCCGTTGTCTCGGATTGTCAGGCGCGCCCGCTGTGGCGTCTGTGATTCCAACACGACAGAAACGGCGCCGTCGCGTTCATCAGTGAAGGCGTGCTTGATCGCATTCGAGATCACTTCGTTGCAGATAAGGGCGAGCGGCAAAGCATGGTCGCGGTCCACCAAGGCTGGTGCCAAGTCAACGCTAACGCGGATTGGCTTGGCAAAGCTTGATCGAACGCCTTCGATGAGGGGCGGGAGATAGTCGCGTGCATTAAGGGTATCGTACTGGTCCGAGCGATACATGTGCTCGTGAACCGCGACCATGGCGTTGATCCGGCGAACCATCTCTGACTTCGTCGCAGCGTCGATCGGCTGCAATTGTACCAGTGCAGAGACCTGCTGAAGATTATTCTTTACCCGGTGGTGTATCTCACGGAACAGCACCTGATTGCGCTCCAAGGCAGAGCCCAGCGCGGCTTGAGCCTTAGCCGTTATATACGCAAACAGAAGCAGCCCGATCAGGCCGGGACCCGTGACCGCCGCCAAGATCCCAACCGTTTGCCAGAATTCCTTGAACGCCTCGTCCAGCGCAACAGAGGCGACGACCACGAGTGGAAAACCCGGCACTTTGCGATAGCCAACGATCCGTTGGACATTGTCCATCGGCGACGCCGCCTGATAGGTGCCGTCGTCCTGCGTTTTCAAGTATTCGGTGAATAGGACGTATTGGCTCAAATCAGTGGCTTCAGCTGGCACCGGGGACCTGGAAACCAGCATCCCGTCATTCCTCAGAAGACCAACGGTGGATTGGGGGCCAAGCTGTAGCGCACTTCGAAACGTGTCCATGTAAGTCGCCGGAATCACGATGATTGCGGCACCTACAAACTGACCTCGGCGTTCGATGCGCTTTGCGACAACGAAAACTTGCTGCTCTGATGATCGGGAAGTGATGAGCGAAGAAATGTAAAAAGGGGCACCATTTTGTGTCGCCACAAAATATTCGCGATCGCTTGAGTTGACGGCTTGCGTTGTCACGGCATTGGTGAGGCGTGGCCGGCCTTCAGCGTCGAACACCCACCCCTGCACGCTCACCGGAAGGCTGTCGACAGCAGCATTCAGGTCAGCCATTGCGCTTTCTGGAGGGGTCGTAAGGCTGTCCCCGACAGCATTATCCATCCGTCGGAGCGCCTGGTAGCTGGCTTCCATCAGCCATTGAATGTTCGCTGAGACAACTTGCGAATAGGTACTCGCCCTTGCTTCTGCCCGCCCGTTCGCATCGTGAAAAGCAGTCAGCAGCATCACGGAGAGCAAGACCGTTAAAAACAGCAGGGCCAAGCCAACAAGGGCCATAGTTGCCTGCGGCGTGCCAAGCCACGTCCGACGCCTCTCGCTAGCCCCGCTCACAACATGACACCTCAGAAGCGGAAACGGTCGTCGTCGGCCAATAGATCTCTGAATCCCGCTACCGGGTCAATAAGGGAGCAGCGTTGAGCCCCTGGTCGTCTGCTAAAGCTTGATATCCAACGTTATCCCGCAAACGTGCAGCTTCTGCTGGTGAAGCGCGGACCTGCAGGTGTTACGAAGTGTTTGAGCGCTGATTGGCCTCATGACTTTGGGCATCTAAGAATCCACACCGCCCAACACACTTAAGCATAGTGGGTGGCTGTTTGGGGGTGGGAGAACGAACCCGCTGCCGCGGGAGGGTGCGCGCGGTGAGATAACAGCGAAGGACCGGTCGTCACGGTTTGATTTAGGATCGCGTGGTTCGGGCGTTCCCTTTTTGGCTCCTTCAACCCAGGAGCCAAACGATGACCAGATCCTTCCCAACCTCCCTGTCAGCCCGCTGCGCCAGAAGCTGATCGACGACTTGACCATGCGCGACTTCTCGGCGGCGACCCAGCGCAATTACATCCGTGATGTGGGGCGCTTCGCATCGTTCCTGCGGCGATCACCTTGGCGAGTTGCAAACGCTCACATCGACGTTCAGGGATGTAATCTGCAAAAAAATGCGCACGCGGTTATGGTGCGAACGTAGCAATGGACGAGGCCCATTCTGGGAAATGGGGACCTCGTCAGCAACAAGCTCAAACCCGAATAGTGGACTCGACGGGGCTGTGACGCGCGGTCAACAGCGAGATGACGATATAAGAAAGCCCCACCAGCACGTGTGGCCACCAAACCCGGTCGCCAAAGCCGAATAGCCAGGGTGAAGTGAGCAACAGAAGGCCAGAAGCCACGTCGATGATGATGTGGACGGTCATCGGTACAATTTTTACAAGGCCCAGCTCATGGCGCGTGACCATGCCGAGGCCAAGCGTTGCCACGCCGATGACTATGGGTACCCATTGAGCGGCTGTCCCATCGGCGAAGCCTAGAATGTATGGGGCAAGGATCAGGACAATGCCGACGAGGTAATCGATGACGCCATGCACCCGAGTTGGGATCATGATGGTTACTCCGGTTGTTTTAGTCTCAACCGAGGACGGCAGGGCGAGGTTCCTTCAAGTGACAAATCTTGCGATGAGCGCCAATTGCGTTCTATTTATTGACAGGCGTCTGCTATTTGCCGAATACGGAAAATGCAACCCGACCCTGGTCAACGCCACCCGGCTGCTATGGGGATCCGGGTGGCGTACACTTAGGCATCACTATCGCAAGCCGTGGGTCAACGACGCGCGGCCCAAACAACTTGGCGGGAAACGTCACATCTGCTCGTTTTGAGCGCCGGAGTTCGGCCGTGCTTTGCCCAACGAAGGCACCTGACCTTCCGGCTTCGGCTGCTTCTGGATGGAAAACTCCGAGCGTCCGTCAAGCGAAGGACCTGAGGTCCACCTCCCCTCGGGCGTTGGCCGATCAAGAGAGGTGTTCAAGAAATAATAGGAGTGCTTGGTTGCCTCATGCTCTTCTGGGGTGGAATTCGGGATGGGCAGTGCTGCCGCCATACCGCCCAGCTCTTCGATCACGGCGAGCCACTGTTGCTGGTGCATTGTGTCTCTGGCGATGAGGAAGGAGAGCATGTCCTTCATACCGGCGTCATCGGTCGCGTTGTAAAGGCGAGAAGCCAGAACGCGGCCGCTGCCCTCTGCCATCGCATTTGCCGTCATGTCCGCAGCCAGATTGCCGCTGGCATAGACGTGGCTCATATCAAAGGCGATGCCGTTTGCGTCTACCGGCATTGCTGACAGGCCGGAGGAAAGCAGATGCCGCGGGTTCATACCTCCAAGGATCGCATTGACCAGGGGATCCTTGGCTGCCTCCTCCTTGGTGGTGAGCGGAGCGCCTTCAAGGTTGAGAGCCACGGCGTGGCCAAGAAATTCGATATGCGACAGTTCCTCGGTGGCTGTCATCATCAGCATGTCGCGGTGTCACCGCGTGCACCCATGGCCTGGAAAAAATATTGCATAGCCACTCGAATCTCGCCCTCAACGCCACCTATTGCCTGCTGCAGAAGCTTGGCGAACTGAGGGTCCGGGGTGTCGACTTTGACGGTATATTGCAGCTTCGATGAATGATGAAACATGGCAAGTTCCTTTCCAATTGCGGGAGTGAAAGGAATCGAAGCAGGGGTAGTTCCAGAGTGTGTAATCAACTTTTGCAGGCACGCTGTCGCACTATCCAGGCAGCGAGCCAGATAGGAGTATCGGCCAGCAAGGATCTTATCACCTATTCTGCGCTCAACCAGATTGCACCCCGTGCCCCGGTTAGCAAATCGACGTTTGCCCGCTCTTCC
>NZ_CAXUPK020000012.1:0-7934 GCF_964252865.1 Devosia sp. LjRoot3
TTACCGGTGAACCGTTGCGGCGGATCTACCGGCAAGGGAAGGCTTCGACTGTGAGGGCGGTCGGAGCCTTCCCTTTCTTCGGGAACCAAACTTCATCACCCGAAGTTCATAGACCCGAGCATCTGGCCCGGTTGTTAACGCTCAACCGCGTGGCTGGATGCTCAACCAAAGCCGCCGCATGATCCAACAGAGGTCATGAGAGGCGGCTTTTTTCATTGGCCAATTGCAGATTTACTGGCCGGCCCGCGGCGGGAATTGTTGAAAGAAGCGCCTCAGGGTCGTCCCATGCCGTAGTCAGCAGGTCCTGAACTCCACCGGCAGAGGAAGCTGCGTTTCGCCGAACGGCACCTTCCTTGTGTGTCGCTTCCGCGGCCTTTTCCTTTGCTCGTCCGGTGACACTACAAAAGAAAGGGCACCGCAGAAGCTAAGCCGATTAATGTACTTGAATGATGCAGAGCAGGGAGGTTGGTCCCTTCAGGTCTCAAGCCGCTATTGGCCTTCGACATCGCTGGACAGACGAGGCTCTGACACCCGCCCCGGCAAGTCCCGGGCGGTTCGGCGCCCATTCGAGCATTGGTCCTAAGCTTCACGTTCTCATCAGCAAAGATCATCGCCGGGGGATAGGGAAAGCGCTTGCTATGCCTGCGACAATGGGAACTTCCGATCGTCTCCACGCTTTAGGCAGGGCATTGCAAGTTGAGGACGAGGACGCCGCTTGAACGATCAAAGGGAAGCACGCCGCATCGACCAGGAATTGCATCGGCTAGCCGGGGGCTCCGACCCTTTCGCGGCGGCTGTCCGGGCGACGCGAATGCCTATGCTGATCACAGACCCTCGACAGGAAGACAACCCGATTGTTTTCGTCAACGACGCGTTCTTCCGCCTAACAGGCTACTCGCGAAGCGAAACCCTTGGTCGAAACTGCCGATTTCTGCAGGGGCCAGGCACCAACTCCGTCGATGTTGGCAGGATCCGCAACTCGATCGAGAGGCGCGTGCCGATCGAGCTTGAGTTGCTAAATTACAGAAAGGACGGGAGCACGTTCTGGAACAGACTGCTCATCTCCCCGGTGTTCAACGACGACGGGCAGCTTACATTCTTTTTCGCCTCCCAGTTCGATGTGACGCCGGAGCGGGATCGTATCAGCCGGTTGGCCAAGGACCGCGACACACTTGAGGCCGAAATCGAAAGCCGCATCATCGACCTAGGGGCGGCAGAAGAGAGGCTGCGTTTCACGCTTCAAGCAGGTCGGCTAGGGGCGTGGACGCTTGACCTTGAGACGAAACGTCTCGTTGCCTCGACTCAGTTCAAGGCAATCATGGGGCACCCCGTGGCCGACAGCTTCACGATCAACACACTACTGGACGCTCTTGCGCCGCCAGACCAGATGGAATGGGGGGCAGCCTTCGAGCGTGCCCAAGGTGGCGATGGCTACCTGGAACATGACCTTAAGTTCACGACTCCAGATGGCGAAGATAGGTGGATCGAGCTTCGCGCTCAGACTAGGTTTGATGCCGACGGCCATCCGCTCAGCATGACAGGCGTGGTGCTCGATATAAGCGATCGCCGCGCCGCAGAGGCCCATCGCGACCTGCTGACCCGGGAAATGAGCCATCGGGTCAAGAACACGCTGGCTAACGTTCAGTCCATCGTCGGACAAACTCTGAGAAACGGTGGGGCCGATGCTGGGCTGATCGCACAGGTCGCTGATCGCCTGCAGGCACTAGCCACCGCGCACGACGTTTTGACGCAATATGGTTGGAGCAGCGCTGACCTTGGCGAAGTGGTGGCCGGCAGTCTCCGGCCATTTAGCATTGCAGGCAGACGCCTTGCTTTCGGTGGGCCTCGGGTCCGTTTGTCGGCACGAGCTGCAACGGCATTTGCCCTTGCCCTACACGAACTTGCTACGAATGCAATCAAGTACGGCTCCCTCGCGAACGAGGTCGGTATTGTGATACTGAACTGGGAAGTCGAAGCCGAAACCCTCTCGCTACGGTGGCAAGAGTCGGGCGGCCCTGCGGTCCAACCTCCCACAAAGAAAGGGTTCGGCACCCGCCTAATCGATCAGGCCCTGGCCAATAGCACAGCTGGCAAGGTCGAGCTGAATTACCGCGCCAGCGGTTTCGAGTTTCGATTCACCTCGCCGCTTGCCTCCTTAGTCGAAACGGAGAGCACGCGATCATATTGACTCCACACGCGATGCAAGGCCCACCTATCGCATATTCTCCATTTCCTTGCGGGCGGCCATCCCATGAGCGAGCACCCACGACAGAACGGGGGCCGCAACCGGATTGGCAGCGCTCAGGCGTATTTTACAGTGAGTTTGAATTGTCCGCTCTCCGCCTGAACGCGACCTGTCGTGCGACCAGGGCCGGTCCGGAGACGGCCAGGTGGGCGAAGCGACACCGACTTCGCTTCGTCATCTGCACACGCCTTAACAGACCCGAATTCACTGTGAATCATGCGTCTCCCGTGATTTTCTGGATCGGTTAGTGATGACCCGTGGGCAGCAGGGAGGTAAAACTGCGCAGGTTTCTAGGTGAGCGCTGGGCATCCATTTCGGCGATCCATGCGGCGATCGGCCTGATGCTGGTTTTTCTGGCCCTTTTCGTTGCGATCTTCGCGTATTTCATCGCCGCCGGTGTTCGCCAAACCCAACAGAATCTAGAGGATCGCTCGCGAGCCGCCGCCCAGGTGGTCGCAACCAATGCTTATTGGATCAGCGAAGTCGCAAACCAAACACTGCGGCGGATCGATACAGTCTTGGGACCGCAAATGCTGGGTGATAGCAATTCCATTCAGGGTGTCCTGAACGGGTTGCCCTCCGTGGTCGAGATTTACGTCATCGACGCCCAAGCAAACACGATTTATGCAACCGTGCCAGGTGCCAGCTCGGTCTCGGTCGCAGACCGAGAGTATTTCACGGCCCTTCGAGATGGAGCTGATTTTTACACCTCACCGATGATCGTGAGCCGCCTGACCGGAGACCACATCTTCGTCTTTAGCAAACGTGTGGAGCGCAACAACGTCTTCGCTGGTGCGATAATGGTTTCCTACTCCGACCAACTACTAGCGGACTTGTTGCAAACACTGGATCTCGATGCCGGCTCTACAGTAAGCCTCGTTCGTGACGATGGACAGCTGATGGCTCGCTTTCCGATCCCCGATGGACCGGTCGATCTATCGGCGACACCTCTATTCACTCAACACCTCCCGGCCGCCCCCCAAGGAACGTACACTTCAGCAAGTTCACCCGTTGATGGCATCGCCCGGGTGGTGAGCTACAGCAAGGTAGAAGGTACCTCGATTGTTGCCCTGGCTTCGGTCGCATCGGCCGCAGTTTGGGGCTCATTCCGCGCTGCAGTTCTGACGGTTCTTCTAATTGTCTCGCCAATCATCCTCGGTTTGGGGCTGGGATGTTGGTGGATCGTTGTTCTTTTGCGGCGCGACTCTCGTCAAGCGGCTGAGATGACCATGCTGCTTCAGGAGATACATCACAGAATCAAGAACAACATGCAGTCTGTCCAAGCTCTTGTTGGAATGCAGGATATTCCGGACACAACCAAGCGCGACCTCAGATCCAGGTTCTCGGCAATGGCGGCGATGCACGAGCATATTTATAAGCACGATGGATATGCGAGCGTCGATGCCAAGAGTCTTGTCCCAGCGATCGTCGACGAGGTGGTAACGGCGTATGGCTCCGATGCGAAGGTCACCTATACACTCAGTTCAGTGCAAGTCGGTCGCGATCAAGCCACACCACTGGCTCTCCTACTGAGTGAACTCGTCACCAATTGTCTAAAATATGCTTTCGGCCAAGGCGTGACAGGACACATATCAATCTCGCTCTCCTCGGCGGAGAACGGAATGACCACCCTCATCGTTCGAGACAACGGCATTGGCTTACCGGAAGTATCTAGGACCGGCAGTATGGGGATGCGACTAGTGAAAGGGGTGGTGTCTCAGTTGGGCGGTGAGCACGTGTTCTGCAACGATGGTGGCGCAGTCTTCGAAGCCAAATTGCGCTTGAGCTAGAAACGCACTCCGCACGTTCGTTCGATGTGAAGCGAATTCTTACTTGTCATGCATCCAATTTGCCTTTGGCGAATTGTATGTGGCGGCTCAGTGCACCTGCCTCAGACTTTGGATCCCGTATGAATTCGCCAATTTCTATTCTCATCGTGGAAGACGAATTTCTGGTCAGAATGGATATCGTCGACCAGCTGCAGGAACTTGGCTTCACGGTTTTTGAGGCGATAAACGCTGATGAGGCCCTAGCATTCCTTTCACTTCATCCCGAAATCCGGGTAATCTTTACGGACATCGACATGCCCGGAAGCATGGACGGCTTGAAGCTGGCGCGAGCAGTGCGTGACCGATGGCCACCAATCAAGATCATTGTCACATCGGGCCACCGAAGCGTGACCGATCTGGATATGCCGAGCGGCAGCCGCTTCTTTGCCAAACCATATAAGGCGGCGGAAGTGGCTCGCTCCGCAACAGAGATGGTATCCTAACAACTGCCTGCTCATTCGATGCTCAACGCTTCCAGAGCGAGATGGCGGCCGCGGCCTATTTATCAGCGGGACATCTGCCCAGAGCGCAGGCCTTCTAAGTCACCAGCCCGATCAGCAGTCCTGCCAAACCAAACAGGACCAACGTCCTCACCATCTCCAGTTTGAACCAGAACACCGCTACGGCAGCGAGCATTGCGAGCCCAAGCGCCACTGGGTCGACGCTCGACCATTCCGGCCGAGACATGCGAAGCGGGCCCGCCACGACCTCGTCCACGTGGCGGAAGACCACATGCAGCGCGAACCAGATGGCGAGGTTCAGTATGACCCCGACGACCGCGGCGGTGATTGTTCCCAGCGCACCCGAGAGAGCCGCGTTGGAACGCAGGCGTTCGATGAATGGAGCGCCAAGGAAAATCCAAAGGAAGCATGGCACGAAAGTCGCCCAGGTGGTGAAGAAGGCTCCAAGCACGCCCGCCCACAATGGATCGAGGAAGAGCGGCGCGCGATAGGTGGCGAGGAAGCCAACGAAGGTCAGGACGAGGACCAGGGGTCCTGGCGTCGTCTCCGCCAATGCGAGGCCATCGATCATTTCGCCCGGTCGCAACCAGCCGAATGTCTGCACGGCCTCCTGGGCCACATAGGCAAGCACGGCATAGGCGCCGCCGAAGGTGACCACGGCCATCTGCGAGAAGAACGAGAAGACCGATGCGAAGGTGCTATCCCATCCGAACAAGGGGATGATCACCAGCCAGGGAGCAATCCAAAGCGCTCCCCACATTACAAGGGTCCTAATAGCCAAGCCCCAGCTAGGCTTCAGGTCCGGCACGTTGTCGTCAATCACCGCCGGTCCCGAGACGTTGCCGGCGGCCTTATGACCACCCGACTTGAATATGTCGGGGCGGGCTCGGGCCCCCGCATAGCCGACGATGCCGGCGACGAGAACTACGATAGGGAAAGGCACCGCGAAGAAGAACAGGGCCACGAACGCAATGGCGGCTACGGCGACCATGACCTCGTTCTTCAGGGCCCGCTTGCTGACCCGCAGAACGGCCTCGACGACGATTGCCAGCACCGCGGCCTTCAAGCCATAGAAAAGGCTCGCAAGCAGCTCGACCTGGTGGAAAAGCGCATAGATGGCAGACAGCGCCAGGATGACGAAGAAGCCGGACACCACGAAAAGCGTACCAGCGACCACACCGCCCTTTGTGCCGTGGAGCAGCCAACCGACATACGTGGCGAGTTGCTGTGCTTCAGGGCCTGGGAGCAATGTGCAGTAGCTCAGAGCATGGAGGAATCGTTCCTCCGATATCCATCGCTTCTCCTCGACCAGCACCTTGTGCATCAGGGCAATCTGACCAGCCGGCCCGCCAAAGCTTAATACCGATATTTTTGCGAACGTCGCAGTCATCTCGGCAAACGTCGGATAGGCAGGCGCCCCCATGTTGTCGACCAAGGGAATGGTGCTCATGATCGAGCTCCCTTGCTCGGCCAATTGTGCGTCTCGTCGGTGGCGTCGCGGCACCAGCGATAAAAGGCGTCGTAAACGATCATCCCAGCTTCGAGCTGCCGCAGGTCATCGGAATGCATGCGCGATAATCCGAGTAATACTGCGAGAAGTCCGGCAACCTCGGGCGCCAAATCGAGGCGAGCGGTGTCGGCGCCACGGACTATGGTAGCCAGACGCCTGAGTGGTTGGAGATCGAGGCCGAACTCCTCGATCATGACATCGAAGGTGCAGAGCTCGCCGCGATGGCTCCAATGCACGCCTTCGATATCGAACGGTTGGCCGCCGAACCGCTCCGCGACTGCCGTGACCTCGCCGGCGGCGACGAAAAGGAAACGAGCAGTGGGATCGACGAACCGGCGGATGAGCCATGGACAAGCAATGCGGTCTATCTTTGGTCGTGACCTGGTAACCCAGACGCTTCCGCCATGTGCCTCGTTGGGCAGGGCCTTTGCAGGTACGACAGGGAATCCCGCGGAACGCCATGCCTCAATGCCGCCATCGAGAACCTCGGCGTCGATTCCTTCAGTCCGCAGCCACGCCGCTGCGCCCTCGCTGAGCTTCTTGCCCTTCTGGCACACAACGACCGCGGAAGGACCGAGCTCGGCCGACCATGAGCCGACCTTGGACCACTCGCGTCGTATCGCACCGGGAACGAGGACGGGATCGGAGTCGAAGGCGCCTTGGTCCCTCACATCGACTATGCGGGGCGCCCCCGGCGTGCCCACCAGGCGGATAAGTTTATCTGATGATATGGATACGAAACTAGGCATGGCGCGTCCTGAAGAGCGGCTGGACGCGATACTTCGGCTTGGCGCCTCACGGGGCTATCGCTTTCCCCTTGGCTCCAGATGATCTCAACCGGTCTCCTGGGTCAAGTTCTTCCGGTGAGCGAAGTCCGGATGGCCTAGGCCATTCCCGTATTCAATGTCGGTAGCAGCGAGGTGGTGAAAATGAACATATCGATTGGGGTCGTTTTGCGTAGCGCCACGTCGATCAACGCAACAAGAAACGGTTGCTTCCATCGATGCGATAATCCCGGTTAGCAAGGCACGCCCCCTAGAGGGCGTGCGTTGGCCATGGCGCCTAGTTCGCCTTACAATAGAGCCTCATCGTGGTGATCAGCCCTTGGAGTTCGCTCCTAACCTCAAGGGCGAGATCGTGAGACATTAGCGTTCTTGTATCGAGTTTTCCCGATTTCAATGCCACGAGATCGGCATCAACCAAATCGAGCGAACACTCCATTTCCACCAGCGTTAGCGGATCCCCCACACCGGTCTGGATTGCCTGCTCAACCTCACGTCGGTAGCGAGCCATATCAGGCTGCCATTCGGCGATTGCATATGCGTACGATGATCGAGAGCTAAATTCCTGAGTTCCCATCTTAATTTCCACCAAATCACATTAAGGTTTGCATGTGGTTCAGCGTCGAATGCATCGACGAAAAAAAGATAGTTCGCCCTTTTGCGCCGTCAAGGACGGTGGATCTGCGACACTCAACACTTTCAGCGGACTGTAGACCTGCAGCAAGATGCCGGAAGGGATAACGTCGCTTATTCGCAGCATTGGAGATGGCACCCCGACGGCATTCGAACGATAGCCAACGCAATTTCCAGATCCTCGCAAACGGCGCTATGAATTCTCTAAGATTTGAAGCGTATAAAATTTGGGCGGTGAGCGTCGGCACCGCAATTCAGCACTACCGCCTACTGGTTCCGTATGCCTATCCGCGCAAAATCTCACTTTAAGTCCAGTTTCATTTTTGCAGCCATTGCAGCCACCTTTGTGCTCGCACTCGGAATTTTCGGCTGGTGGGCCGCGAGTAAAATTGATGATCGGTCCATAGCTCGAGAAACCCGGGCCGTTCGTATGGTGTTGATTGCCACTGAGAAGTGACCCGTTAGGCGGGACTA
>NZ_CAXUPK020000013.1:0-5386 GCF_964252865.1 Devosia sp. LjRoot3
GGACAGATTTGTCATTGTGAGCATTTTCATCCCGAAGTTGCGGCTCATTCTGATTCTGAACAGCTTCTTGGGAAGTAGCGACAGCTTGGTTTTTAGTGAGTTGTTCCATTCTTTAGCTCCTAGACCTTTAGCAGCAAGGTCCATATCTGACTTTTTGTTAACGTATTTAGCCACATAGAAACCAACAGCCATATAACTGGTAGCTTTAAGCGGCTCACCTTTAGCATCAACAGGCCACAACCAACCAGAACGTGAAAAAGCGTCCTGCGTGTAGCGAACTGCGATGGGCATACTGTAACCATAAGGCCACGTATTTTGCAAGCTATTTAACTGGCGGCGATTGCGTACCCGACGACCAAAATTAGGGTCAACGCTACCTGTAGGAAGTGTCCGCATAAAGTGCACCGCATGGAAATGAAGACGGCCATTAGCTGTACCATACTCAGGCACACAAAAATACTGATAGCAGTCGGCGTGTGAATCATTAGCCTTGCGACCCTCGGCAGCAAGAACCATACGACCAATATCACGAAAATAGTCACGCAAAGCATTGGGATTATCATAAAACGCCTCTAATCGGTCGTCAGCCAACGTGAGAGTGTCAAAAACGATAAACCAACCATCAGCATGAGCCTGTCGCATTGCATTCATCAAACGCTGAATAGCAAAGCCTCTACGCGATTTCATAGTGGAGGCCTCCAGCAATCTTGAACACTCATCCTTAATACCTTTCTTTTTGGGGTAATTATACTCATCGCGAATATCCTTAAGAGGGCGTTCAGCAGCCAGCTTGCGGCAAAACTGCGTAACCGTCTTCTCGTTCTCTAAAAACCATTTTTCGTCCCCTTCGGGGCGGTGGTCTATAGTGTTATTAATATCAAGTTGGGGGAGCACATTGTAGCATTGTGCCAATTCATCCATTAACTTCTCAGTAACAGATACAAACTCATCACGAACGTCAGAAGCAGCCTTATGGCCGTCAACATACATATCACCATTATCGAACTCAACGCCCTGCATACGAAAAGACAGAATCTCTTCCAAGAGCTTGATGCGGTTATCCATCTGCTTATGGAAGCCAAGCATTGGGGATTGAGAAAGAGTAGAAATGCCACAAGCCTCAATAGCAGGTTTAAGAGCCTCGATACGCTCAAAGTCAAAATAATCAGCGTGACATTCAGAAGGGTAATAAGAACGAACCATAAAAAAGCCTCCAAGATTTGGAGGCATGAAAACATACAATTGGGAGGGTGTCAATCCTGACGGTTATTTCCTAGACAAATTAGAGCCAATACCATCAGCTTTACCGTCTTTCCAGAAATTGTTCCAAGTATCGGCAACAGCTTTATCAATACCATGAAAAATATCAACCACACCAGAAGCAGCATCAGTGACGACATTAGAAATATCCTTTGCAGTAGCGCCAATATGAGAAGAGCCATACCGCTGATTCTGCGTTTGCTGATGAACTAAGTCAACCTCAGCACTAACCTTGCGAGTCATTTCTTTGATTTGGTCATTGGTAAAATACTGACCAGCCGTTTGAGCTTGAGTAAGCATTTGGCGCATAATCTCGGAAACCTGCTGTTGCTTGGAAAGATTGGTGTTTTCCATAATAGACGCAACGCGAGCAGTAGACTCCTTCTGTTGATAAGCAAGCATCTCATTTTGTGCATATACCTGGTCTTTCGTATTCTGGCGTGAAGTCGCCGACTGAATGCCAGCAATCTCTTTTTGAGTCTCATTTTGCATCTCGGCAATCTCTTTCTGATTGTCCAGTTGCATTTTAGTAAGCTCTTTTTGATTCTCAAATCCGGCGTCAACCATACCAGCAGAGGAAGCATCAGCACCAGCACGCTCCCAAGCATTAAGCTCAGGAAATGCAGCAGCAAGATAATCACGAGTATCCTTTCCTTTATCAGCGGCAGACTTGCCACCAAGTCCAACCAAATCAAGCAACTTATCAGAAACGGCAGAAGTGCCAGCCTGCAACGTACCTTCAAGAAGTCCTTTACCAGCTTTAGCCATAGCACCAGAAACAAAACTAGGGACGGCCTCATCAGGGTTAGGAACATTAGAGCCTTGAATGGCAGATTTAATACCAGCATCACCCATGCCTACAGTATTGTTATCGGTAGCAAGCACATCACCTTGAATGCCACCGGAGGCGGCTTTTTGACCGCCTCCAAACAATTTAGACATGGCGCCACCAGCAAGAGCAGAAGCAATACCGCCAGCAATAGCACCAAACATAAATCACCTCACTTAAGTGGCTGGAGACAAATAATCTCTTTAATAACCTGATTCAGCGAAACCAATCCGCGGCATTTAGTAGCGGTAAAGTTAGACCAAACCATGAAACCAACATAAACATTATTGCCCGGCGTACGGGGAAGGACGTCAATAGTCACACAGTCCTTGACGGTATAATAACCACCATCATGGCGACCATCCAAAGGATAAACATCATAGGCAGTCGGGAGGGTAGTCGGAACCGAAGAAGACTCAAAGCGAACCAAACAGGCAAAAAATTTAGGGTCGGCATCAAAAGCAATATCAGCACCAACAGAAACAACCTGATTAGCGGCGTTGACAGATGTATCCATCTGAATGCAATGAAGAAAACCACCATTACCAGCATTAACCGTCAAACTATCAAAATATAACGTTGACGATGTAGCTTTAGGTGTCTGTAAAACAGGTGCCGAAGAAGCTGGAGTAACAGAAGTGAGAACCAGCTTATCAGAAAAAAAGTTTGAATTATGGCGAGAAATAAAAGTCTGAAACATGATTAAACTCCTAAGCAGAAAACCTACCGCGCTTCGCTTGGTCAACCCCTCAGCGGCAAAAATTAAAATTTTTACCGCTTCGGCGTTATAACCTCACACTCAATCTTTTATCACGAAGTCATGATTGAATCGCGAGTGGTCGGCAGATTGCGATAAACGGTCACATTAAATTTAACCTGACTATTCCACTGCAACAACTGAACGGACTGGAAACACTGGTCATAATCATGGTGGCGAATAAGTACGCGTTCTTGCAAATCACCAGAAGGCGGTTCCTGAATGAATGGGAAGCCTTCAAGAAGGTGATAAGCAGGAGAAACATACGAAGGCGCATAACGATACCACTGACCCTCAGCAATCTTAAACTTCTTAGACGAATCACCAGAACGGAAAACATCCTTCATAGAAATTTCACGCGGCGGCAAGTTGCCATACAAAACAGGGTCGCCAGCAATATCGGTATAAGTCAAAGCACCTTTAGCGTTAAGGTACTGAATCTCTTTAGTCGCAGTAGGCGGAAAACGAACAAGCGCAAGAGTAAACATAGTGCCATGCTCAGGAACAAAGAAACGCGGCACAGAATGTTTATAGGTCTGTTGAACACGACCAGAAAACTGGCCTAACGACGTTTGGTCAGTTCCATCAACATCATAGCCAGATGCCCAGAGATTAGAGCGCATGACAAGTAAAGGACGGTTGTCAGCGTCATAAGAGGTTTTACCTCCAAATGAAGAAATAACATCATGGTAACGCTGCATGAAGTAATCACGTTCTTGGTCAGTATGCAAATTAGCATAAGCAGCTTGCAGACCCATAATGTCAATAGATGTGGTAGAAGTCGTCATTTGGCGAGAAAGCTCAGTCTCAGGAGGAAGCGGAGCAGTCCAAATGTTTTTGAGATGGCAGCAACGGAAACCATAACGAGCATCATCTTGATTAAGCTCATTAGGGTTAGCCTCGGTACGGTCAGGCATCCACGGCGCTTTAAAATAGTTGTTATAGATATTCAAATAACCCTGAAACAAATGCTTAGGGATTTTATTGGTATCAGGGTTAATCGTGCCAAGAAAAGCGGCATGGTCAATATAACCAGTAGTGTTAACAGTCGGGAGAGGAGTGGCATTAACACCATCCTTCATGAACTTAATCCACTGTTCACCATAAACGTGACGATGAGGGACATAAAAAGTAAAAATGTCTACAGTAGAGTCAATAGCAAGGCCACGACGCAATGGAGAAAGACGGAGAGCGCCAACGGCGTCCATCTCGAAGGAGTCGCCAGCGATAACCGGAGTAGTTGAAATGGTAATAAGACGACCAATCTGACCAGCAAGGAAGCCAAGATGGGAAAGGTCATGCGGCATACGCTCGGCGCCAGTTTGAATATTAGACATAATTTATCCTCAAGTAAGGGGCCGAAGCCCCTGCAATTAAAATTGTTGACCACCTACATACCAAAGACGAGCGCCTTTACGCTTGCCTTTAGTACCTCGCAACGGCTGCGGACGACCAGGGCGAGCGCCAGAACGTTTTTTACCTTTAGACATTACATCACTCCTTCTGCACGTAATTTTTGACGCACGTTTTCTTCTGCGTCAGTAAGAACGTCAGTGTTTCCTGCGCGTACACGCAAGGTAAACGCGAACAATTCAGCGGCTTTAACCGGACGCTCGACGCCATTAATAATGTTTTCCGTAAATTCAGCGCCTTCCATGATGAGACAGGCCGTTTGAATGTTGACGGGATGAACATAATAAGCAATGACGGCAGCAATAAACTCAACAGGAGCAGGAAAGCGAGGGTATCCTACAAAGTCCAGCGTACCATAAACGCAAGCCTCAACGCAGCGACGAGCACGAGAGCGGTCAGTAGCAATCCAAACTTTGTTACTCGTCAGAAAATCGAAATCATCTTCGGTTAAATCCAAAACGGCAGAAGCCTGAATGAGCTTAATAGAGGCCAAAGCGGTCTGGAAACGTACGGATTGTTCAGTAACTTGACTCATGATTTCTTACCTATTAGTGGTTGAACAGCATCGGACTCAGATAGTAATCCACGCTCTTTTAAAATGTCAACAAGAGAATCTCTACCATGAACAAAATGTGACTCATATCTAAACCAGTCCTTGACGAACGTGCCAAGCATATTAAGCCACTTCTCCTCATCCAACGCGTCAGTTTTTGACAGAATCGTTAGTTGATGGCGAAAGGTCGCAAAGTAAGAGCTTCTCGAGCTGCGCAAGGATAGGTCGAATTTTCTCATTTTCCGCCAGCAGTCCACTTCGATTTAATTCGTAAACAAGCAGTAGTAATTCCTGCTTTATCAAGATAATTTTTCGACTCATCAGAAATATCCGAAAGTGTTAACTTCTGCGTCATGGAAGCGATAAAACTCTGCAGGTTGGATACGCCAATCATTTTTATCGAAGCGCGCATAAATTTGAGCAGATTTGTCGTCACAGGTTGCGCCGCCAAAACGTCGGCTACAGTAACTTTTCCCAGCCTCAATCTCATCTCTCTTTTTGCGTTCTGCTTCAATATCTGGTTGAACGGCGTCGCGTCGTAACCCAGCTTGGTAAGTTGGATTAAGCACTCCGT
>NZ_CAXUPK020000014.1:2500-5245 GCF_964252865.1 Devosia sp. LjRoot3
GGACATCAAACGAGACTCCGTTAGTAGTGGCGAGCGAACGCGGACCAGGCCAGTGGCTTGTGAGTAAGAACGGGAACGACTTGGAAAAGTCGGCCATAGTGGGTGATAGCCCCGTACCGGTAGAAAGCTTGCAAGTCCTCGAGTAAGGCGGAACACGTGAAATTCTGTCTGAACATGGGTAGACCACTATCCAAGCCTAAGTACTCGCACACGACCGATAGCGAACCAGTACCGTGAGGGAAAGGTGAAAAGCACCCCGACGAGGGGAGTGAAATAGTACCTGAAACTGGATGCATACAAACAGTCGGAGCCCGCAAGGGTGACGGCGTACCTCTTGTATAATGGGTCATCGACTTAGTCTGTCTAGCAAGCTTAAGCCGTTAGGTGTAGGCGCAGCGAAAGCGAGTCTGAATAGGGCGTTAAGTTAGACGGATTAGACCCGAAACCAAGTGATCTAGGTATGAGCAGGCTGAAGGTAAGGTAACACTTACTGGAGGGCCGAACCCACGTCTGTTGAAAAAGACGGGGATGACTTGTTCCTAGGGGTGAAAGGCCAATCAAACTTGGAAATAGCTGGTTCTCCGCGAAAGATATTTAGGTATCGCCTCAGACGAATACCTCGGGGGGTAGAGCACTGGATGGGCTAGGGGGTCTCACCGACTTACCAAACCTAACCAAACTCCGAATACCCGAGAGTACTATCTGGGAGACAGACGGTGGGTGCTAACGTCCATCGTCAAAAGGGAAACAACCCTAACCTACAGCTAAGGTCCCCAAGTCATAGTTAAGTGGGAAAGCATGTGGGATTACTTAGACAACCAGGAGGTTGGCTTAGAAGCAGCCATCCTTTAAAGATAGCGTAACAGCTCACTGGTCAAGTGATCCTGCGGCGAAGATGTACCGGGTCTAAAACTATGCACCGAAGCTTAGGGTTTACACTTATGTGTAAGCGGTAGCGGAGCGTTCCGTAAGCCTGTGAAGCGGTACCTGTGAGGGGCCGTGGAGGTATCGGAAGTGCGAATGATGACATGAGTAGCGACAAAAAGTGTGAGAGACACTTTCGCCGAAAGTCCAAGGGTTCCTGCGCAATGCTAATCAGCGCAGGGTTAGCCGGCCCCTAAGTCGAGGCAGAAATGCGTAGACGATGGGAACCACGTTAATATTCGTGGGCCTGGTGGTAGTGACGGATCGCGCAGAGCTGTATTCCCTTATCGGATTGGGAGTGCAGTGAGCCGGTTCCAGGAAATAGCTCCACCAACATAGACCGTACCCTAAACCGACACAGGTGGACTGGTAGAGTATACCAAGGCGCTTGAGAGAACTATACTGAAGGAACTCGGCAAATTGCACGCGTAACTTCGGGATAAGCGTGACCTCTATGCGGGCAACCGTATAGGGGTGTCACAAAAGAGGGGGTGGCGACTGTTTATCAAAAACACAGGGCTCTGCGAAGATGCAAATCGACGTATAGGGTCTGACGCCTGCCCGGTGCCGGAAGGTTAAAAGGAGAGGTTAACGCCTTGAATTGAAGCCCCGGTAAACGGCGGCCGTAACTATAACGGTCCTAAGGTAGCGAAATTCCTTGTCGGGTAAGTTCCGACCTGCACGAATGGCGTAACGACTTCCCCACTGTCTCCAGTATAGACTCAGCGAAATTGAATTCCCCGTGAAGATGCGGGGTTCCTGCGGTCAGACGGAAAGACCCCATGAACCTTTACTATAGCTTTGCGCTGGCACTTGTGTCGGCATGTGCAGGATAGGTGGTAGGCTTTGAAGCCAGGGCGCCAGCCTTGGTGGAGCCGCAAGATGAGATACCACCCTTATCGTCATAGGTGTCTAACCGCGGCATAACAGTGTCCGGGACAGCGCATGGTGGGTAGTTTGACTGGGGCGGTCGCCTCCCAAAGAGTAACGGAGGCGCGCGATGGTGGGCTCAGGACGGTCGGAAATCGTCCGCTGAGTGCAATGGCATAAGCCTGCCTGACTGCGAGACTGACAAGTCGAGCAGAGACGAAAGTCGGTCATAGTGATCCGGTGGTCCCGTGTGGAAGGGCCATCGCTCAACGAATAAAAGGTACTCTGGGGATAACAGGCTGATAATGCCCAAGCGTCCATAGCGACGGCATTGTTTGGCACCTCGATGTCGGCTCATCACATCCTGGGGCTGGAGCAGGTCCCAAGGGTATGGCTGTTCGCCATTTAAAGTGGTACGTGAGCTGGGTTCAGAACGTCGTGAGACAGTTCGGTCCCTATCTGCCGTGGGTGTTGGAATATTGAGAGGAGCTGTCCCTAGTACGAGAGGACCGGGATGGACGAACCTCTGGTGGACCTGTTGTGGCGCCAGCCGCATTGCAGGGTAGCTAAGTTCGGAAGGGATAACTGCTGAAAGCATCTAAGCAGGAAGCCCCCCTCAAAACGAGTATTCCCTATCAGAGCCGTGGAAGACCACCACGTTGATAGGCCGGGTGTGGAAGAGCAGCAATGCTTGAAGCTTACCGGTACTAATAGCTCGATCGGCTTGATCGTTCTCATTAATCTATGTCCGCAATCAAAGGATTGCTGGCTTCCTAAAAGTTCAGAAAACAAACCAAAATCACGCAACGTGTTTTTCGCTGACCTTGTGGTTCTTGCGAGGGGCCCAGGACCCGATCCCATCCCGAACTCGAACGTCAAATCCCTCCGCGCCAATGGTACTAAGTCTCAAGACTTGGGAGAGTAGGTCACTGCAAGGTCTGCCAAAAACAC
>NZ_CAXUPK020000015.1:0-2476 GCF_964252865.1 Devosia sp. LjRoot3
CCCGGGTTTTCCATTGAGAAGTGACCCGCCTGTTAGTTTTGTTTCGTGTCAGGTGTTGCGGTCAAGGGTCTAGGTTTCTCCTTTGGTTTTGGCGGCGGATGGGCTGAGCTGTTCTTGAAGCGGAAGCTGTCGTTTCCCGTCTCCAGGATGTGGCAGTGATGGGTGAGGCGATCGAGCAAGGCCGTGGTCATCTTGGCGTCACCGAACACGCTGGCCCATTCGCTAAAGCTGAGATTAGTGGTGATGACGACGCTGGTGTGCTCGTAGAGCCTGCTGAGCAGATGGAAGAGCAAAGCGCCACCTGAAGCGCTGAACGGCAGGTATCCTAGCTCGTCGAGAATGACGAGATCGGCATAAGCGAGGCGCCCTGCAATCTGACCGGCCTTTCCTTGCATTTTCTCCTGCTCGAGCGCGTTGACCAACTCGACGGTCGAGAAGAAGCGAACACGCTTTTGATGGTGTTCGATCGCCTGCACACCGATGGCAGTGGCAATGTGGGTCTTGCCGGTTCCTGGGCCGCCAACCAGCACGATATTGTTGGCCTCCTCCAGGAAGTCGCAGCGATGAAGCTGGCGCACCAGCGCCTCGTTGATCTCGCTGCTGGAGAAGTCGAAGCCATTGAGGTCACGGTAGGCGGGGAAGCGAGCGGTCTTGAGCTGATAGGCTGTCGATCGCACCTCTCGCTCTGCCGTCTCGGCCTTGAGCAGTTGCGACAGGATGGGGATAGCGGCCTCAAAGGCTGGAGCACCTTGCTCGGTCAACTCGCCCACGGCCTGGGCCATGCCGTGCATTTTGAGGCTTTTGAGCATGATGATAACAGCGCCGGCAGCTGGGTTATGACGCATGGCGGGTCTCCGCGGCTTTGCGCAGCGCGTCATAGCGCTCGACATTGGCCTTTGGCTCATTGGTCAGCACCAGAGCCTGGGGCGCATTGATGGTCGGCGGCGTAATGGCTTTGCCGTCAACCAGGCGGTGCAGCAAGTTCAACACGTGGGTCTTGGTGGGCACACCCGCCGTCAGCGCCATCTCCACGGCCACGAGCACGGCATTCTCGTCGTGCTGCAGCACCAGCGCCAGGATCTCGACCATCTCCCGATCACCGCCAGGCTTCTTGAGCAGGTGCTGCTGCAGCGTTCTGAAGGCATCCGGCAGTTCGGCAAAAGGCGCGCCATTGCGTAGGGCGCCCGGTTTGCGCTGCACCACAGCTAGATAGTGGCGCCAGTCATAGACTGTCCGGCCGGGCTGATCATGGGAGCGATCGATGATACGATGGTGCTCGCAGATGACCATGCCCTCGGCCGCGACAACGATCCGATCGGGATAGACCCTGAGACTGACCGGCCGATTGGCAAACGAGGCCGGCACGCTGTAGCGGTTGCGGTCCAGATGCACGAGGCAGGTTGGCGTGACCCGCTTGGTATATTCGACAAAGCCATCGAACGGCCGCGATGCCGGCATGAGGCTTGGCACTTCCTCCGCCCAGAGATCGGCAATAGTGCCACCCATTCTGCCGTGAGCGGTCTGGGACCAGAGTTCCTTGCAACGAGTCTCCAACCAGTCGTTGAGCGCGTCGAGGGTTGGAAAGCGAGGGATGGGCTGCCAGAGCCGGTGGCGAGCGTCCTGCACGTTCTTCTCGACCTGGCCCTTCTCCCAGCCAGAGGCCGGGTTACAGAACTCTGGCTCGAACAGATAATGGCTCGCCATGGCCTGGAACCGGGCATTGACGTCCCGCTCCTTGCCGCGGCCGACCCTGTCGATGGCAGTGCGCATATTGTCATAGATGCCGCGCTGCGGAATGCCGCCAAATACCCGGAAGGCGTGGGTATGAGCATCGAACAGCATCTCGTGGGTTTGCAGCAGATAGGCTCGGACGATGAAGGCTCGGCTATAGCTGAGCTTGGTGTGCGCCACCTGCAGCTTGGTGCGCTCACTGCCGATGATGGCCCAGTCTTCGGACCAGTCGAACTGGAAAGCCTCGCCAGGGGCAAAACTCAAGGGCACGAAGGTCCCGCGTCCTGAAGTCTGCAGTTCGCGTTGCCGGTCCGCTCGCCATTCCCGGGCAAAGGCTGCCACGCGATTGTAGGACCCCTCGAACCCCAGGCTCACCAGATTGGCGTGAAGCTGCTTGAGGGTTTGCTTTTGCTTGCGCGGTCTATTGGCTTCGGTCTTCAACCATGCCGCCAGCCGATCCGCGAAGGGATCCAGTTTGCTTGGTCTATCTGGGACCTTGAACTGCGGCTCCACGCCGTCGGATCGAAGATATTTGCGAATGGTGTTCCGGGAAAGACCGGTCCTGCGGCCGATCTCCCGGATCGATAGATGCTCTCGAAAATGCCAGCGTCGGATAACGCTCAGTAACGCCATGTCGATCACTCCACAGCCCCCGCTGAAAACAGCCAGGGCACGGTTGGAACATGGGTCAAATCTCGATGGAAATAGTCCCGCCTAACGGGTCACTTCTCAGTGGCAATCAACA
>NZ_CAXUPK020000016.1:0-2470 GCF_964252865.1 Devosia sp. LjRoot3
GTAAGCGCCAAGGCGCCCCCGTCTGACGCATTGGCTTGAGTTGGATTATTTGCACGTCTGATTTGATGACGGTGTGAGTTTCCATGTCTGCTCCTATGTCCAGTGATAGAAGTTTCCAATTGCTAGAGGTGGTGCCGGGCCGGATGGACAGCAGTCCTGCGGTATCGCGGCGGAATTGGCCCGATGAGACCAAGGCTCGGATCCTTGAAGAGGCGCTTGCCCCGGACGCAAACGTGTCGGCAGTAGCGCGCCGATACGGAATGTCGCCCTCGCAATTGTTCGGCTGGCGACGCAAAGCCTTTGCCAAAGGCCAGGTTGAGCGGCTTGAGACGCCGAGCGAGGAGCATTCTTGCTCGGGCGGGACTGTCGAGATCGAGATCGCAGGTGCCATGATCCGGGTTGGCCCGACAGTCAGCGAGGATCACCTGCGCCGGGTCCTGCGCGCTGTTCGGTCCGCATGATCCCCTCGGGCGCCAAGGTATTTTTGGCCAGCCATCCGGTCGACTTCAGGAAAGGACCTGATGGGTTGGTCGGTCTGGTGCGCGACGCCGGAGCAGACCCGTTCGACGGCTCGCTCTACGTTTTCCGGTCAAAGCGCGCTGATCGGGTCAAGATCGTGTGGTGGGATGGCACGGGTTTGTGTCTGTACGCCAAGCGGCTGGAAAAGGCGGCGTTCTGCTGGCCGCGGATCGGCCACAGCCGGGTCCACCTGAGCCATGCGCAACTGCTGGCGCTGGTGGAGGGTATGGACTGGAAACGGGTGCACGCGGTGACTGAGAGCCGGCCACAATCGGCTGGGTAAAAGCCTGCGGCAGACTGACTCAGTGATACAAAACCCCAGGCAATCCGGGGTGTTTTATGCCATAATGCGGTCATGGCTCCGACCGATCCGCAACAGCTCCCAGACGACATTGACGCGCTTAAGGCGATGATCGCTGCTGCCCATGCCGAGATCGCCGAACTCAAGGTCATCAACGCCACGGCCGACGAGCGTATCGCGCGACTGACCTCGATCGTCGCCATGCTGCAGCGCGCCCAATACGGCACGCGCTCTGAACGGCTACGCCACGACCCGCTCAACGATGAGCAGATGGCTTTCGTGTTCGACGAGATCGAAACCGGCATTGAGGAGATCAAGTCTGGGCTGGAGGCACGCGACAGGAACAGTACCGCTCCCCGCCCGTCGCGGCCGCGAAAAGGCTTTGCTCCACACCTGGAACGGATCGAGCAGGTTATCGAGCCAGACGTGCCGGCCGACTGCGTTGGTCTGGAGGCCGTCCGAATTGGCGAAGACGTCTCCGAACGGCTCGATGTGACCCCGGCGACGTTCCGCGTCATCGTCACCCGTCGTCCAAAATACGCCTATCGCCTGGCTGACGGCGAAGACCGCATCGTGCAGGCGCCGGCGCCCGATCACCTGATTGTCGGCGGCATCCCCACCGAGGCGCTGCTGGCCCAGGTGGCGGTCAGCAAATATGCCGATGGCTTGCCGCTTTACCGGCAAGAGGAAATTTACGCCCGCGATGGCGTGGAGCTGGACCGCTCGCTGATGGCCCAGTGGATGGGGCGGCTGGGCTTCGAACTCGAACCGCTGGCCCAGTACGTCCTTCACACCATCAAACAGGGCGAACGGATCTTCGCCGACGAGACCCAGTTACCGACCCTGGCGCCGGGCTCGGGCAAGGTGAAGACCGCCTGGCTCTGGGCCTATGCTCGGGACGATCGACCCTTTGGTGGATCAGGACCGCCCATGGTGGCCTATCGGTTCGAAGACTCTCGGTCCGGCGATTGCGTCGCCCGGCATCTTGATGGATATTGCGGTATCCTGCAGGTCGATGGCTATACTGCCTATAACCGGCTGGGCAAGCAGAGCGGCGCCAATGATGCCATGACCCTTGCCGGGTGCTGGGCACACGCGCGGCGCAAGTTCTTCGATCTCCACTCCAGCGATGCCTCGCCCTTTGCCAGCGCCGTGGTCAAGGCCATGGCCCCGCTCTGGGCCATCGAGGAGGATATCCGCGGCCACGATCCAGAACTGCGCGCCAGCCTCCGGGCAGAGCGCTCCAGTCCCATCGTGGCAGAGCTGTTCAACATACTGGACCGGGAGCTGCCGCGCCTGTCAGGCAAATCCAAGCTGGCCGAGGCCATCCGCTATACCCTCAGTCGCCGCGTCGCACTCGAACGCTTCCTTGCCGATGGTCGTATCGAGATCGATTCCAACATTGTCGAACGCGCCATCAGGCCCCAAACCATTACCCGCAAAAATGCTCTCTTCGCCGGATCGGATGGTGGTGGCCGGACGTGGGCCACGATCGCCACGCTGCTCACCACGGCCAAGATGAACGGCGTCGATCCAAATGCCTGGCTCGCCGACACGCTCGAACGCATCGCAGGCGGCTGGCCAAACAGCCAAATCCCAGACCTCATGCCTTGGAACTTCAAGCCCTAACGGCCTCGCCTACGCGCTTAC
>NZ_CAXUPK020000017.1:0-1599 GCF_964252865.1 Devosia sp. LjRoot3
GATGCGGACGAAAACTTGGACTATCACAGGAGGTAGTTCATGTATTCGTACGAAGATAGGATCCGCGCGGTCGAGCTGTATATCAGGCTCGGCAAACGTGTCAGGGCGACCATTCTGCAGCTGGGTTACCCGACCAAGAATGCCTTAAAGGGCTGGCATCGCGAATACGAAAAGCGCCTCGATTTGCCAGTAGGTGTTGCGGTCCGAGGCCCCAAGTACAGTCAGGCGCACAAACAGGCGGCCGTAGAACACTACCTCACGCATGATCGCTGCATTTCCGCGACGATGAGAGCGTTGGGCTATCCCGGTCGTGGAACGTTGACCGCATGGGTTCGCGAGGCGCTTCCTCAGACCAGGAAAGCCATAGTTGGGGTGGCTGGCCGCCCAAGCTATCCAGACTCATTGAAGCAGGAGGGCGTCATCAGTCTTTGCGGTCGAGAAGAAAGTGCGCAGGCCATTGCCGACAAACTCGGCGTGTGCAGGCCGACATTGTATAACTGGAGAAACCAGTTACTCGGCTCTGAGGCTCTCTCAACCATGAAACGCAATAAGTCCGTGCCGGCAGAGCGAGAGGAGCTGCAGCGTCAGCTCGAATCCCTGCAACGCGACATCCGGCAACTGCAGATCGAACGGGACCTCTTGAAGAAGGCCAATGAACTTCTAAAAAAAGGCCTGGGCGTTGATCTGCAGCTCCTGAGCAATCGGGAGAAGACACTGCTGGTTGACGCCCTCAAAGACCTCTATCGGCTGCCAGATCTGCTTGCCCAGTTGGGCCTGGCACGAAGTTCGTACTTCTACCATCGGGCCCGTGTGAAGCTTGCAGACAAGTACCTCGCCGTTCGTCAAAGTATCGCTGAAATCTTCGAACTCAACCGTCGCTGCTACGGTTATCGCAGACTGCGGGCGTCGCTGGCCAGGCAGCGCATTGTGGTCTCAGAAAAGGTCGTGCAGCGGTTGATGAAACAGGAAAGCTTGGTCGTTGCACGGCCAAAGCGGCGCCGGTACGGCTCCTATCTTGGAGAAATCAGTCCGGCTCCTGAAAACCTCATCAACCGCGATTTTCAGGCCAGAGCCCCGAACGAAAAGTGGCTTACGGACATCACCGAGTTCCAGATCCCGGCTGGCAAGGTGTACCTCTCGCCCATCATCGACTGCTTCGATGGCTTGGTTATCAGCTGGTCCATTGGAACGCATCCGGATGCCGAGCTGGTCAATACGATGCTGGATGCCGCCATCGAGACTTTATCGGACGCAGATGCTCGGCCCATCGTTCATTCTGATCGCGGTGCCCATTATCGCTGGCCAGGTTGGCTATCGAGAGTTGATGACGCCAAGCTGGTACGCTCAATGTCCCGCAAGGGGTGCTCGCAAGACAACGCTGCATGCGAAGGCTTCTTCGGGAGGCTGAAAACGGAACTCTTTTACCCGCGGGACTGGAAGGCCGCCACGGTCGAGCAGTTCGTGAAGGAAGTTGATTCCTACATCCGTTGGTACAATGAGAAGCGCATCAAAATATCCCTTGGCGCTCTTAGCCCTGTCGAATACCGCGAAAGTCTTGGTATTAAGGCATAACCAGTCCAAGTTTTAAGCCGCACCCCC